>JBILLK010000008.1:0-385559 GCA_044376115.1 Polyangiaceae bacterium | reverse complement strand
ATGACTCGGGCCCGGTGGAAGGACCAACGGGGCCTTCGGCCGATTCGATTGAAGAGCGCCCGAGTCATTTTGTTTGCTGCATCCGCCTTCGGCGGAATGACTCGGGCCCGGTGGAAGGACCAACGGGGCCTTCGGCCGATTCGATTGAAGAGCGCCCGAGTCATTTTGTTTGCTGCATCCGCCTTCGGCGGAATGACTCGGGCCCGGTGGAAGGACCAACGGGCCTTTCGGCCGCTTCTCTCGAAGAGCGCTGCTAGAAGGAGCAATCCAGCTTGGTGTTCTCGGTGACGATGATATCGCCGCCCTGCTCGTTTCGAAAGCTCAGCTGCACGGTCATCGGCAGGTCGCAAAGCGAGCAAATGAAGGACGAGTCTTCCTGCATCTTCGTCTTCTCGTGGATGACAGTCGTCTGGCTGTTTGCAGGCACAGGTCCGCTGGAGGTCGGGTCGAACTCCACGAAGAAAACCCATGCTTCCACATCGGTTGAAAAGCCCAGGGAGGCCCCAAGCAGCTCGAGTGAGCGGGCCTCATCGCTGGTATTGAAGTAAGTGACCGTGACCGTTCCTGAAACGGGGTCCGGGCCGACATCGGGAATGCAATTGGCTATGAGCTGCAGCTCATCGACGACAGGCGTGATCGTGCCATCTGGAAAAGTGCCCGAGGTTTGCGAGGTAGATTCAGCGGTCGACCCGGCCTGACCGTCACTCGCCTCGTCGAAAACGACGTTGCCCCCACAGCCCATCAGCAGCCCAGAAATGAACGTCACGAGAACGAGCCCAAAGCTAATAACGAAGCGCATGCCCGCACGATACCAGGCCTCATCGCTGTTGCGCTCGGCGTGTCCGCACTGACCCCACAAGCGCAGAGGCTCGAGGACCTACGCCCCCGAGCCTCGCAACGCTTCATTCGTTGGCGCTACTCGCAGCTACCGTGAATGCACATTTGCGGCGGCATGCAGGGCGGTCCACACGGCGCCGGTTCGCAGCTACCAGCGTTGCACGTGTCGGTGATGGCGCAGTCCTCCGGTGTGAGGCAGCCGGGAACACAACGGGTCAGGTCGTCCAGCCCTGGCTCCTCCGAACAATGCGCTTCTGCAGGGCAAGACTGTTCGCTATCACAGGTCGTGCAGCGCAGGGCAGCCTCGGGGCAGTAGCCAAGCGGGTCCAATAGGCACTTGGTCGCGACGAGCCCGCGCTCGCAGTTGTCATCCCCCGGGGCGCACGTGTTCCAATTGCAAGGCTGACCGTCGCAAAGCTGGTCGCAGGCCTCTGTCTCGGGATCACAGATGCGAAGCAGCTCCATCATCCCGTGATCTTCGTGGGTGAGCTTGTGGCAGTGATAAACGAAGTCCCCCGTGAAGGCTCGATACTCGGTTAAAAAGTCCCCCGTGCGATTGAGGTTTACGAGATAGGTGTCGCGCCAATGAGCAAACGGTGGCTCGAACAGTCTGCCGACAGCGTTCGGGTCGGGCGAGCCGGCCGGCGGCAGCGGGCAGACCAAGAACGGGTTGATATGAATGTGGAAGGGGTGACCATCAAAGCCCGACACCACGCGCCAATGGTCGACTGCTCCCTTGGTGAGCACGCGATCGTACGGATACTTTTCGCGGTCGGTTGACTCGAAGTTCTTTGCGTTGATGCTGTGATCTTCAAAGCCGCATTTGTCGAGTCCCTCTGTATTGTAGAAGAGGAGCCAGAGCGCCGAGAGCTGATCGATCAGGTTCAGATCGCTCACGGCGCGGATCTCCTCGCACTTTGCGAGCGCATCGGTCTGGCCATTCTGCAACATCATGCTCGGAGACTCCGCGGCTACGAGGGTGAGGTCGGGCATCTCGGTTTCGCTCGGCGTGCCGGCGGCATTCGTTACGTTGACGATTGCCAGAAGGTCGCCGTTTCCGGCCGCTTTGAGCAGCTCCTCTGCGGTCGGCGGCTCAAGAGTCCCAACCAACCCCGGCGTAGTGCCGGTGGTGTCCTCTTGCAGGGCCCGCGCCGACATCACGCATAGCGTATCTCCATGAGATAGCTTGCTACCGTCGAGCAGCGCCTCTACGCGGTAGCCCGAGGACAGAAACATATAGGGCGGCGCAAAGGGCCAATCTTTACCGTCTGCAGGCTTGGGGAGCGCGAGGCCGTCGCGCCCAATTTGGGTTAGCGGTACGGGGCCAGCCGCAAGATCGAGCTCCTCGCAGTTCGAGTCTTTGCCCTTGAAAATCACGAGCTGAGCCTCATCAAGGAACGAAGCGTCGACGATGCGCCAACGCTCGATTTGTCCCGGGGGCATGACCAGCCGCGGGCGCCGCATGCCGTTCACGAGGTTGGCCTGTGGATTGACGCCGTTGGGCGTGGCATTGAGCGTCGCGAACTTGTTGAAGGTAATGTGGTCTTCATCGCACGTCTCGTCGTCCGCCAATGGGGTGTAGTTGGTCGGCGGGGTGGTCAGCACCATGACGCGTTCGCGCGCATTCTTGATTCCCGGGATCTCGTCGAGCGGGCCACGCACAATCCAAGCGCCTGCCGCGCCGCCAGCGACCTGGATGGCGGTGGTACCGTGAATATGCGGGTGATACCAACTTAGCCCAGCGTGATGTAGGCCATCTTCATCGAGGTCATAGCGATGTTGAACGCCCTCTCCGGGACCTACTCGGGACAATACGTTGTCCGAGTGAAAGCACTCGCGCACACCTAGGCTATCTCCGCTGCAGGTTCGGCACCCGAGCTCGTCGGTCTCTTCACAGCCGCCACCCGCGGCGTAGTCGGGGCGCACGTGGGAGCCATGAAAGTGCAGATTCGTGGTGTTGAAGTCGAACACATGGCAGATCGCGCCCTCGGTGTTGGTGCATTGGCAGGTGCTGCTGCCCCCGTGACCGTGGCTAGCGCAGGACTCACCGCTCTCCGTGTCGGTACAGGTGCAAACCTCCTCTGCGTCGTCACTTACCGGTTGGTAGTCATTCTTGCTAAAGCCGTTGCGAAGATTGACGCGAACCTTGCGTTGCTCGCCCGGCTTGGCTGCTTTGGTGTCGATGGTAGGTCCGGGGTATTGGCCATTGTAGCCCCTGCCACAGTGACGCTTACCGTCTAAGAGGAACTCGGTCGGCTGAAGCTGCAGTTCATAGACGCCGTCGGCGTTGGGTTCGAGCGTCTTGGGGTTCTCGAACGTCTCCTTGACGCAGCTGCCGTCTGCCAGCTCGAAGCAGTCTTTGGGCGCGGTCTCGGTCGAGTCGTCCCCGCAGGCGGTAGCGGTCAAAGCAAGCGTGGTCGCGCAGATGCCCCGGAGGGCCGCGGTTGGGCGAAGGCGCGAGGGTCTCTTCGATCGGGCTAGTTGACTCATCGACCCATGCTTGCATCCTTCCGTTGGGTGTTCTCGCCATGTCCGGCCATGGGGTGGCCGCTCTGCGGACAAGCGAGCGCAGGACGTGCTACTCGTCGGGCGTGAGCCCGGAGGCAGCATGCGAGAAGAGCTTGAATCGTTGATGTTCGCGCTGGCCATTGGGGCCGCGATGACCATCGTCGCGAAGCGCGCGAGTCTTCCGTACAACGTGGTGCTGGTCGTGGTCGGGCTACTTGCGGTCTTGTTCGATCTGCTGCCAAGCGCCCCGCTCAACCCTGACCTCGTGTTGCTCGTCTTTCTGCCAATGCTCGTGTTCGAGGCGGCGCTCTTTACCGATACAGAGCAGCTTCGCTTGGCATCCAGGCCGATCTTTGCGCTCGCCATCCCAGGCGTTGGTTTGTCGCTCATCGCCACCGGGCTGATTGCCACACAGGTTCTGTCAATGCCGCTTCCGATTGCGATGTTGATGGGCGCGTTGCTTGCCATTACCGATACAGTGAGTGTTTTACTGGCCTTTCGCGGGGCGAGGGTGCCGGCTCGGCTCGCGGCTATCATGGAGGGGGAGAGCCTCTTCAATGACGGTACCGCGTTGGTGCTCGTGGGGCTGTGCGCGGCGGTCGTCACGAGCGGGGTATTCGACGTTGGAGCGACGGTTCGCTCGCTGCTGCTTGCGATCGTCGGTGGCGCCCTGATCGGCGGCGCGTTTGGCGCCTTGGGCGGGGTGGTGTTACGCCGAGCACCGGACCACCTGACGGTCATCCTCTCCTCGGTCGTCCTCGTGTTTGGGACCTCGCTGGTCGCGGAGCGGGTCCACGCATCTCCCATCATCGCGGTGGTGGTCGCCGGTCTTTCGATCGGCCAGGCGGCTCGCAAGGCGCTCGAGCCCGCTCGCTTTCTGGCCCTCGGTGGCTTTTGGGAGACCTGCGGATTTGCCATCAACGTCGCTCTCTTTTTGCTGGTCGGAATGCAAATCCGCGCGGAGCTCCTCTACGCCGAGCGCTTCTCCATCCTTTCCGCGCTGTTGGCTTTACATGCTGGTCGAGCGCTCGCCGTTTACGGTTCATTCGCTGGTCTGCGGCTGGTGTTCCGCGAACGGATCCCGCTTTCGTGGCAACACGTCATGGTTGCCGGCAACATCAAGGGGGCTCTTTCGATGGCTGCTGTATTGGCGCTCCCGCTGACGTTGCCCTGGCGCGAAAGGTTGGTGACCATCGTGTTTGGCGTAACCTTCGTTACCCTGGTAACGCAGGGTTTGCCGTTCAAGCGCATATTGCTTTGGCTGCGTGTAACGCTGAATGGGCCGGATCCGGTGATGGAGCACGCGAAGGCGACACTGATCGCCGCCAAGCGCGGTCAGTCGGATCTCGATAACTTGTTGGGCTCGGGGCTGGTATCACGCTCAGAGCACGCGGCACACAAGGCCGCCCTCCAGCGGGAGATGATCGCGGCAGAGCAGATCCTCGGCGCGGCGAACTCGCTGGAGCGGGAACGGCTGGTTGCGGCCACCTTGATGGTGGGTCGAAAGGCTGCGCTGGTGGACGCCGCACAACGTGGTCTCGTGGCGCGGGATGTCGCCGAGCTCGCGATCGCAGAGTGCGATCGCAGAATAGCGGCTGCGGATATTGAAGGGAGTAGCCATTGAAAGTCGTTATTGCAGGCGGTGGTCGAGCTGGGCTCAGCGTCGCGATTCACCTGCTTGGAGCGGGCCACTCTGTGACGCTCCTGGACCGTGACGCAGACGTCGCGCGGGCTGCATTCGAGATGCATGGGCTGGTCGCGTTGGCCGGTGACGGCACCGACCCGCGGCTGCTAAGCGACGCGGGTATGCCGCGCGCGGATGTGGCAGTTGCAATGCTCCCGCGGGACGCCGACAACCTCGCGTTCGCCGCGCTGGCAAAGGCGTGCGGAGCCAAACGCATTATGGTGCGGGTAAAGGATGAGGCCTATCGCGCTATCTATAAGGATACCGGCGTAGACCGCATCATCTCCGAGACCGAGGTCTTTATCGGCGCACTGGCTACCGCGATTGAACACGAAAACGTACGTACATCGATGTTTCTGGGCAACGGAGGGGCGGCGGCGTTTGAGCTGCAATTGACGCCGGGTGCACAGATCGCCGGGCGCACAGTCAGTGAAATCGCGGCCGACCCGGCGTTCCCACGCTCCTGCGTATTCGCTGGGTTGTACGAGCCAAGCGGAGAGATTCGCGCCCCGCGTGGCAACTCGGTGATCGCTCCGTTGGCCACGTTGCTGCTGGTCGCTCAGCGCCGGGAGATTAGCTCGGTGGTTGAGTTCATGCTCCGTCCCGCTTGATTGGAGCGTTGGCCATTGCCGCACCTTGGCGAAGCTATGCTGGGTTGGCGCACTCGCAGTTTGGGCCTAAGCTGAGTACGTGCAGTTTCGCTGGCTCCTGTTGATGGCCCTATGCAATTGCTCGCTGCGCTTTGACGGCGAGCGGGTGGAACAGGGGATGGGCAACGCTGGTTCTTCCAGTGCGGGCGGCGGGACCGGTGGGGCGGGGGGAACTGCTGGTAGCCCGCCTGCCGGTGGGGCTGGCGGAGCTACAATCTGCGATTGCCCAGAAACGCAGTGCGTAGGCGATAGCTTGGTGAGCTACACCTGTGTCGGGTCAACCTGCCAAGAGAGCGCTTTGCTTTGCGAGTTCGATTGCGACGTCGATCGCTGCACCCTGGCACCCAATGGGGACGTCTGTGATTCAGAATTGCAATGTGAGTCGGGCTTCTGTGTAGAAGGGGTCTGTTGCAACACTGCCTGTGACACGGAATGTCACTCTTGTTTGGCTGCTAACACCAGCGGTAAGCAGGGAAAGTGTTTGCCGGTTGGTGATGGCTCAGACCCGTATAGTGATTGTGGCGGTGAGGGTTGTAACGGCGATACGGTGTTTAGCTACTACTGCTTTAACGGGGCATGCTCTGGCTCGACGCAGCAGTGCCCCTGCGGTTGTTTTGGCTCCGTCTGCTTTGGCTGCGGTGGCAATCGGTAGCTGCAGGTTGTGCGGCTTTACGCTTCTGGTTTGAGTGCGGTTGAAGGTGAGGAAGCGAGCCGTTGCGCTGCCTCTCGAAGCTTGTCCTTCTTGCTCTTGCGCTTACCCTTGATGCCACCGGCTCCAGCATCGACTCGCACCTCCGGGACCGCGTCCCTTGGTTCGAACCCCGTGAGTACCTCAGGCTGGAACCTGCGCTGAAGCCGCTTCTCGATCACCGCCAGCTGCGCCCGTTCGTTCGCTGCGACGAAGCTCACGCTCGTTCCGGCTGTTTCGGCGCGGCCGGTCCTGCCAATGCGATGTAAGTAGTCGGTGGGGGAGCGCGGAAGGTCGTAGTTGATGACGACCGGCAGCTCAGTGATGTCGAGTCCACGCGACGCGAGATCGGTCGCTACGAGGACGCGGACCTCGCGCTCGCGGAGCGCGTTGAGTGCATGGGTCCGCGCAGCCTGGCTAAGCTCACCGTGCAACGCCAACGCGCTGATGTCGGCGGACCGTAGTTGTTTTGCGAGCTGTTCACACCACACCGACTTCGCTACAAACACCAAGGCTTGCTCCCAGCCCTGTTCATGCAGTAGCCGAAGCAGCAACGCTGTGCGGCGCCGGCTATCGACCAGAATGACCCTCTCGCTGATAGCTGGAGGAGGTTGTGCCTGCGTCAGGTCCACTCGTACAGGCGCTCGCAGTAGCTGCCGAGCAAGCTTTTCAATCGCGGGCGCAAACGATGCTGAGAAAAGCATGGTTTGGCGCTGCTCTGGCAGCTGCGCTTTCACCTTTCCCAGCTCGTCCGCAAAGCCCATCGCCAACAGTCGATCGGCTTCATCGAGTACGAGGGTCTTGAGCTCCCGGAGCGAGACCGCATTCTTCGCCAGAAGATCGAGCAATCGTCCTGGCGTCGCGATTAGAAGCTCCCCACCTCCGCGGAGGTCCAACATCTGTGGATTGATCGACACGCCACCGAACACGGCTCGGATCCGTGGCTTGGGCGATAGCGCCATAGCGTAGTTGCGAGCTGCTTCAGCGATTTGAGCGACGAGCTCACGCGTGGGTGCGAGCACGAGCGCGTGCACCCTATTCGCTTTGGCCGGCGGGCATCGGCTCAGCCCCGCCAAAAGCGGCAGGATGAACGCCGCTGTCTTGCCGGAGCCCGTTTTGGCGCAGGCCCAAACGTCGTGCCCGGCGAGCGCACTCGGAATGACCTCCGCTTGGACGGGCGTGGGTTGGTTGTGCGAGAACTCCACCAGAGCCTGTAACAGGTCTGGTGGTAGTCCTAGCGCCTCGAAGCTGAGGTCCGTCGCTTGGTCGTTGCGCTCAGTTGCTGCCAAAGGCGCTCCGTAGACCGCCCACTAGCGCGGAATCTCGGCCACGCAGAAGCCATCGATGCATTGTGCATCCGGATTGCAGCAATCTTCAGAGGTCTTGCAGGCGTTGCCATCCAAGGCGCACTCCTGCGGAGCGCCGCAGCTGTATTGGCCGGTACTCGGGTCTTTGAGGCAGGTACCGTTGCAGCAGTCCGCGCCAGAGGAGCAGTCTTCGCCGATCTCTTTGCAGGGCTCCAAAGCGAAGTAAGCGTTCTCGCTCTTTCCGCAGTCCTGCTGACCACGAAGGTAAAACGGCGGGTTCGACGGATCAGCAGCGGTTGCCGGATCATCGATCGCGGTGATCCAAAGTTGTTGTCGGTTAGCGCCGACGAGTCGATTGCCGTAGTCGCGTCGCGAGATGTAAACGAGCCAGTAGTAGCCGCCAGCACGCAACGGCGCGAAGACGGGATTGAAGCTTTGGTTGCCCTCGCTGGCACGCGTTAGCTGCTTGACGTTGGTGCCAGTCAAGTCGGTCAGCCAGAGCGTTCCGTCCCCCGAGGAGCGCGAACCTTGGGTGGGCCTACCAAAGGCGATTAGTTCGGAGCCGGGCGCAAAGCTCGGGTAGGCAGGGCGACCGACCTCTCCTTGTTGCGGAACGATGACCTGCGTGTTGGTCACTGTGAAGCCGTCGGCGGCCACGTCCGCGACGCTCAAGTGGCCCTCGTTCAGATCGAAGATCCAACCGCCACCGCTCAGCCCGCAAATAGCCGCCAGCTTTTCACCGTTGGGAGACCAAGCCGGTTCACCGCAGCCTGGGCCCATTACGCTCCCGGCGAGTGCGCCGCCGGTGGTTGAGTCAACGATCGTTAATAGCTTATTAAAATTCGACGAATCGTCGTTGCTAACGATAATGCGGTCGCCCTTATCGTTGTAGGCGCTGAAGGTTCCCCCAATCAGGGCGCTCGTGGTGATGGTGCCGGGGGTAGCTGGGTCGGTCGTCAAATCCACGGTGATTTGTGGAAACGGTTGGCCAGAGTCTAGCGTTGCCATCATCTGCTTACCGTTGCGACTAACCGTGTGACAGCCCCAACAACCTCCGGGTTGAAAGAACTCTACGGCCTGGTCGGAGTTGGGCTTGATGCGCAATACGCGCCCGTTACCAGGCGCATTGGGGCATTGGTCGGGCAGCTCCCAATAATAGACAACACCCTTCAGTTTGCCCTGCGCGATGCGCCAGGTGCGTTGCTCGGGCTGGTAAGCCGTGCCGCCAGCGTAGCGCCCGAGAGAGACCTCGAGCGGATCGCTCTGCGCTCCGCTGCCCGAGAGAGTGATGTTGGTCCAGTCCGCTTCCGGCAGGAGGTGACGCGCGGGCGGCGCAACGGTGAAGTATTCGGTGTAGTCGAGGTAGGTCTCTTGGAGGTGCAGCTTGTAAACGTCCCCGCCGTTGGTTCCGTTCCACATCAGCTCCGGACCGAGCACGTCCAGAGGGAATACCGTCTCGTCAAACGGGTACATGAAGTCCATCGACGGGTCGGGCAAGCCTGAAGGCGCGTCCAAGGCAGCCTTCGCCGCGGGGTCGATCAAGTCGGCGCCGACGACCTTCTGCGCGAAGACGGTAACGCTGGTCTCGCCGTAAGAGGTACCGAGGGTCGCCACCAACTTCCCCACACCGCCAGCGTTGCCCGTCGGAAAGAAGCCGCCTGGCTGCACGTCGCCGATGTACGGCTTCTCGAACGACCAGGTAACCAACGCGGTTACGTCCTGCCCGTTGATGGTGGCCGTCAACGGTTGCGTTGGGCTACCGGGGCCATCGACGTTGAGCACGAAGTTCGCCGGCTCGATGGTGATGGTCTGCCCCATCGGGACGTTGCCGCCCGTACCGAAGGAAGCTCCTTGGCTCGAGGAGGAGTCGGCGGCGCCACCGCCAGCGCCGCCAGCGCCCGTGTTAGCGCTGCTGCCACCCTTTCCGCCGGAGCCGCTGCTGAAGTCGTTTACGGCACAGGCGCCGAGGAGGGTTGCCGCGGTGCCGAAGGTGATGAGGGCGAGATGCTGCCAGTGCTTCACGCCTCATCTTAAGCCGGAGACCTCCGCGATTCAGAGCTTTTTTCAGGCTTGCGCTCGAATGGCTCTCGGCCCGCGCTTGGACACACTAGTAGCTCGGTCATGATCGCGTCGTTCGATGAGCAAGGGCTAGAGCGAGCCTGCGAGCTTCTTCACGCAGGTCAGCTCTGTGCTTTTCCGACGGAGACGGTGTACGGGCTGGGCGCGAGAGCGGATCGCGCCGAGGCCGTGCGCAGGATTTACGCGACCAAAGGCCGTCCTGCGACGAACCCGAGCATCGTGCACTGCGCCGACGCGGATACCGCCCTGGCCTACGCGGAGGAAGTGTCACCGTTGGTGCTGCGGCTCGCGCGCGCTTTCTGGCCCGGACCGCTAACGTTGGTGTTACCGCTACGGCCGAACCTGTTAGCGACCGAAACCACAGCTGGAGGGCCGACTGTGGGGCTGCGAGTGCCCAACCATCCGATCGCTCAGGCGCTACTGCGTGAGGTTCGGTTACCGATCGCCGCGCCGAGCGCCAACCGCTCGACCCACCTTTCGCCCACGCTCGCGGAGCACGTCGAAAAGAGCCTCGGAACCGAGGTATTTGTGTTGGACGGCGGTGCGACTGGCTTCGGAATTGAGTCCACCATCGTGCGAGTGGTCGGCGCTGCGATCGAGATCCTGCGACGCGGTTCGATTGGGCCTACCGAGCTAGAACAATACGGTCCCGTCGTTGATTTGGGAGCGGCTGTGAGCGACGCTCAAGCACCGATGCTCGCCCCGGGCTTGGCGCGCCGGCACTATGCACCTGCGGTGCCCGCGTTCCTGTTGGACCGCGAACAGCTGATTGAACGCAGCGCAGGCCCGTGTGGTCTCTTGCTGTTCACCGACACCGAGTTGGGCGGTGGGGTCGATCAACCAATCGAGCGACTTCCACGCGACGCTCGCGCCTATGCTCGGGGTCTCTACGCTGCGCTCCATCGCCTGGAGACGAGCGGTGTGGCGCACATCCTGATTGAGGCCGTTCCGAACGATCCCAATTGGAACGCGATCAAGGACCGACTGTTTCGGGCCACGTGAGAGCGGCTCACTCCACCTGTTGGAAGATTCCCGAGCTGCCCTCGAGCTTCATGCTCGCGGAGAGATCTTGAAAGAACACCGTCACGATCACCTCGTTGTTGATGCCGTCGGGGAAGAAGTTGGCCTTCAGTCCCTTGAGCGGCCCGGTGAAGTTGGAGCCAGACGGCACCACCTGCCAAGTGACGCCGGATTGTGCGTAGAGTGCTCGACCTTGCTCGTCGAGCAAGAGCGCGGTGGCTACACTCGCGTTGGCGTCGAAACTGAGGGTAAGCTGGGTAGCCTGGCTAATCTCGAAGGGGAAGCGCGCGTGCTCCGAACCGTCGTCATAAACCACGACGGAGCCCGACCCTGCGGCTGTTTCAACCTCTATGAAGCTTGCTGCCTCGGCATTCCAGGATGCACAGGCGCCCTGGGAATCGTCGAGTCGAGTGAGATCGCCGTCGACCCCGAAGGTCGTGCTCGTTCCCCATTCGAGCTCGGGTGCCTCAACGAAGAAGTCGAGGTGTTCGGAGGCTGCAAGTCGTGTGAGCGGCGCGTCAACCCCCATCCCGAAAAGCTGTGCATTTCCGTTCGTAGAGCTCATGCCCGGAAATCCGTTCACGCTGCCCGTTACTTCGTTGCACCAAACTGTTTCCTCGTAGTTCTCGTACGGGTCGGGCGGCGGCTCGTCGGTCACGGCCGCAACCAGCAACCCAATCTCACAGCCGGAAGCTGCTACGACGAGACCCATTAGCGCCAAAGCGGCCGCCGCGCCTGAGCGTCGCCGAGTACTCGATGAAAGGCTCCTAAGCCCAGCCTGGCCGCTTGCGTTGCTTGAAGTCATCAGTGAGAGCCTAGCAAGCCATGTGCCGGCATTGCGGCGAAAATCTGCCTGTTTCTTGGGGCTTCCCATCAACGAATGAGTCGGCCATGGTACTTGGAGCTGGCGCAATATGGCGTGCCTGTCACACCCCACCTCTTGGGCGATTGCTCGTGCGCGCGTTTGCGCCGGCGCGCTGGCGGCCTTTTGTGCGTCATCCGAGGTGCAGGCTGAGTTGCCTGCAACGCCTAGCCTTCAGCGCTCCTCGCTACTGACCGAGTCTCCCCGCGAACTCAGCTTCCGTCTCGACCTCGCCCTCGCAAAGAGTTCAACGCGCCCGTTCGACCCGGAGTCCAAGTCCACGTCGGTCGATCTATTGCTGCCTTTGCGTGAGGCTTCCCTCGATAGACTTGGGCCCTTTCGCTCCTATGTGCTTGGGCCGTGGGGAGGTTGGTACCGAGAAACAGCGAGCGTGTCGTGGGGAAGTTCGCTAGTGAGCCCCGAACCGCCAGAGTCTCCAACGTGGCTCGCCTTTTCGCCGCTCCCATTCGAGCCGAAGAGCTTCAGCGAGGCACTCGTTACGATCGGTCGGGACCAGCTGTTACGCGATAGTGCGTGGTCGCTACAGCACTCCACGCAGAGGAACCCAATCTTCGACACCACCGGGCTTGGCGTAACGTCCGACGGTCTATCGGGCCTGTTCCGGCTACCGCCAGCCGTCCCCGTTCCGGATTGGCGATGTCGTCGACCCCCGGTGCTGATCACGCGCAGCGCAGGGGAGGGTGAACGCTTCCACCTCGTGCAATGCGACGGCGCCATCGCGCCGCTCGCCCTCGACCGACTGAGCATTTTGGCGAGGCCCGAAGGAACCGAACGACCGTTTGACGAGCTGCCCGACGAGCCTGTCGCGGAAGCCTGGTCCGAACGCCGCGAATGGGCAGGCGGTGTGCGCCTCGTGCACCCGCGTCTTTTGTGGGTGTTGCAAGAACTCGCCGATGCGTTTCCGAGACGCTCGATCATCATCTACAGCGGCGTGCGACCTTTTGCCCAGGTGAACGATGGCTCCGGTCACAAGAGCCTTCATGCGTCGGGCCGTGCGCTTGATATTGCGATCCATCGCGTGAGCCGCGAGGACCTGTTCAAGGTGTGCGTCAGCCTACGCGGCGTTGGCTGTGGCTACTATCCAGAGGGGCCGTTCATCCACGTGGACGTTCGCCACGCAGATCCTGGAACGGCCTTTTGGGTGGATGGCTCGGCCATGGGCGAACCCGCTCGTTACCTAAGTGACTTTCCGGGGCTCGTCGAAGGGGGAAAGCTGGCCTTTCCCCTTCGCAAACGACCGAAGCGCTAGCCGATTATCGAGCTGCTGCCTTCGTCTTGGTGAGTCCGGTCGCCCAATTCACGACTGCGATCAGATCCTTTTCCGCTGCGCTCGCGGTGATCGTCGCTTCTGCGCCAGAGGCCTTGCCGTCGACTGACTTGAGGATCTTCTCGACTTCTTTGGGCGCATCCTTGGGGAGCGGGAGCAGTGAACCGATGGCCTTCGCTGCGGTCACGAGCTGCTCGGCTTCCTTGTTGCTGGCCATCTCGAGCGTGGTGACGACGTCGACCACGCCGCTCTTGACCGACAGCGTGAAATCACCGCCCTTCACGGTCATGCTGTCGACCGGGAGCTCCTTGCTGAACACCACCGAGATCGCTGCGTCATCGTGGATCTTACCGAGCCGCGCGCCCACCTTGGACTTCGCCAATGCGCCCTTTCCAGCCAGCATCTTCTCGAGCGTCGCCTTCTCTTCCGGCTCCGAGGCGATCACGAGGACGTTGTCCGGTAGCCAGGCAAAGTAGATGGGCGAGCCGCCCTTGTCGCTCTTGAGCTCGGTAATGTTGCCGGTCTTCTTCGCCGTGATCGTCTCTTTGCCCTCTGACTTTGCGAGCTTGGTCGCGCAATCCACCAGCTTCTGCTCGGTGACGCCGTTCACCGCGACGAAGAAGGCTCCTTCCTCATCTTTCGCGACGCCAAGCGTCACGTCGTCAATCGCCGTCACCGGATCGAAGCCGCAGGACTTCTTGACCTTGGCCAGCATGTCCGGGGCTTCCTTGTCCAGCTTGAGCAGCTGGGGGAACAACTTCTGGAAGGTCTGCGAAGATCGCACCGACTTGAGGTTGCTGGTTGCGACAATCTCTGTGTCAGCGGGCAGTGAAGCTTGCGCCGCTGTGAAGGATTTGGTTGCCGCGCTGGCGTACGTGCTGATGAAAAAAGCAGCAGGGAGCGCCAACCAGGCGAAACGCTTAGACATGTGTTCCTCAGTTCGTTGCGGGGGGTGACCGATGCTGGCACCGCCCCGAGTCTTGTGACCGGGTGAATCGGCAGGCCTACGATTGACGAGGCGGGCCGGAGAGTATTCGCCTTCCTCCAGCTTCAAACCACAAAAACTTGGGGAGGGTTTCGCTTAGGAACGCTACGCTCGCGGCGTGCCTTCGGAAGCCGTCTGCAGAGAGCTTCTCGATCCCGCGGGCGAGTCCGCGGAAACTTCGCTGAGAGGAACGTGAGATGGGTCAGAACGGAATGGTCTCGAAGATCGCGTCGATGCAGGACTACGACCTCTATCGCGATCTCGCGTGGGAGGGTTCGTTCGAGGATTACCTCGAGATTGTTCGCAAGAACCCTCAGGTCACTCGCAACGCTTTTCAGCGCGTTTACGACATGATCATTCGGTATGGGACCGAGGAGTACACGGACAACAAGAAGAAGCTGATCCGCTACAACTTCTTCAAAGACGAGATCGACGGTGGCAAAGACGGCGTCTTCGGGCTCGACATCCCGCTCATGCGCCTGGTCCACGTGCTCAAGGCAGCTTCGGAGGGGTATGGCCCCGAGAAGCGCGTCATCCTGTTGCACGGCCCAGTCGGCTCGGCGAAGTCCACCATCGCCCGCATGCTCAAGAAGGGCCTCGAGCATTACTCGCGCACACCCGACGGCGCGCTCTACACCTTCGATTGGGTGCGGCTAGCCGAGATCGGCATGACCGCACACGAGGCGGATCGCTTTCCCAGCCCAATGAATGAAGAGCCGTTGCGTCTCATTCCACCCGAGTGGCGCGCGCGTGCCATCCGCGAGCTCGGTCTCGAGAATGACCGCTTCCAAATCAACCTCAAGGGCGACGTCGATCCCGCGAGCCGCTTCGTCTTCAAGAAGCTGATGGACAAGTACAAGGGCGACTGGGCCGAGGTGATGCAGCACATTCGCGTGCGTCGCCTCGTGCTTTCCGAAAAGGATCGCGTCGGCATCGGCACGTTCCAACCCAAGGACGAGAAGAACCAGGATTCCACCGAGCTGACCGGTGACATCAACTACCGGAAGATCGCCGAGTACGGCTCTGATTCAGACCCACGCGCCTTCAACTTCGACGGTGAGTTCTGCGTCGCCAACCGCGGCATCGTCGAGTTCATCGAGATCCTGAAGCTCGACGTCGCCTTCCTCTACGACCTGCTCGGCGCAACGCAGGAGCACAAGATCAAGCCGAAGAAGTTCGCGCAGACCGACATCGACGAGGTGATCATCGGCCACACGAACGAGGCCGAATACAAGAAGCTCCTGAACAACGAGTTCATGGAAGCGCTGCGGGATCGAACCATCAAGATCGACATCCCGTACATCACCAAGATCTCCGAGGAGATCCGCATCTACGAGAAGGACTTCAACAAGGAGCGCATTCGCGGCAAACACATCGCGCCGCACACCTTGGAGGTCGCAGGTATGTGGGCCGTGCTCACGCGACTCGAGGACCCGAAGAAGCACAACTTGAGCCTGCTTCAGAAGCTGAAGCTCTACGACGGCAAGGTGCTCCCGGGCTACACGCAAGACACCGTCAAGGAGCTGCGCAAGGAGACCATCCGCGAAGGCCTCGGCGGCATCTCGCCCCGCTACGTGCAGGACAAGATCTCCAACGCCCTCGTCAACGAGATGGGCGAAGGCACCATCAATCCCTTCATGGTGATGGCCGAGCTCGAGAAGGGCCTGCGCCATCACTCGCTCATCACCAACGAGGAAGAGCGCAAGCGCTACTCCGAGTGCATCGGCATGGTGAAGCGCGAATACGAGGAGATCGTCAAGAACGAGGTCCAAAGGGCGATCAGCGCCGATGAAGAGGCGATCGAGAAGCTCGCAGCGAACTACATCGACGCCATCAAGGCCTTCGTTTTGCGCGAGAAGGTCAAAGACCGGTACACCGGCCAAGACGTCGAGCCGGATGAACGCTTGATGCGCAGTGTGGAGGAGAAGATCGAGATCCCGGAGAACCGCAAAGACGACTTCCGGCGCGAGATCATGAACTACATCGGCGCCCTCGCGGTGGACGGTCGCAAGTTCGAGTGGCACACCAACGACCGCTTGCGTCGCGCGCTCGAGCTGAAGCTGTTTGAAGACCAGAAGGACTCAATCAAGCTGCAGACCCTCGTCTCCAACGTGATCGACAAGGAGACGCAGGAGAAGATCGACATCATCAAGACGCGTATGATGAAGTACTTCGGCTACAACGAGGTTTCGGCTCGCGACGTACTCGACTACGTCGCTTCGATCTATGCGCGAGGAGACGCAAAGTAAGATGAGGTGGCGCGCGTTCGTTGTGGGGGCTTTGGTCGTTTGCGTGTTCCCATCGTCTGCGAGCGCGCGCAGCTTTCGCGTCGGCGATATTCCGAACGGGTCGAAGTACAACTGCCTGAGTTGTCACACTGACTCTTCGGGTAGCGGCTTCACCAACTTTGGCTCGAACGCGCGCAGCAACCTCGAGGACACATCCCCGCTGCAAAGTGCGCATGTCGACTGGCCTGCGCTCTGTCCTCTCGATTCGGACGGAGATGGTCGTAGCAACGGTGAAGAACTCGGAGACCCCAACTGTGTATGGTCGCGAGGGGACACTCCGAGCGCTGGTTCGTCGAGCAACCCCGGTGTTGCGAATGCGGGCGAAGCGGCTTGCAACAACGGCAAGCTGGAGAAGTATGAAGAATGTGACAGCCCGGAGCTGATGGGTTTGACGCGTTGTCTCGATGCCGACGCAGGCGCTGGTACGCTCACCTGCCTCGAGGATTGCACCTTCGATTACTCGGATTGCTCGACGCCGCCGGACGGCTGGGAACAACCTGGCGGCGTCGAAACCGAAGCTCCCGGCTGTTCGGTGCGCGCGGTAACCGGAGATACGTCCACGTGGCTTGTGGCAGGGCTCGTGGGCCTCCTCGTCGCTGGCCGCCGCTGCAGAAACACAGCGCCAAATCCCAAAGAAACGTGAAGCTTGCGGGCGGTGCGGTTGATCGGCGCTCTGTGTGCGCAGACCATCCAACGAGCCCGTTGTATGCGCGTTGCGCGTTGTGCAGTCGCGCACTCTGCGACCAATGTTGCGAGTTCGCCGCCAGCGGGCGTCCTGTTTGCCTCCGTTGTGCCTATGAGGCTGGTACGCGTCGCGAGCGGCGAATCACGATGCCTATCGCCGTGCTCGGGCTCGGGCTCGGCGGCCTTTACTTCGCTTGGCAACGTCAACTGCTCCACGAGTTCTCGCACGTTGCGCTGCTCGGCGTAGGCGTCCTGCTCGTCGCAGTGGCCGTCGCCTATTTCATTGGCGAGAGTCTTGACGTTGAACGCCGCGATCGCGCGGCGGAACCCAAGTTTGAGGAGATCCCAGCGGCCCATCCTTTTCGGCAGCGGGCGCGTAACGTCGCAGTGCGGCTGGCGCCGCGAGTCTCTGGAAAGCTAACGGCCCTAGCGGTGGCCATCCCCTTCGGCGCCGCAGCCATCCTGTTTCCAAAGCTGATGAGCCTCCAGCCCTGGGTAGAGGCTGAGGTGGTGCTCGGGGTGTGGTGGGCCGTGTTTGCGACGGTGCTCGCGGTGCTGTTGTATCGCGGTTACCGGCTCAAGGACGACTACCTGTTCGTCGAGCCGTGGAAGCGCTTTGGCGGCAAAAGTAGCACCAGCAGCAGCGGTGCACGTCGAGGCGTTGAGTCCCTCTCTGGCTGTGATGGTTGCGGTTCTGGCTTGGACGGAGAGGGCGTGTTGGTCGTCGTGGTTGCGGTGGTTGCGGTTGGTGTGCTCCTTGGTGGTGCTTGGGTGGTTGCTGAATTGGCGCTGCCGATTGTGCTGTTCGTGGGCTACGCAACCATCACCCGCGCCTTGACGCAGGTTGCTCATGATCGTCACGGTTGCGAGGGAGAGCTGCTCAAGGCAGGCGCTTGGGGTGCCCTTTGGAGCGCGATTTACTTGGCGCCGCTTGCGCTGGTGGTGGCCGGGCTCCACTTCGCCCTGCGCTAACGACGCAGCTTCACGCTGGCTTCTTGGGCCGCGGGCCCTTGGGTCCGGGGCTGTTGGTTTCTGGGCGCCTCGGTGCGGGCTGGGGCGCCTTGGGTTTGGGCTTGCTCGCTGCGACTCGCTGGTCCGGGCGTGGCTTTTGAGACTTTTGCGGTTGCGGCTTTTGCGGCTGTGGCTTTTGCGTCGGCTTGGGTGGCAGCGGCTTTTGCGGCTGTCGCGATTGCGGCTGCGGCTTCGGCGATTGGCCCGAGTCGACAACTAACAGCGCGCGGCCATCGCGATGCTCGGGTTTGATCGAGGTCCAGCCTTTCTTCTTGGCGAAGCCAGCAAAGTCGAGCGTGTGCTCGTCGAGGTGCGCTGAAAACTCCTGCCATAGCGCGCGGGCTTCCTCGGGCGAAAGCTCTTTGCCGTCAATCCGTACCGCGAGCAGCGACTTCACTGGATGCCGTAGTCCTTCAGCCTGCGATAGAAGGTCCTGCGCGGCATGCCAATGAGCTCCGCGGCCCGCACTCGATTCCAGTTGCATGAGGAGAGGGCTTGCACGATGCGGTCTCGTTCGCTCGCTCGATGAACGTCGAGCGACGTCACCGTCCCTGCGGCCTCCGCTGCGATCACGGACGAGAGCGGTCCCCGAGTTGGGCCGGCCCCTGCGTCGGTGATCTCAAAGTCCTCGGGCATGAGCTCGGGACCTTCCGAAAGAACCCAGGCATTCAGCAAAGCGTTCTCTAGCTGGCGCACGTTACCGGGCCAGCGGTGGGTCATCAGCATCTTCAGCGCTGGTCGCGAGACACTGCGACGCTCGCGGTTGTAGCGGGCGGCGAAGATGCCGAGGAAGTGATCGATCAACATGGGAATGTCGTCGCTGCGCTCGCGCAGCGGCGGCACGCGTACTTGAATCACGTTGAGCCGATAGAACAGGTCCTCGCGGAACACGCCCTTCTCGACCATCGAATCCAGGTCGCGATGGGTCGCGGCGATCACGCGGGTGTTGACCGGCTCCTCTCGTGCACCGCCCACGGGCCGAACAACCTTCTCTTGCAACACCCGCAAAAGACCAGCCTGCATCTTCTGGGGCATCTCGCCGATCTCGTCGAGCAAGAGGGTCCCCTCGGTGGCCTCGCGAAAGAGCCCCTTGCGGTCACGATCTGCGCCGGTAAAGGCCCCGCGCGTGTGGCCGAAGAGCTCCGACTCGAGCAGGTGCTCGGGGATGGCTCCGCAGTTGAGCCCGAGAAACGGTTGGCGTGCACGCGGCGAGGCGTTGTGAATCGCGCGCGCTACGACCTCCTTGCCAGTGCCGCTCTCGCCGGTGATCAGCACAGGTACGTCGGTATCTTTGATGCGGTCGATCAACGCATACAGCTTGCGCTGGGCTTCGCTGGTTCCGACCAGCCCCTCGTAGCCGAAGTGGCTCTTGAGCACCGCGCGCGCCGATTTCAGGTCGCGCCGAGTCGCCTGCAGCTGTGCCGTACGGTGGCCGAGCAGCTCCTCGAGTTTGACTCTGGCCTCTGTCAGTTCCTGGTTGGTTGTCTCGAGCTCGCGGGCACGCTTCTCGTTCTCGGAGACCAAGCGTGCCGTCTCGATCGCGATCGCCACCTGATCGGCCAGGGCGATCAATACGGTCAGCTCTTCTGAGAAACGCGCTGCTGGTTTGAGGCGCGTCTCGACGTAAAGCGCGCCGAGCGTACCGGAGGCGCGTGCGCGAATCGGCACGCAGGCGATCGATTGCAACATCAGCTGGTGCACCGAGACGTAGTCGGCCATGCGCGTATCGTCGCGTGCGCTGGTAGTAACGAAGGGCTCTCCGGTGCTGATCACTCGTTCGGCGATGGATTGCGAAAAGCGCGCGTGTACGTCCTCGCCCGATTGGTCACGCGACGAGTGGATCGAAAAATCGAGAGGTCTCGAACCCTCTTTTGAGCTGCGCAGGATCACAAAGCCGCGTTCGGCCGAGAGCAATTGAATGGCGTGGTCGGTCACGCGGTCGAGGAGCTGGCGCAGGTCATAGACCCCGGCGATCTCACGATTGATGTCGAGGATGCGGGTGAGGCGGTCCTCTCGAACCGGAGCTTTCGAGACCGTGCGATCCCTCGGGTCGGCTTGTAGGTGCACGCTGAGCTGAGACTGAGCATCAGCCTCGCGAAGGCTTCGTCGGCTGGGCTCATTCCAGAAGACCTCGCGCAGATCTCGCGGAAGCTTTGCCGCAATTTGCTCAAGTACTAGGAGCGCTGATTCCCGATCTTTCCGAGCAAGAAGTCGCTGACCTTCGTCATTCCGCATGGCGGCGCGCGCCATCAGCACACGGGCGACCCAGTCCTTCTTGCCGGAACTCTCCGCTGTCTCCAGGGCGCGGTCGAAGAGCGCACTCGCATCGCGCGCGTTGGCTTCATACGCACTTTGGGCCTTGGCTAACTCGAGCGCTGCTCGGTGTGCTTGCGAGCCCGCGAGTAGCGCCTCCGCCTCCTTTAGCCTTCGACCCATCGACAATTGACGATGGTCGCTCTCCGCAACGTTTGGCGCGGCCAGCAGTACAAAGCAGCTCTCGAGCAAGGCCTCCGCGGCATCAACAGGTCTCCCGATGGCCAAGTAGGCAGAGCTACAAGCGTCGCAGTGAGCGAGCGCTTTGGTGAAGTCGCCCGATTTGCTTGCGTGCTCGGCGGAGAGCGCGTCGAGCTGAGCCGCGAAGTGCGGAGGTAGTTCAGCGCGCTCGGTCTCGAGCTCATCGATCGAAGCTTTCGCTCGAGCAAGCCGGCCGAGATACAGATCGAGGTTCGCGAGGTTGAGCAGGGCCTGGCGTAGCGTCGCTCGACGCCCGCTCTTCTTGCCCATGTCCACCGCAGCCTCGAGGTGCACCAGCGCTTCTGCGATGTCCCCCACAGCCTTGGCGACGCCAGCAAGGTTGAGCCGGGTGGTCGCCACGGCTCCAGCATCTCCAGCTTGTTCGGCCTCGTGCAAAGCCTCTGCGTAGGCCTTGCCGGCCTGCTCGAGCTCTCCGGCGCGTTGCAAAGCGAACGCAAGCGAACCCTTCGCGATCGAGAGGCTCCTCGCGTCGGCTAGCACCGTTGCCTGATTCACGGCGCGGTCGAGCCACTCGCGCGCCACCGTGTGCATGCCCAAGAAACTCTTGCACAGCCCAACCGTAGCCAAGAGCTCCACGGCTGCATGTTTGCGTCTCACCGACTCGGTTGCAGACGCTTCTTCGAGCCGCGTAAGCCCCCAAACTGCGGCCTCTTCGCTCGAGGTGTAGTTGCCGCCCCGCAGGAATGCTCGCGCGCGTTCCACCGCGAACTCAGCGGTGAGATCGGAGTCGGAGGTCAGCGCGGGTAGCGTCTCCACCGTCTCCAGCGCTTCCAAGGCACTCTTCCAATCGCCGCGGTTGAGCAGCAGTCGCGCGCGCAGAATCGTAAGCTCTGGGTCATCGACTTCGTCCACTTGCGCGAGAGCTTCGGATGCCCGGTCGAAGTGACCGCGCTCCAGATGGCGGCGTATCGTTGCCACGCTGGGCGGGCCCTCGTCCGGTGCAGCTGAGCCGAGCAATCGGTCGACGTCCTTTTGATCGACCACCGGCTGACTTCGAAGCCGCTCGACGATCTGCCGCAACGCACCGGGCGAGCCTTTCGCCAGCGAGACGACGTGCGAGACGACTGCCGTTCCCAACGAGGGAATCGTGCGCAAAACCAGTTCTCGTGCCACCTCGTCAGCGAGCGGTGGGACCGCGAATACTTCGCACGTTGCTCCGGTCAGCGGAACGCTCGCATCCGAGACAAAGACGATGCGACTTCCTCGCTCGCGGAAGGAGGAGAGGAGCGGCCAAGCCTCGTCCTTCAGGCTGTTCGCGTCATCGACGAGGATGATGCAATCGGCCGGATCCTTGCCGTGGAGTTCGAGCTCGACTGCAAGCTCGGGCGACTCGGTACCACTTTGGGGTTGGACGAAAGCGATCGACCTTCCTGCCACGGATAGCGTCCAGGCCAGCCGGCTGAGCAGCGTCGACCGACCGCTGCTCGCAGAGCTCGTGATGGCTAGCGCTCCTGACTTCGGTAGTCCCAGCGTTTTCTGAAGCAACTCGCGTGCAGCGTCATCGATACCAAGGATGGGCCAGGCGCCGGTTGCGTCAGCCTTAGGAAACGCGTTCTCGACCCGTGCGCGCAAGTCCTCCGCAAATTCGTCGACGCTTGGATATCGCTTTTCTGGCCGTGTTTCCGTCGCTCGATCGACAATGGATTGAATGGCCTCGCGTGTGGGCCTCTCGAGGTCGCGTCCGCAAGCGAGCAGAACGTCCCGCAGCGTGGCTCCAAGCGCGAAGATCTCAGCGCGTACGGTGAGGGGGCTTCCCTCCAGGAGCTCTGGCGCTGCGTAGAGCACAGTGAGCCCCACAGGCCGAACGCCGCCCTCTCGCAGCGGCGTAACCAAACCGAGGTCGACCCAGGTTGCCAACCCTTCATCCGAAACGATGATATTCGCAGGCTTGACGTCACCGTGAAGCAGCTGCGCGCGATGCAAGATGGTCAGCTTCTCGGCGGCATGAAGCAGCGCCGCGAGCAGCTGCCCCGAGCGCTCTTGCGCCCGTAGCAGCTCCGAAAGGCTGATCCCCGGCGCCAACTCGCGCACCAGAAACGCTCGATTCGTGGTCGGGTTGCGCCCGAACGCGAGAATCTTGGGACTGCCCAAGCCATCGAGACCACCGAGCGCGGTCGCTTCACGTACGAGGGCTTGTGTCTCCTCTTGCGAGGCCTGCTCACTCAGCGTTTTCCAAGCGACCTTCGCGCCGGTGATGCGATCGCGAACGGCCCAAACCTCGCCACCACCGCCTTTCCCCAAGGGGTGCAGCGCTTCGTAGCGAGCCGGTAGGTCGGGAGTCATTGAGGTTATCGAAGGCAGTGCGTCAGATCGGGAGTCGGCCGCCGCCGCCCAATCCGAAGAAGAACCCAGTGATCGAAAAGCCCGTGTCGAGCCGCACCATGAACTCTTCGACCGGGGTTACCTCGAGCGCCAAATGCGGCAGTGCGATGTAAGGGAAGACGATCGGCTTGGAGCCTCCGTCCGACCAGCTCGGTTCGCTGTACTCCCCATAGTGATCGTTGTCGGTGCCGCAATAGTCGCCACCATCGGGAGCCTGATTGCCGTCGCCGGGCGCTTTGCATTTGCGCCACTTGGTGACGTCACTCGGATCCGCATCATCGGGGTTCACGGGGTAGGCCTGGTTTCGATAGATGTCGCCGAGCACGCCCGAGATGCCCACTCCACCGCCGATGAGGAAGGCGACGGTGCCCTTGTCGTCGATCGGAATTCGGCCCAGCAAGTCGACGGAAGCAGTGATCAGCTTGAGTGAGCTCGAGGCAAACTCGAAGGCGCGCTCAGGGTCGCTCTTGGCTTTGAACAAAAACTCGTCCATCGAGTAGTCGGCGTAGGGAACCGTCACCGAAAAAATGACCTCGAGAGCTCCTGTGTTGAGCATGAACTCAGGGCCACCAGAGAACACGTTCACGACGTCCGGGCCACCGTCGGCAAACAGGCCGAAGATGAAGTTGGGCGCGACAAAGTCGCGAAATCGCGCGCCGAGGAAGTATCGCGACGTCGCCTTCTTTTCAGCGGGTTTGCCGTCGTCCTCAGTGCCGAACTGGTCTTCGGGAGTCTGCGGCTTGTTCGGGTCCTTCTCGTCCGGCTTTGCCGGCTTGTCCTCGCCGGGCTTCGCGTCCACCCAGTCCGCGGGCCGCTCTTTGGGGGCCTCTTTCGGCGTCTCTTTGGGGGCCTCTTTCGGCGTCTCTTTGGGGGCCTCTTTCGGCGCCTCTTTCGGCGGCTCTGTCGTGGGCAGCGGAGGGGGCGGCGGCGGAGGGGGCGGTGCCTGTGCGAAAGCCGTTTGGCTTACAAAAGCAACTGTCGCCCCGACGATTCCAAAGCTTCTCCAAGACATTGGGTCAAGCTAACCCAGTCGCGCCCTGCTTGAGAAGCGTCGTGGCACAGACTGTCACGGGTTCCGAAGATTGTCTCAACAGGCTAGACTCAGCACCGGTAGAATCACCCTGGGGGGATGAGAACTGCATGATCATCCACTCCAAGAAAGTCGAACAAACCGTTGATGGGACCGTTCGTGAGTTTTTCACGAAGGAACTCGTGGTGGTTCGAGTGGGCAACGGCAGGCCCACGGTGGCGGAGGTCGACGACACCCGCAGGACGCCCTCCTGGCTCCCCCCGGGCGATGAGCAAGGCATTCCGTTAGCGATGATTCGCAAGCGCCTCTACGGACGCGAGAACGAGACGATCGCGCCGGTCGTGCTGATCCACGGCTACGGCCAAAACCGATACGCCTGGCATCTGCCTGGGCGCAGCCTGTTCAACCACCTCGTGCGAGCTGGTTTTGACGTCTTCAATCTCGAGCTCCGTGGGCACGGACGATCTCGTCATCTGGGAGCTCATCCACCGCGCCAGGTCCGCACCTTCGTCGAAGAAGATGTGCCAGCCGCCATTGACGAGGTTCAACGTCTGTCGGGTGGCAGGCCTGTATTCTTAGTCGGGCATTCGCTGGGTGGACTCGTCGCCTACGGTGCCGCAGCAGCGCTCAAGGAGAAGATCGCCGGGGTCGCGACGTTGGGCAGCCCATACCAGTTTACACGTGGCTCACTCACGCTGAGCGTCGTCTCGCATTTGCTTGCGGCCGTCGACTCGAAGGTCGACTTGGGCGAAGGCCAGCTGCCACTCAAGCCCCTGTCGGAGGCCATGCGTCTCTTGCGAGGCTTCATCGAGAGTCCCATTTTTCCCCTGCCAATCCGCGGCTTCGCGCCCGGGACGATGGAGCCTCGGATCTTGAGTCAGCACATGTCGTTGGCGATGGATCAGGGCAGCATTGCGGTGTTGCGCACGATGTTCTTGTCGGCTGTCGAGGCTCGGCGAGGTGGCCATCCGATGGGGGAACTCGGTGAATACGCAGACGAGTTCGAGTCGCTCGAGGTGCCGCTCTTGGTGATCGCTGGTACCGAGGATGACCTGGCTCCACCCGCCTCGGTGCACCCGGCCTTTCTTCGGAGTCGGTCATCCGACAAGACGTATCGTGCGTTCGCTCACGGACACATCGATCTCTTGGTCGGGCGCAAAGCAACGACGACGATTTGGCCGCTTCTCACCAGCTGGCTTGCGCATCGCGCGCGGCGACAGGCTCGAGCAGCAGAGTCGGCAAAAGCGCAAGCCGGTTAGTTCTCTCCTTGGTAGCTTCAAGTTTGGAGGTTCGTCTCATGTCGTTGAAGGATCGGCTTTTCGCCGAGGGTATGAAGTTCTCCCAAAACCCCGCGGTCGGAAAGCTCTTGGCCGACGAGCGTTTCATGCGCCTCGCGGTAGCAGCGATGAGCATGCCGGGTCGCGTTGCGACCTTCACTACCGACCAGAAAGAGCGCTTCGCTAAGGAAATGGGGCTGGCAACGGCCGACGAAGTGCGGGACCTGAAACGGCAAGTCGCCGCATTGGAAGACTCCTTGCGGCGACTCGAACGACGTTGAGCTAGCGTCCGCCGCACGGCGGCAGGAACGCGTTGCTCACTTGGGATCGAACGTAAAGTCCAGCTCAACCATCGCGTCCTTGGCAACCTTCGGGGCAAGCTCTGTCAGCACCTTGCCCACGTTGTCTCGCGGACCAATGTCGTGTTCTGGAAGGTTCACGGCAAACGGCTTCTTGGTCTTGAGTTTGATCGACTTCGCCTTGCCGGCATCGACCTCGAACGTCACCTCGAGCTCCACAGACTTCTTGGATACTCGTTGGTGCAAGAGGAACTCGCCCTCGGCCGTTACGGTCACGACGACGGCGCCCTTCTCGGCGGAAATGTCCTTCTTGCTGACTTCCTTGATGCCGGTGATGCGAAACTCAACGCGCTGGTTCTTCTCGCGGTTCTTCGCCTCGACCTTCTCGTCGATTTCGAGCCATTGCTGTGCATGCTCGTTCTGCTTGGGCTCCTTTTTCTCCTCACCGTACTCAGCGTCAGCCGCGTCCTTCTTCTTCCGCTGGACGAGCTCCAGCGTCGAGAGATTGACCGCAATGTTCCCCGTCGTTTTGGACAGGTCTTTCAAGTCGACGAATAGGTTGCCCTCGAGCGCCTCCGGAACCTTGCCGTAGATTTTCTCGATCGGCGCTTCCATGAGGAAGGTGACTGCCCCCGACTTTTTGACGGTGAACTCGGCAGCCGCCGCAGTTTGAGGAGCGCTGGAAGCAAGCTTCTCGGCCGTTGCAGAGGCAGCGAGCTTGACCGGCTCCTCCTTGGTGCAGCCTGTTGCGGTGAGGATTGCAGCGCAGACGATGATGACTGACTTTACTTGGCTCATTCGTAACGGGGCCTCCGAGGTTGGTCACGATACGAGCCAGCCTGAGCTTCGTTCCACCCTTTTGTGGAGCCCTTCGAATCCAACCGATACGCCCACGCTCGGTTGCCGATCTGCTATACCGCCCGCGTGGAAACGAGTCGCTTTTTGCTGCCGGGTCAGGTTGCGGTCATCACGGGTGCTTCTAGCGGTATCGGCCGGGCGATCGCCCAGGTGTTTAGCGGCGCTGGAGCAACGGTAGTGCTCGCCGCGCGCGGAGCCCATCGGCTGTTCAAAGTCGCCGATGAATTGAAGGGGCTCGGGATGAATACCATCGCCGTTCCCACCGACGTGACCGTCCCCTCTCAGCTTGATGCGCTGATCCGAACGACCTTGGTCGAGGCGGGTCGCATCGACATCTTGGTGAACGTCGCGGGTGGTACTCCGCCAACCGCAGCACTCGCGGTGAGCGACGACGATATGATGGAAGCCTTTCGCTTCAACGTGCTCTCAGCCTTCCACCTGAGCCGCGCCGTCGCCCCTCACATGGCGCGGGTGGGCGGTGGCTCGATCGTGAATATCTCCACGGCGCTCTCCCATCGCGTAGAGTCAGGCTTTGTTGCCTATGGCACGACGAAGGCAGCGCTCAACCACATGACGCGGCTGCTTGCTCGTGAGTGGGCTCCCAAGATTCGTGTCAACGCGATCGCTGCCGGGGCTACTCGCACCGAGGCGCTGGAAATGTTCCTCAACATGGAGGGCGCCGAACAAGAGATGGTCTCGCGCACGCCGATGGGGCGCCTCGGCGAGCCTGAGGATATGGCTCTCGCTGCGCTCTATTTGGCGGCTCCCGCAAGCTCGTGGGTCACCGGTCAGGTACTCGAAGTGGATGGCGGTGCACCAGCCTCGGTGTGGCCGCTGCCGATCCCCTCTGGCCTCGAGTAACGGCCTGCAAGCCGCCGCTCCCGGCGCTCAGGGCTTGAGAATGATGACCTTGATCTGAGCTGGGACCAGCGTCATCCCAGGCGCGTTCAACGTGTTCTGAATATTGATGGTCGTCATGCGTGTTGCGGGCAAGCCCATCAGCAGCATGGTGAACGCGCCGATGACCGGCCGCGTCGGGCTCATGATCAAGTGGGAGACGATGCCGAACCCCATCACTCCGGGCGTGTCTCCCAGCGAGAACAGCGGCATCGTCATCAGGTTGTGGGAGGGCGTGCACATCCAAAAGATCTTGAAGGCCGGCGGAAAGCCAACCGGTCCCAACGAGATGTTTGGATACGGAATCGGCAGGGCCACAGGCGGTGTGAAGCAGATGTCCGGGAACGCGATGTTCACGCCACCCATTTGCGAGTTTCCAAACATGGGACCTCCTCAGCCGAAGTGGATTTGCTCGCCGTCGACTTTGACCAGCTCCTTCGCTGTGGCGACCATGTTGTCGCTGCGCAGGCACATTGTCTCCTCGGCCAGGTAGTCCATCTGCTTGGCCTTGAGCTGATCCAGCTCCTCGACTCTGCGGTAGCTGCGTTGCACTCGTTCCGTAACCCGCTCAAACACCTTGTCGAAGAAGGTACCTTTCAGCTTTACGTTTGCGAGCTCACCAACAACCTCACTACCGATCGCAAGAATCTCGCTGGCAAAGAGCTTCGCTCGCGAGGTGTGAACCCCGACCTCATTGCTCGTGATGTTCACGGCCTCAGGCGTTACCAGATCAACCCCGCGTTGAGCGATGACACGAAACTTTTCGCCAACCTTGAGGTTGAGATCCCCCGGTGCGGCGAGGTCTACGTCAGCGCTTTCGCGCTCGAGCACCGCCAGCACGTAACACGCACGCTGCATCCCTCCCACCAGAACGAAGTCGTGGAGGCGCGGCTCCACGAGACAACTGACGGCCCGCGCGGCCCGCAGATCTCCATCGTCTGTCTGTACTACGAAGGTGGCGCCTTCGATGCGCACGATCGTGCCCATCGATTGGAAGACGACGTCCCGCTCGAGTTTCGTCGCGAGGTTTTTCATGATGCGCTCCTTCGCTCCTTCACTTCACGTGGCAGTCCACGCCGGTCAACTAACAACGTACTAGAGTTCATGACGGTATTCACGCTTTGGGCCTGCTTTCTACGGCTTTGCCGCCAGCCGGACTCGCTTGCCAGTCCTCGGCTTCGGCAATGTCGGGGTCGGTACCAAATGCGGTCAGCTTGCTTGGTCCGAAGTGCGCGCCGTCGTCCTTGATACGGTGGATCCGAGCCCGGTAGACCGTTGCGCCCGAGAAGTCCGCGTGGCTCAAATCCGCGTGGGACAGCTCCGCATAGGTCAGGTCTGCATCCTTGAAGCGTGCGTGCACACAGCTCGCTCTAAGGAACACGCTCATCTGAAGATCGGCTCCGCTGAAGTCGGCATGGGGAGCCACTGCTTCGGCGAACAAGGCCTCACGCGCCTTCAGCTTTGTGAGCGAAGCCCGCTCGAGGTTGGCCTGGGCGAACATCGCGCGCGGAGCTCGCGCTCCATCCAACTTGGCTCCAACCAGCCGAGTGCTCTTGAAGTTGCATTGCGTGAGGTTGGCCTCGCTTAGATTCACGCCGGTCATGTCAGCGTCCATGAACTGACAGAGTTCGAGGTCCATCCCCGAGAGGTCCATCCCGGCCAGGTTGCCTTTGACCAGAACCACGGTGTCGAGCTTGGTTCCGCGCAGGTCGCACTCGCGAAGATCCGCCCCCAGCATGACCGTGTGCTTCATCGTGGCGCCGTTGAACTTCGCCCCGTCGAATTCAACTTCGATGAACTGCGTTCGATCCAGGTTGGCCTTGGTGAAGTTGCACATGCGCAAGTTCACTTTGGCGAAGGCCGCCGCCAGCAGCTCGGCACCGCTGAAGTTCACGCTGGTGAACTCGCCACCGAAGACGCGCATCACTGGCAAGGTGGCCTTCTCGAGCGAGAGCGCACGCGCGGTGCAGCCCTGCAGCGTGGCGTGCCGCCACGCTGAGCCGCGAGCGCTCACTCCCGAGAAGTCGCAACTCGAGAATGTGCTTTCAGAGAGCTTCGCACCGTCCAGCACGGCTCCAGCGAAGCTGCAGTTCTCGAAGATCCCGCCCGCGAGGTCGCTCTCGGCGAGATTGGCGCCAGAACAATCCAATCCGCTGAGCAGCTCACCCGATTTGACGCGTTCCTGAAGCTCCGCTCTATCCATGATAGACCCCGGCGACCAAGGCGCGCTTGACGTTGGACCCAGCGAAACTCGTGCGCTTGTCGCCGACTGCGCCTGTCAAATCTGCGCAGAACAGGTTGGCCTTCGAGACATCGGCGCCCCGAAGCACGGCTCGATGCATGATGGCCAGCATCAGGTTGGCGCCTTCCATCTTGGCATCTTCGAGGACGGTGTCCATGAGCAGGCACTCGACGAGCAGCGCGCGCTCGAGGTTGGCGCCGGTAAGGTCGGCGGTCGAGAGGTCGCTGCGTCTCAGGTTGACGCCCGAGAAGTCGGCACCAGCGAGTTTCGCGCCGCGCAAGTTCGACCCTGGCATACGCGAACCACCAAACTTCACGCCGACGAACGAAGAGAGCACCACGCGAAAGTTCTCGACTACGGAGCCCTCAAACGTTGCGCCATCCGCCTGTGACATCAAAAACACACACTGAGAGAAGTCCGAGTTCTTGGCGTCCAGCTCGCGCGCATCGCACTCCACAAAAGCGCACAACGAGAACTTTGCACCGCGGAAAATCGCCCCCTTGAGCTTGGCTTTG
Organism: Polyangiaceae bacterium; assembly: GCA_044376115.1. Taxonomy (GTDB): domain Bacteria; phylum Myxococcota_A; class Polyangia; order Polyangiales; family Polyangiaceae; genus Xiheicaenibacterium. The sequence continues at coordinate 355,693 of JBILLK010000008.1, read as the reverse complement.
TAGAAGAACAAGTTCTCGGCGCGGGCGTTCGAGAAGTCACAGCCTTCACAGACGAGCTCGAAGGTGTTGGCTTTGCTCAGGTTGGTACCGACCAGCTTTGCCCGGCTGAGGTCTGCTTCGTACAGGATCGCTTCCGAGAGAATTGCGCCCGAAAGGTTGCTGCCGATCAGCTTGGCTTTGCCCAGGTTCGCGCGCTCGAGGTTGGCGCCGCTGAGGTCCGCATCCTCGAGGTTGGCATGCGCGAGGATGGCCCCACGCAAGTTTGCCCCCTTGAGGTTTGATCCCTTGAGGTTGGCCTTCTCGAGAAAGAGCGCCTCGAGGTTGGCACCCTCGAGATTGATCCCCGAGAGATCGACGCCGGTGTAGTCCTTCCGCGTTCGAACCGCCGCCGTGAGTTCAAGCTGAAGCTCCTCGCGCGCACGCAGCGAGTGCTCGCTACTGAGCGACGTCGCCGGATCCTGCGAGTGAGCCGTGAGGCGGTACTTCTCCCGCAATTGCAACTCGAGATTCAACAACTTTGCGCGGAAATTCGGGTCGTCCAGCTGGGTGCGCAGCTCGCTCGCATCGCCGCCAGCCGCTTCAATCAACTGCACATTGCCGTAGAGCCGAGCGAGCTCCGCCTCTGCCGTGAACTTGGGCGGACCAACCGAGTCTGCGTTGGCTTTGAGTTTTGCGGCCTCCAGATCAATGTTGTGCTCTTTGCAAATCGAGTCGAGCAGCGCTTCCGCCTCGGCTCGCTGGGCGCTTAGCTGCTTCGTCGCCGCTTCTCGTTCTTTTTCGATTGAATCGAGCAGCTCGGGCAAGTCGGCGAAGTTTACTTGCTGCGCCCGTTGTGGCGGTTTGGGTGGCGGTGGGATCTTGTCGGGCTCGATGCCTTGGGCGAGGAGCCGCTCGCGATTGGCGGTGTACTCCTTCAGCACGCGCTTCCATTGATTGTCCTCGACGTGGCCCTCGCGCGTGATCACGTCCTCGAGCGGGTCTCCCATCCGCACGGCGCCCGTACTCGGCAATACCGCCCAGTGGGGCAGGAGGTCCATGTCGCGCAGGGCGAAGATCGCTCCGCGGCTCTTGTCTGCCCGCTTCTCTATGATGTGTTGGTAGTAGTCGACCGAGCGGCGCTCCGCCGGATCCTCCAAGGCTGCGAGGATGCTGTCCACACAGGTCGCGTCGCTCGTGTAGATCTCGGTCGTCCCGCGAAAGAAAACGATCGCCCGCTCGTGATGTGGGAACACGTGAATGGTGTCAGCGCGCAGGGGGATGTCGCGCAGCGTCGGTTGCGACTCATGTGCCTCCTTGAACTTGACGAGGCAACGGGCTCCGAAGCCAGGCAGTTTGAACTCGAGCACCCGCCGGTCGGGATGCATGTTCTCGATGCGCAACTCCTCCGTCCCTTGGAAAAAGTCTGGCGCTCGCTGATCAGGCGGAGCCACGTTGAAGAGCGAAAAGTCGATGTCATCCGCTAGGGAGAAGCCGTTCTTCTCGACCCAGTTGGCGTCGTAGCTGCCCATCTTTTTCTCGAAGTGAACAGGCCAGGTCAGGTCCCACGCTGCCAGGCTTGCGGGCGTGGGCCTGTCCCCCTTGCTCTTCACGACGTGCTTCGGATCCTCAATGTTGGGTAGCGGATGAACCTCGTTGCCGAACTCATCCTTGGTGCTCGAGAAGCCCTTACCGATCGGATTCTTGTCGTACTTCTCGCCGCCAAACGCGTGCCGGTAGTCGACCGGCATGCGTGTGAACATGTTGGGATCTGTTGGACCGATCAGCGTCCAGCGGCGATCACCGAAGACGTAAAGCGTCTTGTCGATCAGCCGCTTGTTCTCTGGGCCCAGCGAAAGGCGTACGAAGTCGGAGCCCTTCTCGCGCTCTCCGGTGTAGCAGGCGCCAGTCACTAACACTTCCGCCTGCGGCTTGAACATCCAGAAGTCCAAAACGCCGAATCGACCCAGCTCCGAGGCGGCCATCTTCCACATCTCCGTCTCGGAGATCGGCGCCTTGGGCTCCGAGAATGGAAAAGCGTAGGCCACCGTCGTCACCATCATGTGCTTCTTGCGGTGGTCGAAGACTCTGTGAATCAGACTCAGCCGAAGTGGTTTGATGACCTTCAAAGACGCTCCGTCCTTCGTTCCGCTGGCCGAACAGACCCCCGGCCAAAGGGAAGAATGCCCTGAACGCGCGCCTAGACGAAGATGATAATGACCGAAACTCGCGTCTCGGTCGCTTCTGCCGTGAAGCTGTGACCCGTGGCGGTTGCTTCAATGCCGGTCGCGGAGATGTTCACTCCAGTCAGATTGACGTTCATCGCCGAAATGGACAGCTGGGTAGCTGCCGCGATGCTGATCTTCGTCGCGGCAGAGAGCTCAAGGATATTGCCGATCGTGAGGGAGTTCTTGTTTGCGAGCGTGAACTCGTTGAACACCCCAACTTGGAGCGAGTTCTTCAATGCGACCGTGGTCTCGTTGAAGACTCCCACCTGAAGCGAGTTCTTCATGCCGATGAAGTTCTCGTTGGTGACGCCGAGGGTGGTCTTGCTTTCATCGGCGGTGACAGTGACCGACTGATTGCCTTTGATGGTAACCGTCTGGTTTCCGCCCACATCGACCGTCTGATTGCCACCGATCTTGACCAGCTCGTTCGCTGCGACCTCGCGCTCGCGGTCTGCTCCAACGAACTGCTTCTCGCTCGCACTGATCGCCACGTCCAGGCTGCCGCCGATCTTGGCACCCACGTCTGTTGCAAAGCTCAACGCCGCCGCGCCTGTTACGGCAAAGTCAAAGGCCGCTCCGAGTGAGATGGCGGTAGCTGCTGCTACCTGCCATTTGAGTTCAGCCCCAAACGCAACCTCGACATTGCTCGTTACTGCCCACTTGAGATTGGCGGCGAATAGAACTTTGACGTCCGCGAGCACCGTCCAGTCGAGCTTTTCGTGGAATACCCAGGTGACGTTGCTGGCGACATCCACCTCCCACTCGTTATTGATGTCGAACTGGAGGTTAACCTCGGTGTGAATGCGCCCGTCCCCGAGCGTAGTGAGGTTAAAGTTCCACTCTCCGGCACCTAGGAAAAGGGTGCTCTGGAAGATAGGACAGTAGAACTCCATGTACATACTACCCGCCTGATCCTCCATCACGATGTGATTGAGGCTGCCCGTGCGGATGATGTTTTGCGTGTAGTTGTTATTGGTCACCACGCTCTTGTTGAGCGTGTTGTGAACGACGCCGACGATTACCGGCCGGTCAGGATCTCCACCGAGGAAGGAGCAGATAACCTCTACCCCCTTGCGGATTGGGAAATGTTGACCTTCTTGGGCGCCGCCGTGGGGTTGCGACATGCGCACCCAGGTCGACGACTTCCCGTTGCTGATGCTGCCTTCGTCGAACTTGAACTTGACCAAATAGCGACCTTGGTCGTCGAGCTGGGCGTAGTCGCTCGTAGCGAAGCCATCGATCACGGCGTTCTCGTAGCCGTCCACCCTCGGCCATGGGGTTGTTTGGCCGGCGCGGAACTGCGTCTCGACGGTGACCGCCTCGGTCTCGACCCAATAAACGACGTTCGAGTACTTGGTCTCAACGAGCGAGCCCCAGACAGCGCCATATTGGGCGTCGTAGCCGTAGTGAGATATCCCCGTAACGAGGTATTCGGCGTTGTATTGAACGAGCGGGTGCTCATCGACGCTGAAGGTAAAGCCAGCGGCGAGGTTGGTCGCGGCGCCCGTCGCGAAGAATTGCTGCTTACGTACGAGTTGGTCCTCGGCGCGAACCTTCGCCAGTCGTTGCGCGTCCTCGGGACTGAAGAACCGGCCGCCGTACTCGGCGAGCTCGCCGACGGCGTTGGGCTCGACGTCAACGGTACTCGAGACGTCGAGTAGAGGGCGCGCATAGTCGTAGTCGATGACCCGCACCGTTGCTGGGAGCGCATTGTGGGTCGCCGCGAAGTTGTCGAAGAACTGCGAGGCAAGCGCCTGCTCGCCTGTCGTTGGTGAGTAGGTGACCGGCGAGCTGCGCAATGAGCTGTGCGCCGACTTGTGATCCGTGATGACCATCACGTCTTTCCCGTCGACCTGCTCAAAGAAGTAATACATGCCCTCGCGCTCCATCCAGCGCGAGATGAAGGCGAAGTTGCTCTCCTTGTATTGCGAGATCTGTTCTTCGGTCGGGTAGGGGGACTGCAGTCGGAACTCGTGCGCGACATCCGACTCTTCGAGGACCTGCTTGATTACGTCGGTGCAGCTCTTCTTCGTCCAGATGCGTGAGTGTTTGGTAAGCGTGAGCTGCCAAACCTGCGGCACGAGCCGCGCGTGAAACAGCGCCACGTTCTGCGCTGCCCGAACCAGGCGAATCGAAGACAGGATCCCCGAGTAAGAGATCGGCAATTCATTGCCGAGCTGCATGGTGAGCGTAGCGCTCAAGAACAACGCCTCCGATAGGTCGAGTTCGAGCGGGAGGTCGGGCAGGATGTTGATCGAGAAATAGATGTCGAACTGGTAAGGCGTAGAGATCTTCTCCACGCCTTTGAACCCCGCTACTCGCAAGTTGGGGAGGCCTGAGAGTGCGCTACACGTGAGGCTAAAGATCATGATGCCGCTCCGTTTCGAGGTTCGGTCACTTCGACTCGACCACGGTATCAGTCCAACCCCACTGCCGATGGGTCATGTACGCCCGCGTGAGCATTTTGGTGGCAAGGTGTGCGTGCGACCATGGATCCACCTCCACCAGGGGCCGAATAGCGAAAGACCCGCCGGTGGGCGGGTCTTTGCTTCGATGGGTCGGGCCACGAGGTCCCGGTTTCGACTCAGGGAGCGGAAACGCTAGCCCAGGTCGGTTCCTCGGCAATCGCGTCGCGAATCCAGTCTTCGAGTTTGACTCCGTCGACCGAAACAGCGTCTAGCCCGTTGTCCATGAACACGTGCTCGTCGCCCGGAATCAGGAACATGCCAAAGTTGGTCCCGGCTCCGATGCGATCGCGCAGGTCCTCGAGGCCTAGTAGGTACTTCCCTTCGGGATAGATCGGCAAACCAGAGTTGAGGTTAGCGCAGTTGTTTTCTCCAAAGGCCCAGAAGGTCGTGATCGTAGCGTCTGCCTCGCTCGAAATCAGCCCGATGCTGCGCTCCGGGTACTTGGTGAGGATGTGATTGACGAAAGGCTCAGCCCAGGAGTCGGCTGCACAGTCCGCACAGTCTGCCGGTAGCGTTTCTGAAAGGCCCCAGGTGGTCTTGAGGTGACTCTGTAGACACTCGGCGATGAACTCATCCCCCATCGGCGGACCGCTATCGTCGATCAGCGTGACCTTCACCGAAGACCCAAAGGCCTCCGATACGAGGTCGTAATTGAAGGCCGCACCAAAGCCGCCTGCGCTTGCGCCGCTCAACACGACGCGCTTTGCGTTGGGGAAAGTCTGGACCAAGCGGTCGAGATAGAGGCCCATGTTCTTGTGGCCGTGGAACTGGCGAGCTTCCCCTGCAACCATCACGTCTGCGGCGTCTCCGGCGTGAACATCACCGGTGCAATACGGCACGTAGACGTAGCTGAAATCGGCCAGCGGATTGGCGGCGTTGTTGCGGTCGAGGTAAGGCGACCCTGCGAGCGTACCGGGGCCCTCAGCCTCAAACTTCGCAGCGTCGTACCCGTCGAGGTTGGCGGTGGAAAGACAGCTGATGAGGTTGAAGCACGCGTTGCCGCCTTCGAGGAAGATCAGTACGTCCTCGGAAGAGGCGTGGGGATTGATAGCGATGCCCGTCGGCGAGCCGTTCATACACACCGCGTCCGGGAAGTCGACGAACGTCCACTCGTCGGCCGGCGCATTGATCGGCCCGGAGGCTCCAGCTCCACCCGTTCCGCCACTTCCTGCCGTTCCGCCGCCGCCGCCCTCTTCCACGCCGCCCGAGCCGCCACCGCCAGTGGTGGAAGCGCCCGTCCCTGTATCATCCCCGCAATGCAGCATTGGCGCTGCGAGAATGGTGATTAGCGCGAGGTTGAAGCGTGAGGCCCGGCGGAAGGAAGTTCCTTGCATGGCTCTAGCCTAATCGAAAGAGCCGCGCTTTTCACGACGCTTGAGCTGCACGAACTGCAAGCGAGGGTCTTCTCCGACACGGCGCGTTAGTTCATCAAAGTCGGTTGGGTCAAACGCTGGGAAGTAAGTGTCAGCGCCCTCGACTTCAACATCGACGTGCGTGAGGTGCAGGTCCGTCACGATGGGAAGGGCCGCCGCGTACAGGCGTGCGCCCCCTATCACAAAGGGCGCGCTATCACTGGTGCGGGCCGCTTCGATCGCGAGCGCCAACGACGAAAACACCTCCACCCCGGCGATCGGTCGGCTAGATACAACGAGGTTCCGGCGCCCAGGGAGCGGCTTACCCATCGACTCAAAGGTCAGCCGGCCCATGATCACGGCGTGACCCAGCGTGGTTTTCTTGAAGTGCTGGAGGTCCTCGCGAAAGTGCCACGGCAGCGCACCTGCCTTGCCAATCACGCGCGCGTCGTTCATCGCCACGATCAATTGCAATGGCAGCATCAGACGCTCACGTCGGCTTTGATGTGCGGATGCGGATCGTAGTTCCGAAGCTCGAAGTGCTCGAAGCGGAAGTCGAGTAGCTCGGTGACACTCGGATCGAGGTGCATGGTGGGCAAGGGGCGAGGTTGTCGCTCGATCTGGAGTCGAGCCTGCTCAAGATGGTTCTTGTACAAGTGGACGTCGCCAAAGCTGTGAACGAAAAAACCCGGCTTGAGCTGGGTCACTTGCGCGACCATCATCGTCAACAGGGCGTAGCTCGCGATGTTGAAGGGAACGCCGAGAAAGGCATCGCCCGAGCGTTGGTATAGTTGGCACGAGAGCCGACCTTGATCGACGAAGAACTGAAACAGCGTGTGGCACGGTGGTAGCGCGACTTTGTCGGCCTCGGCCGGGTGCCACCCCGTCACGATCAAGCGGCGCGAGTGTGGGTTCTTGCGGATCTGCTCGACCACCTGCGTGATCTGATCGACGCCATCCGTGTTGTAGCTACCGTGCTCGGCTTTGGAGGCGCCGAAGTTGCGCCACTGATGGCCATAGATAGGTCCGAGATCTCCAGCCTCTCGGCCAAAGCGAGCGCATTGCTCTTCGGTGGCCCACTCGTTCCAGATCTTTACGCCCTTTTCGGTAAGCGGCTCCACTCGGGTCGACCCACTAAGAAACCACAGGAGCTCGTGAATGATGCTGGTGAGGTGGACCTTCTTGGTCGTCACGAGCGGGAAGCCCTGGGCCAGATCGAAGCGCATCTGATACCCGAAGATGGCCACCGTTCCGGTGCCCGTGCGATCGTCGCGAGGGGACCCATTGGTGAGAATCTCTCGCAGCAATTCCAGATAAGCTTTCACAGCTGTTCAGGCCCCCAAAGCGCAACGCGCACCGCTCGCTCGCTGACCGTGGCGGCTTGACTCAATCGTGCAATGGCCCCCTCTTCGGCCGCCGCGCCGCGTTCAGGAGCAGAGCCGCGGCTGGCTAGAAAGCGCACCAGTAGGTCGATGCCTTCCTTCGCCTTTTGGTCCTCAAAGGCGGCTTGCCCGCGCGTCAAATAGTCTGTGCGGTAGCTCTGAAACGCAGTTAGCAACTCCGTCTGTGTTTCGGCGATCGCCGAGGCAAGTACGAGCTTGCGCGCCTCGGTCTCGCTGGGCACTAGCAGGGGGTCACCGCTCGCTACCTCGGCGCAGCGGCCGGCTTGCGGAGGGAAGGTCTCGTCGGAGCGAAGCACACGGCCGGTTACGCCGCGGTTGAGCACCACGTCGGTCGAATAAAGGGCCTCGCCGCGCAATGCGACGCTGACCTCGCCCGAGACGACGACCGTCTCGACCGCGTAGCTGTGGGTGCAGTGTTTGTCCTGTTCGATCTTTTGCGGCGTGCTTTGGAACGTACTGCTCCGGCTGGCGGCCTCGGAGCGTTTCGACGACAGATCGCTCTCAGCGCTCTGCGCTTCGCTGCGCGCGTTCGATAGCGCCTGGTCCGCGCTTCGAAGCTCTTGCTCCGCCACGCGCTCATCCTCTGCGGCCTGGTCTTTGCGTTGTTGCTGCGCGTTGCAGGCATTGGGCTGCCCACTCGCGGAGGACTTACAGTTCGATAGCTCTTGCTCCGCTCGGTCGGCCTCTGCCTTGCGTTGGTTGAGTCGCGCTTCCGCCGAGGCTCGAAGCTGCTCGGCCGGAGCAACGGCGCTCTTCGCGTTTGCGAGTCGTCCCTCCGCGGTGGTCACGGCCGCCTGCGCGGTGCGCATCTCCGCTTCCGCGGTGGCGTAGCGCGGGTTGGCCACCCACTCGGTGCCACAGATGTAGTCGCAGCTGCGGCTCGATGCTGTCTTGTTTCGTGCGTGCCGATAGGCCTGGAAGAGCCCGCCGAGGCGCATCCCCTGCAGCGTTCCGCCGCTAGCCTTCTTGTCGAGCTTATCGACGATGCGCAGCGGAAGCTTGGGGTCGATGCCCTGCGCAAGCACGGTGGCGTTGACGTCAGCGCCAAGGTCATCCGCGCTTTGGTCTCCGTCGAAATTTTTGAGCGCGATGTAGTAGGTGACCTGATCGCGGAGCTTCGTGCGAACCCGCGCTAGTGCTTCCAAGGCCTCCCGATGCTGACGGCTGTATTCAACGGCCTCGCCATAGTCGAGCGATGCGGCTGAGAGGTCGCCGGCTTGTTCGTGCGCGGCCGCTCGAGCGATGGCCGCACGTGTTACCTCACTGCGCGCCCGTGACTCAAGCTCGGCTGCCTTACTGTGCCCGGGCTCGACCAAAAGCACCGCGCGCGCTAACTCGAACGCGTCCTTGAAGCGAGCCGCTCCCATCGCTTCTTCGGCCTGCTTCACGACCTCGAGCTTCGCCCGCTCGAGCCCGTCGCGCGCAGCGACGCTGTCGCGATCGAGCTCTACCGCCTCCGAGAAGGGCACGAGTGCTTCGCGCGCCTTTCCAGCCTTCATCAGCTCGTTACCGCGCTCGACGCGAGCTTGGGCCTGCTGACGTTTAGCGTTCTTGAGTTTGAGGGTGGCCTCCTCATCCCCGGGCTCGAGCGAGACCGCCCGCTGGTAAGCTGCGGCGGCCTCATCCCAGCGACCGAGCGCTGCCATCTGATCCCCCCGTTCGAGCGCGTCTCCAAACGCTGAACGGCAGCCAAGAATGAACAGAGCGGCCCATAACAGGGAGGGTTTGCGGCTTTGGGTCGGTTTCATCGGGCTTTCTCGAGCGGTGCGGGTGGGCAGTAGAGGACGTGGAGCGGAGAGGCAATAGCGAGACTTGCGCGTGCCGAACGAGCAGGCTCGCTTCGCACGCCGAGCGGCGCTATGCCAAAGAGATGCGAGCAACGGCGCGTGCAAACAGCTTTTGGCCTAGCCTTTGTGCATTGTTGCTGACCGGGGGGCCTGCGGCGTGCGGAGACGATAGTGAGATACCCACCGGCCCCACGTCGGCGACGAGTGGCGGCAATGACGCGGGTGGTAGCGGAGGAGGCGCCATGGGGGGTAACGGAGGAGCTGGTGGGCAGGCCTTTGACGGCGAGGCTCAAAAGAAAGTCATCTATCAGCTCGTGGTGCGGTTGTTCGGAAACACCAACGAGACGCGGGCGGTGGACGGTACGTTGGCCGAGAACGGCTCGGGCAAATTCGCCGATATCGACGACAAGGCGATCGCGGAGATCAAGTCGCTTGGTGCAACGCACATCTGGCTGACGGGCGTGCTGCGTCAGGCAACGCTTACAGAGCATGATTCCGTCGGGCTCGCGGCCGATGACGCCGACGTGGTCAAGGGTCGAGCCGGGTCGTTCTATGCGATTCGCGACTACTACGATGTCTGTCCGGATTACGCACAGAACCCGGCAGAGCGGATGGCAGAGTTCGAGGCGTTGGTCGCTCGCATTCATGCCGCCGACTTGAAGGTCATGATTGACCTCGTTCCCAACCATGTAGCGCGCGGCTACGGCAGCGTGGTCAAACCCGAGATGGATTTTGGGAAGAACGACGACAAGAGCGTCTTCTTCTCCTCAGCAAACAACTTCTTTTATCTCCCCGATCCGGCTGGCCAAGCGCTGGGCTTGCAGAAGCCCGCGGACTGGAACCCTAGTGGGGTCGTGTTCGACGGCCTATTCGGCCCAGAAGACGGCGGTAGCGGGCGCGTTCCGCGCGCGACCGGCAACAACGTCACCTCCCCGAACCCGTCGGTGAATGACTGGTATGAGACCGTCAAGCTCAACTACGGCTTCAACTTCGCGGATCCCAGCGCGAGCTCATTTGACCCCATCCCGGACACTTGGAACAAGGTGGACGACATCTTGAGCTATTGGCAAGACAAGGGCGTCGACGGCTTTCGAGTGGACTTCGCTCACTACGTTCCCACGGAGGCCTGGGGCTCCATCCTCGCCAACGCGAAACAGCGCAAGCCCGATACCTACTTTGTCGCGGAGGCCTACGAGAACCTTCAGGGGCTCCTTGGCGCAGGCTTCGACGCTGTCTACTTGGATGCGGCGGTTGACACGCTAAAGCGACTCTATCTGGGTAAGGCGTCGCTCGATGACGTCGATTCGCTGCTCGGGAGCTTTGATAGCCCCGTACGCAAGCTTTATCTCACATATCTAGAGAATCATGATGAGCGCCGCATCGCCTCGCCCATCGTCCCTGGGGACAACCCGGACGCTACCGGCTTTGGTGCGGCCAACGCTGGGCGGCAACTCGCTCCCCTGATCTTCCTCTACAGCAACGGCCCAGTGCTCATGTACAACGGCCAGGAGGTGGGCGAGCTAGGCGCTGGTCGCGAGGGCTTCGGCGGGGATGACGGCCGCACGTCGATCTTCGATTACTGGTCAATGCCGGCCTTCGTGGGCTGGGTGAACAACCATCAGTATGACGGTGCAGGGCTCAGCGCCGAGCAAACGTCTTTACGCTCGTACTACAAGGACCTGCTTGCGCTATCGCAAGCTCCGGAGGTCCGCGGTAATCGCTATTGGGGTTTGCGTTACCTCAATAACCCCGGCGCCAATCCGGACGCCAACGGCAGCTTGTTTCCTTTTGCTCGGTTTGCTGAAGGAGGCGGCTCGGTGGTCGTCGTGGTTTCAAACTTCGGCGTTGGGGGGGAGGCTGCTGGCCCCATCCGCCTTCCCGAGGAGCTGCTGCTCTCTGCCGGGCTCAAAGACGGCGCCTTGCCCTTGACCCTGCTCCTCGATGGCTCGGGCAAGAAGGATGAAGCGGCGGGCAGCGTCGAACGGGCACAGCTCGCAACGGAGGGCTTTGCCGTCACGGTGGCAAATCAGTCCGCGAACGTTTATCGCATTGGGCCCTGAGTGCAGCGTGACGCCGCGAACGTTTGACTTCCGCGCCATTGGTGTGGTGCGGAGCCCCCAGAAACAAAGAGCCGATGCCCCGCGGCAGGCCATCGTTTCACAAGACCTAGGCAGCATTCTCTTGGACGGTGTTGAGCACCCGGAGGATGCGCTGGCTGGGCTTGAGACGTTTTCACACCTGTGGGTGGTCTACGTCTTTCACCTCAATGAGCCGTCGCACAAGCCCAAGGTCCGGCCGCCACGGAGTGACGAGAAGAAGGGCGTATTTGCTACTCGGTCACCCCATCGGCCGAACCCTATTGGCCTATCCGTCGTCGAACTAATCCGAATTGATGGCCGCGAGGTGTTCGTCAAAGGCCTCGATATCCTCGATGGTTCGCCAGTGCTCGATCTCAAGCCGTACCTGCCCTACGCGGACTCGGTTGCGGGCGCCAATCACGGCTGGCTCGCCGCCCCGCGTGATCCAGGGCCGAGTTTCAAGGTCCGGTTTCAACCGGAGGTCGCGCGCGCGCTGCATTTCTTCTCTCAGCGCACAGGGCTCGAGCTCGAATCCGCGGTTACGAAGTTGCTCGAGACGGGGCCGGCACCGCACGCCTATCGGCGCATTCGTCGGGAGTCCGACGGCAGTTTGGAGCTGGCCTACAAGTCGTTACGGCTCTCGTTCCGCGTCAGCGCCGACGAGGTGGAAGTCTTCGCCATCAAGAGCGGTTACCGCCCGAAGCAGCTTCATGACGGCCGGGCTGCGGAGGGCGAGGGCCTCGATGAACTAGCCCTTCACCGTGAATACTTCGCAGGCCTCGGGAGCGGCGCATGAAGCAGGCATTGAACATGGGTCTAGCGGCCTTGGCGCTGTGGGGATGCCGAGAGCCGAGCAATGCTGTCCCCTCGGTCTCGAGCCTGGTTTCCGCTGCCCCAACGTCGCCTCCCAGCGCAAAGGCTTCAGCCTCGGTGGACGAGCTGGAGACGGCCCCGGTTGAGATCCTCAAGTTCACTTTCGCGAGCGGGGTCTCAGCGCGGGAGCCTATCGACAAGCTGAGCTCTGCCAAGCCGGGCTCTCGTGTCTACGCTCATATGACAGTGCGCAATCGCACTGGGCGACCGCGAACGATCCACCTCGAGTTCAGCGTCGACGGTAAGAAGCGGACCGAGCTTGACCTCAAGATTCAGGAGAGTTGGTCGTTCCGCTCGTGGGGTTACAACACCCTGCAGCCCAAGGATCAGGGCGTGCTCAAGGTTGAACTCAGCGACGACGAGGGGAACTCCCTAGGCGAATACACGCTTCCGATCGATAGCGGGACCTGATCACTCGGCGTACATCGCTTCAATCTCGCTATTGAAGTGAGCTGCCACCTCTTTGCGCTTCACCTTGAGGGTCGGGGTGAGCTCCCCGGCCTCGATCGACAGCGGGCGGTGCAGCAGCGTGAACTTCTTTACCGTCTCCACGCGCGCAAGCTCTCTGTTGACCTCGTCGACTGCCTTTCCGATCGAATCGCGCACGCTGGGGTGCTGATGTAGATCCAGCACTGGCAGCCCGTTCGCTTGGGCAAACTCCGCGAGCGCCTCCGGGTCGAGCGCGATCAACGCGGTAAGGTATTTACGCCGGTCACCAATCACCACCGCTTCAGCGATCAGCGGATGGTTCTTGAGCTCTGCCTCGATGTTCTTTGGGGCGATGTTCTTGCCACCCGCGGTGATGATGATGTCCTTCTTACGGCCGGTGATGGTCAGGAAGCCCTCTGTATCGAAGGCTCCGAGATCTCCTGAGTGGAGCCAGCCGTCCACGAGGGTTTCACGCGTGGCATCGGCGTCTTTCAAGTAGCCGAGGAACACGTTTCCACCACGCACGAGGATCTCGCCATCGTCCGCGATCTTGACCTCGATGCCCTCGAGCGCAGGGCCAACGGTGCCCAACTTGGTCCGGCCAATCAGGTTGCAGGAGGTGGGGCCGCAGCCTTCTGATTGCCCGTAAACCTCATGAATGACGAGGTCGAGGGACGCAAAAAACTCCAGCACCTCACGGGCGATGGGCGCGGCACCGGTAACGCAGAAGCGGGCACGCCCAAGCCCCATCGCTGGTTTGAGTTTGTCGAAGACGAGGTGTTTGGCCGCCTTGTATTCAAGCGCCAACAGCCCCTTCGGTTGTTCGCCGCGCATTCGCAGCTGCGATACCTGCAGCCCGACCTTGCGTGCCCAGGTGAGGAGCCGGGCCTTGGGGCCGGTTGCCTTCGCAATGCCCGCAGCAACCTTGCTGTGGAACTTCTCCCAAATGCGCGGCACACCAAAGAAAAGCGTTGGTTGTACCTCTTTGAGGTTGTCGGGGACCTTCTCCAAACTTTCGGCGAAGTAGACTGAGCTGCCCATCGTGATAGCGCCGTGCATCGTGAACATCTGCTCGGCGATGTGAGAGAGCGGCAAGTAGGAGAGGCTTGAGTCCGACGAAGTCGCCTGAGCGAGCCGTTGGGCTACGCTCGCAGTGAACGCCACGTTTGCGTGGGAGAGCATGACGGCCTTGGGCGGGCCGGTCGTGCCAGAGGTGTAAATCAGAGACGCCACCCCGCCAGGCTCGAGTGCGTGCGCGCGCTGGGTGACCCGCTCAGCTGCGACGTCGCGACCACGTTTGAGAAACTCCTCGAAGCTGAGCAGTAAAGGATGGTCTTTCTCACGCCTCCCGATCACCACGATGCTCTTGAGGTTGGGTAGTGAGTCAGCGATCGCGAGAACGCGCTCGAGTAACGCGCCATCGACGACGATCACCTTGGAGCCTGAGTGTTCCGCGATGTAGCGGATCTCGCTGGGCGAGCTGGTGGTGTACACCCCGGCTGCCGCGCCCCCAGCGGCCATCGTCGCGATGGCTGCGATCACCCACGCCGGCCGATTAAAGCCAAGAATGCTGACCGTGTCCCCGACCTCGAAGCCAAACGTGAGCAGCGTCGCCGCGAACAGCCGCACACTATCGGCGTAGCTGCGGTAGCTGATGGCTCGCCACTCCCCTGCCTTCTTCTCATGAAGCGCTGGCGCGTCTGGGCGCGTTGCGGCTTGGTGGAAGAGCCGCGCGACGATCGTGTCCACTGTCATCGCGGCGCAGGATACTCTAACCGCAGTGAAGCGAGCCTATCTCGTTGCTCAATCCGGCATCTGTCTACTCGTCAGCGGCTGCGCTATGGGCATGCAAGGCCAGCTCCCCAACGAGGCGGCTGGCTCAACGCGCTACATCGCACGATTGGTCGACGCCGATCGTTTGGAGGTGCGCATTCAGGACGGCTCTGGTCAGTTTTCCCGACTTACGATCGAGGAGGGGGCTGAGGCCTTTATCGAGCGGCTCGACGTAGGAACTCGCGACCGCCCGTTGACAGAGGTGGACCTCAGCCGGTGGCCAGTGGCGGTCCCCGCGTGCGAAGCCGAGTGTGAGCTGCGCTACACCATCGATCTGCGCGGCGTTGCTCAGACGTTTCGTAATCCGCAATACGGGCTGGCCGTGGGGCCGGACCTGGTCATGCCCGCAACCAGCTTCCTCTTGCGGCCGGACGCAGCGGCGCCAAGCGGTGAATTTGAGCTTCGCGTGGAAGGCAATGGGTCCGTGCGCTACGAGAGCGGTTTGCGGCAGCTCGAGGACGGTAGTTTCCGAGCCCGGCTCGATGACCTGCCGCAGGCTCCTTACGGTGTATTCACCGCTGAGCCAGTGGAGACTTTGTCCGCGGGGCAGGGCCAACTTCGTGCGGTGCTCATCGGCAAAGAGATCGGTCTTGGCGGAGAGGCACGACGTACCTGGATTCGCGAGGCCATCGCCGACGTAGATAATTATTTAAGGGGCTATCCGGTTCGCCCCTTGGTGATTGTGCTGAGCGACGGAGGTGATGAGGTCTCCGCAGGGTTTTCGCTCGGGAATGGCGGTTCATCCGTGCTGGTTGGGCTTGGACACCACATCACCCAAAGTGAGCTTGATACTGATTGGATCATGACGCACGAGCTGCTGCATACGGCGATGCCCAGCTTGGCCTCGCGGCACAATTGGATGGAGGAGGGTTATGCAACTTACGCCGAGCCAATTGCACGCGTAAAGCGCTCTCGGCTCAGCAAGGAAAGACTGTTTAACGAATGGTACTCGGCGCTGTGGCAGGGGCAGCCGTTTCCTTGGGACGGCGGTCTGGATGGCACGCAAAGCTGGGGCAGATTGTACTGGGGAGGCGCTGGATTTTGGCTTGCTGCTGAACTGTCGGTGTACCGCGAGACCAAGGGCACAAGAACGCTGTCCGACTGTTTTGCTGCCGTGGCCCACGGGTCGGCGGGTATCGCCGACCGTTGGAGCGTGGAGCGCTTCTTGTCCGTATGCGATAAAGGCCTCGGGGCTAACGTGGTTCGACCACTCTACGAACGGCTCTCCGCAACCCCAGTAACTCTGCCGCTTACCGAGTACTTCGCCTCGCTAGGCGTCAAGAAGAAGGAGGGTGGCGTAGAGTTTGTGGACGCTCCGCTAGCTGGTTGTCGAGAAACGCTGTTTGCTCGCTAGCGGGCGAAGCTCTCGCCATGTTCAGCCAATAAGCGTTGCAGCGTGGACATTGCCATGTTGCCACCCGAGACCAAAACGCCAATGCGGCGTATTTCCTTCGGCAACTCTGACGAGAAACAGGCCGCCAAGGCACATGCCCCGGAAGGCTCTACAAATAGTTTTGCCCAAGCTAGCAACCGAACTGTCGCCAGGCCGATCTCAGCGTCGCTAACGGTAATGGCTTGGGCAACTCGGTGTTCCGCGACTGCGAAGTTGAGGGCGCCTACCTGAATGGGCCGAAGGCCGTCGGCGATGCTACTCGACGGCGGAATCGTTACGCGTCTTCCGGCAAGCAGACTTTTGCGGAAGGCGTCTGCCGTCTCGGGCTCTGCGGCGATGACCTTCACCGCCGAAGGCGCCAATTCAGCCGCGAGACACGCTCCGGCCAACAGGCCACCGCCGCCAACCGGAACAATCACGGCGTCAACTGGCGTGCCGCGCGCCGCTGCATCTTCGATCAACTCCAAGGTCGCGGTGCCTTGACCGGCAATCACGTGGGCGTCGTCAAACGGCGGAATGATGGTCAGGCCGCGTTCGCGTGCAATTGTCTCCGCGCGTGTCTGGCGATCTGCGGTGGTCTTCCCAGCAAACACCACCTCAGCCCCAAGCTCGCGGACGGCCTCCACCTTGGTTTGAGGGGCGTCCTCGGGCATGACGACGACGGCCAGCGTTTTTGCCTCCCTTGCGGCCAGCGCCACCGCCTGACCATGATTGCCAGAGCTGAAGGTGCAAAGCCCAGCCGCGAGAGCTTGGGCGCTTAGCTTGGAGCACGCGTAGAGAGCGCCCCGCGCCTTGAATGCGCCAATATGTTGCAAGCTCTCCGGCTTGATGAGGATCTCGCGTTGCGCCCGCTGATTGATGGCAGGAACGGAGAGCAGCGGAGTTCGAAGGACGCGACCCGCGAGTGCCCGCGAAGCCGAAAGTACGTCTGCCGCGGATGGGTTGGACGGATCGATGGGGTGCGTCTCCGAGGTCATTGGCTCTCCATTCGTGGTCCGGGGCAGCTCGAGATCTCGGAGCTAACCCAAAGGCGGATGTACTAGGCTAACCAGGTCATGAGAAGAGCTACGTTGCTTCAGTTGTGTCTCGCCGTAGAGCTCGTTGGTTGTTCAAACGAGAAGCGGTGGGGCGGGGGAAGTCCAATTCCCCAGCATCCGGATGCGTTACGCGTGCTCCCAGCGAAGTCAGTGGCCCCAGTAGCCGCAGCATCGACCTCGCCCAGTTCGGAGCCGGTGCCTTCCGATGGGCGCGCAGAAGCAACCTATGTCGTTGCTCCCGGGTCGATCTACCCAGACCTACGCAGCGTAGCCAAGTTGCTCAAGCCGGGCGACATCGTGGAGGTACGTGGTAACGCAACCTATTCGGGTGGCGTGCGCTTGGAGAAGCATGGGGAGGCGGATAAACCCATCACGATTCGCGGCCTGATCGTCGATGGCAAGCGGCCTGTCTTTCGAGGCTCGAACGACACAATCGAGGCTCGAGGGGATAACTACATATTCGAGGACCTCGAGCTGACGGGGGCTACGAACCGCTGCTTCTTTCACCACGCTCACAACATCACCATCCGTCGGCTGTTCATTCATGACTGCAAGAACGGCCTCCTCGGTGCCGATGAGAACTCTGGCTCGCTCTTACTCGAGCACAGTGAGTTCGCCCGTTCTGGGGAGGGGCAGAGTCACCACCAAATCTACATGGCGACCGATGAGCGCGCTCACCCAGGGTCCGTGTTCCGGATGCAGCATTGCTATATCCATGACGGAGCTGGGGGTAACAACGTTAAGTCCCGCGCCGAGCGTAACGAGATTCGGTACAACTGGATTGAGGGCGCACTCTTCCACGAACTCGAGTTGATCGGGCCGGACGGCGCAGATCCAAAACTTGCTCGCGAAGACTCGGAAGTCTTGGGCAACGTGTTCTTCAAGACCACCGCTTGGTACGGCCTGCGAGTGGGTGGAGACAAAGAGGGAGGCCAGACCGGAGGGCGCTATCGCATCCTTTTCAATACCTTCGTCATGGCGGACTCGAAGGCCGCCATCCGTGCCCACTTTAGTGTTGAATCGGTTGAACTCTACAACAACGCAATCTACCGCACCGGCGGCGGGGCTAGTGTCTTGCACGACGATGACGCAAAGTGGGTAAATGGCGCGAGCGTTGAGGGGTCTAATAACTGGTTAGTGGCAGGATCGACCTCCTATCCATCGCTGAAGGGGACGCTTTCCGGCAAGGACATTGCCTTCGTCAATCTCGCGGAGCGCGATCTTCGGCCGCGCGCGGGTAGCCCCTTGATTGGAGCGGCACGGTCTGCTCCGCCAGACCACGCAAAGTACCCATTTCCCAAGCCAACCAATCTACCGGAGTTTGAGCCGACCCCAGCTATCGGCCCTGCCCGGGCGCGGAAGGCGAGCGCCAAACCGAGTATTGGCGCGTTCGAGCCCTAGCCGCGCTCAGCAGCCGTGGCTGGTCAGCGGCCTACGCCGCGGAGCATTACCAGCGGCGTCTTGAACACGATCCCCGCCTCCATTCGTATGTAGCTGCTGAGCTGCTCGAGCGCTGCGGCATAAGCAAGGTCGAACAGTAGCTTCATGCGCATGTCGTCGGCGGTGGAGCCTTGCGTCTCCGGCAGGTCGAACGGGTTGAGCAGCTGCTCCTCGTGCTCCGAGGCCTGGCTGCCTTCAAATGCCCGGCCGGTATAGCCGAGTGAAACTTGCGCCAAGCCGGTCAGCCCAGGTTTCACGTCGCGCATACGCTCCTCGAAAAATGGGATCGCCATGGCGAGATTGACCAGCAGCTCCGGGCGTTCCGGCCGAGGGCCGACCAGGCTCATCTGTCCCAAAAATACGTTCACCAGCTGGGGCAGCTCATCGAGCCGCGACTTACGCAGGAACTTACCAACGCGAGTGACCCGAGGATCACCCTCGCTGGCGAGGACGGCGCCAGTGAATTTTTCCGCGTCCACGCGCATGGAGCGGAACTTGTACATATCGAACTGCTCGAAGACCGGCAGGCTCGTGGCGTCGAAGCCGATCAGCCTGCCTGCTCGCCGTTGTTTGTACAAAATCGGGCCTGGATCATCCACGTACACGGCAGCCGCGATGACTGGCACCATTGGGGCGGCCAAGCAGATCCCCACCGCTGATGCAGCCACATCGAAGATCCTTTTTGCAAAGCGGACGCTAGCCTGCATACACCGCTTTATAGGCGAGCTTGACGATATGGTGTAGCGTCGAATCACCTCGGTAGCTGATGATCCGTTTGAGCGTTCCCGGCAACTTGACGTATCGCGACGTGGCTGTTCGCGTGGTTGGAGCTGCAGCACGCATCTTGCGGGGAAATGAGGTCGCGTTGCGGACCGGCAACGAACTCGGGGATGAATTTTCTTCGCAGCTCGTGTCGGCGTTCAGCGAGGCCTTCAACAACGTCGCCATTCACGGCTACAAGGACCTACCCGAAGGCCGGGTCGAGATCGAGGCGCGTGAGGTAGACGGCGTGGTTGAGCTGGAGCTGCGCGACGACGGGCATCCCTTCGATCCATCGTCCTACCAGCAGCTCCCTGATGCTTTGCCCGAGGGCGGCATGGGTCTGTTCATCATGCGCTCATTCCTGGATGAGTTGCGGTACGTGAAGGGCCCGCCGAACGTACTGACCATGGTCAAACGGTTCCGCGGCTCCCAGCCCTAGCGCCAATCAGAAGGCGTTGCCGATCGCGATCGAAAGCGCGAAAGGGTCGGTAGCAACCTCGTCCTGGATGAGCTCGCAGGCTGGGGCGCCCCGAGCCAGCCCGCCGGAAGGGCACTCGGTTGGATCCTCCACCCCGGCCTCTTGGAGGTAGGGAATCTTGTAGCCAAGGTCGACTCGCAGCGGGCCAACGGCGGTCTCGTAGCGGATGCCGAGCCCAGCCGACAAGTGCGGGTGGTCAAAGCGAATATCGCCGATGCCTCGCGTCACGTCCGCGGCGTCGACAAAGGCCACCCCGCCGAGTGGGGAGACGATGGGGAAGCGGACCTCCACGGAGCCTTCCCAGGCCGTGCGACCGCCGACCGCGTCGGGGCTGGCGCCGAGCGGCTCACCCGCGTTGTTCATCGTGCGATGCGGTGCGATTTGGTTGAAGCCGTAGCCACGATTCGAGTTGGGGCCACCTGCGAAGAGGCCGCGCTTCTCGAGGATCTGCACCTCACGATTTACCCGCTCGCGGAGGTCGCGGTTGTCTCCAGTCGAGACGACGTCATCCTCGGAGAGCGTCTCGTCGAGCAAGAAGCCATAGTTCTGTGTGAACAGGAAGCCCATCGAAACTCGGCCAGCGAGCACGACGCCACGGGCGATCGGTGCCAAGAATCGAAGCTCGGGTCTCACCCTCACATCGTCGGCATCACCACCGAGAAAGATGCCAGCGACCTGCAACGAGACGTTCGCGAATACTCCGGACACGGGTCTCTGTGAGTCCCACTTGTCGTTTTCGCCGCGTCGCAGATCGAGCAAGAGATCGAGCTGGAGCATGCTCAGGAGCAGGCTGCCTGAGTCATCGGCGAGCGGCTTGTCGAACTGATAGGAGAATGGCGACGAGAAGGAGATATTGTGGCTCAGGCTCGTAACGAAGCGTGAGTCGAAGAAGCGGCGCTCCGCTCCTTGCCGATGTTCGAGCAGGTACTCTCCCTTGATCTCCGTTGCTTCGGTCAGGATGCGCGGTGGATCGGTGTTGGTGACCAGCCCAATCGACGCTTGGCTCTGCACGAACAGGTTCGTCTTTGGATCGAAGGGAAACGGAAGCGAGTATTGAACTCGCAACGCGATCTCCGGCACCGGGAACAACGGTGTGTCGGAGAACAACGTTGATAGCCTCCAAGGGAAGATCACCAGGCGCGGTCGCGCCTCGAGGGCAAACCGGTCGAGGGCGCGGGTAGCGTTCTTGTGTTGCCAACTCGCAACGCCGCGAACTGCGACCTGGTCTCCGATTTCCAGACCACCACCCAAGCGAACCGCCCCGAGCGCAGCAGGTTGCACTCGAACTCGAACGGGGATGGTCGTCGCGCGTGGACCTTGCTTGGTGAGCAGGGGCTCGATGGCGATCGACCCCAGGACGCCCAGCTCCGCGAGGGCGCTCTCCGCCTTGCGCAGCTTCTCGGTGGAGTAGCCTTCGCCTGCACGAAGCCCAAGCGCTGGTCGGATTTGCCATTCGGGCAGGGGGCCGAGTCCCAGCAACTCGATCGTTCCGAACGTACAGCGAGGCCCAAGTTCGACGAGAAAGGTGACGCTGGCTTTGTGGGTCGCAAGGTCGACGTCCGCCGTGGCTTCGACTTGTGCGTAGGCGAAGCCGAGATCGGTCAACGCGCTTTGGATCTTTCGGCGCGTGGCCTCGTAAGAGTCTTCACGGAAGTTTGCGCCTACCTTCAGCTCTGCCTTCGCATTTTCGGCAGCTGCACCCGCGTCAGCGTCGGCGACCCGGGTCGCGTCCCAATCCTTCCATTGCACCCGCGTCCCGGCGATCAGCACGGGCGGACCTTCTTCGACCAGGATCTCGACCAGGAGTCGCGCGGTGGCGACGTCGCTGCCGTTGGCTTGGTGGGCGTCGATGCGGCGCACTCGCCCCGCTCGTACGACGACGTCGTAGTAACCACGCGAGCGGTAGAGGCGCTCCACGCGCATGAGGTCGCGTTCGAGCACGAAGCGGTCGAGCCGCTCGTATTGGATGGTGAGGGCGTCGGCGACGCCGAAGATAGGAATGCCCTCGAGCAGGGTTCCTGTCTCCGAGGTGGCGATCTTGGTCAGGATCTCGTCGTCGGAGAGCTCCTCGTTGCCGGTAATCTCGATTTCGTCGACGACACAGCCAGTGAAGTCGCTGGGCGAACAGACGATCTGTTGCGTCGTGCAGCCCGTGGCCAGGAGGATCGCCAGGCTGAGTGAGAGCAGCATTGGCCATACAACCGCCAGCAGGAACCGGTTGCCTCGCTTCAGCGGTGGCTTGGCGCAAGGCATCGCCCCCCAAATACTCGATCCGCGGCCAGCCGGGCGAACAGACTGGCTCGCAGCTGCGATCAACTTTGAGATCAAAACGCTGAAAGCCGGGCATCAGTGCGAGTGGCATTGGTTGGCGGCAGGTTCCAAGCAAGCTACTATTCGGTCTTCTTGTGAATGCGAAAGCCGCGCAAGCGGCCTTGGAGGACGTGTGAAGCACGGACGGTTCTCGAGTCTTGTCGGCCTTCTGGCGCCCTTGGCTGCTTGCTTCGGCACGGCCTCGTTAAGCAGCGGCTGCGGAGACGACAGCGACGGTAGCGGCGGCAGTGGCGGAGGCGTGAACGTCGACGAGATTACGCCGGGCCCGGCTGGTATACGGCGGTTGACCACCTCACAAATGAAGTACTCGGTTGAGTACCTGTTGGGCGCGGACGCTGCGGCGACCTTCGACTTGTGGACGGATCCGCAGCTGAAGGGCTTCGAGTCGATCGCGGCCGCCGAGCTTTCGCTGAGCGCCAACGACGTCTCGAACTTGGAGCTCACGGTGGGGGTGGCACTCGACACCTCGCTCGCGGATCCAAGTCACCTGGCTGGTTTTGCTCCCTGCATCTCAGCGTCGCCGAATGAGGCTTGTTACGGCGAGGTCGTCGACCAGTTCGTAAGCGTCGCGTGGCGCAGGCCGGTAGCGGAGGATGAGCGCACGCGGCTGCTCGCCATCGCGTCGCAAGGCCAAGCCTGGGCCTCCGGGGATTTCGATGCTGGGCTCCGGTACATGCTGAGCGCCGTCTTTCAGTCCCCGAACTTTCTCTATCAAGCCGAGCTTGGTGAGAGTGCTGGTCTGCGCACTCCGCTCGCTCCGTACGAGAGGGCCTCTCGGCTCTCCTTCTTCTTGAACCACCAGACCCCTGATGTGGAACTGCTCGAGGCCGCAAAGTCTGGCCAGCTCGAGACCGACGCGGGGGTACGTGAACAGGCGGAGCGGCTGCTGGCCAAACCCGAAGCACGCCGCGCGATGGACCGCTTTTTCTCGGAGCTTTACTTGATCCGCGAGATCGCTGACGTCACCAAGGACCCGCTGATCGAGCCCAACTGGAATGACGCCTTGGCCGCCTCGATGCAGGAAGAAATGCTGCGGTTCCTGTCCGATATCGTGTGGGCGCAGGACGGCGATATCCGGAACATGTTCGATTCGACGGAGACCTTTGTGAATCCACTTTTGGCTGACTTCTACGGGGTCCAAGCGGCTGCGGGTGGTTGGCAAAAAGTTGAGTTGCCCACGGATGGCGAACGACAAGGCATCTTCGGGAAGGCCGGCTTGTTGGCCAAATTCGCTCATCCGGACGGCACCTCCCCAACGAAGCGAGGGCGCTTCTTCCGGGAGCGCTTCATGTGCCGCAGCATTCCGGCTCCCCCACCGGGAGTGGATGCCTCTCTGCCTGACGGCGACTTCAAGACGATGCGTGAGCGCTTGGAGGCTCATTTGCAGCCATCGTGCGCGTCCTGTCACGAGCTGATGGACCCGATCGGTCTGGCGTTCGAGCACTTCGATACGGTGGGGCGGTATCGAGAGACCGAGAACGGCGAGCCGATCGTCACCGAGGATACCTCGGGGAACCTCAGCTTTGCGGGGCCTGCCGACCTCGCGAAGATCGCTCGAGACAACAGCCCATCCTGCTTCGTCTCGCACTTTCTCCGTCAAGCGATGGGGCGTGTTGAGGTTGAGGGTGAGGCCGCCGCGATCAGCGAAATTGAAAAGAACTTCGCTGACAGCGGCTATCGGATTCAGGACCTGATGATCGAGATCGTTGCAAGCCCGGCGTTCCTCAACGTCGGCCTACCGAAGTGAGCGGAAGACCATGAGCAAGTTCGCCCTAAGTCGTCGTCACATCCTCCGTGGTTCCCTTGGAACCTTCGCTACTGCAACGGTTGGGTTGCCCCTGCTGGAGGCGATGCTGAACCGCAACGGCACGGCGCTCGCCGACGGAAGCCCACTGCCGAAGCAGTTCATCACGTACTTCATCGGCAACGGGTTTCGACTCGAGCGCTTGGAGCCGACCACCACGGGCGAGAACTTCGCCCTGAGTGAAGAACTCGCGCCGCTCGTGGACGTTGAGGAGTACCTCAAGATCGCCACAGGGCTCCAGAACTGGTGTCGTACGCAGGTTACCCACCATGAAGGAATGACGGCCTGGAGCGGCTACTCGATGACCGAGCTCTCGGGGCTTTACTCAAAGTCCGGCGGCCCGACGATCGACCAGGTGATCGCCGACCACATCGAGGCGACGTCGACGCCGAAGCCGTTGTTGCGCTCGATCCAGGTGGGCGTGTCACGGCGCTGGAGCGTGATGGACAGCGGCACCACGATGTTCGCGGTGTCTCATCGCGGTCCCAATGAGGCGCTTTACCCGGAGTTCAACCCGCAGAAGGTCTGGCAGACTCTCTTCAGCGAATTCCAAGATAAGCCAGACGACAGCGCACTACGATTGAGCGTGATCGACGCGGTTCGCGAAGACGCAAAGAAGCTCCAGGGGCGACTCGGCAAGATCGATAAGGAGCGTATCGAGGCGCACTTGGACGGTCTGCGTGAGTTGGAGGAGCGCATCAACACTGAGCCCCCAAGCTGTGAAGCTCCCGACCAACCAACCGAGACGAATGACCCGAACACTTCCGTGGAGCCGCTGACCAGCGTGAACAACGCGATGGCCGATCTCATTTGTGCTGCGATGGCGTGCGACGTCACCCGCGTGGCCAGCGTCTTTTTCCTCGGGGGCGCAGCTGAGGCCAACTACGCCGAAATCGGGCAGACCACGGCTCACCACAACAACACCCACGACGGCGGTGCGCAGGAGGAGGTCCACCAAGGCGTGGTCTACTCGATGCAGCGGCTCGCTGATCTTTGCACCCGCATGAAGGCGACGGTGGACGTGACCGGCCAGAACCTGCTCGATACTGGCGTTGTTCTGGCGGGTAGCGACTGTTCGGTGGGGCTAACACACACGGTCTCGAGGCAGCCCTACATTCTCATCGGTAAAGCGCGCGACACGTTGAAGGGCAAGTACCACTATCAAGCGGTTCCGCGGATGACCGAGGACGAAGGGAGCTACAACGCGGCGGGCAACACCAGCGACTGTCTGCTGACGGTTTTGAAGGCGTTCAATCCGGCGGCGACTTCGGTCGGCGATATGGAGCCTCACGGATTGCAGGGTTGGTACGGCACCAATAACCCGCCGAACCAGGGCGTCTCGGGGTCGGACAAGATCCTGCCGGACCTCACCGGAACGGCGTTCGAGGGCTGACCGACTCGCTCACGAGCGCAGACGAATCGAGTGCAGACAAAACAAGACTGGCGGGCCATCGACCCGCCAGTTCTTGTTTCAACCGGAGGTTGATGCAGCAGACAGAATGACTCGTGCCCTCTTCTGAAAACGGCCGAAGGCCCCGTTGTCCTTCGACTTTGGCACGAGTCATTTGTCCCGCTGCCTGAAGCTCAGCGCGGATTGGCCCAGCGCTCTCGCAGCTGGGGGAGCAGGGTGGCGCTCATCTGAAACAAGTGCGCCATATGGTGCTCCTTGGTTTCACCGCGATAGCCGAGCACGTGGAAGTTGAGCTTGTGGGCCTCCAGCGTGGGCTCCATGGTCTTCTCGAGCCGTTTCGAGACGGCGCCCTTCATGCTCTCGAGGTTCACGTAGGGAGGCGCGTCCTTGAGGCTATCGCGGACTTCACTCGCCGCACCCACCGCCTTGATCAGGTACTGCGCTGTGACAGCCGTCCCTGCGTACGTCACCGGGTCGATCGCGCTGTGGGTCATCCCGAAGTAGAGTTCACCGCCGAGCGCGGCCTTCTTCGCGATGTCGACGAACGGCTTCATTTGCCTTGGATTGAGAACCCCTTCGCCCTCCCAGCCTGCGTGGATGCCGTCGAACATCAGCACGGCGTCGAGGTCCTCGCGTCCCCGACGAAGCTGCATGATCGTCGCTACGCTGCCGTAGCCCGCGCTCCAGGCGGAGAGGGCGACGCGTCGCAGCTTGGGGTGCTGCACGCCTCGCCGGTGGATGCCAGAGTCGATGGTATCGAGCAGCTCCTCGTAGGTCCCAGGGACGCCGTAGTACTCCTCGTAGGGAGCGGAGCCGATGCCGAGGTTGATGATCGCAACGGCTGCGTTGATGTTCGCGACCTCGACGCTCTCTTTGACCACCTTGGTGTTGCCGTGGAAGTGGATGATGAGATCGTAGGTTCCGTCGCTCGTCGGCTGAAACGTCGAGGGGAAAACCAAAATGCCGCCCGGAATGCTCACGTGGCCTTCACGACGGATGGTTGGCTCGGGATCGCTCGTGTCGGTGTCGACCGAGGCGAGCGCCGGATGGGCTCGTTCTCCGAGCAGCAAGGTGTCGAAGAAGTGAGGCTCGCTACCGCGGCTGAAGGGGACGAGTTGGAATAGCGAGGTGGAGGCCGAAAACTCAGGGCCCTCCAAGGTGAAGCGCCGAATCCCTGCCACGACCAAGAGGCCCAGCATGGCGAAGGCCACGAGAAGGAGCCGCGGAACCCGCGGGGACGGCGGCCATGCCGTCTCGGCAACTTCATCCGAGAAGGCCGCGGCTGCGGCGAGTTCTCGAGGCAAGACGACTGCAGGGGGCGGGGTTGGGGAGTTTGTTAGGAAGGATTGCGCTGCAGGTCGCGTACGTTGGCCCACCCGCTGAGCGAACTCTGCTCGGCGGACGTTACGAGGCAAAGGCCCACGAAGCGGGCTCCTCGCTGCGGTATTCGCTGAGCGGCTCATGCCTGCTGGGTGTCATAACCTGCATGATTGGGCCAAATTTTCGCGCTTGGGCGGTTGCCTCACCTTTGAGGACGCCTCTTGAGGACTTCCCGCGATTTTTCTGCGCGCGGGGTTGAAGATCGCCCGGGGTGCTGAAATGATCCCTTCATGCCCAGCTATCTTCGAACTTCTTTGGGTCTCGTTCTCGCGGTGTTGCCCTTCGTTGC
This sequence comes from Polyangiaceae bacterium, assembly GCA_044376115.1. Taxonomy (GTDB): domain Bacteria; phylum Myxococcota_A; class Polyangia; order Polyangiales; family Polyangiaceae; genus Xiheicaenibacterium. The sequence goes on along the minus strand of JBILLK010000008.1, from coordinate 328,941 downwards.
GTGTGCAGAAGGAGACCCGCCCAACCCCACGGGTGGTGGAAGCGACGCGACCGGAGGAGGAGGAACGAGTTCGAGCAGCGGTACGGCCGGCGCATCGAGCAGTGGCGGCGGCGGTGAGGCCGGAACGGGCGGCGTTGGCGGGCTCGGTGGCAGCGGTGGAACGGCGGGGGAGGGCGGTATGGGCGGAGCCGACCCATGCGCGGCCGGCTGTCTGCCGAACACGCAAGACATCGATCAGAACCCGCTTACTGGTGAGTGCGGTTGCGAGTACGCGTGCACCGTGGTCTCCGCGGAGGACGCGATCGACGAGGACTTCACCGACGAGAACTGTGACGGTACCGACGGCGTTGCAGAGGCGTGCGTCTACGTTTCTGTATCGCAGGGCGATGACACGGCCGGCGCTGGAACGCGGAATTCGCCGGTGCAGTCGATCGCGAAGGCGATCGAAGTTGCAACCGCTAACTCGGTTCCCGCGGTCTGCCTCTCGGGCGAGATTTACGTCGGGACGATCACCTTGCCGGACAACCTCAGCTTGTACGGTGGCTTCGACCATCAGGACCCTGACTTCAAATTCCGACGCAAGCCCGGTGTCGTAACCACCATTCAGGCCTCTGGCACCGCGATCGCCATCCCGACGGTCAGCAATGAAGCGCATATCGAAGGGCTGAGCATCAACGTCTCCACGCCCGCAGGCGCCGGACAGAGCGCTTACGGTGTATTCGTTGCCGGCGGGCTCGGTGAGGTCTTCGTGCGTTACAACTCAATCACCGTGGCCGCTGGAGCCGATGGGGCGGATGGGATGGATGGGGCGCCGCCCTCTCCAGCGACGGCGCCCAACGGAGGTCAGGGCGGCGCCGGTTGTGAGGGGCAAAACTGTGGCACGGGCGCACCGGCGCCGGTCTGTGCCGAGCCTGGCGGCAAGGGCGGAAATGGCGGCTACAACAGCGGCAACGGTCAGGCCGGCTTGGTTGGAAGCGGTGGCGCGATGGGTGGTGGCGGCGGTGCCAATGAGAGCTGCAGCACCAGCACCGACGGCAACCCGGGTGGAACAGGGACTGCTGGTGCCAACGGAACGCCAGGTGCAGGTGGTGCTGCAGGTCTTGCCATTGGGACGGCGAACTCCAGCGGCTATGTACCGGCAAACGGTGGAAACGGCGTCCAGGGTACCAACGGTCGTGGCGGCGGTGGTGGTGGTGGTGGTGGCGGCGGCGGGGAAGCCTTCATTTTTTGCAACGCTGACACGGGTGGCGGTGGCGGGGCTGGGGGTTGCGGTGGTCTCGGCGGCCCCCCTGGGCTCGGTGGCGGTGGTGGTGGCGGTAGTTTTGGCGTCTTTGCTGCAGGGGCGAACATCACTGTGACCGACAACGAGATCTTCACTGCTTCCGGCGGAAATGGCGGGGATGGCGGTAACGGAGCTGCAGGTCAGAACAAGGGTGCCGGCGGTCCCACAAGCAGTGGCAACGACCAAGGGGGGCCTGGCGGGGCTGGCGGTGACGGCGGGATCGGCGGCGGCGGTGGTCCTGGTGCTGGCGGTGGCGGTGGCCCGAGCGCGTGCCTCGGTCGCCGCGCTTCTGTCGTCCACGTGTTCAGCTCGAACTCGTGTACTACTGGCGTCGCTGGCTTTGGTGGTGCGGCTGGCGTGCGTTCGGACGGGACACCTGGAAACGCTGGTGCGACGGGAACCGCAAGCCCGTCGATTCAGTTCAACTGAGCACAGCTCAACGAGCACCTCATCGCAAGCAGGTCTTTCATGTCTCGACCCTCCCTACTGGCTACGCTCCTTTGTCTTGGCCCGCTTGCGGGTTGTGGATTGATCTTCGGCATTGAGGAAGGAAACTTCGTTCCAACCGACGCCACCTCTACCGGGGGAGGAGGCGGCCTCGGCGCGGGCGGCTCTGCTGGCGCTGCCACCGGCGGCGGAGGTCAGTCCGTTTGTGGCGATGGAGACACGAAGGAGTGCTTCGACGCGGACCCTAGCCTTGCTGGTGTGGGTTCTTGCAAGCAGGGACTCAAGTCATGCGTCGATGGGCAATTTGGGGCGTGTGAGGGGCAGACCCTTCCGCAGTCTGAGAACTGCGATGCACGTGGAGACGAGGATTGCGACGGAACGGCTTGCTCCGATTCTGTATGGGTGAAGCCGATTACAGCAACCGAATCGGCGTTCGCCTATCTCGTTGATGTCGGCAGTGACGGCTCAATCACCATTGCTGGCAGTTTTCGTGGTGCCATGAACCTGGGGGATACCCCTGCAACGCTGTTGACCTCGGCTACCACGAGTTCGTTCGCGGCGACGTTTGAGTCCAACGGCACTCTTCGCTGGAGTCGCAAGTACGACGTAGAGACGCTGTGGATCTCCCGTCTCCCAAACGGAGGGTTGCTAGGGTCGGCGAATTTTACCGGCGTTACGGTGCTCGGAGGCACTTCCTTCACCTCGGCCGGTCAACGAGACTTCGCCGTCTTTGGTATCAATCCGACCGACGGAACGATCAGCAACGTCAGGGCGTTTGGCGGACCTGGTGACGATACGGGCAGAGCTTACGCCTTTGCTAACGGTGACTTTCTCGTTACTGGAGAGACCGATCGGACGATCAACTTTGGCGGGTCATTTACTGCCGTCGGCCCCCAAACCGATGATTTCGGAGCATTCGTCGTACGAGCGTCACCTACGGGCGTGGCTCAGTGGGCCAACGTGTTTGAGTACAGCTTCAACTACGGTTTCTCTCCGCCTTTTGTTTGGCCGAAGGTGGACGGCGACGCGCTGTATCTCGCCGTGCTTTACGAACACAATCTCGAAGGCGCCAACCAGTGTGGGTTCTTCAGCGGTGATCTCAACAATCTACAGGTCACGCGCTTAGGAATGAACGGCGCTCCGCTGTGGAGGTCCTGCGCCAACGGAAACGTTTCCTTCCGTGGTCTCACCGCCGATTCAACTGGAGCGCCAGCGGTGCTTGCCAACCTAAACGCTGACACTCATTTAGACCCGGCTGTAGGTGCTTCGTCGGACCCCGCAGCGGACGGCGGTTCCGACATCCTCATCTGGAAGCTCGGAAACAACGGATCGACGACGTGGACCAAACAGTACGGGGATTCACTGGCACAAGGACTGGATGAAGGTCCCCCGTTCGGCCTGGTGTTTGATGCTGCCGATAACCTCGTGCTTGGCAGCATGCTGTTTGGGTCTGCCGATTTTGGAGATGGCCATGTGGTTTCGAGTGCGGGCGACTCCGATGGCATCCTCGCATCGATTCAGCCAGATGGAAAGACTCGATGGGCCAAGGCGATCGGCGGGCCAGGACCGCTTCAGACCTTCTTCGCTGTAGCCACGGACCCGAACTCAAGCGACATCGCTGGATTGATGGTGTCCGGAGCAGCGATCGATTTTGGCACTGGAATGACCTACGCCCCCACGAGCGCCAAGGGCATCGATATGTATCTTGTGAAGTGGCAACCGTAGGCTGCCACTAGGCTTGCCCTTCGCCTACGGCTTCGCCGGTTCCGCGGGCTTCGCGGGCGCAGCAGGCTTCGCCGGTTCCGCGGGCTTCGCAGGTGCGGCAGGCTTCTCCGGCGCGGCAGGTTTCTCGGCCGCAGCAGGCTTGGCCGGGCCCGCCGGCTTCGGGGGCGCTTCGGCGAGTGCACGCAGGTCGAGCAGCTCCCCGGCGGCAGGCACAAGGACGATCTCGAGGCGGCGGTTGCGCTTGCGAGCATCCTCCTCGTTGGCGTTGTCGAGCGGCGCTTCAGCGCCAAACCCGGCGGCGCTCAGCAGCTTGCGATCGACGGCTGCGCCCTTCGGATCGCTGAGAAAGCCGAGCACGGCGGCAGCGCGGTTCGCGCTCAAAGCGATCGCTGCTTGGCGTGACTTCGTCGCGGTGTCGTCCACGTGGCCAGCGATCTGATAGCTCCTGCCGGCGAGACTCGGCTCGTTCTTCAGCAAGGTGCCGATCTCGGTGAGCACGTCTTTGCCGTCGGCCTTCAGCTTGTCCTTGGCGGCGTCAAAAAGCAGGTCCCCCGCGACTTCGATGGCTACGTGGTTGTCGCGTACAACGACCGCAACACCACGTTCTCGCAGTGTCGCCAAGCGGCTGCGGAGGAGCGCCAGCCGTGCGCGGATCTCCCCGAGCTTGGCTTGTCGCGCGCGGTGCTCAGCGAGGGCCCGCTCTCGCTCGGCGATCGTCGCTGCCAGCTCTCCGGGCCGCGTTTCCGCCTCAACATCGATCCCGAGGAGACGCATCTTCTTTTCGAGATCGGTGAGTTGCTCTTTCGCGACCTCGAGCTCCGCCGAGGCCTCATCGGCCCGTTGGTCAGCGGTGCGCAGCTTGGCTTCTGCACGGGTGAGCTTGTCACCTTGAAGTTGATACTCCTCCTTGGTGTAGCCGCACGCGAGCGCGGTGGATGCAAGTAGGCACAAGCTGGCGACACGGAGGCGGTCAGAGCCGATCATCGGCATCTGTCTACTTCCCTGGCCATGCGCGCGCAATGACGACTCGGCTCCGTCGGTTCAGGCGGCTTAGTCGACGCCCGGCTCGCGGCTCGGGACGAACTCTGTGTCCCTTTCGAAGCGCAGCTTACGAAAGGATCGCTCGAGCATTATGGCAAGCCGGTCGCCCACCACGCGATCTTTCGCGACGCTCTTGTCGCTGGTGACGAACACGTAGGCGAAACAACGCCGCCCAAGGCCGCCGAATGCGAGCGTAAAGCCGAACAACCGGCCATCGGTGGAAGTCGCGAGGCGCACCTCCGCTTGGGTGTCGAACCCCGGCGGAGCTTCTGCTGCGAAGACCTCGAGCAGCTCGCTGTCCTCCCGATTGGGGAGAGCGCGCATTTCGCGGGCTTGCGCTTCGCATTTGTCGCGATTCATGCGGTTCTCGGAGCGCCACATGCGCAGCAACACGGTGGAGTGCGTGCCCTGCGAGGCACTCAACCACGGCCCCCTGGAATCATCGATCTTCCAGGGCTCGAGCTCTGTCGGCAGCGGCAGGTCGACTCCAAAGCGCTTTGAAGGGAAGACGCCGAACTCAGTTAAACGGTCGCCGTTCTCGGCGGAGGTGCTCGGGAGCGGCTTCGCGGGCGCGCGAACTGGAGCGCTCTGCTCGCAGGCGGCCAGCAGGAGGAACAAAGAAGCCCAGTCTCGCTTAGTGAGCACTCGGCGAACCATCGAACACGTCGAGCGAACGGGCCAGTGCGATCCTCGCCGCCTTGATTCCGGCGAGTTGGCCGTCTTCAAAATGCCAGTCCGGATCGTCCAATTCTGGAAAATCGTGCGGGCTTTGCAGGTCTTCGGCCGTTAGGTCCGGCCGCAAGCGCTGCGCGAGAGCCCGCACGCGGCCCAGCTGATGCTCCTCCAGCTTGAGCAAGGTCGCGAGGTGGCCTCTGCGCGACACGACACCTCGAGCTCGCATCAACGCAAGCATTCCCAACGCATGGGAGAACGTGCCGCTATCGAGCCCAAGCTCCACTTCTTCATCGCTTAATAGGAGCACCTCGGTAAGCTCATCGGGCGCTTGCTCGGGCTCTGCGAGCTTCTGAACCTCATCGATGAAGAAGTAGTGCACGCGATTCGCCGAGAGTGCGGCGTTGGGATGTGCAGCTCCGAGCGGCGTGATGCGGCCTCCCCCGTAGCCGGTCTCCTCCATCAGCTCCCGGACGGCGGCCTCTTGCGGCGCCTCCCCGTCGTCGATGATGCCGCCGGCCGGCTCAATCGTCATGCCCTCGATCCCGTGACGAAACTGCCGCACCAAGACCCAGCGCCCTTCGGTAGTTCGGGCTGTGGCCACCACCCAATCGGGAAACTTCAGCGTGTTGACCTCGCGGGAGGAGCCGGGCCGATCCTCCACGTCATGAGCCAGCAGGCTCAGCCACGGGGTTTGCGCCAGCACGCGCGTCGAGAGCCGTCGCGGGACCGACATGCACGGACCTCTACCCGACAATTCGTGAGACGGGAAGTCTGGGCGATGAAGTGTCTACTTCGACGAAAACTTCGCTAGACTCCCCCGCGATGCGACTCCTTTCAGCCCTGGTTTTGTCCGCTGCTCTAGGCTCCCCGGCCACGCTCTTCGCTCAGGACGCACGCGACACGGCTGTCGCGCAAACGCTCTACGACGAAGCGATGAAGGACTATCAAAACGGGAAGTTTACTGACGCCTGCCCAAAGCTAGAGCGGGTCGTGGCCAAGGTTCCAACCGGCATTGGCGCGAAAGTGGATCTGGCGGCCTGTTATGAAGCTGCAGGTCGGCTCGCGAGTGCGTACGGCGCCTTCATTACCGCCGAGGGAGCCGCTCGCGCGCAGGGGGACACCACGCGTGCAAGCGCGGCTGCTGAGAAAGCCGCAGCGCTCAAGCCGCGCTTGGCCACCCTCTCGGTTGAGGTTCCCGCAGAGGTGAAGGCGGCGCCGGGCTTCGTCTTGAAGCGTGACGGCGTAGTGATCAGCGACGAGGAGGTTGGTCTGGCTCTGTCGATCGACAAGGGCGAGCACGTGATCAGCGTCTCGGCGACCAACCGTGCGACCTGGGAAAAGAAGCTCACGATCAATGATGGCGACAAGGCGAAGCTCCAGGTGGAGTTGGGGGCCGAGCAACCGGCGGGGACTGACCCGGAGCCGCAGAAGCCGGTTGACCCGGGCAATCCCGGGGCGGGCAAGCAAGCGACCGAGAGCAACTTCATGTCGCCTTTGCGCATCGTTGGGCTCACCGCCGGTATCGTCGGTGTGGTCGGAGTTGGCGCCGGTATTGGCATCGGAATGCACGCGAACGGGCTCTACAGCCAGAGCAACGAGCCTGAAGGCGGCTGCAACGCCGACACCAACCAGTGTACGAAGCAGGAAGGCGTTGACCTGCGAGCCGACGCTGTTTCGTTCGCAACCATCTCCACGGGGCTGACGATCGCAAGCGCAGTGGTCGGCGCCGCGGGGATCGTGCTATTCGCGGTCGCACCAAGTGAAGAGGTCTCCGCCAGTGAAAAGACTGGCGTGACTGACCTGCAAGTGGCTGTCGCCCCTGGCTTTGTCTCTCTCGGGGGGCGCTTCTAACCACCATCTGCCGCTCAGCGATTGTTATGGCAAAACCCCCCCGAAGAATCCGGCGAGAGCCGCCGAAGGTCTGGCATAACCCGGACGTGGTTGGGCTTCGTCGGCCGTCCGAGCCCGAACAACCTCAGCAGGAGGCCGCCCCTCAAGATCGAAGGGTTCGGGGGCCTGCACGCATCGTTGTCGGCTCGAAGGAGCCCCGCGATGAGAAAGAGGTCCTGCTCGAGCGCTTGCTCGAGCGTCTTTCGGTAGCGGAAGGACGAGCGGCGATCTCCAAGATCGTTGCCGAGGTGGAGGAGCACGGTCTCGTGTTGCCGCAGGATGACCAGATGACCGCGCTGCAGCTCCTCGAACACTCGGATGAAACGCGGGTGCAAGCAGCACTGTCAAACCTCGCGCAGATCTTGGACAAAGAGCCGGCGAAGCGAGCGACCGTGCTCGATTCACGTCTGCGCAGGTTGGAAGAGTTTGCGGATGAACAGGCCACCCGGCAGGCTGCAGCCGAGCTACGCAAGCGCGTCAAAGCGCTCCCAGGTGTGACGTGACACCCCAAGAATTTGAAGCCGAATTTCGCAGGTTGCTCGCGGCGAGCGACGGAGAAGTAGACAACACCGGCTGCGTTTCTTGCACCGACTGCGAACGCTGCGTCGAGTCCACCTTTTGCGTTCGATCGAAGGGGCTTTTGCGCTGTCACTACTGCGTTGATAGCGAGCGACTGTCCGCCTCGACTCATTGTCGCTCGTCCAAAGACTTGCATGGCTGTACCCACTGCGAGGCCTGCGAGCGTTGTTCGAAATCGAGCTACCTGGTGCGTTCGGTGGACTGCTCGAACTGCACGTACTGTTTCGGCTGCGTCGGCCTAACGGGCAAGGACTTCCACATCCTCAACCAGCCGTACTCGCGCGGTGAGTACTTCGCGTTGACGGCCAAGCTCGCTGCGGCCGTGATCAAGAAAGACGCCCGGTCGGCTCTAGGGCGATGAGAGCCGTCGTTCAGCGCGTGCTTTCCGCGGAGGTGCGCGTCGAGGGCGAGGTCGTCGGAGCGATCGAGTCGGGCTTGGTTTGCTTCGTCGGTGCGGAGCAAGGCGACAGCGATGACGACGCACGCTTTCTCGCGAAGAAGATCGTGGACCTTCGCATCTTCAGCGATGAGACCGGCAAGATGTCGAAGAGCGTGACGGACGTCGGCGGCGCGCTGCTCTTGGTTTCGCAGTTCACGTTGTTCGGCGATGTATCGCGCGGCAATAGGCCGAGCTTCACTCGCGCAATGGCGCCCGATGAAGCGCGGGCGCTATTCGATCGCTTCGTCGCGTTGGTCCGCGAGCGCGGTCGCCCGGTTGAGACCGGCCGATTTGCAGCGGATATGCGCGTGCTGGTGATGAACGACGGCCCGGTGACGATCCTGCTCGAATCCCGCGCTCGTTAGCGCGCCCGCACCAGGCCCGCGCTCACCAGCCGCTCCGCCAATTCGATCGCGCCCACCATGCCCGACGGATCGGCCGTTCCTTGCCACGCGACGTCATAGCCGGTGCCGTGATCAACGCTCGTGCGCACGAGCGGAAGGCCCAGCGTCACGTTCACCGCCTCCCCAAAAGAAAGCACCTTCGAGGGGATGGTGGCCTGGTCGTGATACATCGCGACGACCCCATCGAAGCTGCGCGGCGCCAAGCGAGAGCTCGCTTTGCGGAAAGCCGTCTCCGCACCGATTGGGCCGGTCAGCGTGGCGCTCAGCTTGGCGCGACGCAGTCGCTTGCGAGCCAACTCAATGCCTGGCGTGATTGCGTCGAGCTCCTCACGCCCGAGCAGGCCGGATTCCCCAGCGTGGGGGTTGAGCGAAGCGATGGCGAGGTGCGGAGCACGACTCGAGTCGAGCGCCAGAAGCAGCCGCGCGAGCCAGAACGTCGTCGCGCAAACCAGCTCCGGCGAAATGCTCTTGGCTACTTTGGAAAGCGGCAGATGCGTCGTCACCAGGGCCGTGACGAGCTCCTCCGAAACAAACGCCATCACGACTTCCTTGGCGCCGGTGAGCTCAGCCAAGTACTCCGTGTGGCCGCGAAAGGTCTTTGCTCCCTTGGCTCCACTCGACGCGACCGCCGCCTTCGACACTGGTCCCGTCGCGAGCGCGTCACACACTCCCGCCATCACGAGCTCCGTGGCTTGACGAACCCAGGCGAACTGGGCGCGACCACACGCTGCGTTGGGTTGCCCCGCGACGAACGCACCATCGACGCGCGCACTCGCACCCCACACCGCGATGCCACCGGCGGGCACCGCCTTGACCTCGCTCGCAGCGTCGCAAACATAGATGGGTTCTGCGCTGCCGGTCGCACGCGCGGCTTCATCCACCACGTTGGGATCGCCGATGAAGAGCAGCCGCGGCGCGGCCGATTTGCTGGCCTTCGCGCGCGCATTGAGCTGCCGAAAGGCGCCGAGCGCAACCTCCGGCCCGATCCCGGCTGGGCAGCCGAGGCTCACGGCGATCACCGGCCTCGCGACGGCCTTCGACTTCGAACCAGCGGCAGACTTCGTTGCTTTGGTCATCTCGGTGCGCTCAGCCTGTAGCCTGCTCCGCGGAAGGTTTCTAGCGCAAGCTCGTTGCCGAACTTGGCGCGCAGCCGACGCACGTGAATATCGATCGTGCGTTCACCGCCTTCATACGCGGTGCCCCATACGCGACTGAGCAGCTCGTTGCGCGATACCACTTTGCCGCGATGATCTGCGAGATAGACCAAGAGATCGAATTCGCGTGCGGTCAAGCTCACCACCACTCCCGCGTGCGTCACCGTGCGAGCAGGTCGGTCGATGAAGATGGCGCCCAGCTTGATCCGCTCTTCGTTGGTGAACTCGCTGCGGCGCCATTCGACCGCGCGCACGCGAGCATAAAGCTCCGCCGGTAAGAGCGGCGAAAGCACGAAGTCATCGAAGCCAGCGTCGGCTTCGACTCGACCAACCTGCTCGTGCGCAACGACCAAAATTGCGCCGACATTCATGAACGCGGGCTCGGTGCGAACCCGCCGCAACACCAGCGCCCCGACGTCAGGGCGCGCGCCCGCGTCGATCACGATGCAGCGTGCTTCCTTGCTGACGGCGTCAAAAAGATCCTGCGGATCGCCCCACAAATCGAGCGTGCGAACCGAGGCCCCAAGCTGCCGCAACGTGTGCGCGGCGCCGTCCTCTTTTGCGAGCAGGCTAGGCTCTCCGAGGACGCCGACGAACTTGACTCGACTCGCCGCGCTCAGCACCGGCCCACCCTTCCTTCAGCTCCCAGCGCAGCGCGCTCTAGCCGATCTTGGTGCCACCGACCGTGATGCGGTCGATCAGGATGGTTGGGCAGCCAACGCCCACGGGGACGCTCTGACCGTCTTTGCCGCAGGTCCAAATACCGTCGCTGATGGCGACATCATGCCCGAGCTTCTTGACCCGTCTCAGCACCTCCGGCCCATTGCCGATCAGGTTCACGCCTTTGAGGGGGGCGGTGATCTTGCCGTCTTCGATCAGGTAGCTCTCGGTCAGCGAGAACACGAAGTCCCCATTCGAGATGTCGACCTGGCCGCCGCCAAACTTCTTGGCGAAGATCCCATTCTTGACTCCGCGCGTGATGTCTTCCGGAGCGTCCTCGCCGGCCAAGAGGACGGTGTTGGTCATGCGCGGAAGCGGGATCGACGAGAAGCTCTCACGGCGCCCGTTGCCCGTGGGAGCGAGCTTGAAGTGTCGCGAGGAGAGCTTGTCGTGCATGTAGCCGACGAGCTTTCCCTTCTCGATCAGTACGCTGCGACCCGGCTCCACACCTTCGTCATCGACATTGATGGCGCCACGCGAAAAAGCGAGGGACGCGTCGTCGACCACGGTGCACAGCTCACTCGCTACGTTGTTTCCGATCTGCCCTGAGTAGTTGCTGGTGCCTTTGCGGTTGAAGTCGGCCTCGAGCCCGTGTCCCACGGCTTCGTGAAGCAAGATCCCGCTGTCTCCCGGTGCAAGGACGACGGGTAGCTCCCCTGCGGGGGCCTCGCGGGCGTCCAACATCAACAGGGCCTGCCGTGCAGCCTCGCGACCGTGAAACTCGGGCGACTTGTCGTCGAAGTAGGCGAGGGAGAAGCGCCCGCCACCCCCGCTCGAGCCTTCCTGCCGTTTGCTGCCGTCTTCAGCGATCGCCCGAACGCCCATACGAAACAGCGGCTGCGAGTCGAAGGCGATCGTTCCGTCGCTGGTCGCGAGCAGGATCTCGCGGATCTCTTCGGCAAAGCTCGCTTCAGCCTTCACGATCTTGGGGTTCTCGGCCATCGCTGCTTGAGCGGCTCGCTCGAGCAGGGCCCGTTTGGTGATGCCCGGGGAATCGAGGCTGACGGCCTCGAACTCGTAGCGGTGGGGTGTCTCCTTTCGAACCAGCGACTTCACCTTCACGCCATTGCCACCTGCCGCGATTTGAGAGGCGGTCTCGGCAGCGCGCTTCATCGACTCCCAGTCGAGGTCTTCGGTGTAGGCGAAGCCGGTGGCAGCGGCTTTTTGCACGCGTATGCCCAACCCCATGGAAACTCCACGGGAAGCGGCCTTCAGGATGCCCTCGTCGAATGAAAATCCCCCCCCTGCGCGGTACTCGAAGAAGATGTCGGCATAGTCTCCGCCGCGAGACAGTGCAATTTCGAGGAGCTTTGAGCAGGTAGCCGGGTCGACCGCTTGAGAGCCTCCCGGGGCAAACGGAGCTCGGTAGGAAGCGCTGCGCGTCATCCGGCGAATCTACTCGGGCCCGTTAGAAACAGGAACCCCTGCGCATTGATTCGTGTAGAGTATCGAGGCTCGCGTCTGCGGAGACTTGCGTGGCCATCAATCGCGAGAAAATCCTCCTAGAAGCCCAGAAGCTCGTCGATAAGAAGAGGTTCGACAAGGCTATCGCCGAATACCAGAAGGTAGTCGCCGACGATCCTAACGACGTCCGAACTCTTCTGAAGGTGGGTGATCTGTTCCTGCGAATGCAACAGTTCGCGGAGGCCATCGCTACCTACGATCGGGTCGCGCAGTACTACTCGGTGCAGGGTTTCAGCGTGAAGGCGGTGGCCGTCTTCAAGCAAATGCGCGAGATCATCCAGAAACACGCGCCGCATCTGGAGGACCGCTTCGGTCACATCGTGCCCAAGCTGGCCGAGCTGCTGACGCAGCTGGACTTGCGCTCGGATGCTTTGGCCTACTACGACGAGTGGGCCGCTCGCCTGCAGACAGCGGGCCGTGAACGCGACGCGATCGACATCTTCAAGAAGATCGTCTCGCTCGATGCGCAGAACCCCGTCTCCCATCTGCGTCTCGCCGATGCCTACGCCAAGGTGCGGGACTTCGACGGCGCTTCGGTGGAGTTCGGTGAGGCCGCCGAGCTCTTGCTCAGGATTGGGCGTCGCGACGACGCGCTGCGGGTGGTTGAGCGCTTGCTTCAATACCGGCAAGAGGCGCGCTTTGCTCGGCTAGCTGCGGAGATCCATCTCGAGCGGGGCCAGCCGCAAGACGGGATGGCGGCGCTCACCAAGCTGCAGATCGCCTTCAAAGAGAATCCTCGGGATCTGGAGACGCTGAGCTTGTTGTCGCGCGCCTTCGAGGCGCTCGGTCAGCCCGCAAAGTCGGTCGAGGTTCAAAAGGAAGCGTGCCGTATCGCACGCGAGGGCGGTCAGCTCGACGTCTTCCAAGCGCTGCTCAAGACGCTGGTTGAGCGTGCTCCCAACGACGAGGGCGTTCGTCAGCTGGTTGCTCTTGGCGCGGGAGGCCCAGAGTCGAAGGCTTCTAGTTTGCCGCCCGCCGGCAGCGTCGCTCCTCCGTCGAACGCGTTGTATGCGCCGCACCCCGGCATGCCCAATGCGCCGCGCATCCAAGAGGCGCCGCGACGCGATGACCCGCCCGCCTTGCGGCAGACGGACGGCCCGGTGTCGGCGGTTGAGCTCTCGCAATCGGATATCGTCGTTGAAGACGTCGACGACGCCGTCGAGATGGTTGAGTCCGAGCCGATCGCGTTCGACTCCCAGATCTCCTTCGAGCCGGAAGAAGTCGAGTTCGGTCCAGACCCTGGCTCTGGCGACGTGGAGGAAGCTCCCTTTGCGTTGCGGGCCTCGCATCCACCGATCGAAACCGATCCGGTGCGCGTTGAGCTGAACCACGCTGAGGCCCTTCGCCTTCGTGCCGACTACATCGGTGCGGAGAATCACCTGCGCGGGGCGATCGAGATCTACCCGCTCTCGCGCGAGCTTCGGGAACGGTTGTGCGACGTCTTGATCGAGTCCGGAGCCCAGGACTCAGCCGTCGACGAGATGCTGAGTTTCTCGTCTCATTTGGTGCAGTCGGGAGATCCTGACGCAGCGGCGCGCCTGCTCGATGAGGTGTTGCTGCTCGATACGCAGAATCGCCGAGCGCTCGCGATGCTTCGCGATCTCGGGTACGCGGTGCCGGGTGTGGATGACGGTTCGGAGCGGCCTGCTGCCGAGTCGAGCGCCGCTGAGATCTCGGTGCCTGCGTACGATCCGCTGCAACCGCTACCGTCTTACGACCTCGATGAGCTGACCGCCGACGAGCTGCCACCCGCCGACAGCCTGTTGGGCCGCGGTGTGGCGACCATGCGCTCGACCTACGGCGCTGAGCCCGTGTTCCCGCACCTGGGCAACGCACCGCCGATTCAGCTCGACGACCCCTTCGGCGCAGACGACACCGGCTTCGGGATCCCCGCGTACCCGCTCGAGGACGCTCGCGACACGAGCCCGCCGCCTGCCTCGGCGGCACGCCAATCTTCTGGCGGTGCACTCGGTTTGGATGAGGCCGCGCTCGAGGAGATCGAGTTCTTCGCCTCGCACGAGATGCTCGATGAAGCGCTCAATCTGCTCAACGAGCAGCTAGCGCGCCTCCCCAGTCACCCGCTTCTGCTGGAGAAGAAGCGCGAGATCGAGGGAATGCGGCTTTCAAGCGCCGAGAGCTTCGGTGAGAACGCTCCTGCCGCCGCGCCTTCGACGGCTCATCCGCGCGCCTCCTCTACGCGTGAGATGCACGTTGATCGGGCGTACGATATCGCGCACGCGCTCGAAGAGATGGACCAAGCCATGGAGAGCTTTGGTCCGGTGGAAGAGCCGCCTGATACCAGCGGCCAGGTGAGCGTCGAGGCGGTCTTTGAGCAGTTCAAAGCAGGCGTTGCCGCACAGATCGCTGAGGGAGACGCAGCGACGCACTACGACCTCGGTGTGGCCTACAAGGAGATGGGCCTGATCCAGGACGCGATTCACGAGTTCGAGTTGGCCTCACGGGACTCCACACGTGAGTGTGTCTGCCAGTCGATGATCGGCATGTTGCACTTGGCGAACGGCAACCTCGACCAGGCGATCGATGCGTTCATTCGCGGACTCCACGCGAATGAAAAGACGCCAGACCAAGAGCTGGCGCTCACCTACGAGATCGGCAACGCGTACGAGATGCGCAACAACCTCGAGCAGGCCGTCTACTACTTCCAGCTGGTCGCTCGAACCGACCCTTCCTACCGTGATCCGCGTGGGTCGGTTGCCGAGCGAATTTCGGGACTTGAGCGACGAATGGGGGGCATGATCGACGCCAGCGTTGCACCCAAGGCGGTCGCGGTTGGCGGGGATGAGTTCGACGCCGCGTTCGACGACCTCTTCAATCCGAAGGGTTGAAGCGCTACACTCAATCCATGGTTGAGCAGGCGAGTGGTGTTGGCCCCGATTCAGAGCCTAGCGGCCCAGATCCGATTTACGGGCTGGCCTTGGTGGTGCTGGGGATCCTAACCATGGGCGTCGCTGGCGCGGCGACGCTGCACTACGTGTTCAACGCGGGCACGGCCCTGACAATTCTTGGGGCGATGTTGTTCGTCGGCTCGATGGCCGTTTCCTCGCTCAAAGACTCACTGCGCGCTCGCGCTGAACGCAAGAAGCAATCGGCGAAGCCAGCCGTCGTCAGTGAAGGCCCTTCGGAGCTCGGGGCGGAACCGAGCGCAAAGGTGGAGTCGGAAGCACCTCCTTCCGACCCGTCCAAAGCCTAGCGCACTTTCATTCCTCAGCCGGCGCTGACAGCCAATCTTCAGCGTTCTCGCCCTTCGGGGTCTTCATCAAGGCGCCCGATTCTGAATCCCTGCGGATGACGAGTGTGCGTCGCGTCGTCGCTTCTGCGCTCTCGCGAGCGAACACAGTGACCACATTGACTCCGGGCCGCAGCGGGATCTCGAACTCGAAGCTCTGTGTCTTCGCCTTCGAGGCATTGGCCTGATAGTGAATTTTGCGACTGCCGACGAAGGCGTAGACATCCGAGATGTGGCTTTCGGCGCTGGCGGTTCCTCGCAGCACGATGCTCGATTTGGTGGTGGAGAGCTGGGGCGCAGTGAAGGAAAGCGCGGGCGGTGCGTGAGCGTAGAGTTCATCAAAATTGATCGGCAAGGTGGTTGCTGAACTCGTGCTCGGGGCTTGCTCCAGATCCGAGCTTGCAACGAAGGCAAAGCGGTCTGCGTCGAGCTTCACCTTCACATAACCGTTCGTTTGAGCAACGGCGCGAAGCACCGTGCCCCCACTCACCTTGCCGAAGCCGCGGGTGTCAGTGCGTGGTGAGTCGAGCAGCATTGCCCCATCGGCTCGCACCAGCCGCAGCTCGTCGAGCGCAGCAAGCTCCACAGGCGCTTCGACGGGAAGACGCAGCTTCTCCTTAGCCGCCTCGCCCACCTCGAGGTCTCCGATCGAGAGCGAGAGCGAAGCCGCAGCTTCCGAGAGCGACTTTTGCACTTCGAAGGAGAAGGTCACCTGGCGTTCCTCCCCGGGTTTCATCTCACCGAGGCTGAAGCGGCCGGCCTTGAGCAGCAGACCTTCACCGCTCAGATTCGTGATGCTCGCCTGCGTATCGACCGCCACGCCTGGACCCTCATTCTTCACGGTAAGGTACATATTCACGCCTTCCCCGCGCTGAATTCGCCCGTCACCGTTGCCTCGTTCATCGGCGATCTGGTAGCTGAAGCGAAAGGTTGGCCGCGCAAGAGCGTGCACCGTGGGGCGAATCTCCGCGTCGGCCGGCGGCTCACCGCCTTCGCCGTCGAACTTGATCCACACACCGTCGGAACGCTCATTCGCGTCGCGAGGAATTCGACAGCTGCGTTTCGCGTCCTTCGGCCGGGCTTTGGTGGTGGCGATCTTTCGGCCCTCCACCTCGCAAAAGCCCATCGGTGCGAGCGCCGTGCGCTCCTCACCGGGGCCGAGCTTGCCGAAGGCGAGCTCCTTGGCATCGAAGTAGCCGCTCTCCGATTCGGTGTGGGCTCGTAGGCGGTAAATCGTCTTGTCCCCGACGTTCTTCACCTTCACCCGCAACGTCATCTGCTCGCCCGCTTGAATCACGGGCTCTTTGCCCGACTCCACCGTCACCTCGAAGTCGCTCGCCGCTGTTCGCGGTGCGTTCTCGGGCGGTGCAGTCCAATCCATGTCGAGCTCGGCGAGCTCCTTTGCGACCTTGCTGAGCTCCTCTTGCCGGGTCTTCTCGATCAACGGCCTGATTGCGGCGATCTGCGCTGGGGTCTTCGTATCTGCGGGCATCGCAGCGACCAGACTCCGCGCGAAGCTGACCGGGAAGTCGATCTGAAATTCCTCATCCGCGTCGGACCCGAGATCTCTCACGCGCTCTCGCTCGGCAGCCGAATAGCGATAGCGGACGACCTCGAGCGGCTTGCTTGGCGCCGCGGCGTGTTCGCTCTCGAGCGAGGCGAAAAGCTCGCGCTCCTTCAGCGTGTCGTTCTGCACCGCAAGGTCCATCTCGAGCGGATCCACCGTCATTGGGTCGAGTTCGATGTCGGGCGTGATGCCGACGCCCTGAATCGAAATGCTTCCGGGTGTCAGGTATTGCGCGATGGTGAGCTTGAGCGCGGCCTTCTCAGGCGTAACCTCCGGGAACACCAACTGCACGCTGCCTTTGCCGAAGCTCTGTTGTCCGACGATTACAGCGCGTTGATGGTTCTTGAGCGCGCCAGCCAAGATCTCGCTCGCGCTCGCGGACGAGCCGTTCACAAGCACGACGATCGGGTAGGGCGGCTCGGTCCCTTTGGCTTCCGCATGGCGCTCTTCTTTGCCCTCGGAGAAGCCCACCGTCTCCACGAGCACGCCCTCCTCGAGGAACAGGTCAGCAAGCTTGACCGACTGATCCAAAAGGCCGCCCGGGTTCCCTCGGAGGTCGAGTACGAGGCCCTTTAACGTGTCGAGGCCTTCATGTTTTTGCAGCGCCGCGGAGACTTCGTCGGTGGTCGAGCTCTGGAAGTTTTTGACCTTCACGTAGAGCACGTCGCCTTCGAGCCCTTGGCTCTCGACCGAGCGCACCTTGATGATCTCGCGCATGAGCGGGAAGGGCTTCGGCTCGGTCCAACCATCTTCGCCTTCGCGCACCAGCCACAACGTGACCGGCGTTTCGGGATCCCCGCGCAGTCTGCGGACCGCGTCCTCCAGCGGCATGTTGAGCGTCGACTCATTCTCGATCTTCACGATCCGGTCGAAGCGCTTGATGCCTGCGCGGTCGGCCGGAGTTCCCGGCATCGGTCGCATCACCGTCAGCTGTTGATCGCGCACCGCAATCACGATGCCCAACCCACCAAACGCCCCCGACGTTTGCACGTTCATGTCGCGGTACGCATCGGGTGAAAGGAAAACCGAGTGAGGGTCGAGCGTGTGCAGCATGCCGTTGCAGGCGGTGTATTCGAGCTCTCGAAGGTCGACCCCGGAGCCTTCGAGGTTCTTCACCAGGAACGCAAAGACTTCTCGCAGCCTCGCAGCGACGTCCCAGGGACCGTTCACGTTCTTGGTGCTGAAGCTCTTGGACTCGGTGCCGACCTGCACCACGACTTCATCCTCGCCGGCGTTCTTGACGATCACCTGCGGGACATCGCGCTGGATGTAGTTGAGCGCCGAAATCAGCATCAACTTCGGCTTGATGCGATCCGGGTCGACGTACTTTTTGCGGATGTACTTCAGCGTCTCGTTGACGGCCTCTAGCCGCGTTAGATCGTAGCTAGGCTTTTCATTGGTGGGCTTGCCGGCAACCGCGAGCGCAGGCTCGAAGCCCTTCCACAAGCTGCCAGTGCCGAAATGGCCCGCCAGCACGAACGAAAACGCGAAGGCCACCAGAAGGAGCACCACGCGTCCTGCACGCTCGAGAATCCGCATTGCCGCTCAGTATAGACGGCCAAACCAAGCTGGCGACTGGAGAGGGGGCTCCGCGAACAAAAGAAAAAAGCCCGTCGGCGTTGATGCCAACGAGCTTGTTGAGCTTCCTGCGCCGCGCTTCGGTTCAGAAGGCGGTGCGGAAGACGGGGATGTCTACCACCGAACCCTGTTCAACGCCGTAAGCCGCAATCTCGGCTTCGGTGAAGAGTGGCTTTACCGTCACGTTCGGCACTCCCATCCGCACGTCCTCACCCGCGAGATCGAAGAGCGCTAGCGGGAGCGCCGGCCGCGCAGTCTTGCGCACCTTGCGAGCCTTGCTTTGAATCTGAATGGTCCCTCCGGCTGCTGGCGCAGGAGGCGGAGCAGCTTCACCGGGGATTGGCTGGTTGAGCGGATCCTCGGTCTCGGGCGTGAGCGTCGCCGGGTCTGCCTCATCCCCGTAATCCTCTTTGGTGGTGGCGTTCAGCGTCAGCACCAGCGTCGGGATCACCAAGGCCAAACCACCCGCGAGCATGTAAAGCGGTGCTTCTGCTGGGGGAGCTGCCTGCTCCACGGCCCAACCGCCAACGGCACCGCCCACGGCGCCAACTCCGCCGAACACGACGTAGGGCCACCAAGGCTTTAGCCCTGCGATGCCCATCGGCATCATCACGATCTCGGCTCCGAGAAGACCGCCGCCGACGATTCCTTTGGCTGTGCCAGTTACCGGCCCAACCTCCGTCGACTGTGCTTGTGCCTCATTCGGTGCGAAGAACACGAGCCCGCCCACCACCGCAGCCGCTGTTAGAAACCCTCGAACCATAAGCTCAGTCCTGTCCTCGAAGCTGTCGTCAAAACTGTCCGGCCGGTGAGATGCGCGAGTGGCCGCTCACGTTCGACCCATTCACTGGGAATGACAGCCTAACACGCAGACTCCTCAAGAGGGGACCGCCAATTTCTCTCCGAAAGTGCGAACGGCTGGCCTGGTTCAAGCAAACGTTGGACGCCTCGCAGGTGGGTGGTAAGGTCGCATTAGCTCCGGACGCGAGCTTGCGAGGAAAAAATGGGCCGCTTTGGAATGACTGAGATTTTGATCCTCCTCGTATTGGCCGTTGTGCTCTTCGGCGGGTCGCGCATCGCCGGTATTGGCAAGGGTCTTGGCGATGGGATCCGCAACTTCAAGAAGGGCCTCAAAGACGACGAGGAGGACGAGGAATCGCCCAAGTTGCGCGAGGCTGAGAAGGCTAACTTCGAGAAAGTTAGCGAAAAGCCCGTCGAAAAAGGCGCTAGCGGAAAATCGTAACCACCCGCTCGATCGCTCGGTTCAGGCCGAGGGCGCTGGTGTCTACGGTTTCATGGGCTCGCTCGTAAAGCGCTGAGCGCGCCCTGAGGATGGCTTTGAGCTCTCGCATCGCGTTGGAGCGGTTCGCCATCGGGCGTGTGTCGCCCTGCTCGCTCACGCGGTTGAAGTGATCGGCCGGGCGCGCCTTCAGCCACACGACAGTCGCCGTGGCGAGCAGGCGTTCGTAGGTGCCCGTCTCGGTGACGATGCCGCCCGTCGTGGCGATCACGCCGGGGG
The DNA here is from genome assembly GCA_044376115.1 of Polyangiaceae bacterium. GTDB lineage: Bacteria > Myxococcota_A > Polyangia > Polyangiales > Polyangiaceae > Xiheicaenibacterium. The sequence goes on along the minus strand of JBILLK010000008.1, from coordinate 309,210 downwards.
CCTCGAGCAACAGACCCTCCCAAACGTCGCGCTCCAACTTGCGGATCTGTGTTGCCCCGTGCACCTCGAAGATCTCGCCCATGCTCAGCCCCGCTCGCTGGCTGATCAGCTGATCGATCTCGTAGAAGCGCACCCCTAAACGTTTGGCGACCTCTCGCCCGATGGTGGACTTGCCGGCGCCTCGGAGCCCGGTCAAAGCGACGGGACGTTCAAGCGGCCGCGCTGTTGGCCCTTGCGCCCACGCGTCGTCGATCAGGTCAGTCAGCGTGCAGCCGAGCGCGCGCGCCAGTTCCACCAGGCGAAGCAGCGACAGGTTGCCCTGGCCGCCCTCCACAGAGACCACGAAGCGCTCGGAGAGCGAGCTCCTAGCGGCCAGCTCCTTCACTGTCATGCCGCGACCGTGCCGTTGGGCGCGCAGTTTGCGCCCAAGCTCGGAAAGTACGGGATCGGCTGGGGTCATGTGCGCACTATAATGCACCTTGGATGGTGAGCGCAACGCACTATACTGCTTGACGACGTACCGTAACCCCCCTACCTAGATCGGGACTCTCACCCTCGAAAGAGAAGCCGATGGCAGACGCACCGATTCAATCTCCGACTGTTCGCTTCGAGACGCATCCCAGCCAGTACAAGCACTGGAAACTGTCGTTTGATGGCGCCATTGCCAAGCTGGTGATGGCCGTCGTGGAAGACCAGCCGTTTCGTCCGGGCTACGTTCTGAAGCAGAACAGCTACGACATCGGGGTCGATCTCGAGCTCGCCGACGTGGTGAACCGACTTCGGTTCGAGCACCCCGAGGTCAAGGCCGTCGTCGTCACCAGCGGCGAGCCGAAGGTGTTTTGCGCCGGCGCGAACATCTACATGCTGGGAACCTCGACCCACGCGTTCAAAGTGAATTTCTGCAAGTTCACCAACGAAACGCGGCTCAACCTCGAGGCGGCCTGTGAGGAGAGCGGTCTTCACTTCATCGCCGCGTTGAACGGAGTTGCAGCGGGCGGTGGCTACGAGCTTGCGCTGGCCTGCGAAAAAATTCTGCTCTGTGACGACGGTTCGAGTGCCGTGTCCTTTCCGGAGACTCCGCTGCTCGCGGTTCTCCCTGGTACGGGTGGCCTCACGCGTTTGGTGGACAAGCGCAAGGTGCGCCGCGATTTGGCGGACGTCTTTTCAACGCTCGCCGAAGGTGTGCGCGGCAAACGGGCGAAGGATTGGGGTCTCGTGGATGAGGTCTTGCCGAAGAGCCGCTTCGACGCTGGCGTTTTGGCCACGGCCAACGCGCTCTGCGCGAGTACCAAGGACCGCACAGGGCCAGGCGTCAAACTTCCGCCGCTCGAGGCCAAGCGTTGGTCCGAGGGGGACAAGTCGGGCACCGACTATCGCTACGTCTCGATGACGACGGTCGCGGGGACGCGCATCGCTGAGATCACGGTGCTCGGGCCCGAGGGTGAGTTCCCGAAGAACGCCGAGGAGCTGCGCAAGCAAGGCGCAGCCGCTTGGCACTTGCAAGCGTTCCGTGAGCTGGATGACGCGCTCTGCGATCTTCGCTTCAACTTTGGTGATGTCGGCTTGGTGCTGCTGCGCACGCGTGGGGACGCGGCGCGCGTTCAGGCCTTCGATGACGCTTTGGTGAAGCTCGCCGAAGAAGATTGGTTTGCTCGGGAGATCCAGCTCTTCGTCAAGCGCACGCTCAAGCGGCTCGACTTGATGGCCAAGAGCCTGTTCGCGATCCTGGAGCCGGGAAGCGCCTTCGTCGGCTGTCTGTTCGAGATGGCGCTGGCCTCGGATCGCTCGTTCATGAAGGCGGGTGATGAGCAGGCGTTCATCGGCTTGTCGGCGATGAACTTTGGCCCAGCGCCGATGTCGAACGGGCTCACGCGGCTCGCGACGCGCTTTCTCCACGCACCGGCGAAGGTCGAAGAACTCGCGTCCGTGCGTGAGTTCCTCGATTCGGAGCAGGCGCTCGATCACGGGCTCGTGACCTTCACTCCCGACGAGATCGACTGGGATGACGAGGTGCGAATCGCGATCGAGGAGCGCGTCAGTCTCTCCCCCGACGCCCTCACCGGGATGGAGGCCAACCTGCGCTTCGCAGGCCCGGAGACGCTGGAGACCAAGATCTTCGCGCGGCTCTCGGCTTGGCAGAACTGGATCTTTCAAAGGCCCAACGCCGTGGGAGAACGCGGCGCACTCACCATGTACGGTCGACCTGAACGCCCCGAATTTGACTGGAGAAGGACATGAGCAACGTCGTCAATTCCGAGAAAATTCCGAACAACGTCGACCTCTCGGCCGACAAGAAATTGCAGCGCGCGCTGGAGGCCTGGCAGCCGAAGTTCGTCGATTGGTGGAAGGAAATGGGGCCGGAAGGCTTCCAAGCCGACGACGTCTATCTGCGCACCGCCGTGAGCGTGGATTCGGACGGCTGGGCTCAATACGACTTCGTGAAGATGCCGGAGTATCGCTGGGGCATCTTCCTCGCGGACCCGGTGGCCGACCGCACGATTGGCTTCGGTGATTTCTACGGTCAGCCCGCTTGGCAGACCATTCCGGGTGAGTTCCGCAATGCGTTGCGCCGCTTGGTCGTGACGCAGGGGGACACGGAGCCCGCGAGCGTCGAGCAACAGCGGCTGCTTGGGCAGTGTTGCCCGAGCGTGTACGACCTGCGCAACCTGTTCCAGGTCAACGTCGAGGAAGGCCGTCATCTCTGGGCGATGGTTTACCTGCTCCAAAGCTACTTCGGGCGCGATGGGCGCGAAGAGGCAGAGGGGCTACTCGAGCGTCGCAGCGGCAACGCCGACAAGCCGCGCATCCTCGGCGCCTTCAACGAGCCGTGCGCGCATTGGCTCAGCTTCTTCTGCTTCACCTACTTCACCGATCGCGACGGTAAGTATCAGCTGCTGGCCCTCGCAGAGAGTGGCTTCGATCCGCTGGCACGCACCACGCGCTTCATGCTGACCGAAGAGGCGCACCATATGTTCGTCGGTGAAACCGGGCTCTCGCGCGTGATCGAGCGCTCGCTCGAGCTGATGAAGAAGAACTCGAACGAGGACGCGCGGGCCGAGGGCGGGATCGATCTAGCGACCATCCAGCGCTACGTGAACTTCTGGTACTCGGTCTCGCTCGATCTCTTCGGTGGGGAGATCTCGAGCAACGCCGCGAGCTACTTCGCCTCGGGCCTCAAAGGCCGCGCCAAAGAGGAGAAATACGAGGACCACGTGGCGCTCACCGGCTTCCACTCGATCGATGTTCCGGTCGTGGAGGGCGGCGTGCTCAAGAGCATCAAGAGTGAAGAGGTACCTCTGCGCAACGCGATGAATGAGGTGCTGCGTGATGAGTACGTGGTCGACTCGCAACGCGGTATCGATAAGTGGAACAAGCTGATCGAGAAGGCTGGCGTGCCCTTCCGCATCACCTTGCCCTCCCGTCGCTTTCATCGTCAGAGCGGCATCTACGCCGGCCTCCACTTCGACCCCGCGGGCAATCCGATCTCGAAGGAAGAGTTCGAAAAGAAGAAGTTCGAGTGGATCCCGTCGCCCGCCGATGACGAGTTCGTCAAGAGCCTGATGTCCAAGCCGATCTACGATCCCAAGGGCATGGCGAACTGGATCGCGGCTCCGCCCCGGGGCATCAAAGGCCAGCCGGTCGACTTCGAGTACGTTCGGCACTGAACTGTGGTTTGTGAGACGGGGCGTTTTCGCTTAAAGGGAGTGCGTGCCCCGTCTCAAGATCCTCTTCTCCCTCCCTGAGTGTTTTCCCTTCGCGAAAACTGGCGGTTTGGGGGACGTCGGCGGTGCGCTGCCCATCGCCTTGGCTGCGCGCGGACACGACGTTCGCGTGGTGATGCCGCGTTACCGCGTGACGCGGAAGTTCGAGTCGAAGCCGCTGGCAGGCCCGCTGGGGATCCCATACGGGCCGGGCACCTTGTGGACAGGCGTACGACGCGGTCAGCTCTCGAGCAAACGCGGCGCGGTCGTACCTGTGTACTTCCTCGACCACGACGGCCTCTACGACCGTGAAGGTGTTTACGGTGATGCGCGCGGTGGCTACGGCGATAACACCGAGCGCTACTCGGTGTTGTCGCGCGGTTCGATCGAGCTCTGTCGCTACTTGGGCTTCGAGCCCGACGTGATTCACGTGCACGACTGGCCTACCTGCTTGGTGCCGGTACTGCTCGATACGGTGGAGCAGGGGACGGCCTTGGCCCGCGCGGCCAGCGTGTTGACGATCCACAACATGGGCTATCAAGGCTGGTCGGCCCGTGATTCGTACTCCGAGATGGGCTTGCCGTTTTCGCCGGAGATCCTCGGTGCGCTCGACTTGAACGGGCAGCTCAACCTGCTCAAGGCGGGCATTCTGCACAGCACCATCGTGTCCACGGTTTCCCCCAACTACGCGCGGGAGATTCAGACGAAGGAGGGCGGGGAGGGGCTCGACGCGTTTCTGCGCATGCGTGGTGGGGACGTGATGGGGGTGCTCAACGGCATCGATGAGGAGGCTTGGAACCCCGAGGTAGACCCACACATCGCGGCGAACTTCTCGGCCGAGGACCTCTCGGGTAAAGCGGTGTGCAAGGCCGCGCTGCAACGCGAGATGGGCCTGCCCGAGCGGCCGGATGTCCCGGTGATTGGCCTTATTTCGCGGCTCGTCGGGCAGAAGGGCGTGGACCTGGTGGTGGATGCGCTCTACCAGCTGATGGCCACCGGCGCTCAGTTCGTGTTCCTTGGTTCGGGCGACAAGTCGATTGAGGAGGTGTTCCAGCGCGCCTCGTTATCGACGCCGAACGTGCGTGCGTTCATCGGTATGAACGAGGGGCTGGCCCATCGAATCGAGGCCGGCGCCGATCTCTTCTTGATGCCCTCCCGATACGAGCCGTGCGGGCTCAATCAGCTCTACAGCCAGCGCTACGGCACGCTGCCGATCGTTAGGGCGGTTGGCGGTCTCGAGGACACCGTGGACAACGGCTCTACCGGCTTCAAGTTCCACGAGCTGAGCAGCGAGGCACTCGTGGGCACGGTGCGTTGGGCGCTCGAGACCTACGCAGAGCCGGCGCTCTTCCGCTCGATGCAATACCGCGCGATGCAAAAGCAATCCGGTTGGAGTCACGCCGCTCAGCAGTATGAGGCGCTGTACCGCTTCGCTGTTCGCAAGCGTCGGCGCGCCTTGGGGCAAGTGCGCGCAGTCCGACTCTAAGCGCACAAAAGCACGCAGGGCGCTCTAGGGCGCCCTGGGCATCGAACCTTGCAGTAGAGAAGCTCAGTCTTCCTCGAGAGCTTCCTTCTTCGGCTTGTCGGCGTCGCTCGGCTCCTTCGAGTCCTTGTCCTTCTCTTGGTCTTTGTCGCCCTCGGGATCCTTCGGCTCTTCCTTCTTCTTTTGATTGGGCGGAGCGCCGTGTTCAGCGCTCAGTTTGCGCTTGAGCTGATCGAGGATGGCTTGCTCGTGATACTGCGGCATCTCGGGGATTTGGATGGCGATGTGCACGCCCTCCTTGGTTTCAACGAGCTCGATTGAGCCATTGACCGTGCGCTTGCCGCTCTCGGGGCTCGTGTACTCGAACAGGATGTAGCCGTTGTCCTTGTCGCGCTCGAGGATCTTGTATTCGAGGTCGACGCGCAGCAGGCGGAGTGACGTCCCGTAGGTTTGGCCGAACGAGTAGGGGGTTACGCTGACGACGCTGGCCTCTGCGTCGTCCGGCCGGGTCAGGGCAAAGGCGACCATCGACAGCGAGAAAGCGATGAGGATGACGAAGATGGCGCGACGCATCCTGCTTTCGTAAGTGGTTTCCGAGGCGCGGGCCAAATTCCGGCAAGCGGGTGGCTACAGACTCCAGTACTGAATGCCGCGCTCGGCGCAATCCGGCTTAAACACGCTCTTTACGTCGATGAAGATGCCGCCGTCGTTTACCAGGCTCAGCAGCTTGCTGGCGCCAAGGGCGAGGGTAGCCGCATGGGGCACAGCGAGGATGAGGGCGTCCAGACTCTCGAGCGCCTCGAGGGGGGCCAAGCTGACGCCGTACTCGTGTTCGGCCTCACCGCTTTCAGCCAGCGGATCGGTGACGATCGTTCGTATGCCGTATTGGTCGAGTTCTCGAAGAATGTCGGGCACGCGGCTGTTGCGCAGATCGCTCACGTTCTCTTTGAAGGTGATGCCGAGGACGCCCACGCGCGCGCCACGCACCGGCCGATCCTTCATGATCAGCATCTTCACGAGTTTGGCGGCGATGAAGGCGCCCATCGAGTTGTTGATGCGACGCCCAGCGAGGATTACCTCGGGCTGGTAGCCGAGCTGCTGCGCTTTCATCGTCAGGTAGTACGGGTCCACCCCGATGCAATGCCCGCCGACGAGCCCCGGTGAAAAGCGGAGAAAGTTCCACTTGGTTCCAGCGGCGTCGAGCACGTCGCGGGTGCGGATGCCCATGCGGTCGAAGATCACCGCCAGCTCATTCATCAGCGCGATGTTGAGATCACGCTGCGTGTTCTCGATCACCTTCGCCGCTTCGGCCACGCGGATGCTGGAGGCCCGGTGCACGCCCGCGTCCACCACTGCGCCGTAGGCGGCGGCTACGCGGTCGAGGGTGGCTGCGTCCTCTCCCGAGACCACCTTGGTGATCCGTTCGAGCGTGTGCTCTTTGTCACCCGGATTGATCCGCTCCGGCGAATAGCCAAGCTTGAAATCGGCTCGCGAAAGGCCGCTCACCTTCTCGAGGATCGGCGCGCAAACCTCCTCGGTAACGCCAGGGTAGACCGTTGATTCGTAAACCACGACTGCGCCTTTGGTCAGTGCGCGCCCCACCGTCTCGGAGGCCCGAATCACCGGCGTCAGATCGGGCACGTTGTTGTGGTCGATCGGCGTTGGAACCGCGACGACGAAGAAGGTCGCACCCTTGAGCGCGGCGGGATCGTGGGTGAACTCGAGGCGCGATTCCTTCAGCTCGGTCTCGGGGACCTCGTGGTTCCGGTCGTAACCACGAGCTAGCTCCGCCACCTTCTCCTGGTGAATGTCGAAGCCGACGACCCGCTTGAATTTGCGGGCGAATCCCAGAGCGACCGGCAACCCGACATACCCCAGCCCAATGATCGCGAACGTCTCATCCATTGGGGGCGTGTGATGCCTATGTTGGCGCTCAGATTCAACTGAAGGTTGATGCAGCAGACAGAATGACTCGTGCCCTCTCGGGAAAAAACGGCCGAAGGCCCTAGGGAGGTCTACGGAGTGCCGAAGGCACGAAGTGAACCGGAGTGGACGGAGTCCACGAAGTGGACGGAGTCCGCGGAGGTCTACGGAGTGCCGAAGGCACGAAGTGAATGACTGGCCTCACTCGAAGGCGTCGAAGTCCCCGGACAGAATGGCTGCCGGGCCTTGCGACAACAGGAAGCGTGCCTCTTCCTCGCCCACGCGCTTGAAAAGCGCCTCGATGCCGGCCGTCACATCGGCCAGATCAGCGGGTTTGTGCGCATCACTGCAGGCGAGGCTGTAGACCTCACGTTCAAGCAGTTCTTCGGCCGCCTTGCGAGGGGAGCGCCCGTACTTTCCGGCCAGGGCCGCCACGTCCAACTGTAAAAGCACCCCGACGTCGAGCAGCGGCTCGACCACTTCAGCGTCTTTCCATACCGGCTCATAGCGCTCCGGGTGGGCCAACACCGGGCGCAGCTTCTTGCGACGAAGCTCGTACAGCCGATTCGCCAGGCGCTGCGGAAAGGGGCCTGGAGCCAGCTCAAAGAGCACCGCGTGCTCTCCCGGGTAAGGTACGCCCGACCCTTCGATCACGCGTCGCAACACGACGTCGTCCAGCCAGTGTTCACTCGAAAGGCCAACGGCCGGAAACGCGGGAGTCGCTAGATCGGGACCAAGCGCAAGGCATGTTCTCTCGAACGCGGCCTGCAGATCGTCGCGGCTGTTCTCGAACATGCCAGGCCGCATGTGGGGCGTCGCCACGACTCGATCGAAGCCAGCTCGCTTGAGGCCGAGCAGCATCGCCCGGGAATCCTCAGTGGAGCGCGCGCCGTCGTCGATACCGGCGACCCAGTGGCAATGGAGGTCGATGAAACCTTTCACTCGATACAAGGTAGTTCAACCGAAGGTTGAAGCAGCAAACAGAATGACTCGTGCGCTCTTCGATAGAAACGACCGAAGGCCCGAATCAACCTCGACTTGGCACGAGTCATTCAACCGAAGGTTGAAGCAGCAAACAGAACCGGAGTGGACAGAGTCCACGAAGTGGACGGAGTCCAGGGAGGTCTACGGAGTGCCGAAGGCACGAAGTGAATGACTCGTGCGCTCTTCGATAGAAACGACCGAAGGCCCGAATCAACTCGTAGTCCAAGCGAGGGTTGCTGGCGTGACAGAACACAACGATCATGGGGGAGGTGAGAGTCCCGCGCCGTGAAGTCTGATCGCAAGGCTGTGCTGGGCGCTTTTCGTGAACAGCAGTTTGAGCGTGCAGAAGCCCGCAAGCTGCTGCTGCGCGCTCTTGCTCAATCGAACGTCGCCGATGGCACGATCTCGAAGCTCGAGTTCGTTGAGCTTGCTTCACGTCTTGGCATCACTGAAGAGGAGCTGTTCTCGGCTTCCTCCGCGCCAAGTTTGGGAGGGGAGCCCGAACCGCGGACACCGCTCTTGGGCATGGCCTTGAGAGCACGCCAGGAAGCCACCTTCGACGGTCTGGTCGACGATGAGACCGTCGAGGAGATCGTTGAGCTTTGTCGCGACCGCACCGGCATGCTTGGTCGGCTGGACAACTTCGGTAAGAGCCTCGTCTGGACGAGCTCCACGATGGGGCAAAATCAGCGCCTGCTCGTCGTCCGAGTGGCCCGGCGCAACGGCCAAACCTCGCTGTTGGTCGAGGAGCTGAACTGGCCGGTGCTGATCGGTCTTTGGGTTGGCGGCGGCGTCGGCGTTGGCGTTGGCGTCGGTGTTCCATTGACGGTGGCGTTGGCCGCCGCTGGCTTTGCGGCCATTGGCTCCGTCCTGTTCGCAAGTTGGATCCTGCTGGTGCTTTTTGTCATCGCGCTGATTGCCCGCTCGATCGGCAAAGGCCGTGCGGCTGTGCGGCGCTCCATCACCGAGGGCGCGATCACCTTGATTCGAAAGGGCGTGGCACAACGCGAAGAGGCTGCGTCCGAGGAGTCGAGGGCACGCATTGCTCACGGGGGGGCGCGGCTTGCCGGCGCGACTGCTGGTGACCTATCCGCTCAAACAGCCGACGCTGAAGCCGAGGCCGAGCCTCTAACGCACTCGCAGCGCGTGCGTTAGAACGCGCATCGATTTGCGCAAATTGGTCTGGTTGTCACCGACTTGTCACCAGCCTCGGGCAGACTGCTGCCCATGCCGGGGGTTCACGGGGTCACCACCTCTTCACGCTATGACTACGAAGGGCCTGAGGGGCAGGACGTCTCGGGCGAGCCGATGGTGGTTTATGACCGCAACAACCCCGAGTCGATCCGGCGGGCGGAGCGATTGCTGCAAAAGCGCTTCGGGTTGGAGACTCCGCCCACTTTGTGCAGCGAGCCGACCGGTTGGATGCGCCGCTGGGGCCTGGCTGTGCAGGCGCTCTTAGGCGTTAAGCGAGGCTGAAATCGCCAGACTCAGCGCCGGCGAGCCTTAGCCTTCGGCGCCTTCATGGCTTGCTGACTCAGCTTCGTATCGAACCAGGTCGCGGAGCCTTGGGCTGCGGCGTGAACACTGAACAACGCTTCGTGGAGGGCCTGCGGATAACGCGCTGTGAGTTCGTCATAGCGTCCTGGCGAGAGCCGCGCGTCCCGCAGCAACCGCTCCAATAGCTCGATCGCGTCGGCCTTGCGGTGGAGCGCGGAGGCGCCGAGTTCCCCGACGACCTCAGCGATGGTGGCCAAGACAACCTTGGCGGCCTCCAGGTCGACCTCGTCGGCTTCATCGATCGCTCGGGGAGCTTGTTCCTTCGGAGCGGGAAACCAGCGCCCGAACCGTTTTGCGACCGCCACGGTGTCGCGGGCTGCAGCTTCTTCGAGCGCCAGCGGCCCTTCGCTGGGCTCAGCGAAGATCGAGGTTCTCTCGGCCGCAGCTCCCTTGCGCAGCTGCCCAGCTTCTTCGCGCTCAACCTCCAAGAGCTCATCCAATATCTTCTCGAGTTGGTCCTTGTGCAGCTCGAGCTCCACCTCGGGAGCCTTCAACATGAGCGCGGAGTTCACGTCCAACTGGCCCGCAGCAACGGCCTTGAGCCTGTCATCATCGATGAAGTGGTAGAAGGCTCGTTGCCCGGCCTTTCGCTGCGTTGCGACCAAGTCACGTAACACGCGGTTCTCTTCACCGAGCGCGATCACGCTAACTCCGATCGCCACACCAGAGGTTCCACGCCGCGCCCTTTCGAGCGCTGCTGCGTCGATGGGAGCTTCGCCGTCGGTGACGAGCACGATGTTTGCGCGCGCCAGGTCCGGGTCGTCCTTGCGTGCATTGCGAATGACTTCGAAGGCCCCTTCGAGCGCACCTTGGATGTCCGTTCCGCCTCCACGCACCGTCCCAACGACGTCACCGATCGCCGCGAGCGCTTCTTTGCCGTTCGCCACGCGGTGGATGGGCCCGAGCTTTTTCGTGAAATGCAGGTAGTAGAGAGACAATCGCGTCGTGCGATCCATTTGCTCGAGGCGCTGCAGCGTCGTAGCGAGCTCACTCAGCATGATGGCGTCCCGCATCGTTGCGCGCGCTACTCCGTCGTTGTGCATCGAAGCCGACGCATCCAAGAGGTAGACGCGCACTTCTCCGACCAGTCGGCGCCGAACCACCGTGCGTTCCTCCTGCTCGACGAAGCGACGCGTGAGCAGTCGCCCAGCCGCAAGATCGAGCAAGACGGTGCGCGGGTCATCGATCGCTGCGGTGGCTAAGTCGGCCGGGTCTCGCGCCAGGACGAACAGCATGTCGCGGGTCGGGTAGCGAACCAGCCTTGCGTAGGTCTCGACCTCGGCGGCGCGCACTGGACACAGGCTTGCGCCAACCTCGAAGTAGCCGTCGGTGCTGAGCAGCGCCTGCTTGAGCGCCGCGTTGATGGCAGGCTTCAGATAGTCGAGCGCCATGAACGCTGTGCTGCGCTCATCCGCGTCCTGGGCGCGTATCGCGGTCTGATAGTGGGCTCGAGCGCGCTCGAGCGCAGCGTCGATTTGCCGTGCGAATTGCCCGCCCACGGTCTGTTCCGTTAGCTCATCGAGCGAGCCCTGCGTCGCGCGGCTGCCAGCGATCCGCTGCAGTGCTCTGGCTGCGCATTCGGCTCGCCGTTTGTTGCCGACGGCGCGGGCACCGTTCTCGATCGCGACCAAAGCGGCGAACAGGCGCTCGCGGTCGCCGCGACGAAGCGCCGAGCGCGCTTGGGCGCTCAGCGCAACCTGCGCTGTGATCCCCTTTGCTTCAAGGCGGTCGATGCTAGTGATCTCGCGAGCGATGTAGTCTTCACGCTCGCGTTGGGCCTGCGCGTCGAGCTTGAGCGAGGCGCTAGCGTCGAGCAGCAAGCGTCGGGCTCCCTCCAGCAACCTGCGTCGTCGTTCGAGGAAGGACTGCTCCGCGCGAGCGGCCTCCACCACGTGATCGATGGCAGCGAGTTGCAACTCGAGCAGGCGCTGCGCGCTAACGTGAACAGGTTGCTCGACCGCGGTCGCCGCCGACTCAGCGGCCGATGCGTTCGTCTGTTGGAGCACCAGCGGGCGCAACATCAGCCCCTCGGCGAGTCTGCGCTGCGTGTGCGCCTCTCCGCGTTGGTGCGCCTCCTCGATGCGCTCGAGCAGGCGGCCTACCCGATGCAACCAGGCCGCGTGAGCGATCGGAATGCTGCCGTGGGCGGCGCATGCTCGCTCGCTCAGCGCGAGGTTGTCGGCGAGTTCATCGAAGGCTGCATCGAGCAGCTTGTCGATCGAGATCCCTGCGTCATCGGACGCACTCAGCGCCGCCACCAAAGCGGAACAACGCTCGGTTCGAAGCTTGGGCGAATAGTTGGTCAAGCGCAGGAGTGGCGCCAAAATCCGATCGACGACGCCCCCGGCTCGGTTCGGATCGAGCGTTAACTTCTCTAGCCGATGCTCGAACTTGGGACGCTTGGAGTCAGGCTTCATCGTTGCTGACCGCGCGACTCCAAGCTGAGCGTGCGTGGGTGTCTGCGATGCCAAGCCCGGCTTCACGGATCGCGGCTTGAAGCAAAGCGATGCGCTTCTGGAGTTTAGCGGCCTTTCGTGAGGACTCCGGGATGAGCTGCTCAAGAAGATGCATCTCCAACGCAAAGCGAGCGAGCGCACTTTCCCCCCAAACGATCTCGAGCAGCCCCGAGTCTGCGAGAGCGTCGCTCTCCTGGGTCGTGGCTTGTCCCAACTGCTTCGGTGCGAGCGACTGCCACCAGTCCTCGAGGAAGCGAATCGCACGATTGGCCCGCGCCAGATCGTGCGCGACGATCTCCTCGCGCAACGACGGGCTCACGAGGCCGAGGACTTTCGGCAACTCGAGCGGGCCGTCTTGGCCCAGACCCTTTGAAAGCCGTGGGTCAACGATCAGCGCCACCTCAGCCAAGGTACACGCTAGGGGCGTCCGCTGTTCGCGGGCTCGCATCCGCCGGTAGCCCGAGAAGTCGAGGCTTGTATCTGCCGCCTCGACTTCCGGCTCGCGAGCGTCGAGCGCCCGCGCTACGAGCGTGAGCCATTGGTCGACCGGGATGGCGCTCGAGAGCCCGTGCTCCCCAAGGGTTGCAACCAGGTCCCGTACTTGTTGGAGCAAGCCCTCGCGATCGGTCAGGTCGCTGCGTTCGAGCGTCTCTTGAAATAGCACCACGAGCTTGGGGCCGACCACCTGAGCTTTCACGGTCCGCTCAGCGTTGCGAGCTTCGCTCCGGAATTGGGTGAGCTGCTCATCCACCACGTCCAGTCGACGCAAGACGGGAGCGAGCGTCGCAAGCAGCGCACTGGGCCCTTTGGCCTCCACGTCCCTAAGCAGCGTCGCCGAACTTTGGGCGAAGTCGCGAGCCCAAAGTCTCACGAGATCGGCCTCGACTCGATCGATTGCGGCGGACCATTCGTTGTCTGCCGCGGAGGGGCTGCTGCCAGCTGAGCCAGCGAGAAGGTGTTTGCGGAGCTCGGCAACTCTCTCGACGACGCCCAATACCTTCTCGGATTTGGTCTGGGCATCGAAGGGAACGGCGCTCTCGAGTTCGCGCAGCGTTGCTGAATCAAGCGCCGTCGTGAAGCGCACGGCTTGGTTGAGCACCTCCAAAGCGCGCGCTTGCATCCAGCGTGCGGTCGGGTGCATCGATGCGGAGCCATCCTCGAGTGCGGTGGCGACCTCGACGATGGCGCGGGCCGCTTCGACCAGGTCCTTCTCGGGCTCGGCGACGCGCATGGTCGCGCGCAGGCCCTCGCTCGCCACCGCAGTTGTTGCGCGTTCGAGCAACGCGCGTGCTTTTGGGAGATCGGGACCCTCTTTACGGCAGTGAAGCGAGATTTCTCGCAAGAGCGCGCTGAGACCCGAGCTGTCGGCGCGCGCGATCGCCGTTTCGACGCGCCCCGACAAGATGTCCAACACATCTCTCAGATCGGACTTTCTTGCGGCGGTCACCGACGTAGGCGCCGGGAGCGGCGGCGGTTTAGCCGCTGGTTTGGGGGCCTGCGGCTTACGCGAAAGTACCTGCATCGGCAGCTTCCGGAAGCAGGCGTCGAAGATCTCCCGCTCACGTTGCAGCAGCATGAGTTGGCGCTTTTCGATCGGGTCGACCTCACGTAGTTGCAGCTGTTCCGCTTGGCTAGGCGATGGGCCCGCGAGCAGCAGGTGCAGTCGCAGCCAACCGAGGTCTTCGCGCGTTGCCTCCATCGCTCGGTTCTCCGCTCCCATCGCCCATTCGTAGACCACCGCGGCGCGCAGCAGCGCAGCGCAGCGAACGGCGGTGCGCGTCGAGATGTAGCGCGTAGGCATGAAACTCGGATCGGCGCGCACGGTGTTCGCAAGTTCGCTGTCGAAGCTCTGCAGCAGCTCGGCAAGCTGATCGCAAAGCTCAGGCGCGATAAAGACTTCATCGGCCGCAGCTTGCAGAACGTCGAGGTCTTGGATGGTGAGCAAGGCATCCAACCCGAACTTGCCGCTGGACCGCGTGCGTTGCCGAAGAATGCGAGCGAGATGGCTCGGATCGGCGAACCCGCGTGGGACAAAGCCCACAAAGGCGATGCGGTCCACGAAGGCTAGCAACGTGTCCCGCGACTGCTCGAGCACCTCGGAGATGTAGCGGTTGCTGGTCATCACCGCGCATTCGATGCGTCCGCGCGTGACCACTTGGCCTTGCTTGAGTTCGCGCTCTTGTAGGACGTTGAGCGCCGAGCGAAGCAACATGTCGCGACCGTCGAATACCTCGTCGAGAAAGGCGTGCGCCGCCCCCAGCATGCCTTCATCGGTAAAGTGCGTCGTGCGGCCCGTCTCGGTGAGGTTCTTGAAGTCGATCGGCCCAATCAGATCCGTCTGCACGGTGCTCTCGGTGATTTGCCGTGAGAACAGGCTGGGGGCGCCAGTCGTTTCGCACACGATCCGCCCCAGCACCGCGGAGGAGAGCTGGCTCTTCGCGGTGCCAGGCGGACCAGTCAAGAGCACGTGCTCTTTCGCCAACAGTGCCAAGGCCATCTGCACGAGCACGTCGTCGCGCTCCATGAAGGAGTTGCGCAGTTCGAGGAAGAACGCCCGGAAACGTCGACCAGCGGCGAGCAAGCGTTCGGGGGCGACCTCGATCATTCGCGCAGGATAACGCCTGCTCGTATGACTCCGTCCAGCATTGTCCGCGGTCGGCGAGTCTTGAACTTGGCCGCCAGCCGCTACCTTGACCAGGATGTGCTTCGAGCCTGCGCTCCCAGCCCAACCACCATGACGATCAACAGCTCGAATTCCAAGGCAGTATCGCCCGAAGGCTCCAACAGCAGCGCAAGTGAGCGCAGAAGGCGTCGCAGCAGCGACCCGATCACTGCGCTCCACTATCAATTGGCCGAAGTTCGAAGGTCGGCTTCGCTCGACGCTCTCGTGCTTGCCGATGAGACGGGATGTCTGGTTGCTGGCGCCGGTGCGTGGCCAGTTTGTGAGGAGTTGGCTGCTTACGCCCCGTTGCTCGGCAAGGCTGGGCTCCGAAGCGTGGTGAGCGCTCGCGTGGCGTTGGTCTCGGCTCAGGCCGAACAGCTCGCTTTTGAGCTCGATGGTCAGCCCGTTTGGCTCTGTGGTCGCGGCGGCACTGCACCGCGCAGCCCCGCGCTCGAGCGCGCTCGCGCGGGTGTGACGCGAATCTTGCGCGCAGGTTAGTGCAAGCGAACCCCAGGCTGCCGTTCGCAAGAGAACGCTTCCAGGGGCACAGGGGCTCTGTTAGCTAACGGAAACCTCACGCATGTCACCGCCGCAAAACCCGAAGCACGAACGTCTCGGTGCGCTCCTATCGAGCAGGCGCGTGATTCTTTCTGTCGGCTGCGGTGGGGTGGGCAAAACCACCACGACGGCGGCGCTCGGGCTCGCAGCAGCGCGGCGCGGCTTGCGCGTCCTCTGTCTCACGATCGATCCCGCGCGGCGGCTTGCGCAAAGCCTCGGCTTGGAGTGGTCCTCCTCGGAGGCCCGCGTGGTGGACGCAGCGCTGTTGGCTCGAGTCGGCGTACCGCCCTCGGGCAGCATGACGATCATGCGGGTCGACACCAAAGCCACCTTCGACGGGTTGGTGCGCTCGCTGGCGCCTACGAAGGAGCGGGCCGAGCGCATCCTCAACAACGTCCTCTATACCTATATTTCGACGTCGCTCGCCGGTACCCAAGAGTACATGGCGATGGAGAAGCTTCATTCATTACGCGACGATCCGCGCTTCGACCTGATCCTGCTCGATACCCCGCCGACCACCAACGCGCTCGACTTTCTGGACGCACCGGAACGTCTCGTTGGCGCCATCGACAGCCCCGCGATTCGCTGGTTCGTGCAAGCCGTCGAGGGCTCTGGTCGGTTGAGCTTTAGCTTGATGGCGCGCTCGACGGCCGTGCTGCTGCGTGGCTTGGGTAAAGTGACCGGCGGCGGATTTCTCGAGCAAGTTGCGAGCTTCATCAACGAGATGAATTCGCTCTTCGGCGGCTGGAAACAGCGCGCGGATGCTGTCTCCGCGACGCTGCGAGCGCCCGACGTCGCTTACGTGCTCGTAACCACGCCAGACCCTTTGGCGATTCGCGAAGTGACCTTCTTCGCCGAGCGGCTGCTGGCCGAGAAGATGCGGCCCGACGCGATCGTGGTGAATCGCGTCAATCCCGCCTTCCCCAAGACCGACCCAACGGTCCTCGGGTCGATGCAAGCCCTCAGTCCCCAGCACGCGGAGCAGCTCGCAGGCCGTTGTGAGGCTGCCCTTCGTGACGCGCACGGCCAAGGTCACCTCGATCGGCTTCACCTTTTTGCGTTAGACACCGTTCGTGAAGAGTCGGGGGCACCGGCTGTCTTCGTGCCGACGTTCCCGGCCGACGTTTACGATCTCGAGGCGCTCTCGGAGATCTCCGAGATCCTGGCGCCCGGAACCTGAGTCGGATCTCCGAGATCCTGGCGCCCGGAACCTGAGTCGGATCTCCGAGATCCTCGCGCCTGGGAGCTGAGCTGGGTGTGGAGTGCACCCAAACGTGTTCGGAGGCAGCGTTCGGCGACCAGATGACGCAATTTTCGTGTGCCAACAAAAGGCATGAGGAGTGCTATAATACTTCCGAATGAGCGGGGAGCGCGTCACGCGGGAAACAACCTTACAGGCTTTGGCAAGTCGGCCAACGAGTCCAGGACGTGACGCCCACGCGCAGCTTTGTGAGCAGCTTCGCGAAGCCTTGGAGGCCTCCGAGTTTGATATTGCCGGGGATCTATTGGGAACGCTCGAGCGGCACGACCCCCACAGTGACTCAACGAAGAAGTGGCGGCGCCGCTTCGCCCAGGCGCAGGCTCGGCCCCTCCTCAACAAGGTTTGTCGTCCCGACGACCGCGTCCGAGCCGGAAGCGTCGACGAAGTCGTGCTGCCACTCAAGCCCGTTCACCGCGCCATTCTGGGCCACATTGACGGCACGTTGACCGCGTTGGAGCTATTCGAGATCGCGGGGCTCTCGCCGATGGAGTTCGCCGAAGGGCTGCGAGATCTCGCGCTGTTTGGTGCTGTCGAGTTTGACCGTCCTCCGACCTCGAAGCCTCCCTCGCGACGAAGCACTTCTTGACGCGCGCGCCAAAGCCCGGCGAAGAGAGGGCTGGAAGGCGTCATGGCGATTCGAATCAAGCTTCCTAAGCGTGTGTGTGGCCTGCCCCAGGCGGCGCTCGATGCTGCTGGTCAACAGTTGCTCATCGCGGATGAGGGCATAGCCAAGCTGTTTGATGCGCGCTCCGGGCGTGAACTTGCCGACTACCCCTGGCTCGAAGGTGACGGCGATGAGTTCGAGTTGCTCGTCGATGGGCGTGAGCACGATCTCGAGGAGCTAGACCCGAGCGAAATGTTCGGCTTACCGCGGCACCTCGCGTTCTCCGCCTGCGGTCGCTACTTCGTCGTGGTGTGTGGTCACTTCGGTGGCTCGTCGGGATACAACGACGTCTACTTCTTCGATCGCGAGCATGCTGGTCGACCGTTTCGGTATTTGGACGTCAACCGCTGGGCAGGCGAGTCGACCTCCCTCTTCAGCTACAACGACCCGGAGGCTGTCCTCTTCACCGACCGTGAGCTCGTGCTGCTCGGCGAGTTCGGGCTGTTGCTGTTCCCACTCGATGGCGGTGAACCGCGTCACCTCGTATTGCCCGAGGTTGAGAGCAAGATCGGGCTTTCCTTCACCTCCGGCAAAGGAGCAAGTCTCGCGGCACACGCTGGTTTGCTGGCGGTAGGCTTTTGCGACAGCCTGTTCATCGTTCGTTTGAGTGATGGGGCTGTTCTCTCGCAGCTGCGTAGTCCCGGTGACGTCGGCCTCGGCAACAAGCTGGCCTTTGCTTCCGCCGAGGAGGTGGTGGTCTCCGATCTCGACGCGACCCCCGCGAGAGTCTGGCGGGTAAACATCGCCGCTGACCGCTGGGTGCCGATGAAGGTCGGCCATCCGTTGGTGTGGCTCGCCTCGGATGGTTCCTCCGCGTTGACCGAGGACCGAGAGCAACGACTTCATCGCGTTGATTTGCGCAGCGGCAGGAGAACGCGCGTCGCTCCTCTCGCCGAGCGCACCGACGGTACGAGCGGTTCCGGAAAAGGCCGAAGCAAGCTGCTTCACGTCAGCGCCGACGGCTGTTCGGTCCTTCGTACCGAGGGCGGCAGTACGCTGGGCGAGGACACGCGCAGCGTCGTCATCACCCAGATTGTGCGAAAGCCTGTTTAGTCGCGCTTTTTGATGGTTCGGCGCGAGCGCGTCTTGCCGGGGTCTTTCTTCTTGGCCAACTCCACCCGGCGACGCGCTCGGTAGAAGATCACCAGCGGTACGCCGTCAAAGGCGAACGTCTTGCGAATCTGATTCGACACGTAGCGCTGGTAGGAGAAATGCAGCTTGTCCGGGTTGCTGGCCTGCACCACGAACGTCGGCGGTTTGGTCGCTGCTTGGGTGATGAAGAAGAGCCGCGGCGCTTTCCCGTCCATCGTCGGCGGTGGATGGGTATCCAGCACTGCTTCGAAGAAGCGGTTCAGCTCGCCGGTGCCAATCCGCTTGGTGTAGGCCGCGTACACCGAATCGACGGCGGCGATCAGCGTGTCGACGCCGCGCCCCGTTTTTGCTGAGAGCTTCACGTAGGTTGCCCAGGGCGCGAAGGCCAGCTTGTCTTTGGCGTCCTCCTCACGCTTCTTCAGCTCGCCCTTCTCAACGAGATCGATCTTGTTGAGACCGACCACTACGGCTCGACCGCGATCGACCGCCAGCCCAAGGACCTTCGCATCTTGTTCGGAGACCCCGTCGGCGGCGTCGCTCATCAGCACCACGATGTCCGCTCGTTCGATGGCGCGAATCGCGAGGCCCACGCTCATGCCCTCGACTGCGTCGCCCTCTTTGGTGACCTTTGCCTTGCGCCGTACGCCAGCCGTATCAACGAATACGTAGGGCTTACCGTTACGCATCACCACCGAGTCCACCGCGTCACGCGTGGTCCCGGGTCTGTCGTCCACCAACATGCGCTCGGTGCCGAGCAGCCGGTTGATCAGACTCGACTTGCCTGCGTTGGGGCGCCCAATCACAGCGATGCGCGGAGTCCCCTCCGGCACGTCGGGCAACGCCTCGTCCTCGGTTTCTTCGGGCAGCTTGTCGACGATGGCCGTCAGAAGCTCCGCCATCCCGCGCCCATGCAGCGCGCTCACGGTGAGCAGCTTGTCGATGCCGAGCCGGAAGAGCTCGAGCGCGTTGTGCTCGTCCGCTGTGTTGTCGGCCTTGTTGGCGACGTAGATCGTCGGTCGCTTGGCTTGGCGGAGCAGCTGCATCTCGGCGTGTTCGATCGACGTGGCGGGCTCGCGGGCCGAGAGCACACACACGATCACGTCCGCTTCTTCCACGGCCGCGAGGATCTGTTGTTTGATGCCCTGCTTCATCGGGTCATCGCTGGTCGGATCGAAGCCGCCCGTGTCGATCAATGAAAAGACGCGGCCCTTCACCGTTACTTCGCCGTAATGGCGGTCTCGGGTCACGCCCGGCTCATCGTGAACGATGGCCAAGCGATGTTTCACCATGCGATTGAACAGGGTGCTTTTGCCGACATTGGGTCGACCGACGATTGCAACGACCGGCTTCACGATGTGCTCCTTTGAGGGCCGGAGTTGTTTTCATAACCGAGCTCGCCCAGCCAGCGAGGATCGTCACGCCATCCCGGCGTCTCTCGAACGAAAAGCGTCAGGTGAACGGGCCTTCCAATGAAGGCCTCGATACGTAGTCGGGCCTGCGTTCCGATCTCCTTGAGCATCTCGCCTTTGGCGCCGATCAAGATGCGCTTTTGCCCATCACGTTCGACGTGGATGGTGCAGGAGATGTGAGTCTTCGACGGGCCGTCCTCGTACTCGTCGATGGACACGGCCGTGGCGTGGGGCACCTCTTCGCGTGCCTTGCGCAGGATCTGCTCGCGAACGAACTCCGAGGCGAAGAAGCGCGTTGGCTTGTCGGTGAGGTCGTCCGGCCCGAACACGGCGCCACCCTCAGGCAAGAATTTACCGACCACGTCGAGCAGCAACGACACTCCATCGAGCTTGCGCGCCGAGAGCGGAACGAGCTCGGTGTCCGGGCGGATCTCGGCGTAGCGTGAAAGCAAGCCAAACAGCGAGGCCTTGTCTCCGAGCGTATCCACCTTGTTGATCGCG
Source organism: Polyangiaceae bacterium (assembly GCA_044376115.1). GTDB lineage: Bacteria > Myxococcota_A > Polyangia > Polyangiales > Polyangiaceae > Xiheicaenibacterium. The sequence goes on along the minus strand of JBILLK010000008.1, from coordinate 288,959 downwards.
ACCACGACCTTGGTCTTGGGTGAAAGGCTTTCGAGCAGCTTCACGTCTTCGCGGTGGGGGGAGAGCGGGCCTGTGGCCTTCGCCTTCACATCCACCATCAACAGCACGACGTCTGCCTCGGCTCCTGCCGTTTCGGCCGAGCGATTCATGCGCTGATTGAGCTTGGTGTGACCGTCGTGCAGACCGGGCGTATCGAGCAGGAGGAACTCGCAGCCTTCTCCGCTGGGCAACGTGCGATGCACGACCCCAAGCAAAGTGGTGCGCGTGGTTCCCGGAGTGTCCGCGACGATCGCTAGGTCCACCCCCAGCGCACTGTTGAGGAAGGTGGACTTACCAACGTTCGGGCGCCCAATGACGGCCACGGTGCCTGAGCGAACCACGTTGACCGGTGCGGCCGGCGCTTTTGGTTTTGACGATTTTTCGCTGGGAACGTCGGCCCGCCGCGTTACGTGCGGGCTCTCCTTGGACTTGGCTTTGCCAGCGCGTTCGGGCTTGGCGCCACGCTCGGCTTTGCCAGCGCGCTCGGGCTTGGGGCCGCGCTCAGGCTTGGGGCCACGCTCGGGCTTGGGGCCGCGCTCGGGCTTGGAGCCGCGTTCAGGCTTGGCCTCGCGCTCGGGCTTGGGGCCACGCTCGGGCTTGGGGCCGCGCTCAGTCTTGGGACCACGCTCGCTGCGTGCCGCAGGCGCTCCGTCGACCTTCGTGGACTTCTTCCACTTCGGTTCAGGCTTGGGGCCGCGCTTCGCAGGTTGTGCGGCTTTGCCCGGCTTGTTGATCTGACTGACGCGGGCGCTTCTGTCCTTCCCCTTCGTCGCCTTCGATCGCTGAGACTGTGTTCGGGTCTTCGCCACGGCCCGGCAATAGCACAGCCGTGCTAGACAGCGGCTACGAAGTGGTGAGCCTCCGAAACCAGCGAGCCTCGGACACCCCGTCTCGCAGCGAGCTTGCGGCTGTCATAGCTGTGCTGTGTTTCGCTGCCGTTTGGCTTTTTTCGCCGATCGCCAGTTCCGGGGTCTGGGATCCCCATGAGGTCGACACGGCAGACGCTGCCCGCCGTGTGGCAGTTCATGCGTGGGGACGTAGCGAGTTGGCGCGCGCGGGAGACCCAACCACCATTCCGACGCTTTCGGATTTGGGAACCGGTGAGCTGGGCATCACCTCGATTGGCGCTTCATTTGCACTATTTGGCGTGCACGACTGGGCGGGTCGGTTGCCCCTCGCTGCGTGGGGTTGGCTCGCGGGCGCGTCTCTCTTGGTGATGATTTGGCGGACCATTGGCGTGCGAGCTGCGGCCGTTTCAGTGCTGGTGTTGCTCTCGCTGCCGGTCTTTTTTCTGCAGGCTCGCACGATGATTGGGGACATCGTGCCGATGGCTGCGGTCCTGACGACGGCCGCAGGGTTCACCCTCATTTGCGTCGAGACGAGCGTTCGCCCCCGTGCGGCGGGCTGGCTCTTGCTGCTGCTCGGGGTCGTTGTTGGCTACCTGAGTCGTGGGCTCTTGGTGGTCGCGCTGCCGTTGCTAGCGGTTGGTTTTCCCGCTTTGTTTCGGCGATCGAAGCAGACCGCCGGACGCTCGAATTGGCCTGCTACCAGCCTGCTCGTGGTCGGAGTTGGTGCCTTGGCGTACTTCCTTTCGTTGGCTTTCGCGGGCCACGGTTCGATCAATACGCTCCGCGCGGCTGGCATGCCGTTCGTCGACCCGGACCCCGACAGCTCGACGTTCGACCGCGTATTTCGGCATCTCGGTCACGGCCTCTTCCCATTGAGTGCGCTTCTTCCCATCGGCTTCGCATCCTTGGCAAAAGCGGAGGACGCTGACTCTCGGCGCGGCTTTGGCAGGGCGGTCTTGCTTGCAGGGAGCTGCTTCGGGGTTGTCGCGTCACTGCTATTGACCCCGCTCGCCGGAAATCTGCCGTTCTTCGGCGTCGGCTTCCTCGCGGGGGTGATTGGCGTCTTGCTTGATGACTTGCGGCAGACGCAGCTGTCACGGCTGTCGCTGGTCATCTCCGTCCTGTCGCTCGGTGTCCTCCACGTCGATATGCAGCGGTCGCCCGTGCGACTCCTCGAGGGCTTCGCGCTCCCGGGCATCGAACTGGACCCAACCTTTGTCGGACATACTGGCATCACACGAGCCACGCTCAGCCTGCTCGCTGCGTTGCTGTTGTCCACGCTGACGCCATCCGAGGTGGCCGCGCCCGGGGGCTTTCGGCCGTACCTCACGGCCAAACGCGCGGCGATGCGCGCCGCTTTTGCGCAGCTTTATTCGGCTGCGCAGGGCAGCCTCATGTTCGCGTTGGTGCTGATCGAGGCGGCGTTGGTTGGTTTGGCCGCAATGCTCGCGGTGGGGGTTCGCGCTGGGTGGGCACCGCTCGCGAACGTGCCGATCTGGCTTGGTGAGGCTGGCGTTGCCGCGTGGTGGTTCCTGCCGCTCGCTGCGCTGTTCGTCGTGGCCTCGGTTTCCCTCTTGCGCGATCTTCTCGGCTGGCTGCGGCGGCGCTGGTCGTTCTCTTCGATGACCTTGTTGAGCCTCGGCACCGCTTGTTCTGGAGCCACGCTGGCGTTCGACTATTTCCCGGCAAGCTTCGACCACGCTTCACCGAAAGGCGCCTTCCAGGCGTTCAAGAGGTTGCGCGCGCCTCAGGATGAAGTCGGCGTTACGGGTCTGAGCCGCGCTCTTTCGTCCTTCTACCTGGACGAGGACGTCGTGAATTTCGACGCGTTACCGGCCGCCTTTAGCTTCCTCGACAGGAGCGAGTTCGCCGAGGGTAAACGCTTCTTGGTGCTGAAACGCAGCGATTTGCCGGTCTTCAACCATCTTTGGCGCTCCGAACATCAAGTGAACGTGCCCGTGGTGATGGAACAGTCCGCGATGTTGCTCTTGGCTTCCCGAGCTGACCGCTCCAGCAACCCGCTCGACACCATTCTCGGCTCCGATTCGCCAACCTTGGCGCGCTCGAGCAGCGTCGTGTTTGACGACTCACTCGAGCTTCTAGGCTGGGAGATTCGCACCGCGTCGGGCAAACAGGTGGAGGTCGTGCTGCCTGGGGAGGACTACCTCTTTCGCAGTGCGTTTCGGGTGCGCCGCCGCATCCCTGCGGAGTGGACAGCGTTCGTGCATTTCGAGAAAGACGGCAAGCGCTTCAACGCCGATCACGAGCCGGTGGCCGGGATCTACCCCATGAAGTTGTGGCTGGCTGGAGACGTCCTGATCGATGACCACCCGTTTCGACTGCCGCCGAATTGGGGCCCTGGGAACTGCCGGCTGCTCACTGGCTTCTTCGTCGGCGGCGAGCGGATCAACGTGACCGAGGGGCCGGCACGCGACAACCGTGTTGAGCTCGGCACGGTCGTCGTCCGCTAAGTCGGGTCGGGCTCTCGACGGCCGCTGAAAGTCCCGCTAGGACGATCGTGTCTTGAGCGGATCGAATGAACGCAGGATGGGTGAGCGGTTCTGCGTCGACTGGCAGGTCGATTGCGAAACCGAAGACACCTTTCTATTCGCAACCATCACCAACGTTTCGGCGATGGGCATCTTCGTGCGAACGCAGGCCCCGCTGCCAATCGGCACTCCACTCGTGCTGAAGTTCGCCCCCCGTATCGTCTCAACGCCGACGGGGGACGGTCTTCGTGACGCCGACGCAGCGGATCGCTTCGAACTCGAAGGCACCGTGCAGTGGATCAACCCAGACAGCCCAGGCTGTCCGAATCCAGGTATGGGAATTCGTTTTGGTGAGCTTCAACTGGGTGACCGCAACCGCTTGCTGCAAGCCATACGCTCGATTGCCTTTCTCCCGGCTGAACTCCACCCCGTGGTCGACGCCTAGCAATTTTCCGCCGACCTCAAGGCTCGGCGAGTAGAATCCCGGCATGCGACTAGTGTCTGCGGCGTCGGTGCTTTCCATCGCTTGCGCCCTCCCAACTTTGCTTCCCTTCGGCTGTCGGTCTTCGGAGGTCTCTGCGATTGGCCTCGTGATGTCGGCTCCGCAGGGCGTGCTCGACGAGGCGACCTCGCTATCTCTTAGCGTTTTTTCGGCCGAGGGCAGCAGCTGTTCCGCGGATGGTTCGGTCGGCGAGGTCCCCGGAGATGCGCAGAGTTTCTCGCTCTCGAAAGATGGTTGCTCGGGAGGAGCGACGTGGTGCGGAGAGATTACGCTCGAGCAAGACGACGCCGAAAAGATGTTCTTCGTGCAAGCGAAGAGTTCGGCCGGTGTGCTCGCGCAAGGTTGTGCCACGGCGACCATCGACCGTGACCCTGTCGACGTCGCCATCAAGGTGGTGCGCATCGTCGAGGAGTCCTGCTGCGGTGACGGCGTCCTTCAAACGGGCGAGCTTTGTGATGAAGGCGGAAGCCCAACGTGCGGCGGAAGCACTGAAAGTTTCAAGTGCGGAACCGACTGTCTGACGAAGCCGTTGCAGCTCGACGACCTCGCTGAAGACAAAGGGCAGGGCGCGCTATCGCTCACTTTTGCGGGAGGTGACGCGCAGCTCGACGGCGGTTTGCGTGCGGCGTTCAATTACCCTTCGATCAACCAGGATATTGGGCTGCGCATCCTGCAATCCGATTTGTCCCCGATAACCGATCCTGCGGTGCTCGCTGAAACCGTTCGTCTGTACCTCCGCTGCAACGGCACCCAGCAGTTGGCCCTGCGGAACCAAACCAACCCGACGATCGCGCCGCTCGCCTCGGGAGCTGTGCTCGCGTTTATGTCCGATGAGAAGTCCAACGGTCGGGTGGATGCCTCGGTCGTCATCGTGGACGAGGACGGTTGCTCGGACGGTTCTGCTTTGATCGCCTCCGATGAGCTCACCTCGGTGCAGGACGTTGCCATTGCTGCTGGGCCCGCTGGGCAGGCCCTCGTCGTATGGGAACAAGGTGGGCAAGTGCTCGCACGGAAGTTCAACGGGACCACCTTCGAGGACCAGTTCGTCGTTGCAGGCGCAGGCAGTAGCCCAGCCGTTGCTGGAGCGGCCTCGGGGTGGGCGATCGCTTATGCGGGCGCTGGTACCGGGGACGCCGACGGTATCTTTCTTTCGAGGGTTTCAAGCTCGGGGACGGTCGCCGACGCCGTGCTCGTGAACGCCAAGACAGCCGGCGTTCAAGACCAACCTGCGGTGGCCGTGTTGACCGACGGCTCGCTGGGCGTGGCCTTCCGAAGTGGCGATGACGTGCTGTTTCAGCGCTACGACGCGAGTGGGTCAGCTCTCGCCGACGATCAAGCGTCCCCGATCCATAGCGAGGCAAGCGGCTCTCAAGGTTCACCCATCTGCGCGGCAGGACCGTCGGGCGGCTTTTACGTGGTTGCCTGGGAGAGCGGAGCGGAGGTGAGAGCACGCTTCGCTGGAAAAGACGCTTCGTTCCTGTTCAACGCACTAACCGGCCAAAACGGAGACTTCTCCGTTTCCGCGGGCGCCGTAGCCCCCAAAGGCCCTGCGATTGCGGTGGCGGATCAGGTCGTGTTCGGTTGGACGGACTTGGGCGCAAGCGTCCCGGGAATCTTCATTCGGGCGTTCCCTCTGCCGGAGTGAGAACCGTTGTCAGGGGCTCGCTTGGGGGGCCTTGGCGGAGGTTGAAGCTGTGGCCGTGGCTGTCATTGCCGTGGCCGTCGCAGCGGTGCTGGGATTGGGCGCGCCTCGCGCCGAGTTCGGTGCTGCCATCGGCGCGGCCTCGGCGTTTGCGAACCCGTCGCAGTCCCGCGCAGCCGCCTTGGCCTTTCCCGCCGCCGCCGAGCCTGGGAAGCGCTGTTCAACCTCTTTCAGCGCTTTTGCCGCGTCAGCACAGCCCGAGTTCGCCTTCAACTGCAGCGCTTGAGCGAGCTCTGATTCGCCCGCTGCCGCCTCGCCCGCTGCCGCCTCGTCCGCTGCCGCCTCGCCCGCTGCCGCCTCGCTCATCTTGAACGTCTCGGCCTTGCCTACGTCGTCGGCCTCTTTCGTCTTTTCCTGGGCGCCAGTCAGCCCGTCGATGTCTTTGCTCGTTGCACGGCCCTCACCCAATGAACGGCGCGCCTGCTGTTCCGCAGCTGCAGCTGCCGGCGCTTCCTCGGTTCCCGGCCGCCCTTCATCGCGCACCGTCACCGGCGGCGAAAGTGTCCCTGGTCGAGCGCGCAGCAGCATCATGCTCGAGCCGATCACGAACATGAACAGCGCCGCCATCGCGAGCTGTGGCCGCATCGCGTGACTCCCGGCCCAGGCGGCGGCGCGCACCACCTTGCGGTGCCACGGCATGTGTTTGACCGCCGTGCGCTCGGCCGCCAAGATTCGCTGCTCCAGCGCTTCACTCGGTTCGACCAGCGGGATCTCGATTGCAGCACGTGTCGAACGGAGACTCGCGAGCACTCCCCCACAACGCGCACAACCCTCCACGTGACGCTTCAGAGCTTCAGAGCTCAGCTCGTCGAGTTCGCCGTAAAGGGCGTCCATCACATGTTGGTCGAATCGTTCGCAGTCCATGGGTCACTTCAGTGTTTTGGCGTAATCCTCGTACTCCGATAGTGCCTTCTGCAGCCTCTCGAGAGCGTAGCGCATTCTGCTTTTAACGGTGTTTTCGGGCACACCAAGCATGTTCGCGATGTCCTTGAACGGGATGTTTGCATGCTCACGTAGCAAGAAGACCTCACGTTGGTCCTCTGGCAGCTCTTCGAGAGCGTGGAGGATATGCTGCGACAGCTCCCCCCCGATCGCTGCTCGATCCACCTCGCGGGTGGGGTGCGTGTCTGCGATGCGATCACCCAGCGAAGGGCCATCTGTGTCCGTGCCCATCGGTTGCTCGAGCGAAGGATGCCTGCGGAGCCGGTCCTTCCTGATTTGGTCGATGCAGAGGTTTCGAGCAATCGTGTAGATCCAGGTGCTGAAGCGTGACGAGTGCCGAAATTCGGAGGCGCCAGTCACGACGCGCACGAACACTTCCTGGGTGAGATCTTCGGCCACAGGTGCCACACGGATTTGCCGAAGGATGAAGTTAAAAACGGGCGTCTTGTGACGCCCAACCAAAATTGCAAACGAAGCACGGTCTCCGCTTTGATAGCGTCCCATCAGCGCTTCGTCCGAGACGGCGTCTCGCTTCAGCGCCACAGAGGCCCTTTCACGTCAAAAACCGTTGGTCCCGAAATGTGACGGCCCACCGGGCAGAAAGATCTGAGGAGCTCCAGAAAGCCAAGGCGAATTTGGCGGGAGCAGGGCTGGTAACAGCGAGCCCGTCCAATTGAGCCAAAAGTGGCGCCGCTTTGGCTTGAGGGGATCAAAGCGCCGGGAGACTAGCCCACCCGCGTCAATTTGGGGCAGCGAAGTCTTGCCGCACCGGGCCATGCCCGTTGCAAGGTCCTGTTGCGCCCCATACACTGCAAGGGCTCTCGCTTCCGTGAGCTTTTTTTGATTGGCCTTGCTTGGGCAAGCAACGAGGTACCTCGTGAATAGAGTCGTGCGTCTGCTGGGTGTGATGGGTATTGCTTTCGGAATCACGGCGCTTGCCGTGGCCCAACCCGCAACCACCACGGGATCGGCGAAGCCCGCGGCGTCGGCGGCTCCCTCCGCCGCGAGCGCCGCGAAGCCAGCGGCGTCGGCCTCCGGCGCTCCGTCCGCAAGCGCTGCAGCTGCCGCAACTGGCACGGCGCCGGCGGTTGCGACCCCACCGGTGCCCAGCGGAGCCGCCCCAGGCACGCCGCCAGCGGCTGGAGCTCCTTCCGTCCCCCCAACGGCGCCCGCCATGGACGGCCAGACGTACGCCGTTCGCCTGCGCGACTTGGAGCGCAAGATCGACGAGCTCAAGGAGCAGATTCGTCGCAGTCACACCCGGCTTTCGCTGCTCTCTGACACGATCCTGTCGGGCGGCGGGTCTGGGTCGCGCGCCATCATTCGCTTCAAGAACGACCTGTCGGATGCTTTCCGCATCACTCGCGCACTGTTCGTCCTCGACGGTGCCGTTCAATACAACAAGACCGACCAATCGGGCGCTCTCTCGGACCAGGATGAAATCCCCATCTTCAACGGGTCGATTCCGCCGGGCGACCACACGCTGCAGGTCTTGGTGAACCTGCAAGGCAACGGATACGGCGTCTTCTCCTACCTTCGCGGCTACAAGTTCGAGGTGCGCTCAAGCCACTCGTTCTCCGCCGTCGAGGGCAAAACGGTAACGCTCGAAGCGCTCGCCTATGAGAAGGGCTCGGTTACCACCCCGCTCGAGGAGCGGCCTGCCGTTCGCTACGTCGAGAAGATCGTGAGTGGTCTCGCCGACTCGACCGCGAGCGAAGGTGCCGCCGCGCCTGCTGAACCTCAGCCGGCGCCAGCGCCCGCCCAGTAACGAGTGAGAGATGAGCGCGCGAGACTGCCGCTGGCAGACGCGCCTGGCCTTTGCCGGTCTCCCGCCGGCTGTGAACGGAGAAGCTTTGTGATGGGCGTTTTACTCAACCTCAGGTGCGGCGTCGTCGGGGGAGCACTGCTCCTCGGCACCGCCTTGGGTCCCTCTTCCGCGTACGCAGTCGATTCGGAGGAAGCACTCTCATCGGCTTCGCAGCAGGTCGTGGCTGCCAACGGAGGTGTCGACTCAATCAAGCAGCAGGTGCAGCGGGCTCAGCAGAAGCGGAGTCCGGAGCAGCAAATCGCCGATGCTGTGTTGCTGATGGGGTCGGAGGACTACGACCGCGCAGCCAACGTTCTCAATCAGCTGATCGAGAAACATCCAGATCATCCTACGGCCTACCCCGATGGGCTCGCGCTGCTTGGTGAGGTCTACTTTCGTAGCAACCAGCTTTGGTCGGCCAAACGAGCCTTTCAAAAAATCACCAGTGAAGCCGGAGAGCCACGGTTCGCGCCCTACCTGACGAAGTCGCTCGCTCGTCTCGTCGATATCGCGATGCGCAAGCGCGATGACGAGCTGCTGACGGAGGTGATCGCGGCGCTTGAGAAGGCGCCGGCCTCGGCCACAAGCCTGGTTGCGTACGCGCGCGGTAAAGCTCTTTTTGCGAAGAAAGACTTCCTGCAAGCCAAGTCGGCGTTGGGCACCGTCGATCCCAAGGGCGAGTATGCCCATCAAGCGCAGTTTCTGCTCGCCCTGATCTCGCTCAAAGAGTCGACGCCGGCCCCGGTGAAACTTGAAGACGGTGAAGATCCGCCCGCGGTTCCCAAGGAGCGCTACGCCCAAGCGGTCGATCTTTTCAGCAAAGTCACTCAGATGCCGGGCGATACGGAGGCCCATCGAGCGGTGATCGATCAGGCGTGGCTCGCGGTGGGCCGCATCTTCTACGAGACCAACCAGCTGCAGCAGGCCATCACCGCCTACAACAAGATCGACCGAACCTCGTCGGAGTTTGGGACCATGCTCTATGAGCTGGCCTGGGTGTACGTCAAACTCGGAGACGTTGACCGCGCATTGCGCTCGCTCGAGGTCCTCGCCGTTGCGGATCCGAAGGGCCAGAACATGGCCGACGGCACGCTCCTGCGAGGAGACCTGATGCTGCGTGCCGGCAAGTTCGACAAGGCGCTCGAGACGTACGAAGGCTTCAAAGCTACCTATCAGCCGATGCGCGAAAAGGTGGACGCCTTCCTAGCGTCGACCAACGACCCAGGCGCCTATTACGACAAGCTCGTGAAGAAGGAGTTCGAGGCCGTAGATGCGAACGGTCTTCCTCCGATCGCATTGGAATGGGCGCGTGAAGCTGACGACGGCGAGGCGGCATTCGGCATCGTTGACGACGTCGGGGAGTGTCGCGACCTGCTCTCACAAAGCAACGACATGGTCGAGCGGCTGACTGCGGTGCTGAATTCCCCTGCGCGTGTGCGAGCGTTCCCGGAGCTCAAGTCGGGCCTTGAGCGCAGTTTGGGGCTCCTGAACCGCACTGCGCTTGCTCGCCTGACGCTCGCGGAAGGCCTTGAGGACGTGGACGACGATTCGCTCGGAGGCGAGGTCGGGGCCGTGCGAACCGAGCGAAGGGCGCTCGAGGCGCGGCTCAAGAAGCTGCCCACCACCGACTCCGATTTTTCGACGCGCGAGGTCGAGGCTGAGCGTCAGTGGAGTCGCGTAAGCCAGGGCGTTCAACGCCTCGAACTGCAGATCGACCAGAATCAAGCCATCATCAACGGCCTGCGGCGCGTAATTTCCGAAGGCGGTACGGCTGGTGTAGTGCGCGACCCGGCCGCGGTAGCTGCCTGGGAAAACCAGATCAAGCAGGAGGAAGGAGAAATCGCGCTCTACCGTCAGCAAGTTGAGGCGGTGCGGAAGATGATCCGTTCTGGGCGTGTGACCGCAGGGTTCGGCGACCAACGTTTCATCGAGGACGAACAAGTTCGCGGGCGTTACGCGGCCTTGCTGCGCAAAGAGGCTGAGCTGCTCGCTGGTGGGGCAGGGGGTGCAGACCTAGCCAACTACTCGAAGCGGGTTCTGCCGGTCCTTGGTCAAGCCGACGAGACCGACGCCAAGGTCTCCGCCGTCAAGTCGACGATCGAGGCGGAGGTTGAACAGAAGACGTTGGGCGTCATCGATGAGGTCGCCAAGGAGACGCGCGCGCTCGTGGGCTACCAGGTGCGTTTGGATGAACTCGACGGCACCGCTCGAACGCTGGTTGGCGAGGTCATGCTGCGGAACTTCGGGTTGGTGCGTGACCGCCTGAAGTTGATGGTCCTTCGTGCAGATGTAGGCATCACGCAGCAAGCTTGGGAAGTGCGAGAGGAGCAAATGATGCGGGTGCGCACACTCCTTAGGGAGCGCGCCCAAACCGAGCGCACCCTTCGTGAAGAACTAAATGAGGTCCTCGATGACGCCGGTGAGTCGGCCGAGGAGCAGCCCCAATGAGTGGCTTGGTGAACGATTCGGAGCGCCCTGTCGAGGGCGGTAGCGAGATGCAGCATTCAACCAATCCCCGTTTTGGTCGCTCGCTGATGGCGCGCGTCATTCTTAAGCGACTCGCGTTCCCAGTGCTGGGGCTTGGCACCTTGGCCTCGCTGGCCTTGTCGGGGCCCGTCTCGCTCCACGCACAACCGGCTGGAAGCGCCGCTGCTAGCTCTTCTGCGTCAGCCGCTCCCTCGAGCGCAACCAGCGCTGCCCCTGCTGCAAGCGCAGCCCCTTCTGCTAGCGCAACCAGCGCACCTCCCGCCACAACGAGCACATCGAAGCCGCTGCCTCCGAAGGTGCCCGGTCCGCCAGCTCCAACAGAGGACCAGATCGCTGCCCTCGCGGAGCTCCAGAAGGAAGCCGACACCTACCAGGCCCAGGCGAAAGAGTACCGCTCGACGATTACTCGCATCGTCAAGCACCACTACGAAGACCGCAAACGTAGGGTGCTTTCGTCGCTCGACCGCGAAATCAGCGTAGAGAAGCAAGGTCTACTCGACGCCCGCGAGGAGGCGATTCGTAGGCTTGAGATCTTCGTCGAGCGCTACAGCGGCGCTGAGGCTCACCCAGAGAACACGCCCGACGCGATGTTCCGACTGGCTGCACTCTACGAAGAAAAAGCCCGAGCGGATGAGACGGACATTGACGATCAGGAATTAGCCAACCGGTTGAACCGCGCGATCCTTCTTTATAAGCGCATCATCCGTGAGTTCCCCAAGTACCGGGAGTTGGCCGGTGTTTTCTACTATCTCGGCCACGCCCTCAACGACTCGCAACGACGCCCGGAAGCGCAACAGGTTTGGCGTTCGCTCGCTTGTCACAACCTCTACCCCTATCCCGTTGAGACGGACGCCGCAGATCCTAACAAGGATATCGTCAAGCCACTGCAGCAGGATCACGACGACACCTACTGGAACGAGTGGGAGCGAAGGCATCCTGAACCCATCAAGACCAAAGGGAAAGGCGGCAAGGTCGGCGGGGTAAAGCCGGGCAAGAAGGCGCCCGCCGCCGACGACCTCGTGGATGAAACGGAGTTCCTGAACCCCTTCCCGAGTTCCTGCGTACCGCTGCCTCAAAAGGTCGCTCCTGGCCAGGATCCCCGCTACGTAGCCGAGGTTTGGTGGTTGATCGGAGATCACCACTTCAATGAACTCGGGCGAGAGGGCGGTCCCTTCAACCTCAATCGCGCGCAAGCCGCTTACTCCAATGCGCTGCTTTACAAGAAGCCGCCGATTTACGGGGTGGCGATGTACAAGCTCGCCTGGACGTACTTCAAGCAGCAGCGGTTCAAGGCAAGCGTGCAGCAGTTCGTGGAATTGCTTCGCTACGCCGACGAGCAGGAGAAGTTGACGGGCGACCCGGGCGCGGACTTCCGTGGCGAGGCGTACACGTACATCGCCGGTTCGCTCACCTACATCGACTTTGACGGGCCCGACGTTTCTGAGCCCTTCATTCCTCGCAATGACGTGCTCGACACCGAACTCGACCCCCGCAAGGCCGAGCAAAAGATGCACATCGCGATCGACCGCGTCCAAGACGAAGCATTGGTGCCTCAAAAGGAGAAGTGGACGGTCGAAATCTACAAGGCACTGGGCCAAGAGTTTCGTGAGCTCAACCAGTACCGCAACACGATTGAGGTGAGTGAGCTCATCTTGTCGAAGTGGCCGCTCGATTGCGGCGCACCGGTCGTTCAAAATCAGATCGCCGAGATCTACGACACGATGATGCGTCAGTCTCGTGAAGGCACGGCTGACTACGCCGAGTACTCACGGAAGGCGCTGGAGGCGCGCACCAAACTCGCTGACTATGTCGGCCCCAATAAGCCTTGGACGCGGGCCTGCATCAACGACCCGGAGGCGATTCAGACTGCCGAGAAGCTGGTTCGCGGTGGTCTTCGGCGCGCAGCTGCTGACCATACCAATGGCGGTCGCGCGCTCAAGGAGGAAGGCAATCGCAGCACCGAGAAGAGCGAGCGCATCGCGCTCTACGAGCGAGCCGCTCGCGAGTACCAGCTCGCCGCGCAAGGTTGGGAAGGCTACCTCTCCCAGGATGAGAACGCCGGTGACGCGTATGAGTCGCGCTTCTGGCTCGCTGACGCACAACACGAAATTGTTTGGTTGACGGTCAACTCCGAGAAGTCGCCCACCGAGCAACAGGTTGCCTCTGCGCGAGATGCAGCCGCGCTCGTGCGCGACAGCAACGAGGACAACAAGTATCTGCAACCAGCGGCGTTCTTTGTGGTGGACGTCGCTTATCTGCAGCTGCTCGACCAATACCGCCGGTTCAAGACTTCGGGCGGCTCCGAGGGCATTGAGCAGCGTGACGGCGTCAAGCTCGAGGGTGAAGGCACGGACGCCGTCAAGGTCGTGCAGAGTCCCATCCCGCCTGCGGTCGCAGCGGTGATGAAGGCTCGTGAAGAGTACATCCAGCGAGTTCCGCCAGCGAGCGACGTCCAAGCCGATCTCGAAGGGCAGACCGTCACGCAGGCTTCATCCTACGAGTTCGACATCGCGAACTTCTTCTTCTTGTATGGCGATTTTGCCGAGGCCAAGAAGCGCTTCACGCCCATCTACGAAAAGCAATGCGGTGTCACGCCCTACGGCTACAAGGCGTGGGACAGGCTCAAGTCGATGGCTGCTTTCGAGAACAACATCGACGAAACGCGACGCCTCGGAGAAGCCTCTTTGGCGAAGTCGTGCGCTCTTACTGAGGAGCAGAAGGTCCTCGAACAGAACAACGCGAAGGAGGTCGTGTCGAAGGGTTACTACATCGACGCGTACCGCGCCTATCAAGCCGCCGAGAAGATGCCTGCGGGCCCCGAGCGCGACGCTCAGTGGCGCAAGGCGGCGGCGCTCTACAAGGCCGCCCTCGAGAAGGCTCCCGAGCGAAACGAAGCGCCCGAGGCGGCGATCTACGGCGCCAACGCCTTCAAGCAGGTCGGTGAGTACGACTCGGCGATCGCGATGTACGAGCTCTTCATCAAGGAGTACGGCAACGATGAGCGTGTCTCTCGCTTAGAGAACGGCGATCCGAAGGCAAGCCCGCCCGTAGCAAAAGATCCGGTGGAGTACGAGAAGCGGATCACCAACCTCAAGGTCGCCTACACCGAGCTGAGTAAAGCTTACGTTCTCTTCTTCAACTACAAGTCGGGTGCAGGCACGTTCGACACGATCAGTCGAATCAAGCGCTTCCCCGAGGCGGACCGGCGAACGGCTGCGACCAACGCGGTCGTGCTCTACGCCAACATGGGCGAAGACGAGAAGCTGCTCGCAGCTCGGCAGACCCTCTACTCGCTCAACCCGAGCACGAAGCAGAAGATGGAGATCGACTACCTCGTCGCAACGGCCGACCTAAAGCGCTGGGACGAAGGCGGTGCCGATGACGCCAACAATCGCAGTGCCCGGCTCAAGGCAACCAATGCGATGGAAGGCTATTATCAGAAGAACAAGTCGACCCGTGAAGCGGCGCCGTACTTGGTTCGAGCTGCCTACGCCGCTGCCAAGATGCATCGCGTGGGCAAAGACGGCAAAGCCAAGGATTGGTGCGCCAACACAATGAAGGCGTTCGACTCGTTCAAGGCGAACGCAGACGCCGAGACGAAGGTGGTTGGTTCAGAGGAGGCCGACATGGCCGCTGAGTGCGCCTACCTCCAGATCGACGACCAACTCAAAGACAAGTGGGACTACGACACCAACCACCATCGTTACGCTGGCGTGATCGACAAGGTGAAGATCGCCTTCGACAAGGATCTCAAAGAGGCGAACGACACCTGGTTTCCCAAGCTGCAGACGGTGATTGAGACGTATGCGTCGCCGAAGTGGAGCGTCGCCGCGCGCGCCCGACAGGGGAGCCTCTACGACTCCGTACGCACGGGCCTCTACAACGCAACTCCGCCAGCCGTGAAGTTGTACACGCCAAAAGAGGAGGACCTTCTCAAGAAGGCCGAGACCAGCGACAACGAGCAGCTGCAAGAGCAGGCCGACGCGATTCGGCAGAATCGTCGGGAACAGTGGCGTTCGGCTCGCGAGCGTTCACTCGAGGAGGCCGACAAGGCGATGGTGCGTTTCTACGCTGAGTCGACCTTGTGGGCCCGCAGCTACCGCGTTCGCAATGAGGCCGTCGACAGCGCGATTCGTCGTTTGGCCTTCTTCACCGACATCCTCGGGAACCCGAAGATGCGTGACTACTGCCAAGGCGTTGTTGAGCCGGATACCAAGGCGGCCTTCGTGTACGAGGACAACATTTTCCTCCGTACTCGTCCTGGCCTCACCTCCGAGCCTGCCCCGGACGGGCTTCCGGCGCCCTTGCCTGCTAGACCATAAGAGGACTTGAAATGGGCTCAATCTTTATGTCGGGTTCTCGTCGGGTTGGCGTCTTCTTCGGGGCGAGCGCCTTCGTGCTTGCCGTCGGCTGCTCTGGCACCGAGGAGGTGGTTCAAGTTCCCGTCGCTGGGGGCGGAGTGGTTGGCTCTGGCGACCTCTCGGGAACGCCCCAACCGGGTCAGCAGTGGAGCGTTCCTGATGCCGGCTCTGGCGCGGGCATCGGGGAAAACCGCCCGAAGATGAGCGATACGGCGCTGGGGCTTTACCAGCAAGGGATGCAGGCCTTTGTCGCCGGAGATCTCGCGACCGCAAAGTCGCAGTTCATTCAAGCTACGCAAGCCGACTCGAGCGCCTACCAGGCGTTCTACTCGTTGGGCGTCGTGCAGGAGCGGCTCAAGGATGAATCGGCCTCCGCCAGCTACAAGCAGGCGTTTACGCTTCAGAAGGACTACGAGCCCGCCATCGTCGCCTACGCCATGCTCAAGGCGCGGAAAGGCCAATTGAGTGAAGCGGATTCCTTCCTCACGCAGAAGAAGAATGAGCTGCCCAAGTCGGCCGCCGTTCTGACCGCGCTAGCGGAGACGAAGTCCTTGGCCAAGGACACAGGCTCAGCACAATCGCTCGCCTCTGAGGCGCTCAAGATCAACCCCGACTTCAAACCGGCGATGGTGGTGATCGCACGTGACTACTACCGGGCTCGCAAGCTCGATCTGGCGCTCTACGCGCTGCAAGGCATATTGGACGGCTTCGACTCAGACAACCCCCCACGAGACAAGGACAACGCTGAAGCGTTGTTGATCCGCGGGTTGATCTTCAAGGAGCAGGGCCTTCGTGCGAAGTCGATCAGCGAGATGGAGAACGCGCTCCGCGTTCGGCCGGATCTGGTTGAGGCTCGCGTTCAACTTGCCACCTACTATCTCCAAGCGGGTGACTCGGCCAAGGCTCGCCCCGTGATCGAGGGTGCCTTGCGCTTCGACAACGAGAACGTGCTCGCGCAACTATTGCTCGGGGATTGTTACCGCCTCGAGGGAAAACCGGCCGAGGCGAAGACGCGCTTTGACTACGTGGTCAAGCGCGACGCATCACTGCCCCAGGTGCATTACAACCTTGGGCTTTTGTACCTATTCTCGGCGTCCGTTCCGGGCTTCACGCCGATGCAACAGATCGACGCTGCTAAAGCCTCGTTCACCAAGTACCAGGAGCTTCGGCCTTCAGGAACCAGCGATGATTCCGATGAGTTGCTCAACCGAGTAAAGCTCAAACGGGGTGAGCTCGAAGCGGCGGCCGCTGCCGCACAACCCACGCCACCACCGGCCTCTCCAGCTCCGGCTGAAGCCAAGCCAGCGGAAGAGAAACAACCAGCCACCGAACCCAAGGAGTGAGGGCCATGAAGCTAACCACCCGTCGTGTCTCGTTTGCTATCGCGGCCTTAGCCCTAGTTTTCCCTGCTGTCGCCTCGGCGCAGCCCAAAGAGGGTCGCGGGGTCATCACGCTGGCTGAAGTCACAATAACGGGCCGAATTCAGAAGCCCATCGCGGCTCTTGATGTCTCCCGGATCCAGCCAAAACTTACCCTCGCCGAGCTGCGCCAGCCCTTCTTGGAACGCATCGAGAAGGCCATTTACCGCGACCCGTTTTGACTGGCGTACTGGCCGGGGTTTCCGTTTTCTCGGCGGGTCTAGTTTGGTGGTACGCCAGACGGGGAGCCCGCTCGGTTCGCCAAGCCTTGAGCCCGGACGCCGTCCGCCTAGCGGCGCAACTCAGTCGAACGGCGCCAGCGGACCGACTGTCCCAAGCGCGTCGGCTGGCTCGCACCGGAACGTGGGAGCACACGCTGGTTCAGGCCGCATCCGTGACCGACCCGATCGAGCGAAGGGAGGCGCTGAGCACCTGCGTCGATGAGGCGTCCGCAAAGTTGACCATTTCGGACATCGCTTCGGCGCTTCCGCGAATCCAGGGGCTTCTGGCTGCCTTCTTTACCGTCGCCAGCGTTGCCCTTTCTACGCTGATCGAAGCGGTTGTCTCCGCGGCGGTGGGGCTCGGAAGCGCGGTTGTTGTCTCCGTCACCGTTCAAGCTGCTTCGGCGAAAGAACGCCAACAGCGCCGGACGGTCGACCAACTGGTGCACCTTTTGGACGTTGAGTAGTACCTACCCTGAACGTCTGAAGGCCACGGACTTTGATACCGTCGCTGGACCGAAATCGATTGTCTATGTACTCTTCAGGAACTTTTCTAAACCGCCGTCGTCCATAGGCGAACTCGCGCGCGTTTGTTCGGTATCGGAGGCCCTCCCTATGACGCAGTCCAATCCAGCTCCCCAACATTCTCCGCAGCGTCCCGGTCAGATGACCGCAACGATGCGTGCCGTTTCGGCTGCGGCCGGCCCCAAGGTCTTGCGCATTGGGCTCGTTCAGGGCGGGAAGGTGATTGAGGAGCGCGTCATCAAGCAGCGCACTCATGTCACCGTCGGGCCAAGCGAGAAGGCAACCTTCGTGTTGCCCACCAAGACGTTGCCGCCGACCTTCAAGCTGTTCGAACTGGTGGGTCAAGACTACTGCTTGAACTTCATCGACTCGATGACGATTCGAGTGGCGCTCAAGACCGGAATCAGTGACCACAATGCGCTCAAGAGCCAGGCTCGAAAAGTCGCCCAAGGGCCCGTTCAGGCCTACCAAATCCCTCTGAACGAGGATGCGCGCGGCAAAGTTGTAATCGGTGAAACGACGTTCTTGTTTCAGTTCGTAACGCCGCCTCCGGTTCAGCCTCGGCCGCAGCTTCCGGTCTCTGTTCGCTCTGGCGTTGAGGTGGATTGGAGCATCACCGTCATCGCAGCGTTCAGCTTCCTCCTGCACTTCCTCGGCTTCGGTGGCGTCTACTCCGACTGGATGGATCCGGTCGTTACCAACGACCTGGACATTTCGCAGATCATCGACAACGTGAAGAGGCTGCCCCCGCCTCCCGTTCAAGAGCAAAAAGAGGAGAACGTTACCGAAGCGACGACTGCGACAGCCGCTGCGACGGCTGAGGCCGCGCCGAAGGCTGCCGCGGCCACCCCGAAGGGTGCAGCGGGTCCGGGCAATGCGGGCAAACCCGGTAGCATCAGCGAGGCTCGCGCCCAGCAAATCAGTAACGAGCTGGCCTCGATGGACGTGGCGATGTTGGCAACGCTCAACTCGCAAGGTGCTTCAACCGACCGCGTGCTCACCCAGGGTGAAGTTCCGTTCGACCAGCTCAACAAGGCTGCTGCCGACGGTTCTTCGGCTGGTCGCGGCAACATGAGCGGTCTCAACCTTGGCGGCGGTCAGTCCGGCTCTTTCACTCCCGGTGGTGGCGGTGGAAATGGGTTGGCGGGCTTGGGCAACAAGGGCTCTGGTGATTCCGCGCCGGCGGCTGGTTCCGCCAAGGCGACGAAGGGGCCGGTTGGTAACGCTTCGATTGGTGGAGCTGCCGTCTCCGGCGGCTCCGTTGCCAACGCCTCGTCGGTCGTCGCCGGCATGGCTGCTGGCTTCCGCCGCTGCTACAACCGTGGTCTCGCAGAAGACCCGAACATGAAGGGTAGCGTTCGCATCACCGCCAAGATTGGGCCCAACGGGGAAGTGCTTGGGGCGTCTCCATCGGGTGGTGGTGGCCTCTCGGGAACGGTGACGAGTTGTGTTGCTGCTCGTGTATCGAGCGCACAGTTCGCTCCCCCGGATGGTGGCGGCGCAACCATCGTTATTCCGGTCTCTTTCCAGCCACAGTGACACAATATGCCTAAGGGCTGAATGTTGGCTGTGACGTTGGCATCACATGTACCGGGCGGTCTTCCAAAGAGGCCGCCCGGCTTCCGTTGACACCACGGGGTTCTGAGCGTTAACCTGCTAGTCCCCTCGGAGGGTATCTCATGGATCGAGTTCGGACGCTTCGCCTCGCCGCAGCCACTCTCTTCATCCTCGCTATCGGGCAAGGTGTAGCCGTGGCGCAGGCGCCCACTGGCGCGCCGCCTGTTGACGCTTCGGCTGGAGTTGCGCGGCAAGTTACGTTGAGCCCGGCGGAGCAACTCCGTGAGGCTGGGGTCTTCCTCGCGCGAATGGATCAGACGCGTGGGGCGGTTCGGCGTCAGCTTGAGGAGGCTCGCGCCGCTCGGGATGTCGTAAAAACGCTCTGCCTCAATGACAAGCTGAACCAGCTCGACGTCGCTATCCGCTCCGCGCGTGAGCGAAACCAGAGCCTTGAGGCGGCAGTTCAACGCTCCGACGCAGACCTCTCGACGCACGAGTTTACTATCCTCACGGTGTTGCAGCAGCGTTCGGACCAGCTGACCACCGAGGCCAATCAGTGTGTTGGCCAGGAGGTCGGCGTCGTTGGTGAGTCGGCCGTAACCTCAACGGTTGACCCGAACCTCCCACTCGAGGATCCGTCCTACTATCCTGTGTTTGGGAACATTATCGAGCCTCCGGGCTGCGCGAGCTGCGTGGGTAACTAGTTAAGCTGAGCCCACGGCTTACAACGGGTCGCAACGCTGGGGGGTGTTGCGAATCGGTGCCTGGCGTGCGGTGTCGACCCCAGTGTGGGGCGCTCCAATCATGCTTCGCCTTTTGCACCGAGCCTGTTAGAGTCCCACCCCGCCTCACTCCTGATGAGTGCTGTAGAACTTAGCGAGCCTCCTGGATGAACCGAGCACTTCTCTTATCGTCAAGCCTCCTCGTGTTGGGTGTGTCAGGCGTTGCAGAGGCGCAATCGCCCGCCTGGCTAGGAGATCGTCGGTATACCGAGGGCCGCGGGATCGAAGTGGGGGACTTCGAGCTGCACCCGGGCGTCGCCGCTGAGCTTGGCTACGACACGAACTTCTTCCGTCGTGCGGACGAGGAGACCCCGCTTGGGGCGATGCGCTTTCGCCTAACGCCCTCCTTCTCGATCTCGACGATGGGCAGCCAACGGCGCCCAGACAGCCCGCCACCTATCGTTGCCTTTCGCGCGGGCATCTACGCAACCTACGACGAGTTCATTCCGGTAAGTGGAAGCGACGCTGAGAAGTCGCAGCTCTCGGACAATCGGAACGTCGGCGGTCGGGTCGACTTCAACCTTGATTTCGCGCAGGGGCGTCCTGTTTTCGGCAATCTGCACGGTGGTCTCTCTCGCAAGATCGAGCCGAGCAACGCAGGCGTGCAGGCCGCCAGTTTCAATCGCTTGATCCCTGACGGCGGGGCTGAAATCGGCTTTGCGCCTGGTGGCGGCCTGTTTGACTGGCGTGTTGGCTACAACTTCACTGGTACTTTTTTCGAGTCGGACACCGCCAATCAACTCAACAGCCTCACCAACGAGATCACGACGCGTGGACGTTGGCGGTTCCTACCGCGTTCGGCGCTCACCTTCGACGGGCGGTTTGGCTTCACCACCTTTACGGCCCCGACCGACAAGACCGATTCGCATCCCCTGCGTGCACGACTCGGGTTCAACGGGCTCATCACCAACTCGTTCGCTCTCATGGTGTTCGGTGGGTGGGGAGCAAGCTTCTACACGCCAACGCCGCAGCCCGACTTCGATAGCTTCATTGGCCAGGCTGAGGTGAAGTGGTTGATTACCCCGGCTCCGTCCACGGACCCTGCAGCGGCTTCGTTATCCCTTTCGTCTCTTGCCGCAGGCTTTACTCGGGACTTCTCGGATTCGTACATCGGGACGTACGAGGAGACCAATCGCGGGTACCTGAAGTTCTCCTACATGTTCGCCGGGCGCTTCCTCCTTGTGGTGGATGGCGGCGTAGCGGCTGTGATTCGCCCGCAGATCGACTCGCTTGGGCTTGAGTCTGCAACGATGATTCGGATCGATCCTTCGATCTTCGGTGAATACCGCTTCCTCGACTGGCTCGGCGTGAATGCCACCGTTCGGTACGACACGAACATTACCGATCAAACGGTCACAGTCGGAGATACGAATGAAGCGCTTCAATGGCAGCAGTTCCAAGCATACCTGGGCGTGCGAGCCTTCTGGTGATCTGAGCTGGCGGGGCTGGTTCATCCAGTCCGTGCTGCTCGCGTGGTTGCTGTTCTTATCGGCGTGCGCCTCCGGCCCCGTACGGCCGCCGGATTTGCCGGCGCCTGTTGACGGGACCACGCTTGGGGTCGGGGATGAGCTTGAGATTCGGATCGTCGGCGCGAGGCTAGCGGGGTCGAACGAATTGCCGAGCTCCTACAAGGTCGCGCCAGACGGCACCGTGAATCTGCCGTTCGTCGGTGCCACCGTGATCGCTGGTTTGGAGCCGAACGAGGTTGAAGCGACCGTTCGGGAGCGCCTCATCGCCGGGGAGTTCTACACCGACCCGAAGGTCAGCGTGTTCGTGAAGGCGTACCTATCCAAGCGGGTCAACATCATCGGCCAGGTCAAGAAGCCCGACAGCTACCCGATGGAGCCGGGGATGGGCCTTTCCAAGTTAATTTCGATGGCGGGCGGGTTCACCGACCTAGCCGATGAGGATCGCGTCACCATCCGTCGCAAGACGAAGAGCGGCGTCAAGATTGCCACGGTCAGCTACGACGACATCCGCGACGGCCTCATTCCCGAGGTTCAGCTACAGTCGGGCGACTACGTCGAAGTGTCGAAGAGCGCGCTGTAACAGCGTGCCCGCCGCCCTGGGCGAAGCCGTTGGGAGGAACCGGCTGATTCCTCCCAACCGTGCGCTTAGTTCTTTCGGGCTAGGTCCCAGTGCCGCACGCCTTCGGCGTCCATCGTGGGTTCGCTGATCTTCAGCATTCCCAGCGCTACTTCGCGCACGCGACTGTCTCGATCTTGTTGGAGCCGAATGCGCTCTCCATCACTGCCCACGACGGTGCAGGGGCCGAAGGTAAAGTGGTTCACCCGGTCGCCCTCCTCGGGATAGGTCTCATCCAACCAGCCGTCTTTCTTGCCACGCTTGGGCGGCACGACCGCTCCTCCGGGATAGCTGGCCTTTGCCTTGTTGGCGTCGTCCTCCGGTTCGCGGAGCGCGCGCACTTCTTCGCGAACCTCGGCTTCGGGCTCAGGCTGACGAACGGGTGGCGGGGTAATGATCGGAGAGGAGTTGGACATTTGTATTGGGGCTGAGGCGGTTACTTCAATTGGGGGAGAGACGGGAGAAAGGCGAGGGGTGGCAGCGACGCTGGCGGCTGAAAGCACGCGACATGAAACGTCTTTCGCCGTGGCTTTGAGCAGCAGGCCAGCGACAGTCTCGGAGTTCGACGAGCCGCCGCGTGCGAGCAGCACGGTGCCCCACTGCGAGACTGCGAGGCAGGCGCGAAGGTGGACCAAGTCCCATGCGCCTTGCAGCGAACGCTCTTGACGAATGCCGCCCACGAGCTGCTGAACAACCGGCGCTTCGACGACGCCAAACGCCTCGACCCACGCGGACTCGGGCTCCTGCGCAAGGCAGTCGGCGACGAACATCGCGACGTCTTCTCCGTGGTTGAGGTGGGTGGTGAAGGAGGTCGCGGGTTCGGGCTGCTGCATTGGTGCGGTCTACTCCGATTCAGAGTCGTCTGGGGCAAATGCGACGTCGAGGTGGGCGCCTTCTGTGCGCGACCCGGCTGGGTCACCGGCGACCGCGGTGATGGCTCGTTCAGCGATGCCCTCTTTCACGAGAGCGCGCTTGAAGGCCAAGGCACGAGCACCGCCTAGCCGCTCGCTGGCGGCGTCATTGCGGCGATCTCCGTACCCTTCAATCACGATGCGGGTTGGAGTCTTCTGCGCCTTGGCCAAGCCAGCTACCACCCTGGCGAGCTTGGTCAATGCGGGCGTGAGCTCGGAGCGGCCTGGCGCAAACGCTGGGACGTCAGTGAACTCGAAGGCGTTGTTCTTTAGTTTGGCGAGGCTCTTGGAGTTTGCCTCGGGACAGCCGTCCTCGTCTTGCACGCCGTCGAGCGTTTCGGCCTCGTTCGGGCAGCGGTCTGCTGAGTCGAGAACGCCGTCGAGGTCGTTGTCGGGATCGGCACAGCCGTCTTCGTCTTGGAAGGAGTCCTTATCTTCGGGCTCACGCGGACAACGATCGTTACCGTCGGGGATGCCGTCACGGTCATTGTCCCCTTCGGGACAACCGTCGTCATCTTGGAAGGCGTCCTTGTCTTCGGCGTCCTTCGGGCAAAGGTCCTTCCCGTCGAGGACGCCGTCCTTGTCGTTATCGAGGTCGGGGCAACCGTCTTCATCCTCGAAGCCGTCGAGATCCTCACGATCATTGCGGCAGGCGTCGACATCGTCGGGGATGTCATCGAGATCGTCGTCGAGATCGGGACAGCCGTCTTCATCCTGGAAGCCGTCGGTGGTCTCGGCGTCGTCACGGCAGCGGTCAGCGCCGTCGAGGATGCCGTCCTTGTCGTTGTCCGGATCGGGACAGCCGTCGGCATCTTGGAAGCCGTCACGGTCCTCGGCCTTGTCGACGCACTGGTCTTCCCGATCGAGCACGCGGTCCCCGTCACTGTCGATCCCGCGTGGTGCATAACCGAACGCGCCGATGACGCGCAGTTGCGGTGATGTGGCGCTCGAATCGGTGAACGGGATGCCGGTACCAGCGCCGGCCTGGAAGTAGATGTCGCCCGCGAGAAAGGGCGCCATACGAGCCGAAGCCAGCCACTCGCCGGGGACGAGCGCTGGGGCCTCTTCACCTTGCCCAACCAAGCTCGGTAGCGCCGTTGCTTCGGCGCTAAACGAGAGGCCGAGCGGCCGGTAGACCTCCACGTTGGCTCCGAGCGTCACACCGAGCTGGGTGCCGAAGACCACGTTGGCCATCGCCTCTTCCGGCCGAATACGCCCTTCCACGTCGAGCTTCGCTTCAAACGGCGGCAAGCGATAGGAGGCGCTGACGGCGGGATTGAACGTCGCCCCACGCACGCCGGCGAATTGCGTCTCATCACCGAGCGGCATGCCGAGTTCAAAGCGCCCGACAAGCCCGAGCCCCGATGCGTCCGCGGTGCGGTCTCGCTGAACGAAGGCGTATCCGAAGCCGAAGCGCGGATCACGCAACACGCTGCGCGTAAGCTCCTTGTCTGAGCCGAGGTAGGCCGCGTAACCAGCGCCGTCCTGATAGAACGTGACCGGCAACGCCGCCGTCAACTCCAGCCTATCTGTCACACCGAGCGCGAAGGCGAAGGTTGTCGTCAGCAGATTTTCAATGACGTAGATCTCACGCGGATCGGCGTCGGCGCCAAACGCCAGCAGCACCAGGGGCCTGCGCGAGTAGCTCGTTGAAAGCCCGAACGCCGCGCTTCCTTCGGGCGTCGTTACTCCGCCACCGCCGGTCAAAAACAGCGAATTGCCTGGCTTGACCCAGACCTCGTCGACGTCCACGCAGGTCGAGAGTGTTGACGCAGGAGCGCACTCGGCCGCCTCCAGGGCCAACGTGTGGCCCATTGCAGCTGTGAACGCCATGAGCCCGAACGGAGCTCTCAACCGAGACGGCATTGAACCCAGGTGGTAGCAAAGTGTGCGGCGGTGAGCTATCTGCAATCGCCGAAAGCGATGGTTCTGTCTCACTCTTCGCCACTTCTGCTTGCTTCCGGGTCCCCCCGGCGTCGTGAGTTGCTCCAGTCTGCGGGGGTCCCGCTGCGTGTCGGCGCCATCTCGGCAGACGAATCGCTGCTCGCAGGGGAAGCTTGGTCGGTCTACCTGGAGCGTGTCGTCGCCGCCAAGCTTGAGCAAGCTAAGCAGCTCAACGCGCAGCCCGAGCATCGGGATTGTCCGGCCGTGTTGGTGGCCGATACGGTGGTGGTGGTGGACGGCGCGGTTTTGGGGAAGCCGGTTGATGCCGCCGATTCGGCGCGCATGCTTCGGCTTTTGTCGGGCCGCGGTCACGAAGTCTCCACGCGCTTCGCGTTGCGTACGCGTGAGGGCGAGACGCTCGCACGCACGGTGACGACCAAGGTGACCGTGCGTCCACTTTCAGCGCAGGAGGTCGCGAACTACGTCGCGTCCAAAGAGGGCGATGACAAAGCCGGCGGCTACGCGATTCAAGGCGGCTTTTCGTTCGCGGTTCGCAGCATCGCTGGGTCGTACGCTTGTGTCGTCGGCCTGCCGATTTGTGAGGTGGTCGAGGGCCTCCAAGCGTTGCGGCTTTGGGCTGCGTGACGGCGGCTGAGCGAAGACGTGCGCTGCGCTTCGCCGCGATCTGTTGCCTGCTCGGCCTACTGCTTCGGCTGGGCTTGGCCGTGTGGGGCTACCACCGTTTTCCGCCGGTCGCAGACGGCTTTTATTACCACGAGCACGCTCTGCGTTTGGCCGACGGGCTCGGCTACTCGACCAGCAACGCAGACGGTAGCTCGCGAGCCGTAGCCCATTACCCCGTCGGGTACCCCGCGTTGCTCGCGCTTTCGTATTGGAGCGTGGCGCACGCGCCGGGGATGGGCATGCTAATGAATGCCGCCGTCGGTGGAGCTTTTGCTGCGTTGTTGATGCTCGCGTTCGCGAGGTCGAGCCATCCGAGCGCAGGCTGGCTCACTGCGACTAGCGTCAGCTGGGCGCTGCACCCCGCGCTGATTCTGTACACGCCAGCGTTGATGACCGAAGCTTTCACCGCCGCCTTGTATGCGGGAGCGTTGGCGACGCTGTTCTTCGCGCTGCGGCGGCCGACGCTGCTCAGCCTCACGCTGCTCGGGCTGCTTGGCGGTGTGGGCACGTTGGTGAGACCGCAGTTCCTCCTGTTTGCGTTGGTCTGCGCAATCCTCCTGATTCTTTTTTCAGAGGGCTCGAGGCGCGCGCGTTGGTTGCGAGGGCTGCTGCCGCTCGGGGTGTCGCTTGCTGCGGTGTTGCCGTGGACGTACCGGAATTGCGAAGCGATGGATCGCTGTGCGCTCGTGAGCATGAACGGCGGTTGGAACCTGCTGATCGGCACCAACGCAGAGGCGCTCGGTACGTGGGCGGAGGTCGTGGTGCCCGACGAATGCAGCGCGCTGACGGTGGAGGCCGAGGTGGACCTTTGTTTCGAGCGGGTGGCCAAACGTCGCATCGCCGAAGCCCCCGGCGCGTATTTGGCGCTGATCCCGAGCAAGTTGAGCCGGACCTTCGACTACGCAGGTGCTGGCCCTTGGTATTTGAACGCGTCCAACCCCGAGGCGTTTTCGAGCAGTGCGAAGCTCGTCGCAGGCGCGTTGGAGACGCTGTGGATCCGGCTATCGCTCTTGGCGGCGCTCACGCGCTTGGGCGCGGCGCTGCGCATTGGCTCGGCGACTCAGCGTTGGACCTCGGCCTTGCTGTTGTGCGCGATTCCGTGGGCGACCCCAGCGGTGCTCGTGTTTGGCGTGCTTTCGCTGTTCCCGGTGCTGAGGAAGCGGCGAGACGCCGAGGCTGTGCTGCTGTGCGCTGCGGGCGCGCTGGTCCTGCTCACGGCGCTGACCCATGCGGTGTTTTTTGGCGCAGGGCGTTATGCGCTGATGGTGCTGCCGGCTTTCGCGGTGGCGATGGCGTTGGGCGGCCCACGAGACGTCCCTCAAAATGACGCAGATTCAAGCGTTGGTTGAAGAAGAACGGCAACCCTTTTGACAGAATTACCGATCCGCCCGATGATGCGCCGCATGGCCCTCATTGAGACGGAAGAAGCCGCCCGCCGCCTAGCTCGCGCGATTGCCAGCGACCTCTCGCTCTACAACGAAGACAAGATCAAAAAAGGTATCGAAGAGGACAACCTCTTCTCGAACCTCGCGGAAGAGATCGAAGAGGGGCGCGCGCTCTACAAGAGCCGCGTTTCAGCCGACCTTTATCACCGCAATTTCTACGATCGGGCGCTGGTGGACATCCTGATCAAGTCCAAAGGCCACGTAAAATCGAAGGTTTGGTGAGCCTCACCTGGCCGGCCTACGCTGGCCGGAGCTTGCTGGCTTGCTCGCGCAAGTAGCGCATGGCCTCGGCTTCGTCGGTGAAGGTTTTGACTTCGCCTATTGCGTGAGAGGCGAAGCGATTGGCTTGAAGCCTGCCCACCGCTGTTGCGAGCAGTACCGCGCGCGCCGCGAAGCGGGTGCTGAGATGAGGGATCGCCGCTAGCAGCGCCTGTTCGAGCGCCGCGTCGCGCACCATTGGTGCGAGGCGCATGTCCTGAAGCAGGACCAGTCCCGCGCGCTCGCGTAGCGGCACCGACAGCTGGAAATCCGCAACGACGGTCTCCAGTGCCTCTGGCGTGAGGGCGTTGGCCGTGCGAACGAGCCGGACGATCCTGCTCTCGCGGTCGATCTCGACGCGACCGAAGGCGTTCTCTCGTATCTCGAGCTGGCTCATCGTTGGGTTTTGTTCCGAGCGGTGGTCGTGCGCAAGGAGATTGCCTCGGCGGTTGCCGTGCGTTCGCGAGCGACCGCGAGGGCGTGCTGAAAATCGGCCGGTGGTGGCCGCTCGAAACGAAGCTTCTTGCGCGTTCGCGGGTGGACGAAGCCGAGCACTTGGGCGTGCAAAGCTTGCCTGCCGAGGGCCTCGCCCAGTGCACGAATGGCCGGATCCTTCGGTCGGGCACCGTAGACGGGATCACCCAGGATGGGCGTGCCGGAGCGTTCACTCAGATGCACCCGGATCTGATGGGTGCGTCCGGTCTCCAGCGTGCAACGTACGAGCGTGAGCCCGTGCAGCTGCTCGACCACCGCGATGTGGGTGATCGCTCGGCGAGGGGTGCCGGCAGGCCGCAGCGAGGTGAAGCGCAGCCGATCCGTCTCGTGACGACCGTGCGCTGTGTCGTACGTGGCGGATTGCGCGGTTCCAACCACGAGCGCGACATACTCACGATCGATGCGATGTTGTTGGAAGAGCTCCTTCAGCTTCTCGCGCGTGGCGACCTTCTTGGCCACCACCAGCAGGCCGCTGGTGCCCTTGTCGATGCGGTGCACGATGCCAGGCCGGGTGCAGTCCTCCAGCGTGCCCTTGTCGAAGCCGCCGCGGGCGAGCAGCCCGTGAATCAGCGTCTTTTCACGATGGCTCTTGGCTGGATGCACGACCAAGTGCGCCGGCTTGTGCACCACGACGAGATCGTCATCCTCGTACACCACGTCAATCACCACGCTGGGATCGGGGATGAGGTCGCTCGGTTCATCGGCGACTGGGCGCACCACGAGCTCGTCCCCAGCTCGTAACAACGATGAGGACTTAAGGGCTTGGTTGCTGCGCGTAACCAGGCCCTCTTCACACCAACGCTGAATGCGCGCTCGCGAGACCGCGAGACCGCGAGCCTCGAGCGCCAAAGCGACAAACTTGTCAGCCCGCTCTCCGCTGGCGACGACCAGCAGGGCGATGGGCTCGTTAGTAGTCGTCGCCGTCGTCGGCGTCTTCACCGGTGCCCAACTCAGGATTGAGAGCGAGATGGGACTCGAGATCCTCGAGCCGTTGGGAATCCGTCAGCTCGATCACGCCGGCTTGTTCAGCGATGTAGAGGTCAAAAGCGGTGTAACGCGGCCAGAAGCGCACCAACGTGTCCTCGTGCTCGGCGCCGAGGATGATGAGCTCGCCGTCACGGCGGGCCTCTCCGAGGTAGAGCGCGTGCCACGGATGCCGCGGCCGGTTGGGCATGCGCACCAACTTGGTGCGGATGCGCGAGTCCGTCCAACCGAGCTCAGTCTTGGACTCCGCCAGTTTGCGCACGCTGGTGAGCCGCGGCTTAGGCGCCGAAGCCGAGCTGCCGAAGCGAGCGCGGCCGTGGAAACCCTTGCCGAGCGAGGCGAACGTGAAGTCGAAAGAGAGGAAGGCACGCAACGTTGGCGGAAGCTCCACCATCAACCGCGACTCGAGCGTGTCGAGTGCGGCGCGGCCGGCGCCCACGGGCGACTCTCCGCCTCTCTTGGCGATGCGCGCCTTCAGAGCGGTGATCGTGTGTTGGACAAGCGGAAGGCCGCGTTCGACGGTCTGCATGATTGCGTCTTTTTTCTGGCGGCCGCGCGCCTTGCGCACGAGCCCTAAAGAAACCTACACGAAGGGGGCTAGCATGGTGTGGGCGAAAAGTTCAAGCGTATTCGTTCTTGTGCCCCGAGAGCCCTCACGTAGAAGTGCGAGGCGAAGCAGTGGCTAGCAGCTTGGGGTTCCGGAGGCGAAGGAGAAAGAGCGCCACAAATCCCAATAGCACGGCAAACCAAAGTGTCCCGAGCCGCGCGAGCAACATTGCCGCCGTTGCGGTGGCCGAAGGCACACCACCGAGGCCGACCATGCTCTCTTCCAAAACTTTCTCGGTGACGCCCAAGCCGCCGGGCACCGGCACCAGCGCACCGGCCAAGGTCGCGGTGGCGTAGAAAAACGTGGCCCGCAATACGTCGAGGGAGGCGCCAAAGCCACGCAACAGCAGAAAGACGCCCACGCCTTCGAGTGCCCAGCCGACCAGCGAGAGCAGCGTGGGAACGACCAAATGCCGCGCCCGAGTGAGCTCGCGCACGCTGTCGAGTGCCGAAGCGATCTTCGGCGTGAGCCGCGCGAAGATCGGCCCGAGCCGAAACGGCAAGCGCGCCAGCCCCGCCAGCAACTTCAACCCGAGGCCCGGGATCGCCACAAAGCCGAGCAACGCCCCGACGACTACAGCGCCTGCGGCGGCCCACAGCGCCCCGCCCGGGAAGGCCGAGGAGCCGATGCTGATCAGCATGATCATGCCGATTAGATCGGTGATTCGCTCGGCGAACACGATGGGCGCGGACCTCTCCACCGGGACGTCACGAAGCTCGCGCAGCACCCAGGACTTGAACACTTCCCCCACTTTGCCTGGGGTTACCGTGAGCACGAAGCCCGAGAGAAAAATCAGAAAGCTCTCGCCCTTGGGCACGCCCCGAATGTCCAGAACGCTGAGGTAGTACTCCCACTTGATGAAACGCAGGCAGTAGTTGATGAGCGAGAGACCGCAGGCTGCGGCGAACGCCCACCAATGAAAATACGAAAGTTCAGCTGCGACTTTATCGAAGCCACGCAACGCCACCAGAACGCCGTAGACGACCACGCCCAGCAACATGCCGAGCAGTAATCGCTTGCCCATCGAGGAGGTCGCTTGTGCGTTCTGGCTCATCCTTCAACGAGACGGCGGCACCGAGGGCGGCGGCGGACGGAAGGAGCTACGCGACGAGTTTGGTGCGAGGTCGCGTTTGCGACCCCATAGGCGAAAGGCCAAGTAGACCCCGATCGCGAGCGCGACGACCAGCGCGACCGCCGAGACCTTGAGTAGGTCCATCGGTTCGGCACCGCGCCCACCGCCTCGTAGACCCAGCGTTAAGTCACTCGTCTCGCTCGTCTGCACTGCGTGCTTCTAACGGCCAAGCCTGCGAGCCGCAAGTCACCGCGCTGTCACCCTTTGGTCAACGTCGTTCGTTTAAGCGTTTTGATCCGAATTTAAGCCGTCGCTTTGGGTTGCTCGGCCTATCGTTGGCTCGATGCGATTGAACCACCGAATCCTTGGGTTGCTTGTACTCGGGATGGCCACTTCCTGCGGCCGCGCTGCGCTCGATCTTCCGGTGGGAGAAGAGGGCGGGAGCGGTGGAGGGGCCAGCGGCCCCGGAGGCGGTGGCTCCGGCCCTGGTCCCGGTGGCGGACCGGTGGGCGGCGGCCCTGGGCCAGGAGGCGGGCCGGTGGGCGGTGGGCCGGTCGGCGGCGGGCCGGGCTGCATCGTTGCCTCCGAGTGCGAGGACTTCGACGCATGCACCTCCAACCTCTGCAACAACGGTGAGTGCAGCTTCCCCGAACGTGACGACGATCAAGACGGCTTCGTTGCGACCGCGTGTGGCGGTCCCGATTGCAACGACCTCAATCCTCAGGTCTCGCCCATTCAGCCGGAGAACTGCTTCGACGGTTCGGACAACGACTGCAACGGCGTAGAGGACTGCTTCGACCCGGCCTGCTTCAACGTCCCCAACTGCGGTTGCACGCCGGTGGATGAAGACTGCAACAACGGCCAGGACGACGACTGCGATGAGATCGTCGATTGCTTCGATTCGCAATGCGTTGGAACACCGGCGTGCGGCTGCGCGCCGTCGGAGGCGGGCTCCTGTTTCAACGGCTTTGACGAAGACTGCGACGGCGCCTTTGATTGTGATGACTCCGACTGCTTCTCCGAAGAGCAGTGCCAGTGCCTCGACAACTTCGAGGATTGCTTCGACGGGAGCGACAACGATTGCGATCTGCTGGTGGATTGCGCCGACCCGAACTGCCAGGGCGTCTTTCCCTGCGCCTGCGTCCCTCCGGGGTCACCCGAGGTCTGCGGTGATGGCTTCGACAACGATTGTGACGGTCAGCCCGATTGCGCCGACCCCAATTGTGCGGCCTCTCCAACCTGCCAGAACTGTGAACCAGAGATCTGCAATGACGGCATCGACAACGACTGTGACCTAATCATCGATTGCGCCGACTCAGCCTGCGTTTTTGCGCCGGGCTGCGAGGCCGTAGCGGAGATCTGCAACAACGGCCTTGATGACGACGGCGACGGTAATGCAGATTGCCAAGATGAAGAGTGCGCCAATACCCCTGTATGTCAGCAGGCCCAGGCTAACTGCCTATCGCCCAAGTTGATCGGCGGTTCAGGTAGCTTCTTCGGCGACACCACCGGCAACGTGAGCGAGACCAAGGGCGCCTGCGGCGGTGACGCTGGGGAGGCCGTCTTCTTCTTCGTGCTCAATGAGCCGTCGTTCGTGCATCTCGATTCGAGTGGGACCTCCTTCGACTCGACGCTCTACGTGCGCACGGGCGCCTGCAACACTGGGCTCGAGATCGGCTGTGATGACGACAGCGCTGGCGCGCTCGCGGCCAACCTCGACTTCACCATCCTCTATCCGGGGACCTACTTCGTCTTCCTCGACGGCTTCACGGTGGACCCCAACCAGGGCGCCAATGAAGGCCCGTTCCAGCTCAACGTCGACATCGTGCCGAACCCCCCCGAGCTGTGCGGAGACGGGCTGGACAACGACGGTGACGTCTATGTGGATTGCGCCGACCCGGATTGCACGACCACCGCGCTTTGCTTCAATTGCAACGGCGGTTCGCCGCCGGAGCCCGAGTTCGCCCCCATGCGTTGCACCGACGGTGAAGACAACGACTGCGACGGCACTATCGATTGTGGCGATGAAGATTGCAGCGCCAGCGATGTCTACGTCACCGAGTGTTGCAACGGCATCGATGAGACCGGCAACAACGTGATTGACGACTTCAACTGTCGCTGTGCGAACACCAGTGAATGCGCCAATAACCAGATCTGTTACGACCACACGGTCAAGGCGTGCGGCCCGCCGTGCACAGCGTTCTTCGGGGATGTGTGCCCATTCATACAGCCCGGCTCCTTCTGCAACGACACGACGCAGCAATGCGAGTTTCCCTGAGCTTTTGCGCGCTATCCGAGTAGTGCCCTATGCCGCTTTGGTGTAGGGCTGGGAGATGCTGAATCGCCCGCTCTTCGCGTTCGGACTCGTGGCTCTTCTCACGGCTGGCTGTGATGACGGAGGCACCGGCACCGGCGGTAGCGCTGGAGAAAGCAATAACGCTGGCGGCGCCGGGGGCGTCGTCAACCAGGGCGCAGCCGGGCCGGGCGGCGGCGATGGTGGAACCGGCGGCACCGTGGAGCCGGGCCCGGGCTCTCGTCGGACGATGTCAGGCGACATCACCTGGACGGTAGCCTTTGACGCAACCGCGCAGACCGCGGGCGCCACCGACTGCACGTACGTTCGGCATTACGAGGGAGTGGAGGACTCGTCGCAGCCGTGGCTATGCCCGTCTTGCGAGGTGATGTTCCGAGCGACGGTCGAGATGACCAGCGGCAAGGATGATTGCTACTCGCAGGTCTCCGAGTTCGATCCGGCCGAGGAAGAGTGGATCGGCTACGCCAACGGTGTGATGTACCGCGGCGTTCCGATCACCGCCGAGTTCGGCACGATGACGCTCGACGGAAACACCATCGGCACGCAGCACAGCGTCGCGGATCTCGAGGTGACGGCGGGCGGCACGATGTCCTTCGGGATCGCGGGTGAACTTACGCTCGGCGTGGAAGAAGGGGAGGCGCACCACGGCTTCGTCGCGGCGGAGAGCTATACCTGCGGTTGGCCCAAGGCCGATCCGGCTCCGTACACGGGGGACTACACGATTGTGGACGGCCAAACCGTGCCTGACGGTGTGTTCCTCGATGGTTGTGGCGAGTATGTCCGCCTTCACGATTTCAAGGGTGGCTACCTGTTGATTGATATGGCCGCTCGGGATTGTCCTCCGTGTCAGGCGATGGCGGGGGAAGAGGAAGCGTTCGTCGCTGATATGGCGGCGCAAGGCATCACCGTGCACGTCATCACCTTGATGGCGCCTTCGCTCAGCGATGTGTTCGGTAAGACGACGAAGGCCATGTTGACCACCTGGACGGAGAACTTTGAACTCACGTCGCCGGTGCTCGCGGACCGCGCGTGGGGCCTTTCGATGTTCATTCCGGTCTTCGGCGACGTCGAGACTGGGTATCCCTCGTGGGTGCTCGTGGACCCGGAGCTCAACGTGATGGAGACGGGCAACGGCTTTGCTGGCTTCGAGGAAATCAAGACCAGCATCCTCGCCGACCAGTGAGCCCGGAGCCGCGCTCAATAAGGTAGCGGCTCAGTGCAGTAGCGGCCCAAGATGCTAGCGGCCTAAATCGGATAACGGCTCAGTGAAGTAGCGATACTGCTGAGCCGCTAACCGTCAGTAGGTGGCCTTGCGTCGTCAGTTCGATCGCATTGGCTACTACGCTATTGGTCGCTCGGGCCGGCGTTATGTTGCTTAGCGAGAGTTCAACCAGGAAGTTACCGGCCTCGAGTTGCTGGTCTGCCCAACCAAAGCCTGCCGATGACTCACCAACCGCGAACAGGCTTTCTCCGCCGACGGCTAGGTCGAGCACGTCGGCGCTGAGCGGTGAAGCGCCCGCCTCCGTTAGCTCATAACTCCAAACACATTGCCCGTTCGGTGCGAAGGCCATCAGCACCGCGCGCGTGTCCCCAGCCGTAACATTGACGGTTTGACCGCACACCGTCGCTGCGCTCGAGATGGTGCCGGCGACGATGACGTCGACTTCACGCACGCGGACGGCCTTTACCTCAATATCGGGTAGGTCGAGGTCGAAGGTCGGCTCTCCGTCGAGCGTGAGGCCCCCAACGTGGTTTAGGTTGGCGTAGCCGATGACGCCATCCACGTCGAGCGTGCGTCGATAGGAGGATGAGGACGGGGCGATCACCGCCATATCGACATTGGTGGGCTGCGCATTGATGGCCTGGCCGTTGATGTTGAAGACCCTCACGCCTTGTGCTTCGGCCAAGACGACGCGGTCGACGCCGATCGCTAATTGGCAGGGCTGTTCGGCTGGCACGCTCCAAGCGATACCTCCGGCTAGATCGCGAAACTGAAGTTCGTCGTCGATCACGACAGCCGTCTCCCCGGACACGCCTCGCGCGAGACAGCCCAGCTGGCCGGTGTCCTGCTGAAAGCTCGTCCCTCCAACCGCATCGAGGTAGCGCAAGTGCCCGGGCAACGCGACGCCGACGACAGCGAACTCTTGGCCATCCACGTCGGCGAAGGTCCTGCTTCCGTCCGGTAGGTTGACGGTCCACTGAGCGTCGGGGAAGACTCCGCTGTTTGCGCCGGTGCCAGTCCCAGTCGCCGAGCTACCTCCAACGTCGCCCGCGGAGGCCGTTCCCCCGACGCAGCCTGACATGAGAAGCATCAACAACGAGTACGAGCTTCGCGATCCAAGCTTCATGGCCGAAGACTGTAGCCGATTCATCGGCTCTGCAGGTCCGATTGAGCGCTTCCAAGACGGTCTAAACCGACCTATAGCGCGCGCATGAAGAGCGTCTCCTATTCGTACCTGTTGGTCTGCGGAATCGCTGCGTGTGGTGGATCGTCGTCGTCCCCGCCAGTCGATGCGACCCTCACCGCGGTCCCTTCGGCGAGCGCAACTCCCAGCGCGTCTGCACCGGTTGCGACGGCCACCGCGTCCGCCACTGCAAGCGCGTCTGCGGCTCCCGTGGTCGAGTCACCGGAGCCTGCGCCGGTGCGCGTATCGTTCGGATTGTCGACGCCGGAGAGCGTCCTCTATGACGAGGAGTCCGATCGTTACTTCGTCTCGAACATCAATGGAAAGCCGCTCGAAGACGACAACAACGGCTTCATCAGCCTGCATGATCCGAACGAGAAGGCGAAGACCGGCCTGACGAAGTTCGTCGAGGGCGGCAAGGACAAGACGAAGCTCTCGGCGCCCAAAGGCATGGCCATCGCGAAGGGCGTGCTCTACGTCGCCGACATCAATGTCGTGCGCATGTTCGACAAGAAGACCGGCGCGCCGAAGGGTGAGGTCGCGATCGAGGGCGCTACCTTCCTCAACGACGTCGCTGCTGGCGCCGACGGCACCATCTACGTGACCGACTCCGGCTTGAATGCAGAGTTCAAGGCGACGGGGACCGACGCGATCTGGACGATCAAAGGGGGCAAGGCCAAGGCGCTCTTCAAGTCAGCGGATCTCGGCGCGCCGAACGGCCTCTACATCGACGGCAAGGACGTTTGGGTCAATACCTTCGGCTCCGGCGAGGTCTACAAGATCACCGAAAAGGGCAAGGTCGACGCGGCCAAGCTCCCGAAGGGCCAGCTCGACGGCTTCATCAAGGGCGGCGATGATCTCTTCGTCTCGAGCTGGGAGGCCTCGACGGTGTTCGTGAAGAAGAAGGGCGCCAGCGATTGGACGGTCGCAGTGAGCGGCGTGAAAGCGCCGGCCGACATTGGTTGGGACAAGAAGCGCAAGGCGCTGCTCGTGCCGCGCTTCATGGATAACGCCGTG
The DNA here is from genome assembly GCA_044376115.1 of Polyangiaceae bacterium. Taxonomy (GTDB): domain Bacteria; phylum Myxococcota_A; class Polyangia; order Polyangiales; family Polyangiaceae; genus Xiheicaenibacterium. The sequence continues at coordinate 253,118 of JBILLK010000008.1, read as the reverse complement.
GAGTCGTTCGAGATCAAGTGAGGCTCGCTCCGTGCATCGGCTCGCTTTTGCTCTGCTTCGCGTTCGGTTGTCGAGCGCCTGAGCAAGCCGAGCTCGACGGTCCGGCCAGGCGACCGGCCGCGTCGCCTACCAACTCGGTGACGACCGCGGCCGCGCCGTCCGCCAGCGCGCCGTCCACGAGCGCGCCGTCCATGAGTGCGCCGTCCACGAGCGCGGCCCCGGCACCAGCGACGCCGCTCGCCGATGCGCCGGCGGGAGCTGTTTACGGCTTCGTTCGTGAGCGTGGGGTCTTTCGGCTGTCGCCGGAGCCTGCGCTGGTGATCCCGAGCACGGCACGCAACGTGGAGGCGCTCGCTGTCGCGCCCGATGGAAGTTTGTGGGCGAGCTTCTTCGGTCAGGGCGTCGTGCGCTTCGCGAAGGGCAAGCTCGAGACGGTCTCGAAGGACGTCTACCGCGAGCTTGCGTTCGGCGCGTCGGGGGAGGTTTGGGGCGTGACGCAGGACCTCGAATGGCGCGTCGACCGCTTCGACGGTAAGCGATTTGTGCCGGCGAAAAAGCGGAGCGAGCTCGCAGGGCCGTTCAGTGACAACCAATACGACGACCTCGCGCTGACGAAGGATGCGGTGTGGGTCGCTTGTTGGAACGGGCTCTTTCGCTTCGCAGGCGGGCAATGGCAGAAGGTCGCGATGCCGAGTCCGCGAGCGTGGCAGCTGGCCTCGGATGGCCGTCGGCTGTTCGTGCGCTTTGCCGATTTGGGTTGGCACGTGACCGAAGACGGTGCGCGTTTTGACAAGGTCGCTTGGCCGGCGGTCGCGACCTTGTTGCCCGGGCCGACGGGGCAGTTCGTCGGCGTTGAGGCTGGGGATACGCCCAAGGTGGTGTTGGCGAAGAGCCTCGACCAAGCCTCACAGAAGAGCGAGCCGGTCGCCGCGACGAGCCTCGAGGACAGCGACGTCGACGCGCGCGGAAGGACCTGGCTCGCGACCGACTCGGCGCTGATCGTGCTCGATCGCGATGGGCGGCAGCTCGGCTCGTGGGAGCCCGGCATGCTTCCGGGCGTGCGCGGCATCGTTCGGCAAATCGCGATCGAAGCCGGCGGACCTGCGCTGTTGCCCGCGCCTGCGAAGGCCGAATCGTGGGAGTTGCGCGGGGTCGTCGAGAGCTCCAAATCGCGTAGTGCGCTCGCGGGCGCGACGGTCTCGATCTGCCCGAGCTCGCTCGGTTGCAAGGACGCGCCGCCGTCACGCACGACGAAGACCGGTGCCGACGGAGCGTTCCGATTTACGGAGCTACCGCCTGGCGACTTCTGGATCACGGTCGATGCGCCGCCTGGTACCAGCGAGTGCGGCGGCATCTTCCGTGCGGGGATGAACAGCTTCGTGTCGCTCTCGTCGTGCGAGTCGAGCCAGCCTAGCGCGCGCGTGTGCGACGTGAAGACGCTGCAAGTCTGTCGGCCGTTTGAGAGACCGCCGCCGCGTTGAGCCCGCGTGCCGTTCGGGCGCGTGAAAGCTCCAGCGCCGCTGCTGCACGCGTCAGTGGGTTTTGGAACGCGTTGCTTTGGGCTTCGGCGCCGCCAAGGTGTAGGCCTGCCAACTCGGCGAACACCAGCACATCTGCGATTTGTTCACGACCGCGAAGCGGAGCAGCGCTCCATCCTTCTTCTTCACTTGGGCGAACCAACCGCTGAATTTCTCGATCTTGCCTTCCGCGTCGTGCTTCGGAAGCTGGAGCTTGTAGTCGTGCTTCAGGGCCTTCACGTTGAGCTCGCCGGCCGCAACCTTGAAAACGCGCGTCTTCAGCCTTTGGCGGCGCTCGGCTGCGGTTCCCTCCTCCAGATCTTGGCCTTTCCCGACGATGAAGGACTTGCGCTCCTTGCCATCGAAGGAGGTGCGCACGAGGCTCAACGTCCGGCAATCATCGCAGGCGTCGGAACCCGCGTCGCCCTCGGCCGACCAGAAGCCGTTGGCGTCGTACCCCAGCGCAATGAACAGATTCCCGCTCTGCTCAAACTCGTCGGCGAGGAAGGTCGCTAGAGGCCCAGCGCTTGGCGTCCACAAAAGCACGTCCGCGCTCGAGTAGGCACAGCTTGAGTCGCCAGCATCACCCGAGAGCGGCGTAGCCGCCGCAGGCGTAGCTTCAAACAGGACAATACAAGCAATAGCGAAGAACGAAGCAGCGCGCATTGCGCCTAGACGCTCCGAGCTCGAGCGCTATTCCGTAGTCGTCGCGCGAGAATGGGTTGCAGACCAACGTTATGGCTGGTCCTCTGTCACTGCCCACGTGGTTCCGAAGCCGCTTGTACCGGTCTATTCTGCGGTAGTGAGCCCTGGCGCTCGAGGTCCCTCGAGGGGCGCCGTGAAGTGACCTCACCGCGAGTGACGAATGGTTGACCCTTACAGACCCGCGATTGATGAGGTGGGCCACGCGCCGGCCGCTGCACCAACCGCTGCACCAACCGCGCTGCCTCGAGCGTTGAGGCTCGTCGTCCTTCTCTTTTTCCTTCTCGGAGGGCTGGTTCTAGCCGCGGTAGGGGTTATGGGTCTGCGCCTTCGTTTCGGCGCATATGAGCCCGAGTGGACGTTGTGGCATGTAGAGGGGGCAACCTTGCTGCTCTTGTCATGCACCCTCTGGGCGCCGTCGGGCATCATGCTGGTTGGTAACAAGGACGACTCGCGTCTGCGGCTGGGTCTCTTGGGAGTGACCTTGGTCCTCTTGTGCGCAGCAACGGTCATTCTTGGCGCCCGTGTTGTGATGCCGGAGCTCTCTGGAGAGAGCTGGAGCTCGAAGGTAACCAGCGAGGAGTTGGTGCTCGGAGCCGCCTTCGCGCTGTTGGTTGCTTTGCCGATTGGCCACAAGGCAGCCTTCGAGCCGCGTTTCGGAAGCTGGTCCATGCCGGTGCTGCTGGGGTTGGCCCTGGTCTGTGTTAACCCCGTGCTGCATGACCAATTTCCAGTCCACAACTTCCTTTGGTGCGGCCCGCCGCCGCTCTTGCTCTTTGCGATCTCTGGCGTCGGATTAGCTGTAAAGCGGCCCACCACGAAGGGCTCGACGGGTTACTTGCCGAGGCTGCTCGCCGCTATCACGATGCTGGCGGCGGCCGCAGCGGCAGTCCTTGCGACGGAGCTACGCGAGAGCTGGGTGCGGACCGTTCCCCTTGGATATTACTACGATGTCGGCATCAACCATTCGATGGCTACGCTGATCGTGGTTGGTACGATCGCTTCGTTGCTCGCTTGGTCGCAGGAGCTCTTCGGGCGAGACGTGAGCGTGGTCACAGGGCTTGGCGCCGTGATTGTTACGCTGGGCATGGCCACAACGACGGTTGGATTCTTTGTCCTCGGCCTGCGAGAGACGGCGAGCAATAGCTACCGACCGAACTCTGTGGGCGGCGAGCTCGAGAGCGTCTGCACGATCGCCAGCTGTTTCACAGCGCTGGGCGTGCTCGTGGTGATTGGTGGGCTGGCGCTGGGGCGCGCCGGCCAGCAGCGCGAGGGCACGAGCTGACCGTCTTGTTTGCTCATCGCGCGCCGGCGGGCGCCTTCGGTTGGGCTTCAATCCACTCGAGACATTGGCGCGTGCGGTAGCCGTAATCCACATCGTTCCGGAGCGGCGTGTACAGTTTGGTCGCTTCGTCGAACTCACCGAGCTCGACGAGACCGCGTGCACGGATGAAATCCTCCTGTCGGAGCATGCGCTCGTAATCGGGGGACTTGAAGCAAACTGTGAGCGCTCCTTCTTGCCTTTCGAAGTGCTTGCCCAGGACACGCAACACCCTGCCGGTTTGACACACGTGGCCGAGCCTCGACACCCAAAGCCCAGCCTCGTTGAACTTATGGTGGGAACGATCTTCGACGATCAGCAGAAAGAGATCCGTCGCAGCGTCGTAGTCCTTCAGGTTGTAGTGGACGACCGCGAGGTGATACTCGGCGAGCTGTCGATTGCCCTCGTCGTCGCCGTGAGCTCCCAGCGCGAAAGGCTCGAGTTCCACGGCGGCTTGCTCCCATTGAGCCTTATCGAAGAGACGCTTGGCCTGGGCTGCTTGTTCGGTCATTGTACCGATCGCGGGTGGCTCGCCAGGGCCGGGTTTGTAGGGCTCGTCGCGCTCGTCTTCTCCGGCGTCGAGATCGATCACCTCGGCCTTCCTTGGCTGATACGCGAGCCATGGCTGTGAGCCCCAGCGGTTTGGACGTAGCTCCGCAAGGCTCTGCAGCTCGAGTGCCGGAAAGAGCCTTGTCGTGGTTGCGCCGACGCGGCTCGGGAGTTGCGTGTACGAGCGCGTGCGTGTGCCGCAGGTTGTGGGGAGCGGCTTTCCGCACTCGAGCGAAAGGAAGTAGCTCGGCACCTCGGGCGGCTCTGCTGGGACGCAGCCTGTTGTGAGCAGCAGGCTGAGCGGAAGGAGGGCCCGGATTGCCCGCTTCAATGCGTCGCTCGTTGCTGTCGCGCTAACACGTTATCCAGTAGACGCGGTCTAGCGTTGAGGTTGCAACCCCGCTGCCCGCTCGCGACACATTGCCGTAAGCCCGAGGTGTAAGCTGCGAACCACATTTGCGTTTGAGCTTGCATGCGAACCCTCCGTTGCGTGCCCGCTCTCCTGATCGCCTTTGCGCTTGGTTGTGCGAGCACTTCAACGCGCACACCTCCGGATGGTCCCGGCTCGGTGCCTCCCGACCCCACGGTGGATTCAACCAAGTCGCGCGCAGCGTTCGAGCTTCTTTACGCGCGCGAGGACAACCCGCACTTCGGCAAGCTCGAGCATTTCGATGTAGCGCCGAGCGAGAGCGGCTGGAGCGTTCGCACGCGCTCGGAGCAATGGTTCGTGGGGCACGCCCCTCCTGACGGAGGCGAGAGCGGTAGCAGCAGGTCAACCGCCTGCACGCCGTGGGTACCTGCGAGCACAGCGCTGCAGCCGCTGCTCGACTCCCATTCGGAGACCTCGAACAACGATGCAGTGATTGCCCAGCTCAAGGCCGAACTACTGAAGCCTGACGGCTCTAGCTCGAAGAGCGAGCCGACCGAGAAGGCGTGCGAGGCGAAGCTGTAGTCGCGAATCAGCGCAGCTGTAAACGCGTGCCGTCGTCGGCCTCGACGCCGTCACAATCGATCGTCTTGACAATATTCGCCCTCGGCTCCATCCGCAGCTGTACCCTCCTCCTGCGTCAAGACGATGCGAGTGCAAGGAGAACCGATTGAGAGTTTCCAACTTTGTTGCGGTCTGGGCCTTTGCTGTTTCTGCTGCCTGTTCCGCGAGCAATTCAACTGGGTCCCCCAGCGCTGGCAAGGCTAGCGCTTCGCCTGAGACCGCGCCTCGCACTACGCCTAGCGCTGAGACGACAGCAGCTGCCAAGCCCGAGACGCCGAGCGTCGAGTGCCCCGCAGTTACGAAGGTCACCGCGCTCGAAACAACAGTCCAGGGTTGGGCGACAACAGGGCCGCACGAAGTTGCTGGCTTCACGTTGAGCAGCGCCACCCTCGACAAGGAAGGCAAGAAGCTCACCATCCGCATCGGCAACAAGCTCGTGCCACTCGGCCAGCTCGTCAAGGGTGACGGGATCGTGGAGATCAACATCCGCGAGAAGGACAAAACCATCGCTCCCGGCGTCTATCTAAGCGGCTCAGAAACCTTCGGGAAGGCGCATGCCGACACGAGCTTGTATGCCGAAAAGCAGGCGATCGGCTGGGCCCTCAAGGGTAGCGTGAACCTCGTCAAGATGTCCGACGGGAAGGTCTGCGGAACCTTCGATATGAAGGGTGAGTTTGAGGACGGGCACAAGCTCCAAGGTGCCTTCGTCGCTGATCTCGCCAACTAGCCTTCTCGAGCGCCCGCTCATCGTGATGGACGCGCGCATTGAGTTGCGCGTGGCCTGAGTGCCTCAGCGGCGTTGGCTGCGGCGGGTATCCCGACCTCAATCGAAGATATCCAGCCAGCTCCGCTTCTTACGGTGTCGGCCGGGGGCGTCACTGCTCGGTGGTCCGTCGTCGCGATGGCGACGGTCCGCGCTTGGGTAGGCGGCGGGTTGCGCGTATTGGGCGGGGTTCGCATCCATCGAGCGAGCGATCAGCTTCTCGAGTTCCCCGCGGTCCAGCCAGATTCCGCGGCACGCGCCGCATACGTCGATGGTAACGCCCTCACGAACGCGTTCATCCAAGGGCTCGGATCCACATCTAGGACAGTTCATCTCGCTAACGTTGAGTCCGGCAGATACTTCGACAATGCGGAAAAGTCCGTTCAAAGGTTCGCGATTGGCGAAGTAACGTCCGACCCATTGAGGGAGCTCTGAGCGCGGTCCGCAGCCGAACGCAGGGCTTACCAGTAGGTGACGAACCCGCCTCGCAGCTGGCCCGTCGGGTGGAAGTCATCCTCGCGTAGCTCGAACGCCGCCGCATCGTTCGTCGGGAAACGAGGGGCTACGATGCCATCGACGAAGACGCCCCAGTCGCGGTCCCCGATCTCGGCCCCGATCCCACCACGTGGCGCGACGTACTCGTAGGTCACGCTGTTCTCGGTCCCGTCGAGCGCCTCCCAGCTGGACGTCGCCCCGACGAACTCTCCGCCGAAAACAAAGTACGGCCGGATGTCGCCAACGATCGGGTACCAGAGCAGGTCGGTGAAGCCGCTCAGCTCGCCGCGGTTGCGATCGCGGTCATCGGTACCGCCCATCGCCGCGAAGCCGAAGTCGAGAGCGATCTCCTCTGCCGGGCGAAAACGGAGCGAGAGCGTCCCACCGCCGAGCAACGTCCCTTCACGATCCTCGCTGCCTTCGATGTTGCGCAGCAGCAGCGAGATGCTGAGGCCCACAGCCCTGAAGCTCTCCTCCTCCTGCGCTGGCGGCGGGGGCAGCTCAGGCAGCCGCGCGACCGTCTGCGCTTCGGGCGCCACCTCCGCGGGCGGCTCCGGCGCGCGCCTGCGTTTGCGCCTAATCGGCGGCCCATCGTTCTCCGCTGGCGCCTCCTCAACGACCTCGTCCTCCGTCCGCTCCTCCTCGCCTTCCGACTCGGCCGGCTCCTCATCGCAGAACCAGCTCTCCTCCGAGCACTCGCTGGTGGGCTCAGCCCAAGCCGGCGCTCCCCCGGTCCCCCAAACAAGGGCCGCTACAACCGCGAGCCCAGCCCCCAGCGTGAAGCAACTCCGTCCCGCCATTGTTACTTGGTAGGTACTGAGAGGCTCCGAGGGAAGGGGTCTTGCGTTAAGCTGGGCTGTGGCTTATCCGCTCGGCAACGCTCGACTCGGTGCACTGTTCCTCCTGATCTCGTGTCGCGACCCCACGCAGATCACGGTCGCGGTTTCGGCACCGGAGCTCGTGTGCAAAGAGACGACGAACGAGGCCGTGCTGCAATCGGTGGTGATCGCGGCGGGGGGCTCGCTACCGGGGGAAATCACCGCTACCGCCACCGTCTCTGAGTGCGAAGATCCAGCCAACCTTGGTTCGCTCGTGCTCGTTCCCTCGGAAGACCGTGCTGGTGATCAGGTTGAGCTGGTCGTGGTCGCTGGCATCGATGCCAACGCCAGCGGCTCAGCCGCTGGCATCGCCGGCGCGAAGACGGCTACTGAGTGTCTTGAGCTGCTCAACCAAAGTTTGAAGCTCAAAGCGACCAAGCCAGAAGACGACCCACTGTATCTCCAACCGTGCGTGGTGGTTCGCAGACGGCTCGGCTTCATCAAGAGCGTCCCGCTAAAAATGCCAGTGGTCATTGAGCGGTCATGCATCGGCGTTCCCTGCGATGCGGACCTCACGTGTGCAGGCGGGCAATGCGTTTCCGCCGAGGCAAAGTGTGACGAGGCCAATCCGAACTGTAACCTTGGCGGCGGTGCAGCCGGTGGCGGTGGTGGTGGTGCGGCCGGCGGTGGCGGTGCAGCCGGTGGTGGCGGAGCGGCTGGTGGCGGCGGTACAGCTGGTGGCGGTGGTGCAGCCGGCGGTGGCGGTGGCGGAGCGGCCGGTGGCGGCGGTACAGCTGGTGGCGGTGGTGCAGCCGGCGGTGGCGGTGGCGGAGCGGCCGGTGGCGGCGGAGCGGCCGGTGGTGGCGGAGCGGCCGGTGGTGGCGGTGCAGCCGGTGGTGGCGGTGGAATGGGAGGACCGGGTATGCCGTGCGTGAGCCCGGCCGACTGTGAGAACGTTAACTGCGGAGCTCAACAAGCCGAGTGTGCGCAGTTGCAGTGTGCGTGCCCGGTGGACGTGCCGTGCGTGAACGCGATCGATGGCGTGCCCTGCCTATTCCAGAACGCTAGCATGGGGCCTTCTGGGACCTGCTTTGACGACGAATGCCTTGGCAACATTGGCACTTACGGCAGCTGCGGTCAGGCGTGCACGCAGCTCTTCGGCTTTAGCGGAGAGGTGTCGATCATCAAAGGCTACTGTGACTGCAAGGCTGAGTGCGGCCTGCAAGCACCGCCGTTTGGCATGCTGCTCGAGTGTCAAAACAGCCTTGTGCCGATGGCCCCCAATCCATCGGTCTGCCCCAGCCTATGCCCCAATGCGTCGTGCGAACCCATTGGCAATACGGGCATGTTTCAAGTTAGTTGCAACCCCACGCCGCCGTGAAGTTTAGATAGGTATTCAATGCTCGGTCGAGCCTTCCTTCGTCAGGGGATGTGAATACACAGGTAGAGGTTCTTTCCCTCGGTGCTCGCACGTTTCGCCAGCGGTTCGAGCGCGGCGAGCGCCTCGTGCGCCTTTGCGAAGCCGGCCCGCTCGTACGCTTTTACCGTCGCCGCACGCTTCTTCTCCGACCAGCCAGCGAGCGCTTCCACCAACTGTTCCGGTAGTGGGAACAACACGTAGCCCGGAGCCTCGATCGGCTCCACCATGAAGGCCTCGCGGTCCTGCTCATCCTCGACGGTCCGACCGACCAGATACTTCAGAAACGCTTCCGCGAACGAATCGTTCCAATCAAGGTCGACGTTTGCGTCGCCGAGCAGCTCGAGCACATCCTTGCCAGTCCGCCTGGCCTTCTTGCGCGCCTCATCGAACGCGCGATACGAGCTAACGATGAAGGAGGTGTAGATGGCCATGGACTCGAGTTGCTCCGACGCATCGCAGTCGAGACAAGCCGTCGCGTTGAATGTGGACCAGCCCGGTAGTTGCGCCGCCAGTTGCGGCACGCTCGCGAGGTCGAGCGAGAACCAAACCCGGTGCGCCCGACCGCACGTCGGACAATCGGGCCCTCGCGACCGCGCTGGTGCAAAAAGATGGGCCGTCTTCGTCCGCGAGGGCTTGAGCACGAACCCAGGCGTGCGCTTCCGTTTGGGGCGGGCAATCGGCGGCCGCTTCATCGCCTCGTCCCACGGCAGTCCGAGCTGCACCGACAGCGCTCGGCGAAGCTCGAGCGAGTGACCGAACTCTCGGTCGAACCCCGAGAGAACGTCGTGCATTGCGTGCGCTTCACCCACCTCATGTTCGAGAAGCGCCTGCGCGGCCGTCGCCGGCACGAGGCCGGCGGCCTCGACGGCTGCAAGCCAAAGCGCCCAATTGGGTCCGCTGCCCTCCAGCGCGGCAACCTCCGCGAGCTTGGGGATCACCGCGGGCAGGTTGGACAGCACCTCTTCCGGCGCAAGGCGCAGCACTGGAAGCGCTCTCGCAAGCTGCACGTACACGCTCTTTTCTGGCTTGGCGATCAAGAGAGCGATGCTGGCGACGTCCATGGGAGGCAACGTACCTCGATCGCGAAAAGCTCCCTGCGGCGCCGGTTCCAATTCAGGTCCGGACGAGTGTTGCCCCGACCTTGCGCGTCGCGAGCAGGTGACCGATGTCCTCCGGATCGCTCGTGAGCACGTGATCCTCCGAGCGCCGGGGTGGGGAACGGCGAATGAGCCGGCCTCAATCGATCGGCGCTGGGAGCCTCAACACGAAGGACTTCTGGTCGAAGGTGACGAGGTCGAGCGCGACGCCGAGGAGGATGGAGCCGTCGTTGGAGGCGGCGAGCACGGTGGTGAGCGCTAGATCGGCGGGGACCTCGAGGCCGTTTTCGGCGACCACATCGGTCAGCAGGCGCACGGCGCCGTCCTTCCAAACGACGGCGGCGGGCGTGGTGAAGAACGGGTTGCCGCAACCACCGAACACGAGCTCGCCCGCCGCGCTGATCGCGTTTGCGTAGCAGGGGTCGGAGGGGAGGAAGCTGTCCGGCCGGGGCAGGTTGGTGCGGCCGGTGGCCTCGGTCCACACGAAGGCTTGATTGCCCCACGTCCCGCCGAGCACGCTGCCGTCCTCGGAGATCGAGAGCACCTCGCCGGGCTCCTCCACATTCGCGGGGTCTAGCAAAAAGCCGGAGCCGTCCGCGGCCCACACGGCCGGCGTGCGGTCGAGCACCAGCGTAGAGGCGAAGCCTGCGGCGGTCGTGCCGTCATCCGAGACCGCGGTGGCTCGGTTGGTCGGAGTGCCGTTGGGGCCGTCTCCGAGCAGCTCGAGCAGCAGCGTCGTTCCTTCCGTACCGTCGTCGGTCCAGCGGAAGGCTTGCGGTGCGCAGCCGTTCCACATCATCCCAACGACCACGCTGCCGTCGGCGCTGAGGTCCCAGGCTGCGCCGTTATCCATGTCGCAGCCGCCAGCGAACGCGCTCTCGAGCGCGCGCCAGTTGCCGTCGAACAGGCCCGCCTCGACCGGATCCGAATACAGCGCGGTGATCGCACCGTCAGCCGACATCGCTGTGGCCAGATCACGTAGCGGGTCTCCAACGCTGGTGAGCAACGTGGTCTCGCCGCTGGCCGTGTCGGCGATATAGACGTCTCCAACCGAAGAGAGCAGGTCTTGCATCAGCGCGCTGCTGCCGTCGGGTGTGAGGTCGATAGGAAGGCCGTAGTCGTAGAAGGAGAGGCCCGCGCTCGCTGCGCCGCCTTCCCCGCCTGCGCCGCCCTGTCCGCCTGTCGATGAGCCGCCGGTCGATGAGCCGCCCGCGGGCGAGCCTCCGTCGCCGCCGTTCCCCCCGGACGAGGGAGCACCGCCGGTCCCGCCGGAGCCTGAATCGTCGCCGCAACCCGGCACCGCGAGGAGAGAGAGCCACAGACCGAACGACCCAAGCAGGAAGCGCTTTATGGTCCGAGCATGCCACGCCGCGGGCTTTGAGCCCTGGGACCTTCTCGGTCAAATTCGGTCCGTCGCCATGCACCGAGAGGATGTGTCGATGGCCGTCGCCGTCGATCTTGGCGCGCAGGCTCCTTGGCGGTGGCCCCAGACCTTGACCAGCAGCCGCTGGCCCACGGGACGACGCGATCGCCGCCTGCCCCGCGCGCCTCTTGATCCTCGATAACGCCGAGCAGATCAGCGCCGATATCGCGACGCTGGTCGCCTCGTGGTCGCCGCGGCCGGCGCCGATCCTGTGCACCTCGCGCGAGCCGCTACGGATAGCGGACGAGGTTGTGGTGCAAGTAGGCCCGCTGCCCAACGCCGAGGCCGTCGCGTTGCTCAAACAGCGGCTCGCCGAGCCCGCGGAGGCCACTGCACCGGAGCTGCTTTCGGCCATCGTCGAGCGAGTGGACCGGCTGCCGCTCGCGATCGAACTCGCGGCGGCGCAAGCGCGGGTGATCGGCGCGCAGGCGCTGCTCGAGAGCCTCGATTGTTCGCTCGCGACGCTCATCGCCGGTGCGCGCGATGCGCCGGCGCGTCACGCCAGTCTGCGCGCGACGGTCGAGTGGTCGTGGTCCTTCTTGGGTGAACGCGAGCGGGCTGTGCTCGTGCTGCTTTCGATTTTCGAGGGCGGGTTTCGACTGCAGGCAGCCCGCAAAGTCGTGGACGCCCCCGACGCAGCGGCGGTGCTCGCGTCGCTTTGTCGGCGCAGCCTTGCGGTGCGCGCTGGAGACCGCTTTACGCTCTTCGCCGCGGTGCGCGAGTTAGCGCGTGAACACGCGCAGGAGCTGGTTACGGTGCGCGCACGTCACGCGCTGCACTTTGCCGTCGAGGGCGAGCGAGCCGCCGCCTTACTCGATGGGCCGCGACACCGCGAGGCGGTGGAGCTGCTGCACGAAATCTCCGCCGAACTCTGGAGCGCGAACGCGCACGCCAAGGAGCCTGAGCTGCGCGCGCGGCTCGCCCTCGTCCTCGATCGCGCCCTCGGCCTCCAGCTCGCGCACGCTGCTGCGCGCCGCGACGTGCTCTCGCGTGCGCGCGTCGAGCTCGAAGACCCAGCGCTCGAGTGTCGTCTGCTTCAGGCCGAAGGTCAGATCGAAGGCGCACCCGCAGCGCTCCTCGACCGCGCTCTCGAGCTCGCGACCTCACCCGAGCGAGAGGCCGAGGTGCGGCTGGCGCGCGCCGAGGCCGCTTCAGCGCGAGACCCTCGCAGCGCCGCGAGCGAGCTCGAGTCGGCGTGGGACCTGATTGGCCGCAGCGGCGCGGTCCGCTTGAAGGGCAGGATCGCGGCGAGGCTCGGCGAGTCGCTGGCGAGCTTGGGGCGCGTGCACGACGCCACCGAGTGGTTGCGCCGCGCGCTCGCGTTGCACCTGGAGGCAGAGGACCGCCGCGGGACCGCGCGCACCAGCGCCGCACTCGCGCACCTGCTGCGGCTCGAGCTGGGCGGCGATACAGCGCGCGCGTTGCTCGCGGACGCGCTCGCTGCGGCGGAGGAGCTCGGAGAGCCGCTCGCTCGAGCCCGCGCTTTGGTCGATCTGGGCCAGCACCTCACGCGCACCGGCGACCACGCGGGCGCGCGCCTCGCGCTGAATGAGGCGCGCGCGGTTTATGATCGCGTCGGCTTCTTGCGTGACGGCGCGATCCTTCACCTGCACGTCGCCGAGACCTTGATCGGCGTTGGCGATCTCGACGGCGCGCTGCGCGAGGCGTTCACGACCTGGACCGCGCTGGGAGATGATGTCGCTGCGTCCACCATTTGCGAGGCCATCGGCTGCATTCAGCTGATGCGTCACCAGCTGGCCGAGGGCGAACGCTGGCTCGAACAAGGGCTCGCGATCGCGCGGTGTCGCGGCGTGGAGCGCTCCGAGTGCACCCTGCTCGGTAAGCGCGGCTTGCTCCAGCTCGTACGCGGCGCGCCGGAGCAGGCTTGGACCGACTTCGACGAGGCGCTTCGAAAGAACGAGGCGCGCGGCTCTGCAGCGCTCGCCGGCGCGAGCCTCGCCGACCGCGCCATGGCGTGCTTCTCCCTCGGGCGCGACCGAGACGCCCGCGCCGACCTCGAGCGAGCGCGCGCGATGCTCAACCATCCTCACGCTGACAGCGCCGAGGGCCGCATGCTGTTCGCTGCCGAACCGCTCGGCCGAGCCTTCGCCGCCCTGCGCGCAGGTGAAGCTCCCAGCGCCGTGGCCGCCGCCGCCCGCGTCGCTCTCGCGCCCGTCTTCAGCGGCGCGCCCGCCTCATGGGACGTCGTTCAACGGCTCATGGCTTGGCTCGTTGATGGGATGGAGAAGGCCGTGGCAGGATCTGTGAGATGAAGGTGATCCTTACGGGTTTGACCGGCTTCGTCGGCGAGGGCGTGCTCTTCGCGTGCCTCGAGAATCAAGCGGTCACGAGCGTCCTCTCGGTGTCGAGGCGCCCGTACGGCCTCGAGCATCCGAAGCTCCGCGAATGCGTCGTCGCAGACTTTCGCGACGTCGCCGCCGTTGAGGCGGAGCTCGGCCGCGCTATGATTCATTGCGCTAGCGGCGGAGCCGCAAAAGGCGTGCTCGAGCCAAAGGACATTAAGGGGCTCGCTTGAATGGCTCGCCGGCGCTCGGAGTCGCGCGTGTGCCAGCTGGGACTGCGCCCGTCGTCAGCGACGGATATAGATGTATATCTTCCAGCGGCTCCGTGGCGACGTTCGTCTCGCTCAGCGCGAGTCTTGCGTCGAGGCTCGCCGGAGCATCGTCCAAACGAGAAGGCTTGCAAGCGCGATGGACGCCGCCGTCCCGCGGATGCTGAAGCCCTGCTCATACAGCAGCGCGGTCCCGAGCGCGCCTGCCGCCATCGACGTCGCAAAGGCGATCCCCGCGAAGGCGATCATTCGCCCGCGGACCTGCTCCTCCGAAGCTTCCTGGATCTCGGTCGTGAGCAGCACCCAGATTGCGCCTCCACCTGCGCCCCACAAGAAGGCGGAGAACGCCGCTAGCCAGAATGAGGGCGCCCACGCCATGAAGGCCGCCCCGGCCGCCGTTGCAGCGGCTGCTACGGCTCCCCAGCGCGCAGACCGCTTGCGTAGCAGGATCGGTCCTACGCCCGTGCCAATCCCGCGAATGGCCTGCAGCGCGCCCAAGGTCGTGGCGGCTCCTGCGGCGAGCGGTTGCGCTTGGCTCGCAAGGTTCAAGGCGATCCATCCGGCCCCCGAGACGAGCGCGATCGGCGCAAAGGCGAACACGCTGCGGCGCAGTTCCGGCCGCCATGCGATCTGAAACGCGCGTGCAATGTCCGAGAGTGGCGTGGCTGCGCGCCCAGCGTTGGGTTCACTCGCGAGCAGCGGGGGAAGCCGCGCAAGGAGAACGCCAGCGATGGCGAACGTCACTGCATCCAAGGCTAGCGCGAATGTCGCACCAACCGTCGTTGCGAGCCCGCCGAGGGCCATCCCGACTGCGAACGAGACGCTCCACGTTACGGCGCCGAGCGTGTTCGCCATTCGCAACTCGGACGGCTCGACCAAGCGCGGCAACGCAGCTCCCGCGGCGGGTTCGCGAGCGCTGGACGCGATCGAGCGCAGCACGAGCAGCAGCTGGAGCAGGAGCACCGACCCGGCCGCAGCCGCAAACGCCATCCCAACCGTAAGAGCGCCTTCGAGCGCCGCGCTGCCGACAAGTACGCGCCGCTTATCGAGTCGGTCGGCGAGCCATCCACCGAAGGGCGCCGCGAGCGTCTGCGGAAGAAGGTGCGCAGCGAGCGCTGTCGCGAGCACCATGACCCCGCCGCCGGGCGCCGAGAGCGACACCACACTCACCGCGACGAGACTGAACCAATCGCCCACCTGCGAGACAAGCTCCGCGGCCCACAGGCGCCGATAGGCCGGTCGCGTTCGTAGCAGCGTGAGGTAGGTCATGACGCACCCTAGATGCGCAAATCTCCTCGCGTGCGGGGTATGTCATCACATTGGACAATATTCTAATGCGTTGTTTCAATGTCCCAGGGACGTTTCATCGCTCGCCGTCTGCGTCGGGCGCGGGCGTAAGGATCAGCGGCGGGTTGGGCTCGCCTTCGGTGTAGTCCGTCTTCTCGAGGCGGCCGACGCTCTTGAGCGCCCTCACCATCACTTTGCCGGAGTCCGGGTAACCGCAGACCTCATGCGGGTCGTACGGGCCCATGGCCAGATACACGAGGTCTTCCTCGTAGGGATTCGCGATCTGATGGGCCACACGAGTGCCCGCGGGACAGGAGATGCAGTCGCCTGCTCGGAGCTCCCGGGTCTTGTCGCCGTAGCGCAGCCGACCTCGCCCGGAGAGGATGAAGAACACCTCATCTTCTCGCGCGTGCCAGTGAAACGGACAGCCCACGCTCCCCGGCGGTAACGTGTTTTGCACGACGCCGAGTTTCCCTCCGGCCGCGCGCATTTGAGGGGTCAGCACCTTCCAGTGCGAGGCCCAAGGCGCTGCATCCTCGCCGCCTTCACGCGGCGCATCGTCAACGTTGAGCACAGGATCAAACGGTTGCTCGCTCACCGTGCGCCCTTGCGCGTCGGATCGCCGTGCTTCTCGTTCAAACGCAAAGCCTCCTCCACGAGCCGCTGCAGCAGCGTCACCGGGATGGCATCGTTCTTGGCGATCTTGATGTGCTTCATGCGCGTTCCGGCGCCCTGTAGCAGGCCGTGCGGATCGCTCAGCTCGGTGCCGCGCCAAAGTCCGAACGTGACGTGCTGTTTCGCAGGCTTGACGAACGCGAGTGGACCGTTGTGCTCGAACACCGGCTGCGCCCATTTGATGGTCGAGGTTACGTTGGGTGCCACCTCACGGATGAGTGACGCGAGCTGCTCGAGCACTTGCTGCTGCCAACCCGGGAGCCGCTTCGTGAAGTCGGTCAGCGACATCCCATAGAGGTGTGACTGCTTGGGAGCGGCCTTCTTGGGAGCGGCCTTCTTGGGCGCGGCCTTCTTCGGAGCAGCGGCCTTCTTGGGAGCGGCCTTCTTGGGAGCGGCCTTCTTCGGAGCGGCCTTCTTGGGCGCGGCCTTCTTGGGAGCGGGCTTCTTAGGAGCGGCCTTCTTCGGAGCAGCGGCCTTCTTGGGAGCAGCGGGCTTCTTCGGAGCAGCGGGCTTCTTCGGAGCAGCGGGCTTCTTGGGAGCGGCGGCCTTCTTGGGAGCGGCGGCCTTCTTGGGAGCGGCGGCCTTCTTGGAAGCGGCCTTCTTGGGCGTTGGTTTTGTAGCGTTGCTCGGCATAAGCGGACGCTACCAGTTTCGATCGGCGTTGGGACCCACGCGCGTTCACCGCAGCGACCGAGTCAGCTCCGGCACACCCGAAGGGGTGTTAGTAACGTCCCAATCAGACAGAGGTGCCCGCTAACCCCCTCGCCACCGACGCTTTGGAATCGATCGTAACGCGTCGGCTCCTGACGCCGGTTGCGAATTCGAAGAGATGTCGCGCACGGCCATACGCGCGTGCTGCTGCCGGCGGATCGGTCAATGCGAGCTTGGCTGCCTCAGCCGCGTACGATCGCCCGTCGCGCACGAGGTCAGCCTGCGACGTGGGTAGGTCTGCCATGGCAAGCACGTCTGCGATGGCGCGCTGATCGTCTAGAGACGCAGCGACCTCCAGACGCCTCGCGATCTCCTTCGCCCGCGCAACTTCGCCAAGCCCCGTGCCGACCTCGTTCGTGCCGTGGACATGCCCATCGCTCGAATTCGGGTTAACGCTCGCACCCCCTTAAACGTCCTAAGACCATGACCTCTCTTCGCGCCCCACTCGTCGCCCTCGCCATGCTCGATCTTTGCGCCGGATGCGTGCGTCCCAGCCCGGTGCAACCATCTGAAGGGACCAACAACGGCGCACCCATCGAGACCGGAGCGGTGCTTCCACGGTACTCGAATCGCCTGCTGATCGAGGCGCCGCCCAGCGAAGAGAGTTCGCGCGCTTCGGACGTGGTGCTCGCGACCGAGGGGACAACACGCCGGTATGCCCGCCTGCCTGAGGGTGGATTCGCGCTGCACGACGAACCAGGGGCCGCCGGTCTTGCAGATGCGCGCACAGCCGGGCGGCGTACAGACCTCCCTGCCGTCGTGCTGCACCAAGAGCTGGAGGGCGAGATCGTCCACACGGCGCTCCAGGTGGGCAGCCAATGGATTGCAGTCCCGTGGCCCTACGGAACGGACAGGCGTCTTCGCAAGGCGGACGAGGTCGGATGCGCCGACTCGTGCGTGTGGTCGTGCGAGTACGAGGTTCGGGGTTCCACGATGATCGTGGGCTGTGACTGGCCGAAGAAGGTCGATGACAGGAGTTACATCGCGGTTGACTGGCCGCAGCTGGCGCACCCGCGCGCGCTAAGCGCGCCGGGCCCCGGTACGCTGTCCCGTGATGGTCGCTATCTGATCTCGACAGGTCCCGATGGCTACGTCATGAGCGCTGCCGACGGCACGGTCGAGCTACGAACGCCGCTCCAGTATGGCTCCTACATGAACCTGCGCTGCGGCGACGATTGGTACTACAAGCAAGACCACGAAGACTCGTGGCATGGGCTCCGAAGCAAGGCGACCTTTTCGGGATCGCTCGCGTGCTCGGCCAATGGGCAGTTTCTCGCCAATGACATAGGGGGCTTCGACGCCTACAGCCTACGAAGCGAACCCGTACTCCACTCGCCCGACCCACGCGAGCGGACCTATTAGCGGTGTGACTTGCTTGCCATACGGCGCGCGAAGCCTGGGCCAGTATCTATCGGGATTTCGCGCTGGCAAGCGACTTGCCTTAGGCGCGGCATATGCGATCCGCGCTTCTTAGCTTCGCCCTTACCTTCGTTCTCTCCGCCCCGCTTACTGCCTGCAACCTCGACGACATCAACATCGACTTTGACCCCATGTTCGAGGAGATAGCGTGCGAAATCCAGGTCGGCGACTATCAGTCATTCGGTGGGGCCGGCGGCTCAAGCGAACTCGGCGACGACACCAATGACGTCGACCTCAACGGCCTTCGAGCTAGCCCCCACGCGCCGGTCCCTGTCTCCTCGGAAGTGGACTACGCGCTGACGTTTGTGGAGCGACCAAGCGCTTTGGACGTCCAGGCGTCGGGCGCTCTCGAGGTCGTGGAGATCGGCTCGGTGGAATGTGGCCCCTTGGAAAACGACTCCGCCTTTCCCTTCGTCGTGAACCTTCGCGTTCGCTCGGCAGATACAGAGGGCGCGGCATCGCTGGCCGTCTTGCTCGGCGGAGAGGAGGTTGCCACCTACGATCTCAACGTCGCGCGCGCCCAAGACCTCCAGGTCGCCATGTTCGACCCCGCGGACGGAACGGAGGTAACCGCGCTCACCTCGGGCCAGGACTACTACTTCGCGGCAGCCCCGGTGACTGCCTCCGGAGACCTTCTTTATCGTCCTGAGGCTGCTGCCTTGGAGGCCCTTTCCGGCGCCGCCGAGATCAGTCCTATCTGGTTCTCGGACGCTACGTACTACAACGTTCGCCCGCTCGAGGCAGGCGAGCTCAGGCTCGGTGTCACCTCGCTGGGAATCACCGAGGAGGTCGCCTTCACCGTCACAGACCCGATGTGACCGCCAGGGAGCTCCTGCGGGAGGACTCGAACCTCCAACAATCCGGTTAACAGCCGGGCGCTCTGCCATTGAGCTACGCAGGAATGTGATTGCTGCATCCGCCTTCGGCGGAATGATGTCCCTCGAGCGACGCACCAACTGCTGCGTAGCTGACGGCCCACGTGCAACTTGGGCGGCCTGACGGTTGGAGGTACAACGCTACGATGAAGCCGTTCACGCAGGGGAGCTTCGCCGAGCTGCCGCTCGAGCCGCGCCGGGCGCATTCGTACTTCGATATGGAGGTACGCGAGCTTCAGCTCGATACGTCAGGCTTCGGTAAGGTGCGGGTGCATGTGCGGTTTGCCGGCAAAGGGCCGCCGCTCTTGTTGGTGCACGGCTTGATGACCTCGTCGTACTCCTTCCGTTATGTGCTTGAGCTTTTGGGCGCTCACTTTCGACTGATCGTCCCTGACTTGCCCGGCGCCGGGCGGAGCGAGCGGGTTCCACAGCGTGAACACAGCCCAAGGGCGTTCGCTAACCTACTTTCAACGCTGGTGGATGCCCTCGAGATTCGAGGCTGCGCAGCGCTTGGCAATTCAATGGGCGGCTATTTATGTATGCACGCCGCTTTGCAGGATGAAGCTTTGTTTGGTCGCCTGGTTAACCTGCATTCCCCGGGGCTCGCGGATGCTCGTATGAAGGCGCTCTCCATCGCCTTGTCGGTGCCGGGCATTGAAACCGTCCTCGCGCGCGTATTCGGCCTATCGCCCAAACGTTTCGTTCATAAGAACGTGCACTACTACGATGAGAGCCTAAAGTCGCTGGAAGAGGCGGAGGAATACGGCTCGGTCTTGGCCGACCCGGCGGGCGCCGTCTGCCTCGTTCGCTATTTGCGTGAGGCGCTCGGCGCCGCCGATATGCGGTTATTCGAGCAGCAGTTGCAAGAGCGGCGCGACTGCGGCCAGGCCTTCCCCGTCCCGTTGATGTTGGTTTATGCCGATAAAGATCCGATGGTGCCGCCGGCGATCGGCGACCGACTCAAGGCCCTTTGCCCCGACAGCACCTTCGTCAAACTCGCAGACACCAGCCACTTCGCGCACGTGGATACGCCGGAGCGGCTCGTTAGCGCGGTGCTGCCGTTCCTGTCATAGGCCCGGAACACAGCGAAATCGGCGCTACCGGCGCGGACGATTGGGCGACCCAACGACCTCGAGCCACGTTCTGAGTTTCGGCGTGGCGCACTTTGATTCGGTAGCCGTCGAGACTGCGAGTGCCCGAACTCCCAGCGACCGTAGCCGGTGCGAAAGATCGGTTGTCAGCGCGTCCAGCTCTCCCCCCGGTTGGTCTTCTTCAAGCCAGAGAATCCCCATTAGTCCTGAGCCATTCTTCTTCAACCATGTGGAGACGAAGGTGTCGACGTCGGGCTTCCACTGGCTATTGCGCGCGCTCGCCCAGAGCAAACTGGCGAGTGTGTCTCGAACCTTGCGTTCGATTTCGGCTCGCCAGTCACGGTCCTTGTTGGGAATAACGTAGTCGCGGATGTTCTTTACTTCGATCAAGAACGCTTCGTCCGCCTCGGTGACGACGCAGAAGTCGACAGCTTTGGTTGCGGCGAGCTTGCCACACCCGTCGCGGTAGCCGGGATGCGTGTCCCACTGGAACGCGCGCTTCGCCCTCATCGTGAACGTAAGGCGCGACTCCTTGAATACGAAGCTCGCCACCTCAAAGACCTCGGCGAAGATCGTACAAGGCCAAGAACTCTTCCCGAATGGGATTCGAGGTGAGTTCATCGAGCTCGGTGGCTGCCTCAACGTCAACCGCGCCATTGTCACCGCGGCTGAATGAGAAGAATGTCGCCGTGTCCTTTTTCGCGCGCAGGTTGATTCTCTCGCAAAGAAGGTAGTCGTGTGATGCCACGATCACCTGGATTCCGCTTAGCGCCATCTCGATCAGCAGCTCGGAAACAACTGCAATCAAACGAGGATTGAGGTTGGCCTCGGGCTCATCCCAAAAGAAAACCGAACCCTTCTTCAGCCTCCCGTTCGTGAGCAGGCGCTCGATGCTTCCAAGTTTGCGCTGACCCTCGGACATCAAGTGGGCTTCAACCCCTTCCTTTGCCCACGCTGCCAACGGCTTCGACCCTTTCTTGAGCACGAGGGAGCGTTGCTTCAGGTAGAACCTGCCGGATTGCAGAAAGACGCTGCCGTGTAAGAGCTCCTGTAACTTCTTTTGCAGCGCTCCAAGGTTTGAACTCGGGTCCTTCAGCCTTGCAGCGCCGAGGGCCTTTGCAAGGTCGACGTAGGTGGCATCGAACGACAGTTCACGCTCTTCTACTGCGCTCACGAAACCTTCATGCATGGCGAGGGCTTCGCGAGTTGGAACAAACAGCGCTGAGCCATTTTTTGCTAGCGCGCCCTGCTTGGTCCCGTCCCCCGTCGTCGCGTCGATCTCGTATCGGAACGACTTTCCATCCGCCCTGAGTTCAATCACCGCGTTTTTCTTCGAAGTGCGCGGAGGGGGCCTGCGTACCAGTCTTCGGAGGTCCGATCCGTCCGGGAGAAAGACCTCTGAAAGTGAAGAGCCGAAGCGGTCGTGACGGTCGTGCTCGAAGCGAAGCGCCGCGTACATCGCCTTCATTGCGTGCGACTTGCCCGTCGCGTTCTCACCAATGAACACGTTGAGTCCGCCGTTCAGCTGAAGGTTGACCTTCTCGAAGGTGGTGAAGTTCTTCAGCAGCAACCGGTCGACGGACATAACATCGGAAGCTACTACACCCAGCGCGCCGATAAAAACGGATGAGCCGCTCAAGGCGTCACCTAGGAGCTTGCCCTCGCGCGCCTCATGCCGTTCCGCCTCACTCCGCGATAGCGCGGTAAAGCTCCCGTGGATCGAGCCGCTCCGGCAGAATCGCCGAGCCGCCGTCGTTCAGCTCAACCACCGTAAAGCCTCCCGCCGAGAGGCGCGCGACGTCGGCGACGAAGAAGGGTGAGTCGACTTCGTCTCCGAGCCATTCGAAGGCGCGCGCGTCATCGAAAGCGGCGTCTACATCGTAGATGGGCGCGTGCGCGACCAGTTCTCCGTTCCAGAACACCAAGCGATGCTCGTCGGGTACGCGTCGCCCGTCCGGGGTGAAGCCGCGCAGGTGTGCGAGCTCTACGAAGCGCCGAATCACGAAGCCTCGTTCGAAGCGGTCGCCACGAATCGCGAGCAGCTCTTCACACACGTCGCGAAAGTCCTCGAACCCAGCGGACGCAGGCACAAAGCACGCGCGGTGCCAGTGCTCCTTCGCGCTCTTCACGTGGTCCTTTACCACCCACGGCGGTGCGCCCAGGCTCTGTGCGACCTCCCAAGCTTCCTTGACGCTCTCGCTCTCCGTCCACACCGATTGGGGAGTACGGTCGCCGAGGATAGGTAGGTAATTCGGCATCAGGCTGGTGAGCGCGAAGCTGTCCGGGTCGACATGCAGCTGCTCTCCGCGGTCCAAGATAGCATCGTAAAGCAGCGTGTACTCGGCTTCGTCGAGCATCCAGCCGCGGTAGACCCACGTCCGCCCGGCGGGGCGCGGCAACGTCATGAGCGACCGCTCGGCGTCGCCATTGACGATCCCATCCAGGTGAATCGCGTACGACTCGACGTCGAGCTCCTCCGCCGCGAGCACCTCGAGCTCATAGCCATCATCGAAGCTCGGACCCCGTGAAGGCCTACCGAAGAGAACACTCATCTCACTCATTGCGCTCCTCCTCCCCACGCCCCCCGCGGGCGCGAAGGCGAGCAGTGTGCGGCGAAGAAAGCGAAGAACCAGGCTAGGCAGAGACGATTGTTCTAGGCAGAATTCAAAGCATCAGGGGAGCTATTGGATAGGATCCAGCGATGAAGCTCTCCGGCCGTTGCCCAAAGTGCGCGTGTGAAAAGCTCTATGTCATCGACAAGGTCCACCAGCCCGATCACGACAGCATCAACGGGATCGTCCCCCTGAGTGTGGCGACCCTTCCGGTGGCCGAGCTAGACGTCGGTATGGCGGGTAAGAACCGCCACCGCGCCGCCATCGGAACCTTCGAAGCATGGGTCTGTTCGGCTTGCGGTCTTACCGAGTGGTACGCGAAGGACTTCGCCGCGCCTTTCGAGCGCGCGGCGAAGCTCGGCCAGATCCGCATCGCAGTGCGACCGACGGACGCTCCCTACCGCTGACGGTTTGCGAGGAAGGCAGCCGAGAGCGAGACCAACGAAACCGTGAGGAAGATGCAAATGGCTGAAGAACCGGCGTGGGCCGAGCTCGAGTGCAGGGTTGGCCCAGCGAGCGAGGTCCCGAGGCACCTCTCTGCCCTCGCAGATGGAATGAAGGCGGAGGCTGCCCAGGTCTCCCTGCTGACACTCTTGGTCCATCGCGAGGATCACGTCGTGTTCACAGCCACGGCAGCGGCGGTCCCGCGCATTCTCGAGATCGCGTGCGACCCGGGCTCTATGCCCGCCTCCGTCGAGGCCGCGCTGACCTTGCTCCGAGACTTCGCCACGTTTCGAGGCAAGGAATACCTCGTAAAGGGCGTGCCAACGCGTGATGGCGACGTCGATAGCGCGGACAGCTTCGTTCGCGTTCCCGCCCTCGTAGCGACGGGCGCCGCGGTCTTCGAGGCGCTGCTGGGCCATCCCGGGGAGCGGGTCCGCGCATCCGCTGCCCTGCTCGCATCGCTCTTTCCACGAGCTTCGACCCTCGAGGCACTCACGGCCCAGCGACGACGCGAGAGCTCACACCGCACCCGTGCGAGCCTGCTTCTCGCGGAGGGATTGACCGCGCGGCTTCAGCACGCCAAGTCGCCCGCCGACACCGCAACCTCGCTCGGCGCCGAAGACGTCGTCGAACGGACTGCGGCCGCCCTCTGCCTCGCCCTCGCCCGCGGCAAGCTCTCCGACGAAGCCTACGACGTGCTCGAGGACGCCGAAGAACTCGAGTTTCCCCGGGACTACTCGTTCTGGAACGAAGGCTGCCTCGAGGAGTATGCGAAGATCGTCTACGCGCTTTGAGGTCCTCGTGGCGAGGCGAAACGCGTGCTCTCGCCAGACGAGTAGCGTGATTCTCCGCATGCCCTCGTGAGCTCATGCGTGCGGGCCCGATCTAGTTTTCAGCGTATCGTCAGTTCGCGCATCCTGCCCTTATTTCCCCCCGCGTTCTGCTCCAAAGGTGATTGCGGAGCCCCGCGCTTCCGCGCTTCGCTCCGTATGGCAGCCGCCGCCGAACGCCAGTAGGTTCCCAACGATCACGATGTCCTACGACCCCAGCAAGATTGAGGCGCTCGAGGGTCTGGAGGCCGTTCGGCACCGGCCGGGGTTGTACCTGGGCGACCTCATGAGCCCGAGCCTTCCCGCGCGCCTGATGGCCCAGGCGATGTGTCACGCCGTGGATGAAGCCGTCGGTGGTCGCAAGATTCGCGTGTCCCTCGAAGGCACAACTTCACAGCGTGCGTGTGTTTCGTACAACGCCGGCATGCCCCTCGATATCGACCGGGCGACACGCTCGTACGTCGCTCTCGTTTTCCTCGTCCTTCACGCGGGTTGCTCGAATCGGAAGAAGCATATCGACGTTGGCTCGAGCTTCTGCGAACTCGGGCTGGCCGTTATGAATGCTTGCTGCTCGCACGTGAGTCTCGAGGTTTCTCACAAAGAGCGGAGCGCATCGTTCGAGTTCGCTCGTGGAGTCCTCGTCTCACACAAAGAGCCCGTGCCCGCCCCCGGACCAGAATTCACCCGCTTGTCCTTCGAACTCGATCCCGAGGTTCTGCTGGGAAACACGACCTTCGACCAAGCGATCGTTCACAACGAGATAGGTCGCCGCGCTCGCATGATTCCGAACTTGGAAGTGGCGCTTCCGAATTGGCAGACTGCGGAGTCCTCGCTCTGATTTGAACTAGCCGCCTACTCGCTCGGCTCGCACGCGAGGTAGCGCATCACCAGCACGATTAGCTCCTCCCGTGCGATCACGCGGATGTCGATGCCTTGGCGGTGGGTAACGGTCTATCGACCCATGAGATGGCTCGATGAGTACGGTACGATGGTTCTATTACGCCAGCCAACAGCGGCCGAGCAACGCCTGAACCTTCTAAAGCGCCATGAGGTGGCCAAATGAAGCGCTCGATGCCGCCTAATATTTCAGTCGCTGGGTAAAAAGAACATTCTGATGTTCTCCGGAGACGCGACACTGTCAGGAAAGAACGGTCGGAGCGTTCTTTCGCGCCGCTCGCTGGTTAATAAAAGCGCTCTTTACGCCTCCCCAGGCGCTAGAGTGGCGAGATGGCCCGGATCACCCATGTTGAGTGGAAACGGCGGCAAAAGGAGGGCATCAAACGCGCCCGCGAGCTGAGGAAGCTGCGCCCCAAGCCGGGTTTGTCGCTACAAGACCTCGCGGCGTTGGCTGGCACGACGACGCGGACGGTGCGCTTCTACATGGAGCGTGGGGTCATCCCACCGCCGAAGGTCCGCGGACCGGGGACACGTTACGAGCGCGCGCATCTGCTGCGCCTCGTGGCAGCGCGTACGCTCCGCGCCTTCGAATCGCTGGGGCTCGACGCGATCAAGAAGCGACTCGCCGACGCGACCCCGGAGGCTCTGGAGGCGCTCGTCAAACGCAACCTCACGCCGGGTCGGCTGGCAACGGCGCTGGGGATCGCGGTGGGCGCACCCGCCGCGTTAGCGCCGACGGGTGGGGCGGCGGTCGCAGTCGGCGCCGAGAAGCGCTGGTCGCGGCTCGAACTCGCCGTGGGGCTCGAGCTTCACCTACGCGACGATGCCTCGCCCGTCGTGCGGGCCCTCGCGGCCAAGCTGTGGAAGCTCTGCGTGGAGGGCGAGCCGGTCGCGTAGACGAGCCGTCGCGCTAAAGGCCTTGGCGAACTCGCAGCCGATTACGATCACGAGCCCGACGGGCCGCTTGGGTGAGTAGCTGCATGCGCTGGTGAGCGGAGAGCCTAAGGCGCTATTGCAGGCCACTGGCACGACCCGTCTTTACAGGTCAATCCACCGATGCAATCCGCGTCTGACTCACATATCGGCAAACAAAGCTTCCGGCCATCTGGAAGAGGAGGAGCATCCCAAGCACACGTTGCCCCGGCAACGCAGTCGCCATCCCCATGAAGGGCGTCGGCACAGTCAATGGTGCAGAAATTGCTCCCATCCGGCAGTTCCAGCGACGCGTAACAGCCATTCGCGCAGCTGCCCTCCGTCAGGTATGGCCCACACGGGACCAACCCATTAACGAAAGGCGCGCAATAGTCTACGTGGGCAAAGCACGCGGTATTGGGCCGGCACGTTACGACCCCCGTGCACCGAAACAAACAAAGCCCGTCGAAGCACTCTGTGCCCAGCGGACAGCTGTTGTCCGCCCCACAAGCCGCTGCACAATAGACCTTATTGGCCAGACCAGGCTCGGGCCCCGGTTCATCCAACCAGATTGGGCATCCCGCTGGGCAGCCTAAGCCTTCAATCGCACCAGGCACTTCGTCGAAGTAGCCAGGGCATGCTACCTCGTCCCAGATACCCATGCTGTTAACCCCGGTGGAGCCGCCTGGAGCCGGTCCGGCTGCAGCGGAGCCGCCTTCATTCGGCTGCGCTTCATCGCCCGGCCAAACCACAATCCCACCGCAACCAATAAGTGCGCAAAGGCTCAGAGCGAGAAAAGATAGTCGCATATTCCCCTCTCAAAACAGGGTGGGAAGGGGCAGGTGGTTGTCGAGCAGCGAATTCCCAGGGGACAATCAGCGTCTAGTTTACAGGGTGGACTACAAAGCCCCGGATAGGCGTCTTTACCCTCTAGATCACCAACGCACTCGGGTGATTCTCCAACTCACACTCCGAAGTGCAAAGCACCCCCCCTTCAATCTCAAGCCGATAGGGGCACTGTGCAGAGCAAGCTGCTCCAGTTTCTGGCACATACACTTCACAGCGGGTGCCGACGATGCCGGGAGATGGGTAACAATAGGAAAATCCGAACTCCTCACATGATAGATTGTCGGGACAGCTGGTCGGAACACTTGGGTCGCAGACACCCGGTAGGCAGACGTCCCGTTCGCTTTGGTCCATTGCTTTGGGCCCAGCTGAAAAGCCACAAATGAACCCCGCCGGACAATCAGTGCAAGGCGTCGTGCAATAAGCACGACCTCCCGGACCTCCTGAAACCAATGGCTCGCACGGAGCCGGGCAACCAGCGCCCGGCTCCGTCTCAAAGCCGGGGCAAGCCGGTGGAAACGCATCGGAGCCTGCTTGCGCTCCAGCTCCTGCGCTGCCGCCACTGCCCGCATCACCGTCGCCACACGCAGCAAGCGTTAGAAGGCCCAGTGCAACCCCTGTAAACGGAACTCTCAGCTTCCAATGCCACATCACAGGCCTCCAATTTCAGCCAATGCTCAACGGTTGCAGCTCAGGGAAACCACAACATCCTGTGAATCGTCGGGCAAAATCACTGGTTCGCCACCCCTGATAGCGCGATTGGCATATCGACAGCAATTCGCTTTTTCGTTTCGATCCGCAATCGGCGCACGTGGCTCGGCCGGTCGCCTCCAGCGACGGCTTGCGCCGAATTACGTGGAGCCGGCTTTGCCGGGCTTAGAAGGCCACGGAGAGGGTTAATCGTGCGGGGAACTAGTCGGCTCGCGCCCCCAAACGAATATCCAACTATCGCGAGGAATGCTTGACGGTCTTGGCGTATATCCGCGCTCTTCCCACCGGGGCGAACATATTGACGGCCAGGATGTGGAGCTAAGCGGGGTCAAGGCAGGGGGCTGTAGACCGACGGCCACGAATACGTGACGCTTTGCCCCGTCGATTTCGGCGCGCATTTGTGCATAGCTCTCGTAGACGTGCCCGCGACCGTCCGAAGCGTCACGAAGCGCAAGGTCTATGCACAGCAGATTGAGCATTGCACTCCGCCCTTGCTCCGTCTCGGGGACTAGCGCCCAGGGAAGCGATGCGGCCTGAAGGCCAGAGGCTTCCAAAGGGCCGTGGACGGCGCATACGTTCTCACTTCGTCCGTTATGGAAGTAGGTCTGACAGGTCGCGTGCTCAGAGCTTTCTATCGTTGGCACCACGACAAAGCTGAGCGGTTCGGCGCCGAGGTTTCGTTGCGCTCGAGGCAGGACCTCGTAGGTCTCGAAGAATACGTCATGATCCATAGACAAGAGTCCCCGAGGGACTGTCGGATCTCGAAAGGGGCGGGGCCACCTCGCCTTTGGGGGATCGACTGGGCTTGAGACAATTGTCGCATGTACTGTGCTGCCGCTCGATTGCTGGCGCGAAGCTTCGGGCTCACCGCAGGAATGCGCAGCCAAAAGTGCCACAAGAAATCGTTTCATGGGCGACACCATTCCCGACCATCAATAGCGCCCCCGACAAGGATCGAACTTGTGACCTTCGGTTTAGGAAACCGCTGCTCTGTCCACTGAGCTACGAGGGCTTTACTTCGAGTGACGTGCTGCCTGGGCTGCGCTGCCGACCCAAGAAAGCGCGCGCATGCTGCCAGCCTTTGGCGGGCGGTGCAACCCTTCGCGCGCGGTGCGCGGCTCGGCTTTGGCGGTTCTCGGGGACGGTTTGGCTTTAGTGGACGTGGCCGACGTTGACGTTGGCTCGGGAGGCGCCGGAGTCGGTGGGGGCGGCGGCGGAGGGGTTGGTTTGTGCGAGGCGGGAGGGGAGGGCGCCGGCTAATAGTGAATCGAGCTCGGCGCGGACTAACCAGTAATCGCGCAGGGCCTGGATGGCGCGGGCCTCGGCTTGCAGCTCCTCGACCTTGGCGAACAAGAGGTCAAACAGTGCGAGGTTCATCGAGTTGTATTGCAGCTCGGCCTCGGCGGATATGCGCTTACGTAGGGGTAATACCGTCTCCTGGAAGAAGGCCGCGCGCTCGCGGCTGGCCTCTACGCTCATGCGCAAACTGATGGCGGCGCTCTGCACCACGATGGTGGTCCTGCGCTGGGCGGCGGCCTGCATGGCCATGGCCGCTTCAATGCTGGCGATGCGACCTTGGCCTTGCGAGAGCAGCGGCAGCTCCAGGGAGAGCAGCGGCCCGATGTTCCAATGGTCGCCCTCGTGCTCGGCGGAGACGCCGGCAGAAAAGCGCGGCACGTAGGCCTCGGTTTCGGCCGCGTCGAGCTCGCGCGCTGCTGCGCGATAGGCCGTCTCATTGGCGACGACATCCAGGCTGGCGGCCAACGCGGTGTCCTCCAAGGCCGACCAATCGGGCTCGCTTGCGGGGAGGGCGGGCAACGCTTGTTGCAGTACGAACGGCTCGCCGGCGAGGCCCAGCGTCACGCGCAAGCTCTCCCGCGCCATGGCTGAACGCGCCTCGGCCTCGCGCAGGCCCAAGCGGCTTTCTTGATAGCGCGCTTGGTGCTCGAGCAGCGTCAACTCGGGCAGGTTACCGGCCAGCGAGAGTTGCCGCGCCAGCTCGGCGTTCTGCGCGTGCGCGAAGGTGATCTTCTTCTCCAGCTCGAGCAGCTGCTCGGCGGCGATAGAGCGATAAAGCTGCGCTTTGGCCGAGGCCGCTTCTCGGATCAGCTGGCTTGCGACCATCACCGAGCTCGCATCCAAACTTGTTTGTTTGGCCTGCTCGCGGAAGGGCACCAACAGGAACTGGGTCAGCTCCAAGGTGCCGCCGAAGGAGACCGTCAGCGCATCATCGTGACTGTGGAACGCGCCGAAGAACTGCGGATTGGGCAGGCGCAACGCGTCCATCACCTCGGCTCGCGCGATGCCCAGCCGAGCGAAGAGCGGCTCGGATTGTGGGTTACCTACCAAGGAGAGCGTGACAGCCTCCTTTTCGCCGATAGGCCCTTTGAGCGCCTTCTCCCGGATCGTGCGGACCTGCTCGGCGTCCATACTCGAAAGCCTGGGCGTAACGCCGAGCCGTTCGTTGACCAGCGTGGAGGTCTGCTCGATCCCGGCCGTGCTCGATACGCAGCCGGAGGCCGCTAACAGCATGACGCCGAGTGCCCACGTGTTCCGCGAAGTGCGCGTCACTGGGGCTCCTTCACCACAGGCTGGGCCGATGGAGCAGCGTGATGGTGATGGTGGTGGTCGTGGCCCGCCGCGGGCGCGTTCAATAGCTCATTGGGGTTGAAGCTGGAGCTGAGCGCCCCGATCGCGGGCCGGCTGCTCGGCAAGGTGCGCGGAGCTTGGGCGGGCACGGTGCCGTCATTGCAATGGCATAACGAGAGAAGCAGTAGCGCGGTGAACGCGGCGGTCGCTCGTCGATTGGTTCGTCGGCTCATGGCGTCTTCTTGGGCTCAGGCGTCGTGGGCTCTGGCGTCTTCGGCTCCGCTTTCTTGAGCACGATGCCGTCTTTGGCCAGCTCCTCGGGCGTCGCTTTGCGAGCCACGGTGCCTTCCGGGTGTTTGTACCAACCAGGGTCTTTGGTGCGGTCCCCGATGGTCTCGCGCACTTTTAGTATGGTGAACATCCCGCCCATGGTGATGCCGCCGAACTGGCCCGGGCCGCCGGCCATCGGGATGCTGTTCTTGGGGACCTGCATTTGCATGCCCTCCATGTCCATGCCGGTGCTGCCCATATCCATGTAACCGGGGACGAGCTTCTGCACCTGATTGCCGAGCGGGCCGCCGTTGATGCCAATGAGGTTGGGCAGCCCGTGGCCCATTTGGTTCATCACGTGATGGGTCATATGGCAATGAAGCGGCCAATCCCCCAGCGCGTCGGCGACAAACTCAATATCGCGGGTGCTGCCAACCGAGACCAAGACGGTGCCCTCGGGGAACTGCGCGCTGTCCGGGACATGCCCGCCGTCGGTCGCGGTCACCCGGAAGTAATGGCCATGCAGATGGATCGCGTGGTGGTCCATCGCGCTCAGATTGCCGATGCGGATGCGCACGCGATCGCCCTGTTTGCAGACGATCGGCGCCGTCCCCGGGAACACGCGAGCATTGATGGTGAGGACGTTGAACTCGCTCATCGCGTTGGGGTTGGGGCGGCTCGACCCAATCGGGATCAGCCACTCGCTAAGCATCATCACCACATCATGGTCGACGCGATAATCGGCGCTCGGCTTGCGTGGGTGGACCACGATCATGCCCATCAAACCCAGCGCCATCTGGGTCATTTCGTCGTGGTGTGAATGGTACATAAACGTACCGTGTTGTTTGAACGTCCATTCGTAACGGAAGGTCTCCCCAGGCCGAATCACCGGTTGCGTGAGGCCGCCCACGCCGTCCATCCCGTTGGGTAGAAAGACGCCATGCCAATGCA
The DNA here is from genome assembly GCA_044376115.1 of Polyangiaceae bacterium. GTDB lineage: Bacteria > Myxococcota_A > Polyangia > Polyangiales > Polyangiaceae > Xiheicaenibacterium. The sequence goes on along the minus strand of JBILLK010000008.1, from coordinate 222,330 downwards.
CGGTGGTGGCTGCTGGGAGCTTGTTCGTCACATAGATACGAACCCGATCTCCTTCCACGGCCTCGAGTGTCGGCCCATGAACCGAGCCGTTGTAGCCCCAACACTTGGCGCGAAAGCCCGGCGTGAATTTGTGGTCCACCTCTTCGGCGGTGAGGTGGAAGACCTTGACGCCGTCAACGACGGTGAAGGGTAGGGTGGAGCCGTTGGGCGTCCACACCGGGCTGTAGTCCGTCCCAGGTTGTCCCGGAGGTTGCGCCTTTGCGTCCTCGGGACCCGAGTAGCGTGCATCCCAACCTTTGTGCGACGGAACGCGCTGTGCAGCCTCGGCGGTTTGCTTCAACGCGAGGGTGCCACCAGCTGCAGCGATGGTCGCAAAAAGAGCGTCGCGACGACTAACCATGCGGCTCGGCTTAGCACGGCTAGCGGCCGAGCGAACACGTGTGTGCGTTCGGCCCGGTTGGGCTTGAGCGCGCAGGCTTTGTGGCACCGGCCCTTTGAACTATGGTCGAACCATGTCGCAAGCGATGTACTTCGACTTCGCCCATCTCTTCGATGCGGAGGAGTACCTCTACTTCATGGCCGACTCGCTGCGCGAGGAGAACACCGAGGCGCAGGCCGACTTCTTGGAGCGACATCTCGCGCTCAAGCCGGGCATGAAGATCGTCGATCTGGGCTGCGGTCACGGCCGTCACTCGATCGCCTTGGCCAAGCGCGGTTACGAGTGCGTCGGCATCGATCTGGTGGAGGGCTTCCTCGAGGTGGCCCGTAAAGATGCGGAGGCCGCTGGCGTCAATCCCACCTTCGTGCGCGGGGACATCGGCACCTTCGGTTCAGAATATACGTTTGACCGCGCTATCTGCTTGTTCGATGCCTTCGGCTTCTTCGACGATGCGCACGCCATCAACTCGCTAATCTGCATTCATCGCGCCCTGGCCGAAGACGGTCTGTTCGTTCTCGATCTGCGCACCCGGGAGTGGATGACGCGCATCCCGCAGGTGTCGGTGTTGGACAAGGGCAACGGCGATATGATGATTGACCGTCACCACTTCGATATTGCCACCGGCCGCTTCGTCGACCGGCGCACCTATGTCCGCGATGGCAAGCAGCGAGAGGTGATGTTCTCGGTGAGGCTCTATGCCTTTACCGAGATACGGTTGATTCTGCAGTCGGTGGGCTTTGAAGTGATGGCCGCGTTTGGCGGTTACGACGATTCGCCGATCAGCGCGCTCAAGAGCCGCACGGTGATTCTGGCCAAACGTTCGAAGCCTGCTGCTGCCAACGCTCCTTCGTCCGGGCCCAACGGCCCTTGACCGCATGCTGGACCCGCACGAGACCTCGGACCGAAAGTAGGAGACGCTGTGGAACGGGTGCTCGAACCGGAAGTGATGGATAGTGAAGAGGAGGCTCGTGAGTACGACGCGATGGACTTCGCGCAATCGGACCGAGCCTTCGCCGAGCGTGCGGCGAGCATGGTGGGTAACGGTGAGGTAACCATCGTCGACCTCGGCTGTGGGCCTTGCAACATCGCTATTCTGATGGCCGGGCTCTTGCCCAACGCCCGCTTCCTTTGCGTCGACCTCGCTGCCAGTATGCTCGACCTCGCGCGGGTGAAGCTCGCGCGCTTGGGGCTCAGCGAGCGGGTCACGTTGTTGCAGGCCGACGTCAAGGCCACAGGCCTTCCTGCAGGGAGCTTCGACCTCGTGATGTCGAACTCGACGATGCACCACCTGGCCGAGCCGACAAAGCTCCTGCGCGAGATGAAGCGGCTGCTCGCCCCGCACGGCGCTTTGCTGCTGATGGACCTGTTTCGGCCGCTGACGACCGAGGCGGCGTGGGCCATCGTGGATAGCGTCTCGCCCGACGATTCGGCGCGACAGCGAGGCCTATTCTTTGACTCCTTGTGTGCCGCTCTCACGGTTGAAGAAGCCCAGTCCATCGTGCAGGCGGCGGAGCTCGAGGGAGCCGTCGTTGAGCCGTGCTCGGCCCGACATTTACGGATTTCGCGGGAGCGCGCATTGCCTTCATGAAACTCTTGCGGCCGCTCCAGCGTGGTCTTCACCGAGCGGTACGGCGCTGGCAAAGGACGTTGCGTGTGCCCGGCGCACGGGTGGTCTTCCACCCACGCTACAGCGTATTGCTGGAAGGCGTGCTGGATGGGCAACGCGGTGAGCGCATCCTCAATTACTTGATAGCGGAGGCCGCGCTCAGAGCCGACGAGGTGCTCGTGCCGCAATGCCTAGCGCTAAAAGATGCCTTGCTGGTGCATACGCCCGAGTACCTCGAGAGCCTCGATCAGCCGGAGAACCTCGCGCGCATGTTCCCGCTGGTGCAAACCCGAGCGCAGCCGCGTGAACTTTTGTCGGCGGCGATGTGGGCCTGCGGCGGCACCGTGCTCGCGAGCCAATGGGCGCTGCGGCACACCTTCATCACCACGCCGATCTTCAATTTGGGCGGCGGCTTTCACCACGCTCACAAGGGTAGTGGTTCCGGCTTCTGTGCGCTCGCCGACATCCCGATCGCCATCGCCGTCTTGCGCAAAGCGGGCTTTACGGGCCGCGTGCTGATCGTCGATCTCGACCTGCATCAAGGGGACGGGAACCGCGAGCTTTTTGCCGATGACAAGGACGTCTTTACCTACTCGATTCACGTTGAGTCGCTCTCGCGTGAACCGGCGGTGATGAACCTGGACGTGGAGCTCTCTCCCGGCACGAGCTCCTTTACCTATTTACGGGCGTTGCGTGAGACCTTCGAGGAGGCCTTGCAGCGCTCTCGGCCGGACCTCGTATTCTATTTAGCCGGCGCAGACATCGCTGCGTCCGACGCGATCGGCACCTTTCGGGTATCGGATGACGCACTAGCGCGTCGAGACCGGACGATCTTGGACGCGGTCTCCAAGATCCCCACGGTGGTTTGTTTGGCCGGCGGATATGGGCTCGAGGCGTGGCGCCACCCAGCGCGCACGATCGTGTGGCAGCTCACCGGCGAGGACCGCGCCATCGCCAGCACCGAGGAGGTCAAGCTCGCGGCCTTCCGCACGATTCGCGACGAGCTTTCACCGCGTACGCTGCGGGAGTCCGATGACGCGCCCGGGGACAACTACGGTATCAGCGAGCGAGACCTGTTCGGCGATTTGGTGGCGAAGACGCCGAGTCCAGGCTTTTTAGGCTACTATTCAGCCTTCGGGCTGGAGGTCGCCTCGGAGCGTTATGGCCTATTGGCCAAGCTGCGTGAGCGCGGCTACGAGCGGCCTTACGTCGATCCAGAGCCGGAGACGCTGGGCCGGCACAGCTTGCGTTACTATGCAGATGAGCAAAAGCGCGAACTCTTGGTGGAGTTGGTGCTCGAGACGGTCGTCGTAGACGACTATCGGCTGCTATCGATTGAGTGGCTGTTGCTCCAAGATCCGCGCCGAAAGGCCGAGCGCCCGCTGCTGCCGGGGCAGAAGTTCCCGGGGCTCGGTTGTCTCGATATTGTGGTCGGTATGCTGGTGATGGCCGCCGAGCGTCTCGAGCTCGACGGCCTCGCGGCGATCCCGTCGCACTTCCATGTGGCGCAGAAGGCGCGCCGGCTGTTTCGCTTTCAGTCCCCACTCGACGAAGCGCGGTTTCTCGCGTTGAGCCAGGCGACCTCCTCGATGCTGCCGTTCGAGGCGGCGGTCGCGGTTGGCACCGGCCAGCTGATCGATGCGACCACGCAGGAGGTCGTGAAGTACGTCCCAGGGCGCGTTGTGCTTCCGGTGAGCGAACGAATGAAGCAAAGCCTGAATACGCCTGCCTTCTCCGAGGCGGTGGAGACGGCGGCGCGCAGCCTGCACTTTCGCTTGAGCGCTGGATGAAGCGCGCGAGGCTCGTCTGTTTGAGGTCCCGGCTGGCTCAGGCGGCACTCTGCGAGTAGGCTTCGGGCTGTGCGTCGCCTTCCTGTCTTTGCCCTGGCTTGGGCCCTGCTAGCGCCGGTTTGTCTGCTGGATGCAAACCCGGCCCAGGCGGGGGATTTCGACGTCAGCGGCCGCAGAAAGCCGAAGAAGCCGGGCGGAAACAAGCCAGGCGCAGGCGGTAAGCCTGCCAAGCCCGGCGCTGGTCCCAACAACGGCAATCCGACCAACGGCAACCCCACGGCCAAACCGGGGGACGGGGAAGACGGCAGCAAGAAGCCGGAGGCCCTGATTGCGCGCTACACCGCCATCGTGCTCGCACAGCCAGCGCCCTTTCCGTTGCAGCGCCTGGCTCAGCTGCATCGCGATCGCGACGGCAACCTCAAGAAGCTGATCGAGGATTTTGAGAAGCGCGCGGCCGGCACCGGAGACGAGGCCTGGGCGGCGACGGTGGCTTTGGCCGGCATCCTCAAGATCGACGGGCAGATGCCGGAGGCCGTTGCCAAGTACGAGGCCGCTGTTGCGGCCAAGCCCAAAGAGAGCGCGCCGCTGCTCGCGTTGGCCCAGCTCGAACAAGACCGCGGCAACAAGGAGGAGGCGCGCACGCGGTATCAGGCGGCCTTGCCGCTGCTCAAAGAGAGCGCCGAGGTCGAGCAGACGACGCGGCTCTTGATGCAGCTCTCGCTCGACCTCAAGGATCTCGAGGCTGCGCGCAAACACCATGCAGCGTTGGTCAAGGGCGGTCAGAACTCGCTCTTCATCCAAGCCGAGCTCGGCCGCGAGATGATGTCGCGCGGCCTTTATGAAGAGGCCGAGACCGAGTTCCGCACGGTGGTGAAGGTCGCGCAGGGTGACAATCGCGCAGTCGCGCCGGCGCTGAAGGATCTCGGTAATGCGTTAGCGAAGCAGAAGAAGACGAGCGAGGCGCTGGAGACGTTGAAGAAGGCGCTCTCGGCCGCGGGCAGCGCGTCCGGTATTCGCGCGGAGATCCTCTCGGTGATGACCGAGGCGTTTCGCGCGGACGGCAAGCTCGCCGAGCTGGTGGAGATCCTCGAGAAGGAGAAGGGCCGTGACTTCCAGCGGCTGTCCACGCTCGCCGGCCTGTATGAAGAGACGGGCAATGTCGATAAAGCGTTAGAGACCTTCCGCGCGGCGCTATCGGCGGACGGTTCGCATATCGATACACGCGTGCGCGTGGTTCATCTGTTGCAGACGGCGGGCAAGCTCGAAGAGGCGATCGTCGAGTCGGAGGCGCTGGTGCGCGCCGCGCCGGGCAACCCCAACTTCGTCTTTGAGCTGTGCGAGACGCTGATTCAGCGAGGTGATCGGCCGAAGGCGCTCAAGGTGCTGAAGGAGCTCGAGTCGCGCACCCAAGAGCCGGACATTCTGGCGGCGGTGGCGAATTTCTATGAGCGCGTCGAGGAGAAGGACAAGGCGCTCGCGCTATTGCAGCGCGTCGCTAACTCGCAATCGTCCGACCCGACCTTCTTGGTCGATCTCGGCGACCGTTATTACCAACAGGGCGATAAGAAGAAGGCCGCGGATACCTGGTTAAGGATCAAGTCGGTGGTGCCCAATCGGGCGCAGGCGAGCTCGGCCCTGGGCAAAGTCTACCTCGATCACGATATGGCCGATGAGGCCATCGCCGCCTATCGCGATGCGGTCAGCGCCGATCCGAAGAGCATTCACCTGAAGAAGGCGTTGGCGATCGCGCTGGAGCGTACGGCGCCCGGCAGTGCCGCGCCGCGCGAGCGCTTCGCGGAGGCGGTTACGCTTTGGGAGGAGCTGCTGCTCGCCGCCGGGACGGATCTGAATCTGGCGCGTGAAGCGCGCACGCACATCGTCAGTGTGTGGTCGGTGCAGAAGGAACTCCCGGCTCGACTGGCCCCACTCGCGGCGCGCTTCGGCTCCGACCCTCCGGATCTCGAGGCGGGGCGCTTGCTCGCCGAGGTGCAGCGCAAGCTCGGCAAGCTGACCGAGGCTGAGGCGACGCTGTCGGTGGTGGCGGAGAAGGACCCGGGCGATGAGTCGTCCTTGTTGGCGCTGGAGCGGGTGCGCGTGCAACAGCACGATCTCGAAGGCGCTATCGCGGTGTTGCAGAAGCTCGCCGACCGCAATGACAAGTCGGCGCGCCAGTACTACCAGCGGATGGCGCAATACGCCGTAGACAGCTTCCGTGATGACGACGCGATTCGTTATGCGGCCAAGGCTGTGGAGCTCGCCCCGGAGGACGCGCACGGGCATCAGAAGCTCGGCGATATGTACAAGAAGCGCCAAGACACCGAGAAGGCGATGGCAGAGTATCGCGCGGCGATCGCGCGCAATGATCGGCTGTTCCCGGTCTACTTCACCTTGGCTGAATTGCTATTGGCGTCGGGTGATAGCGCCGAGGCGGACAAGCTGTTTCGCCGGGTCGCGCGCTCGAGCCCGGATGAAGAGCTGCTCTCGCGCGCGGCGCGCATGTCGATTCAGATCAACCTCGGCAAAGGCACGCTGGAGTCGCTCGAACGCGAGCTCTTGCCGGTGGCGGTTGGTAATCCGCAGCGGCCCATTTATCGCCGGCTCTTGATCGAGATTTACGGCGCATTGACCTTGCCGATGGTGCAGAAGGTCAAGTTCGGTAAGTCGCCCGAGGAGATCGCCGGCGCCCGCAAAGAGCTGGCGTTGGTTGGTAGCCGCGCGTTGAAGCCGCTGCTCGATGCGCTCGCAGACGACCGCGAAGCGCAACAGCGGATCGCGATCGAGATCTTGGCGTACGTCCAGAACAAGAGCGCCGCTGCGACGCTGTTCAACTTCGCTACCGGTCAATCGGAGAAGTCGCTGCGCACGCGCGCGATGGTCGCGGTTGGAGCGTTGCGCGAGCCGGAGCTCTTGCCCAAGTTGAGCGCGTTGCTGGCGCCGAGTGACGCCGGGAGTTCGCTGCTTCCTTCGGATGAGCTGGCGCTGGCTGCGGCTTGGTCGGTCGCACGCATGGGCGGAACCAAGGCTGAGGAGCTGCTGGTCAAGTTGCTCGACTCCGGCTCGCCGGAGGTGCGCGGGATGGCCGCGCTCGGCTTGGGTCTGTCGAAGAACAAGAAGCACGTCGCACGGTTGCTCAAGCTCTCGCGTGAGATCGAGAGCGGGCCTTCGGCGCGTGCTGCGGGCTTCCTCGCGCTGGGTCATTTGGTGGAGACGAGCGGCGCGCCGGTGAGCAAGGAGCTGCGTGAGGCTGTTGGCGCAGCGCTCAGCAGCGGAGATACGCAGCTGCGAAGAGCGGCGCTGGTCACCGCGGCTCGGCTTGCACGCGCTGACGGAGCCGAGGGCAAGGACTTCGAGCAGACCGTCACCCGCGCGCTGGCCGAGGCGATGTTCGATTCGGACGCGATGCTGGCCGAGCAGGCCATTCGCGCGGCGGCCACGATGTTGGACAAGAACCTTGGGTTGGCCGGGGAGCCGCTCGTGACGCCAGACGGCAAGCTCGAGCTGAAGGCGGCTTTCGCCGGGTTTTTGCCTGCGGATCCGCGTCCCGAGCTGCGCGTTCAGGTGTTGGTCGCGCTGGCTCCGACGCTGCGTGAGGTGGCAAAGTCGGCGGTGGCTCTCTCGCCCGAGCGAGCCGGTGCTGTGGCCGATGCACTCACGAGTGGTGAGGTGTTCAAGAACTTCAGCAAGGCGGTGGAGCTCGCAGAGGGCTCGCGCGAGCGGGCCAAGACCGCCACCGATTCGATTCGCGCGGAGGTCATTCCGGGCTTCGTCTTACTGCTCAATCACCCCAATGCCCAGGTCCAGGCTCAGTCCGCTCGCGTGCTCTCTTCGTCCACGAGCCCGGAGGCCGCGCGCGGTTTGGCGCGTGCTTTGGTCGACGGGGACGATGAACAGAAGCGAACCGCTCTATCTGCCATTGGCGAGATCACCAACCAGGAGCTGTGTGAAGCGGTGATCGAGCTCGCTCGTTCGGCGGGCAGTTGGTCGATTCGTTCGCGTGCGGCCGCCGCGCTCGCGGCTGTGCGCGGGGACGCGTTGACTGCGCAAACGGTGGCTGCGCTGGAGAAGATCGCGACCGGGGACAGCTACGCGCTGGTCCGCGAAACAGCGCTGCAAGCCCTTCACAGCGTGGCGGGCAAAGACGCTGCCGCGTTCATTCGCTCGCGCGCAACCGAAGATCCCGAGGAGCAGGTGCGCAAGGCTGCTCAGACGCTGATGGCCCAATGAAACGGCTGGTTCTTGGTATTGAGACCTCGTGCGACGAGACCGCTGCTGCCGTCGTCGACGAGGACGGCAGGGTGCTTTCGGATGTGGTGAAGAGCCAGGTCGAATCGTTCATTCCGTACGGCGGTGTGGTGCCGGAGATCGCAGCTCGTGATCACGCGCGTCACCTGCCGGAGGTGGTGCGTGAGGCGGTGCGCGTGGCTGGGATCAAATTGCAGGACGTTGACGCGATCGCCGCGACCAATCGGCCGGGGCTGATGGGTGCGCTGCTGGTTGGGTTGATGACGGCCAAAGGGCTGGCGTGGTCGCTCGACAAGTCGCTGATCGGCGTCGACCATTTGGTGGGGCATCTCTTGGCGGTCTTTTTGCAGCGGCCCGGGGCGAGCGTGGAGCGGCCGAGCTTTCCCTTCGCCGCGCTGCTCGTCTCCGGCGGACACACGGCGATTTATCGCGTTGACGGTCCGAGTCTCAACGCGGTTCGTGAGCTCGGAGCCACGCGCGATGACGCTGCTGGGGAGGCCTTCGACAAGGTCGCTAAGCTCTTGGGGCTGGGTTATCCGGGGGGACCTGTGGTGGATCGATTGGCCCGGCTCGGTGATCCGGCGCGCGCTGGGTTCACCTTCCAACCGGGGCTGCGTGGGCCCAATCGTTACGAGATGTCCTTCAGCGGGCTAAAGAGCGCAGTGGCTCGGTTCGTTGAGCTCAATGGCTGTGAGACCGAGCAAGCGCGCTGTGACATCGCTGCGGCGTTCCAAGGGCATGTGGTGAAGATCTTGGTCGAGAAGACGCTGAGCGCGGCGAGCGCAGAAGGCCTCTCCACCGTAGTCGTAGGCGGTGGCGTCGCGGCCAACTCGGCCCTCGCGGCGCGCTTTCGCGAGCGAGCGAAGGCGTTCGGTATTTCGGTCTTCATTCCCCCGCTGGCGAGCTGCACCGACAACGCCGCGATGATCGCCTATGCCGGGGCCGTGAAGCTCGTAGCCGGCGACCTCGATACCTTGGAACTAGCTCCCAACACGCGTACCTCCTTGTTGACGGTGACGCGCAAGGGCGGTGGTCCACGCGCACCCAAACCCGGCCAACGAAAGGCCCTCTCCTCGTGAAGCTTCGATTCCTCCTTGCCTCGATCGTCCTCGGCCTCGGTTGTCAGCCAGCTCCCGCAGGCTCTCGCGCTCCCGACGCTGAAGAAGCGGCCCCGGAGAAGCAGCTAGCGCTCACCGTCTCCGCGGAGGATCCGACCCGCGGGCCAGCCATGGCGCCGGTCACGGTGATCGTGTTTGGTGATTACGCCTGTATGCACTGTCGGCGGGCGAACGGCTTTCTACAGAAGCTGCTCGAGGAGAACAAAGACGGTGGCTTTCGCGTGGTTTGGAAGCACTTGCCGATGAACGATGAAGACGCGGTCTCGGCGGCGGTGCTCGCTCATGGCGTGCGTGAGCTCGGCGGTGATGCGGCGTTCTGGACCTTCCACGACAGCGTTTATGCCGATGAACTGATTGGCCAGTCGATGCACGCCCGCGTCGCGCTCGGTCTACAAAAGGCGCGCACGTTGATCGACGCCGATACGCGTGCGATCGCGGAGGCCTCGCAGGAGTTCGGGGTGGACCGCGTGCGATCGAGCGTGGAGATGGGTTCGGCGTTGGGTATCAACGCTTTGCCCACGCTGTTCATCAATGGGCGTCGCATGGTCGGGGCGAAGGATCTCGAGACGATCCGCGCGGCCATCGCCGAGGAGCGCGCAGCCGTAGCGCCGCTCTTAGCCACCGGTATGTCGATGCCCGACGCCAACGTCGCGCGTATGCGCGTCGCCGCCGAGAACGATGCGCTGTTGTGGGGGAGCCCGGCCGCGCCTTCGGACGGCGATGCGGAGGTTGCGGCGGAGGAAGAGCTGCCGCGAGCCACCGAGTCGGTGTTCAAAGTGGCGATCGATGGTTCGCCCACGCTCGGGCCCAGCGATGCACCGGTCACGATCGTGGCCTTCTCCGATTTTCAATGCCCACATTGTCGCGACGCCCAAACGACGCTGAGGTCGTTGCAGCAGGCTTACCCGGGCAAGCTACGCTTCGTCTTCAAGCACAACCCGCTGCCCTCCCATGATGACGGTTTGAAGGCGAGTTTGTTCGCTGCCTTCGTGCAGCGAAAGCTCGGTGAAAAGGCTTTCTTTCTAGCGCATGATGAGCTCTTCGCGCGGGAGCTCAGCGAGCAGACCTTCTTCGACATTGCGCGCAAACTCGGGCTGGATCCGAACGAGGCCGTCGCTGCTGTTGCGGAGCGTCGCGAGCTGGCCACGGTGGAAGCGGATCTGCTGGCCGCCGATGAGGTGGGAGCTCGCTCGACGCCGACCTTCTTCATCAACGGTCGTGCGCTCGTCGGCGCCGTTCCCGAAGCGGCGTTTCGCGCGGCGATCGATGAAGAGCTCAAGCACGCTGAGCAGCTGCGAGCCACCGGCGTCGCAGCTTCGGATCTTTACGCCAACATCATCCGCGAGGGCTTTGTCGCGCCGTTACCCCCTCGCGTGAAAGCGCCCAGCATCGGCAAAGCGGCAGCTGCTCGCGGGCCGACGGATGCGCCCTTGGTGGTGCACATCTTCGCCGACTTCGAGTGCCACTACTGCCGCGTGCACGCCAAGACGCTGACGCGCTTGGAGCAGGAGTTCAAAGGCAAGCTGCAGGTCGTGTTCCACCCCCATCCGCTGCGTGGGGCTCGCGCGCGACGCGCCTCACTCGCAGGGCTCGAGGCGCTCAAACAGAAGGGCCAAAGCGGCTTTTGGAAGTTCTCCGACAAGCTCTTCAGCTTGGAGGGCGCGCTGACCGATGACGTGATTGCGCAGGCCTTCACTGACTCCGGCCTCGACGCGTCGAAGCTCGCAGCCGCCTTCGAGAATGAGTCGTACGGAGCGCAGCTCGACGAGGAGATCGCCCTCGCCGAGGGCCTCGGGCTCACCGGCACGCCGATGAGCTTAGTGAATGGCTATCGCGTCTCTGGCGCGGTTCCTTACGTGCGACTGCGCAAGCTCGCCAACCTCGCGCTCGCCGAGTCGGGCAAACAGGCAAGCCCGTAAGCCGGGCCGCGTGCGCCAGCTCCAGCGGTCAGCCCAGCCGCCCGTAAAGCTCGAGCGATCGGCGAACCTGCGCTGCGAGTTCGGGCGTCAGCTCTCCCGGTTGTACGCGGAAGCCCCAATTGCCTGCGGCGATGCCGGGCCGGTTCATGCGCGTTTCGCGGCCGAGCTCGAGCAGATCTTGCGCCGGAACGATCGCCGTATTGACCGGGCTGGCGAAGCAGGCGCGCACCAGCGCACGCGCAGCTTCGCGGGCGTCGGCGGTCTTCGGTAGGCCGAGGTATTCGAGCGCAAACGCGCGCTCGCCTTGATAGCTGGCGACAGCGCTGGCCGAGGCGTTGTCCGGCGGGCCTTGAAAGAAGCCCACCGAGGTGTCGTTGTCGTGGGTCCCGGTGTAGACCACGCTGTGGCGGCGATAGCGATGGGGGCGTGAAGCTTCTGCGCCGCGGTCTGGGCTGAAGGAGAACTGCAGGATGTTCATGCCCGGCAAGTTGAAGTGATCCCGCATGGCCTTCACGCGCGGCGTGAGCACGCCGAGGTCTTCGGCGATGAGCGGCACTTCGCCGAGCTCGCGGAAGACGGTGGCGAAGAACGCCTCGCCTGGGACGTCGTGGAAGACGCCGTCTTTGGCCGTCTTGGCCTCGCGCGGGATAGCCCAGTAGCGCGTAAAGCCAATGAAGTGATCGAGCCGTACGCAATCCAGGCTTTTGAACATTAGCGCGAGGCGAGCGAGGAAAAAGCCGAACCCGGTGCCTTCGAGCACGTCCCAGTTGTAGAGCGGATTACCCCATAGCTGGCCTTCATCACTGAAGGCGTCGGGCGGCACACCGGCCACGCTGCGTGGCTCGCCGGAGGGCCCAAGCAGGAACAGCTCCGGATGCGCCCACACGTCGCACGAGTCGTGAGCAACGTAGATCGGAGCGTCCCCCATCAGCCGAACGCCGCGCGATTTCGCGTACGCGGATAGCTCATTGAGGTCGCGAAAGAACCGCCACTGCACGAATTTGTGGAAGGCGATTTCGCGCGCAGCGTCGCGTCGAAAGCTCTCGAGCGCCTGGCGGTCCCGACGCCGATAGGGCTCGGGCCAATCGAAGAAGGGCCCATCGTTGAATTGGCGTTTGAGCGCCGCATAGGTGGCGAAGTCATCGAGCCAATAGGCGTTACCGGCGACGAAGGACTCGAAGTCGGCGCTGCGCGGCAGCGACTCGAACTGGCTATACGCTCGTCGCAGCGCGCGTTCCCGCAGCTCTTTGGCCGCGCCGAAGTCGCAATTGCGCGTCGAAGCTTTGGGTTGCAGTTCCTCGGCGTCGGACGGCAACAGCCCAGCCTCGACTAGGCTATCCAGGCTGACCAACCACGGGTTTCCGGCAAAAACGCTGGTCCCGGAGTAAGGCGAATCGCCCGCGCCTACCGGGCCAAGCGGCAGCACCTGCCAAAAGCGAATCCCAGCCGCTGCCAAGAAATCCACGAGATCCCGCGCATTTCGGCCTAGATCTCCCGAGCCGAACGGCCCCGGGAGTGACGTGGGGTGGAGAAGGAGTCCCGCAGAACGGTCGGAGAACATCGACATACTGCGGAGCTGGATAGATCAACCGGTGCAGCGCCGCACCAGCGGACTGCAGCGGCTCGAGTCATTGCGTTTCGCCTTCGGCGGAATCACCCGTGACGCCTTCGGCGGAATCTTGGCTTGCTGACCCAGGCCCGATACGCTGCCGCCATGGCCTCCCTAGCTTCATCCGCACGCACCTCCCTTCGCGGCTCCAACGCGGCCTTGCTGCTCAGCGTCGTCGCCCTCTTCGGCTGCAACGACGTGAACGGCAGCGGCGCGCCCGAGGACAAGGACGGCGTGACCGAGGTGCCCACCCCCAACGGCAACAGTTCGGTTGGCACCGGGCTCGTAGGCGGTGGTGGCAGCAGCGGAACGGGAGGAGGCGTCAACGGCCAGGACTGTCTCGGTGACCCCGACTGCGACGACGACGATCTCTGCACCATCGAGTTCTGCAACCCCGATGAGAACAAGTGCGTGCAGTTCGATGCCGCCGAAGACGACAACATTTGCACGATGGATTCGTGCGACCCCAGGACGGGGACCATTCAAAACATCGCCACCCCGATCGTCGACAACCCCTGCACCTACGATCTGTGCGACCCGGTGACCGGCCCGTCGAACCTTCCGTACTCCACGATCTTCTCCGAGAACTTCACCAGCAACGCTGCTGGCTGGGCGCTCGGGCCGCAGTGGTTCATCGGCTCGGCAGCTGCGAGTTCCGGCGGAAAGAACGGCGCGAATGATCCGATCTCGGATCACTCCGAGGAAGGGGATGGCATCGCAGGCACGGCGCAAGGCGCTCTCGTGGCCACGCAGGCGATCATCAGCCCGCTCACGAGCCCGAGCATCAACGTCAGCTCGGTGCAACCCGAAGAGTTCGTAACGTTGGTCTTCTGGCGCTGGCTCGCTGGTGACGCGCCCGCTGATATGGGCGCGTCGATCACCGCGACGGTTGGGCCGAACAGCTATCCCATTTGGGACAACACCGCCGGCGTCGTGAACGACGCGCCGCCCCTTGGTACAGGTTGGTTTGAGGTCAGGCACGATCTAACGGCCGCCGCTGCGGACGCGCTTGCGACCGGCAACTCGCTGCGCTTGGTCTTTTCGTTTAGCAAGACCGCCACGCTGCCTTCGGTGGGTGGCTGGAACATCGACGACCTCGAGGTGCGACGCACGCTCACCCCCGTGGACAACGACATCTGCACGCGTGACGAATGCGAGATCTTCAACGATGCGCCGATACCGGACTACACGCAGATGTCGGTGATCGACGATGGGGACCCCGACACCACGTTCGCCTGTGTTCCCGGCATCGGGCCCCAGCAGCAGCCGACGGCTCCCTGAGCGCTTTCATGCGGCGACTCATCGTACTTAGGCACGCCAAAAGCGATTGGGACGCCGGTGCGTCCAATGATCACGAACGGCCACTCAACAAGCGTGGGCTGCGTGAAGCGCCGTCCACGGCTGCCCAGCTGCTCGAACTCGGCTTCGTGCCCGACTACATCACCTCGAGTGATTCGACGCGCACGCGCGAGACGCTCGAGGCGATGCGGCCGTGCTTCGATTCGGTGCCGGTGCAGTTTGATCGGCGTTTCTACCTGACCGATCTCGACGCCGTACGAGAGCTCGCCGCCGAACTCCCAGCCGACGTCAAAACCTGGATGATCGTCGGGCACAACCCGGGCTGGGAGGATCTCGTGAGCGTGCTTACGCAGACGCAGGTCGAGATGAAGACGGCCTACGCTGCGGTGCTCGAGGGCGAGGCCGAGCGCTTCGACCAACTGCTCGTTGGTCGAGTACTAACGCTGGTCAAGCTCGTCGTTCCTGCGGGTTAAATGCAGGGGTCGCAATCCCCGCCGCAATCGGTGTTTTGTTCGTTGCCGTTGAGGATCTCGTCATCGCACGACGGCGCGAGGCAAATGTTGTCTACGCAGTTGAACGAGAAACACCATTCAGGCTGATCACAAGCCCGACCTGTCTCGCAGGTTCCGACGCAGTCCTGGCCGGGCCCACAATCGACGTCGATCTCCTGCCCGTTTTCTACGCCATCGGTGCAGCTGGGCGCTGAGCAGACGCAGCCGCTTCCCGAGCAATCTGTGCACTGTAACGACAGGCAGTCGGAGTCCTTGAGGCAGCCTTTGCCGTCCTCACACGCTGGGCAATTCCCGCCGCAATCTTTGGCCGTCTCGAGCCCGTTCTTCTTGCTGTCGTCGCAGGTCGGCTTTTGGCAGGTCATGCTACCGCCACCGCCGCTCTCGCAGACCAACGACTCGCAGTCGTTGCCCTCTTCGCAGTCTTTCCCGTCTGCACAGGCAGGGCAGGAGCCGCCGCAATCGACGTCGGTCTCCATCGGATCCTTCGTGCCGTTGTTGCAACTGGCCGAAACGCACTCGTTCATGATGCACACGCTGACGCCGGTGCATTGGTTGCCGAGCGGTAAGCACTCGACGCAGGCGCCGTCGCCGTCGCACACACCCGCAGTCCCCTCGCACGCTTCGCCTTTCGCCGTGTTCGTCGGAGGTAAGGGACCGTCGGGCGAGCACGCGTCCAGGGTGCAGGGGTTGCCGTCGACGAGGAGGTCGGTTGCGTCGGGCGTCTCAACCAAGAGGCCCGCGGCGCACGCCTGCTGCTTGCAGTCGCCCACGGGGTCCGAAGCGACAGGGCCGTCCGGAACCTCACGCAGCTCGCATTGGTTGTTCGCACACGCCCGCACGATGCACGGATCCCCGGTGTCCGGGCAGTCGGCGGGCACGGTGCACTGAGTGCCCTGGCCGCCAGAACCCCCGGTGTTCGTCGGCTTGCTCAGATCCTGAATCCCGATCAGTGCATCACAGCCGGCGAGCAAGCAGGACAGGAGTCCAAGTTGCGCGAGGGCGCGGAGAGCAGTTGCCTCAGTCACGCGGATGAACTTCACAAGACACCTCCTAGCGATAAGTAAGCTCCGTCAGACCCAATACGAAAGTCTCTCAGCATGACAGCCGGGGCCGGCTCACTAGCGGGTGCGAGGAAGTAGAGCAGCGCACCGCCCGCGACCAACGTGCCACCCACTGCAAAGGAGATCGTCGAGATCAGCGCGGATTGCTTCGCCGACTCTTGCAGCGCGATGCCCTCGTCGGTGCAGCGATTGGGTGCGCCGCCCTCGCAGGTAGCCAACGCTGCGTCATACGTCTTGATGGCGTCGATGCCGAAGCCGGTGCCGATGGCGATTCCCACCAAGCCTCCGCCGCCAACCACGACCCCAGCGATGCGCATCGAATCACCATCGATGCCCGACGACTCTTGCGGAGTAGCGACGACAGGCGCTTTCTCGAGCGCGGGGATCTTGAGCGTGGTGGTGCCTGTTCCTTTGGGGACCTCAATCGAGGTCTTGAACGGCTTGTAGCCGTCGGCCTCAGCGATGACTTCCTGCGGGCCAGGGTCGACAGCCAACGCGTCGAGCGACAAGAGTGCGCTGATTGCGGCGCCGTTCCGCTTGAGGCGCGTCTTGGTCTCGGCGTGCTCTGGCGCGAGCTCGATGCGCAGGTAGCTCAAGGTCGGTTCAAGCTTTGCTGCGCGATCAGCGGCGATCGCCGCGCGCTCTTTTTGGCCTGCGCGCGCCGCTAACTCAGAGGCCTCTTTGAAGCCGGCCCACGCGCTCGCGGTTCGGCCAATCTGCTCCTGACAATCCGAGAGGTAGAGCAACGCCCCAAGCCCGAAGTCGAGCCGCAAACTCTCTTCGAACAGCGGACACGCCTCCGAGAACTTCCCAGCCTCGTGCAGGTCCTTCGCGCGGTTGAAGAACTGGATGGCGTTCGCCTTCGTGTCCCTCGTCGGTTCAGCCCCGTTCACCTCGGGCGAGTCGGTGGGTGTTTGCGCAAGCGCAGTTCCAGCGAGCAGCAGGTTCGCTAGCAATCCCAACCCCAATAGACACTTATTCACGACCGCCAAACCCCGTTGTCCGCCCTGCTGAGGGCTTCGGCACTGGAAAACGATTCGGTGGCCGCACGCCCGTCACAAGAGGTGCAGCCGAAGCTGAAGCGACTGCAGACGCCGACGCGACCGCCGAAGTGGACGCTGCGGCGCTTGCCGTCGTGTCCACCGGTGCGCTCGTCTGAAGCCCACCCGGAGCGGGCGTGGACGCCACGCTCGAAGCCGTTGGTACCGGTTCTACGGCTACGGCCGGGGTCGTTGGCGCCGGCGCAGTCGCCGAGTTGAGCTGCACGATCAGCACGATTGCGAGCCCCGCGACCGCCACGCCCGCCAGCGCGAGCGGCCACCATTTACGGCGTGCTTCTCGCGGGAGCTTCTCGCCCCAGGAGGTGATCGTCAGCGACCCTTCTTTGGACGGCGGCGGCGGTAGCGAGGCTGGGCTTGCCGCCGGCAAACCGTGATCATCCCGCAGCCTCGTGATCCGCTCGAGCGTCAGCGCGGCTTGCTCTGGAGCGAACGGCGTTAGGGCTCGCACGAAATGCGCGATGTCGCGGAAGCGTTTGGCTGGGTCTTTCTCCAAGCACCTGCGCACAACCTTCTCGAGCGACTCCGGGATGGTGCCGTCGTTGAACGGCGCTGGTTCCTGGCTCAGGACCGCCGCACAAATCATCGGGATGGTTTTGGCGTCGAACGGCGACCGCGCCGTGAGCAGCTCATAGAGGATCACGCCGAGCGACCAAATGTCGGTGCGCGCGTCGACCTCGGTCGAGGCCTTCATTTGCTCGGGCGACATGTACAGCGGCGAGCCGAGCATCGAGGTCGGGTTGGTCAGGGCCTTGTTGGCGGTGATATCGGCGCCAGCCTCGCGTCGGGTGATTTTCGAGATGCCGAAGTCGAGCACCTTGACCGTGGTCGTTCCGGAGCCAGTCCGCGCAAGAAACAGGTTCGCGGGCTTGAGGTCGCGGTGCACGATGCCGCCCGCGTGCGCCTCAGCAACGGCCTCGCAGGCTTGCAGGACGTAGACCACCGCTTGCCGGCGATCGAGCTTCTTACCGTCGCGCATCTCGCCGGCCAGGTCGTGGCCCTCGAGGTACTCCATGACGATGAACGGCGCGCCGGTGGGCAGCGTATCGACGTCCAGCACCCGCCCAACGTGCTCGCTCTGAATCCGTGCAGCGGCGCGCGCTTCCCGCGTGAAACGCTCGAGCGCCTCATCACTTTCGCTGCTCTTGGCATTGAGCAGCTTGATCGCTACGGGGCGATCGAGCGTGAGGTGGGTGGCAGCAACCACGACTCCCATGCCGCCTTCACCGATCACGCGATCAACGCGGTACTTGCCCCGAATGACCTCCCCGATCTCGACGCTCATCTGCGGCTTCACGGGGCTACCCTCGTGACTCAGCGAGCCGCGTTGATTGGTGTCAGAGGAGACTTCGGTCATGGCAAGGTGCAAGGGCGGCGCGAGCTCGTCGCGCGTAAGAACGTCGATGATACCACCGCTTGGCCTGTGGCCCACCAGTAGCTGCTTTGCTGCGCAAAGCGTTCACGGCGCTTTGTGAGCAGATGTGGGCTCACCGAGCCGCTTTACGATCCGTTTGAGCGGCGTTCCTTCGCCACCGGAGAGGGCCGGATGCCCACCAAAGCGCTTTTCGGCGCCTGAGCGCGTTATGCAGCGGGCGGCTTTCTCCAGTTGGTCGATGGCCGAAGCGACTTGCTTCTTGGAGGAGAAGTCAGCCGCTTCGAGCTGTCGGATCGCCTTCTCCATCGAGACGGGGCAACTCTCCGGGGACGAAGGCACAGCGATGGGCTCGGCGTTGCAGCAGCGCTGACGGAGCACCGCGAAGGCCGCCAACTCGAAGAAGCCCAGCAGCGACCACTCTTTCATGCCGCTGGTAACGGCGCGCCCATGACCCGCCCTCACGATCATCTCGCGAAACCGTTGCGAACCATCGAGCACCTCGCTCGCGGCGCACACCGGACTGAAATCGGTAAAGGTCCCTTCGAACGTGTCGGCGGGCAGCGCTCGGGTGATGCAGCGTTCGAGTGCTTCCGGTGCCGCGACCGGCGCGCTGGAGGCCGTAGCAACGGAAGGCGTTGAAGCCGCTGCCGTCGCGCTCGCGGGGTTGGCGGTCGCGCGCAAGGAGTTCGTCAGCTCGCTCGCCGCGCGTGCCGGCGCGCCGCTCTGCGAAGCCAAAGGCAGCGAGTCTGCAGGCCGTTCAGCGCCGGAGGAAGGCTGGGCGTCACCCATGTTCGACGTCGATCCTCGGGTCGCAAACCATACGATGACGACCGCAGCCGCCGACGCCACGGCGGCGAGCCAAGGCCAACCTGCACGTGGATTCGCGGGCTCTCTTTCGGCCAACGGCGCCGAGTCCGGTGCTTTGGCGTCGTCGGCTTGCTCTTTCTCTGCGCTGCGGCCTTTCGACGGACGAGTACCTAGCTTGGGCGGAACCAGCTTGGGCATGCGCCTCGGTGGTTGTTCAACGCTCCCCGGCACCGTCGGGCGTTCCCCGTCTTCCTCGAAGTCGAGTGTCGCCTCGTCCAAGCCGTACCCGGCCTGGCTCAGTGGCGCAGCGGGGGGCGGAGGGAGCGTGGAGAGGTCAATCGACGGTTCCGCTGCCTCCTCCTCCCACGCGAGCGGCTCGTCGACGAGCGCCCCTTCGGCTTCCAACCAACGGTCGAGCGATTCACAAAGCTGATCGAGCGTAGCGGGCGTGGGCGTTGTCGCCCGAAGGAACACGTCGTTCAGCGTTTGGTCGAGCTCATCGTCCCCGGAATCGAAGACGGCCAAGGGCGGCGGACGCTCGCCGGCCGCCGTCTCATGGGCGGTGATCGCGAAGTGCACCAGCCGCGCGATAGCCACGGTGTCGGCCGCGAGCCCAGCCGGCCCGCTCTTTTTGAGCGGCCTCGCGCGAGGCTTCTGCGGCTGGATCAGCACCGCGTCGGCGAGGAGCCGTGTGGGCAGTAAGATCGCCTCCGCGCCGATGCGGCCGTGCGACTCACCGCTCGCATGCAGTGGCTTCAACGTCCGCGCGAGGCGAGCTCCCAGGCGCACGCCTTCGCGTGGTTTGAGGGGTCCGTCGACCGCGACTCGCCGAGCAAGAGTGAGCAACGCCCGCAATGTGTCCGAGCCGGAGGGCGAAGACAACCGGAGAAAGCATAGAACGAATTCCGTTGTCGTACGTCTGCTCCGTCTGGACGACCCCTCGCTCAACGGAGAGTATCCCCGCATGTTTCGAAAGCGCCTCCCATTGTCAGCTCTGTTCTTAGTTGCTTCGACGTTCTTTGGCTGTGCCAACGAAGCGAGACTGCGCTACCCCACCACCGACTCACCGCTCAAGCTCGACCGCGTCGTTTTGTACCGTAACGGTGTTGGTTACTTTGAGCGCACCGGCGAGGTGGACGGGGACATTCTGACGATCAAGGTTCGCAAGGACCAGGTCAATGACCTGCTCAAGAGCTTGACCGTGGTCGAGAAGGCGACGGGCCGCGCGGTCAGCGTATCGATGCCGCTCGATCCGTCGACGTGGGCCAACGCTGCGCTCGCGACGTTGCAACCGGGTCGCGGAAACCTGGCCCAAGTGCTCGATGATTTGCGCGGCTCCGGCGTGACGTTGGTTACCTCCGACGGCAGCATCACTGGCCGCATCATCATGGTGGAACAGCTCGATGACGCGCCCGAGGACATGCCCGCTGCCCGCGGGTCCTTCCCCATGCCCCAGCCGGGCTCCACCGACCACCGTGTCACGCTGCTCGACGGCGCGAATTTGCGCGTGGTGAAGTTGTCCAAGGTGCGCTCGATCAAGCTCGAGGACGGAGACCTGGCGATGCAGTTCAATCGCACGCTCGATGCGAGCGCCGGTGAGGGCATGTTCCAGCAGGTCGCCGTCAGCATTCGGCTCGTCGGAGCAAGCTCGCACGACTTGC
The DNA here is from genome assembly GCA_044376115.1 of Polyangiaceae bacterium. GTDB lineage: Bacteria > Myxococcota_A > Polyangia > Polyangiales > Polyangiaceae > Xiheicaenibacterium. The sequence continues at coordinate 201,834 of JBILLK010000008.1, read as the reverse complement.
TCGTGAGCTACGTGGCGCAGGCGCCGATGTGGAAGCCGACCTATCGCGTCGTGCTACCCAAGGAGGGCAAAGGCAAGGCGCTGCTTCAAGCGTGGGCCGTCGTGGACAACACCAGCGGTGAAGACTGGGGCAACGTCGAGCTCGGGCTCACCAGCGGCGCGCCGATCGCGTTCCGGTACGACCTTCACACGCCGCGCGACGTCTTTCGCGCCGACCTAACCGAAACCGGCGTACGCAAGCAGGCGCAGGCCATGGTGGGCGAGACCACCTATCAGCCTGCGCCCGACGCCGGACTCATGGCTGGGCTGCCGGCCCCCGGCGCGATGGCCGCAGCGGAGGAAGCCGAGGGCGACGGCGCTTACGACCTCGACGAAGTTCAGGGCGGGCGTGCGTTTGGCGGCGCCAAAGAGTCACGCAACGAATCAAAGAAGCGCCCCAGTCGGCTCGCTTCAGCGAGCCCGGCGCCTCCCCCGAAGTCCGCCGAGAAGGGCTACGGATACGGCGGTGAGTCGCTCAAACAAGAGCAAACCATCGACTTCGATTCGCTGCGCCGCTCGACGTTGGCGCAAGCAAAAGCCGCCACCGTCTCCGGTCAAACGCGCTTCGATCTCGATTCGCGCGTGACCGTCCCCGACGGCACCTCGACGATGGTCGCGATCGTGAACTCCGACGTCGAAGGCGAAGAGACCTTCCTGTTCCGACCGGGCGGCGCTGGCATGGGCTACGAGGCCAATCCCTACCGTGTGGTGCGGTTCCGCAACAGCACCCCGTTCGTGCTCGAGCCCGGGCCGATCTCTATCTATGCAGGCGGCAGCTTCGTGGGCGAAGGGCTCAGTGAGACGGTTGGCGCGGGTACGAGTGCCACCATTCCTTTCGCCGTGGAGACCGACATCATGGTCAGTTCGTCGGTCAAAGACGACCGCGAGGAGATGCGGCTGATCAAGATGTCGCGCGGCGTGCTCGAGGTGGAGCAATTCGCTCGCCGCGTTACCACCTACACCGTCAAGAGTCAGACCAACGACAAGGGCTTCAACGTCCTCATTCGTCACAGCAAGACCGGCTGGAACTACTCGCTCTCGGAGCGACCAGCAGGGACCGAAGACCTATCGGACGGTTACCTCGTGCCCGTCAACGTGGCCGCCGGCGCGCGTGAAGGCACCATCACCATCATCGAGCAAACTCCCAGCCGCAGCTCGCTGAGCATCTGGGAGCGGCCTGCGCTCGAGCTGCTCGAGAAGCTGCTGACCTACACCGACCTCACGCCCGAGCTGAAGAAGAAGCTGCAACCGGTCGTGGACAAGCGCAGGGAGCTGGGGAGGCTCGAGGAGCAGCTCTTTGGCCTGACCGAGAAGCGCAACAAGCTCGATCAGCGAGCCTCCGAGCTCCGCGCGAATATCCAAGCGATCGAGAAGAACAACCAGGCCGCTGCCCAGCGCCAAAAGTGGACGAAGCAGCTCGATGAGTTCAGCACCGAGGGCAACAAGCTGGGCGCGCAACTGGCCGAGCTCGAGGCCAAGCGTCTCGACGCGAGGAGCGAACTCTCGGACTTGATCCAAGAACTGGATGTCACGGCTCCCAGCCCGGCCAAGAAGCCCTAGCGCAGGAAGCTCTTTCCGCGGGCCGCGACTTCTGGTCAGAATCAGTTGCAATGATTCAGAGGTCGAGGCCCGGTGCTTGGTTCTTGGTGTTGGCGCAAGTGATCGGCTGCGGTGAAGACGAGGTCTACACCGTGCCCGCTGCGCCTGAGAGCTCCGCTGAACCCAGCGCAGAGGTCGACCCGGTTCGGTCGAGTGCACCGTCGTCGCAGGCTTCAAGCTCGAGTGGACCTGCCTTGGTGCTGACCAATCTCGCCTCGAGCGTTCCTGTCAGCACCGTACGTAAATGGGCCGATTTTTCCGGACCCAATACGCCATCCGAGCTTAGCGCCGGTTCTCGTGGCTGGTTGGTCGTGCCGATGAGCAGCGGCTGGGAGACCTTGAAGCTGTCGGTCGAATCCGTGGCGCGCGTTGAGGCGCCGTTTGCTGTCGTGCAAAGCGAGCGCGGTGACATCTTCGTTCCAGGCGCCTTCACAGCGCCGCTTCGGCGGCCGGAGGGCCTGTTGAAGGGTGACGCCGTGGTGGTTCCGGCGATGGGTAGTCGCGCTGTGGCCCGCGTCGTTAGTGTGGCGGCGGACGGGGTATCGGTGCGCTTTCGCTACGCGGGTGAACTGAAGGAATTGTCGATCCCTCAATCGGATGTCATCAAACTCGACGGCACCTTGAAGTTCGGCGCCGTGGCTGTCGCACGCGACAGTACGCACAACTCCTTGGGTGAAGAAAAGGTCGTATGGCGCGGCGGGCAGTTTGTCTCCACTGCGGAAGGAAAGTCTTGGCTCGTCACCTGGTCAGGCCGGCCCTTTAGGCTCCCGGCTAACTTCATCAGGGCGATGTCGATTCACCACACCCACAAGGCTGGGGACAAGGTGATGGTGTTGCAAGGTGAGGAGCTGGTTTCGGGCTCGGTGCTCAAGTCCGAGGAAGACGGCTTGCGCTACGTCGTCAAGCTCGTGAGCGGGACAGAGACCTCGGTGCCCTTTGACATGGTTACGAGTCCTTTGCCGTAACGACCTGGAGGTCACTCTGCTGCAAACACGCAAGTTTTGGGGCTGGGGCTACGAGGGTGTATCAGCCTCGCCGGCGCAGCTGGAGATGGCCAAGGTTGGCCTTTCGGCGCTGCTCGGCGGAACGCTCGTTCGGCGAGAGCCGCCTTCGCTCGATCAAATCGAGGTTGAGCCGTCGTCGCTTGCGTTCCCAAGCCAGCTCGAACCGCTGATCGATGTTTCGAAACGAGAGCGGTTGAGCCACGCGATGGGCAAGTCGTACAGGGATCTCGCGCGCGCGGTGCGCGGGGATTTTTCAACAGCCCCCGACGCCGTCGCCTTTCCGGAGTCCGAGCAACAGCTCGTGGAGCTGCTCGCCTTCGCCGCCGAGCGCCGTTGCGCGGTGATTCCGTACGGTGGAGGCACGAGCGTTCACGGCGGCGTAACGCCAACCCGTGGCGAAGGGCCCGTCCTCTCGCTCGATCTGCGGCGCATGAGCGGCGTAGTCGAGGTGGACCGAGAGAGCTTACTCGCGCGGGTTCGAGCGGGCACGTTGGGGCCGGAGCTCGAGGCACAACTCAAACCGCACGGTCTTTCACTGCGTCATTTCCCACAGTCCTTCGAGCATTCCACCGTCGGTGGTTGGATCGCCACGCGCGCAGGTGGTCACTTCGCCACAGGGCCCACCCACATCGACGATCTGGTGGCTTCGCTCGCGGTGGTGACCCCGAGCGGTTACCTCCAAACGCGGCGGTTGCCTGGCTCTGGCGCTGGCCCCCAAGCCGAGCGCATGTTCGTCGGATCGGAGGGCGCGCTCGGCGTCATCACCGAAGCGTGGTTGCGCGTCTTTCCAAGGCCTACCCGTCGTTGTTCGGCCACTGTCCGCTTTAGCAATATGACCGACGGCCTTTTGGCCCTACGCACCATCGTCCAATCTGGCATCGCTCCGACGAACGCGCGTTTGCTCGACAACATCGAGGCGCTCGTTAGTGGGGCTGGGCAAGGGGACTGCTGCCTGTTGCTGTTGGCGTTCGAATCGGCCGGGGTGGACTTCGCATCATTGCTCGAGGCCGCTTGTGAGATCGCGCGCTCGCACGGTGGGCTGATCCCAGCCGAGCAGCTGCGCTTGGATGCAGGCGGTCGCGACGACACAGCAGACACCTACAAGTCCGCCTTCTTTCGAGCGCCCTATCTGCGCGATGAGCTCGCCTTGATGGACGTCTTCGCCGAGACCTTCGAGACCGCCGTTCCGTGGAGCAAGGTTGAAGCGCTGGATGCCGCCGTGCGCGCGGCGCTCTCCACGTTGAAGCTCGGGCCGCACGCCCTCGCCCGGCGGATCACGCACGTCTATCGCGATGGTTGTGCGCCCTATTGCACCCTCTTGTGTAGAAACCCTGCCGACCCGGACCGCTTCTGGCTGGAGGTAAAACACGCCTTGACCGAGGCCATTTTGCGCGAAGGCGGTACGGTCACTCATCACCACGCCGTTGGAAAGGAGCTTGCCTCTTCCTGGGCGCAGGAGGTCCCGTCGCTCTTTCAGCAGGCGCTGCGAGCTGCCAAGAGCGTGCTCGATCCAACGGCGATCATGAACCCTGGGGTTCTACTGCCAAGAGGCTAACGGTGCTCTCGCTATCCCAGGTATTGGAGCGGGCTCGCAGTCTCGAGGGACTGACGTTGGCTGACGTGGTTCAGCAATATGGGCTCGAGGCGCCCGGGCACGGGGTTCACGCCAAGGGCCGCATCGGGGAGCTGTTTGAGAACGTGCTTGGTGCTTCTGGCGGCTCTGGCCAGCGCGTCCGCGACTTTCCAGAGCTCGAGTTGGAGCTAAAGACGATTCCGATCGATCTGCGCGGTAAACCCTTGGAGAGCACGTTCGTTTGCGCCATCGACCTGAACGAGGAGGTCGACTACCGAAACTCGTGGGTGTTTCGCAAGCTGCGAAAGGTGCTGTTTCTGCCCGTGATCGGGGAGCGTCGTTCAGCGTCCGCCGCGCGTACCGTGGGACGCGCCGTTCTGTTTGAACCGACCGTCGAGGAGGATGCAGCGCTCGCCGCCGACTACGACGAAATCATGGGGTTGGTCGGGATTGGCCGGATCGAGGATGTAACCGCTCATCTCGGCGAGCACCTCCAGGTCCGACCAAAGGCGCGCGACGGCCGAGCCAGAACGCTGACCTTTGGCCGTGAAGGCGAGCACATCAGTACCGTACCTCGCGGCTTCTACCTGCGTACTCGCTTCACCGAACACATACTCAACAGCCGCTAAGGCTCAATACGCCTGCGCGCCTCCGATCATAGATTGCAGCGCTCACCAATCACCGCTCCCGCCTCTTCGGTCATGGGGCCGGTTCCGCCGTAGGTCACGCGGTGGTCACTGCTCAGCTCGCGAGCCTTGGCCACCTCGCCCAATACAGTAGCGCCCAATGTCGGAGTTCGAGCGTAGTCTGAATAGTCGACCGTAAACAACCCGAAGCGAGGCTCAAAGCCCTCGGCCCACTCGAAGTTGTCGTACAGGCTCCAATGGTAATAGCCACGGACATCCACCCCCGCCTCACGCGCCAGGGCGATCTGCTCGAGGCTGCGTACGACGTGCTCTGCGCGTCGCTCGCCAACCTCGGTAGCTAGGCCCGATTCACTGATGAGCAGCGGCAAGTCCGGGTAGCGCGAGGAGAAGTCCGAAAGCAGCTCGAACACGGCTGGTTCGTAGAACTCGTACTTCATTGCCGGGATGCACTTGGTCTTGTCGCCACCCACCGGCGGCAAGCAGGCGCCAAAGTCAATGGTGCCAAAGCAGGGTGTGAGCGCGACCACCGGCAGCACAGGGTTCTTCGCCGTTACGCCGGAGCGGAAATAGTATTGTAGGCCGAGCCAATCCACGGTGCCGGCCACGCCCGGTACAGTCTTATCCGGCTCACCGTCTAGGTCGGTGTCGAATTCCCCTGTGCGCGCCGCGTCGAGAAAGAGATGATGATAGATGTAGATGACGCGATCGCGGGCGGCTATGTCCTCCGGATCCTCGCTTACTTGATTATCCCGCGCGGGCACCCAGTCTGCGATGCTCAAGGTAAACCCAACGTCGGCTGCGCTGCCGTCACTGTCCGCGTCGATGACGTCATTCATTTTTACTGCGGTGTAGGCGGCAGCGTGCAGCTCCAGGTAGGTTTGCACGATGGGGATGAACTCCCCAAGCAGCTTCTCCTCACTCAAAATGTTCGATTGCCCGGGCGGAAAACTACCGATGCCGTAGCCAGCCAATAAGTAGTTCACCGGTTCATTCACCGTGCCCCACTCATCGACGCGATCGCCAAACCGCTCAGCCAAGAGCGTCGCATGCTCGCCAAACTCCTCGACGATTTGCGGCGCGCCTTCGCTATTGCCAAATCCGCACAGGTTCGTGTCGGAGGGGCCGTTCATACATTCGTTGTCACGCGGATCGGCGACCCAAATGGGGTTCGAGAAGTGGTGCAGCGTGATCATCGGCCGGATCCCGGCTGCAACCAGCGCGTCAATCACAGCGTCGTAGTGAGCGAGCGCCTCCTCGTCGATCACGTCGCGCTCCGGCTCGATCCGCGCCCATTCGATACTGAAACGATAGGAGTCCACGCCCAGCTCGGTCAGTAGCGCGATGTCCTCGAGCGCCAGCGAGAAGCCTTTGGAAGCGTCTCCCACGGGGGCTTTGCCCTTGCCGAGCCCGCCCTCCGCTACGGGCGACGAGAATGCCCACCAGTCGGTGGCCGGGTTCTGGTCTTCAATCTGGGTCGCCGCGGTGGCGGCTCCAAAACGAAAGCTGCCTTTACCGTCGTCGCTGACGAGCGAGCCAGGCTGACTAAACGCTATCGCAGCGGGAGCTCCGCCAGCTCCACCGCTACCACCCGAGCCCGCGTCATCCCCGCAGCCCAGTGCCCACACTCCTAACAAGATTGCAATGTTCGGCGTCTTCATGATGCTTTTGCTCCTCGCTTACGACGCAATACCAAGAGACCAACCAGCCCCCACGCCAACGCAGCCAACCCCGGCTCCTTGGGCGCATTCACGCGGCACGAACAGCCCAGCCCTGTCTCCGGTGCCTCCCCTGAACTCGAGCTCCCATCGCCCGTCGCTCCTTCACCGCCGCCGCCCCCGGCCCCGCCAGCGGCTCCACTCCCGCCGCCGCCAAGTGGCAGAAGCCCGCCTCCCTCTCCGCCGCCACCCTGGGCTGCTGCGCCGCCGCCGCCATTCGGTTCGGCGCCACCTCCGCCGCTCGCGCCGCTGCCCCCACCACCGTTGCCTCCGGTTCCAACGGGTTCGCTAAAGAGCGCGGCGAACGATTGCGAGAAGACCTCTGAAGACAGTGATGCATTCGCGCATACCTCAAAGTCGTAGTTCCAGTTGGCTAGGCCGAAGAGCGTACTGCCAGCGGGCGCCGAGTTCACCTCCAACGTGAAGGTGACGGTGCGTGCTCCCCCGCCTGGAATGTCTCCCTCGTCCACCCCGCTAGCCAAGAGCGCACCGTTTACGGCGTTGCCGTTGATGTCACCAGGTTGGCCGTCGGTGGTGAAGGAAACGAGCGAAACTTGCGCCGGCAAATCCACGTCCAGCACCACGTTCTGTGCGGTAACCGCCCCGTCGTTGGCGAGCGTCACCGACACCGTGAGTTGGTCCCCGATGGTAACGCTCATTGGGGTCACCGTAGTATCCGAAGCAACTCCGCCAAAATCAGGAGAATTTACGTCGATCGCCAGGGCTGCCAAGATCGGCATGTAAGAGTCCCCGGTCGTTATTGTCCTGAGCACTGCAGATGTCTGGCTATTGGCGAGTTGCCCGGTCTGGGAGCTAAGCGGAATGGTGGTTATGTCCCAGCCCTGCCGGCCACCGGCGAGGTTGACGCCAGCTTGCGCGTTGTGGTTCTCCTGTCCGAAGGAGCCGCTCATGTCGAGCTGGCCGTTACCGTCGTTGATCTGACTGCAGAAGAAGTTGCTACCGGGGTTATTGGGCCCGCTGAGCGAAGCAAAGGGGCCTCCCGTGCTGGCGCCGATCAGGAACTGATCACCGGTCAAGTTGGCGTCCCCTTCGATGGCGCTCACCGCCGCCGTCCCCTCCACCACGCCCGCTGGCGGAGCGCAGAAGCCAGTGACCGTGTAGTCCTGCTGCGAGTCCTCGTCGACGAAGGCCCCGCCCACGAACACGCTCAGATTCTTGGTAGTAACCGACTGGTCTCGATAGACGGTTACCAACGTCCAACCAGCGGCGCTCAAGCTGTTGATATTGGTGGTTTGCGTCCCAGGTACGCCAGAAACGGAGTACGTCCCGGTTTGAGCCGCCTTGACGAAGTCGGTGACGTCGGCCGAGCGAAGGTAATAGCGAATAGCGAACCCGCTTGCCGCATTGCCCGAGGTGGTAATGGCCGTCGCCGCAGATGGCATCACCTGCATCGATGAGGCCCCTTGTGTGAGGGTGACCGCGCTTCCCAAAAGGGCGGATACGTCCTCCTCGCCGTATTGGTAGCTACCGCCCCACAGCAGCTCTGCGTAAAGCACCTGGGCCTCGACTGGCAAACTCAACTCGGCGCTCGAGCTGTTCATTTGCCAGCTGCTGGTCGTGCCTTGGGGCCACGGATTGAGCGGGTTGAGCGGTAGTACGTCAACCGAGTTCCCGAGGGACAAAAAGGTTCCGATCGAGTCCCGCGTCCCAGGGCCATTCTCGTTCGTCGATTTCGACAGTCCGAGCGTGTTGCCCGTCGTCACGATCCCGCCGGGGGCGGTGGTCGTGAAGCGGAGCACCTGGGCGTTCGCCGACGCCGGGACCACCGTGGCCGCGCACAAGGCCGTCAAAGAAAGCAGGACCTTCGTGAATCTCATGAAGGTCCCTTAGCGCGGGGGCATCCCGGCATCTACCGAAGGTGAGCACACCGTTGCTGGAAGCTCGTGCTGTCCCTCTTGGTGTAATATCGCATCATGAACTGGTCCCGTTCGCTGGTGCTAGGCTTATTCGTGGTCGCTCCCCTCGTTGGGTGCAATGAGGAGGCGCCACCCAATCCAGTAGAGGAGCCTCGGCCGCTCGAGATTCCCGACGACCCTGATTGTGACCCGCTGGTTCCGGAGGTGTGCGGCATGCCGTTTCCTTCGAGCCTTTGGCTTGCTCCGGATGAAGGTACCGCGACGGGGTTTCGGCTGCGTTTCGGCGAGACCACGCTCCCAGCAAACGTTGCTGGCGTCCACGTGGCAAAAGAGCCCTACGAGCGACTCGACGGCTTTGGTGTCGGTTCCCCGGCGCTCGCCTACTTTCCGAACTTGGACGGTAGCTTGCTACCGGATGAAAACCATATCGCGGACACGCTGAAGGATGACGCCCAGGTCATGATGTTCGAAGAGGACAACGGCGCGCTGAAGCGGATCCCCTGTTTTGCCGAGCTTGACCGCACCTCCAAGGCGCTCGGCGAGGAAGGGCTCATCATTCGTCCCGCGGTCCTTCTGAAAGAGGCCACTCGTTACGTCGTGGCACTTCGCGGGCTCAAGCAGAAGGATGGGAAGGAGGCTTCCTCTAGCGATGCTTTCATCGCCTTGCGCGACCAACGCGCGGAGGGGACGCCCGTCGAGGGCCGAGTCGCTCACTTCGAGAAGCTCTTTGGCGACCTGCAAACGGCGGGGGTGCAGCGCGAAGGGTTGTTGCTCGCTTGGGATTGGACCACAGCGTCTGGGGCGACGCTGCACGGCCCGCTGTTGCATATGCGTGACGAGGCTTTTGCGGAGCTCGGAGACGCGAGCCCCGCAATGGAGATAACCAGCCTGACGACGTACAGCGAGGCGGAGAACCCCGACATTGCCTACGAAGTATTGGGGACCTTCGACGTGCCCGATTATACGGTAGAGCGGCCCCTCGATAGGCGTACAGGATATGTGCTCAACTGGGCGGAGGACGGCCTGCCTCAGGCCACAGGTACCTACAAAGCCGAGTTCCGCGCGCGCGTGCCGCGCACCGCTCTAACCGGTGAACCACACGGAGTGATGCTCCACGGGCATGGCCTCAACGGCACTCACGCACAGATCGATGCGTTCGACGACCTGGCCGCCCAAGAGAAGGTCGTGGTGGTGGGATGCAATATGATCGGTATGTCGTCGGAGGACGTTCCCGGCATTCTCGAGATGATCGCTGATTTTTCCGAGTTTCCCATCTTGGCCGACCGCCTGCATCAGGGCGTGCTCAACCATGCGTTCTTGGTGCGGGCTATGAAGCTTGGCTTCGACAAGCTACCAGCCATTACCGAAACAGGGCTGGTCATTGACCCAGAACAACTCTTCTATCACGGTATTTCACAAGGCGGCATCTTCGGCGCTACCCATATGGCGATGAGCCTCGACCTCAAGCGTGGTCATCTCGGTGTGCCCGGAAACAACTATTCAACGTTGCTACAGCGCTCCGTCGATTTTGGACCATTCTTCTTGCTCGTCACCATCAACTACCCCGACGCGCGCGACCAGCTGCTGTTGCTCTCGGCTGCTCAAGGGTTGTGGGATCGCACGGATCCAGTGAGTCACTATCGCCATATCTCGGCCGAGCCATACCCCAATACGCCGAGTCACGAAGTACTGCTTGCGTCGGCGAAGGCTGATTGGCAGGTGGCGAACCTCACGAATGAGATCGCGGCACGCAGCGACGTCGGGATCGCTCTATTGCCCGACTATGGCAAGGAGCTACCGCTGATCTCGGAAGCTACGTATCCCCACCTCGGCTCGGGCCTAGTCAACTATGACTTTGGCAATCCCTGGCCCGCACCGGGGAACTATCCGCCCGCCGACGACGTCGGAGATCCGCACGGTTTGCCTCGCAAGTTGGCGAACCACAATCAGCAGATGTTTCACTTCTTCCGCACTGGAGAGATCATCGATGTTTGTGGCGGCAACGGCTGTACGCCCGAATGACGTTCACCAGGAAAGGACCTCGCCACCTTCGGCGCCAGCAGGCGGTGCGATCTTGAGGAGGGCGGCGAGAGTTGCCGCGTACGCGCGCGGGTCGACCTTGCCGCTCGGTGTGAAGCCCTTATCCCCAACCTGGCGGTGCTCTCCTGTGGAACGCACGAACATGGGCACCGATCGATCGAAACGGTAAGGCGACCCGTGGTTGCAGCCTTCCCCCTCGACATAGCCGGTATCAAAGAAGGCCTCGGGGGTTGGAATGATGAGCAGGTCACCAGTGTTCGCCGTAGTCGAGCGACACACGAGCGCGCTCAGCGCGTCATTCTCGTAGCCGGGGCATGGTTGGTTAGCGGCAGCCTTCGCGTCGATGACAAGCGATACGCCAGGGATGTTCGCGAGCGCCTTGCTTACCTCAGCAAGGAGGGCGGACCGTTGCGTTGCGGGGAGTTGCTTGGCGTTATCGGAGAGGTGCACAAAAGGCTCACTAACCGCGCCGATCCAGCGTCCAGGCCCAACACTGCGCGCGGCCGCGGCTGACGCTATGCGATAGAGCTCGTGAGCGTGGAGCCGAACCGGCTGCCCACAAGCGCGCTCAAACGGGTCCGCGGCCCCGCAAGCGTTGTGCTTACTCGGGGCCCGCGGCCCTCCGTGGTCAGCCGATAACACGACTGAGTAGCCTTCCGCACCGTACAGCGATTCGAGTTTGTCGAAGAGTCGCGCCAACTGGCCGTCGAGCCGCAATAGCTCATCCCAAGCCTCCGGAGTGTCCGGCCCAAACACGTGATGGATATAGTCATAGGAGCTGAAGGAAACCGCCACAAAGGCGTCCTGCCGCTCCGGTAACCGGTCGAGCAGAGCGAGCGTTGCGTCGCCCAACAAGGCATCTCCCATCGGGGTCGCGAGCATGGCTCGCGCCGGGCGCTCGGTCTTCCAAAGTTCATGCGGGAAGCCGCGGCCTAGCCCCTCGAAGTTACCCTGGCCCACCGGTTTTGCTGGTGCGTGTTGCGCCAACCAGCTTGGGTCCAACGGGGTCCAACTGGTGGCCTGGTACTCCTCGCCAATGTACGGAACGCCGTACGGCAAGAGCAGCGACGGCAATGTGGGACCATAGGCATTCGAGGTAACGAAGCCGTTCGTCCCCACATCGAACCACGCGACCGCGTCGGGGGTGCGTCCGCAAGCAAACACCGCTCCGCGATCCTTCAATGAGAGGCACGCAATCGAGACCTCAGGTCGCTGTCGGCGGAGCGCGTCCGCGAGGGTCTCGACCTGGCTCGGTAGAACCGCCAGTGATGAGCCTGCTCGATCAACGAGCCCGTCGGCCGTCACGAGCTTCGTTCGTTCATCGCGCACGATCGCGTGAACGTTGAGGTCGCGGTCTGGAACCTCATTGGCGACGATCTGGCTCTCCCGTGGCGGCAGACCGGTAAAAAGAGCTGCATGGCCAATCGCCGTCGACGTCTGAACATGACCGTAGCGCAGCTCCACGAACTCGTCGGACTCGCGGCGGAGCCGCTTGAAGCCACCGTTCTCGGGAAGCGCGGGAAACCTCTCTTCAACGTGCCAAAGGGCCAGCTGATCGATCACCAGGGCGACCACGATTCGGGAGGGCCGCGGCTCAACCGAGATAGCTGTTCCCAACGTTTCTCGATCCTCAGCTTCACTGAGATGGCAGCCACTCAATAGGAAAACGCCTGCTAGCGACGCAATGCGGCTCTTCACCCGAGAATCCTCGCCGTTCATCGTCACGTTTGGATGACGATTAGGGAATTTGAGCGCAACCTTGTGGCTACTCGCTGTCGGCAGAGTCGGGTTGCTCCGGTTCGACCGTGGCTGGTGACTGCTGTTTCGGTGACTCCGCGCTCCCTTTCGGCGGGATCCAATAGACGAGAATGTCGTCGTGAATCGTGGCAACCGGTGTTCGCCCTTGCGTAAAGCGAAAGCAGCGCCCAGCCGACTGCCGGAGCGGCGTTTGGTGAACTGCGGCGAAGCTTCCGGGGGGGGGCTGCGATTTGCAAGTTAGCGGCTTGTAGCGGATACCAAGGTAGCGAGCCTCGGCTCGCCGCGTCGCCGTTTGTTCGTGATAGAACAGGGGCGTGAGCCCTGCCTCCCTAGCCAAGATGGCGAACTTCGCACGGTCTTGCCCCCAGTCCTCCCCGATTACGCTGATTTCGTGCGCTTGCTCGATGTTCTTAACCAAGAGATTGAAGTAATTGAGCGGGCTCTCGCGGCTCGAGAGGCTCGAAATGAGCGTGGTTGCCACCAGCGCTACGGCTGAAACTGAACCGAGCGCTGGAGCTCTCCACTGTGGTCTGCGTTCGCCGAGTTCAGCCTGCTGTGGGTTCGGCATACGACTGCCCAGGAGAGACGCGGCCAGCATCGTGAGTGTCATCATCGCAGGCAGCCCATGGCGAATACCCATATTGAGCCGCGACAGCATCGAGAGCCCTAGCAGTAGGCAGAAGACCGCGCCTAGTACAAGGTGCTCAGGTTCCGGTGCCCTTCTCTTCCAGCGAGAGGCGACGAGCACCAGCAGAAACGAAAGCAACACCGACGGCGGGCTCTTCAAGACAGTGAGTACGGGAAAATACAAGGCGCGGCCATCGCGGTAGGATTCGCCCATAAAGAAGGACGGGTAGCCCCCAGCGTTTAAGGCACGGACGCACGCAAGCCCAAAGATATGCGTATAGGGCAGCGGAACGGGGAGCCATTGGGGGAGCTTGCCGATCGGCGACTCTTCGATGACGCGATGGTGATAGCTCTTGGAGACCTGATACTGCGGCTCGGGAGCGGCGCAGATGGTCGCAACGGTTTGTCCCGTACGCTCGAAGCGATAGCCCGCGTTGATGGTGAACAGGCAGGCAAAGGAAATCGCAATACACGCCGCACCCCAGCGCCAAAGGCGCACGCGGGCGGGCAAGCCCTTGAAGGACCCAAGTCCGAACAGCAAGAAGCATGCGATTGCGCCGATGCACACAAGCGGTAGCAGCATCAAACTGTGCTTGGTTATCGTGGCGATACCGGCCGCGGTGCTCAGCGTAAAAAGCCGGGTACGTGTTGGCGAACGTAAGAAGCGCAGGAGCTCACCGAGGGTGACGAGGGTGAGTGTTGCGGCTGGCCCATCCGTTGTCACGTAGCGCGCCTGCGCGAGTAGCGTGGGGTGGAGCCCAATGAGAACGCAAGCCAGCGCTCCAGCGTACCTTCCCCACAGGGACCGAAATAGCAGCAGCGCGTAGAGCGCACCCGCCATCGCAAATCCCAGAGAGACGTAACGCGCGCGCGTGAGCTTGTTACGAAAAGCCGCATAATGCGCGTTGTTCTCCCGCGAAATCGCTTCTAGCGCGAGGTCCCCTACATGGGCGGTCTTCCACCCTTTGAACGTCGTAAGGTCGGGATTGTCGTCGTCGAACGCATTGGCCAGCCCCATTACTGCATTGGCGAAAGGCGGGTGACTATAGTGCAGGCGCGTATCCGGCGCCGTCCACCAAGCAATCCCGCGAATGGTGTGCGCCCACTCGTCCTCCGTGGGAGATTCGGTGCTTAGCCCTGGTGTGGCAATGAGCCACATGGCGCTGAGTACAGCAATCGCTGTCAAGACGCTGACTGACCGCATCGAGCGTAGGCAGAGGCGTTGCATCGACGTCGCTTGCCGAAGGATGAAGGGCTTCATGGCGTCGGCTCATCACCAGAGAGTTCGCGGACATCAATCGCCTCCTCCTCGGCATTCGCCTTTGGCTTCGAGGTCGCTCGCAAGAGGACCAGTGAGCCATGTTTGGCAACCTGAATGAGGCGACCGTCCCTCACTGCCGAGCGGTGCTGCGAAAGGCGCTCCTTCTTCAGGTCCCGCTCGTCGATGAAGACATAGTTGGTCCAACGCTTGCCGTAGAAGTGCGCCTCACTGCGGTTCGACACGTGTGGGCCAGTGCGGTTGGTCACCCCCACACTGGCTCCCGGCTCGATCATCGCTTTGGTCGTCTCAAGCCATTCAAAACGGGTCTTTTGTTCGGGTGTGAGGCTGCGCGCAATCGGTGAAAAGCCCCCTCGGAAGGCGTCATTCTCAAGAAAGGCGCCATACTTCCAGGAGACGAGCACGGAGCTAACGAGGCAGGCAGCGAGTAGACCTTTTTGAGCGGCCGCGTAGGAGGACAATGAAAGTGAGTGCAGGCGCTGCGCACACGCCGAAAGGCCTTGGGGAAAGGCCGCGAATAAGAAGGGGAGCAGGCAAGCTGAATACTGAAACCCCGTAGAGAACACCGGCTCTCTCGTCGCCAGAAGGATGAACGTTGCCCCATAGAAAAAGTGCCATCGCCGTCCCCTGGCCAGCGCTGGCAGAAGGAGGAGCGGCCCACATACCTTTAGTACGTAGAGCACCTTTGCTTCACTGAGGGCATGGCGCAGGACAAACGCTGGGTTGCTCAAGAGCGTAAGGACCATTCCGCCGAGTCCCTTCCCGGCTGGGATCATGTCCGCGTAGTAGTAAGAGAATGAGTAGGACTCAGCGCCGCCCTTCATCAGGACCCCGCTTGAAGTCATGAAGACAGCCTTGACGATGACAAAGTACGCGGCGCAGACCGCAACCGTCATTGCGCCCCTCAGCCGTAGCTGTTGGTTCGCTCCAAGAAGGCCAGCGAGCCCAACGAACGAGAGCATGATCGGAACGTCTTCGCGGACCAGCAGCGCGATCGCTAGCGCACCCCAGTAGCGCCACTTGCTCTCTCCCGTGAAGCCGAGCAACGTCCAAAGC
The DNA here is from genome assembly GCA_044376115.1 of Polyangiaceae bacterium. Taxonomy (GTDB): domain Bacteria; phylum Myxococcota_A; class Polyangia; order Polyangiales; family Polyangiaceae; genus Xiheicaenibacterium. Next base: position 186,621 of record JBILLK010000008.1, on the reverse strand, counting down.
ATCGGCACGGTAGCCAGTGTAAGGGAGTGAAATTCATACAGGTTGGCGCCGTGTATCGCAGGGTGCAGCGCGTAGCATGCAGCGCCGATCAGGCTTGGGCCGGTTCGCTCGAACGCTCGTTTGAATAGTAAGTAGACGGGGATGACTCCAGATCCCACCCAAACGCTTTGAAGGACGAGCAGGGTCTCGGCGCGTGGGTGGAGGCGGTACAGCGGCGAGAGAATCACCAAGATCGGATCGAAGTGTGCGGAGCCGTGATAGTTCGCTCGTACGAAGTTGCACCCGAGGAAGTTGCCGTGCGCGCTCTGGTAGAAGATCTGATCGTATATGCCCAGGTCGATGGTGCGCGTGTTCATCGCGTGGTGATTGGCTATTGCCAGACGACTGATGACAACGGCATAGCCAGCCCACATCGCACAGACCAACAGCGGCCCGATGAAGCGGTTGGCTGCTCGTGGTTTCAGCTCGACCTTTGCGCCGAGCAAGGTTGCGGTAGCTACGCCGGACAGCGCTCCCGCAACTAGCGATGCTGCGAGCGTAAACCACGGGTGCTCAACCTCCACTTTGGTAGGCAGCAACGCCATGGCGAGCGGACAACAGAGCGACGTCAACGCAAGCGCGAGCACCGACCGCTTGGCTCGTTCTCCCCAACGTTTCCCTTGCATCCAGTTGGAGGAAGCGCCAACACCCACAAGTGCAAAGACCGCTCCAAGCGCGAGAGGAGGCACGATTGCAGCGAGCTGCTGCTCGTATGAGAGCTTGTTCGTGGCTAACAGCGAGCGCCGGGACAGTGGCGCGAACCATGCGACCGAGCCCAGCGCCATCCCAGCAACTAGGCAAAGAATGATCACCTTCCCACGGCTGTTGGCGAATTCCGAGAACCGTGAGAGCGCCGTCTCTACTCTCGCGGTCAGGCTGGGTTTCGCCGCCGAGACGGTAGGGTCAATGGTGTGGGTCGCCATGCGCGGGCGAGTATCTGCGAGCTATGTGACGATTGTCGCACGCTCTTGCGGCATAGTCGGAGCAAACGTCACACTAGCCGGCTCGTCGGTGACCACGCAGTGACATTGTCGTTAATAACCAATCATGAATTGCTGGTCTTGCCTTAGGCTCCTAAGGTTCCTGACAATGAACTCGGGAGTGTTTGAGACAAAGCCAGCCGCCCCCACTCTTTCGATTGTCGTTCCTGCGCTGAATGAGGCTGAAAGTCTGCCGGAATTGGCGAGTCGCATCCATGAGGCGCTCGCCGAGGCGGTTAGCTACGAACTGATCTTGGTCGATGATGGCAGCCGTGACGATACCTGGAAGGTGATGTGTGAGCTGTCTGCACAGTCCGAGTTCGTAAATGCGATAAGGTTGCGGAAAAACTTCGGCAAAGCAACCGCACTATCGGCGGGCTTCTCCAAGGCTCGTGGCCAGGTGCTGATGACGATGGACGCGGACCTGCAGGACGATCCAAAGGAGATCCCAGCCTTTTTGGCTGCATTGGATAGCGGATTGGACGTTGTAGTGGGCTGGAAGGTCAAGCGCTTGGATCCCGTGAATCGGCTGGTGCTGACCCGAATATTCAATGGGGCCGTGCGCAGGCTGACGGGGGTGAAGCTCCACGATATGAACTGCGGATTCAAAGCGTATCGAAGAGCCGTGATTGAATCCGTTCCTATCTATGGAGACTTGTTCCGCTTCACGCCGGCCTTGGCCTCCTGGGAAGGGTTCTCGGTGGGGGAGGTTCCGGTAGCCCACCACGCTCGTAAGCATGGCTCTTCTCGCTACGGTCTCGAGCGCATCTTTCGCGGCTCGTTTGACCTGCTGACGGTGCTGTTTCTTACCAAGTATTCCAAGCGGCCAATGCATTTGTTCGGCGCGCTCGGCGTGGCGATGGCGCTCGTGGGGATCCTCATCAATTGTTACCTCACGCTGCTATGGGCGGGCGGACAGAGGATCGGTGATAGGCCGCTGCTGATGCTGGGGACGCTAATGATATTGGGCGGGATTCAGCTCTTTACTATGGGTTTCCTAGGGGAGTTTCTCACCTATCTTCACCAGAAGCGGCAGAAGGCCAAGGACCTTCCCATTCGCGACTACGTCTTTGCTAGTAGCCCTGGCCTAGGCACGGCGGTTGCCGGCGCAGTCGTGACCGCTGAAGCCAGCGACGTACGACCGAGTCATGGGGCTGAGGCCACATCGTTCAGCGGCTCTAGGCTCGCGACTCATGGCGCTCCTCAGGTGGTGGGACTGTGATAACGAATGCACACTTCGAACGCTTCGATACCGCAAAGTACCGCAGCCGAAACCCTATTCAGCGTGCGCTGATCCGCAGGTTTGCTCTGGCTGTGCGGGAGTATTTCGTCGAAGCAGATCCGCGCCGTAGTGTGCTCGAAGTGGGCGTTGGCGAAGGGTTCCTTTCCGGCTACCTACTGGAGTGTTTCCCCGACCGGAGTTTCATTGGAGTTGACGTCAACGAGCCAGACATTAGGAGGTTGCGCGCCAAGTTCCCTGGGATCGAGGCCCAGGTCGGGTCGGCGTATGACCTGTCGGCCTGGCGTACCCGTAGAGACATTGACCTAGTCCTGTGTTGTGAGGTGCTCGAGCACTTGGAACAGCCTGAACTCGCGTTGCAGGAAATCCTATCGGTGGGCCCAAAGTACGTTATCGCTTCGGTCCCCCATGAACCGTTTTTCATGGCCAGTAACCTTCTGCGTGGCAAGAACGTGCGCCGGCTCGGCAATGATGAGGAACACATCAACCACTGGGGCCGGCGGAGCTTCCGGGACCTGCTGAGTAAGCAGTTTGAGGTCGTACGGATGACCACGACCTTCCCTTGGATTGTCGCGCTGCTTCGTCCGCGAGTTCTCGTGTGACGCTCGTGCCGGACAAGAGGCGTCGCTTCGCAGTCCGTTGGTTGGTTCGTCTCCTGGGGCCTCTCATCCTTGCGGTGCTGCTCTTGCGGACCGATTCGCTCGCAGAGGTCGCACGGGCAGTCAGCAACGCTTCGCTCCTGCCGCTGCTGGTTGCGTTGAGTCTCAATGGTATCGCGGTGCACACAAAGGTTGAGCGCTGGCGTAGGCTGCTCTTGACCCAAGGGATCGTGTATCCACGTAAGCTGGCGTGGGGGGCGTTCCTTTCTTCGATGTACCTGGGGATGATTACCCCTGGTCGAGTCGGTGACGGACTGCGCGCACACTACCTAAAAAGCCAACTCGGGACGCCCTATGCCGTCGGGCTCGCCTCGGTCGTTGTGGATCGGGTCTGCGACCTGATGGTGCTTGGGTTCGTCGCGTTGCTTGCGTTGGTCCACTTTGGCGCTTTCCGCTTATTGCCCGGAGTTGCCTGGTGGCTCGTTGGTGCAAGCGCGATGCTTCCCGTTGCGTTGGTGGTGACCAACCGATTCGACGCACCTTTACTTCGGATTGCGCGCCGCTTGCCGGCGGGGGGCGGGCTGATCGCCAATGTTTTGCTCAGTGTTCGCTCCTATTCGGCTTCTGCCTTTCTTAGGGCTATGCCAAATACGTTGTTAGGCTTCGCGGTGAATTGTCTTCAAGGGCAGCTTTTGGCCTCTGCCTTGGGATTGGACCTCGCGCCCTTAGACACATCTGCGTTGGTCGTTCTTGGCAGTCTCATTGGCTTGGTGCCGATCTCAATTTCTGGGGTGGGCCTGCGCGAGGCGCTTTACTTCCAGTTATTCCCAATGCTTGGGCACTCGGCCAGCAGTGGCGTTGTGTTTGGGCTCGTGTTGTTCGTGCTCATTCACGCGACCCTCGCAAGCGTGGGGTTCATTAGCTGGCAGCTGGCTCCGCCAGACCTTGTGCCTCAGCAAGCTGCCAAGCCCGCTGCCTAAACGATGGCTTTGAATCTGCACTGGTCGTGGGCCTTCGCAGCTGTACCGGCGGCGGTTCTTAGGACGTGCCATGGTGCCGGCCATGCAATCCCCAATGCCATTGGCCGCCGGTTTGGTGCGACCCGTCGCTCGGCGTTTTGGCGGGCCAAGGGTGCTCGTGCCTTTGGCCTTGCTCACGGTCTACACGATCTGGAGTTCAACCTATCTGGCGTTGCGTTGGGTGGTGATGGCCTACCCACCAATGTTGTCAGCGGGTGCTCGGTTTGTGCTCGCTGGGAGCGCCCTATTTCTGATCGCGCGTTGGCAAGGCGCGAGCATCCCTTCGCGAGGTGATGTCGCGCGGGCCATCCTCCCTGGGATATTGCTGTTCCTCGTAGGCAACGGCTTCGTGTCGATGGCGGAGCGGGAAGTTTCGAGCGCCGAGGCAGCCATCGTTTGCGGGGCGATGCCGCTCGTCATGGTGCTCATGGGCGCGCTCGTGGGGGAGCGTCCACGACGAGTTGAAGTTGTTGGCCTGGTGCTGGGGTTTGCTGGTCTTACTGTGATGACCTTGGGTCCGCTCTCGGCTGTTTCCAGGCTCAATGGAGCGAGCGTGCTCCTGCTCTTGGCACCGTTTGGTTGGGCGCTTGGTTCTCGGCTAACGAGGCGGCAGCGCCTTCAGAGCAGCGTCATGAGCGCCGCTCTCCCGATGATCCTCGGCGGCCTTGCGGCACTGCTGTTGGGCGTTGTGCTAGGGGAGCGGCTGCCTTCGGCTAGCTCAAGCCGCGCGAGCCTTTCGTGGCTCTATTTGGTCGTCGCTGGATCGATGGTCGCGTTTACTGCCTACGCCTATCTACTGCGCAATGCCCGCCCGAGCGTGGCTACGAGCTACGCTTATGTCAATCCAACGATCGCCGCGCTGCTCGGGGTTCTGCTCGGAGGCGAGACCGTTCGCCTGCAAACCCTGCTCGGCGGGGGGCTGGTGGTGCTCGGCGTAGGAGCCGTGGTGGCGTTGCGCAGCGAAGGCAATCCCGAAGCGCGAAGCGCCAAAGCTGCAGCCAACGAACTTGCGGTGGCAAAACGCAGCTGAGGTCACTCTCCTGCCGCTATCGATCAGGCCGACGAGCGAGTAGGGTCACGCCCAATGAGTAAAGCGCCTTCGGATTCGGAAGAGACCACGGACGATCAGGCTCAGGATACGCGCGTGTTTTGCGCTGATGGTTGGACGGCGCGGATCATCAAGAACGAGGACGATGACGGGTGGGCGGTCGCGATGACCGCGGACGGCGCTATGGAGCCGTCCCTCGTCGGGCCTTGGACCATGGGGCGGGACAAGAAGAACCCGAAGCCTCTCGATGCGAGTGCCTTTGCGGTACTACTTCGCGGCGCAAACGAAATCATGATGAGGCACGCGCAACAGCGTCGAGCTCAGCTTCACCGCACGGTGATGGCGGAGGGGGAAGACGGTCGGGTGCGCGTCGACCTGGACATTGTCCCGGATGAGGAGGATCCGCACGCCGTGCTGACGGTGTTCGACCGCTCGGATACCGTCGTTTCCCGAACGCGCGTTGCACCTGACTTCAAGCTCAGCGCCGAGAGCGCGAAGAGGTGGCTTCAGAACCAGGGCGCTAATGGCTTGGGATGAAGCCCGTCGCCCGTCCGGCTGGGATCGTGCTTGAGCCTGTTCTTCGCTAGAGTGCTACCCGTGAGCCTCAAGAGCAGCTTCGTTTTGTGCGCGGCCGTGGTGCTTCGTGAGCTGAGCCTCCAGCGGCTCGGTTTGGTCGCCTAGCTCGAGTCGAGTGAAGCCGAGGACGAGAAGCTCGAGGCGCGGATTGGTGCCGCTGAAAGAAAGTTGCGTAAGACGGCCCAGTCGGAGCACGAGCGGGCTCTGATTGCAGAGTCACTGCTCGACTTGGCGGCAGGCAGGCCGGTCGAGCGTGAACTACCGGTTCGCTTGGGGAAGCGTGAGGAGTATCGCGACTGCGTCGAGGCCTACGAGCTATTGGCGAAAAGCCGGCTGACGCAGGTGAGGTTGCGCGCTGCGATCAAGACGATCGACCTTGCGTTTGCGCAAGTTGGTGACGCTCCGGCGCCAGCGCCGAAGCCAACGGGTCTGCGGGCGATCGAGCCAGCGTTATAGCGGCTGCTTTCGAGCTTCGCGGAAGAGCTTGTCTAAGCTCGAGCGGACCAACGAGTGGTACCGCCCTTGGCACTCGGCATAGGTATCGCGTGCCAACGAATCGCCCCACTCGCTGCCTAGTAATTCAGCGTAGAGCGGCCTCAAGAAACGAGTTCGGCCTTGTTCGGAGAGGAAGCTCTTGAGCTCTGGGGTAGCTCCTTGATTGCCCGCTTGAACCTGGAGCCGCAACCAGGGCAAGAGCACCTCTGCGTTGTGGCTCTTGGACAAGGAGAATTGGGCTTCAATAGCGGTCAAAACGGCGAGCGCCGGCCGGCCGGCGAGCAAGACGCCGAGGAAGTGGCGCCAGGCTTGTGGCGACCAATTGGCGGTGTCGAGGGCTGCTAAGCTTCTATTCGCGAGCGCGTCAGCCGCGGCGGTCTCGACCTCATTCAATATCATAGAAGGCGGCGGCCTCCCGCTCTCGGGGAGGCCTGGGTCGTGCACCCAGCCTTCGAGATCGAGTGGGAGCGCCTTCCCTGGCAGCGCCTCAAACAAATGTGTACGGAGGTCGCTGAGCAGTTGCTCGGTGGTCACCGAGCGAAAGGCCTGGCGGTTGAACCAGCCAACCAACCAAGCGTCGAGCGCCGAGCGTCCGACCGCCTTCTCGATGGCCCAAAAGAAGGCCGCACCTTTGAGATACGGAATGACGGTCACCCCTTCGGCTGGATCACGACCAGCCATCTCGTAGGCTAAACGTGTATCCGGCGAGGAGGCTCCCATGCGCGTAACCTCCGAGGCGAGCTCTCGGAAACCCCAGTTTTGAAGGAGTAAAGCGCGCTCTTTGCCCCATAGGAGCTCGTGCAGCCGCAGCTCCAAATAGACGGTCGTGCCCTCGTTGATCCAGAAGTCATTCCAGGTGGCGTTGGTCACCAGGTTGCCGGCCCAAGCATGGGCGAGTTCGTGGGCAACCACCGTTGTGAGCGATCGGTCACCGGCGAGTAGGCTGGGCGAAACGAAGGTGAGCCGGGGGTTCTCCATACCGCCATAAGGGAACGAGGGCGGCATCACCACAAGGTCGAAGCGGCCCCAGCGATAACGCCCTACCAGAGCCTCAGCCGCCTCGACCATACGTTCCATTTCGGCGAATTCGAAGGCTGCCCGCTCGAGCGTAACGGGCTCCGCGTAAACGGCTGTGCGCGGTCCAATCGTACGCGAGGCGAGGTCGCCGACGGCCAGTGCGACGAGATAAGCCGGTATCGGTTCCATCATGCGGAAGCCGAAGGTGTTGTCAACACGGACCGAATCCACTCCGAGGTGTTCGGCGCTCATGACTGCGACGAGCGGGGGGGGCACGGTGATGCGCGCCTCATAGGTAAATCGAATGCCCGGGCTGTCTTGGATGGGGATCCAACTGCGCGTTTGGATCGCGTGACCCTGGGTGAAGAGAAAGGGGGAGCGCCCCGAAGCGGTCTGCTCTGCGGTCAACCATTGCAGCGCCTCAGCCTCTGGCGAGGTTGTGTAGTGGATGACGACGCTGGTGACGTTCGCGGGTAGTTTTACGGTGAGCTTGGCTCCGAGGACCGGGGCCTCTTGCGCTAATTCGTAATCGAGCGAACGTCCGCTCGAGTCGGTGACCTGCCGGATCGTGAGTTTACGCGTATCAAAGATGACCTCATTGCATCCCTTCGCGCATTGCAGCTCAAAGCCCGCCGTGCCCGAGAGCTGGCGCTCGTTGAAGTCGACGTGGAGCTCCAGCTTTAGATGGGTGATTCGGGCGCTTTCTGGCTCGGCGAAGCTGTGCGCGTCTCGCATGGCTCAGCCGAGCTCGACTCGAACATTGGAAACAATGTGCATGAGCGCCTGCTCAACGACCTGGGTCTCTGGGTGCTTTACCATGATGAAGCCTTCTCCCTCGTAGGATGGCGACTTGGGCTGCCCGAGCGAAGGCAAGCGACGGTCGCAGATGAGGGCTCCTAGCTCTTGTTCAATCGCCTCCAGCCCATGAACCGCGCGGACACGTCCTTCTCCTTGTCCGCGCAAGTAGGCCGTGCCCGCGGCGAAGCGACGCTCGGGTAACGGCCGCCATTCGCCATTGACCAGCAGGTTGGCCCAGCTCTCGAGGCAGTCGCTGTCGTGAGCGCGCGAGATCATCGTTGGGAATTGCGCCCCGGGGGGCCTTGCTCCGACCTCCGAGATCACGAGCTCGCCGTTCGCGCGACGGAACCATTCGAGGTGACACATCCCTGTGTGCAGCCCCAGGACTGAAAGCGCTTTAGCGCCCGCCTCTGCGATGTCTTGGGACTCGTATTCTCGCGGAAGCACGACCACCCATTGCATCCAAGGGTTGCGCATGACCTCCAAACAGGAAGGCAGATAATTGGATACCGAATAAAACTTGAGTTGCCCGCCCTGCACAAAGGCGTCGAAGGAGTGCTCTTGCCCGGTCACGAGCTCCTCGAGCAATACCGCGCCGCGTGCTTCGGCGCTGGCGAGAGCGAGCGCATTGCGCAACACCGCTTCATCCTGCGCAAAGAAGGTTGCTTGCGAAGCCGCGCCTGCAGGCGGTTTAACGACCAGCGGGTAGCCAACCTCTGCGGCAAAGCGCAGCGCCGCCTCGGTGCTATCCACCAATTGAAAGCGAGCCACAGGCAGCCCTGCTTGCCGAAGCAGCTCCTTCATGCGCGTTTTGTCGCGGAAGTTCAGCGCTTCGTTCGGGCGCATCCCTGGAAGGTTCAACTCTGCTCGTGCTTCGGCCAGTGGGACTTGCAGTTGCTCCACGACGCCGAGCAGCTGGGCTACGGGCCCCTCCAGCCTTTGCAACTCATTGGCAGCGACCACGATCTGGGCCTTGTCGAGCGCATCGCTCACGCGTTCTGCACGAACGATCCGCGCGCGCAGCTCGGGCGCGAGCAGCGCTGGATCATCCTGCGTTATCAGCAGGACCTGCGCGTGGCGAGTCACGTAGTCGAGATAGCGCTTCGCGTTCTCAGTGAAGTAAGGCGCAACGAAAAGAACGAGCATAGGACCTTCGTTTAGGAGCACCCCGAATAGCACGGATGACGTGAACCGAGGTTAGGAGCGGAGCACCCAGCCCCACAGCGCGAACATCACCCCGACAAGAATCAGCACGACGACGAAGGCCGGTTCCGCCAAAGGATGACTGCGCTTTATGGCATAGTCGGGGTTTAGGTTGTCCTCGCTTACCTGCGGCGCTGTTGCTCGCCTGCCTCGGGCCAAGAGCAACACCAAGGCGATCTCCACCGCAAGCGCGAGCGACAGGAAGGTGAGCGTCTTGCCGCGGATCGCCGCAACACGACGATCTTCGCGTGCTTCGTTGGCGGGGAGGCTGTCCAGGCGAAGCGTCAGAAGCTCGGGGATGGGCTCGCATAGCTGCGATTTGAGCGTGGCCTCGGGATCACAAAACGGGGCTGTTGCGCCAAAGCTCCATACGGCCGTGCGCGCTGGGTCCTCCGCCGCGGTGGGCGAGGTGAGCAACAAGCGGCCGCCTGGTTTCTCGATCCGAGCGCGAAAGAAGCCGTCTTCCGTCGGATTTAGGTCGACCTCACCGCCGTGCTCGCGCCCACCCGGGCCAACCACGGAGAAGTAGGCGACCTCGCGCGGGGAAGGGCTCGTAAGTTCCACGGCGTCACCGAGGTCACGTGCGTGGATTGCGGCGAGTTTGGTGAGCAGGGTACCGCTCTTGCGCGCACGCTCCCCGCGGTAGTTGGCCTCGACGCTGAGTTGCACCGGCGCGGCGATGGGAGTGAAAGGCAAGCGAGCGAGCCCGGTAGCGCCTGTGCTGACCCGGGAGGTTTCGGGCTCAGCGGACGCGAACGTTACTTCGACCTCAGCGTCCACCGGTTGACCATCCCGCGTCGTGGCGAGCTTGAGGACGCTCGGGAACGGCGGGGCGAGGTCGCCGTTTTCGACACGGACGTGCACGCGCAAGCCCGTTTGGCCAAAGCTCCAAGGCATCGCCACTTCCGCCGACTGCGCTTCGCCGGCGCTGAAGGGACTATCCAGTAGCAGCTGGCTTTCGCTGTGCAGCTTGACCGGGAGCCCAGCGCTAAGCGGCGCGCTTAGTATCAGCTCGCCGGTTCCGCGCTCGCTCGTTTGCAACGCGATACTCTCCCCGTTGCCCTCGAATCGTAGAGCCATTGCGATGGGGCGCTCGATGCTGCCGCTGCGCTCCACCGTCTCGACGCGCAGCGAGCGGGGCGCTTCTTCAGCTGAGTACACGCGCGCACCCAGCACCGGCTGCTTTTTGCCAGGACCGAGCAGCAGCCCGAGAACGATGCTGGCGGTGACAAACGGCAGGCCCAGCGCTGCTCCCACCAAGCTGCGACTCGGTCGCGCCTCAATCACGAGAAGCAAGGCTCCATCTCCCTATGGTGAAACGCCCGGGCCAGGGCGTCACCCGCTTTGCAGGCCCAAAGGGTTCTTTGCTCCCCGTGCTCGTTTTGCTACGAGACCAGCTGAATCATGCCGAAGCCCAAAACGAAAGCGAAGCGTCGCTCCGCAGAATCGCAGGCGTCGGCCCGCGGACAAATCCTGAAGACGGTGGACGCTGCACGTAGCGAGCGGCGATTTGCACCGGACTCGGGGGCCATGTCAGTGCTTCCGATCGTCGCTTCTTCGGCTGGGGCGCTGCTCCTTGGTGCAGGCGTTTTTGGTCAATTTTTGCGGGCGATCCCCCATCCTTACGCCCTTCATATGCTCGGGGTTGGCGTTGTGCTCTTGCTGGTTGGTCTGGCGATGGGCGCCCGCTCGCGTCCGGCCATTCGGGTTGGAGACGCGGGGGTTGGTGTGGAGCGAGCCGACGAGCAAATTGAACGGCTCGGTTGGAACGAGATCGACGCCATTCGACTGGCTTCTGGGGTCTTGTCGTTCTCTGGCTCGGCCAAGCTCGTTACCATCGACCTAACGGAGAACCCCGGGGCTGCGGCGCTGGCATTGGCGGAGGCTCGCAGGCGCTTGCCGGTGCGAGTGAAAGACATCGACGAGAATGTGAACGCCCAAGGGGACGTCGGCGAGCTGATCGCCTTGGAGCCGTTTCAAGCGGCGGGTTTACGCTGCAAGGCCACCGATCGGCTGCTCTCGATGGAGCGCGACGCTCGCGTTTGCGGGCTTTGTGGCGAGGTCTATCACAAGGAGTCTGTGCCAGACCATTGCCTCAGCTGTGATGCGGACCTGACTAGCTAGGGCTGATTGGCGGCTGTTCGCTTGATCAAGGCCTCGACCTCCGAAGCCTCTGTCGTCTTGACCAGCGCCGCAAGAAACCGACTGGCAAGGGCTGTGTCGCTGAACACCTTGGTTTTTGCTGGCGCGCGGCCCACCAGCATGACCATGCTCAGGAACGCTTTCACAGCTGAGCCTTTCAAGCCGTCGACCAAGACCAGGTGAGCCGCGCCCCGGGAGAAGGCGTGTTTTCTTGTCATGCGGATGCCGGCTTCGCGGACATCCTCGGTGAAGGTTGCTTTGCCCGCCACGATGATGTTGGCCAGGGCGAGCTCGCCGCGGTGGGTGTTTGAGAGCCTTTCGACCATCAACATGTACTCGAGGCGGGGTGCTGCGAACCAACCGGCGTACGCAATCTTCCCGGAGTATCGGAGACAGAACTCCACATTGGAGAAGACTTCCTCGACGGCCATGCGCGGGAGCGTCGCGCAGCTGCGTCAGCTAAGCAACCCTCAGTGCAGCGCGTTTGCCTCTTCGACGCTCGCTTTCAAGAAGTTGACCGCGCGCAATCGGTGTGGGCCGTTCGGGTTTCGCTCGAGGTACGCGTCGAACGCGTTCGCCGCTGAGTCGAACTGGCCCATCTCGTAGTAGACGATGCCTTTGGCGAACGGTGCCGGATAAGACGGCTCGAGCTTGGCCAGGCTTTCAATCTGGGCGATCACGTACTTGCCGCGCCCGCTGTTCGCTTCGGCGCGAGATCCAGCCAGGTTGCTGAGTGGGGGATGTGCGATCAGGAAATCGAGCACGGCGCGTTCCTCGATTGGATCCAGTGACAATGCCGAGCCTTCGGGCGCGACCATCAGGTTGAATCGGCGATTGAACAGCCCAATCAAGACGACATCGGCGTTGCTCGGCGCGTCCTCCAGGCTTTGCAACCAACCATTGCGTTCCATCTCCGCGAGCGTCGCTCCGCCCAGTTCTTTGAGCGCGGGGCTCGAGTTCGCGCGTTTGAGGTGTTGCAAGTAGTTCGCTGCAAACTCACGCGCCAAGAACGCTCGCAGCGCCACAAGATCTTGGAGGTTGGTGGCCAATAGCCGCCGGGCGGAGTCGTCGAGCTCGCCGGCCCACTTCGCAACGGCTGCGCTATCACCGTTGGCTTCGGCCGTTCCGAGGGCCCGCAGGCGTGCACTCAGGAGCTCGACCGCGTGGGGGAGTTCATGGCGTGCGGCGGGCTGAGCCAGCTGAAAGCTTCGAATACGGGCTCGGTCGAGTTCATTCGGTGTGAGCGAAGACGGTGGAATCCCGTGCGGCGGGGCTGAGCGCGGAACGATTACAGCGGTTACCACGGCCGCCACGAACACGGCCACAGCGCCTGCTTGCCAGCCCTCCAGGATGTTCGCGCCGCCGCCGTCACGTTTAGCCATTGGCCGTCCGATCTTCTACGGCTTGTTGGCTTGTGTCCAGGCCTGGCACAGCCGCGTCTCGAACAGCTCCGCGCTGCGTGCAGACGCTAGATCCAAAAGCTCCTTTTGTACGTCGAGCCCGCGAGCACGTCGCGCCATCGCCGAATAAAACCGAGCCTCGACCCGGTCGACTTCGGAGACGGCTGCGGCCGATAGATCAGCCTCACTCAGCTTGCCCAGCGCGAAGCGCGCGAGCCTTCCGTGCCAGCCACCGAACTCGCTGGCGTTCTCCAACATCGGAGCGAGCTCCTCGGGCTGCCGCTTTCCGGCTTGCGCAGCTTCGTAGTGAAGCCATAGCGCCGCGTACAGCATTGCATCGCGCGGCGCACCGTGGGCCGCACCGAAATCAAAGGCAGCGAGCATTGCGTCGCGTTCTCCAAGCAGCCAAAGCGAAGAGATCGTCTCGAGCATGGTTTGGCCCAACAGGTTGGCGTCGCTCTCGGCCTCACGCAGCGCGTTTTCGAAGTCGACCTTGGCGTTAGCCGACTGGCCCTGCATCGTGTGGGCTCGACCGAGCAGGGCATAGGCGCGCGCACGTACGCCTGCTGGACTTTGGGTGCGGGCAATCTTCTGCGCGAGCTCCGAGGCGAGCACGAGGTCTTGCTGGGCGGCTGCTCGGTCGCGCAGCGCCAGGTTCGTGGTGGCGAGAGAGAGCCGAGCTTGGGTCGCGAAAAGCGGATCTTTGGTCTTACTCAGCAAAAGCTCGAGGTCTGCGCGAGCCCCTGCATGATCGCCCAAAGCACGTTTCACCTCCGCTCGTCGCAACAGCACGCGAGCATCGAACGACAGCTCAAAGGCCGTCGTGAACGAGTCGATGGCCGGCGCCAAGCGGCCAGCCCTCAACTGCTCCTGGGCATAGGCCTGATGCAGCTCGAAGAGCGACGCCTTTGCGCGATCGAGCTTTGGCCGCAGCGGCGCCACGACCATCACAGCGGCCTCCAGCGTATGCAAAGCGCCCGGGTGGTCATCTGCGCGCGACCGCGACTGAGCTGCCGCGACCATCGCATCGACGATCTCCACCAACTCCAAATCCGAAGCGCCCTTGGCTGGCTCACGGAGGACCGCTGGCACGGCCTCCGGAAGTCCGAGCTTGGTGAGCAGGTCAGCAAACTCGAGCGCCGTATCGCGATCATGGGGGGCGCGTTTGAGCGTGGCGCGCAGCAGCGCGAAGGTCGCGGCCTCGAACAGATCCTTGTCGAGGCCCATGTTGCCTCCGGCGCGCGCACGCGTATTCCCGGAGAAAGCGTCGTAGAGCTTGCGATAGCTGCGTGCGTCGTCGCGTTTGACGGCCGCGTTCATGTCGGCGAAGAAATCTGGATCGAGAGTAAGCCTCGCGCTCGACTCCTCGACCGTCTCGAGCGCTTGCTCGAAGCTCCCTTGGCGAAAGTGGTGAGCAACGATGGTGAAAGCGCCGGCGTCCAGGCCGCGAATGATCTCGTCGGCCACCTCCGGCGTGGGACGACGACCCGTCTGTTGGAACTCCTGATTGCCCGCGATCGCAAGGTCGATCAGGGTGCTGGTGCTGCGTACCGCCTCGTCTACCGCAGGCGGCGAGAGCAGCGCGCGTGCGGTAGCAGTTCGTTCGCGGTCCCCGGCCTGCACCATCGGGTGGCCGGTCAACGTCTCCTCGCGAAACCGCGCGATGGTTCGCAGCTGCTCGTCGATCTCACTCTGCTCTTGAGCCGAGACGGCCGGGCGAAGTAGCTCCAAAAGGATACTGACCTTGCCGATCTCTCCGCGCGCCGAGAGCGACGCGATGGCCGCGCGAATAGCAAGTTGCGCCTCATGGTCGAGGAAGCCTTGTTGCTGGTCGGTGGCCTGAAGCAGATAAAAGGCACCCATCACGCTGGCTGTCCCGCCGCTCCGGTCTCCTCGCTCGAAGCGATGGTTGGCGTGGGCTAGTTGGCGTTGCACGACGCCGAGCAGTTGCCGTTGCCCGGGCTCCCCCTCGAGGCTCTGTGAAAGTACGTTGGCCAGCGAACTCGCGAATTCTTCCTCCGAGACCGGCAAGGGCGTAACCGACCAAGCGACGCTCGATGGATCTTTGGCGCCCTGAGGTGAGCATGCTGCTCCGGTAGTCAGGGACGCCGCTACCAGCCCAAGCTTGAGAGCCCTGAACAACCAGCCGCGCATGGTGAGCGCACTCACTCAGGAAAGACGCTTCTTGAGCAGTCGGCTGGAGAGGGTTTCACCGAGCTCTCGACTCATTAGACCCTCCACGACTTCTTCCGTGGCGCGGCGCTCCTCATCGGATGCGTATTGAAACTCGATGCCCATCCCCACCGGTTGTTCGGCGGTCGCCTCCTCGGCTGAAACCACCCATTTTACAAGGCCCCTGAGCCTCAACGGCTCCTCCAGATTGGGAATTCTCAGAGCGAACACGAACTGGGTTCCCAACTTCAGTGGTCGCGTCGTTCGGATGAACGTTCCACCTTTGGAAATGTTTCGCGTGTAGTCCGAGAAGAACGTATTGATGCGCTTGTACTCCACGTTGAGTTCAATCGCGTTGCGAGCATTTCGGCGGCGGTCGTCCACAGTCACAGCTGTAACCTATCATCCGCCGCCGAGTTCACCACAGGGAGAGTAACGGGCATGTCGAATGGTCAAAAGCGGGTCGGGATCGTGGTGGGGAGAGAGCGTTCATTTCCCGATGCTCTCATCGCCCGCGTTGGCAGCCGCAATCAGGGCGTAACGTGCGAGTACGCCCGGCTTGACATCACCCGCATCGACGCTCCGCCCGCCTACGACGTATTGGTCGATCGTATCAGCCACGACATCACTTGTTATC
Organism: Polyangiaceae bacterium; assembly: GCA_044376115.1. GTDB lineage: Bacteria > Myxococcota_A > Polyangia > Polyangiales > Polyangiaceae > Xiheicaenibacterium. The sequence goes on along the minus strand of JBILLK010000008.1, from coordinate 171,256 downwards.
AGCCCATTCTGAAGCTCGCCGCGCTGCATGGAACGCGGCTCGTGAACAACCCGTTTTGGCGCATCGCCGACGACAAGTTCTTCAACACGGGGCTCGCAGCATCGCTCGGTGTGGCCGTTCCCAAGACGGCGCTGCTTCCCTCCAAGTCCTACGGTGAAGATATCTCGAGTGCCTCGCTCGCCAATCTGGCTTACCCGCTCGACTGGAGCGGCCTCGTGAAAGACTTCGGCTTTCCGATGTTCATGAAGCCTCACTGGGGGGGCGGCTTTCGTGATGTCTCCAAGGTCGACAACCTGGAGGAGCTTTTCCGCGCGTATGACAAGAGCGCGCGCGGCACCATGATCGTCCAAGAAGCCATCGAGTGGTCGGCGTACGTGCGCTGCATCGTGATCGGCAAAGAAGAAGTGAAGGTCGCGCTGTGGGACCCGCGTCTCGGGCACTTTGACCGCTACACAAAAGCTGCGGAGACGATGGCCCCGCTCTCCGAGTCGCTACTCGCCCGCGTAACCGCCGACGCCAAGACCCTCTGCCGCGCTCTCGGCTACGACATGAATACGGTGGAGTTCGCGATTCGCGACGGGGTGCCCTACGCCATCGACTTCATGAACTCAGCCCCTGACTTCGACATCAGCTCGCTCGGCCCGGACCACTTTGAATGGGTGGTCGATAAGATGGCCGATTTGGTGATCCGACTGGCCAACGGCGACAAGGCGCGCCACGCTCGCGCCGAGGAGTTTCTGTCGGCATGAAGGATCCGTATCAGGTTCTCGGCGTCGATCGCTCGGCCGAGGCGGACGAAATCAAAGCGGCTTTTCGCAAACTCGCGGCCAAGCACCACCCGGATCGCAACCCTGGGGATGCCGAGGCGCCGCAGCGTTTCAAAGAACTGAACGCCGCCTACCAAATCCTCAGTGATCCGAAGAAGCGGGAGATGTTTGACCGCTTTGGCGTCGGGGACGGCACACGCGCGAGCGGGCCTGCCGGCGGTATGCCCTTCGATTTTTCGGAGGTGTCGATCGATGGCTTGTTCGGCGACCTTTTAGGGGCGCTCGGCGTTCGCCCTGGTCAGCCTGCGCCATTGCAAAAAGAGGTGAAGCTCACCTTCGAAGAAGCTGCCTTCGGCTGCACCAAGGAGATCTCCTACGAGCGCATCGAGGCCTGTGACGACTGTTCTGGCAGCGGCTCGGCGCCCGGGTCGGTGCCAGAGACCTGCGGCCAATGCAAAGGCCGCGGTAAAATCCGCGTGTCCGCGGGCGTCCTGCCGATCGCCATCGAGCGGCCGTGTCCGCAGTGTCGCGGGAATGGCCGCATCGTGAAAGACCCTTGCAAGACCTGTAGCGGCGCCGGGCTCGGCTCCAAAAAGCGTACGATCGAAATCACGGTCCCTCCCGGCGTCGAGAACGGCGCTGCCCGCGTGGTGGAGCGCGCCGGCAATTTCCTTCGCGCGGACCGCGCTGCTGGCGATCTCGAGCTGGTGATTCGCGTGGCGCCACACGAGTATTTCCGGCGCGCTGGGGACGACGTCGTGTGTTCGCTGGCCATCTCCTTCCCCCAGGCCGCCCTCGGCGGTGAGCTCGAGGTGCCGACGCTCGACGGCAAGGGCAAGCTGCGCGTACCGGCCGGAACCCAGCCGGGAACCGTGCTGCGGATTCGCGGGCGCGGCATGCCGAAGCGCATGGTGAGCGGCCGCGGCGACCAGCTGGTCGAGATCACCGTCGAGGTGCCAAAGCAGCTCGACGAGGAGCAACGCCGACTCGTTCAAGCGCTGGCAGAGACGCTGGGCAACAAGATTCAGCCGGCCGCTCCGGAGCCCAGCCTAATGGACCGGTTGAAGAACCTGTTCTCCTGAGCAACTCCACGCGCACCCTGACGGGGGATAGTGCTAGCTTTCGCTTGTGGAAGAACCCCGTTACATCGATGTTCTGAGCGATTCGACTGGTGAGACTGCAGAGAAGGTCGTGCGTGCCGCTCTGCTCCAATTCCCGAAGAGTGGAGCTCAAATCCGTCTACATACGCGCGTCCGCTCCAAGGATGTTGCGCGTCCGATTCTCGAGCGCGCAGCCAAAGAGCATGCGCTGCTCGTCTTCACCGTCGTTTCACCGGAGCTGCGTGAGTTCATTCACCAGATGACGAATGAACTGACAATCGAGGCGATCGACGTCATCGGCTCGCTGATCGGCAAGCTCGGCACCTATTTGGACCGCGCGCCGATCGGCATGCCCAGCGCCATGTTGCCGCTCTCCGATGAGTACTTCCGCCGCATCGAGGCGGTCGAGTTTGCGGTCAAGAGCGACGACGGCAAAGACCCGCGCAACTTCCGCAAAGCGGACATCGTGCTGATCGGCGTTTCGCGTACCTCCAAGACGCCGCTCTCGTTGCTGTTGGCGCAACGCGGACTCAAGGTCGCGAATCTGCCGCTCGTACTTGGAGCCGCGCTCCCTCTCGAATTGCGTGAAGCTCCGCAAGATCGCTGCGTTGGGCTGACGATTGGCATCGAACAACTGTGCGAGATTCGGCAAGCGCGGCTGCGCCAACTCGGCATGCCGATCGAAACCAACTACGGCATGCGCGAGCACGTGCGTGAGGAGCTCGACTACGCCGAGGGCCTTTTCCGAGACAACGGTTGGCCGGTCGTGGACGTCACGGGCCGCGCTGTCGAAGAGTCGGCGGTGATCGTGCTCGAGTCGCTGCGCGAGCGGCTTCCACCCAGCGTCCTTTCGGTTGGAGCGGTGAGCGTATGAGAGCCTCGGGCTTCCTCGTCGTAATGACGCTTTCGCTCGGGCTTTTCGCCTGCGGGGACGACACCGAGACGAAGCCCGAGCCCGAGCCGGGCGTCAAATTCATCATCGATCTCGAGGCGGATCCGACCGACCCGGCGAAGTTCTTTGATGCCCCTTATCCCTTCGATCTGCGCTTGACCGGTGAGGGCACGCCCGATTTGCGCGGCTTCCCGAATCCGAGTTCGCTCGAGATGGTCCGCGGCTTGGCGGCCAACGCCGCCGAGGCGAAGGGCTTTCCGGTCATCCCGGTCGCCTACTTCCGCTTCGACGGCGCGCTCGAGGCGAAAGACCCAGCGGTGGTGCTACCGGCGGACGCGACGGCGGCGATTCACCTAGTGGACCTGCAGGAGGACTCCCCGGACTTCGGCAAGCTGATTCCGGTAATCGCCAAGACGCTCGATGAGGACATCTATACGCCCTCCAACGTGTTGGCGGTCGCACCAAGGCCGGGCTTCATTCTGCGGCCCAATACGAAGTACGGCGTGGCCGTCATGAAAGAGGCCAACCGCGCAGACGGCCTGCCGCTCGCTTCCAATGACGTGATCGAGCGCATGGTTTTGCACAAGGCCGAGTCGCCCAAAGAGGAGCAGTTCGACGCATTGGCGGCTCCACTCTGGCCGGCGCTCGAGGCGGTCGGCGTGGACGTCCAGAGCGTGGTCGCAGCGACCGTCTTCACCACTGGGGACATCGTCGCTGAGATGAGCGCAATCGGTGATCAAGTGGTGGCCGACTTCGACGTGCCGATCTCAGGCGTCACGCTCGACGCCGAGCAGGACTTCCCCGAGCTGTGCGTCTTGCGAGCCACCGTTGCTTTGCCGCAGTTCCAACGAGGTGAGCCGCCCTTCGACACCGAGGGGCGCTTTGAGTTCGCGGACGGCAAGCTCGTCTCGCAGCGAACGGAGGACGTCCCGGTGGCGATCGTCATCCCCAAGCAGACGATGCCGGCGGGCGGCTTCCCGCTGATCCTTAACGTGCACGGCTCGGGCGGCTTCAGCATCGCGATGGTGCGCCCAGTCGGTGATGACGGTATGCCCGGGGAGCCGATCGGGCCCGCCTTCCCCCATGCGGTAAAAGGCATTGCGACCGCCGGGATTGCTATGCCGGTCAATCCGGAGCGATTGCCCGGCGCAGGCGAAACCGAATATTTGAACGTCAATAACTTTGGGGCCATGCGCGATACCTTCCGGCAGGGGACGCTGGAAGCACGGCTCTTCCTCGAGGCGATGGCCAAGCTCGAGATCGCGCCTGAAGCGCTCGCAGGTTGTGTTGGCGCAGAGCTCCCCGCCGGGGAGACCGCCTTTCACTTCAATCCCGACAAGCTCGTGATCATGGGCCAGTCGATGGGCGGCATGTACACCAATATCATTGGCGCAACCGAGCCCACGCTGCGAGCGGCGGTTCCAACCGGAGCCGGCGGCCACTGGACCTTCTTCATTATGGAAACAACGCTGGAGAACGGCGCCTACCCGAACTTGTTGCAGGTCGTTCTCGGCTCGGGACCGCTCTCCCTCTTCCACCCGGTGTTCTCGATTTCTGCAGCTGGTCTCGAGGCCGCTGACCCGATGGTCTACATGCCACGCGTTGCACGGCGCCCGCTCGAAGGTCACCCGGTACGGCCGATCTATGAGCCCGTTGGTGAGTTGGATTCCTACTTCCCGACCGTTATCTACGACGCCGCGGCGCTGGCCTACGGTCATAAGCAAGCGGGCGACGTGGTGTGGCCGGAGATGCAAGAGGCGCTCGCACTGCAGGGCCTCGACGGGGTGATTGACTTCCCGGTGACCAACAATCTCGTTTCAGAGACTGGTGCTTCGTACACCGGCGTGGTGGCTCAATTCGAGGGCGACGGCACCTATGACCCCCACGCGATCTACTCCCATCGGGACGACGTGAAGCGGCAATACAGCTGCTTCCTCGACTCCTTCTTCAAGACCGGAACCGCCTCGGTTCCAACGCTCAGCGAGGACTGGACCGCACCCTGTCCTTGACTGGACCTCGAGGCGTCGAGTTGCGCAACTCGGCGCCCGCTTGGGTCGACCCGATCGCGAATTGCGCAACGGATGCGCAATGTCTCTCGCGAGAGGCAGTGGGGCGGAGTGCAGAGCAACTTCTAGGCTAAGCTCGGCAACGGGAAAGCATTCGCTGCAAGTGGCTGCGGTGAATGCCCGAGGCCTTGGCTGCTGCGGAGACATTACCCGCGCAATGGAGCATGAGCGCAGCCAAGAACTTGCGCTCAACCGCTGCAGTAGCCCGCGCAATTTCACGTTGTAGCGCTCCTTTCGAGATCACCGAGAAGGCCGAGGGGGGCAGCTCGGGCACTTCCGGCGGGTCGAAGTCTTGACTACGGACCTGCCAGTCTGTTCCTGCTAATTCGTCGTTGATCATGGGGATTGGTTGAGGTTGTCCGTGGGGGCTTGGGTTCGGCACGATGTGTGCTCTGGGGAGTGGCGGTCTGTTACTGGCCGGGGAGGATGTCTGTGAAACGAGCACTGATCATCGAGGACGACGCGCTGATTCGCGAAAACCTCATCGAGCTGCTCTCTGAAGAGGGGTTTGAGGCAATCGGAGCGGAGAATGGCCAGCTTGGGCTCGATCTCGCGCTGAATGACCCGCCCTCGATCGTGCTCTGCGACGTGCGCATGCCAGAACTCGATGGGTTCGGCGTGCTCCAGGCGCTGCGTCAGAACCCGATCACCAAGAACCTGCCGTTCATCTTCCTTTCGGCGAAGGCCGACCGTGCGGACGTGCGAGCGGGGATGAACTTGGGGGCGGACGACTACGTGACGAAGCCCTTCACTCGCGCAGAGCTGCTCGAGGCGGTTCGTGCGCGTCTGGCTAGGCAAGACGCGTCTCGGCCTCCTGAGCAGCCCAGCGCGAAGGTTCTGCCGCAAACCATCGTGGTCGAGGACCCTGCGATGCAAGGGGTCTATCAGCTGGCGGCCAAGGCCGCTCAGGCGCTCATCTCGGTGCTGCTGTTGGGCGAGACGGGCGTTGGCAAAGAGATCCTCGCGCAGAGCATTCACAAGCTGTCCCAGCGCCGTGAAGGGCCGTGCTTGGCGCTCAATTGCGCCGCGATCAGCGAGTCCTTGTTGGAAGGCGAGCTGTTCGGCAACGAGCGCGGGGCTTACACCGGCGCAAGTCAAGCTCGGCCAGGCCTGCTCGAGTCCGCCAACGGCGGCACTGTCTTCCTGGACGAGGTTGGCGATCTTCCCCTCGCCATTCAGGTCAAGTTGTTGCGCGTCCTCGAAGAGCGCCGAATCTTGCGGGTTGGTGGTCGCACGCCAGTTCCCATCGACGTTCGCTTCGTCTCCGCAACCAATCGCGACCTCGAGGCCGAGGTCCAACGCGGCACCTTCCGCCAAGACCTCTTCTACCGGCTCAACGGACTCAGCATCACCATTCCACCGCTTCGCGAACGCCGCCGCGAAATCATCCCCCTCGCGCTCCGCTTCGCAGAGTCCGCGGCCAGTCAGCTCGGCCGCAACCCACCCCGGCTCACCGAGGAGGCTAGCGAGCTCTTGCTCGCCTATCGGTGGCCAGGCAATGTCCGCGAGCTCAAGAACGTCATTGGTCGAGCTATTGTCCTCTCCGAAGACGTCATTCGACCAGCGGCGCTGCCGGACTTCATTCAGAAGGCGGTTGCGGAAGTCGCTCCCGCATCGGTCCCGCCGCCCAGCGCTAATGAGGAGTCGAGCCCGCCGAGTCAGGCGCAATCCTTGAAAGGCCAGTTGGCGCTGCTCGAACGGCAACAGATCCTCGAGGCGCTCGAGAAATGCCACGGCAATCAGACGGCCGCTGCCGAACTCTTGGGCATGAGTCGTCGCACGTTGGTCAATCGACTTGCGGAGTACGAGCTTCCGCGCCCTCGAAAGCGCTAAGCCATGAAGCCCTGGTTGCCCCTTGCGCTCGTCGCCGGCCTCTGGGGCTGCGGCGACGAGCGAGTCGAACAGCTCGACGCCAACCCCGCGGAGCGCGAGCCGCTCTTGTCGGATGAGGTCATCCTGCCGATCCCCGAGACGGTACCGCTCGATCCCCGCAAGGTCGATCTCGGTCGTCGGCTCTTCCGCGATCCAATTCTGTCGCGGGAGCGCGACACGACCTGCCTCAACTGTCATCCGTTTGCGGCTGGAGGAATGGACGGGGCGACGCGTTCGCAGCTTCCGGGCCGAGCGAAGCTCGGGGTCAACACGCCGACGATCTTCAATGTCGGCTTCAGCTTCAAACTCCATTGGAGCGGCCGGTTCGATTCGCTCGAGGCGCAGCTCGACGTTCCCATCATGAACCCCAACGTGATGAACATGACCTTCCCCGAGATCGTCGAGCGTCTCAAGGCGTCGCCCGAATATGCACCGACCTTCAATGCCATTTACGGCGGTGTTAGCGAGGCCAACTTTCGCGAGGCCCTCGCTACCTACGAACGGAGCCTCAACACTCCCGGCGCGCGCTTCGACCGCTTTCTTCGCGGAGAGACCGATGCGATTGACGACGATGAACGACGCGGATTTGAGTTGTTCAAGAGTCACGGCTGTTCCAGTTGTCATCAAGGGGTTAACGTTGGGGGGAATCTGCTCCAGCGATTTGGCGTGCTGAAGGACTACTTCGCTGGCCGTACGATCGAAGAGGCGGATCTCGGGCTGTACACGGTGACCAAGCTTGAAGCGGACAAGCATGTCTTCCGTGTTCCGAGTCTTCGCAATGTGGCGCTCACTGCGCCCTACTTTCACAATGGCTCTGTGCAGACCTTGGACGAGGCCGTTCGCATCATGGCCGAATACCAATTAGGAAGGCCGCTAGCCGCCGAGCAAACTCGCTTGATTGTCGCTTTTCTCGGTACGTTGACCAGCGATCTGGAGCAGGTGCAATGAATCGAGCCTTCGTGCTTTGGCGGGCTAGTTGGGTATTGGCGACGGGGCTTTTCATTGCTCAAGTGGCCTACGATGCGCGTGCCGGGATCGATGGGCGCGCCCACGACAGCTATGGGCGTGACGTTCGCTCGGCGCTCACGCGCGACGCTCGCTTGAACGAGCAGGTGATGCAAACCAGGCAGTCTCTGGTAATGCATTATGACGCACTCAGCCGGACGACGGCCGAGCTGCGCGTTGCCTACTCGCGCCTGGTGGTTCCGCCCCCATTCCTGGACGCGAAGAGCGCCGACGAAGTGAAGGCAGCGGCCGTCTCGGCGCAAACGGCCTTTATCGAAAAAACTCGGACGATTGAAGACTTCAAGAGTCAGAACGCTATCTTTCGTAACTCTGCACGCTTCTTTCCGGTGGCGGCGCAGGCTCTGCGCGATCGGCTCACGGACGCCGGCGCGCCGAAGGAAGCCTCGCTCGTCAATGAACTCCTGTTGGCGGTCAACGCCTATGTTCAGGTCCCCGGCGAGGCCGAGAAAAAGCGCGCTCATCAGGCCCGCGCCCTGCTCGCTGGAGCGTCGGTCGCGAGCGACCTGGAGTCGGACCGCGCGTTGGTTTTGCTTCACGCCGATGCGCTCGAGCGCCACGCCGAGTCCGCTGCGCAGCTCACGCAAGCGGTCCTCACCGCGCCCACGATGGCAACGGCGGAGCGACTCGATGTCGCGTACGAGCAGGGCGTTTCGGCGGCTCGCGATGCGGCCAATCGTCGCCGGCTGTTCATGGCCCTCACCCTCGCGGGGATCGCCAGCTTGCTCGCGGCAGACATCATTCTGCGCCTCAGAAGGACGGCTCGTACCGAGCGTGAGACGGCCAAGAAGCTTGCCGCTGCCAATGACGCTCTCTTGCGAGAACGAGATCGTGAAACCGAGCTTTCGGAACTCAAAGGGCGATTCGTTACGATGACCTCGCATGAGTTTCGCACCCCGCTTTCGGTGATTCTCTCGTCGACCGAGCTGCTCGAGGCGTACGGTGAGCGTTGGCCACCGGCCAAGCGCAGTGACCACTATGGGCGGGTAAAGACCGCCGTTGGCACGATGCGAGAGTTGCTCGATGCCGTATTGGTGATTGGGCGCAGCGACGCCGGAAGACTCGAGTGCTCGCCTGGCCCGCTCGACATTGGCCGGTTCCTGCGCGAGGCGGTTGATGCCATCTCGTCCACCTCGATGCGCCACGAGTTCAGGCTCACCATGCCGGAGAGCTTTCCTGAAGCGGCTATCGATGAGAAGTTGGCAGTGCATATCGTGACCAATCTGCTTTCCAATGCAGTAAAATACTCGCCAGCGGGTGGGCCGGTGGACGTCAGCGCGCGGGCGGCCGGCAGCGACTTGGTGCTCGTCGTTCGGGACCGCGGGATCGGTATTGGGCAGGTAGACCAGGCGCGACTATTCGAGAGCTTTCATCGCGGTACCAACGTCGGGACCATTCCAGGAACGGGTCTCGGATTGGCGGTCGTCAAGCGAGCGGTCACTGCGCACGGCGGCGACATCTCAGTCGTCTCTGCGGAAGGCGAGGGCTCGACGTTCACCGTCAAACTCCCCGTTTTCAAAGTAGCGCCGGCTCAGCGGAGAGAGTTTGATTCGCTCGCCGAGGCCGTGTCGAACGCCGAGTAGACGAAGCCCTTGGCGCGACAAACCCCGCGCCGGTCTGCGCACTCAATCCAGTAGATACCGTCGAGCCCTTGGCGCGCAGCCTCCTCACGCATGAGTGCGATGCTGCGCGGGCTCTCGAGGGTATCGGCCGAGAGCTCGGCGACTACGCGAAAAGGCGTGGCCGGCTTCGCGTCGAGCAGAACTTGCACTTCGCGACCTTCACGAGCTTTCCACTCCGCTGTCTTGGTCAACGTTGCTTGTGAGGCGGAGCAACCAGCAGTGAGAGCGGTAACGATGATAGCGGCGATGATGCGGATGTTCATGGGATGTTCCTCTTCGTGCTGCTCGGGCAGCGATGAGTCCCTTCGCAAGCTCGGTGCCAAGGCCTTCTCCGCGAATGCATCGTAGAATTACCGCATTGTCTGCTGGCCAATGCGCACGCGTGTCGCTAATTGCGCAAACTGAGGTTTGGCCTTGCGCGCAAGTTGCGCAACCGTGGACGAGCGTCGCAGCTGGCTGCCGCTGCAGAGCAACGCGCAACTTCGCGCTCAGCTAGCGCAGGTCGCGCGCAGTTTGCGCGCAATTCGAGAGCATGAAGCTCGCCCCGAGCCCGGCGTGTTGGTTGAAATTAGCGTTTAAGTCCTGCGAGTGAATGGCCTCCTTCATGCTTTGCGGCCGCCAAGTGGAGCTCTCCACGGGAGGTACTGCATGGGTACGATGCACGAGCGTTTGGTCGTGGCTGTAGCGCTTACGACGGTATTGATGGCCTGCGGGGATTCGCAGGGCCCTGGTGGCGGGCAAGCCGGTGCTGGCGGAAGCAGCGTTGGCGGAGGTGGCGAAGCCGGGAGCGGCGGGCAAGGCGCCGTCGGTGGGGAGGCTGGGCAGGGTGGCGGCGGTGGCAGCGAGGTTGGCGGCGGCGGAGAAGGAGGTATGGGTGGCGGAGCACCGCTATGCGGTACGACCTCCTCCGGGCCGCTCAAAGGAGGCGCTGTCGCCGTGAGTGCCGATGACCTGACGGTGGTCGTGGCCAATCGCGACGTGGGCACCATCACGGTGTTCGCCGCTGATTATCAAGGGCTTCAGCCAGAACTCACGCCGCGGGCCGAGCTTTCGGTCGGCGGCGAGCCATGGCAGGTCGTGATCGATGGCTGCGGCAGTCGCGCCTATGTCATCGCCCGCAGTGAGCAAAAGGTGATTGCGATCGACGGGCTCGACTCGGTGCCTATGGTGGTGGGCGAAGTTGCCGTGGGCTCCGAGCCAACCGGGCTCGTGCTATCGCCCAACAATACGCAGCTCTTCGTGGCCAACTGGGTCGACGGCACCGTGTCGGTGGTCGATACAGAGACGCTGCAGGTCGCTTCGACCATCGATCTCAATGGGCCACTGGCTGGCACGGGGCTATTGGGTCCTACCGTGGGGGAGGCCAATGCTCGACCGGCGCTGGCGCATCCGCGGTCGCTGGCGATGACCAACGACGGAGATGGCGACGACAGCGATGAGACGCTGCTGGTGACCGAGTTCTTCGCACAACGGACGGCGCCCGAGGCGAGTGATGGCTCCAACGTCGACAGCAACTGGGCTGCTGTTCTTTATCGCGTCGAGGTCGCGACGCTTGCGCCCGAGCCGATCTTGCTGCGCTCCAAGCTGGACGTAGGATTTGCCGGAGCCGCCGGAACAGGCTGTTTCCCCAATCAATTGCAGTCGGTCACGGTTCATCAGAACCGGGCTTATGTAACGAGCATCTGCGCCTCTCCCAAAGGCCCGACTAACCCCAAGCAGATGACGCACCCAGCGCTCAGCGTGGTGGACTTGGCTACCACGTTGGAGCTCGATTCGAGCCCGATCATGCTCGATGGCGAGATGGTGTCCTTCTACGATACCCAGTTATTCGCCGATGATGCGTCGCGACGGATGCCGCTCCTAGCAAACGATCTCGCGTTTACCGAGGAGGGGGTCGGGCTCATTCCCGCAGGCGGAGTCGATGCTGTGTTCGGCGCCGGCTTCGACCAAAGCGGTCAGCTGACCCAGGTCGGGTTCGGTGCGACGCGGCCCTTCCTCGATCTATCCTCGGACGCGCTTCCGCAGGCCGCGCGCGGCGAATCGCCGATCGGGCTCGCTACGGCGCATGCCCATCCGTTTGCCTATGTAGCAAACCAGTTCTCGCGCAATCTAACGGTGCTCGCCGTCGCACCGGGGCTCGAGGATATCGCCGGAGCCTCAGCGGGGGACCCGAAGGTTTATCCCTCCACGCTCCCTGCAACCTCCGAGGCCGAAGTCGCGATCATGGCTGGGCGTCGCGCGTTCGAGTCTGGGCTTGGCCGCTTCAGCCTGAATGGTCAAGGGTGGGGGGCCTGTGCCTCCTGTCACTTCGAGGGGCTAAGCGATAATGTTACTTGGTACTTTGGTCGCGGCCCTCGTCAGTCCACTAGCTTGGATGGCAGTTATTCTTCGAGTGACCCGAGTGACCAACGGATCTTCAACTGGACAGCGGTCGCCGATGAGATGGCCGACTTTGAGGGCGTATTGCGCGGGCTTGACGGTGGGGTAGGGGCCATCGTCCACACGCTGAGTAACCCACCTGTGAACTCCGACCGGGTGGACCTAACCAACATTATGCTCTTCCCCTCGTTTGGCGCGGGTGGGCTCAATGGCTCGGCCAGGCTCGCGATGGAGCAACAGAGCCTGCTTCAGACTTGGGCGCAAATAGAGCAGTACGTAAAGGAGGTGCGGTCGCCTCGGGCCCCGAGCAACCTGGACCCCGTCAAGATTCAGGCGGGTGAAGAGCTGTTTGTTGCGAGTGGCGGTTGTGCAGGCTGCCACGGCGGAGCGAAGTGGACGCTCTCGACGCTTTTCTACACTCCGTCTTCCGCAACGAACGAATCGCTCAAGACTGCAGCTTGGAATGGAGCGGCGCTGATCGCGGCCGGCTTCCCCGAGGGGCTCTTGCCCGCACCGGCCGGCAATCAGGTCATGCGCTCAGGCTCGGGGCTCGGGGATGTCATGCAGTGCGCCTTGCGTCCAGTGGGGACGTTTGGGGTCTCGCCGAGCAGCGTCAATGCGATCGAAGTGCGCCAGGACATGCTTACGACGGCCCTCGGCAACGAGACCGTGGGCAAAGGCTTCAACGTGCCCAGCTTGCTAGGGGCGCAGGTCGGGGCTCCCTACTTCCACGCTGGCAATGCACGCACGCTGGAGGAGCTGCTGAAGGCAACCTTCGCCACCCATCGTGCTGCCTTGGCCGACGCAGGCTTCCTCTCAGGCGCCAATGCAAGTGAGCAGCGGGACGCGCTGGTGCACTATCTGCTTTCGATTGACGAGACCACCGTGCCAGTTCCGCTGCCGGCCGCCGGCGCGAGCGGTGGCGACTTCTGCGCACTACCGTAGCTAAGCGCTTGTCAGGTCCATACGGGGCTCCGCGTCGCTCGTTGCGGAAGGAGGCTCGTATGGACGCTATTTCAGAGTTGTTTGCTCATTTGCAAGGTCGCTCGCGACCGGAAGATGTAGCGGAGTGCGTCCTGCGGGCGATTGGTTCGCGGCTTGACGCTACGTCATTGAAGGTCGTGTCGCGGGCTGCGCGAGGTTCGTACGCGCGCAGCTACCAAGCGTACTCGTCCATGGCCACGAGCTTCTTTCACGCGCAGGTCGCGGCAGCGCCGCAGGTCGACCTGGCCCGATCGCTCTTTGCCGATGTGGAAGGTGCGAGCCAAATTCCGGTGCTCTCGGCGGTAGAATGTCGGGACCCGCAGCGGCTCGAGGACTTCGTTCGGCAGACGGGCCTCCTCATTCATCGAACCTTCGGCGACCGGTGCAAGCTGGACAAACGTGCGCGCTATTCGCTGGGCTTGATGAAGGGCCATCGCTGGTACAACAAGCGCTTCCGGCTACTCGCGCGGCTGGAGCAGAAGATCGTCCGGATGGTGCGCGCGGATCGGCGTTTCGATCTGGTTCGCATCTCCAAGTCGAGCTTGGCGACCCGGCTCACGCGCGAAGAGTTCGCTCGTGACCTGGATAGCGCCTGCTTCATTGCCTATTACGCCTCACGGATGAGCTTGCGTTCCGAGTTTACCTGCGGTTCCCAAGTGCGTCCGTACGACGAGGTAGCGGAGGTGCTGCTCGCTCATTGTCTGCGTGGTTCACCCAACTACTACGCAATCGCCCACGCCCTGCCCGAGACGCGGATTCTCCGTCAGCTAACGGAGAATGAGCGGGGTCAGCTGCTCGCCACCTCGTTTGAGGTCATGGCTTGCAGCGCGGACCTACTCGAGGAGGTTTGGGAGAAGAGCCGCATCGACAAGCGGACGATGATCGTGGCCCGTGGCAATGACTCATCGACGTGGAACGAGTCGGCGGGAGCATGGAACAAGGCTCGCGAGAGCTGGATAGCATTGCTGCACGGGCTCGGAATGGAGGGCCTACTCGACAGGATGTTGCCCGGTAAAGTGATGCGGCTCATGGCCGAAGACGTGGCCGCTTGGCACCGCCTCTCGGGTGGAACCGTCCATCCGGATACAGCAGTATTTTCCGACCTGCCGCTACCGTGGCAGGTGTTACGTGGAGAGGTGGACTGCTCACGCGCTCGTGTAAAGCGAGCTTGTGAGGTTCATGGTGCTTCCGTCGAGGGGTGGACCGGTCCGCGCAGTGAACGCACTGCCGTCCCGTTCCGGCCAACGCCGGAGCTCCTGCACGGTGTCACCATCTCTAGTCCGAAGCTCGCGAGGGCCTTGCGCAAGCTTGGCTATTTCTCGGGCAAGCCGAGCTCCAGCGAGGCGCAACTAAACGCCTGGATCCTCCGCGACAAGCATGGCTTTGCCCTGCTCGCGTTGGACCCAGAGGATCATTGACCCTTTCCCGGGACGCGCTTGGCGTTGCTGCCAAACGCGTCTCCGGTCACCTTGGGATAGCTCAGTAGAAAGAGCGCGCGGCTCGGGACCGCGAGGCCGCCGTGTGCAAAGCCGGCTCCCAAGACTGCGGTGATAGTTCAATGTAAGAACGGGCGGCTCTCCATCCGCTTGGATGCCGTGTTGCGAATGACTCGTGCCAACCCAAAGGACCAAAGGGGCCTTCGGCCGTTTTTCTCGAAGACGGCACGAGTCATTTTGTTTGCTGCATCCGCCTTCGGCGGAATGACTCGTGCCAACGTCGAAGGTCAACGGGGCCTTCGGCCGATTTTCTCGAAGAGGGCACGAGTCATTATGTTTGCTGCATCCGCCTTCGGCGGAATCGGGCTCACCGCGCTACTTCTCGGGCTTAGCCCCAAACCACCGGGCCCTTGCTTCCGTACCAGCTCTCGAGCTTGTCTTTCACCTGGTCTTCAATCTTGGACCGCTTGATCTTCATGGTAGGGGTGAGCATCCCGTTCTCGATCGACCAGGGAGTGTCTGCGATGACCAGCATCTGCAGCTGTTCGTAGCCGGACACCCTGGCGTTGATCTGCTCGAGCAATGGCGCAAGCTCGCGCTCGACCGTGCTGCGGGTTTCCGGGTCCTTGAGCTTGGGGCGGATGTCCTCCGCTAACACCAATAGCGCATAGGCGGCGGGCTGACCCACGCCAGAGACACAGGACATCTCGACCAGCGGGTGCTCATTGAGCATGTTCTCGATCGGGGCAGGCGCTACGTACTTGCCCTTCGCCGTCTTGAACAGCTCTTTCACGCGGCCCGTCAGCTTGAGCATGCCGTCAGAGGTGCGCTCCCCTTTGTCCCCGGTGCGGAAGAAGCCGTCCTCGGTGAAGATCTCAGCGTCAAGCTCGGGTTGCTTGAAGTAACCAACCAGGCGAGCCGGGGACTTGATGAGGATCTCTCCCTCGGGGGATAGTTTGCAATCGACCCCGGGCAGCGGGATACCAACGTAGCCAGGCTGTGCGTGCTCGGGAGTCGACAAATGCGAGTAGGCAAAGTCCTCGCTCATGGCGTAGCCCTCGAGCAAGTTGAGTCCGACCTTGCGGTACCAGGCAATCAGCTCAGCCGGGATCGGCGCCGAGCCGCTAGCGGCCAGGCGGACATGTTGCAGGCCGAGACCGGTGAGGACCTTCTTGGCGACGATCTTATTGAAGATGGGGATCTTCAGGTACAGATCGAGCTTCTTGGGGGGCATCTTCTTGAAGACGCCTTGTTGGAACTTCAGCCACAAGCGCGGTACCGAGATGAACACGGTCGGCTGAGCGCGCTGGATGTCTTTGACGAACGTCTCGAGTGACTCGGCGAAGAAGACGCGCCCACCACCGACGAGGGTGGTGCATTGCACAGCCGCCCGTTCAAACACGTGCGCCAACGGCAAGTAGGACAGGACGCGATCTTCATTGGTGATCTTGATCGCTTTGACGAAGCCTTCCGCCGCATAGGAGATGCGGTCAAAATTGTGCATTACGCCCTTCGGTCGGCCTGTCGATCCGGAGGTGTAAATGATCATCGCGAGGTCTTCACCCTTGCGCTTGACGCGACCCTCGAGCGGCGCGCTTTCTTTGACGATGTCGTCCCACTTCGCAAAGTCGTTCTTGGGGGCGAGCGGGAAGGCGATGCGCTTTACTTCACTGGGGACGCCCGTCTCCTGCTCTTTCCAGGTGTCCAGCTTGCCGACGAAGAGCGCTTTGGCGTCACTGTGCGTGAGTACGTAGTTGATGGTGTCGGGGCCCTCGGTGGGGAAGATGGCTACCGTGGTAAAGCCCGCCATCCAGATCGCCAGCTCGGCCATGAAGAAGTGCGCGCAGTTCTTCGACAGGATGGCGATGCGATCCCCGGGCTCGAAGCCCATCCCTTGCAGGTGGGCCGCCATGCGCCGAGACTCGCCTACGACGTCTTTCCAGGTGTAATCCTTGACGTCCCCGTTCCCGATGGGTTGGGTCAAGTAGACGCTGTCCCCGATGGAGGCTTCCTTGTCGTAGACGTGCTCGAGGATCTGCTTGGTCATGCCCGGAAGAGAGCATGCTTTGGAACGACTTTAAAGGTGTTTGCGTCCCCGCAAGCCAGCTTGTAGGTTTGGTTTTATCTAACGGCCTCGCTGGGCAGCGCCGCCGCTGGAACCGGCTTGTCCGAGCGGATGAGCCCGTCTACGACTTCAACGATACGGTCGCAGCGCTGGGCGATCCTCGGGTCGTGGGTGACGATGATGACCGCCGTTTTTCGCTCGCGATTGTAGCGTCGCATCAGCTCGAAGATCTTCTCCGAGTTCTCGGTATCCAAGTTACCCGTCGGCTCGTCGGCGAGCAGCAGCGGTGGGTGGCCGATCAGCGCGCGCGCAACGGCCACGCGTTGTTGTTCTCCGCCTGACATTTGACCAGGGCGCGAGTCGAGCTTGCTGGCCAGCCCGACCTCCTCGAGCGAGGCGCGCGCTCGCTCCCGCATATCCGCTGTTGCGCGCCCTTTGGCGATGATCAGCGGCACCATCAGGTTCTCGGCGGCGGTGAGGCCTGAGATCAAATGGTGGAATTGAAAGACGAAGCCGATGTGCTTGCCGCGGAAACGGGTGAGCTCAGCGTCCTGCTTACTCGCGACATCTTCACCGCTTACTTTGAGCGAGCCCGAGGTCGCCGGCATCAGCAGACCGAGGATATTGAGCAGGGTGCTCTTGCCGCTGCCGGAAGGGCCGATGATGGCTACGAGCTCTCCAGCCCTCACGGTCAGATCAATACCGTGCAGCACACGAGTGATCACGGCGCCCTTGCCGAAGTCCTTGGTGATGCCGTGCATTTCGAGCACGACCTCGGTAGGGGGCGAGGTTGCGGCCTGCTGGTCAGCCATAACGAATCGCCTCTGCTGGGTCGAGCCGGGCCGCGCGGCGAGCTGGGATGATGGCGGCTACTACGCCTGCCAATACCGCAATGCCCGACGAGGCGAGAAAGAGGCTGGGCGTGAGCGCAAACGGGAACAAGGGCGTGCCGTCGGCGTTGGAGACCGCGATACGGAAGAGGAAGGTGAGGCCAGCGCCCATCGCGCAGCCGAGCACGCTGCCCAGCACTCCGACCAGGGCACCTTGGATCAGGAACATTCGCAGAATGCCGCCGCGCGACGTGCCCATCGCACGCAGGATGCCGATCTCTTTGGAGCGTTGAATCACCGATACCACCAGCACGCTGGCAATGCCGATCGCGACGCTGACAATGACGAAGAAGCGAATCATCGTGGTCGAGGCCGTCTGCGACTTGAGCGCAGTGAGCAGCTGAGCGTTGCTCTGCATCCAACTGCGCGCCGTCAGCCCTGTGAGTTTAGCGATGCGTTCGGCGGCGACGTCAGCTTCATAGATGTCTTTCACGCGCACCAAGATGGAAGTCACCGCTCCCCCCAAGCCGAGCATGGTTTGCGCATTCCGCAGGCTCATCAGCGCCCAGGTCTTATTCAGACCCTGATTGCCCATGTCGACCAGGCCGCGCACGATGAAGATCTGCCCTTCCCCGCGAGCGGTGCGCAGGCGTACGCGGTCCCCGATACCCACGCCGAGGTCCTTCGCTAGATCGATACCGAGTACGACGTCGGTGCCGTTCGTCGTGTAGTTACCCTGCTTGAGGTTCTTGTTGATAGGTATCACCGTCTCGAGCCGATCCGCGTCGGCTCCGAGCACGAGCACCGCTTGTTCTGTCGCACCGCGTACGGCCAACGCGGGGCCGCTGGCGATCGGGGCGGAGGCAACGACGCCGCTTACCGAGCTGAGGTTGCGATCGAGTTTGCGCCAATCGGCGATGCTCTGAATGCGCTGTACCGGGCGCTCGACCCGGCGGATATGGGTGGTTGTGTCGGTATCGCTCAGCAGTGGGCGGCCTTCCTGCTCAACAGGCGTAACCACCACGTGGGCTTGTGAGCCGGTCGTGCGCTCAATCAACGATATCTGCAGCCCTCCGATCAACGCCGAGATGAACACCAGTACGCCGACGCCGACGCCGACGCCCGAGGCCATGAGCAGGTTCTGCGAGCGCTGCTCCCACATGAAGCGTAAAGCGATAAACCAGGCTAACGGCATATCAGCGCCCAGCCTGTACGGTGGCCGCCGCGGGGTCGTAGACGACGCGCTCTCCGGCTTCGAGCCCCTCGAGGATCTCTGCCCGCTCGTCACCACGCAGGCCCAGTCGAATCTCGCGGCGAGTTGCTTTGCCGCGTGCGTCGAGCACGCCCACCCACGGCGTACTCTTGATGTCTTGCACCGCCGACAGCGGCAAAGAAAGGGCGTTCTGCCGCGATTGGATCTGCAGCTCGACCGAGACCGTCATGTTGGGTCGCAGGTAGGCTGGCGGGTCGGTCACGTCGAGCCGCACTTCGATCGTCCCGCGTTCGCCGTTCACCGCGGGCGCGATGTAGCCGAGCGTCGCCTCGAACGACTCACTGGGGAAGGCCTCGGCGGAGACCACCGCGCGTTGCCCTTTTGCGAGCAGGGCCAGGTTGCGCTCGTCGGGCTCGAGCAGGATGCGGGTACGCCCTCGCGCGGTAAGCACCAGCAGCGCAAGCCCGGGGCGCACCGTCTCCCCGAGCTCGACGAAGCGTGAGGTGATCACGCCGTCCATCGGAGCCAGGATGCGAGTGCGCTCGCGCGTCACTTTGGCTGCCGCCAGCTGTGCTTCTGCCACGGCGATCGCCGCTGAGGCGGTGAGGCTGCTCGAGCCCGAAGGCGAAGCTGAGCGAACTTGGAGATCGGCGGCCTTCTCTTGGCTCTCGTAGATGCGCACGGCGTTGTCTGCCGACTCGAGCGCGCTCTTGGTGATCACTCCCGCCTCGAACAGCTTCTTGTTGCGCACGAGCTCAGCGCGCGCCTGCCCGAGATTGGCTCGGATTTGGCTGAGCGTCTCCAAGGTCTGCGGCAGGGTGGTCGCCTTGATGCTGCTCTTACCAGCTTTGGCCTGCTCCACCGCCGCCTCCGCCTGGGCGATCGCAGCGTTGAGCTCACGGTCATCGAGGCGCAAGAGCAGCTCTCCTGCCTTGACCTCATCGCCCTCTCGTTTGGCGATCTCGACGATGTTGCTGGTGATCAGGCTCTCCAGGCTGACCTCCGCCGGCGGCATCACTTGACCGCTGCTCACCACGGTTTGACGCAGCTCGCGGCTCTCGACCAAGACCGATTCGGGGGTTTTACGCGTGAGTTTGTACACGCCAAACGCAGAGCCCGCTCCAGCAACTCCGAGCGTCGCTCCGATGATCCAAGCGCGTCTCGATACCATGCCGTGCACCCTACCAGCTCGCTCTCCCAGCAGGGGGGTCTCTGCCGCATTAGCGCAGATAACGGAGCGGCTGCGATTGCGGCACTGTCACGTTACGCTACGCGCGGAGGTTGCATCATGTTCTGGCATCCGCGTGCTGAGCCGTTCTGTGTCCCCGCTCACCAACAACAGTGGCAAGTCCCGCCCAACAAAGTCGCCGTGGTGAATCACGGAGGCGCAATCTACGTGCACGAACCCAACGCCAACCTGACCTTCAACGTGGAGAGCCAGCCGCTCTGGCTGCGCGCTGGGACGCGTATCAGCTTTCAACGTGACATCGCAGGCTTGCTGCTTCCCGCCGAGGGAACCTAGCCCAACGCAGCTCTTCGAGCAGGTCGCGACGCAGGCTGGTAAGGTGGCTTGTGTTTCCCGATCCGTACGCATCGCCTCTCGGACATGTACTGCTCAAGCTCATCAGCGAAACCAACGGCGTAACGCTGGCCAATACGCTGGATCTAGCCCTGCGCTCGATGTTGGTCGAGGAGCGCCCGGAGGTGGCCGCTTCGCTGCGTGAGTTTCAAGAGCTCGTCTATAGCTACCACCGTGATCCCTCGGACATTCGCAGCCTGTTGGCGCATGAAGTCGCGCAGACGCTCGGTGGGATCTTTCGCGCGTTTCCGTTGCGCTTTCGTGAGGAGCATATCCATCTAACCGGCTCGCTCGCGGCGGACTTCGTCTACCCGCGGCTGCAGGCGCTCCTGGAAGGGCCAAGTCGAGCGGTCTATGAAGCCAAGATCCGCGAGGCGTACGGAGAAGAGGCGCTGCCCATCAACAACGAGGCCGACGTGGATCGCCTGTTGCGCCTGCAGGACGGCATGGGCTTCTCGCGCTACTTGCAGGTGCTGACCCTAGCCAAGCTCGTATTGGTGGATAAGCAAGCGCACTGCGATGCCGCCTATCACATGGCCCATCGCCTCTATCACAATTACAACATCGGCCGGGTGCGGTTGAAGTTCACCTTCTCCCGCGCGACCAAGAGCGCCGCGGACGCGTTGCCCGGCCCCGAGGTGGAGCCGGAGGACGTCGTGCTCGGGCTGTATGAAGGCTTCGAGTCCTTTCGTCGCGAGCACGCCGACTTCGACTATGTGCTCTCTCCGAGCTTTCGCAAAGAGTCCGACTTCTTCGACGCTGAGCGCTACGAAAACAAGGGCGCCTCGTTCATGCATCACGCTGAAGAGATCTTGGCGTTGATTGCAAAGTACCCCTTCTTGCGCGACAAGATGACCGACGTCGATACCGTCGGCGACGAGCGACATCACTATCGCAAGGCGCACTTTGAAGAGATGCGCCCAGGCATGCGCAAGTTAGCGAGCCGCGGCTTCCATATCCGCTCGCATCACGGCGAGACCTGGTCCTGCCTGCGTCGCGGCGTCCAGGCTGTCGATAATGCGATGAACATTTGGCACATCGACACGTTGGAACACGGCGTGAGTTTGGGCGTGAACCCCAATTACTACTTCCATATGGTGTTCGAGCGCGTGATGGCGCTCAACACCAAGCGTCAGCCTGTTCCCAAGGAGAGCCCTGAGTTCCGCGAGATCGACGATATGGATTGGCGTGACCGGCGTGACCTGCTCGACAAGTTGGTGCGCGGTGAAGCGCTCACGGCCGACGAGATCCGCAACTTCATCACCGTGAAGTTCCACGCCGCGCGTGAGGTCGAGCACTACCAGCATGACGTGCTCAATCGCATGATCAACAAGAACGTCTCCCTCGTGAGCTTGCCCACCTCGAACGTGAAGCTGACGCAGAGCCTGGCGACCTACAAAGCTCACCCGTTTACGTGGTGGGAGAAGAAGGGCGTGGAGCTCGGCGTGGGAACCGACAACGACATTACGCTCAACAGCAACTTCATCCGCGAGCTTCTGATTCTGTTGGTGACCGACGCAGACAACCTCAAGATCACCAAGCTCTTGATGGTGGTTACCGGGGAGACGCGCCGGCCGTTCATGAGTGACGCGCTGTGGAGCGCGCGTCCGGATCTTCAAGGCAACCGCGTAGCAACCTGAGCGTGCGCAAACCCCGCGCACACGGCTTTCATCGGCTCGTGCGCGGTTGACACGTTGGGCAATAGTGCAGATCGCGTTGGCCGAGCGTGACGCGTACGACTCGGCCTTGGCAGCTGCGACAGCTGTTTCGACCGTAGACGTATAGCGCCTCGCGCTTCGTGCGATTGCTTGGCTTATCCACCGTGCGGATGGTCTTTTCCTCGACGCCGCGGGCCAGCAGCTTCTTGGTGAGCCGCCAAAGCTTCTGAAAGGTGGCTCGGGGTAGCTCGCTTCCGGGGAGCTCCGGGTGGAGGCTCAGCAGATGCAGAATCTCCGCGCGGTAGACATTGCCGACGCCGGAGAGCACGCGTTGATCCAGCAGCAGCGCCGCTAGAGGGCGTTTGGAGCGGTGAATCCTCTCCCAGGCGAGCTTGGGCTTGGCCCGCGGAGACAGTGGGTCGGGCCCGATTCGCTCGAGCAGCGCGCTGATGTCCTGCTCGTCCACCCAATCGCTGGCGGTGGCTCCGCTGAGCTCCCACGCGTAACGCGGCCCCTCGAGCCGCAGCCGAATCGTGTCTCGCGGCGGCGCGCCGTTCAGCTTTCGTCGGCGGAAGCGCCCGAAGAGCCCGAGATGCACGTGCAAACAGGCGTCGGGGAAATGCAGGAAGAGGTGCTTGCCGACGGCCTCCGCGCGCTCGAAGCGAGCGCCATCCACCGTCTCGGTGGGGACGCGACCTTGAGGTGACGACACGCGCAATACGGCTCCAGCGAGGTCGCCGTTGAGGTCGCGTGCGAGCCGGTGAATCGTGTGTCCTTCAGGCACGCTGCTGCTTAGCAGACCGCTGGGCAGTCGCTAGCTCGCACACGTCACTGCACGACGTTGAGTGAGCGCTTGTGGCTGATGGCGGCGTTGTGACTGCCCATGCGGTAGCCGGCCAGATCCACGGTCACGTATAAAAAATCGGCCTTGTTGGCGGCGCTGAGGATGGCCTCGCGCACCTCTGGCGTGAAGGCGCGCGCGAGATCCGCGGCAGGAAGCTCGATGCGCGCCAAGGCTTGATCCCCGTTGGGCCCAGCAGGGTGATACCGCACGCGATGCCCACGAAAGCCGAGTTCGGCCAAGGTGCTCTCGAGAGCAGCAACGCGTGCGAGCCGCTCGCGGGTAACGCGCGTACCGAAGGCGATCCGGCTCGATAGACACGCGGCGGCAGGCTTGTCCCACAGCTCGAGGCCGAGCAGCTTCGCGCCTTCACGCACCTCCGCCTTGTTGAAGCCAAGCTCGACCAGCGGGCTCTTTACGCCCTTTTGTTTCGCCGCCTCGAGGCCAGGCCGATAATCCCCCAGATCATCGATGTTGGTGCCGTTGAGGATGTGCTCGACGTTCCACTCGGCGCGCTTGACCTGGGCGATCTCGTAAAGCTCGGTCTTGCAGTAGAAGCAGCGATCGGTGCCGTTGGCTTGATAGCCCTCCACCTCGATCTCCTGCGACTCGACGACGCGATGATCGGCGGCGATGGAGGCCGCAAAGGCGCTGGCCGCCTCGAGCTCAGCCGGGTGCAAACTGGGTGAAACTGCGGTCATCCCAATGGCGCGCAAGCCCGGGGCCCGCTGACATGCGGCCAGGAGAAAGGCGCTGTCTACACCGCCGGAGAAGCAGACCAGCACACTCGAAAGATCGGCGAGGTAGCGGACGAGCGCGTCCAGCTTGGCTTCGATCGGGCCGTTCATCGCTTGTGCCTAGCACGGCTTTGGCGCTGCGAACGGCCCAACCGCTGGGAAAAGCCTCGTCAATCCACGTGATGAACGTTGAAGCGAGCGACCACCGGGCTGGCCTCCAGAATGTTCTGAATCCAGCCTTTATCCCGGGCATTGACCGCGATTAGCCGCACATCCGGGCCAAGATCGGGCAGGCCGCCGAAGCCTACCTGCTTGGCCTCCGCCGCGGTCATGACCTGAGCATTCGTTTCACGCTTTGCCTCGGCGGAGAGCAGATCATCAGCGGCCGAGCCAGGGACCAAATGAGCCTCGAAAACAACGAGCATCGCCGGATGTTTGCGGACTTCGCTCGGGTCTGCAAGAAGGCTCGAAAAAAATCCGCACGAGAACTTGCAGCGCCCCCCATCCTTCAGACACGATCGGGGCACCGATGGACTTTCCTAAGAAGACTGGGTCGACCCCGCTTGCGGCGACGCTCGCAGTCACGCTCTCTGCTGCGGCCTGCGCCGATCACAATCTTCCGCCCAACCCGGTGCCCAACGCCGACTTGCGGCGCCCGATCCCCGGTTGGTTCGATCCAAACGCAAAGTTCAACGTCTCCCAGGACACCAAGGTCTACATCGAGGGCAAGATCGTCTTCGATACGGCCCGCGCGACGATTCGCCCGGAGAGCCAAAAGACGCTGGAGCAGCTGCTCAAGTTCCTGCAAGAGCGGCCTGACGTCACGCGTCTGCGCGTTGAAGGGCACACGGATAGTCGCGCCGACGATGAGTACAACCAGGAGCTCTCGGCCAAGCGATCTCTCGCCGTGTGTCATTGGCTCGTAGAACGCGGCGTCGACAACATTCGCCTGGTCGCCGCCGGGTACGGTGAGCGCAGCCCGATTGGGCCGAATGAGCTCGCGGAAGGACGGCAGGAGAACCGCCGCACCGAGTTCCACGTGATGGAGATCAACGGCCGTCCGTTCGGCCCGACCAACGCGCTCGACGGCGGTACTGTGCTGACGGTGCTCTCGGCTGAAGAGCTCGAGCGGCTGCGCAACCCGCCCAAGGTCGCTCCGCCGGTCGGGACGGCGTTCATCGCTACCGGCAACGAGGTCAAGATGTTCAAGCCGGTCCCGCGCAAGCTCGACGAGGCCGAGGTAGTCACCGCGCCGATTGGTGATTCGCCGGGAGACGCCGGTGACGCGGCCAAGAAGGGTGAGCCGGCCACCGGCTCGACGCAAAATAAGTAGTCCGCTCGAGCGGACGGTGTCCGAAGAAGGTGTCCGTTTAGTCGGACACCTTCTTTGCTTTTGTGCGGCTTTCCTGCGGCGCGCGACCTTGCTGCGGCTGGCACGGCTGCTGCTCTAGCGGTGGCAGGAGGTCACGATGCTCAATTGGTTTACGGCGGGTGGTTTTGGGATGTTGCTGGTTTCGGTGGTCGGGCTCGGTATGTTGGCCGCCGCTGCGCGAGCGGTGCTGGCCCCGAGTGAGGCGCGGGTGAACTTCCTGCGCGCGGTACCTTCGCTCTTGCTCGGCCTCGCGCTGTTCGCTAGCGGCTTCAATCTTTGGGCGGTCTACTTGCATATCCAGGGCGCGCCTTCGGAGGCGATAGCGCTGATTGGTATGCTGGAGGCAGCCCAGCCGCTCACTTTGGCCGGCGTCCTGATTGCAGCTGTTTCGGTGATGCGTATGAGCGCCGAGGCGCGGATTGTTCGGTCGCACTGAAGGGGAGGCTGCGACTTGCGCGGAACTTCCCGTCGGGAGTGGTGTCTTGGCCCAGGCGTGACCGCCCGGTCGTGCATGGCCTCTTGTGCGAGGGTTCCTGAATGCGATTGCGGCGGCTCTATGGCATGGCGCTCGGTCTCGGCCTGTTCGGGTGTGAGCTCGAGTCGAGCACGGAGGGGCACGAGCAACGCAAGGTGCTGAGCGTGGACGGGGAGGGCGCAACGCTCTGCGGCGAGACGTGCGTGGGGGTCCACCCGGGCCAGTCGCTCGCCGAGGGCTTGATCGATTCGGGGCCACAGACGTTGGTGCTCGAGGGTGACGGTCTGCAGCTGAGCGCGCTGCCGCACGCGCGGCTGCAGGTCGATGAACGGGTGGAGTTGCTCGAGGGCAGCCTGCACATCGTTTCGCCGGGCGGCTTGAAGGCAGCGCACGAACTCGTGCTCGCTGGTGCTGTGATCCGACTCGAGCCGGAGGAGGCTCTCGAGCTAAAGCTCGAGAGCCGCGAGCGAACGGCTGCTTTGACGGTGCTACGCGGCAACGTCACGTTGCAACGAGGTGAGCGTGTGCTCGAGCTCGTACGCGGGCAAACGGCGTTGCTCGAGCCGGAGCGAATGGAGGTCCGTTACAGCGCTTCAGGCTTGCGTTGGTCTGCGCAAAACCAAACCTCCCCAGTGCCGGATCACGCGCAAGCTGCGCAACCTGGATCCGCGCGCGGTTTGGGTCAGATGAAGGCGCGCCGGCCCGGCACCAACGCAGAGATCGACGGCATGCGCTTGGCATCGCATTCGGTCGAGGCGCACCTCGAGCACGGGCTCGCGCGCACAGTCGTCGAGGAGGTGTTTGAGAACACCACCGATCAGACGTTGGAGGGCACGTTGACCTTTCCGATCCCGCAGGGCGCGACCGTATCGGAGCTCGTGCTTTGGGTGGGCGATGAGCCGGTGCGCGCCGAAATGGTCGAAAAAAAGCGGGCCAAAGCCATCTTCACCGGCATCGTCGATGACACCGTACGCCCGCGTGATCCAGCGCTGCTCGAGCTGAAGAACGGCCAGCTGATCTCGCTCTCGATCTTTCCGATCCCGGCGCGTAGCAAGCGCAAGGTGCGGCTGGCCTTCGACTCGGTGTTGCCGGAGGTGAACGGCCGCGGTCACTACGAATACCCGTTCTCCAAGTCGACGCCGCTCGGGCTGATGTCGCTGCGCGTTCGCCTGGAGGGCGCTTGCGACGTGAAGCCGCTGAGCCTGAGTCCCCAGCTTTCGCAAGACGCCGCCGGCACGACGCTGCTGCTCGAGCAGACGGTGAACTCGCCGAGTGAGAGCTTGCGGGTGGACTATGCGCGCGGTGGTGCTTGCGGCGATGAGCAAGCTCGGACGGGCTTTACGCAGTTACTCGAGCCGCGAGCCGAAGAAGGCGTGAGCGGAGCCGCAGGTCTGATCCGGGCCACGCTGACGAGCGACGCGAGCGACGCTTTGCCGCCACCGGTGCAGGGCGATCTGGCGCTGGTGATCGACAAAAGCGCCAGTCAAACGGCCGCATCCTTCGCTCAGGTGCAGCAGCAGGCGAAGCTTTGGCTCGCCGGCCTCGATCGCGATGAGTCCTTCGTCCTGCTCGCTTGTGACAGTCGCTGTGAGTCGTTTCCAGCGCAGGGCCTGGCCGCAGGCGGCGCTGCCGAAGTCGACCGTGCGCTCGCGTGGCTCGCGCAACGTAAGCCGGAGGGGGCCAGCGATATCGCCGCTTCGCTCGAGACGGCGGCGGCTCGTTTGCAGCGAAGCAGCTCGCGGCGGGTGGTGATGATCGGCGATGGCGTGCCTTCAGCGGGAGCGCTCTCTGCGCGGACGCTCGGACTTCGCGTGGAGCGCGCGCTGCAAGCGACGACGGACTTTCGCCTGGTACCGCTGGGAGACAACGTCGACCGGCCGATGTTGCAAGCGATCGCCGAGGCCGGCTCGGGAAGCGTGGTGCCGGCGCTTGAAGAAGGCTCGGATGAGCTCGTGGCGATCATGCGAGCGCCGCTCGTGCACGATCTCGAGCTGGTACTGCCGCCGGGCGTTGAACTTGCGGCGCCGCTACCGACAGCGGTGCGGCTGGGTGAATCGCTCGCGATCTTCACCGAAGGCCGCGCTGAGCCGGGCGCGCTGCTCAGCATCGTTGGGCGTATGGGCGATGCCGAGTTCGCGCTCAGTGAGCCGCTTACGCCAGTGAGTGCGCGGTCGGGAATGGTGGCGCGGCAGCTCGCTCAAGCGCGCATCGCCGCGCTCGAACTGCAGGGCGAAGCAAAGCAGCAGGCGATCCGCGAGCTGTCGCAGCAGAGCTTCGTGCTCTCGCGTTACACCTCGATGTTGGTGCTCGAGAACGACGCGATGTTCTCGGCCTTTGGGATTCCGCGCACGCGTGGGCTCGAGCCCGACGGCGTGGGCCAGGGAGCCGGCGTAGGCGCCCTCGCAGAAGGCGCTAACCCCTGGGCGGATCCGCTTGGGGTTGGCTCGGGGGCAGGCCGTTTAGGCGGTAATCACAAGAGCCCTGTGCCGCGGATCCGAGACGTTGGAGCGTCGGTCGTGGGCGGTCTGCCCAAGGACATTGTGCGGCGTATCGTTCGGCAAAATTTTGGCTCCTTTCGCATGTGTTACGAAAATGAGCTTCGAGCGCGCCCCGACCTCAACGGCGTCGTGACGGTGCGCTTCATGATTCGGCCCGACGGCACAGCCACCCCCGCGACCGTGCTTTCGAACACCGCCAACAGTAAGTCGTTGGGCGCCTGCGTAGCGCGCAGGTTTGCGAGTCTGCGCTTTCCGGACCCCGAGGCGGGCGAGGTCACGGTAACCTACCCGATCTCCTTCACGCCTCCGGAGTTCGGTGGAACGGTGTCCTTCGGCATGGTGTCCGGCTTCTCGAGCCGCAGCTTCAGCAGCGGCAACGACGCCTGGATGGTGAAGGACGCGGAGCTCGAGGCGATCGAGCGCGAGGCCGAAAAGAGCAGCGAAAAGCGCTCGGTGCATCGGGCGTTGATCCGCTCTCGGCTCGCACACGGTCAGTTCGCCGCGGCTCGCGAGGCGGCTCTGCTCTTCGTCGAACTCGATCCGAGTTCAAGCGAGGCACACGAACTCTTAGCGGAGACCGAGCTGGCGTCGGGCCATCGCGAGGCGTCGTTGCTTCGACTCGAAGAGCTGAGCGAGCTCGACCCAAGTTCCTTTGCGACGCAGCTTCGTGTGGCGCGGGCGCTCGAGGCCGCCGGGGACGATGCACGGGCTTGCTCGCATTGGCGTTCGGCGAACGAGCTCCGCCCGCATGATGACGCCGTGTTGGTGCAATCACTACGTTGCCGTGCTCGGGTAGGCGGCGAGCGGACGCAGGTCCTCGCCGAGGCGGAGAGCCTGCGAGCGCGCAGTCGCGTGAGCAAGCTGGTGCAGGCGATCGAAAGCTGGCAGCCGCTCGGCTACGAAGCGCCGGCCGAGGACCTGACGCTCAAGCTCGAATGCAGCGCCGCAAAAGCTCAATGCCCCACGGCGATCTTCGTCGATACCTTGGGCCGAGTGGTAAGCGACGTATTGCCCACCCGCGACGGCCTCTCTTCGCCGAACGCTCGTAGCTTGCGCTTGGTCTTGGTCGGTGGCAGCGCCGAGCAGCCAGTAACCGTCGCCCTCAGCGAACGTGGTCAGTCACGTACGGTTACGCTCAAACGCGCCGAGCGAAGCACCGCGCTGCAGCTCGACTAAGCGGGCGCTTAGGGGATGAGGTGACGCTCACGCACGTTGGGCGTGCGGTAGCTTTCGAGCAGCGCCAACGTGCTTTTGAGCGACTCTTCGTAGCTGAGCACGTTGCCTTTGGGCGTCGCGTACTCGAGGAACAAGTTGTCGTCGGTGGAGAGGATGTCTCCGCCGTTGTCGCGGGCGATCTCGCTCACGAAGCGGTCCAACTCGGCGTCGGAGAGCAGCAGCTCGTCGAGCAGCGTCCCGAGCTTGCGCTGGTCCATCGTCTCGTGGATGGCCGGGATTTGGTCGAGCCGGTCCAAGCGAGCCGAGGAGGCCTCGAGCGGGGATTCACTAGCGACGAGGATGCCTTGGGAGCCACCCTCGAACAGCGCCACGTGCTTGAAGGACTTGCGCAGCGTACGCACGATGGTGGCGAGCTCACGCGGACGGATGTGGTGCAGTTGCACCCACTGTTGCAGCACCCCGTGCTCGGCCAGGCGTGACTTGCATAGCTCGTAGAACTCGACCGAATAAAGGTTTGAGGCGCCGGCGAACCACACGCTGGTGAGCTCGATGGTGATCAGGTCGTACTTGTTGGGTTCGACCAAGAGCACGTTACGGCCGTCATTCATCGCCAAACGCACGCGCTTGTCTTGCAGGCCGTTGCGCGCAGGCCCGGCGTAGAACATCCCGGCGGCCTCGACGATCGCGGGGCTGATCTCGGCGACGTCGATCTGCTCGAAGGGGTAGGCGGCGACGGTACCGAGCGTGACCCCGGTGCCCAGGCCGATCACCAGCGCGCGCTTCTCTTGCTTCAGGAAGAGCGCCGGGAAGTGCGCAAAATGCCTTTGCGCAGCCATCTCCGGGCCGTTGTCCCCTTGGAACTTGCCGTTCGTGTACATGGTCACGATATCGGCGCGCTTGGTGACCGTGGTCACGCCGCCGTGCACGTCTTCGCGCACGAACAGGATCTCGTCGGGCGGCGGCCCATGGGCGAAGTAGACGTTGGCGCCGTTGGTCAAGCGCGCGAGGTTCCACGGCGGTAGGAAGAGCGTGATGGCGATGGCCGCCCCGGTGATGATCATCGTCAGCCGCTTGGGCGCTGGGTTCTTGCTCGAGCCTCCGAGCGAATCGGGAGCCAGCAGCGCGACCGCGCCGAGCACCGCAAAAACGACGGCGGTGAGCTGCAGGCTGCGCTGCGAGCCGAGCAGCGGGAGGATCACGTAGCCGGTGATGATCGAGCCGAGGATGGTGCCGGCTGTGTTGGCGATGGTGAGGCGCGCAACATCGTTGGCCACCGTCTTGCGCTTGGCCACGCTCGAGAGCAAGAGAGGGAAGGTCGTGCCCATGAAGATGGTGGGCAGCACCAAGATGGTGAAGGCAGCAAAGCCGCGGCACAGCTCGCGCAGCGCCCAGCTGTCGGTGAGCTTGCCGGCGGCGGTGAAGAGATGCGGAAGTTGGTCCCACATCGGGATGGTCAACGCCAACAGCAAGGCAGCGAGCCCCAACCCGCGCGGCAAACCCGCCGAGGTCACATCCGGCGAGCCTTCCCGCTGTTGCACCAGCTTGGTCGCGCGCGCAGCGCCAAAGCCCAAACACAGGAGGAACACCGCGAGCATCAAGCCGAAGGCGTAGGCGCTATTACCAATGAGAAGCGAGAGCAGATGCGTCTCCACCACCTCGGTGGCGAATACCAAGTAGCCGGACGCAAACGCGAACAGGAACATCGCTGCGCCGAGCGGACGCGCGCTCGGTGCCTCCGACCGCTTGTTGCCTTCGGAGAGCTTCGTCTCGTCGACGTTGACCGACTCGCTCTCCTTCGGCAAAACGGTATTTCGACCGCTCACGATCGCCGTCAGACCGATCAGCACGTTGATCAGCGCGGTAGCGTGCATGGTTCCGGTGATACCGAGCCACGGCAGAACGACGTACGCAGAGAGCAGCGAGCCTGCCGCGCCGCCCAAGGTGTTGATGGCGTAAAGCCGCGGCAGCACGTTGCTACCGTGGGTGCTCGCGGTGCGCGAAAGGATGGGGAGCGTCGCGCCCATGCAGGTGGTGGGCACCAAGATCACCGTGAAGGTGAGCACGCCGCGTACGATGGTGGTGGTCACGAGCGAGCCGGAGGCCAGCGACACGTACACGGCCTCGAGCGCGTCAAACATGTGAGGCGTCAGGAACGCCAGCACGCCCACGAGGATCTCTGCGACGCCGTAGCCGACCAACGGCCGCGTCAGCTTGTAGGCGACCTTGCCGCCAAAGAACGCCCCCAGCGCAAGGCCCGCCATGAAGGCGCTGAGCACGGTGCTGATGGCATAGGCCGTTGCCCCAAAGATCGTCGCCAACACCTTGGAAAAGGCCACTTCATAGAGCAGGCCGGTGGCGCCAGAGACGAGGAAGAGCGCGTACGTGAGGAGGACTTTAGACCGCAAAGCGGCGGGACCTTAGCAGGCCGCAGGCTCGGCGGCCCAACTGACGTTGCGTCGCTTGTCTCGCGGAAGATTGGGCCGACCTTGCTCTGCCGCCGATGCCTGGGGTTGGTCGGCTGATGCTACTCAAATTGAACGGTGAAACCCGCCGCGCTGGTGTCCCGCCCAGGCCCGATCTCAATCACGAGCGCTTCCCCTCGAACCTCTGCCACGATGCTCGGGTCAGACGTGGTGATGGTTGCAAACGAGAGTGCCGGCTCGAACGAGAGGTAGTACCGGTCGAACGTGCCCGGCTCCAGAATGCGGCAAAATCCAGGGAATGGTGGGGCGTCACAATCCACCGTACTCGTGAAGGTTATGCTGTTCGCTGAGAAGTCCACGTCCCACAGCATTAGGTAGTTCGTCAATTCGACGTCCGCGTAGGAGACGGTGCCTGTGCCGGTCAGGGATCCCTTGGGGGCACCAAGAACTACTTCAATGGGCAGTTCCTGCCCTCCCGTACCGCCCATCTCCACGGGCGCAGCCGTCTCAAGCGTGTTGTCGATGGTGAAGCCCGCGTCCTCCGGAATGGCTGCGGCGACCGAGCCGCCTGCGCCTCCGCCTCCGCTTTCGGTTGCGCCTCCCGTTCCGCCAGCCCC
This sequence comes from Polyangiaceae bacterium, assembly GCA_044376115.1. Lineage (GTDB taxonomy): Bacteria > Myxococcota_A > Polyangia > Polyangiales > Polyangiaceae > Xiheicaenibacterium. Next base: position 139,631 of record JBILLK010000008.1, on the reverse strand, counting down.
TCCAGCGCCACCTGATCCGCCCGTGCTCTCGGAGTCACCGCAGCCGATGGCAGCGAGGACGATGGCACTGACGAAACGAGCGAGGGTGGCATTCTTGCGTGTGTTCATTGGGACTCCTTGAGCGTTGTGGCGTTGGATGGGTGAGACCACCGCCTTCGAGGAGTGACCCTAGCGAGCGCTGTTCATATCAGCCATGACATAGGGAGTATGACGGCATCCGATTTTATTATGGTAGGTCGTGGCCCGTACAAGCTCAATTGCGCCGCTCGCAGGCATCGACCTAAACCTGTTGGTCAGTCTGCATTGGCTATTACGAGAGCGCAGCGTGACCCGAGCGGCTATGCGACTTGGCTCTAGCCAACCCGCCGTGAGCAGGATCTTGAAGACGCTTCGCTCTGCGTTTGCCGATCCGCTGCTCGTGCGCGTCGGCGCGGGGATGGCGCTATCCCCGTTGGCGCAAGCGTTGGTTGAACCGCTCGAGCAGCTGCTTCTGTCGATTGAACGACTCGGCAGCGTCGGTGACTTTGATCCCCGACGAGATGCCGTGCAGTTCGCTATTGTCGTTCCCGATATCGTCGGAGTCGGATTGATTCCGGTCCTCTTTCCGAAGCTCGAGGCCGCTCCCGGAGTGCGGCTTGCGCTGTTCGGAAGTGAGCGACAAGCGCTGCGGGATCTGCTCGACGGCAGCGTTGACGTCGTGGTTGGTGCACCACCGCTGGAACACCCCGCGCTTTGTACCAGCATGATCCCAGGCGACGTCCAATGGCGCGTGGTCCTTGGGCCCGGCCATCCAGCTTGGAAGCGGCCAATCATGACTGAAGCACGCTGGCTTCAATCAACGCACCTTCAGCTCGTGCCGCATGGCTCTACGAATACGCCGAGCGCGTTGGATGAGCTACTTGCGCAGCGTGGTCTCTCACGGGTGGTGAAGGTCCAGCTTAGCTACCTTGCTGCAGTCCCCGAGATTCTCGCGGCCGGAAAGACCATCATTACCGTCCCAGCTCCGGCCGCTGCGTGGCTTTGCTCTCGCCACGCGTTGCGAAGTCAACCTCTGCCACCAGCGCTGGGTCTGCCTCCCCTTCGCCTACGGATGACCTGGCACGCAGCGCGACAGCAAGACCGCGCCCATCGCTGGCTTCGGGAGGTGCTCCGCGAGACGCTTAGCAAGTTGATCCAGGTCTAGGTCGGCTGGACCGTTTACAGGGTATTGCTCGCGTGTCTCGCAGAAGTCTTGGGCCGGCCCTATGCTGCCGTCCATGACCGCTGCAGAGCCGCTGAGCTACGACGAGCGCGGCTGGCTGCAAGGCCAGTGCACGCCGCTCGGCTTGGACCAGGCCATCCTGGTGTTCATTCCCACTGCGCCGGTTCGCCTGCATTCCTTCGACCTGCTGAACGCTGCGCGCCTTTGGGGCGCGAGCCTCAGCGTCAGCCCCGAGAAGCATTACCCCAGCGGCGCCGTACCCTTGGCGGATCTCGCGCGCTTCGCGTGGAGCGGCACGGCTGGGCAGGGCGCAGCTATGGTGCGGACCTTTCCCGCCGAACGTGCGCCCACGTTGGTCGCAGGAGGTCTGCGCTCGGCTGAGGCGATGGGCGGGCAGGGGATGGATGCGCTAGTGAAGCGCTGCTGCAGCTTGGTGCAAATCAGCGAGTACGCGGACTTGAACGCAGGGCTGTTCGCCGCCGCGCTCTTCGCGCGCGCGCTGCTCGGGCCGATTCGCTTGCCGTTCGGCAAGGAGCTTTTGGGCGTTAAGAGCGCACGTGAGCGGCTGGGGATTTAGTTAGAAGGAACCAAACTCGGTTCGTGTCTTTTTGCCTCTCGGTCCAAACGGCCGTTTGACTGCTTCGCCGGTGGGAGTGGGCGGTGGAGCAGGCATTGGTTCCACCTGCGGTGGAAGTTGCGCTGGCGGCACGTCAAGCTGCGGCGTGCAGCCGAAACTGTCCGCCTCGGTGTCGTAGCAATAGCTGGCGAGCTCCCCTTTGCCCTTCACCACGACCGACCAGCCGAGGACGCCAAACAGCCGCTGGAATGCAGCCGACTCCGCTGCGCCGGAGAAGCCTTTTTCCTTGGCGAAACGCCGCTCAGCGTCCGCCATGTAGTCGGGGAGGTTGTCCCACGGAACGTCCTCGACCCTGAAGGTCTTGTCTCGCGATAGCGGCGATTGCTCTCCGCTATCCACCCGCGAGCACTCTTCCAAGGAGTAGTTGCAGGCGAAGTTGATGCCGTGCCCGTTGGCGTCTTGGCCAACCCCACTAGCGCCATAGGTCGTCAGCGCGACCATCTCGATGCGCAGCCCGTCCGCCTCTTCACGCACCAATGGCTTCAGCCTGCTGAGCTTCTGCTCTCGGATCGGTACCTGTTTGGTCACGAGGGACATCCGGCGCATCTGCCAAAGGTGATAGGCGCCGGCTCCCAAGGCGGGTGCAGCCAGCATCCCGATGATCAACATCGGCGCCGTCCATTGTTGCGGCCAGGGCCAGCGCCAAGCCTTGGCTGCAGGAGCTTGCGGCGCAAGCAGAGGTTGCAGCGGCTGGGTCGACGCCGGATGCACGACAGGAGGCCGCTCAGCAGGCGGATGCACCGACGTAGGGCGCCCCACCGCAGGCGGTGGTCGCGAGGGCGCTGCGACCGGCGCTTGCGCGGATTGGGGCAAGGTCGCCGTGAGCTTCGGCTTCGTCTCGACCGCCTGCATAGCGACGGTCTTCGACACGATCAACGGCCCGGTTTGCTCCACGATCGCGGTCAGCGCATGACCTTCTGCCGGAGCATTCAACGCAGCCAGCCACGCCGCGCGCATCGAGCTTGCGTCGCTGAAGCGAGCCTCACGATCGAAGGAGAGCGCGCGATCCACCACGCGTACGATCGCCGGTGCGAGCCCAGGAACCGTGCTGGCGATCGACGGCGCTTGTTGCGTGCCCATGGCGATCAGCAGCTCGGCGCCGCTCGCTGGATGGTGCAGGTTGAAGCCGCTCAACAGCCGATGAATCACTGCGCCCACCGCGTACAAATCGGCGCGCCGATCCACTCGACCTTGCCGCCCCAGCACCTGCTCGGGCGCCATGAAGGCGGGCGTTCCCAAGGTGCTCCCGGTGGTTGTGTTGCCCGACTCTTCCTCGATCCGCGCGATGCCGAAATCAACGAGCTTCAGGCTGCCATCCGGCGCGACTACAAGGTTGTCCGGCTTGATGTCGCGATGGACGATGTTGGCGTCATGCACTGCCGCCAGCACGTCGAGCAGCTGCGTTATCACCGGGGCGAGCTGCTCCATAGACAAGCGCCCATCCTGCGACGCGGCTAGGGCCTTCAGGCTCTGACCGTGCGCAAGCTCCATCACCAAAAAGGGCGCGCCCTCGTGTTCGCCCTCGGCCAGGGCACGCACGACGCCTCGGTGTTGAACGCGGTTCTGCGCACGACCCTCGGTGATGAAGCGAGCCCGCAACCGCTCGTCCTCGGCAATGTGCCGGTGCAAAATCTTGAGCGCTACTCGCTCGCGCGTTTGCAGCTGGGTACACGCGAAGACCGAGCCCATACCGCCTCCGCCCAAACGCGCATCAATGCACCAGGTGCGTTGAATGACGGTTCCGGGCGATAAATCGCGCAAGGCCACAGCCCAGCTCTACAACCGTGCCACCGCTACGTCGAGCCTTCGCTTAGCGCTGAATGCGCAAGCTCATGCTCACGTCGTCGATGCGGGTTCCATCGCTCAAACGGAAGGCATCTTCGGTCAGCCCCGTCTCTCGAAAGCCGAGCTTGCGGTAAAGCGCGCGCGCTGCCGGGTTGTGGGTAAAAACGCCTAGATCGACGTATTCGATCGCGGTCTCGATGCGCAGCCAATCGAGCGCTAGCACCGTCAGCGCCTCCCCCAGCCCTTTACCCCGCTGCTCGCGGTCGAGGCCAATCGAATAGGACGCGCGATGGGCGCTCGCCTTCAGCTCACTGCCGCGCACATCCACATGCCCAACCACCTGCTCGGCTGGCGCTGGCGGCGGCGCAGCCTCCTCAGCGAAGAGCAGGAAACTGCGCCCCCAACCGAGCTCGCTGAGTGGCGTTGCCCAGCGCTTCTCCGCTCGATCCAGCAGCTCACTTCGTGAAATGCCTTCCACCGGCGCGTAGTGAAGTTCACCCTCTTTTCCCGAGGCCGCGAGATGTCGCGCGAGATGGCTGGCGTAGGCGGGCGCGTCGGAGCTCCGTGCGATCCGCAGCGAAGGTTTTTGAGCGCGTGCTGTCACGGCGCGAGTCTACACGCTGTATGCTGCGCCCGTGTTTTTCCCCGTCACCACTCGCTCGAGCTTTCGCTCACGTCGGCAGCAGGTTGCAAAGGCCGCAGGCTCCACCGCTGTGCTGGTCGCCGCGGGTTTACCGCTCTCCCGCAACTACCCGGCGAACCACCATCCCTTTCGTGCCTCCAGCCACTTTCTCTATTTGGCGACGGCGCGGGAGAACAACTTTCTCCTGCTCGACGGCGGTAAAACCACGCTCTTCGCTGAGGCGCCGGATCGCGATGATGCGCTTTGGCACGGCCCGCGGCCGGAGCTCGCGCAGGTCGCAGAGTCGGAGGGCGTGGATGAGGTTTGTGACGTCGGGCAGCTCGCCCAGCGTCTCGAGCCGCTGCGGGATCGGCTGGGCGTTCTGCCGCCGCAGGACGGTGCGACGCGAGAGCTGCTCGCGCGTGTGGCCGGCCGCCCGATCGCGCCCAACTCGCCAGCCGGTGAGCTCGATGCGCGCGATGCAGCGGCGCGCAAAGCCATGTTCGAGGCCCGGCTGATTCACGATGAAGCGGCGCAAGATCAACTGCGAGCCGCGGCGGTGGTGAGCTCGCAGGCGCACCTCGAGGGCATGCGCGCAACCCGCGCGGCCGAACGTGAGTCGGAGATCGAAGCGGCCATCTCCCACGTGCTCCGCCGTCACGGAATGCAATACGCCTATGGCCCCATCGCGACCGTTCGCGGCGAGGTCCTGCATAGCCGCGCAAGTGACAACACGGTGCGCCCGGGCGACCTGTTCCTTTGCGATATGGGCGGGGAAACTCCGGAAGGTTGGGCCAGCGACATCACGCGTACCTGGCCCATCTCCGGCCGCTTCTCCAAGACCCAGCGGGCGATCTACGAGGTCGTACTAAGCGCCAATCAGCGCGCCATCGCCAAGGTGCGCCCGGGCGTCAGTTATCGCGCCGTACATGAAGAAGCCAAACGCGCATTGGTCGAGGGCCTGGTCGCGCTCGGCATCTTCCGCGGCAGCGTGGACGGCCTGCTCGAGCGCGGCGCCGCGAGCCTGTTCTTTCCGCACGGCGTTGGACATTTGCTCGGGCTCGACGTGCACGACATGGAGGACTTCGGTGACTTCGCCGGTTACGCCGAGGGCCGCGTCCGCAGCAAAGCCTTCGGTGACCGCTACTTGCGGCTCGACCGCGATCTAGCGCCCGGAATGGCCGTCACGATCGAGCCGGGCTTCTATCAAGTACCCGGCATCCTCCATGACCCTGCGCTCACCGGCCCCTTGGGGGAGGACCTCAACCTCGACGTACTCGCGCACTACGATGACGTGCGCGGGATTCGCATCGAGGATGACGTGCTGTGCACCAGCGGTGAGCCCGAGGTGATGACGCACGGCTGCCCCAAGACGGTGGCCGAGCTCGAGGCTGCGCTGCACTCCTGAGGCGGAAGCGACGCAGCTCAATACGTCAGTACGTTGGGCTGCTATCGTAAATACTCGCCAGCTGACCTTCTACGCCTTTGGCCCGCGGGGGCAGGGGAGGCAGCTCGGCTACGTTGTATTCGGGTGATACCCAGAAGATCTCCGGGGCCGGCCGATAACCGCTAAAGAAGCGCCGCTCTTCCACTGCGCCGTTCTTCCATTTGATGGTTACGAGCGAGCTAACGTCATATCCGGGTGAGCCCTTTTGATGCCGAATGCGCGTGCCGGGCTTGAGGTGCTGCTTGACCACGATGCGCCGAACGAAGTCCTCGGTACCGCCAACTCCATATTGGTAAGTCACGTCGGCCGAAGGCTCTCCACCGAGGATCTCTACATGCAAGGTGCCCGGCTTGGGATGAAAGGCGTGAATCATCACCGGGAAGGAGAAGGGATTTTTGATTTTGAGATCGACGGTTGGGTAGCTCACCGTCGCGTCGAGCCCGAGCTTGGCGTAGGCCGAAGGCCGTGAGTGGCTCTTGCGCTCGATGATCTCCATCGCGCCGAACAGCGCGGCTTGGAACAACGTGCTGGAGACCTGGCAGGTGCCACCGCCAACGCCGGTGGTCAGCTCGTCCCCTTGAATCTCCGGGGCCCAGGTGAAGCCACGCTCGAGCGTGCGGCGGCCGACGAGCTCATTGAAGCTGATGGTCTGGCCGGGCGGAATGATCACGCCATCAATGTAGGCGGCGGCTTGCTTGATGTTGACCGTGCGACCGACGCCTACGCCCCACGTGGAATAGGTGGTCTCACGCGCCGAGAGCACCTTGCTCACGTCCACGTCGACCAAGTCCGCCTCGGTGATTTTCGCCCGTTTGGGGCTGGTGGGCAGGTCGACCACAGCGCCGTTGACGCCGTCTTTATCGACCTCGGCGATGGCCTGAATCGAAAGGTCCATCATCAGCTTGCGGCCGGGGATGTCGGCGATCTTCTTGCGCGCAGCGATGTCCAAGCGCGCGTCCACCGGCTCGATCAACACCGCCGCTTCGATCTTCTCGAGCATCGGCTGAGCGCGGTTTTCATCGAAGCGGTAGACGAGCGGTACGTCGATCTCCCCGCGCCGTGCCCTCTGCGCCTCGAGGACGCGCTCTTTCAAGCTACCGCGGTGGCCGACCTGGGCGGCGTTGCTCAAGGTCGCCGCCACGTCGATGTCGATGCCCAGCTCCCCGAAGGTGGACTCGAAGGTGAGGTCCGCGGCGCGCAGGATGATGGGCCGGCTACGTACCTCTTCTCGGCGTGTTTCCAGCCATTCACCGACCTCGCTCCCCTTGGGTAACGGCCGCTCGCCCACGAAGAGGCCGTGGACGTACGGCGACTCCGGCAAGGTGTAATGAAGGCCAACGCCGCCGGAAACGCCCACGGCGAGTCCGACAATTCCAAGGGCTGTCCAGCGAAGGGGCGTCACGGTGCTATCCGGATCCTACCTACGCTTGGGAGGAAGCAAGAATTTCCCGCAATCGCCGGGGAACATGCGACCAGCGAAAGGTCAGCCGCCGCCGACGAAATGCACGATCTCGAGCTCATCGCCTTCTGCGAGCCGCGTAGTTGCGTGCTCTTTGCGCGGAACCACCTCACCGTTGCGCTCGACCGCGACCGGGCCGGTCATCTGCCCAAGCAGATCGACGACGGTTGAACCCTCCGCCAGCTCACGCTCTTCCCCATTGACCTTCAGCTTCACGGTGCACCTTTGCTCAGCAGTTTGCGGTAACGCTTGCCGTTTTCAACATAGTGCAGCGCGCCGGCTCGGCCCATCGCGCGCTCTTCCTCGGTGGCCTCGCGAATCACCTTGGCGGGCGAGCCACGTACCAGCGAGCGCTTGGGGATCACCATGCGCGGCGGCACCAGGCTGCCCGCAGCGATCACGCTCTCTTCCCCGATCACGCAGTTGTCTAGCAGGATGGAGCCCATGCCGATCAAAGCGCCGCTCTCGATGGTGGCGCCGTGCACGATCGCCGCGTGTCCGATGGTGACGTCCTCCCCGATGGTGGTGTGCGAGAGGTTGTCGGTCATGTGCAAGCAGGCCATGTCTTGCACGTTGGTGCGTTTGCCGATGCGAATGCGGCCGATGTCCGCACGCAATACGCACTTGAACCAAATGCTGACGTCCTCCTCGAGCACGATGTCTCCGATCAACACGGCGTCGTCGGCGATGAATACGGCTCGCTCGATATCGGGTTGGCAGTCTTCAAGCTTGATGATGGTCACGCGGCTTCCTTCTGAAGGCCGGCAGCATAATGCAATTCATCACACGGTACGCGCGGCTGTTGGTGATGCAGCTCGTGATAGGCGAGGGAGAGCACCACCGGGGACTTGAGGAAGGAGAGCCGACGCGCAAGCTCGAGCACCCACTCCGGCGCACGATGGGGAATGAACGACGCCCACACGCCCATGCTCAATTGCAGCCCCAGCCCGACCGCCGCATAAAGCTCACCGGCCGCTCCACCAAAGCGCCACAACGCAACCAAGCTCAATGCGTTAAAAGCGCACTCGAGCGCGATCCAACGCCGTTCACGCGCCGGCGCCAGCCGATAACCGCCTATTCGAACCGCGACGAAATCAAGCGGCGCACACAGCACCGCCCGCAGCAGCGAGGCGCGCGCCGGATAGCCCTCGGCGTCGTCGACGCTGAGCGGACTGCGGTGGTGTTTCGCGTGGGAACGACGCATCGCGTGCCCGCTCGTAAAGTAAAGCGCCCCACTCAGCGCGAGCAGCGCCTCGTTCAAGCCCTTCGGTAGTCGCAACGCCGCGTGCGCCAGATCATGCGTAAGCGCGAAGGCGGCCATAAAGCCAAGCCCTGCAAAACCCACCGCCGCCAGCTGCCACAGCCCTTCACCGTGCGCCGCACATAGCATCACCCCCAACGCACTAGCCACAAGCCGGAACAGGTGACGCACAAGCGAACGAATACGCATGGCGCCCCGCAATGCGAAGCGCGTGCCGAGCCGTGAAAGCGGCCTTTGCGCGGCCAAAACCAGCTTTCGGCGTGTAGCTGTCCACGGCGTGGACAGCTGGCCTCCAGCCGCTTTACAGCGAGCTGCGCGTTACGGGCCGCGCAGCTCACGAGCGCACGCCGCTACCGCACGCCGTAGCCGCTCGGCGAGGGCGTATTCCGCCAGGCACGGAGCATGCTGAGGGCCAGCTCATGCTCACCGCTTCGCTGCTCTTGCTCGTGATTGCGCTGTTTGGCGCCTTCGACTGCTTCTACTTTCATCGGCACGTAGCCAAACTCTCCCAGCGCGAAGAGAGCCGCTTGGAGGTTGGGATTCACGTGGCGCGCGGCTTTGTCTATGCGGCCCAATTGCTCGTTATCCCCAACCTCGAGCTGCACGGCTACTGGCTATTGCCGTTTGTTGTGCTGTTCATCGCTGACGTTGGCATCGCGCTCTACGACGTCGCCATCGAGCCGGAGTCACGCCGCAGCCAAGGTGGGTTACCGCGCGGGGAGTACGTAATGCACATCGTGCTCAGCGTGCTGGTGGGCGCCTACCTCAATGAGGTGGTGCGCGGCTCGCTCGGCTGGTGGCAGCTGCCCACCGGGATCGCGCTGCGTGACGAGGTGCCTCTCGCGTTGCGCGCGGTGCTCGCGCTGATGGCCGTGGGCTCGCTCGGGCTCGCCCTGCTGGAGTGGGCCGTGCTCGCGACCTCCAACAAACCTCGGCCGGTGCACGTTGGCGTGGTGCTCGACGCCAGCCTGCAAGAGGTTTGGGACACCACGCAAGATCACGTCAAGCACCCTTCCTGGGATCATCGCTTCTCGCGCATTGAGATGTTGAGCGAGCGCATCGGCACCGGCACCGAGATGGTGTACGAGAAACGGCTGATGGGGCTTCTGATCCGCGGCTTTGGACGCTACAAGCTGCACAAGCCGATGCGCCAATCCACCTTTGAGTTCTGGTCGGAGGACCGCCTATCGCTGATTCGGCGCGGAGTCGGCTTGTGGCTCTATGGTGAGGTGGCTCCCGGCGTGGTGTGGTTTCGCACCTCGTATACCTATGACGTTCGCTGGGGGCTGCTCGGTCGCGTGGTGGACGCTTTGATCTTTCGGCGCTGGTTCCAGGCCGAGACCGAGCGGAGCTTCAAGCGCTTGGCCGCTCGTTACTTTGAGCAGCGGGTCGAGGTTGGCGGCGCGCACGGGCGCAAACCCGCGCGGCTCGAGAGGCTTGCCGTCGCTTGAGTCTCTTGGCCGCCCTCGCGTTCTTTCCGGTGTGGGCGGTGGCGCTCATGGTCGGCTTGACGGCGCTGCGGCTCGGTTCGCGGCGCGGTCTCGGCCTGCCGATGGTGTGCTTCACCCAGGCGGGCTGGATCAGCGGTCTGATGCTGCTGACCACGCCGGCGACCGACTCCATCGCGCTGCATCTATTGCCCCTCGGCATGCTAGAGGCTGGCGCGTTTGTGCATGCGCTCTCCGATCTAACCGAGGGAGCAACACGTAAATACGTTGTACCGAGTTACCTCATTACTGCGCTGATCGCCGCGGTGGGAGCCGTCTCTCCACCGCTCTTGTACGGCCCGCACGTTAGCTCGCCCGGCCCGTGGTTTATCCCATTATCCGCAGCTGCGGTGGTAGCAACCGGCTTGGTCTTGGGCCTGCTGCTGCGTTCGGCGCTGGCTGCAGCGGGGGCCAACCGCAAGCGGCTCGTGGCGCTGCTCGCTGCCTGTTTGTTGGGGTCGCTCGGCGGCGGCGCCACCTTGGCGCTGATGGTCTTTCAGCTCGCCGAATCGTACATCGCCGCGCCGCTGATGCTCGGCTCCACCGTGCTCGCGAGCTATGCCACGTTGCGCGATGAAGACCCGCGCTTGCGCAGCCTTTTTGGCGCCGGCCTCGGCTACGCGACCCTCACCGCGTTAATCTCCAGCGTAGGGCTAACCGCCTATGCCTTCGTGTTGCCGCGGCTCGTTCCTACCGTTGAATCACCGTTGCCTTGGTGGGCCTGGGCGATGCTCATCACCTTCCTCAGCACCCTCCCGCTCGATCCGCTGCGGCAGCTCCTGGTGGAGGGGCTCGGCCGGCGCTTGTTCCGTACGCCGCTGGCGGTGCGGGATCTGCGCGAGGTTGCGCAAGCGAGCGAGGTGAAAGCCGAACAATCGCAGCGGCTGGCCGAGCTCGGTACCTTCGTAGGGGCGGTGGCTCACGAAGTGCGCAATCCGCTCGGCATCATCATGGCGCAAGCCAAGCTGCTCGAACGCCAAGGCGCTAAACCGGAGACGGTGGCGGCTTTGCGGCGGGAGGTGGAGCGCGCGCGCAGCTTCCTCGAGGAGCTCCTGCGCTTCGCCAAACCAAGGCCGCTCGAGCTGCGAGAGGTCAACGTTTTACCGTTGATAGAGCGGGCTCTCGAGCGCGCCCGGCAGGCCAAGCCGCGCACCCCGTTCGAGCTCGAACTCCGCGTGCCGAGCGCGCTCGAGGTCCAGGCGGATGAGCAGGCCTTGGAGGACGCCTTGTTCGTCCTAATCGATAATGCGCTGATTGAACTGACCGAGCGTCCCGACGCCAAACTAACAATCAACGCTGAGCGACTGCGGGAGGGCCTTTGCATTGCCGTGGAGGACAACGGTCGCGGCGTCCCTAGTGAGATCGAGCCCAGGCTGTTCCAGCCCTTCGTGACCGGGCGTGGTCGCGACCAAGTGCATCTTGGAACCGGGCTCGGCCTGGCCATCGCCGCCGGCTGGGTCGAACGTCACGGCGGCTCTCTCAGCCATCAGCGACCAACGGCGGGCGGCGCGCGGTTTGTCGTGTTGCTTCCGCATCAGCCGGCGTACCCTGCGCGTCCGTGAAAGGCCAGCAATCCGCCTCTGAGTCGCTGCTGATCGTCGACGACGATCCGGGCTTTCGCTCGGTCTATCGCGAGCTGCTCGAGGCCGATGGTTTTACTGTATTGGACGCGGGCACGCCGGCGCGCGCGCTCGAGCTATTTGCGCAGCACAAGCCGCGCCTGGTGGTGCTGGATCTGATGTTGCCGCCCTCGGGCCAAGCCAAAGAGGGTGCGGCCCTGCTCGAGGCCTTCCTCGCGCAACAGCCGGGTACCCAAGTGGTGGTGGTCTCCGGCAGCAGTGAGACGCAATTGGCGCTTTCACTGGTTAAACGTGGCGCCTATGACTTCTTGACCAAGCCGGTGGATCCCGACGTGCTGGCGGCGGTGCTTGCGCGGGCGCAGGCCCGGCTCACGCTGGAGGACCGCGTCAATGAGTTAGAGACGGCCACGTTGGCCGCGCCCATGGATGGCCTACTCGGGCATTCTCCGGCCTTCATAGCAGCCAAGGAACTCGCTGGGCGCGCCGCCCTGGCCGACGTGCCGATGCTTCTTACCGGCGCTTCAGGCACTGGCAAAGAGCTATTCGCGCGCTTCATTCACCGCTCCAGTCGGCGCAGTAAGCAGCATTTTGTGGCCGTCAACTGCGGCGCGCTCTCGCCTTCGCTGCTCGAGTCAACGTTGTTTGGTCATAAGCGAGGCGCGTTTACCGGCGCTGTGGCCGACGCTCCGGGATTATTTGTGCAGGCCAGCGGAGGCACGCTGTTCCTCGATGAGATCGGTGACCTCGAGCTGGGCCTACAGGTCAAACTCTTGCGCGTTCTCGAGGCAGGGGAGGTGATGCCCGTCGGTTCGGTCAAGTCGGTCGCTGTGGACGTACGGGTGGTCTCCGCTACCCATCGCGACCTCCTGCTAATGACCAAAGAGGGCCGCTTCCGCGAGGACCTTTTTTGGCGCTTACGCGGTATCGAGGTGGAGCTGCCCAAGCTCACCGACCGCCTCACCGACTTGGAGCTACTCGCCAATTACTTCCTGCACGCCGCGCGCGCCTTGGTGCCCGGCAGCCGTGAGGCGCAGCTCGCTCCCAGCGCACTGCGCGTGCTCGAGGCGCATGACTGGCCGGGTAACTTGCGAGAGCTGCGTCACGAGATGCAACGCGCGCTCATCCTCTCCGGCGGACGCGCCCAAATTGAGGCGGAGGACCTTTCCCCATCGTTGCGTCGCCGGCCCAACACGCCCGCGGGCCCCCCGGTCACCCTCGAACAAAAGATTGAAGAGCTGGAACGCCGAGAGCTCGCCCAGGCGCTCGAGGCCACTGGCGGTAACAAGAGCCAAGCCGCTAGCCGCTTGGGCCTTTCACGGCAGGGCTTCCTCAACAAACTCGAACGCTACAATCTACGTTAACGCTATGAAGAATACCTCCACACCTTGGCTCGCAAGCGAGAGCGGCACCGCTCTCAAGAAGCACGCGCCTGCCACCGCGCGCAACCGTGAACCAATTCGAGAAGTATTGCGAGAGGCGCTACCAGAGAGCGGCCTGGTGCTGGAGCTGGCCAGCGGCTCGGGCGAACATATCGTCTACTTCGCAGGGGAGTTTCCAGCGCTCCGCTTCCAACCGAGTGACCCAGATGCCGAAGCGCGGGTCTCCATCGCCGCTTGGACCGAGGCCGAAAAGCGCAGCAACGTGCTCGGTCCCTTGATGATTGACGCAGCCAGCCCCGACTGGCCCGTCGCCTCCGCCGATGCCGTATTGTGCATTAACATGGTGCATATAAGCCCATGGGAATCCACCTTAGGCCTGCTCGCCGGCGCCTCTCGCGTCCTCCCACCGAACGGCCTCCTCTACCTCTACGGCCCCTACCGCCGCGAGGGCGTCCCCACCGCTGAAAGCAATGAAGCCTTTGACCGCTCGCTGCGGCAACGCAACCCCGCCTGGGGCCTCCGTTCTCTCGAACAGCTACAAGCCGCCGCAGCCGAGCAGCAATTGCAGTTTGAGCGGCTGATCGAGATGCCGGCCAACAACCTGTCTCTGCTTTTTAGGCGGTTGCCCAAATAGAAGGGTAGGGGGCTGGCGGGCGCCACGGGATTTTTGGCGTCCGCCGCTGGTTGGGCTCGAATCGCTGCAGGAAAGCGGATGGAACGGTACTCGCATTCGCGAGCCGATGATTCCGACGGACAGCTTTATGGAGCGCGTTCACGAGGTGCTCCGCGGGCGACGCTACAGCCCACGCACCCGTACAGCCTATGCCGGCTGGATTCTCCGTTTCCTCCGCTTCACCAAGCAACCCTATGACCGATTGAACGCCAATCATGTAGAGAGCTTTCTGCAGTCTCTGGCCGCCGAGGGGATAGCACCTTCGAGTCACAATCAGGCGTTGGCTGCGTTGCTTTGTCTGTTTGAGGGCGTGCTGCAAAGGCCGCTGGAACGGCACGTCAACGTCAGCCGCGCACCAACTCCCGAACGCCTGCCGGTGGTGCTCACGGCCTCCGAGGTAGCCTCGCTGTTTGAGCAAATGAGCGGCGTAACCCGCTTGATGGCGGCGCTTCTGTACGGCTCCGGGCTGCGGCTCATGGAGTGTTGCACGCTGCGCATCAAGGACCTGGACCTCGAGCGTCGGGAGATCCGCGTGCGGGACGGCAAGGGTCGAAAGGATCGGGTGACCACGCTGCCCCAACGGCTGCATTACGAGTTGACCGATCACCTCGCGAGCACGCGCGCAACGCACGAAGCCGATCTGCGTGAAGGCGCAGGTTGGGTCGCCGTCCCGGACGCGCTGCATCGCAAGTACAAGAACGCCGGTCGCGAGTGGCCCTGGCAATGGCTGTTTGCGGCGACTCGCCATTACCAGGATCCCGAGTCGGGCCAACTGCGCCGTCACCACCTCCACGAAACGGTACTGCAGCGCGCGGTCCGCATCGCCGCGATCAAAGCGCGGCTCTCCAAGAACGTGAGCCCTCATTCGCTAAGGCACAGCTTTGCCACCCACCTCTTGGAAGCCGGCTACGACATTCGCACCATCCAAGAGCTACTCGGCCATCGCGACGTCGCTACCACCATGATCTACACCCACGTCCTCAACCGCGGCGGCCTTGGCGTACGCAGCCCCCTAGACGACCTCCACGCCGTCCCCACCCCGCCGCGCTTGGGCGCGCCCTTCCCGCCAGCCCGCCCGGCCGGGCGCACCCCGCCTCCGCACGTCACCCACGGCAGTCAGCTCCCAAACCGATACCTCCCCGGCAACGAGCCCGAAGACCGCTGAGACCGCGAGGCGCGATGGGCCAGGGACGCGCGGCACGTGGTGGCGCAGAATGAGTCGCAAATCGACCCCTCGGCGCTGCCCCCCGCCGCGTTATACGGAACAGCCACCTTCCGTATTAGGCAGCGGCGCCCACCCACGAAATGCGGGGTTTCTCGGCCTTCAGGGCGCCAAGCGCCGAGTTATACAGACCGATCTCGCTGCGCACCGTTGCATTCGAGAGACCGGGACAATAGGAGTTAGGCAGACATAGCGGGGGGCTAGCCTTGAGATTTAGACAGCAATGTTATTGCTGTTGTGGCCGAGCCCCGCTCCCGAAACTCCGTCTGAAGCGGGTGGCTTCTGGCACGCGATTTGGTGGACCTTGCTTTGGGAGCGGCTTAGTCGCTTATCCATCCAGGGCGCGGCGCGGTGGCTTGATAGGGTATAGTTTCTGGGAATGCCTTTAGTTGCTGCGCTTCCTGATTGATAGGCCTCGCGGTTACGGGAGACGTCGGGGCCTGGCCAAGGCACTGGAACATGACCTGATAGGTAAAGGCTTGGGAGGCTTCGTTGCTGGAGAGGCCTCAACGCCATTGCCACCTTTGATGAGGTATTCGGCTGGTGCCTAACATGGCGTTGCTGCGGACAATCACTGTCGGTCGCGCTTCGCGCTCCCTCTGGTGCTTGCCGCAGAACGCCGGTACGTTAGGCAGACATAGCGGGCGGGCTAGCCTTGAGATTTAGACAGCAAGGTTGTCCCTGCTGTGGCCGAGCCCCGCTCCCGTAACTCCGTCTGACGCGGGTGGCTTCTGGTTCGGGTTTGAGAGTGTTTCGGCTGGGAGGGCTTAGTCGCTTATCCATCCGGTGCCTGGAGCGTTGACTTGATGGGGTATGGCTTCAGGAAACGCCTCTATTGCTGCGCTTCCTGATTGATAGGCCTCGCGGTTACGGGAGACGTCGGGGCCTGGCCAAGGCACGGGAACATGACCTGATAGGTAAAGGCGTGGGAGGCTTCGTTGCTGGAGAGGCCTCAACGCTAGAGCCAGCTTTAATGAGTTATGTGGCTGGTGCCTAACATGGCGTTGCTGCGGACAATCGCCGTCGGTCGCGCTCCGCGCTCCCTCTGGCGCTTGCCGCAGAACGCCGGTACGTTGGGCGGACGGAGGATCTGCTGTGGCCGAAGGTACAAGTGCCTGCATCGACTGTGGGGCGGTGATCCTGGCGTCCACAGCAGCGAGACTGGAAGGCTTGTGCGCTCAATGCGCTAAGCAGTCTCCCGGCGCGCGAGCGCAAAATAGGGACTTCCTGAAACGGTTGCGAACTAGCGAGGTCTTCCTCCCAAGCCCGCCTGAGCTGGGCTCTGCACGAGACAGTGACGCTCTGCTACGCCCGCGAAGGTCGTGGCGCATCGACGATACTGATACGGATCTTGTACCAAGCCCTTCCACGTTGAGGCCGTTTCTTGAGCTTCCATCAGGGCAATTGTTCCTCGTTTCGGACGCCCATGAACGACTCAGTCTCGTGTTCGGCCCATCCTTTGCTGTTCTTGAGTATCACCTGGAGACTGGCGACGACAGGCGATACGCGTACACCGACCTCAATGCTCGAGCGCAAATCGACCGCGTCTCGCAGCTCGATCAATCTTGCCCGTGCTGCGGAGTTGGGATGTTCTGGTACCCCAGCCGATTCCACATGCCGCGGTCCCTGGCCTTTGAGCTGCTCCTTCACGCGACGACTGGGCAGGCGCCTCGGATCGCGTACAAGTGGCTCGAGTACGACGACGACATAACTCACGCAAGCCCTGGCCGAGGCTAGCGCACGATTCAGTAGCGCCGCCGCCCAACAGGGCGTTACTGCCGACGGGCTTCTTCGCTCGCCTGGTCGCTTTGCTCGCAGGCTCCCTCTTGGCGCCCGCGGCAGAACGCCGATACGTTGGGCAGACGTAGCGCGCGCATGACCGAGGGCCTGCAAGAACTCTATGTTGTTGTGCGCGGTGGAGGCGGTCCTGATTCGAAGGGCAGCGCGTTCTTCAAGGTGCTCAGAGTGTCAGCGGAGACCGTCGAGGATCTGTCGCCGAGCCGATCCGCCTCGCAGTGGGCGCTTGCTCGCCTGTTCTCCGTGCGAGCGGATGACTTGAAGCACGCCGCCGAACCGACAGAGGAGTTTGCACAGCAGGTTCGGGAGGGCTTCGCCCGCGCGACCTCGACGTTGAAGCTCTGCGAACGCGAAGGTCTGGACCAGTGGCGTGCGCATGGCAACCGTGCCGACGTCTTCATCGGCGGGTGGTTGGCCAATGAGCAGATTGACTTGGAGATCCCAGCCGACTTCTTGTCGGAGTGCGGGCGACTCGGCCTGTGCCTCACGCTTTCCACCAACGACTGACCGTCGACCTGCGGAACGCCGCCACTCGCTTCAATGGTGTCTTGCCGATGTCGCTACGACAGTCTATACTTTGCCGGTGGCTGCAGCAAGACGCGCGAAGCTCTTTCAGAACGGCGGTAGCCAGGCCGTACGGCTGCCGCGAGAGTGCCGTTTTCCCGAGGGGTCCACGGAGGTACTGGTGCGAAGGGTCGGTCGCAAGGTGATCCTTGAGCCGCCCGACGAGTGGCCCGAGGCGTTTCTGCGATGCCTTGGCTCCCTCGACGAAGATTTCGAGCGCCCGAAAAGTCCTCCTATTTCGAAGCTTCGCGATCCGTTCGCGTGACGTCATGGCCGCGTTCCTGCTCGACACCGACACCGTGAGCTTTGCGTTGCGTGGGCACGGCGGAGTTGCTCATGAGATCGCGCGCCGCCGTCCTTCGGAGCTCTGCATCAGCTCCATCACCCTCGCGGAGCTGCGATTCGGTGCACACCGTCGACGCTCGCGCAAGATTCATTCCGCCATCGACGCCTTCGTTTCCGCTGTCCAAGTGGCTCCGTTCGATGACTCCGCGGCGGAGCGATTCGGCACGATCGGCGCCGCCCTCGCGGATGCCGGCATCCCTATCGGCCAGATGGACACGCTCATTGCGGCGCACGCACTGTCGCTGGGCGCCATTCTCGTCACCAACAATACCAAGCACTTCTCCAAGGTCGCTGGGCTCAGCCTGGAGAACTGGTGCTAGCCCTGTTGCGAGAGCGGCCCAACTGGGCGTTGCTGCGGACGACTACCCTCCCTCGCTTCGCTCGGTCTGGCATTCGCCGCAGAACGCCTTACGTTGGGCTGACCAGGCCGCGACGCTAGTGACTGACCCCTCTCTTCGACTTGGTTCGGTAGACCTCTACCTCCCCGACGCGAGCGATCCGGACTTTTGGTTCTGCCACGATGTCGCTAGCCTGCTCGGCCACGAGACCAACGCGCAAGCGCTCGCGGTTCTGGAGAAGGCTATCGCGGAAGATGGCGAGCGTCCGCGCGGCAAACTCGATATCGATTATGAGGCGGACGCCGTTTGCGTTCGATCTCGCCGCGCTGAGCTACTGATCCATGCGGTACGAGTACTCTACCGACTTGCCGGTCTCGAGCTCGACCACGACGAACTCGCCTCAACGCTTGCGAGGGCTCAAGCCTGGAAGAGACCGAAGCCCCAGCCGTGGAAGCTCGGCGACCTCTTCTCGATCCCCTTGAACGAGACCACGTTCGCATTTGGGCAGGTCCTGGGCAGCCACTCGACTGGCCCGACACTGGTCTTGTTCGAGGGAAGGTCCCCCGGTCTTCTGAGGGCTGACGATATCCTCGAGCTTGGTTTCATCACCATTCTTCATACGGATGGCATCTGCCTTGACTCGAAAGAGTTCGCTGTTCTCGGCCACGCTGAGCCGGCTGTCGACGCCGCTTCGGGTCCTTGGGGACAGGGAGGGACTTCGACCAGCGACGCCGTCCTCAAGCAATTCGCTCGCGTCTGGTACGGACTCGAGCCGTGGAACGTGTACTACCGGGAGGACTACTGGGACCGGCTCCTTTTTCGCGGGAGACCTCGTCCCGCATCGGCGCTGCTTCTCACTCCCGAGCAGCGCGCCGAGTATCGTCGGAACCACCTCGGCCTCGAAGGATAGCCGTCCAACATGGGATTGCAGTCGACGAGTGCGTCGGTCGCTCGAAAGCTCGCTCCCTTTGCCACTCGTGGCTGAATCCCGGTACGTTGGACTGACCTGGCCATGCTCTCGGTGCATCACATCGAACTCCCTCTCGAAGGCTGGCGGGAGCATCCCGGCGACGGTCTCCGCTGGAGGAACGAGGCCGGCGACCAAGTCTCTCTCGATTTCTTCGACATACCGCCAGACCTCCCCTCGGCACGCGACAAGATCTCGGCCTTACGCGACGTTTACCGCACCGCACTGGGGGAGTCCGGTGGCCTGGTCGAGGTCGAGCGCATCGCTGTTGCCGGGTTCCCGGCGGTTCAGGCCGTCTTCAAGATTTCGCAAACGCCAACGGGCATGACCTACGTGGCCGCAATCACGATTCCGTTCCGCGATTG
Source organism: Polyangiaceae bacterium (assembly GCA_044376115.1). Lineage (GTDB taxonomy): Bacteria > Myxococcota_A > Polyangia > Polyangiales > Polyangiaceae > Xiheicaenibacterium. The sequence continues at coordinate 120,502 of JBILLK010000008.1, read as the reverse complement.
CAGCTTTGTTATTAAATGGTATCCGTCCGGCGAGGGCCGTTGAGACAAGGGCGGCGGGATCGATGAAGCTGACTTCGAAGGAGGTTAGCGATGAACGGGAACAGACAGAGCAACCAGAAGATGTGGGCCGACCGAGCTGCGCAATGGAAGGCTTCTGGGCTCGAGATTGATGAGTACGTAAAGAAGAGCGTGGCTTCGGCTTACCGCACCAAGTACCGGAGAAAGCTATTGCAGGTAGCGGGGGCGGAGCAGGCTGGGCTTACCTTCGTAAGAATTGCAAAGGATGAGGCGCCATCAGTGATGGCGCCGTTGAGCGTGGAAGTCACTCTTCCGGGTGGGGTCATCATGCGAATTGCAGGGGCGCGATTGGCCGATGTTAGAGCCCTCGCGCAAGCGCTCTCGTTCGCGGCGGCGAAGTGATTCCGAGCAACGTAGCGGTTTATATCGCATTAGCGCCAGTAGACTTTCGACGCGGGTTTGATGGGCTTTCAGAGATGGCGCGGCGACTGATGCAGCGAGAGGTAAAGGAGGGCGGAATCTTCGTTTTCTGCAACGGACGACGCGACCGACTCAAAGTGGTTTGGTCGGACACTCAAGGCACCAATCTCTACTATCGACGCGTGCATCGCGGGACGTTCCAACTGCCCACTGTTGCGGAGGCCGGAGTGATGGCGCTCGAGTTGGATACCTCGAGGCTCGCCAATCTCTTGTCCCAGATGAAGCTTCCGTTCGAGAAGACAAGGGCGAGCCCTTGACGAGTGATCGCGAGATCCAATACTGCGTAGGCAATGGAACTCAGCAAGAGAGAGCTCGCGCTGCGAGCGCAGCTTGCGGAGAAGGACGCGCAGATCGAGCGACTGCAGAAGGCCTACGCGAAGGCGCTGCTTGAACTCGAGAAGCTACGACGTGGATTAGTCGGGCCGAAGACGGAGAAGTTTCGAGCTGCTGAGCAGCAACTTTCGTTTCTTGAATCGTTGCTTCAAACCTTCCCGCCGGTTGGCTCGACGAATGAGCCCGAGGTTGCAGATAGCCCTTCACCGAGCAACGCACCTGAGCCGCGCAAGAGTGGTGGGCAACACGGGCGCCGCAAGCCGGCAGACCTTGGTGATCTCGAGGTGCACGTCCTTCGGCTAGAACCGCTGATGACAGCGGAGGAGCGGGAGCAGGTTGAGGAGATCGACGTCGATAAGACGTCCACCATTGAGTACAAGCCTGGTCACTATCTTCGGCTTGAGGTGCATCGACCGAAGTATCGGCGCAAGGGTGAGATGGCGGGTGCGCCAATTGAACAAGCCAACCTGCCCGATAGAGGATTAAAGCGCTGTCTGGCAGCGCCTTCGCTATGCGCCCACGTATTGGTGCAAAAGTACGCAGATCATCTTCCGCTGCACCGACAGGAGAGCATCTTTCGTAGAGCGGGTGTTGAGCTGGCACGCTCCACCTTGTCTGACTGGGTGCAGGGTAGCTATTCGCTATTGCGTCATGTCGTTCAAGCGATGTGGGAAGACGCGAAGCACTGCCCGTGGGTCGGAATCGATGCGACGGGAATCCTGGTTCAAGACAAGGAACATTGTCGTCGAAAGAGCTTCTTCGTGCTCGTCGCCGCACGTGACCATGTGCTCTATCACGCAGCTGAACGCGAGGACCGCTTCGAGCCCGTCGCGCTACTAGGCGACTACAAGGGATACGTCCTTGCTGACGCATCGGCGATCTATCACGAACTCTACCGCCAGAATGGGGGGATCACTGAGGTTGGATGCTGGTCCCACGCGCGACGCAAGTTCTTCGAAGCATTGTCGAGTGACCGAGAAGGAGCAACGCGTGGGCTCGTGCTCATCGGTCGGCTCTATGAAGTAAACCGCATTACGCGCAACGGCGCTGATGGGGATTGGGACCAAGCGCGACGGGCCGAGCTCGCTAAACCGATCCTTGCTCAGCTGTACGATTGGGTCGATGAGGTCTGTCGCTCGCCTGACGACAAGTCTCCCTTGCGACTAGCGCTTAACTACCTACGAAATCACCGCGAGCCGCTTGAGCGCTTTCTTGGCGATGGGCAACTGCGACTCGATAACAATCTAAGCGAGTTATCGCTGCGTCGGCAGGTCATCGGCCGGAAGAACTGGCTCTTTTGCGGAAGTGATGAAGCAACGCATTGGAACACCACGATCGTATCGCTGATCGCCAGCTGTGAACTCCACGACGTAGAGCCGTGGGCCTACCTGCGCGACGTCCTCACGCTGCTGCCGAGCTGGCCCCGCCAGCGCGCCATTGAACTCTCGCCCAAACATTGGGCGTCCACCAAACAGCGACCCGAGGTCGCCGCCCAGCTCGCCGAACTCGACTTCCTCGCTCGAGCGAAACCCCTCGAGCCCCGTCAAGTCTCAACCTGAACGGCCCTCGCCGGGCGGATACCCTGCGAGGATGTCCCCGAGCGCTTTCGCGGGTAACGACGGTTGGCCTTCGGCCTTCCTATTCCGCCCGCCGCAGAACGTCGCTAAACTTGTCAGACCAAGCAACTCGCTGCCAACAGCCAGGCGCATCCGAATATGAGCTACGACGTCGCGATTTGGGGAAGCAAGCGTCCGCTCACCGTGGAGGAGGCAGTTCGCATCTACGCGGCGCTAACCAACGCCGATTGTAAAGTTGTCGCGCCGGATCGCCGCGTCAGTGCCTTTTACAAGCAACTGTGCGCGACGTATCCCAGTCTCGATGCGCCCAACAAGGCACAGGCGGCCCGCTCTCCGTGGACGGCCAATATCGACGTATCGAATAACTACGTTCTCCTCCCGATTGCGTTCTCCCGAGTGAAGGGCGTGCTTCCAACGGTGGTGGAGTTGGCGCGAAGCCTCGGGCTCGTTTGCTTCGATCCTCAAGGGCCGCGCCTCAGCCAAGAAGTACCCGCTGGAACTGCCTCGCGTTCGGTGCTTCAGACCGAGGACGGCAGCGTGATGCTAAGCGCTTCAACGGAGAGCATTGCGCAGCAAGTATCGAAACTTCGAGTACCACAGAACAGCTTCGTCATCCTCGAGCGCGGGCGTAATCGCTTTATCCAAGCTCAGGTTAACGCGCGGCAGAAGTGGGTAATCGAGTGTCGCGACGGAGCCGCCGACCGGCATTATCGCGCATTGAAGCCAAGCCTCCAGGATGTTGTGCGCTGCTTCGTCGCGTTTGCAGACCGTACTAGTACTTTGAAAGACGCCGTAGAATGGAAACAGGTCACGGTCTGACGGGGCATGCAGCTGAACTGCAATAAGTTAGGCACTGGAGACCCATGCATCCCATCCTCATTCTCGCAAACGTTGGTGCGGTCGCTACGACTCTCCTTGGCTTGCTCGGTCTCTTTCTCCCTGACAAGGCGGCAGCCTTCGTGAGCATCTCTCCGGTCGGGCTGAACGGGCGATCGGAGATACGCGCGACCTACGGCGGCTTGTTCGCGGCTCTCGGTGCCTTCTGCATCGCTGCGCAGACGGAAACGGTTTTTGTGGTCGCCGGAGTTGCCTGGCTCGGTGCTTCCGTTGGGCGTGGTTACTCAGCTGTTCTCGATCGCAATCTCGACATCAAAAATCTCGGTGGCTTCGCGCTTGAGGCAGGTTTGGGTACTTTCTTGGTTCTGCCAAGATGTGTGGCCTAACGCTTAATGCGTCCAGAAAGTTTCAGCCTTGGATTGCTCCTCCCAGCTGATCAAGGAGCCGGTCCGAATCCCCTGTCCGCACCACCGCACGCGCCCACCCCAGGCTAGGCTTGCTCTGTCGTGAGGTTCCTTGTCGATCTGTTCTTCATTCCGGAGGACTACGCTCTATCCCAGGCCGCAGCGTCGCATCTCGGCCTGCTCCTCGACGTGCGCTGGGACAAGGCGAGCGTGCGAGGCCGTTGGCGGCGGTTTGGTGGTGATCTCGTCGAGTTGGCGAACGATGCGACGCGAGAGGACACCACGCTGCAAGCGACCAGCGCGCTCGGCCATCGGCTCGAAGTAGGTAAGTACCGGCTCTTGCTCACGCTCGCGGCGCCTGCTGAGGTTGCGGTCGTCGCGCAGGGCCTGCGCTCCTTCGTTCGTGCGTGCCCCGTCGAGCTGGATCGCGGCGCGGTTCGCGCAGTGGGTGAGGCCGAGCTGGACTCCTGCCCGGGCCGCTTCGACGCTGATGCGTTCGTCGACGTAGCGACGGAGCGAAGCTTCGATCTTCACGTCGATCCGCCGTGCGCCTGGGAGGCGCTCGCGAGCGACCCGCTACCGCCCGGCGTCGTTCGAGACATCACGGACGGCGTCGGCGTTCTCTCCTGGACGTCGGCGTTTGATCCGGAGTCGTGTTATCGAGCGCTCTCGGTGCGTTCGACGTGGCTACGGCGGACGCTCGGCGGGCGCGACGCGCCAACGGGCGCAGTTCCTGAGGCGCCATGCCGACCCGAGTGGCATCCTCCTCGAGCGCAGATCGAAGTGCGGCTTCGATTGCCGACGAAGTCACTTGAGAACGCGACTGGCATCGTGCGCGCGCTCATCGCCGGCGAGCCGGGTCGACCGTGGCCGTGCGCCCTTGCAGAATCTGCCGCGCCCTTCGCAGTGCGAACAGGTCGCCCCGGGACCCGCGAGCACGTGCTGCACCTGTCGCCGATCGAGGCGAGGCCTCGGTCGTTACCGAGGTTCACGTTTGCGTGGACGGCGGACGAGGTGGTGGTCCGCTACGGGCCGCTCCTTGAATCGCAGCGTGCGGAGGGACAGGCTCGGGTCGATCGACTGATCGAGAAGTCGACGGGCTCCTAGGAGACGTGGACGAGGAACTCATGATCCGGCGCAAACGCCGAGACGCCGGCCTGACAACCTGAGACGCTACACGCAATACACTATGGAACGCATCCACGCAGTTAGGAGCGCCGCTCCCTGGGGGGACTACGGCAGGATTCTCGCACACGGGATGACGGCGCACCTCGGGCCCACTCCCGACGGACGTCTTCGCTTAGAGCGATGTGCGCCCTTCATCCCGCCCGTTACCGTTCCAGGGTTCTGCCTCGTCGTCACGGCCAGTATGCGTGACCAAATCGAGAAGGCAGGTCTGCGTGGCGCGAGCTTCCGCGAAGTGGAGAAGGCTCGTATCGTCGCGCTCTCCTGGGAGCAATGGGACCGGTCCGCTGCGGCGCCAGCCGAGCATCCCGAGGGGGGCGAGCCGGAAGGCTACATCTTGCGCCGTCCTCACGATGAACAGCTTGCGGAAGCTCTAGGACCGCTATTTCAGCTGCTGCCCCTAGGCCAGTGCACGATTGACGTTCAAGTGGTTGAGCACCCACCCGCACCAGGTGCCCCTCTGATGCGTAATCCGTTTACCGGAGAAATGGTGCCTCGCAAGGGAAAGACGGAGCGGCACGAACGACTCGAGGCGACCGATGGCTCCGACTTCCTGCAATCGGGGCGGAAGATCTTCTTAAGTGATGGAGCGCGTCAGCTGCTCGAATCAGAGTGGCTGCGTTTTCAAACGTTGGAGAAATGAGCTTCTGAGCAGGGCTGGCCCGCGTATCGTCGATTCAATTGAGGTCACGCATGAAGCACCTTGCCCAGATCCTCGCGACTGCAGTGCTCCTGGTCGGAGCGGGCTGTGGCGCCGCTCTCGCGCCCGCTACTTCGACTTCAGCAGAGGTCTCCGCATCGACTTTCGAGCGGTCACCGCCCCCTCCCAACACGACGGCTTCACTTCCCCCCGGCTATGGCGCGCCGATTGAGATGCCGTCGGCCGAAGCGTGCCGCGCCTGCTCTTATCGCCGGGTGCTGCTCGAGTCGGCGGCAGGGCAAGATGAGGTGCTGCTCTGCACGCGAGAGCCCGCCACGCCGATCAAGCCTCTCAATCGTAGAGGGGTGCTCCTCCGGTCCTCGCTGGTCGCGTGCGATCCGCTGTGCTGCCCGTGACGGTCCAGATCCATCTCTGCAAGGTCGTAACACAGATCTTCGGATCGCACCGATTGAGCAGTTAACCGTTACTAGTCTGTGACGCGACCTTGTTGCGCTTGATCTGACCGTCGCCGATCGACCGCTCTGGTTCTTCCGCTTCTGCTCAACAATGCGTTGCAGCTGTAACACCCGCGCCTAGGGTCTGCGGTAAGCTCTGGCTATGGTGAAGCGGCCTGTCGATGGAGAGTCGTCGAGCAACGTAGTCGCGTTTCCGCCTCTGCCTCGAGTCCCGCGTCCCCCGGCCGCACTCGCTGACCCACGGCAGGCCCAGGCGCGTCATGTGGTCAGCCAGTTGCAGTCCTCGGCCAATCTACCGGTCTCGGGACCGAACTTCGCCAACGGTTTTTCTGCTTCGGCCGTCGATCTTGGACGATTGCAGGATGTACTCGAGCGTGGGCTTCGACGGTTCGACCTCGCCAGCGTTGAGCGTCGCTGGCCCGAAGTGGAGCGGTGGATACATGACGTTCTACGCGCTTGGGTGCAGCGACGAAAGGTGGTGCGCATCGAGCGGCGCGAGCGCGGAGTCCGGATCGAGTTAACGACTCAAGACGACCGTGGCTATTACGACTACGCATTCGACGTATTCCCCGGTCGCGCAGCACCGCGTCGACCAACGTAGGTACTGGGTGCGCGATGGGCGGGCTATCCACGATGCAATGCCGCCCTTCTGATGTAGCGACGCCTGTCTATCGGTTGTGACGTCAGCGAGACGCGCCAATTCCTGCGATGTCTTGGCTCAATCGACGAGGACATCGAGTGCCCGAAGAATCCCCCAGTAACGAAGTTTCGTGAACCAAGCACTTCTCCAAGGTCGCCGGGCTAGCCTGGAGAATTGGTGCTAGCGCTGCTGCGAGATTGCGAGTCCTCTGGGCTCGACCTTCCGACCGCTGCTGACCCGCTATACGCTATCCAGATATGCTGATCCTCTCGGCAGATCGCTCAGCTTTTCTTCGATTCGATCTACTTCCGCTAGCACCTTCAAGAGATTCTGAGGCGACTTTGGTGCCTATCGAGGTCCTTGGACAACGGGACTCAAGGTGAATCCGGAGGACCTAATGCGAGCGGCCCGCATGCTTCGGCTCGAGTTCGATGCACTACGGCCTGGTACAGCATGGGCAACAGCTGGGCCTCTTAATCGCGCCACCGAGCGCCAATAACCTGGTAGGACCGGAGGTAGCTCTTTGGCAATCATCTTGCGAAACATTCAATCAGAGACGCAACATGGCGTGACCGCCATGGTTGAACATTGCGGTCATGCGATCCTCGCGATGGTCGTTGGTGACCCCTCACGTCTGCTCGTAGCTTTGGGCGCGACCCTCGTGGTGGAACTCGACTTCGCCAACGTAATCTCGTGCCGAGTGCTCGCCCAAGATGTACCGGAAAGCCACGGGCTGTTTCCGCTCGCTTCCGGCGATGTGCGCGTCGTCGGCGTGGTGCACAACATTATCGATACTCCCGAGGGCTATCCGCTTATCGACGTCTATCTTCAGGCTGGGCCCGAGTTCGTTCTCTTCGCGAGCTCTTCCCTCGCATGCACGCCGGCCCTTGGAAGTGGCCTAGAGGTCGTCGTTAGAGGACTGCGCTTCTTTCCTACATGGTGAGCCCGGTGCGTGATGGATCGAGATCCGTGGTGTCTCTACTCACTCACGAGTTGCAGCTATGGTGGCGCCGCTCTCTCGCTGCCTCTGGCCGCTATCGCGGAGCGCCAGTACCTTGTGCCTACCCCGATGGCGCTCTCCTTCTGTCCTGCTCCGCGAATGCGCCTGTCTGGTGGTCCTGTGACGCTGGGGTTTGCTGAGCTTCGAGCTGCAATCGAAGAGGAACTCGCGAGTCTCAACCATGACGCCTCGGATGTACGTAGGCAGGACGGGCGCAAGCAATGAGCTACGAAGGCTGGCAGAGGCAACTCGCGCCGTACCTTCAACGGTGGGACCGCGACGTCGAGGAACGCTGGATGGCACTGGTCGCGCGCCTGCATGTGGGGGAGCTTGCAACTGGCGAGGTCATCGCGAAGGCCCACTTCGGCGCTTGGCTCGACATCGGAGTCGGCTTCCCAGCGCTGCTCGAGCTTCCATACATTCGTGGACTGACGCCCGATCGCTACCGCGCTGACGATTGGTGCCCGCTCGGATCAAAACACGATGCCCGCATTCTCGGCTTCGTAGCCAGTCAGCATCAGGTGCGCCTCGCGCAAGTCCGTCAGGTGCACTCGACGATCACTCCCGGCGAGCACGAACGCCTCGCAGCCCTCGTTGCTGGGATAAAGTCACTCGACGAAGCGATTGCTAGGCTCGGGCCTCCCAGCCAAGACTTGCCGGCTGGGCAGATGTCCTTCAACCCAATTGGTGGCATTCAGCAGCGGCACCGCGTTCTCGTCTATGCGGATCTCTCCGCGAGCGTCCGCGTGTCCTTCGTCGAGCAGGCCGGCAGCGATCCACAGATCGATTACGGCACCAAACATCTCGGCGAGGAAGAGTTCGATGGAATCTTGCGGGCCAACTAAGCGTTACAGCGGACAGTCGATGTTGGATAGCCGAATGCCTTACTCGACAATCATCAGCCGGATCGTTCCGGCCTCAGCGGACGAGGACCGTGTGGCGCATCGGCATCTCGACGGTGCCGAACTCATCGTTCTTGCGGACGGCGCTGGCGGCATGACCGGGGGTCGCCAAGCGGCCGAGCTCATCGTTCGCTTCGAGTTCCGAGCGCTTCACGGCCTGGCCGACTGCGTCGACGAACTTAGACGACTCGACGGATTAGTCCATTCCGACGCATCATGCGGCGAGTCCACCGTCGTGCTGCTCGTCGTTCGCGAAGGCAAGCTGTTCGGTGCGAGCGTGGGTGACTCCGGCGCCTGGGCTCTAACGACCGATGCGATCGTTGATTTGACAAGGCACCAACAGCGCAAGCCTCTGCTTGGTAGTGGGATAGCTGAACCCACTGGGTTTGGACCGGCACTCTTCAACGACCGGCTCCTGGTCGCCTCCGATGGGCTGCTCAAGTACGCGTCGCGCGACCGGATTCACCGTGTGAGGTTCATTCGTGACCTCAACGCTGCAGCGGAAGAACTCGTCGCCGCGGCGCGCTTACCAAGCGGCGTATTGCAGGACGATCTCTCCTTCGTGATCGTCGACCCGGCGCGCAGTCCTGGGTGAGCAACGGGGACACACTTCCGCCCGCCGCCGAGCGCGGCTGGGCTCGCTAGCTCCGCTGCTTGAGTGCCGCACGCCCCCGGACCAACACCGATGCGAACGCCAGGACCATTACGAGGTTCGTGGCGACTAGCACGATAGACCTCGGGTCTGCGTACAGTCCGTTGCCCAGCACGGAGGTGCGCCAGTCGAGGTAGGCATAATGGAGTTGCACCGCAATCAGGGTAACTACAATGGCCCCTTGAGCGCGGATGCCGGACACCACCCTCGCTAGCACCACGAGCAAAGCGCCGATGTTACCCACGTGAGCAAAGTGCCAATGATAGAAGTCCAGAAAGTATGCCGACTTCAGCACCTCGTCTGGGACCTTGAAGGGCTCAAGCACCTTGGCGGCGCCTTGGGCCACGTTCATCACGGAGATCAAGAGGTAGAGTACCCCAATGGTGGTGAGCACGCCCCGATAGCCAGGTAGGCGTTCCTGTGCCGATGGTTCCATGGTGCGGTGCTACCCGCCGACGGAGCGCTGGTCAAGAATGCGCTGTGCGTACGTATCCTCGTTTGCGGGAATGCGCCTTTATGACGAACCACAAGCCCTACTCAATTGCGCGCGCTGAACTCGTAGCTGAACATACTGGGCGGTTTGCAACGCAACCTTCACCAGTTGGCTGGCCATAGGCCAATCTCGCGTTCTGGATCGGCGACGCCGCTCTGTCACGCAGGGTTCATAACGGAGCTGCAACTGCGTGAGCATGCTGATGCCGTGGGCTTAGCGCTGGAACCGGAGGCCCTGGAATTAAGGACGGTGCTGGACTGAGTGAGCGTTAGAATGTTACCCAGAATTGAAGCTAGATGCCCTGATGCTGCTTGAACTCCCACCGTTGCTTGGAGCTGCGCGCCTTTATGCGAGTGGACTTGGCCTCATTGTCTACTCGTATGATTTGCGCCAAGCGTTGGTTGCGGCCGAGTCAGAAGGGGAGCGGCTGCTGCTGTACGACAGATCGCTCAAGGAAGGGCGCGCCGTTCGCATCGGAACAGGCTCGCCTCAGCTTTACTACGAGTTGCTCTTCTCAGACCAAGCGTTGCCCACCACCGCACCGATTATCGCACAGACCCGTTTTGGTCTTCGGCTGGAGGGGAACAACGTCGGTGTCTGCGATGGCTATGCGGAGTTGGACTGGAGTGATTGCGACTACCAACACGAATCCGTGCCCCTCTCCCCAGGCTTGTTCCGTGTGGACGCCTACTACCTAACCGGCTCTCGGCACCCTGGAGACGATATGCTTGTATTCTTCCAGCTTACTGCCGTCGAGACACTGGCTGACCTGCCGACGGGTACGGTCGAACTCTTCTTTGTGGTCTGACCAATCGAACATCCCATAGCGCGTACCCAGAGGCTCTACCAGCTCGTCATCCAGTTCCCGCAGGACTTCTTCGAGTCCTTCGATGCGATGATTGCGTTCGAGGACCGCCTGATTCGCTGCATGCCGCACTCGAAGCGACAGATCCCAAAGCGCACGCCGCGTAAAGCACCGGGTGAACCCTGAGAACACTCGCGCTTGGCCCGAGTTCGTAGGTACGCTCGACGATCTCATGCCGCTCATGCGCCTCCGTGAAGTTCGTGAGCATTACGAAGCCGATGCACTCGACTCGCCAGAAGACTGCCAGCTGATGCTCGTGCTGCTCCCGCTTCTTAGCGAGGTATGTAAGCCCTATCCACCTGTTTGGCCGCTCCCCTCGCTGACCGGGCTGGTCCTACTTGCTCGCGACGATTGGGAGTCACCGTGGTTCGTGCGCATCGACCCAAACACATATTCAGCGCAAAGCTATCGAGTTATAGCCCGCGCACCAGCGGACGCCTCGTCACAGCAAGACACGCTGGTCATTGCAACTACGGCGGAGGAGGCAGCGCGTGCCGTCGACGCCGGTATACGCTATTCGAAGGGCTGGCAGTAGGCTCAGCTCTCTGCTGACCTGGACGGGAAACGCGGATACATTGGTTGACGCTCATTGCCGACCTCTCAGCAAAGAAGGAAGAGATACGCCAGCGACTGATTGAGCTTCGTTATCCGCGGCGAAGGGCCGCTGTCTTCGCCGCGGATCCTGAACATAATCCGCTCATTCTTGAAGATTGTTCGGCCTGCCATGGGTTGGGTACCTGCTGTCACGCAGATGCAGGTTGCGCCAGATTGGAGGAATGTGAGATTTGCTTGGGGCGCGGTATCACCGGTCGCGTCGTCCGCTATTTCGCCGAGACATCGACCGAGGTTCGGCCTACTGCGCTAGCAACTGGCTGGGTTACGTGCCCCTGGTGCGAGCGGCGCTTCAGTGTCGGTGATAGTGCAGTATGGACGGGGCTTCGTCATGTGAAGTGCGGGGGGCTTATCGCGCTTACAGATTTGTGACCCTGTGATGCTAATCCTCCAAATGCTTCCGCGTTGCAGCTCCCTGCTCTCGTGCTTGCGGCTGACCCAGGCCGAGTCGCAATGAACTCCTCTACTAGTCGGCTTGAACTGTGCTTGTTGGGTGGCCTCCTCGGCGATGCTTGGGGCGGCGCTTACGAAGGTCAGAGCGCCTCACGTGAGCCAACGTTCCCCCGCATCGCCGTCGTCTCCGACGACACGCAGCTCGTTATGGCCACGTGTGAGGCTCTCCTCGAGAGCGGCGGTCGCGTGGAGCCGGACGTGATAGCGAGCCGCTTCTGCGAATGGTCGAGAAGCTTCAGTGCTTGTTTCTATGCTTTAGCCAACGGGTTATCGTTTGGCACTGACCATGATTCACTCCGCTGAGCCACTCGACCACGCCAACCTGCTTGCCCGCGTTGAAGCTGGATGGGCACCCAAGTTCGTTTTCTTTTGGGGGCACTCGGGGACGCCCGGCGCCGACGTCGGCAAAGAGTGTCTCAGCCAATGGTTCCCGGCGTCCTTTGTTGTCGCTGGTGCGGTCTACCCGACTGCCGAGCACTATATGATGGCCAGCAAAGCGGAGCTCTTTGGCGACCCGCAAACCGCGTCTCAGATTCGCGCATGCAGCCATCCGGCAGAAGCGAAAGAGCTTGGTCGACACGTTCGCGGGTTTGACGACGACCCCTGGAAACAACATCGATTCGATATTGTAGCGACGGGTAGCCACGCGAAGTTCTCCCAGAACCCAACCCTCCGGGCATTCCTGCTGTCGACAGGCGAGCGCGTGCTCGTCGAGGCAAGCCCGACCGACACGATTTGGGGCGTAGGCCTCGCCGAAAAGGACCCACATGCGCGGAGTCCCCAAGAGTGGCGTGGGCTCAATCTTCTCGGCTTCGCGCTGATGCACGCGCGAGCTCGGATCCTCAGGGAGGGCAGGGAGCTGGAGCCGTGAGCAGAAAGATTACAATGCAGCTCGCAGGCACACCTGACAGTAGCTCCCAGCGACGCTGCTGGAAGCTCTGGGTCTGATACGTGCTCGATCTCTGGCTCATCCGCCACGCCGAAAGCATCGGCAATCTCGACGGCACCGCTGCGGACACCGGCCTCTCGTTTTCCGGCCGCACCCAAGCACAGGCGCTCGGCGCTCGGCTCTCGGCTGAATCCTTCGCTGAGGTTCTCTGCTCGCCTCTTCGGCGCGCTCAAGAAACCGCTGCGCTTGCTCTACCTCTGGTTCCGAGGACATCGGTCGATGTTCTCCGTGAACTCGAGTCTTCGCGCGCGCCTACGTTCTTAGACCCCACCGACAGTGCTGTGCTCGCGGCTCTTCTCGCCGCTCCTCTCGACTCAACCGAGTCTGGTCCCGCATTCATGAATAGAGTGACGCACTGGCTCCAGGGGCTCCCCCCTGAGGGGACCGTCCTCGCGATTACACACTTTGCTGTCATTCGAGAGGTACTCGCGCGGCTCTTCGGCTTCCGTCACGCTCCTCAGAGCATTGGCTTCACCGCGATCTTTCGAGTGTCCGTGGCCCTGACGGTTGCCATGCTCTCGTGTGGAATGACGTAAGCCATTTTCAATCGGAGTAAGCTATGGCGCAATTGCTTGTCCTCTTAGCAGCTCCCTCCGACGAGGAGATCCTGGCTGCCGTAGAGGTTTGGATCGATGACCTCGCTGCAGGGGACTACCAGACCGCCTTCGAGCGCACGGCACACGATCCATACTATGCGTGGTCGGCGGATCTCATCCGCGCGGTGGTTGCCGGCTATGGGCTCCCCGAGGCGCACCCCTCGGGTGAAGTCTTCGCCGTGTCGCGCCGCACGGATACCCCGGGCCAGCCGTTTCATCGCATCGTCGACCGCACAGCCGCTACCCAGGATGAAGTCGCCAAAGTCTGGTACGACCTACCGCTCAACGGTGCTTGGTCGGATCTGACGGCAACCTTCTCCGTTCAACAACGCATCGGTCATGCGGTGCTGGTTCTGCAGCAGATCCATGTGTTCTAAATACCGGTGCTTCCTGACAGCACTGGGCTAGCTAACTCCTGTCGCTCAGCGTCGTAGATGGCGACTACGAAATCGTCAATGTGCGCCACGACCCAAAGACACAGCGGTAGGCCGGTCAGCTAAGCAGCAGTAGCTCGAGAGCAGTACGAGGAACGACGGGCTTTGAAACCTGCTGGGAACGCATGGGCCGGAGTTCAACCAGCTCTGCTTCAGAGCCGCTGGCGGGCGCAGTTGAAACCGCTAGCAGCCGGCGCCATAGCACTTCCTCTGCCCGAGAGTGCACCTCGGTGAGCGTCCTAGCCGCTGATGGTGTTGGCGAAGGATGGAGGTCGAGCCGCATGGGCAGGTAGAGCGAGGCGAAATGAAGCCCGGCAAAGGCTCTTCGACCGATCTGATCATTGGCGGGCGCGTCCGCGATTGACGATGCGAACGTGTGAAAGCCGTTAACCCACGAGGCCGTAAGCTCGCCCGTGTCGAGGAGCGAGCGCTCGGCGGAGTGCAACCATGCAGCATCGAAAGCGACCACGTCCTATTTGAATGTATCGGCGTTCTGCGGCCGGCGGAAGACAATGCCAACCCGCCTTCCAGCGGAGTCAGGACGCTGATGGACGCGCGCTCTCCACGTGAGCCAACCAGCGTGGTGGGAGCGACATTAAGCGGGGCGATACTTTATCGGGCGCCTGAATGTCGCATCCCCGTTCGTAACTCCGCCGCGGCCTTCCATTCGAGCGGCCTTCTTGCCGCAATTCGGCGTCGGGTGGGACGGCGGACCGCGTTTTCCTAGGCCGGTGCGACATTCGCGCGGTGGATACGGTATCGAGAGGCCCAATGTCGCTCGCGGGTCACAAAGGGTTCGCAATGAGATCCGGTGACCGCCAATGCTAGGCGCACGGCGCACGTTTGCCGCGGCCGCCTCGGCGTTAATCGGTATTCTCCGGGAGGCAGGGACCAATGACCATACTTCACCTCGTGGACATCAACGCCGACGTGGCAGCCGCCCTTCGTGCGGCCTTCGCTACGTATCCCGAAGTGACCGTGCAACACGGTGACCTGCTTGAGCTGGCTTATGGCGTTGCGCTTTCACCAGCCAATAGCCAAGGCTTCATGGATGGCGGCATTGATCGTTGGTACTCGTCGTTCTTCGGTCCAGCGTTTGCCAAGCGCGTTCGCGATGCGGTGCTCTCGCAGCCTGAAGGGCATCTGCCCGTTGGCGCGGCGGTCGCGGTGCCAACGGGGCACCATCGCATAACGCACGTCGTGCTCGCGCCGACGATGATCTCGCCGGAGCACGTCCCGCCTGAAAACGCCTATCGGGCGCTTCGGGCGGCGTTACGACTCATGAAGCGCTCGCCTGAGCTTGGACCTACGCTCTATTCGCCAGGCCTGACCACGCTCGTCGGCGGTGTTGCTCCGGCCGACGCAGCAAGGGAGATGGCGCTCGCTTACTTGGATTGGAAGACTAGCTAACGAGAGCCGCCCGCTCCCCTGCCTCCCTATGGCGCCTACCGCATAATGACTATACCGTTGCGGCTGGACCTCCTATGAACCTCGATTTGCAACAGCGCATCGCGCGAGCACGGCAATCCCTTGAAGGGCTGTCGGTGGGGGATGCGTTTGGCGAGCGCTTCTTCACCTCGCCCCATATGGTTGAGCGGCTGATTGAGTTGCGGGCGCTCGCGAGCGGGCCGTGGCAGTACACGGATGACACCGTTATGGCTCTGTCGGTGGTTGACGTGCTTGCGGATTGTGGCGAGATCGACCGAGATAGGCTCGCTGACTTCTTCGCTGCGCGTTATCGGCTGGATCCTGGACGGGGATATGGTGGGACGGCCCACGGCATTCTTACTCGCATATCGGCCGGTGAACCGTGGCAGGAGGTTGCTCCAAGCGTGTTCGATGGGGGCGGTTCGATGGGCAATGGCGGCGGGATGCGGTCGGCGCCGATTGGAGCGTTCTTCTTCGACGACGTGGAGCGGGTCGTGATTGAGGCGCGCCGCTCTGCCGAAGTGACGCATGCGCATCCCGAAGGGCAGGCGGGGGCGATTGCTGTCGCCCTTGCTGCGGCGTACGTGGCCGCCGGCGGTCTGCAGCCTGCGGAGCTGTTTCAGTCGGTGTTGGCTCGGACGCCAGACGGTGCAACGCGCGCAGTGCTCGCCCAGGCGGCCGAGCTCCCGCTCGATTATGATGTTCGAACGGCGGTGAACGCGCTGGGCAACGGCACGCAGGTCATCTCCCAAGACACCGTGCCGTTCTCCATCTGGTGCGCCGCGCGGCACCTTGGCGACTTCACCGAGGCGATGTGGGCAACCGTCTCGGGGCTTGGTGATCGGGACACGACCTGCGCCATCGTCGGCGGAATTCTCGCGGCCGCTACTAGCGTGACCATCCCGCACGAGTGGGTCGCCGCACGCGAGTCGCTCGATCGCATGGGCCGCAGCCTGTTGGGCTCGAGGTTCTCCGCTCGAGGCATAAAGGGTAGACTCTCCCCCTGATCGTCAGGCGCTACCACGCTGTTGCGTCCATGGAACCATGCTCAGCTTCAAGCCCTACATCACCCAAAAGGCGGAATGGCCCACGGCTGGACGCCACATCCTCGCGCAGTTCGATGCAGAGTCTGTAATCGTCTATCAGGCGTTTCGGCCCGCTATCGCCGAGGAGGCTGTTGCGCTTCAACGGTTTGGGCCGAGCTTTAGTCTGAACCGTATGAGTTGGATCAAGCCGAACTTTCTTTGGATGATGTTCCGCTGCGGTTGGGCCACAAAGTTGGATCAGGAGCGGGTGCTTGCGCTGCGACTTCGTCGCTCGTTCTTTGAGCGTCTGCTGCAGGCCGCGGTGCCTTCAACGTTCTCGGCGGATGTGTGGCCCTCGGAGCGAGCTTGGCAGGACGCCGTGCGGCTTTCCGACGTCAGGCTACAGTGGGATCCCGACCACGGTCCCAGCGGCAATCCTGTCGCGCGGCGCGCAATCCAGCTTGGTATGCGCGGGCCCACCCTCGCTGAGTTCGCCCGGCCGGCCCTGCTGCAGGTTCAGGACATCACAGAGGTTGTCGCTCGGGAGCGAGCCCACGTGGTATCCCCCTACGACCTGCTGCAGACCCCATCGGAGTCGGTCTTTCGGCCGAAGGATGCGGCCACGGTGAGCGCTCTCGGCTTGGACCCGTGGGACTTTGCGAGCTGGTGAGCGCGTAATGATTCTCTTTCGACCCACGGGTCTTCGTGAGCTTGAGCTTGTAGCTGCTTTGAGTTGGAGAGCGTGGCCCCCGCGGCTGCCCGATCAGCCGATCTTCTATCCAGTGCTCACACACGAGTACGCCCGCACGATCGCCCGCGACTGGAACAGCAGCGACCCGTTCTCGGGATTCGTTGGGTTTGTCACGCGGTTCGAACTCGAGCCGGACTTCGCACGCCGGTACCCAGTCCAGGTTGCTGGCGCCCGTTCCCATGAAGAGCTTTGGGTACCCTCCGAAGAACTCCCCGAGTTTAACCAACATATTGTCGGTCCCATCGTCGTGATCGAAGCTTTCCCCGGGCCTCGCTTTCAGGGCGAGATCGACGCTGCGACTAAGCTTCCGGTGGGCCTCTCGGTTGGAGGAGCTGCCTCGTGATGCCCTCTCGTGAAGAACTCGCCGCCATTCTTAAGGATGAGCTTGGCGAACGTCGATACATTCGGTTTGTGCGCCAGCTCTACCGCGCCAGAGCGGATGGGCTCGTAGCGTTCTGGCAGAGTCGGGTGCTCGACAATCTCGAGTCAAAGTTCGGCCTGGTGTTGCCCCAATACGCGGCCGCACTCGCGGAGCTTCTTCCAGCGCTACCGCCCAATCCGACGCTCGCTGAAAACGAAGTGCCATCGTGGATCACAATCGAGCAGCTCGAGTATGGCGCGCCCACCCAGGCGTGGGGTGCTGCTGGCGCGTGGCGCTGGTACTTCCGAGCGCGGCATGAGTCCTGGAGCCTCGGTGCGGAGCGCAACGCGACCGAGATTCCCGACTGGGATTATGAAGACGGCCCTGACACGTTCTTCGTCTCCGAGGACTTCGGTGTCGAGCCCTTCGATGCGAGCTACATGTCGATCGATGAGGCACGCTACTTTATCGTTCGCGAGTTGAGTCGGCTGCGGGCGCGTCCCGACAGTGGCATCTGACGTGTGCTGCAAGCTTATGGGGCCCATGCTCTGGCATCTCGCGTTAGGCTCGATCCGTGGAGCCCGAACGCGCTTTTTCAATTGTAACCTCCGCGTACTATCGCGGAGTGCCAGTCGGCGCTGTGGGGACGGCGCTGCAATGCCTCCTGCAGATGTTGGCGGAAGCTGGCTGGCCCATGGATGATCGACTGGCGAACGTTATGTATATGTTCTGCCGCATCGCTCAGTCTTCGCCGGATGCGCGGCGTGAGATCGTTGCGCAGCGGGCTCCATTGGCGGGTCGCGCGGCGGAACTGGTTGAGAAGATCCTGGGCGCAGCTGAGGACGCTACATTCCCAAACGCGCTAACGCAGACCATCGCCGGGCCACAGAGCCTCGATCTGCTTTGGGCCGAGTTCTTCGTGACGGGGAACAGCGAGCCCGTGCTTCGCATTGTGCGTACGCTGGATGCGGCGGACGGTATGCGCCGCCTGCTGAGCGCTTGGTTGCATGAACGGTCCTGGTTCAGCGGAGGCAAGCGCGCCGATCAGGTCGAGACGCTGCGAAAGGCTGGCTTGGTTATGGATTTAAAGACGCGGTCCATCGTCAGCGAGGGGGACCTCGACTGCTTGTGCTTTGCTCTCGCAGAGCAGAAGGTGCCGATCTTCAAGTTGCTGCCTTGTTCTTTGCCGCAGGCCGATTTACTCAACCTTAGTATCAAGGGCGCAGCGCTGTGGTCGCTGCGGCTCAACTCTCGCGACCACGATGTCGTTCGCTCGGTGTGCGAGGTGGAGTCTGCGCGTCCTGGTGGTCCAGGTCGTACCCTATTGCTCAAGCCGATCGTAGAGCAAAAGCCGTTTGCGCTCTAGTCCACAATCAGCCTCCCTATGGTGGTTTGCACAAACCCCCGCTACCCTCGGCGGCTCATGGGAACCTTTGGTGCAGGCAACTTTGAAAGCGACGCAGCGTTGGACCTCGTCGCGAAAACGCGGGCTGTTGCGGAGAGCGAGCTAACGGCTTTCCTTGATAGTGATGACGTCGGGGTTGAAGACTTGGAGCGAGTCATGGCTGCGGTGGCGATCCACCTGGTGCTTGATGAGCACTGTGGCGCAGGTGCTCCCGAGGTCGACTTTGCTATTCGCTTACGCGATAAGGCGCTCGCCATCTTCGATGAGGAGATGCCTGAACTCGATCCCGACGGTGAGTTCGCCCGCGAGCGGCGCACTGTGATCGTCGATACGTTTACAAGATACGAGGCTGCGGCGCGTGAGCAGTTCGGTTGAGTGGTGCAACGTAGACAACCTGGTGTTCGACGATCCCGGCTGACCTAGAGTGTGGCGCCCATGGTCGATAAAAACTTAACCGCAGTGTTCGCTCGTCTCGAGGAATGGCGAAGCCAGGTCGTGGCGGAGCTCAAGGGAGGTAACCGCGACGCGCTGGCACTGAAGCTCGAGCTGGACCATGCCATTGGCTGTCTGCTGTTATGTTGCAAGCATGGCTTTGCGCCGGATTCGCGGGTCTTGCAGCTGCCGGACCCGCTGACCCGTTCCCCGTCCTCCAGCTTCCGATTGGTTGAAGACCACGAGTCCGACGATAGGCAATACTGGACCGAGGTCGTCGTCGACGGGGAGCCCGTGCAGCCTTTGCCACGCAGCTTCATCGTCGAACCCTAGACCTGGGGCACACTGGGGCGCAGGGAGTACACATAGACGTTCGCTCGCCTCGTCACGCGTATGGTAGGCCTTGGAAGCAATGTCACTCGAGCCGCGCAATGCCGCACTCATGCATAGTCGTGCCGCTAGGAGAGTCGAAACTATCGGCGAACTTCTGCATTGGTCTTACGCCAATCTCGCTTCGCTCGACGTCGCGCTGAGGCGCGGGCTTGCTAAGCGCGACCGGGTTTGTTGGATGGTACGTGCGAAGCTATTCAAGGGCCTTCGCCAGCAAACAATGAACGTCGGTACACTCTTTGCGGATTTGCTCGTCGCGCCAACGGATCAATGCAGCTACTGCGGAGTAAAGCCCCCGCCTAAGCTCCACGGTGACCACTTGATTCCGAAGAGCAAGGGCGGGCTCGAGTCGGGGGACAATCTCGTTTGGAGCTGCCGGTCCTGCAACAGCGCTAAGAACGATCGCGATCTTCTTGAGTGGTACGCCGCCAAGAAGTCGTTCCCCAGCGTAATCTTGATGCGCCGCTATCTCAAGCTGGCCCTAGCGGAGGTTATTGCCCGCGGCTTAATGGACACGCCGTTGGAGGAGCACCCAAACGTGACGTTCTCGCTCGACCTCATTCCCGTGAGGTACCCCGACCCCGAGGAACGACTCGCTATCACTGAGCGGCCGAAGGAACGGTCTCTCTGAGCAGCTTTGTTCCGCGCCTGGCTCTGCTATCGATGGACGTACCATGGGCATGAACGCTGAGGTGATCGCGATTGGGACGTTTCACCGTTCACTCATTCCGTACCTGCAATACCCCAAGGATTATTACGTGAATACGCGTGACGGCGTGCGCATCGCTGAGAATGTGTTCTTCGTGGAGAGCGGCTCGAGTGAGAGCCGCCAGCTGGCCGGGGCGTTCGGTGTGGACCCTTGGGATTTTAACCAGCATGAGTTGGACCCAGCGCGCGCCGACCTCGAGCTATTGCGCGAGATGTTTGGCAACGAAATGGTGCGCTCGTTCGAGGGGCTGCGAGATGCTGGGTTCAGCTTCTTCTTCCTGCCCAATGGGTGATCCGTGGAGTGAACCGGTTCGCCGCGGGTACTGCTACCACTCGGCGCTCCTGCACTACAAGACGGAGACGCTCCTTCGCAAGCTGCGTGAAGGCGCTCCGCCGAATGCGCTCTTGACGATCGCTTATGAGCTTTCGTTTCGCGATGCGGAGCTGGCGCTGGCAGAGGTGAGGCGGCTTGCGTTGGACCCAGCGTATGCCCGTCGCAAGAAGACGCTGCGCCTTTGTTTGCACCACGTGGCTGATGCGGAGACCGCACGCGTTCTATTCCGCGAGGAAGGGTTCGAGCCGGACGCGCTCCACCTCAGTGCGTTTGCGGCTTTGCTCGGCGACTATCTCGAGCGGCTGCCAGACCTTGATACCGCTGTAGCGGAGGCCGAGCTTCGTAAGCTTGGGTTCCTCGCGGGGCCGGTGCCCAATCCAATCATTGACGGTCCAAAGGACTCCAGTGCTGCAACGACGAGCGCTGCTCGTTACGAAGCGCTGCTCGTACAGTTTCTAAAGAGCCTATTCGCTTCGCCTTCGCTCGCTGGCGTGCGGGCGGAGCTTGCCGAGCACCTGCGTCGTACCCTCAAGCAGGAGGCGTATGTGTTTTTGGTGGAGCGCTGGGCCCTGGGCGAGATCGCTGCCGTTGAGGCGGTCGCGGCAGTTGCGCGCGTTGGGCATGCACGGCTCTCCGCTAGCGTCGGCGTTGAGCGTGTGAATCGGCTCATTCACGCGTTCGCTGAAGAGCTGGCCGCAGCCGCTGTATCGCAGTTCGAGCGGTCCGCGATCATCAATGGCTGGCTACCGCGAAGCGCGGAGAACCTGCCTTCCGAGCTAGCGCGCGCTATCGCGTTGGGCTTCCTCGATTCGGCACGCTTCGAGGACTTGTGGCCAGCGGCGGTGGAGGTGTTGCTGGCCGCGGTGGACGAGGGACCGCAGCTTGTGCTTGAGCGCGCGGCGGCGATTGCCCTGCACTCCGTTACAGCGGCGGCCCGACGCTTACCCTACGAGGAGGCGTGTGCGCGATTGGGGAGCGAACATCCAGCGCTCATCGACCACCCGGGCGCGCCGGTGGATAGGACCGTCGTCTCCAAAGCGTATGAGCTCATAGCTGTTGATCCCGGTACGGCCACCGAGCGATTGGCGAAAGTCGCGGGCGATACTCGCAACCCCCATGCGGAAGAGGCTTTCACTGTCCTACTCAAGCTCGCGGCGGCACCTTACGACGTTCGCGTTCGGCGCCATGCGATTTACCGGCTTGGGCTGCTTGGGGACGCACGAGCCGAGCCCGTCGTACGCCCTGCGCTGGAAGACCCGATGATGGTGGATGCGCGTATCCTGGTAGAGACTGCGCTTGGGAGTCTCGGCCGGTGAGCGGGATCTCAACCATGCCTACTCTCCTCGACCTTGTGGACCTGGCGGACGATGAGTTGCGGGCAATCTTGCAGTCCGCAGAGGCTCCGGACCGTCTGCGTGCGGCCTGGGTATTGGCGTTGCGCCGGGGTGGCTCTGCCGTAGGCAGCATTCGAGATGTAGCGCGCTCGGAGGTACCGGAAGGGTTACGGCAACAACTTGTGGTCGTTCTTTCGGGGTTGGGTGAGCGCGCGGTAGTTAGGGACATTGCGAGCCATGATGCTGCACCTGCGGTGCGCGCCGTCGCTGTGGCCTACACAATAAGGACGGCCGAGCGTCCGCATAACCATGAGCTGTACTCGTTTGTTCGCGCCTGCCTACGAGACAATACGAGCGAGGTCCGTCTCGCCGTGCTGATGGAGGTTCAGGGCGGACGTGTTGAGCTCGATACCGTTGAATTGCGGTCGGCTACAAAGGATACGGATGCTTCTGTCCGGCGCGCGGCCTGGTTGTGCCTTATCGCGCGCGCAGCCCGTGACCGGGCGGCCGCTGCGGCGCTTGCAGGGGTAAGGGGAAAGGTGCAAGTTAGGGATTTGGACGAGGTCGTACGGGCTTTGGACCGCCTGGAGACGCTTAGCTTCTTGAGCGCGCTGAAGGACCACAACAAGTTTGCGGTAGTGAGTTATCTCACCGCCGTCGTACCCAAGCAGCTGGAGCTTTCGTGGGATGAGCTTGCCTTCCTCTTCGATTGCCGCGAGCCAATCGTACGTTCCGCCGTCCTGGAGAGAGCGCGCGGCGATGCCCCTCTCGCCGCTCTACCTTGGCTGGTGGAGGGTATCCTCGACAGTTCGGACGATCGGTACTTCTGGGCGTCGGGCGCATGGCCTCACATTGAAAGGCTACTCTCCCCAGCCACTGTGGAGCTTATCCCTCCGGGGGAACGCGGCCGGCTGGGGCGGTTCATTGAGCGCCGCCGTGCGCTGGCTCTGGCGGAGCTTCAGTGCCCAGAAGAGGAAGACGAATGGAACGGCTTCGATCGAACGTTCCTTGAAGGTGAGGTCGCCAACCTATCGAGGTTGCTCGCGTACCTGCACGCAGATGGCTAACAGGTCGAATTAAGAGAAAGTGATTCAATGATGAGCCAGACAAAAGCAGAGCGGAAGTCCGATTGTGAGTTGGTGGTTACCCGCGTTATCAATGGCCCGGCGCATCTTGTGTTTGAGGCGTGGACCAAGTCGGAGCTGTTCATTCGCTGGTGGGTGCCGAAGTCGTGCGGGGCGGTTCTGCTTTCTTGTGACTTGGACGCGCGCACGGGCGGCAAATACCGTCTTGTGTTTGAGGCGGTCCCGCCGATGGAGTTCTTCGGCCGCTATATCGAGGTAACGCCGCCCTCACGCCTGGTGTGGACTAATGAAGAGGGAGCGGGCGAGGGGCCGGTCACGACGGTAACCTTTGAACCGCGTGGCGAGCAGACGTTGCTAACGGTGCATGACCTCTACCCGTCAAAGGAGGCTCTTGAGGAGGCCGTGGCCTCGGGGAGCCCAGACGGCATGCCCGAGACGCTCGATCAGTTGGACGCGCTCGTGGCAAGCCTTGCAGCGTAAGCACCATGATCGGGTCCGCAGCCGTTGCTTGACCACGCAGAGGAATGATGGCCAAACGCAAGCTGCGCACGCTCAAAGTCGATGCTCAAGTTTACTTCTGGCGGGTGGACCATGTTCACGTTGCCTTGCCGACAGGGCGGCAATGCGTTGAAGTCTTCTCCGCCTTCCTCGAGGGGTACCCCCGCGCGCCGGTGCGCTTCCGCTTCCCCCAAACGGCCGAGCACGGTGGGGGATACCCCGGTAACAGTGGCGAGGTGATTGACTATCGTGCTCCTTCCTGGGCGCTGAATCTCCACACGCCCCGCGTTGCGCGTTTGCTCGTGGAGGTCGCCCTCGCCACGAGCTGGTCGCCACACACGGGACGTAGACAACTGGTGTTGGAGAACGGCTTTGAGGTGCTACGCGCCTACCCAGAACGGCTGACTGAATATCAAGTAAAGCTTCCTCGTTCGACCAGCTAAGGCCCTATCGCGTGGCATTCGGTTTGGTGTCCCGGGAGCCGTCTCAGGGCTTGCGAGAGCCTTTGGCTGCGCGCTTCATGCCGGCTAGCGGTGTGCCCTTGAGCAGGTTGCTGGCCATGGCGAGCTCTGCGCCCTCCACGGCTGCGAGCGCCTGCTCGCGATCGCGTGCCTCTCCCGCAATAGCACCACCACAGGCGGTACAGACAATGGCCTCGGCGGAGAGCACTGCGTCGCAGCCGGCGCCGCCGCAACGTGGTTTACGAAACCAGCCGCCTTTGATGCGAAACACCGGCTGGCCCTCATTGGGGCGTACCCGTGGTGTCTGCGGCGCACTGCCATAAAGGATTGGAAGGATCGTGGAGCGCTCGCGAGACACAGCCGCATAGCCCTCGAGCAGGAAGGCCTCTTGGCCTGGCCCAAGCAATCGCGCGAGACGCTTTACCTCTGCGCGAGGAACGTCGCGTGCGGCGAGTTGGACGGCGAGGGCGTAGCTCATCGCGCCCGACGAAAGGTAGCCGCCGCGCACTCGCAAGACCCCGTCGCGTCTTCGCCGATACTGGTCTGTGAGATCGGTCGTGAGCAGGCCGAAGCCCAAGAAGACGGTGGTCAGATCGGTCTGGAGCTCTTCCTCCGCAGCGTCGAAGAACACGAGCCCGTGTTGGTCGCGGTAGGCGTGCGCGACCTCGTGGCCCAACACCCCGACGACGCCATCACCGTCCTGCATGGTTTCGCGCGAGATGCCGAACTGGAGCACGCCGTGCTCTGAGCCCGCGAACCAGGCGGCCGCTTCGTGCACGTGAAGATTGCCGACCGGCACGGTTTCGTCCTCGTCGCCCGCTGTGACCTCGAATGGCACCTTCGTGAGGGACGCGGCGCAAAGCAGCCGGCGTAGCAGCCGCTTGGCGCTCGGGATGTCACCGGTGAATGGCTCGGGAAACGCACGTGCCGTTGGTTCGAGCAGCTCCGCGCAGAGGAACGGGGACGCCCCGCGCTCTTGGATCAGCAAGCGGAGGTGCTCATGAATCCAAGCGCGGTCTTCCTCGGGCGGCAGCTGCTCCATCGCGCGAGCGTAGCGAAGCTACTTTCACCGAGCCAGCGCGCCTTTGTCCCCGCCAGCTCGTCCCGCGTTCGCCACGGAATATCTTGGGACTTGAAATAGTTGCGCATAATGTTAACTATTGTTCCTCGAAGAAAGGACCTGAACATGAAACCTTCCCCGCCTGGCTGGCCCCGAATCTCCACGTCGCTCTATTATGAGGACGCCAACGCTGCGATTGATTGGCTCTGTACGGCCTTCGGCTTCGAGCTGCGTATCAAGGTGGAAGGGGAGGGCGGTGCGGTCGAGCACTCCGAACTCACCTTGGGTGAAGGCGTGATCATGGTGGGGACCGCCAAGCCGGAGAAGTTCCCATACATGACCCCGCCCTCCCGTGTGAACGGCGCCAATACGCAGAATATGATGGTCTATATCGACGATGTGGAGGCTCATTGTGAGCGCGCGCGGAAGGCGGGCGCTGTGATCGTTAAGGAGCCCTACGTAACCGACTACGGTGAGGAGTACTGGTCGGATCGCGGCTACGAATGCCGTGATCTCGGCGGGCACCACTGGTGGTTCTACCAGCGGCTTCGCAGCCCGAAGTCGGCCTCGTGAGCGAGCTGGACCGCACCTTCGCGGCGCTCGCGGATCCAACGCGGCGGGCCGTTGTCGATCTGTTGCGGCGCAATCCTCGGCGCGCGGGGGAGCTCGCAAGTCAGCTCGCGATGAGCGCCCCGGCGATGAGCCGGCACTTGCGGGTGCTGAGGGAGAGCGGCTTGGTGGAGGAGGCTCACGCAGGGGAGGACGCGCGCATTCGCACCTATCGCTTAAAGCCCGGTAAGTTCCGCGCGCTCCGTCGCTGGCTCGACGACGTTGAGTCGTTCTGGGCGAAGGAGCTTGATGCGTTCAAGGCGCACGCCGAGGCGACTCGTTCGCCAAGGAGCCGCGCGTGACGGTCGCGCCGGGAGACCAGGCGGTCGTCAGCGTCTTCGTTCGGGTGTCCCCAACGGACGCGTTCGAGGTCTTTACGAACGAGATTGAGCTGTGGTGGCGCACCGGCCCCGCCTATCGAATAGCCGGTAAGCGGCGTGGTCGGCTTGCGCTCGAGGCAGGCGTCGGAGGGCGGCTGTTCGAGACCTTTGAGGGCGCGCACGGCGAGCGCACCTTCGTATTCGGCACCATCACCGTGTGGGAGCCAGGCGCGCGGCTGACCTTCATTTGGCGCGGTGTGAATTTCGCCGAGGGTGAGTCGACCACGGTCGATGTCACCTTCACCGCGCAGAATGACGGCACGCTGGTGCGCGTACGGCACTTTGGTTGGTCTTCGTTGCCCGAGGATCATCCTGCTCGCCACGGACTCGTTGCGGCGCCGTTTGCCCGCATGATTGGGCTCTTCTGGGGCTCGCTGATGACTGGTTTGCGCGAGCATGTCGAGGCTCGCGCGGTGCACTAATGCTCTGGCGAACCAAGTGTTGTAAGGCTGCGCCTCGAGGACCTTTATGGAGCTAGACCATCTCTTCTTTATGACCAGCCTGGAGGCTCCCGAGGTCGCCAA
This sequence comes from Polyangiaceae bacterium, assembly GCA_044376115.1. Lineage (GTDB taxonomy): Bacteria > Myxococcota_A > Polyangia > Polyangiales > Polyangiaceae > Xiheicaenibacterium. The sequence continues at coordinate 94,171 of JBILLK010000008.1, read as the reverse complement.
GCTGGAGGGGCTTGGGCTCACGCCGACGTACCGCCGGACGCACGTTGGTCAGGGCACGGCGAATGTCTGTTACTGCTTTGAGAACGCCTATCTCGAGGTGCTTTGGTTGACGGATGAGGCAGAGGCGCGTTCGCCGTTGATCGCGCCCATGCAATTAGCGGAACGCGCGCATTGGCGGGTAAACGGGGCGAACCCGTTTGGCTTCGCTTGGCGCCCAACGAGCGGGGAGGGGGCGGGGCCGAGCACGTGGCCTTACAAGCCGCCTTACCTGCCTGCGGACCTCGCGATTGAGGTCGCAAGGGACAGTGATGCGCTGGAGCAGCCAATGATGTTCACCTTCCCGGGCGCGAGTGCGCCGCGTGAATGGCCGGAGGGGCGGCGGGGGGCGTTGCAATCGGTAAGCGGCTATGAGCGCTTGACGGTGCAGACGATCTGGCTTCCATCGCAGGTTCAGGCGAGTTCAGCGCTCCAGCAACTTGCGGCAGGTATGGGGGCCGAACTTGCGGTCGCCGCAGATGGGCAATACGCCGTCGATATAGGGTTATGGCGCGCCGGTTCTAGCGGTCAGACGCTCCGCCTGCCGAGCTGTGAGCTCTTGGCCTAGGCGTCGCTTGGATCCCATTGGATTTGCGCTGAGCCCCCCGTTGTCCGACGGTGCTGGCCATGCGCTTCGTTTGCTCGGTACTCCTTTGCCTTGGGGTGGCTTGCGGCGCCCGTACCGGGCTGCCCGACTTCGAGCAAGCCGGCGGCGGGGCTGGCGGTGAACTCGGTGGCGGTGGCCTTGGGGGAGGCGGCAGCCCTCCCGAGCTTTGCATCGGTAAGGAGCAGCCTTGTGGTAGCGACGTAGGCGAATGCTCGCTGGGGCTCGCGACCTGCCTAGCCGACGGCTCCTTTGGCCCGTGCATCGGTGAAGTCGGACCGGTCGAGGAGCTGTGCAACGACAAGGACGACGATTGCGATGGGGTCATCGACAATGGCTTCGGTATCGGGGAAGCCTGTGACGGACCGGACAACGACGAGTGCTTTGACGATGTGCGTTCGTGCGCCGGCTGCTCGAAGGGGCCGGATATCCTCGAGAGCTGCAACGGTATCGACGACAATTGCAATGGCGAGGTGGACTCGGATTGCGATGTTGGGGACTGCTCGCCGACGCTCGAGGTGACTGGCTCGGTTCCGTCCGACCCGGGTTGTCAGGACCTGCCGATCGAGAAGGGCGCCGAAGGCGTCATCAACTACCCGTGTGATGGTGGGCCGGTCACGGCGACGTTGAACTCCACCGGAGGCATGCAGATATTCCTGTCGGGCAGTGTTACGCCGAACGGCGTTGTCTCCCTCACCGGCTTTGTCGAGTTCATCGCCGAGTTCGACGGCTGCTTCTGGCGCGTGGATCACTTCATCGACGGCTCGATCCCTTCCGGGACCGTCCAATACTTCTACCAAGAGACGCTGCTCACCCCACAGCCGAACGCCTGCTGGATCCCGTGCACGGAGACCGGCACAGTCGACATTCATTGGACCAAGTTCGACTAGGGGCGGCTTCCTTCCGCGACCCCGTTTGATGGAGCAGCAGACCTAGCTTCGTTGCGCGCCCGTTCCGAATATTCACACGAACTAGGCTAGAAGTGCGTGTGGCCTCATTTGTGCGCGAGCGCACAGATTTGTGATCAACGCGCTAGGGGGTGGGGATTGGCCGGTAACCGCTTGGCGGGCGAACCGCCTATTCATCATTGCGTTAGCAGGTAGCTATGTCGCACAGGGATGCGAATTCCCGCGCTCCGACCGTCGGACTCGTGGGAGTCGGCGCATGGGGGCAACAACACCTCCGTGTATTGAAGCAACTACGAGCCGTGCGTGGATTGGTCGAGATCGACCCCGTGCGGCGCGCCAAACTCGAGAAGGACCACCCGGAGCTATTGGTATATCCGAACCTTGAGGCGCTGCTGGCGCATGGTGTCGACGCGGTGCTGATCGCGACACCGGCGCATACTCATTATCAGCTCGGTCGGCGCTGTCTGGAGCACGGTGTAGACGTATTTCTCGAGAAGCCGATGGCACTATCGATGGACGAGGCAGAACAGCTCGTGGCGATCGCCGCGCAGCGCCAAGCCATCCTCATGGTCGGTCATATTCTACTATTCCAGCCCATCATCGGTTGGGCCAAGCGCTTCCTAAAGCGTGGTGGGCTCGGCCGACTCCAAGGGCTTCATCACCGTCGCTTGGGGCCAGGCAGCAACAGGCCAGAAGGAGCACTTTGGGACCTTGCGGTCCACAACCTCGCGGTCACCTTGCACCTCGTGGACGCGGACGTGATCGAGCTTCGGGCGGAGACGAGTGCGCACGTGGACCCGGGCATCGATGACGATGTGCATCTGCACCTCGTGTTCAGCAATGGAGTGCGCGCGCACCACCACGTCTCGTCTCATTGGCCAGAAAAGGAGCGGCGGATGACACTGATCGGCGATGGGGGCATGCTCACCCTCGACGAACTCAACGGGTGCGTCCGCTTCCATGCGCTAGGCTCGGTAGAGCCTGCCCAAGGCCGACTCCTCTTCTCCAGCTGCAGTGAGCCGCTGGCCATTGAACTCAGACACTTTCTTCGCCGAGTCCGGGATCGACAGGTGCCGCTCTCGAGCGGACAGAGCGCGCTCGACGTGGTGCGGCTGCTAGCGAGTGCGCAGCGTAGCGCCCGGACCCAAGGAGCCGGCAATGACCAAACGTCTATTTGATATAGCGCTAGCCTTGGTTCTGCTTCCGCCGATACTGGTCTTGCTGTTGCCGCTCTCGTGCTTGATCTGGCTCTTCGATCGGAAGTCGCCGCTCTACGCGGGCCCTCGGGTGGGCAAGGATATGCGCCCATTTCGGCAGTTGAAGCTTAGGACGATGACTCCCAATGCAGATAAAGCGGGGGTCGACGCAACGCCCGCCGGCGACCCGCGGATCACGCCGCTGGGCCACCGCCTTCGGCGCACCAAGCTGGATGAGTTGCCCCAAGTTCTGAACGTCCTGGTGGGTGAAATGAGCTTCGTGGGGCCACGGCCCAACTGCTCGCGCGAGTGCCTCATGTACTCCGACGTGGAACGGCGTATCCTCTCGGTGCCGCCGGGTATCACAGATATATCGTCGATCGTCTTCTCGGATGAGCAAGAGATCCTGCGCAATGAGCCCGATCCCGATCTTGGCTATCACCAGTTGGTTCGCCCCTGGAAAAGTCGTTATTGCCTGTTCTATATCGAACACCGGACGCTCTGGTTCGATATGCAGTTATTGGGGTTGACTGCGCTGGTATTGGTTTCACGCCCGCTTGCCCTTTCGCTCTTGGCCTGCCGTCTTCGCGCCCTCGGTGCCACGGAGGACCTGGTGAGCATGACGCGAAGAGAGCAACCGTTCAGGCCGATGGCTCCGCCCGGGCTCGGCGAGCCAGTAAAGGCAGTTCTCGGTAAGGGCCAACCCTCAACGCAAGAGGAGAGCGTTCATTGAAAGTCCTGATACTCAACCAAGCCTTCTGGCCTGATAGCGTGGCTACATCGCAGTACGCCACCGATATAGCAACGTTTCTCGCCAAGCGCGGACACGAGGTGACCGCCTTAGCCGGCTGCCGCGACTACACCGACCGGATGAAGCGATACCCCAAGGTGGATCGTCTGGAAGACATTCGCATCGTGCGCGTGGCGTCGACCGGGTTCGGCAAGCAGGGGTTGGCGGGGCGACTCTTGGACACGGTTTCGTACGAGCTGATGCACGCATACACATTGACGAGCTTGCCGCGGCCCGACCTGGTCTTGGCCTTTACGTCTCCACCGCTCGTGGGCCTGCAAGGTGCGCTCGCCGCACGTCATTGGGGTGTCCCGTTCGTTCACTGGCTCATGAACGTCAACCACGAGATGGCCGTCGCCTTGGGGCATCTCGCGCCGAATGCGAAGTCGGCGAGGCTCTTGCGCAAGCTCCATGCGTTTACGCTCGGTGAGAGCGCGCTGGTGGTGGTGATGGACCGCTGGATGCGTGAGCGCACCCTGCAACAAGCGAAGATACCTCCTGAACGCGTGGCGGTGGTTCCACTCTGGCCTGCGCATCAAACGGAGGACGCTGGGTCAGCTTCGCAAGACGCGAGCAAGCTTCGTCAGCAACTCGGTCTTGCGCACGCCTTCGTCATTGCCCACTCAGGGAATCTGAGCCACATACATCCGCTCGATACCGTGTTAGCGGCTTCGGTGGCACTCAAACACGACCCAGGCGTGGCCTTCGCCTTTATCGGGGAGGGGACGCGAGCGCGAGACGTGGTGGAGGTCGTGCGGCGAGAGAACCTCAGCAACGTACATCAACTGCCCCATCAACCACGGGAGAAGCTCGGCGCGTCGTTGGGCCTCGCGAACCTACAATTGATTATTATGGGTAATGAAGCCGTCGGCCTCGCTCATTCGAGCAAGATCTATTCGATTCTTGAGGCGGGCGTGCCGTTTCTGTTCGTTGGTCCGCGGGACAGCCACCTCGGCGAGCTTACGGCCGAGTGCCGGCACGGCTACCATGTAGAGCACGGTGATGTGCAGGGGTTCCTGCGGGTGGTGGACGAGGTGCGTGCGCTCTCCGTTGCCGAGCTCGAGGCTTGGCGTGAACAGAGTCGAGTCCTCGCCCGAGGTCGCTTCGGGCGAACGCAGCTGCTGGCCGACTTTGCGCAACGGCTCGAACTTCTGGGGAGCGGCTAATTTACTCGGCATAACGGTCGCGAGCGTGTTCGACTGCGCCCATGAGCGCTGAGACCGATCTGCGGTCGCTGGTTGAAGCTGCGAACCAAGAGGCGCTGCTGGCGTGGCTGGAGAGTCTGTCTGCGGAGTCACGTCGGGCGCTCCTCAAGCCAGCGCGTGCGCTGTTCAAAGAGTGGTCGGCGGTCGTACCGACCGACAATACGTTGCGCGCGCGCGGCGTCTCTCAAGCGAGCTGCGCCTGGCTAGCATTGTTTGCTGCAGACGCCACTGCGGCGGCCTCGCGGCCCGCATACGGGCCGGCCCCCGATACCTTGGTAACGATCAGCTCACGTTTGCAGCCGCCCGGCCTCGCTAGCTTTGTCGCCACCATCCTTCCTCGATTTTGGAAGCGCGCAGCGGCGTTGGTGGAGGCGGGGCTCGCGCCGCGCCCAAACGATCGGCTTTGGGCCATGGGCATGATGGGTGTTTGGAACAGGGGAGGGAAGTCGAGCGAGCTGCTCGAGCGCTGGGAGCCGGTGCTTTTGCGGGATCTGCCGCTACTTTTTGCCCACGAAGGAGAAGGCGAGTTTTCACTTTCTTCTTTCACGGGCTCGCAGTGGGCCGATCAGTTCCGGGGCTGGGTGGAGCAGGGCAAGCTCGCGCGGGCGGAGCTTTTGGACCTTTGTCTTTCGGCGCTGCTTCAAGGTTTTGCGCCTGGTCGGCAGCCCTTTTTTACCGGCCTATTCGATAGTCTTTCGCCGACTTCCGACGAGTGTCTGGCGCGTACGGAGTCATTGCAACGGCTGCTCGCTAGCGCGGCGGGCGCGACGGTGGGGTGGGCGCTTGGCCATTTACGCGGCGCGCTCGAAGCGGCTCGGGTTCCGGCGAGCGCGTTGGAAGGTGCGCTAATGGTGCGGTCGGCGGCGACGGCCAAGGCGGCGGTGGCTTGGCTTGCGGTTCGGCAAGCGGCTGAGCCCAAGGAGGACGTTGCGGCGGTCTTGGTCAGCGCGCTGGTGCACCCCGATGCTGGCGTGCAGGCGGCCGGCGCACAGCAGCTAGTACGCATTGTGAGCGCTGAGCGTTTGCGGGTGCTGATTGCGCCGCACTGGGAGGCATTGAGTCCGCGGGTTCGGAAGCAGCTCGTCACCGTGGTAGGGAGCCTCGAACGCGACGATAGCGCGTTAGCCCCGCCGGCTGCTCGGCCGATGCCAGCACCGCTCAATCCACTAGCGCCAGAACGTGCCATCGCGACCAGGCTCGAGCTGGACGACCACGCCTTGCTCACCGCGATCGCTGCTTGGGTCGAATCAGCGGAGGACGTCAATCACGGTGAGCTGCTGCTGGCCGAACTTGCGCGGCGGCCGCGGCCCGATTCGGCGGTGGCCGCGCATTGCAAGCCGCTGGCGCGGACCTGGGCAAAACGGCTGGATCGGCCTTGGGATCCGGGGGCACTTTTGGCGGTGGTTGCGCAGGCCTGGGCGCTGGGAATCGCTCCGCCGGAGGATCCATCGGAGGTCGCTGGATGGTCGAGTCACCGACTTTATCGCAGTCGAGCGCTCGAACTCGTGGATAGCCTATTAGCGGGGGAGCAGGTGTTTTGGTGCTCGCTGCCTACCCATCGCGGCGGCCACCTCGATCGGCGCGTCGCCGTACAGCGTTGGGAGCAGCGGCGGGGCAAGGTGCTGCCGGCGGACGTCGCACTGGCGTGGCAGCGTCTCTCGGGGCCACCGGTTCCGCTTCCGGCGGCGGATGGTGAACCGCTGACGGACGCTTGGCGCTACGTCCTTGGTGGCGTACCGCCGACGGGATTGTCGGTCGAGCTATGGGGCGCGGCGGCCCATGCGCGAAATCCGGATGACCCCGATCGTACGCTCGAGGAGCACTATCCCGAGCTGCGGGATCAGCCCTGGCGGACCTTGGTTGGTGAGCGACGACGCTCGCTGCACGCGTGGGAGGCCGGCAGCGTTAGCAAGCTACTCGAGGTGGATGGTTGCAACCTGATTGGCTCCGTTTGGTGGCAGCCCGCAGAGCCTGGGCTTTCAGCTTCTTATTCGGCGGTTCGGAGCTACTTGGCGGCCTCTGATCAAAGCGCCAAGGTAGTCGGGGCGATCGCTCACGATCGAGCGGTTTCTCCGAGCTGGACCGCGGCCGTGGATGCGCGGTCATTGCATGAACTCGTGCAGGCGGTAGGCTCGACCGAGACCGATACGCGCAATCCAGACGTCGTCACGGTGCTGATCGATAGCGCGGTTCCGCTCGGCCCGATCGGTCACGAGCTATTGGCTGCAGCGCTAGTGTCTCCGCATTCAGTGGTACGGCTCGCCGGCGTGGACCTAGCGATGGCTGCAGCTTCCGATGGCCGTCTACAACCGAAGCAGCTAGCCGATGGTCTTGCGTTACTTGCGCGCGACGACTTCTATCCGTTGGGGCGAGCCGTGACCTGCCTCGCGGAGCTCGCGCGCGCAGGGTTCGCGCCGGCGGTGGTGGAGCTATGGCTTTATGCGCTGCCGCTAATCGACGGCGTGCGCGATGCGGTAAAGGTGCTCGCGCAGCTCGACCCGTTACTGATCGACCACCCAGCTTCGCTTCCGCCTGCGACGGTGCAAGCGTTGAAAGGCTTTAAGGGCGGTAAAGCAGGCACTCTCGCGCGGGCTATTCTTTCGCGATGAACGCACTCGACTACTGCGCTCAGTATCACGGCGGTTCCTATGCGGCGGGCTCTGGGCTGACACTCGTAACGGAAGCGGGCGGCGCCGAGAGCCCGACGTTCCTTGGGAGACTGATCGATCCTGCGCGCTTCTCTCCCTTGCTCCTCGCTCTTGGTGAGGTGGTGAACGCGCGTCATCACGTTCCAGCCGCGATGCTGCGACGCATTCTGATGGAGTCCGATCCGGTCGTCACCGTGGGGGGTGGCGTCGTTCGCTTCGAGGGCTTCTCCGCGTGTTGCAGCGCCTATGCGAGAGTGGACCTGCTAGCGGAGGGGCTCGCCGTTGAGAGCGCCCGTCACGGCACAACCAACGTCGACTTCTCGGCGGGCCTGCGTAGCGCATTGCAAGGCCTGCGGTTCGAGCCGGAGGCCCAGCTGCGAGTGACGCCCAGCGCGCTTACGTTGCAAACTCCGTCTGCGCGGGTGGAAGAGCGACGAATCCGTTTGCCGCTGCGGTGGCTTCGCGGGTTCCTGGGCGTTGCCTCGCTCTCTGCGCGGCTGCAACCGGCCGGTACCTTCGCGGCTGCGACAGCTCGTCGCATGGTGATGGCGTTGCCAAGCGCGGCGACGTTTGGTGCGCCCACATGGATGGTCCCGGCGGGTAGTTCGCTGCGTCTCTCGACTCAGCCAGCTGCGCGGGCTGTTCGGCTGAGCGGGCCGAGTCGGCTACGTGCACTTGGTCCGGCACTACAACATAGTCGCTCGCTTTCGGTTTGGTTCGATCCGTTGGACCAAGCCTCGGCCTGGGTGATCGACAGCGAAACCTGTCGGCTGACGCTGCTGTTGTCGGCGGATCCGTGGCGTGGACTCTCCGCAGAGGGCGACGGCCTCTTGGGCGCAGCCGCGCCGCCCAAAGGGTTTGCGGAGGCGCGTGCGCAACTCGCTTGGCAGGCGGTGCTCGATAGCGACGCGTTGGGCGGCCCAGCGATGATTGGAGCGCTCGCTGCGCAGGGGCACCTCGGCTTTGATTTGGCGGCACAGCGCTGGTTTCACCGCGAGCTTCCATGGCGTCCGGATCGGCTCGAGACGCTGCTTCCACGGCTCAAGAGCGCGCGTGAGACAGCGGCTACGCCGGGCTCTGTGCGCTTCGAGCCCTCCCGTCAGATTGCGTGGGTCGCTGGTAGCCAAGGTGAGCACCGCGTTGATCTGCAAAGCGATCCATGCACCTGCACGTGCACCTGGCATACCCGCACTGGAGGCTCGCAAGGGCCCTGCCGCCATGTGCTTGCTGCCCAGCTGCTCGCCGATGAACGCGAGACCAGCTGATGCTGCAATTGACGGAGTTGTGCCGCCGGTGTGAGCATCCCGCGATGCGCGCCGGTGTGAGTATTGTTGTTGCGGTTGCCTTTGGTTGCACAGAGCCGCCGCCGCCTGATTCTCCGCGAGCGTCGATGAGCCCGTCGGCCTCGGTGAGTGCGCCGTCTGCGTCCGCATCGGTAGGCCCAACAGCGGCGCTCGTAGCTCCTCCTCCTTCGCTGCCTACGGTGGATTGCTCTGGCTGGCCGAGCGATCGCGACCCAGTGATCGACGCGCGCTCGGTGCAGGTGCGAGGAGCGTTTGTGGGCATGCGGCTAACGGCGCCGACGTCGGTGCGCGCGTTTCCCGGCGAGCTCGACGTCGTGGTGCTCGAGGGCGCTGTCAGTGTTGCGCGCGGTGAGAGTCGAGTGAAGCTCTCCGCCTGGAAGGCCGCTCGTGTGCGTGGAGCCGGCGCGCGTATTGAGCCAAGCGGCCCTGTGTGCGTGGTCTTCGGCCTATCGACCGACCTCGCATCGCTCGAGACGGCGCTCAACTCGAAGATGGCCGTCGATACCAGCTCGCCAATTCAAGAGACGGATTTCGCGCGGGTACCCGAGCTCGTGTGGGGTGGTGGTCGAGCCTCCGCGCGACTCGGGTTTGAAGGTCCGAATGCGGCGCTTAGTGTCCTATCGATGAGCCAGGATTTGGAGGTAGCCGAGCATACGCACGCGACCTCCGATGAGATCCTGATCGGGCTCACTGGCGCAAAGTGGCTGTACCACGCGCGCGCTCCCGGCTCGACGGCGCTCGATCTCGAGCAGGGTGCGCTGCTCGAGCCGAGGGCCAGTGCACAGGTGGCCGCCGGCGTTCTGCATGCCGCCCATCGCTTTGCCGGGGCGGCAGGAGCCGAGCGCTTCTTCGCGTTACAGCTGTATACGCCGGGCGGGCCGGAGCAACGTTTCAAAGCGCTCGCCGCAGAGAACGCAGCTCCCGCGAAGAAGTGAGCGCAAATAAACCATGTATCAAGTTGCATTGCCCGCTCAAGCCCTCGCTCCATACATCGAGTCGTATTGGTGTGTTTACGCCACCGAGCATGCGCCGATGGATCTCACTGTTGAGGTGTTCGTCGATGTGCGGCCCGATTTGATCTTCACCTTCGGTGCGCCCTACGAGAGAAGCAGGCTAGACGGTGAATCGTTGACCATCGATCACTCGAACCTCGATGCCCAGCGTCTGCATCCGATTCGGATCGCACAGCGTGGTCAGGTCGTTTGCTGCGGTGTGAGGTTCCACGTCGGCGGTCTCGCGCCGTTCGTCGATCGCCCGGTACACCTTTGGAACGATCGCGTCGTCGGGCTATCGGAAGTGTTTGGGGCCGACGCAACCGGCTTGTGTGAAGCGCTGCAAAGATCGAAAGAGAACGTGCAGCTGCAGAAAGAGATCTTCGATGCGTTCCTCTCGCAACGGCTTCGCGTGAAGGACGGTTATCAGGTCTTTCAGGCGCTACGTGCCGAGATAGAAGCGTCGAATGGGGAACAATCAATCGACGCTGTGTGCCGACGCAATGCGATCTCCCAGCGGCAACTCAATCGCCTATTCCGCGCGTATCTTGGCTTCAGCCCGAAGACGTACTCGCGGGTCTTACGCTTTCAACGGGCGCTGAAGCTGCTCAAGCAAGATCCGGGATGCACGTTGGCGGAGATCGCGGCGCAATGCGGCTACTACGATCAGCCGCACTTCGTTCGCGAGTTCAAGGCTTATGCTGGAACTGCGCCGAAGCTGCGCTTGGGCTACTACCCAGCTGACGCTCCGACGGACTTCAGTCCGAACCTTGTCCAGTTTGTACAAGACAGGCCGGTCGAATAGGGCGATGGGATTGGCTCTTCCAAGGAGCGACCCATGACCGCGACGCACACCAAGGCAACGACCACTCGGCACACGTTCTCGCGCGAAACCTCGGTCGCAATCGAGATTCAGGCGGAAGCAAATGCCGTTTGGGCGCTGCTAACCCAAGCCGCCGACTACCCGAAGTGGAGCTCCACCGTCGTCGGTATCGAAGGCGATATTGCGCTGGGAAACACCATTAAGCTGCGCTCCACGCTCGACCCCAAACGTACCTTCAAGCTGAAGGTGAAGGAGTTTAGTCCGCCCAATCGATTGGTCTGGGGTGACGCGATGGGCAAGCGCACGTATGAAGTTACGGACAAGGGGGAGGGGAAGCTGCTGTTTACGATGCACGAGAAGATCGGCGGACCGGTGTTCCCGCTCTTTGCGCACATGATTCCTTCCTTCGATGAGTCGTTTGACCAATTCGCGACCGACCTCAAGCGTCGCGCCGAGCAAGGCGCTTGAGCCACACTCCACAATCACCTCGAGGCCGATCATGAAACACAAAATCGGGACAGCCGCTAAACCCCTCGCGCTCAAGACCCCGCCGCTCTCTGCCGACTACACGATGCACGTGGATGAAGTCGGCGGCAAAGAAGTGCTCGTATGCACTGTCGGCAAGACGGTGCTGCACTACGACGTGCGTTGCATCGATGACTTGCACGCGATGCTGAAGAAGCACGGCGAGTGGATGGAGCTCGGCAGCGCTGACGAGCAGAAGCCGGCCAAAGAAGGCACGGTGGAAGCGTGGGGGCGCTCGGAGAAGAACCCAGTTGGTGGCTGGTACGGCCTCAAGAAGGGCCTGCGCGGCCGCTTCGGTATGTATCTCCCACCGCTGATGGAGGCGCTGGGTTTGGCCGAGGTCACGCACGAGGCGCGCAACAACAAGATGAAGGCGAAGTAGCGCGAACCGCAGTAGCCGAGCCGGATTGTCTCCGGCCCGGCCTTGCAGTTGGTTATCGCCCGAGCATCCCCTTCGGGAACAACGCTTCCAGCTTGTCGGTGCCCACCACAAGGTGGACGTCCTTCAGCTGACCGGCGATTTCCTTCAGTGTATCGAGCTCACGCATACGCATGAGCATCGGGTTTTCGGCGACGAGGCGTGCGGTGTTGACGAGCTGACGCATCGCTGCGGTCTCTTCGCGTCGACGGATCACGTTCGCGAGGGACTCCTTCTCGGCCTCGATCACACGGTTCATCACCGTCTTCATTTCGCCGGGGAGGACGACATCGCGCAGTCCGACTCGAACGAGCTCGAGCCCGAAGCGCTCTGCGTCCTGAGCTAGCCGTTGCGCCAAATCGATCGAGATCTGCTCGCGTGCCTCGAGCAATTCATCGAGCGTTAGTGCTCCCACCACGCCGCGCACGGCGAGCTGGATAGCGCTGTAGATTGCATCGCGGGGGCTTGTAACCGTCGTGGTCGCCAAGACCGGATCGATCACCCGGATATCGGCGACGAGCGACAGCCGCAAGCTGACCTTGTCCTTGGTGAGCAGGTCCTGCCCGACGATCGCGACCTCTTGCTGACGCATATCGACGCGAAGGACGTGCACGGCAGCGCGCGGTGGCGACCAGAAGGCGTAGAGTCCGGGCTCGATCACGCGCTCGAAGCGGCCGTCGACGAAGAGCACACCCCGCTCATGGGGAGCGACCACCGTCTCGACGATTTCGCCGGCCGGGAGCACCGCGCGAAGATCGCTCGTGAGCTCCGGGATGGGCGCGTCGAGGCGGAGGACCTCGACGGTCAAGGCCGGATCGACGGCCCAAAGGCGAGCCACGCCGGGGCGTAAGAAGGCAACGGCGCGTCCGTCGACGCGGACGATACCGCGCTCGTTCTCGGCGATGGTGAGCTCGTGAATCCACGCCGCGGGGAACACCGCGCGCACGTCGTGCGACGCGTAGACGAAGTAATCCTTGAGCTCGAAGCGGAGCACGCTGTAGCCGAAGCCAATGCGGCGGTGACGGCCGGGGCCGAGCGCAGCGATGGGGACACCGTGTTGCAAGAGCACGGCGCGCTCACCGAGTTGAACGATGATGGTGAAAATCATGGCGCACCTCAAAAAAGGAAGATGGAGTTAGCGATGAGGAACTCCGGCCTGCGCCCGACGGGACCGAGCGCAGAAGACGGCGAAGCAAGCGTGGGCTCTTACGAGTTGACGCTTGCCGGAGCGATCGTCCGGGCTCGGGCGTAGAGCGTGGACCGCGTCGGGCACCCGCAAGCGGGTACACGACCGAGCCCTCATCGCTAGTCCGTTAGTGGTGGGAATGACTCGTGCCGACGTTAAGGACGATTGGGCCTACGGCCGTTTTCTTCCGAAGATGGCACGAGTCATTCTGTTTGCTGTATCAACCTTCGGTTGAATATGGGTTCACTGCTCGACCAATGAGCTTGTCCGTCCTATTGGGCAGACGAAGGATTCGAACCTTCTACAGGTGATCCCGATCCGGGACGACGCGGTCGGACACGGAGCTTCGACGAGGAAGCACCGCGCGAAGAGCCGCCGGGAACATCGAGACGCTTGCAGTGACGCGCCCAGCTCGTAGTCCTGACTGCTTGAGATAGAGATGCGCTGAGTTGCCGTCCCGCGGCCGACCTACTCGAGAGGAGTAGCCTCGAGACCTAGATAGCTGGTCCACAATCGCGATATCTCCTCCGCGAGTCGTTTGTCGCTAAAGCTCTCGGGACGCCGCAAGAGCCCTTCATGGGTGAGCGAATGGGTGGCGTTACCAACGATGAATATGAGCTCATCGAGGCTGGGCGCTCCGTCTTTGGGCCGGTACAGCGGCTCGAGCAACATGCGTAGGTGTGCCGCTGTTCGCGCGCCGCGGTTACGCAGATCGTCAAAGCGGCCTACGATGGGGATGACCGAGGTGAGCGCCTGGTGGAGCTCCGGATCGAGCGCTCGAAAAGCGAGTACCGCGGTTACTGCAGTACGGAGCAGAGCGGCGGGCGTTGCAGCGCGCAGCTCGGTGAAGCGCGCTTCAAGAAAGGCGGACTCGCGGTCCGCGTGGCGTTCAAGTAGCGCGACTACCAAAGCCTCCTTGTGAGGGAAGTATTGATACAACGAGCCAATGCTGACGCCCGCCACCTCGGCGACCTCAGCGACGTTCAAGGACTCGAAGCCTCGCGCGACGAGAACGCGAGCCGTGGCCTCGATGATGGCGTCGACCAGAGCCCGAGACCGCTGTTGTTTCGGGACCTTGCGGGGCTTTAGGTGCTTGGGCAGCGGCATCGGGGAACGCGAGTCGTCGAAGGGCAGTGCGGGACCTTACAACGTAGCGATGAAAAAGCGCGTGATTGTGATCGGCGGGACCGGCTTTCTGGGAAGGAGGGTGGTGCAAAGCCTGGCGCAACGCGATGACCTCGAGGTGCTTGTCGCAGGGCGGCGCGGACCTGATCGCGTCGTCGATCTATGCAGGGAGGAGACCTTCGACGCACTTCGGGACGCCGACCTATTGGTCAATTGTTCCAGCAGTCACGATGCTCCACCCGAACTGCTTGTCGCTTGGTGTTTGCGGATCGGCCTTACGCTCCTGGAGGCGAGCTCCGATAGGCTTGTCGTGGAGGGGCTGTTGAATCGTTGGCACGGTAAGCCCGCGCTGGGGACTGTCGTGCTCGGGGCCGGGATATTTACTGGGTTATCTAATCTGCTCGGCGCTGTTGCGTACACGGGGGTGCGCGACGTGGTCGCGCTCGATCTCGGGGTGCGCAGCTCGCCGTTCTCAGGGGCTGGGCAGGGTACCATCGATCTGGTGGTCGACGCTTTTGGGCTGCCCGCCATCGAGGTGAGCGAGGGGCGTCGCAAAGAGGTGCCGAGTGCAATGTCGGGAGCAATCCAGCCTTTCCCAAGCGGCCGTCATCGCTCGTTGACGTTCTCGTTTCCGGAGGTCGTGATGCTGGCGTCAAGCACGAGGGCGCCTAACGTGACTATGTCCATTTCCCCGTCTCCGTCCCCGCTTTGGGTCATATTCCGAGGTTTACCAGGCAGGCTGTTGCGAGCGCCCTGGTTTCGCGCGCTCCTTGGCGGCTACTTCCGTCTGTTGCGCCGATACTTGTTGCGCCGGGTGCCCACCATTGTCGAGCTGGTCGCGAGAGCGCGGGGATCGGCTGAAGAGGTGGTTGCTACCCTGTGGGCTGCTGATGGCTTTGCGGTGGGGGGAGCAGCCGTGGCTGCGAAGGCCGCTCTGTTGCTCGAGGCGCCGGCTGCTGCTCGCGGCTTGGTGATGGTGGACGAGGTGCTTACGCTCGATGGGGTCGTGGGCAAGCTGCGCTTGCTTCGGCCGGAGTTGGCCCTGGAAGTCCGAGTTGGAGCTCCAACGACGGTTGGTCGGAGGTAATCCCCAGGGTCGCTCAAGAGCGGCACAGCTGGGCACAATAAGCCGTGTGTTTGCGGGGAATTAGGCCGAAGTAGAAGGGCATGGTTCCTGCTGAAGGTGCCGCAGCCATGCGTCTTCTCTCAAGCTCGGTGTTGCTCTCGTTCACGTTCTTGGTCGCGGCGTGCGATGCCTCCATTGATAACCAGGATTGTGCTGCCGACGGTTGTGAGGAGCCTTGCGCTGGGGACAGTTGTGAACAACCTACGTGTCCACTCGACTGTCGACGTCTGGAGGACCCCGCCGAATGTGGTGACCCTTGCGAGGAGCCGGAGCCTGCTCCGCCGCAGTGTGATCTTCCCACGCAGCTAGAGACCTTTGAGACGGGGACTGGTGAGGTCTGCTACGAGCAGCTCGCAGAGGATTCCGTGGTCCCGTACATGGAAGGGCCTCAAGGCGGCTATCATTTGTTCTTAGCGCTAGCCTGCGCCGATTGCGGTACCGAGGTCATTGTCGAGACCGAGGCCCGATTGGAGGAAACGGATGAGGTCGTTTCTGCGCTCACGCAGTCCTTGGTACCGGTCAAGGGCGGTACCGCTACGGGCATCATCGTTCCGCTCCCGGGCGACCCGTGGGACCCGGAGTCAGTGCCGCTGGCCGAAGGTACGCGCTTGATGTTGAGTACGACGGTGAAGGCTCCCAACGGCAACATGCTTCATGCGGCCGACGAGCTTCGCGTGCTTGGGCCCGAGGTCTATTGGGATTACTGCGCAACGCATCCCGAGGATCAGTGCTGCATCGACCTGTGTGACGGTCTCTAGCCGCGGCTGCGTGAGCGCTCTGCGGAGTGCCTGCCGCAGGAACAGGCCCCTGCGCGCTTCACTCCGCACCCAAGTAGGGCTGAAAAGGACCAAATACTGCGAGAAAGCTGGCTAAGCCAGCTTGGCACCCAAGCTGCATCAGTGGTCTACGAAGCCGCCAAACACGGTGGCTCAGGAGGAACTCACAATGTCGCGCTCATGGATCAAGGTTGCTCTCGTGTCTCTCGGTCTCGCCGCAGCTGTTCCCGCTTTTGCTTTCGCGGGGGCCGACGCTGGAGAAAGCACCGCGCTGGCGAAGGGCGACAAGGACCATGAAAAGAAGTTCCCCATGAAGGCAGACGTCTTCATGCAGAAGGTCAATACGCGCATCGCCAAGATGCAAGAGCGGGTGACCAAGCGGATGGAAGAGCGAAAGGTGCCGGAGGAGAAGCGCAAGGAGATCCTCGCCAAGTTCGCCACCACGGCTGAGCAGGTCCGCGCTGCAGCCAAGGCCGCAGGAGAAGACGGTACGGTCACGGCCGAGGAAGCCAAAGGCGTACGCAAGATCGCCAAGGAGCTGCGCGGTAAGCACAAGGGCAAGAAGGGTGAAGGCAAAGGCAAGAAGGGCAAGAAGGACAAGGGCAGCGAGGCCTCTGTAGCCAACTAGTCCGAGTCACTCGTTACCTAGCAAACGGCCATCCTTCGATGGCCGTTTGGCTTTCTGGCCCTGCCCGGCGAACGCTCTGGTCTCACGCTGACGGGGTGCGCTACTACCAAACGATGAGACCGCTGGGCTGCGTCCTACTGCTCGTAAGCTGTGTATCGAACGCGACGCCGCAATCGCCCGGGAGCGACCGTTCCGTACGTGCGGTGCGTGATCTGACTGCACGTGATGCGCAATTGCCGTGGGTGGCGTTCGACGGCAGCGCGATGTGTTCCAACCACGTAGTGCGGCATCTCGAGGTCGTACGCGTGAACGATGGAACCACCGCATGGTCGAGTCAGCGCTGGGGACAGTTGCTTGGCGAGCTCGCGAACGGTGACCTCGTCGTCACGAACCTGGATACCGAAGAGCGGAGCAAGCTCGAGGTTTCGGTGCTTGCGCGTGCGGACGGAGCCGTGCGTTGGACTTGCAGCGCCGAGGTGCCTGCGGTGACCGAGAGCGCACGCTGGACGCTGACCGAGTCCGGCGCGATGGGACAGCTGATTGCGCGGTATTCGCAAGGAGGTGCCGCGCATCCATCTCCGCCGCAGCTCGATGCGCTCGAACTCGAGCTTAGCGAAGCGGGGTGCGAGCTCCATACCCAGCCCGGCTCGGGTCTGGCGCCGGTGGCGATTTCGGCGGTGAGCCAACGCGAATGGAACTCGGCCGATATCGTCGTTCGTCTGGAGCCGCCCGTTCCCGGTACCCCCAACGCTGGCCCGAGTTTTGGCCCGCCCGCAAAATTGGTCGCAACGCGCGCCGGCCAAACGTTGTGGAACCGCGAGATCCAAACGCAGTCCCTCGTACCGTGTTTGGCGCCATGAGCGCTAACCTGCAGTCCTCAACGTGAGCAACGAGAGGAAACACCGTGCCCTTCGCCCGCGCGACCTCGTGCTCGACAATCTCGGTAGCGAGGCGATCCTGGTTGAGCGCGTAAAGGCGCCATCGCCGAAATGGCTGGCCCGCCAATCCGATACGAGGTTACGTGCGTGCGGTCGTGCGCGCTGGTGGAGCGCACTTTGGCTTTCGGGGGGAGCCGGCTTAGCACCAGAGCGCTATTCGGAGCTGGTTCGTGAAGCCACAGTCGCCGACGTGCGTTGCGCGGCTGCCTGCGCGACGCCAGCAGGCGTTACGCAGCTATTGCAGTTGTTCCCAGAGATCCGGAATGAGCGTTTCATCGTAGGGCGCACGCTGCTGGCGAAGTCGCCAACCCACGCGCTGCGGCATCGGCTGGGGCGACCTGGCCCGAGCGATGCGCAGCTGCGGCGCGCAGAGCTGACGCTTGTCAGCTTGGTCGAGTGCGCGGTTGCGCCCGCCGCTCCGGGGGTGATGGAGACCGCTATGCGTGAAGCCGTTGTGACGCTCAATAGCGTATTCGGGCCTGGTGACGCTTCCCTCCAGCTCCGCGCAGAGGAGCGTGACCGACTGCTGGCCTTCCTGCGCGAAATAGCGGGGGCCGCTGGTCTCGAAGGGGCGACTGCAGAGCGCGCGACAACCGAAGGTCGCACATGGTAGCGGGGGCTCGAAGCTTGTTCGCGGAGGCTTTATCGGCTTTGCAGCAGGTTGGCTGGAGCGTCGTTAGCGAGAGGTCCGCAGGCCCGCTGTTGATGCCGGCCCAACTTCGCCGCTACGCCGAAGCTCCATCAGTCTTCCTCGAGTGTCTCGCGACCCTCAGCGTTTGCCACAATCGCTCCAAGACCGCCTGGCTCTACACGCGTGCTGACTACGCGCGAGAGGATGAACGCTCGATTCGTTGGGACGAATGTGAGCGGCTTAGTTTGAATAGCGCCGAGACCAACGACCAGCGAATGCAGATCAGCGCCTTTTGGGATGCCCACCTGCCTTTCGCGATGGCGTGCCATAGCGACTACGAATACCTCGCGATCGACCTGCGCCCGGGAAACTCGTTCGGGTCGGTCGTTCATGGTCTCGGGCCCGAGTTCGAGGAAACGTCTGTGCTTTTTTCCAACGTTGAGAGCTTCCTTCTCGGCCTAATCGACCAGGCGCGGCAGCCACAGAGGCGGCAATCCCTATGGCCGTTCCTGTTTGGGGACCTGGAAGGTCCTCATTGGTATCCACGCGGAGCACGAAGTTAGGCCTGAGATTCGAACCGCACGACTTGCTGCCGCTAGCGTTGGGTTAGCGAGGACGCTGTTCAATACGACAGCGAGCGTTAGCGGCTCAGGGGTCGCTCGGGCGCTTGCGACGCGGCTTTTCCGCAGCTTGCTGCTCTGAGCCGTCGGCGGCGCGAGGTAAGCGCCCGGCCTCTTTCAGCGCGCGCCGCAATACGAATTCAATTTGGCCATTCAGACTTCGAAGCTCGTCCGACGCCCAGCGTTGCAGGGCGTCGTGGAGCTCCGGCTCGATCCGGACCAAGAAAGCTTTGCGTTCCGCCACGTGAACTACGCGTAGAGGGTACCGGCGTTGACGACGGGGCTAGCCGCGCGCTCGCTGCAAAGGACGACCAATAGATTCGACACCATGGCGGCTTTGCGCTCCTCATCAAGCTCGACGACGTTGTTCTCTGCCAAGCGTGCCAAGGCCATCTCCACCATACCGACAGCGCCGTCTACGATCTTTTGCCGAGCTGCGATGATGGCGCTCGCTTGTTGACGCTGCAGCATGGCCTGCGCGATCTCTTGCGCATAAGCCAAGTGGCTGATGCGCGCCTCAATGATTTCAACGCCGGCGAGGCTGGCCCGCTCCATCAGCTCTCGACGCAGGTGATCCGCCACTTCCATGGAGGCGCCGCGCAGCGAGAGCTTGGCTCCGTCATGCGGATCATAGGCGTAGCTGGTGGCCATATGGCGCAGCGCTGCCTCCGATTGAATATGTACGTAAGCCCGGTGATCATCCACCTGGAAGCAGGCCTTGGCAGTGTCAATTACGCGCCAAACCACGATGGCCGCGATCTCAATCGGGTTACCGTCCAGATCATTGACCTTTAGCCGCGCGGATTCCATGGATACCGCGCGCACGCTGAGCCAACGCTTGGAATAGAGCGGGAACGCCCAGCGCAGCCCCGACGTGCGCTCGGTACCAACGTAGGAGCCGAACAGTTGCATGACGACGGCTTGGTTGGGGTTGACAACGTAGAAGCCGGTGAACGAGGCGAGAGCCAGCACCAGCAGCAGTGCGAACCCCGCCGGGACGACCCACGCGGTGGCCGTTAGCTCATGCCGTGGCGCGGTGAAGGCAACGCCCAACCCACTGACCAGGACGATGCCGACCGTAACCACCAAAACGAGCCAGCCTCCGAACGAGCTCACTGCGCGCTCCTCCGTGGCATTGCCGTGGAAATACGCGCCTTCGCGACCCATAACTGCTTTCTGCGACACCGAAACCACCTTCCTTGATTCCAAGGTGATATCACTTTGGAATCTTGTCCAGGGCGGTGCTGACGATTTGTAAGGGCAGACGCGCGAATCTCGTGGTTAAGCCAATCACGAGAGCTTGAGCGCCAGCGCCATCCGCGGATAGCTTCGCTTGCGGAGGACTGCGCGTGACCATGGAACGAAGAACGCTGGGTGACTACCTAAGCAACGATGAGCCAGTCGCCGTCTTGTGGG
Organism: Polyangiaceae bacterium; assembly: GCA_044376115.1. Taxonomy (GTDB): domain Bacteria; phylum Myxococcota_A; class Polyangia; order Polyangiales; family Polyangiaceae; genus Xiheicaenibacterium. The sequence goes on along the minus strand of JBILLK010000008.1, from coordinate 74,276 downwards.
TCGACATGGTGAAGATCGTTCATCGCGATAGTCCAAATGAGGCGCATACCGAACGGCTGGGCCCCGCGTCCCAGACGCTTTTCTATGTCGGCTGCTTCCATGGCGAGCTGATCAATGGCGGCGTCAGTCAGTTCTTCAGCAACTCCGCGGGCAACTGTGCGCTAGAGACGCTGGCGGCGCTTCGGGAGATTGGCGCCAAAGTCTGTGTTGAGATCCTCGAGCAGGCGCTGGTCGTGTTTCCCGAGGGGGCTCCGCCCAAGGACCGGCAAAAGCGCTGTGAACTGCTATTTGCTTTCGAGGACCGCGACCCGGAGTTGCTCGAGCAGCTCTCACTGATCTTCTACAAGCGGGTCGATGCGATGGACTCGGTACCCGAGGAAGATCTAACCGCCTTGCAATTGGCGTTTATGCGGGCACACGCTGCAGAGTTGGTTGAAGCGTAGGACTCCTCGAAGTCAGAGGAAGCAAAGTCCCTCTCCGCGATAGGTCGGCACGCGATCGACGACGCGACCCTCGCGCAGGAGCAGCACCTCGCGGAAGCGCTCCATCACTTCACCGGCTTTGGCGTGGCGAAAGAGCACCGGGGTGCCTAGCGATATGCGGTTAGCGCTATCGCCTTGCAGCGGCGTCTGCACTTCGCCTGCTCCTTCGGCTGCGGTGAGGTCGAGTCCTGGCGGCCATACCGGGCGAGGGAGCTTGTCTGGGCCATGTGCGCCGGAAGCAATGTAACCGCCACCAAGGCAGGTGATGAAGCCAGGACCAGGTCGGCGTACCGCCTCCAGGGCGAAGAAGCATGAGGGCTCTAGGCTGCGGACGAAGGCACTCGAGAAGGCATCGAAGAGCAGCGGCTTGAAGAGGCCGGAGCCTGCGGTTACCTCGGTAACGCCGGTCTGTTTCGTCGTCAGGTCCAGCGACCCAGTCCCGCCGCCATTGACGAAGGCGAGCGTGAAGCCGCGTGCACGCAGCTCGGCTGCGACGGCGCTGCGACGCTCGGCGAGCTCGCGCATGGAGGCGGCCCGTACGGCGCGTTTGGCCAGACGAACCGGCGCCGCATCGAACGGGCTTTCATCGCCGAGGCCGGCGACCTGGGCCTCGTAGCCCATGATGCCGTGGACCACGAGGCCACCGTCTCGTGCTCGCTCCGCTAATGCGAAGACGTCCCGCGGCGTACGCAGCGGCGAGCGTCGCACGCCCAGGTGAACGCCCAGCGCGCGTAGGCTCATATCAATGCAAAGCACCACGCGGAGTTCCGCGCCACGCGCTCGCCCCAGCGCAGCGAGCTTGTCGACGGCCTCAACCGAATCCACCGCCAAGCTAATGGTGATACCGCGCTCCGTTAACTCGGCGAGCTGTGCAAAAGCGCTGGGCTGGAGCGTTGGATAGGCAACGAAAAGATCGTCCAGGCCGCTCTTCGTAAGGGAGACGGCCTCCGCGACGGTGAAGGTCATCAAGCCGCGGGCGCCCTTCCCCCTATGCGCTCGCTCAATCAGCGCCCGTACGCGAATCGACTTTGTCGCAAAGCGCAGCGTAAGCCCGTTGGCGCGGGCCACCGCGAGATGTCGCTCGAGGTTGCGATCAAACGCCTCCAAGTCAACAGCGAGGGCTGGAAGCTCGGCACCCTCGAGGGCGCGAACGATATGGTCGAGGTTCACGTGCAGGAGTGTAGCGGGTCGTCTCGCCGGTTAACTCGGTCCAATCAGGAACCTTTCTCTGGCCTAGTTTGCAGGCCTTGCGCAGGGGGCGTTGGCACATGCAACGTTGGCGGAGCGAGCCAGCTCAACGTCTGCGTCACTCGCTTGCGCAGCCGGCCAATCAAGCTTGCTAACCTTCGGGAGGTGCTCCTCGAGCGTGCCTGATTGCAAGTGGCGCATCGATCGGGGCTGAGGAACCTCAGCGAAGGCGACGCTGGCCACCATGCCCGCTACCAAGATGAGCAGACCCACCGCAGCTTGCTTGTGTTGCGTCACTTGTCTGAGGTGCAACGGGAGTGCTGAGTTCATAGGCTCCACTCGTGCTCATGCAGGGGTGATGCCAAACGCCCGTCGTCGAAAACAAGGAATTCGCGTCGTTCCCCGAGGCCCGGATTGCGCAGCTGTTGCTCATGCCGCCGGCGCGCCGGTGCGCAACTCGCGCAAGGCGTGCGCGAAGGTGATGCGATGACAACGCGTTGCGCCGCTGAAAACGCTTCATCGTAGTGGCCCCGAGTTCGCTAAGGTGGGCTGACATGGGGACCGAACTGCGCCGCTTCTTAGAGGTCTGTCATGATGGGCCCACGCAGTTAGAGCCTTGGTTGCATGAACTCCTGCCGGTGTTTGGTTCGGCAGCAGCCCCGAATGTAGGGTTATCGATAAGTGTCTATTGGTCCTCGGATCTTCGGCGGTCGCGTGTGGTGGGGCACGTCGGTCGCGCGGTAGGGCTTTCGCAGTACGCTGAAGCGGCCTTGCGAGCTGGCGTGGCGAAGGGCCACGTAGCCGGCATTCGCCAGGTGTTTCGTGTTGCAACCGTGCGCGAGGTGTTCGGGATTTCGGCTCCGGAGCTTGCTCGTGCTGTGGACGTGACGATTCCGCGTGATTGTTCGGCCATGACCGATCAGCAGGGGCTGCGAGCTGCCTCGGGTGAATGGCTGGCTGTGGCTTCGATGCCCCTATGGGCTGGAGAGGTGGCCCCGCGGCGTAGGCATCTGCTCCGGCTACAACGTCATTGGGCCTCGGCCGCCTCGCTGCGTTCGAGCGCGCCTGAGCAGGCGGAGCCAGAGGCCGTCTTTGATACGCAGGGCCGTCTGCAGCATCGCGCTGGACTAGATTTGCCGGAAGAGGCGGAGCAGGTCGCGCGCGCCTTCGCCAAGGATCTGGGCCACGCCGAGGATGAGCAGACCGAGCAGCTTTGGGAGAAGTTATGGCAGGGCGGCTATAGCGTTGCGCGTGTCGTCGATCAGGATGGAAAGCGCTTGGTGGTGCTCCGGCGTACAACAGGGACCTTGCGGCTTTCTGCCGCTGAGGCGCGCGTGGTGCGGTTGGCGCTCACCGGTAACGCGCTCAAGAACATCGCTGCCGAGCTAGGAACCACCTCGAGCACCGCCTGTACACAGCTGCAGAGCGCGCTGCACAAGCTTGGTTTGACCGATCGCGTTCAGCTGTTGCGGCTCTTCTCCGCTCGACCCGCCGTGGCGGGCAAATGAGGCGCTACGCTCGCTAGCTCGTGCCTCGAGCCAATACCCAGTTTGCGGTACGCGCTTTGGAGCTGATTGGCGACGGTGCGGGCACTGGCTCTCCTCAGGGCCGCGATCTCTGTATTGGAATAGCCTTGAAGAACTAGCTTTGTAACTTCGTGTTCGGCCGGCGTAAGGCTTGTCGGTTTCAGCTCGCTGTCGTCATTCGGCAGTATGAGCACCGCGTACTCTTCGCCGCCTACTGTGAAGCTCTTGCCGCGCAGGCCTTTGGGCAGCGCCGGGATCGACACAGGTGGAACAGTCTTCTTGCTCATCGCGGCCCACCGTCATTGGGAGCCATCCTCAGCCGGCAGGCAATGAGCAATGTTACGAGGGCTGCCTGCCCTGCAGCCAATCGATCGGCTCGAGGCCGTTGCCCTAGCTTCAGCGCGGCATCGCGCTAGCTTGAAGGAATGGAAGCACCCTTCGTTGTCGCGCTGGCGAGTGAACATCGCAATGTCGAGCCGGGTGCGCAATCGCTTTGGGTGTCGCTTGCGGTGAAGGCTCGGGGGGCCGCACTCGAGGCCACGCGGGCGCCCCTCGCTGTGGCGCTGGTGGTGGATTGCTCTGGCTCGATGAAGGGCTCTCCGCTGGAGCATGTGCTGTCGAGTACGGCGATGTTGGCCGAACTTTTGAACGAACAGGACCAGCTGGCGGTGATCACCTTCTCAACGCAGGCGGCGCTGCTGAGTGGGCTTGTGAACGTGAATGGAGATGCCAGGGCGCGGCTGCGTTCGCTGTTGCAATCGGTGGAGGCCCACGGAAATACAAATCTGCAATCAGGTATGGGGGTGGCTGCGGCCGTGCTGAAAGAGGCCCCCGAGGGTTTGCGTCGCGTAATGGTGGTGATGAGTGATGGGCAGCCCAACGTGGGCTTGACCTCGGCACAGCAGCTGGCCGACTACACCGCGACGCTTGGTGTCGGGGTATCCACCTTGGGCTTTGGCCTGCATCACGACGAGAACGTATTGGATGCGATCGCGACGGCCGGTTCGGGACGCTATGCCTATATCCCGGACCCGGCCAGCGCGCGGGTCGAGGTTGCGCGTGCGGCGCTGGCTCACGGCGGCGTGGTAGCGGACCAGCTACAGCTCTCGCTCAAGCTCGAGCCGGGGGTAGAGGTCGTGCAGTTGCTGCCAAATGCGCCGCTGAAGGTGGGAGCGGGCGGCCTTTCGTTCAATGTAGGTGACGTGTTCGTCGATCAAGAAAGGCCGTTTGCGCTCGAGCTTGCGCTCAAGCTGGAGTCCGAGAACGTGGGCCGCCTCCTTTCGGTCGTCGTCAGCGGGCGTGGTCGCAACGGCGATCGCAGCACTGCCACGGCCGAGCTGTGCGTGGACGTGCGAGCTGGCACGCGGGTGGTGGACGCTGCGGCGCAACAGGCGATCCTGCTGGTGCAGGCCGATTTCGCCCGTGTGCGAGCGCGCGCCGAGGCGGACCGCGGTTCGATGCCGGGCGCTGCAGCGCTGTTGCGGGCGGTGCTCGTGCGCGTCGAGGGGCTCGCAGGGGCAGCTGCCAATGATGGCTCTCCGCTGGCGGAACTACGTGAGCAATTGATCGATGAGATCGCCAGTTATGAGCGCCGCTCGAGCGATCTCGAGCGGACGCATCAGCGCAAGGCCTCGGTGCAGTTCAAAGGCGCAACGCAGGTATCCTCTGCGACCGGCGTGAGGGGTATTCCGCTGGGTGCGGCGCTGGTTGGGCTTGGCGGTATCAGCCAGGGCCTTCGCTTCGAGCTGCGCGGAGAGGGCGTGATCGGGCGTTCAAGCTTGTGTGACGCGCCTATCCAGCATTCCTCGCTCAGCCGCGCGCACGCACGCATTCGTTTCCTCAACGGGGCCTTCGTACTCGAGGACCTCGGATCGACCAACGGTACACGGGTGAACGGCGCTGCGATCACCTCCTGCCAGCTTCGCTTCGGCGATCTGGTCGACGTCGGGGATGCGAGCTTTCGCTTTGAACGAAGCTGAGCCTTAGTCGGCGGTGCTGAGCATCGGCAGGCGCCGAGCCCCGCGCTCTTTCGGCGCGCTGCGCCCTGCCTGGGCGACAGCCTCCGGCGTGAGGGAGGCCAGCACCGAGTGCTTGAACGAGCGCTCCACGCGGACGCGTACGACCTCTCCGACCAACGGCTCGGCGCGGTCATCTTGCAGGTGGACGATCTCATTGCGGAAGCTGCGCCCGCTGAAGGTGGCCTCGGCGCCGGCCTGCGGCTTCTTCGCTCGGCCTTCGATCAAGACCTCCAGCTCGCTACCGACCAAGGTGCTTAGATGCTTGGCGGTGAGCCCCTCGGAGAGCGCAAACAGGCGAGCCAACCTGCGGCTCTTCTCCTCCTCGGAGACGTCGTTCTTGAGCTTGAGGGCCGGTGTGAACGGGCGCTCCGAGTACTTGAAGGCGAACACGCCGACGAAACCCACCGCTTCGATCAGCGAGAGGGTCTGCTCGAAGTCTTCGTCGGTCTCGCCGGGAAAGCCGACGATGATGTCGGTCGAGAGCGTGACGCCGGGCGTACCGTCTTGGCTCTTCATCGCCGCCTTGAGCGACGCCACGCGTGCCTCGAATTCGGCCCGGGTGTAGCGCCGCAACATGCGCTTGAGCACGCGATCGGAGCCGGATTGCACCGGCAGGTGCACGTGGCGACAAAGGCCAGGCAGCTCTGCGTGCGCGGCGATCAGCGAGGGCGTTAGGTGGCGGGGGTGCGGCGAGGTGTAACGCAGCCGCAGCGTGGGAGCCGCTTTTGAAACGGCGCGCAACAAGGCTGCAAACTCGCTCTCATCCGGATCGGCGCCGCTCGGCTTCTCCATCGCGCCGAGTGGATCGGTGTAGCTGTTGACCGTCTGGCCGAGCAACGTCACTTCACGGGTGCCGCGCTCGGCGAGCCCGCGTACCTCTTCTAGGATCTCACTGCTCGGGCGGTACCGTTCGGGGCCGCGGGTGGTGGGCACGATGCAGAAGGTGCAACGCTCGTTGCAGCCCTTCATGGTGGTGACGAAGGTGGATACGGCGGCCGGGCGCTCACTCGGCGCAGGCGCGCTGGGGGCGCCGTAGGAGGTAAGGAACTGCGGCGCATCCAGGTCAAAGACCGTGCGCACGGTGGGCAAGCCGCCCGAGGCCAGATCATGCAGCAAGAGCGGCAGCTCGCGGATGTTGTCCGGCCCGATCACAAGATCCACACCGAGCCCGCGGGAGAGCAGCTTCTCACCCTCTTGTTGCGCGACGCAGCCAGCGACGACCAACACGCGGCCGGGGTGACCCGCTTTGCCTTGGCGCAGTTTGCCGAGCTCGCTGCGCAGCTTCTGCTCGGCTTTCTCGCGCACGCTGCAGGTGTTGAGGATGATGACGTCGGCACCTTCTTCCGATTCAACCTCGGAAAAGCCCGCTCCCTGCATGACCTCATGCATACGGTCCGAGTCGTGGACGTTCATCTGGCAGCCGAACGTGGCAATTCTGTAGGACTTCATGACGAGACTCGTGCCGACGATGGTGGCTTCATCGGCTCGCTGCAACGGCAATCGGCTTAGGGCTTTTTGGCGGCGGGTGCGCAGGGGGTCTTTTTGCAGATGGGCTCGACGAGCCGCAGGACGTCGGCGGAGCCTCCGTCCACGTTGATATCGAAGGGATGCGCGTGAAGCCGCAAGGTCGCCGCGCCGTCATGCTCGAGCACGAGCACGCTGCCGAAGCCGAAGCTGCGCGCTAGCTTGGCTTTTACGCCGATCGAGTAGGGGTGGGACTCGGGGTTCTCGACCACGAAGGCCTCCGGCCCTTGACTGGCGGTGACGTCGGCCAGGATGCGACCACCGCTGGCGAGCGCGGGGGCGTTCTTGTTGGCGCCATTGAAGCCGATGTCGCGCACCGAGAGGTCCATATCGCTGCTGCCGTACCAACTCGCGGATAGCGTAGTAACGGCGCGTTCACTCGGGACCACGCCTACGTCAGCGGCCCACGAGCGCAGCGAGAGCCGATTCTCCGGGTGCGCCGTGATGGCCATCGCGGTAAGCACGCTTAGGTCACTGCGCAGTAGATCGCGGATACCCGGGTACTTCGTCGCGTCGAGGGGGCGAGCCAGCACATTGTCGATTAGCGTGAGCGCGGTGAGCACATCGCCTTCGGCAGCAGTCAATAGCGCGAACAGGCGTAGCGCCTCGGGGCTCGGCTCAGGGCGTTCGGCCTCGGCCTGCACCAACTGCTTGGCCAGCGCGATTCCAGCCGTCGTACGCAGAGAGATGAGCCGCAGCGCGACCTGGAGCGGCAAGGATGCGCCGTCCAGCTCGGTGAGCGAAGCATAGGCGCGCTCCGCACAGCTCGCGTCTCCGGCCTTGGCGCAGGCATCGCCGACGAGCACGTAGCCCATCGGGTCGGCTGGGTCGCTCGCGAGCAGCGCGCGGGCTCGACTGATCGCTGCAGCGTGGTCCCCTCGATCGGTGGCCTCATGAACCTCCTTCACCGCGTTCTGCCAAGGCTCGAGCATCACCATGCCGGGCTCGAGTTCGGGCACCAAGGTGCGCGGCTTGATCGCGCGTGCGGCCTCTGGCTCCGCGCCGTCTTTGGAGGCAGCCAACACCAGGGGGTATTCCACGGTGGCGCCGTTGGCCAACGCAGGGAAGCTCAGCGACTCAAAGGAGCGCACCACACAAGCGACGAGCTCGAAATCGCCGACGTTGGCCGAGATGGCACGCGCGAGCGGTACGGCGCCTTGAGGGTCGATGTCGAAGCGAATCAACAGCCGACCACCCGCTTTGGGATTACGACGTAAAGAATCGCGATAGCAGCCTCGAAACCGACCGAAGTTCTTGCGCACGATCCACTGAATGGTCTCCGGGGGAATCCGCGCGGGGCCCTCGTCTTCGCCCTCGACGGTAGGCAGCTCTTCTTTGGGGGGCTCTTTGGTTGCAGGGATCGCAGGCTTTTCAATGACCTTGGGGGTGGCCTGTGCGGGGGCTGTTGGGGCTGCATCTGGCGGCAATCCCGCCATCGGATCGACGATTGGGCGCAGCTCTTCCGAGGTGGGAAAAGGCCGTTTCTGCTCGAGCAGCTTCAAGCTCGCGAAGCGCGCATTGAGGTCGACGTTGGGTTGGGCGTCTGCGAGGGCGCGAAGGATGAATGCCGGCGCTTGTGCAGGCCCTTCGGGAGAGGTCGTCGCTGCGGTTTGCGCCTTTCGACTCACCAGCACCGGGCTCGCGACTGCGACGCCGCCGCTGGTCTGGAACGGCCACAGCACCGAGGTTTGCTCGCTCATTCGGCGCTCATAAAGCGCATACGCTAGGGTCTCTTCTTCGCTTGCTGAGGTCAGCGGTACGGCTTTTACTGTGCTATCCGTTAGGCCATTCGTGAGCGCGTCGAGCTCGCGCAGATTGCTGCGGCCGGGCGGTACAAACAGCGTAACCGAGCGTTTCATCGGGTTCGCCAGGGCGACTGAGCCGAACGGAAAGGCGTCGTTGCCGTCGGTTACGAGCATCACCCGCGAGGCGTCCCGAGCAGGGTGCTCCAAGGCAAAGCGCAGGGCCTTTGGCGTGTTCGAACGACCGAGGGTGCCTCGCGCGAGCAGCGCCTCGGCGGCCTCACCGTTCAGCTGATCGGCAGCACCATCGAACAGCACGCTCACCTGCTCATCACAAGCGGCCACGATCAAATGTTCACGCCCGAGCTTATCGGCGATGCCCTTCAAGGTGCGGAGCTGCAGCGCCATATCGCGCGCGCGCACCGCGCTCAGATCGAGCAGGAGGATGGCCCCGCTGATCTTGCTGTCGACGCGCGCCGGGTCGAAAGGAAGCCGCTCGGGGGCGGGCAGTCGTTCAAGTTCGAAGGCGCCAAGCGAGCTGCGCGCCGTTTGCAAGGCGGGAGCTTGAGGCGAGGTTTCGCCCAGGAAAGGCAGCGCCAGCGTCTTGTCCGCCACGTCGAGTAGGAACGCGTGCCGCAGGGTGACCGTATGCGTTTGCCCCGCCTCGAGCGTGATCGGCGCGGTGCGGAAGGTGCGGCCGCGGTCGCTGGTTCGCAGGCTCTGCTCGCGCAGCGGCTCTCCTGGCCCGCCGCCAAACGTCGCTTCGTTGGCGAAGGTGGTGAACGGAAGTACGAGTTCCAATTGACCAATCGCTTGTGAGGCTTTGCGGCCCTGAAGCACGACGGTGGTCTCCAACCAGGCCACCGGGCCCGAGACCGTGAGCTCCCCCGCCGTCACGGCGCCGAGGTTCACGCTACCGAGGTCTTTGCCGCGCACTCCGCCATTCGGGGCGCCGCCATCGACGAAACGCAGGCTCGGTAGCTCAGCGGCTTGAGGGACCAGCGGCCAAGGCTTCGGTGTTGGCGGTGGTACCACTAGAGCCTGCGTCTCCACCGGAGGCAGCGGCGCTGGGCCGCAACCAAAGGCTAGAAGCAGTAGAACGCGGGAAAAACGGGTCGCGACGAACGCCATGGCATGCTTCGACACCGAGACAGCCTAGAAGTTTTGAGATTCACCGACGTCCAAATCGGCGCAGCCTTGCAGCGGCCAATCCGGCGTTGACGACCCCAGGGTCCGCTTCTAGCGTCTCGCCGCGTCGGGGTGCGGCGTCTTGTCGAGCCTCAGTGGAGATGAAAATGGCGGAGCAGTTCAAGAATCTCGTCGATATGTTCGAGAAGTCCGTGAAGGCCTTCGGTCCTCACGAGCTCTTCGGCACCAAGCGCGACGGTAACTGGGAGTGGTCCACGTTTGCGCAGATCGGTGAGAAGGTTGAGCAGCTACGGGCCGGCTTGGCTTCACTCGGGATTGGGCGCGGGGACAAAGTGGCTGTGGTCGCCAATAACCGCGAGGAGTGGGCCATCCTCTCCTACGCCTGTAACGGGCTCGGCGCGGCGCTGGTGCCGATGTACGAGGCCCAAGCTTCCAAAGAGTGGGAGTTCATTACCAATGACTGCGCCGCGGTCGCCATCGTCGCCGGCTCGGCCAAAGTCTATGAAAAGGTGAAGGCGCTGCCCGCCAAGGTCCCTTCGATCAAACACGTGATCGGCATGGAGCTGCCCGCGAGTGAGCCGCTCTCCTTCGCCGCGCTGATGAAGAAGGGGGCAGAGTCGCCGGTCGCCGCGATCGACCCTGAGCCGAAGGACATCGCCTGTTTGATCTACACCTCGGGCACCACCGGCAACCCAAAGGGCGTGATCCTCTCGCACTCCAACATCATCTCGAACATCAACGCCGTGCAGAGCATGTTGCCGATCAGCACCGATGATCGCAGCCTCTCCTTCCTGCCGTGGGCGCACTCCTTCGGCTACACCTGCGAGCTGCACGTGATGTTGTCCAAGGGCGCCAGCATCGCCTTGGCTGAGGCGGTGGATAAGATCATCGCCAACCTCGCGGAGGTCTCACCCACGTTGCTCTTCAGCGTGCCGCGCATCTTCAATCGCATCTATGACGGTGTGAACAAGCAGATGGCTGCTAAGCCGGCGATGATTCAAAGCCTGTTCCGCGCCGGGCTGCGCGCTGCGGCCAAGCGGCGCAAGGGCGAGAGCCCGTCGCTCGGCGAGTCGATCGCGCACCCGCTAGCCAAGTCGCTGGTCTTCTCCAAGATCGTGGCGAAGTTCGGCGGGCGGCTCAAGTACGCCTTTTCCGGCGGCGCTGCGCTCTCCAAGGACGTGGCCGAGTTCATCGATGGCCTCGGGATTACGGTGTATGAAGGGTACGGCCTCACCGAGACCAGCCCGATCACCACAGCCAACCGCCCCGGCGCCCACAAGATTGGCAGTGTCGGTAAGGCGATTACCGACGTGCGCGTCGAGATCGACAAGACGCAGACCTCGGCCGACGCGAAGGATGGCGAGATTGTGGTCTACGGCCCCAACGTCATGCAGGGCTACTTCAACCGCGATGACGAGACCAAAGCGGTCTTCAATGATCAGGGCGGCTTCCGCACAGGCGACCTCGGCTTCGTCGATAGCGAGGGCTTCCTGTTCATCACTGGCCGTTTGAAGGAGCTCTACAAGCTACAGAACGGCAAGTACGTGGCTCCGGCTCCGCTCGAGGAGAAGCTCAAGCTGTCCCCGTTCATCGCCAACTGCATGGTCTACGGGGACAACCAGCTATTCAACATCGCGCTCATCGCACCCGACTTTGCGAACCTCAAGGAGTGGGCCAAGAACGAGGGCATCGACGAGTCGGAGGACGCCAAGCTGATCAAGAACGCCAAGGTCAAGAGCCTGCTGGAGGCCGAGGTTGCCAAGTTCACCGAGGAGTTCAAAGGTTTTGAGGAGGTGAAGAAGATCGCCCTCGTGCCCGAGGACTTCACCGTTGAAAACGGCATGCTGACGCCGAGTATGAAGCTCAAGCGACGCGTGGCGGTAGAGGCCTACAAGGCCGAGATCGCGGCGTTGTACGCCTGACCACCGCAGGCCCACTTCGCGTAGCGGCTCCGCTGGCGTATCCTGCTCCTCTTGTGAGGATGCGCCCTTTGCTGGAGCAACATGACTGAGCGTGGATGGCGCGCCGAACGCGGCGCATTCCCCACAGCCAATCCGCAAAGCGGCGTCGCGCCGGCTCCGGCCGACGGTGAGCCGGCGGTGCGGGCGCCGCTCGCCTCGGTGCCGCCAACCCCGTCGCCGCATGAGGTTTTGGCGCGTCGAAATACGGCGATCGGGACGCCGCTCGCGGTGCCGGGCGCAGCGGCTGCTGTGCCTCCCGCCGTGGAGGAGCCGAAGGCGGTCGAGAACATTTTGCGCGACGCCGAGCTGCAGCGGGCACGGGTGTTTTATCGGCTGATGCTCGGTGTCACGGTGCTCGTGCTGATGGCGCTGCCGATCCTGCCCGGTGCAGCCTGGTTGCGCATTCAAACGGCGATCGGCTGCTTCTTTGCGGCCTGCGTCTGTGTGTTCATGGTGGTCGCCGGTTCCGGTCAGCGTACGCGCGCAAACATTCAGGTGACCGCTGCCAGCGCAGTGCTGCTCTCGCTCTTCGCCATCGCCATCATCTACTATCTCGGTATCTTCTCGGCCTCGGCCACCATCCTCGCGGTCGGTATTTACTTCTTTGGTTCGAGTGAGAGTCGCGTGATTGCGCGGGCCTCCTACGCCGCAACCGCTGGGCTCTACTTCGTGGTCACGTTGGCGATCGCCACCGGACTGCTTGCGGACCGAGGCGTGTTCACTTCGGCGGGCCTCAATACTGCGTCGCTCTACTACCGAGTCGTCATGCAGCAGGCGATCTTCGGCATGATCTTCTATCTGGCGCGCAGCGTCCGGCGGGCCAATCAGGCTGCGCTCGAGCGCGCCCGTGAACGTGAGCGTGAGCTGCGTGTGCGCGAGGCGCAGTTGATGGAGGCCAAGGGGGAGCTCGACCGGGCGCTGCGCCAAGGGGAGGGCCGGCTTTCGGGCCAGGCGATCGGTCGGTTCCGCCTGGGCGACGTGCTCGGCCGCGGCGGAATGGGCGAGGTGTACGCCGCAACCGACACGCAGAATCAAGCGCTGGTAGCGATCAAATTGCTGCACCCGGCGATGCTCGAGGACCCGGCCAACATCCAGCGTTTTCTGCGCGAGGCGCAGGCTACTTCAGCCGTTCCCAGCGAACATGTGGCGCGCATCTTCGAGGTGGGAACACTGCCGAACGGTGTGCCTTTTATCGTTATGGAGCTGCTCGAGGGCCATGACCTGGCCTTCTATTTGCGGCGCTCCCCGCAGCTAGCGCTGCATCAGGTCGGCGAGCTGATTGAGCATACGGCGCGCGCGCTAACGGCAGTGAAAGACGCCGGCGTCGTCCACCGCGATCTAAAGCCGGCCAACATCTTTCTCACCGATACGTTGCCACGCCGTTGGAAGGTGCTCGACTTTGGCCTCTCCAAGTTGCACGGCGCCGAGCAGATCACCAAGGACCAAGCGGTGGGGACGCCCTCCTATATGGCGCCTGAGCAAATCCGCGGTAAAGACGTGGACCACAAGGCGGATCTCTATGCGTTAGCGGCGATTGCTTATCGCTGTATCACCGGCCGGCCGCCGTTCATGGGGGACGAGGTCGCCAAGGTGCTGATGGACGCGCTGACCCGTATGCCAGACAGCCCCACCACCTTTGCCCGCGTGCCGATCGACGTGGAGCTGGTGCTTGCCATTGGCCTGGCCAAACGGCGCTCCGAGCGGTTTTCCTCGGCTGACGAGCTAGCGGCGGCCTTCCGCCGCGCCCAGCGCGGTGAACTCGATGACGTCACGCGCGCGCGTGGTTGGGCGATTTTAAAGCAATATCCTTGGGGCGAGCGGCTGCGCGCGCGCGCGCCCGATACGGCTCGTGTTCGGCCTGCCTGAGCTACGCAGCGGGGTGGCGCTTGGCCTGGTCTCGATGGTGGGCGCCTGCTCGAATGAGCGAAGCTCTAGCGAGCAAAGCTCGGCGAATGCAGTAGCGACCTCGGCTGCAAGCGTTGCTTCGACCGCCCCGCCTTCTCCAACCCTGGCGCCGTCCGCAAGCGCCGTCGGCTCGGCGAGCAGCGCTGCCTCCGCGCAGACGCCGCCGAACTCGGAGCGTTGCCCAGGCGATATGCGGCTGGTTTCAGGCAACTACTGCCCGGCTCCGTCGCAGGTTTGCCTCGAGTGGAACGAGGTCAACGTGACCGGCGTACCCGAGCGGCAGCAGTGCAAACGTTATCGTGAGCCGTCCGATTGCCTATCCAAACAGCGCGAGCCGATGAGCTTCTGCATGGATACCTTCGAGTGGCCCAACCAGCGCGGGGTCATTCCTCGCAATCTAACCAGCTGGCAGGAGGCGAAGGATACCTGCGAGAGCATCGGCAAGCGGTTATGCACCGACGTCGAGTTCACCTTCGCGTGTGAAGGCGAGGCGATGCGCCCGCACGTCACCGGCTTCGTGCGAGACAAGACGAAGTGCTCGTTCGACCGCGAGTATCGAAAGCGCACCTTCAACTTCCTCAAGCACGATGCCTGCCTTGCAGAGCCTGCGTGCAAAGCGGCGCTCGAGGCGATCGATCAGCGGCTGCCCGCTGGGTCGATGCCGGAGTGCGTCTCCGAGCACGGCGTCTACGATCTCAACGGCAACGTCAATGAATGGACCTTGTTGCCCGGCCGCGGCTTTTCGAAGCGCGCGGGTCTCAAAGGCGGCTGGTGGGGGCCGGTGCGGGATCGCTGCAGGCCCATCACCACCTTTCACGGCGAGAGCGACTACGGCTACGAAGTCGGGTTCCGTTGTTGTCGTGACCCCTTACGCTGAGCGACTCTGCTAAGAAGCCGCTGTGAGCGCCTTTTTTGCGACTGCAGCGATGGGCACTGAACCTGCTCTCCGGGACGAGCTACGCGAGCTGCGGCTTCGGTCGGTGCGCGCGGACCGTGGGGGCGTGCACTTCGAGGGAGCCCTCACTGATGGTATGCGCGCCTGCTTTCATTCGCGCGTGGCCCAGCGCATCTTGCTCGAGGTCGCGGCCTTTGATGCGCCCAACGAGGATGCACTGTACGAAGGCGTTCGCTCGGTCACCTGGGCCGAGCACCTCTCCACCAAGACGAGCTTCGCTGTGCGGGCCAGCTCCAAGAAGAGCGCGCTGACGCATACCCAGTTCTTGGCGCAGTTGGTGAAGGACGCCGTGGTCGATCAGTTTCGCGAGGAGCAAGGCCAGCGACCGGACGTGAGTCGCGATGATCCGGATGTGCTGTTGTCGCTGCACCTGGCGCAGAATCAAGCCACCCTCTATCTCGATTTGGCCGGGGACGCCTTGTTCGCGCGCGGTTACCGCACGCGGCATGACGGGGCACCGCTGAAAGAGACGCTCGCTGCGGCGCTGGTGCGGATGTCGGGCTGGGATCAACAGTCGCCCTTCATCGACCCCATGTGTGGCTCCGGTACGGTGGTGATCGAGGCAGCGCTGCTATCCTCGGCGGTTGCACCTGGGCTGATGAAGAAGCAGAAGTTCGGCTTCCAGCGCTGGGCCTCCTTCGGTTCCACGGAGGCAGCGGCACTCGAGTCGATCCGCGAGCGCGCTAGCGAGGCGCGCGAGAAGAAGAAGGGCGCATTGCCGAGGATCGTCGGTAGAGACGTAGCGGCCTCGGCGATCGAGGTTACGCAAGAGAACGCGGGCCGCGCCGGCGTGACGCTCGAGCTCTTCCAAGCCGATATAGCGGTACCCGTGCCCGAGGGAGCGTGGACCATGGTGGTCAACCCGCCTTACGGCGATCGTATGAGCCTAACGCCCAAGCTGCTCAGCTCGTTTGGCGCCATGGTCGAGCGCAACAGCAACCCCAAAAAAGGCGGGGAAGGGTACTCCAGCGTATTGTGCGGTACGCCCGAGCTGCTGGAGGCCATTCCGGCTCGCCCCTCCAAGCTCGTCCGCATCATGAACGGCGATATTGAGTGCAGGTTCGCCTCGTACGGTGAGCGCAAGTAACCGGCTACGGCCGGCGCAGCGCTCGCTTGCGCGCCGCTCCCCTGTACGGGCTGAGCGCTCGTTGGGTCGACGCAGCAGCGAAAGCCAATATCGTAAAAGCGGAAGTTGGGGCCGTGCGAATCATTGGTGCCGCGGCAGGCGCTGCGCGGTTTTGCCCAGTAACCGCCCTTGAGCGAGGAGACGTAAGGCCACTCTGGGCGGGAAGTGGTGACCCACTCTTCCACGTTGCCAATCAGGTCGTGGACGCCGAAGGCGCTCACGCAGGCCTCACGTGAGCCGGAGGGCTCTGCTTGGTACAGGCGCTTCGTCTCTTGGTCTCGAACCTTCTTGTCCAGGCTCGAGAGCTTGGCTTGGTCATACCCTTTGTAGGGCTTGTCATTGACGCAGACCTGCTTCTTGAAATCAAAGCCGTAAAGGAAGGGCAATACCTCGTTACTCTCGCAGGCGAGCTCCCATTCAAATTCGCTGCATAGCCGTTTGCCGACCGACTTACAGCTGGCCTCGGCCTCGGTGAACTTCATCATCACCGGAGGCAGTGCGCCCTTCTCATTGGGCCACTCGTATTCATCCATGCATACAGAGATAGAAGTGGTTCTGCCTTCGATCGCCATCAGCCAAGGAAAGTAGGACCAGCAGGTGTCTTGCGAGAACTTGAGGCAAAGTCTTTCAACGTTCTCGTAGTGCTGGCCTGTGACGAGCTTGGTCCCGCTTGGGCAGCTAAGCTCTTGGCCGATGAGTTGCGCTGAAATCAGCAAGACCGCTGCAACACATAAGCTCATGACTTAGCATCCGGGTACAGGCGCTCGGCGCGAGGTTTGAGACGGTTCTCTGCTGGTCGCATGGATTGCTCGGCTACGGCCTTGAGTTGTATCGGATTTTGGGTCACCCTGCTGTCCTTGACTGAGCTGCGCTGCCTTGCTTCCGGAGAGGGTTACCACTTCACCGCGTGGCGGAACGTCTTCATCCTCGATTTTTACCGCACAGTCACGGTTGAAGCGTTGGATGCAACCACCATCGCCAAGCGGCTGGCCTTGAAAGCCAATCCTGAGGGTCTGATCGTGCTCAATCTGGTGGACGGTACCCAGCCGGTCCCATCGGGGCCGATTCGCGCTTACGCCGCCGAGCGCTCGAAGAAAGACTTGGGCGGCGTGCTCTGCCACGCAACCATCGTGTTCGGAGATGGTTTCCGCGTGGCTACGATGCGCAGCGTACTATCCGGGATCATCGTAGTGCAGCACTCGCCATTTCCGCGGCGCGTCTTCTCTTCGGTGGGCGAGGCAGCGGTATGGACAGCCAAGTTTGCCAGCGCTGCACCTGGCTACGTTCAGGGCTTGGTCGAGGCCGTGCGCCAGGCGCAGGAGAGGACGCAAAAACCGTGACCAATTCAAAGGTAGCTAGTTGCCTATTGTGCGAGGCCTCCTGTGGGATCCTGGTGACGGAGGAGGCGGGGCAGATCAGCAAGGTTCGTGGTGACCCCGAGGACGTGATGAGTCGCGGCTTCGTTTGTCCCAAAGTGATCGGCATGAAGGATCTGTATGAAGATCCGGACCGGCTACGAAAGCCTCTGGTGCGGACCTCCTCCGGCGGCTTCCGCGAGACGAGCTACGAGGAGGCTGAGCGGCTTGCCGCGGAGGGTCTGAAGCGCATTCGCGACCAGCATGGCCCCAATGCATTAGCCGTTTATCAGGGGAACCCGACGGCGCACAACCTGGGACTTCTATCGCTTGGGCAGATTGTGCTCCGCAACCTCGGTACGCAGAATCTCTATTCAGCCTCTTCCGCAGACCAAGTCCCTCAGATGTTGGCGGCCGAGCTGATGTTCGGTAACCCGTTCTTGATCCCGGTCCCGGATTTGGACCGCACCAACTTTCTATTGGTGCTCGGGGCGAACCCGGTGGTCTCCAACGGCAGCCTCATGACTGCGCCCGATATGAAGCGGAGGCTGCTCGCGATCAAAGAGCGCGGCGGTAAGGTGGTGGTCGTTGACCCACGCAGGAGCGAGACGGCGGAGCTCGCGAGTGAGCACGTGTTCCTGCGGCCTGCGAGCGATCCTTACTTCCTCTTGGGCCTGCTGCACGTCCTCTTGATCGAGCGGGGGCTCGGTCAGCCCAGCGAGCATTGGCACGGCTTTGACCAACTCAAGGAGCTGGTGCGGACCTGCCCGCTTGCTCGCTCGAGTGAGGAGACTGGTATCTCCGTTGAGACGATTCGGCGGCTGGCCGACGAGTTCGCGGCGGCTGGGCGCGCTGCGGCCTACGGCCGAGTGGGCATGTGCCACCAACGCTCTGGCACGCTCGCGGCCTGGCTGCTCACGGCGCTCAACGTGGTGAGCGGCAACCTCGACCGGGAAGGCGGCGCGATGTTCACCACCCCAGCTGTCGAGGTAACCAAGCTCGCGGCGATCCTTGGACTCAAGGGGCACGGTCGCTTCAAGAGTCGGGTGCGCGGGCTCGCCGAGGTTTCGGGCGAGCTACCCATTGCCACCTTGGCCGACGAGATCGAGACGGCAGGAGAAGGCCAGGTAAGGGCGCTGCTGACAGTGGCGGGCAACCCGGTGCTCTCGGCGCCGAACGGTCCGCGGCTGGATCGAGCTTTCGCGACGCTCGAGATGATGGTCTGCGTCGATAGCTATGTAAACGAGACCACGCGCCATGCGACGGTCATTCTCCCGGCCGTCTCCCCGGTCGAGCGCTCGCATTACGATATTGCGATCAATGCTTTTGCGGTGCGCAACGTGGCGAAGTATGTGCCCGCGCCGATCCCTTCGTCGGGCAAGCAAGATTGGGAGCTGCTGCTCAGGCTTGGGCTCGGTTTGCGACTCGAGAGCCAGGGCGCACAAGGGACGCTGGGCGCGTGGCTCTATCGACTTGGCAGCCAATTGGGGCCGGAGGGCCTCTTGGACGTGCTGGTGCGGCTCGGGCCGCACGGTGTGCGTGGCCGCGGGCTCACCTTGGCGGAGCTACGCAAGCACCCGCACGGGCTCGATCTTGGGGCGCTCGAGCCGAGGCTACCGGGCATTCTGGAGACCAAAGATAAGCGCATCGCGCTCGCGCCGAGGGAGCTGTTGCGCGAGGCCTACCGGGTGCTTTCCAAGCGCCGTGCCGAGGTGGGGGATTCGCTCTTGTTGATTGGTCGTAGGCACCTGCGCTCCAACAACTCCTGGATGCACAATAGCCAGGCGTTGGTAAAAGGCCCTGCGCGCTGCACCTTGCTGATGCACCCGGAGGACGCGAACGCCCGCGGGCTTTTGTCAGGTACAGTGGTGGAGGTCCGCTCGCGGGTGGGAGCCGTCCAGGTGCCGCTCGAGCTCTCCGATGAGGTGATGCGCGGCGTGGTGAGTTTGCCGCACGGCTTTGGTCATTCCCGCCCCGGTACGCGGATGCGGGTCGCCGAGGCGCACGCTGGCGTGAGCCTCAATGACCTAACCGATGATCAGGAGGTCGATGAGCTATCGGGCAATGCAGCTTTTAGCGGTATCCCGGTCAGCGTCAGCCTGTTGGCTTCGGTGACACGCCCGCTTGACGAGAAAGCCGTAGCGCACGCCTAGCTCGACTCGGGGAAACTGTAGCGCAGCAGCAGACTCGCGCCGTAACCCCAGAACGGCGCCACGAAGAACGTCCCCCAATGGTCCAGCTCAAACTGGCCGCGCGAACCAAAGCGGAAGCTCGAGAATGAAAGTGAAGGGCCGTGCAGCGGCAGCACTCCCAGCGAATCTGCGTCGTCGAGCTCCGCCGCAACCCCGAGCTTGGCGCCATAGCCGAGCCACAATGAATAGTAGGGAGCAGGGTTGATCCGGAGCGAGGCCAAGGCCCCCGGAAGAAAGGCCAAGTAGGTATCGTCCGCCTGGCCGAGTAGCAACCCGAGCGAGCCTGCGAGGCGCAGGTCCACGGCTCGCGCCAAGCGCAGGTCGAAGTTGGCCTCGAAGACTGTGCTGACCGCGCTCGGAAAGATCGGGAAGGCAGCAAATTCAAGCCCGCCGCCAACGCCGATGCGAAGCCCACTATCCCGCGTCGTCCAATCGGAGCCAGGGTCGCTCGGCTCGTCCGCCAGGGCGACGAGCGGATGATAGAGGGCGAGCAGGGCTGGAAGAGCAAGTCGCAGTCTCATGCGGCCTCGACACGATTTATCAGATAGTTGTGGAACTGGTGGATGCGCTCCTCGCGGGTGCCAAGCACGCCAGCGTTGCGGCTGGAGGCGAGCCCGCGCTGGACCGCAGCGTAGACAGCTGCATCCTCCTGCATCACCCGCTCGATGAAGCGTCGCGCAAGGTTGGAGGTGAGGCCGCTGAGCAGCTGCTCGAGTTGGCTTGGCGCGCGCCCGAGCTCGAGCAGTAGCCACATCCGCGTAAGAGAACTCGTGCTCGTAAGTGGAAGCGCTGTCTGCACGAAATGAAAGATAGCGGTATGGCCGATAATCAGGTTGGGGAACTGATGATGGTGGATATAGTCGGTGCTAGCCAGAGGTGCGAGCCGCCTAAGCAGCTGGCGGTAGAGCGTTGAGTCTGCGCCCAAAGAATCAAAGTAGGAGGTTGAACTGTCAAGCAGCCGATGTGCAGGCCCGGGACTCCGATTGCCACTAAACACCTTGAACAGCTCCGGGTGACGAGCGAGCCAATTGTTGTGTAGTGCCGCTACGTGATAGCTCTCGAGCACGTTCTCGAGCGGGACCTTCCAATTGCACGGCTGAACCTGCTCGAGCATCGCGACCTGACGCAGGAACCGGCTCCTCGGCTGTTGCAGCAGCCGAACACTATGCTCATCGAGCGACTGAACGAGCGCAGGTGCGTCCTCACCAACCGTGACGAACACAAACGCGCCGAGCTCTTCGTGGCGAACCTCTCGAAGGCCGCGCCGCGAGGCGGGATGCGCGAGCTCGAGCACCTCGACCACAGGCTTCTCGCCCTGCTGCAGCAACGTGATTCGAAGGGTCTGCTCGCCCAAGCGCCGGCGAATAGGCCCCGCAGCTAGCTCGTGTACGGTGGCGATCGGATGCCAGGCGTCGGCGAAGACTTTTGTCTGCTCGAGCTGGTGATGGTCCTCAGCATAGTAGGCTTGCGGTGGGAGCCGATGCGGCAAGGCCGACGAATGCAGCCATTCTCCCGCCACAGCGCCCCGACTCATCAGCGAGCTCATACCATGGACGCGACGCCACCAGCGCTCTTGTCGCCGTAACGTGCCCGGACAAGCGTGCTTTGCGTGGCTGAGCTCGAACCCCAAGTCGCCGAATTGAGCAGGCCCAATCCGTTGCGGTTTGTGGTGGCGGCGCTCGGCGATTGGGCTGTGGTGGTGGCCACGCTCGTAGGCGCTGCGGAGCTTGATCATCCGCTGGCTTATGCGCTGGCGCTGTTTCCCCTGGGCTCGCGCCAGCAGGCGCTTGGGGCGCTTTTTCATGATGCCGCACACGGGCTCGTTTCACGCCGTCGCTGGCTCAATGACGCGCTGGGGAGCGTCTTGGCCGCGTGGCCGCTCGGATTGACGCTTGGTGGATACCGGCGTTACCACTTTGCGCATCACAAGCTGCTCGGCACCGAAGGGGACCCGGAGATCAGCCACAAGCGCGCGATGAAGCAATGGGCGCTGCCCGCTTCGCCGTTCAACGTAACGCGGGACTTCCTCTCCGACTTGGTGTTGGGGGGGCTACCGCACCTGGCGGTAGCGGGGCGTTTGACCCGCCCGGTGAGCGTCGCTGAAGCGCTTGGCTTTTTACTGTATTGGTCGCTCGTGGCGTTGATGGCTTGGTCGCTGGACGCGCTTTGGGTGCCCATCTTGTTCGTGGCGGCCATTGCCACGGTGTTCTGGTCGGGCGTGCGGCTACGGATTTGGACCGAGCACCTCGGCACGCGTGACACCCACCGCATCGGCCTGCCCACGTGGGTGGCTTGGCTGGTCATGCCGCACAACATTGGTATGCATTGGGAGCACCACCATTATCCCGGAGTCCCGTTCTTCAACCTGCCTCGCCTGCGTAGGTTGCTCGCCCAAGAGGCTGGGTTCCCGCCCGTGCTTCCGCTCGCTTCGTTGTTGCGGGGCTTTGCGCGCTCCGCTCCGCTGCGCTCTGGCGCCATCGCGGAGACGGTGGATCGCGAGGGGAACACCGCGCCGGAGCCGGTGCTCCTTGCGCAAAGCGCACGCGAGGTTGCGCTGCTGCGCTTCGGGGCGCACGTCGCCTTCCCGATCGTCTTGGGGGTGGCGCTCTATTTGACGTGCCGTGCGACGCTGCCGCGCAGTCTGGCCTGGTTTCCCTATGGCGGCCGCTTCGTGGATTGGCTGCCAGAGACGCTCAGCTACGTGTTGCCCGATTTTTTATGGGCCTATGCACTTACCTCCGCCCTGCTGCTGATTTGGTCGGGCGGCACGGGCCGGGCCCGCCTTGGCTGGGTCGCCTTGGCAGCCGTTGTCGCTGTGGGATTGGAGCTCGGGCAAGCTTTCGGTGTCGTCGCTGGGACCTATGCTGGTGAGGACGTGCTTTCGATCCTTGCTGGCTGCGCCCTTGCTGTGGTCCTCTGTCCGCATCGGCCGCCCGCTTGGACGGCTCCACCACCACTTTTGGAAGGCAGCTAATGTCGAATCGTCAAAGGCACATCGCTTCTCTCGCCGTCGTGGTTGTCTTCCTGCTGTTGGCGCTTGGTAGCGCTGCGGCTAGTTAGCACGGGCATCTAGCCCGGCTTGCTGCTTCCAGTGCTTGAATGCAGCTTGGAGACAATCGGGTTGTGTTTCCCGGCGGGCCCGCGGCGGAGGCTACAGACCAGCTTGACCTCTACGTGGATCGGCTCGGCGACCAGCTCGAGGAAGCGCCTGCGCACCTGTTCGCTGCTGTCTGCGCTGTAGTGCTTGCCGGGCAATAGCTCAATTAGCACGCGATCGAGCGTCTCTTGGGTGATGGTGAAGCCGGCCAGATCGGCGCCGATATCCAAGAGAAAGCTGTAGGACGCATCCAGCAGAAAGCCGGAGCTGAGTACGCGGCCGCTGGGCAGGGTGAAGCTTGCGAGCTTGCGGCCCACGAGCTCACTGAGCGAGCGGAACTGGTACCCGCAGCGGCAGCCGCCGCCGACGCTGACGCGAGCCAGATCCCCCTGCCGATAGCGAATGAACGGCATCGCGAAGTTGTGGAGGTACGTCCCGACGACCTCGCCCACGGCTGCTGTCGATTGGCCGGCCTCATCGAGCGTCTCGATGTAGGCGACATCCTCGAACAGGTGGTATGCGCCAAAGCGACATTGCGCCGCTATGCGCGTTAGTTCCTCGGTCGAATATTCATCATAGACGCCGCAGCCGAACATCGCCCCGAGCTCGGCACGCTCCTGCGCACTGGAGGCCTCCGAGGAGACCGAGATGGCCCGCAGCGCAAGAGCCCTGCAGCGCTTGGCCCCAAGCTCCTCGGCTAACGCGCGCAAATGACTTGGGTAGCAGGCCAACAACGTGGGCCTCAATTGCTCTAATTGGCGCACCAGCTCGGCCGTTGGAGCGAGCGTGGGCAAGAAGTGCATCGGCCAGGCGCCCAGCAATGAATGCGCTGGATACGGCGCTGTATACACATAAACAAATCGGTCCCACGGCCAATAGCGCCCATAGAGCGATAACAGCCGATTCATCGCCAGGCCTTGGATTGCGAGCTGGTCCGCCTGATGAACGACTTCCAGCACCTGTCCGGTCGAGCCGGAGCTCTTGGACACGAGGCAGCGCTCGGCAGCGAGCCCGCGGCTCAAAGCGCCCTCGGGATAGGCGGCTAAAACTTCGTCTTTGCTGGTGGTCGGGAAGTGAGCGAAGTCCGCGAGTGACCGTAGGTCGCGCGCTTGTACGCCCGCTTTGCGGAACTTCTCACGGTACAGCGGCACCGCCCGTTCGGCGTGCGCCAGCAGCCGTTGCAACGCCTGCAGTTGGTACTGCCGCGTGCGCGCCAGCGGCAGGAATGGCCTCAGGCGAAAGGCCGGGTATTGGCGAGCGATGCCAGCGACATTGACGGCTAGCTCGCGCGCGGTGAAGGGACGCATCAGCCGCTGACGCTAGCAGCAGACCAGGAGCCTCGTCATCTGCCTGGGCGGCTAGAGCCCCATCACCGTATAGGGGTGGCCGGCAGGGAAGCTCACTTTGCGACGCCGCCCGAGCAGGTGATAAAGCGCGAACAGATCTATCGCTAATACGGCATAGCCAAGATAGCCCGGTAGCGGCATGGCAAAGAGGTAGAACTCCCCGGCGTAGGGAACGTCGTAACTCCAGCGCGGGTGGGCCGGGTAGTTCCAGGCCTCCCCCACGACGCCGGCCGCGAGGTTGCCGACCGAGATGGCTACCATAAGCGAAAGCGAGCGCTGGCCGGCGTAGCCCAAGAGGGAAGGTCGAGCGAGGAGCAAGTTGAGGCTATCGGCCAATAGACCGAGCGAAAGCAGCAAGAGTGGCAAACTCAGCTGCGGCAAAACGAGGGCAAGCAGCCCACAGATAGCACCAACAAGAAGCCCCACGCCCGCGAGCTTAGGCGCTGACCGATGCGGCGCCGGTCGAGCCTTCATCATCATCACAGCGAGCCCAGAGGCCACCCAGGTCGCCGGCAACAAGGTGGCAAAGAAGTAGCAGCTGCGTAGCCATTGCAGCCAATGAGGTACCTCCGGGCTAGCTGCATAGGACCAATTGTCGAATAGCGTGGCGTTGCCTAGCTCGAAGGCCCACCAAAGGCAGCCAGACAGCGCGAACATACGTAACAGCTCACGGGGGCGCTGGAGCAGCAGACAGGCGCCGGTGCGCAGGCCAATGATTGTATCGCCGCTGAGGATGAAGCCGGTCCAGACCAAGCCATACCAATAGTCGGAGAAGGGTTTGTGGTGCACCAAGGTGAGCCCCTGACCCAAAGCCAAGAGCGCGATCCCGAGCAGCAGGCTCCCGAGGAGAAATCGCGGCTTGCGGCTGGCCACACGGCTCATTGCGGCTGCGATCCTAACGGGTCTGTGTCACGCTCGCTGCAACTGACTGTTGGAGCGAAGCGCTGATGCGATCGGATTGGCCGAGTATGACTGCTGGGATCGTTTGCTTTGCGCGCGGTGTGGCTACGGCTGCGCCCATCACGCAAGCCACGCTGGCGGATGAGGCAGCGCGCAGCTTGTTGCCCAGCCCGATCGCGTCCTTGATTCCGCGCACTGGCGCGCCTTGGGCCCGGCTCGCGCAATGGCCCCTGCGCGTGGCTTCGGTGGGGCTCGTGGACCATCTCGCGCTGCGCTCCGCGGCGATCGATCAGGCCGTGCGCGAGGCGGCTGGGGTCTCGCAGCTGGTGCTGTTGGGCGCGGGCCTCGATGCGCGGGCCTATCGGCTGGACTGTCTGCAGGCGGTGACCGTGTTCGAGGTGGACCATCCGGCCTCCCAAACGTACAAACGCGCCCGAGCGCAGTCGCTAGCGCCGCTCGCGAAGTCTTTGCGCTATGTGCCTGTGGACTTTACGAGGGATGATCTGGCTCGGTCGCTGCGCGAGGCGGGGCATTTAGCTACCGAGCCCAGCGTATGGGTTTGGGAGGGCGTAACCATGTATCTGCCGCGTGAGGCGGTGGCGCAGACCTTGAGCGTGCTGAGCGCCGCTAGCGCTCCGGGCAGCCGTTTAGCGGTTACCTATATGAGTACGCCCGCTAAGCCGATACCGCAGGGTTTGCGTCGCTTGCTCGATATCGGTCTGTCGGTGGTCGGTGAGCCGCTGGGAGCCAACTTCACGCGGGAAGAACTCGCTGGGCTGTTGCAAGATTATGGGTTTAGCGTCGAGCAGGACGAGAATTCTCGGCAGTGGGTGGCTCGCTTTGGGGGCCATGCGCAGCTCTCGCTGCCGTTTCGGCAGGAGCGGATGGCGGTCGCGGTCAAGCGCGCGTGAGCGTGCTCGTCAGGTAGCGGTGAAAGGCGTAAACACGCTGCTCGCGGCCGCTGAGGAGGCCGTTTCGCGTGCTATCTCGCATGCCGCTTTGCGCGGCGGGGAACACCCGTTCGTCTTCTCGCATCAGCGCCCGAAACATCGCTGCTACGAGCCTATCCGCGAGGGGCGCCAAGCCGCGCTCGTGAAGCGGCGTGCCCGCTTGCCCGAGGTCGAGGAAGATGCGCACCAAGCTGCGTGAACGGTTGACCGACGTGGGCAACACCGACTGGAAGAAGGTCACCAGGCCGGTCTGGCCCAACAACATCGACGGGAAAACATGCAGATGCTCGAAGGCGACGCTGCTTTGTTTGCGCAGCGCCTTGAGCGCAAACCTGTAGCCCGCCGAACTCGCACCAAATTCATCGTGCACGGACGAGAAGTGGTCATCGATTTCATACCGCGGTTTGCCCGCCGGCGGCCGGCCTTGGAACAGCCGGAACAGCTTGGGATGCCGGGCGATGAAGTTATCGTGCAACATTTTTACGTGGTAATCCTCGAGCGAGTTCTCGACCGGGATCTTCCAGTTGCAGTCGTGGTCCAAGCCAATAGCGGCGGCCTGCCTCACGCCTGGCCCAAACCACGCCTCGAGGGCGGCCGTTGCGCGGGCACCGAGGCTCTGGCGCAGCGGCGGTGAGGCGGGCTCCAGACAGACGAATAGCAGCTGGCCGAGCTGCTCCAAGCGAACCGGCTCGAGCCTCAAAGCTTGATAGTCGAGCGGCATGAAGCAGCCTGCGTCGGGGATGACGCAGGCTACGCCCTCGGCGTCGTATTCCCAGCCGTGATACTGACAGCGCAGCCGGCGTTCATTGCCGCAGGGCAGCGAAGAAACTTGGGTATGGCGGTGGGCGCAGGCGTTGACGAAGGCCCGCATTCCGCGGCTCGTGCGGTGCAGGATCAGGGACCGCCCCAAGAGCTCGATGGTGCGGTAGTCGCCGGGGTTCGCGAAGTCGCTGAGGGTGGCGACGCAATGCCAGCTTGGGCGCAAGACCTGCGCGAGCTCGAGCCGGTGGTGCTCCTCGCTCGCGTAGGCCGAGGGCGGAAGCAGGTGGGGTAGCGCTTGGCCGTGGTCGAGCATATGGCTCGCGGAAAGCTAACCAGGTTGAGGTGTTGCAGCGAGTCTGCTCGTCCTGTTCGGGCGCAGAAAGCGTTGCTCACTATGGGTCAATTGAGCGGGCGTTACACACAAATCTTGCGCTGCTCGGCAAGGCAGTGTCCGCTGCTCGCGTCCAGGCTGCGGCGTGCCGACAATTCGCTAGCGCTCTCGCTTCGGACATGCGACCAGGGCGCACCTAGATCGCTTAGCCACTCACGATTCGCGCTACCGCCAAGGAGTTCCCATGAAGTTCAGCACGCTCATCCCCGCCTCCGTTTTCGCCCTTCTTCTCGCCGCCTGCGGTGGCCCCGAAGGCGTCTACAAGCTCGACAAAGAGGCGATGAAGAAGTCGCTCGAGGCCGAGACCAAGGACAAGGACGCCGCCGGCTTCGCTGCTGCGATGGTTGAGGCGATGGACATCTCGCTCGAGCTGAAGTCGGACGGCACCGCCGAGATGAAGAGCTCGATGAAGCTCGAGAAGGACAAGCCGGCCAAGGAAGAGACCGAGACCGGCAAGTGGACCAAGGATGGGGACACCATCACGCTGAGCGGCGGCAAGGACAACAAGGACCTCAAGTGCAAGCTCGTCTCCGGCAACCTCGAGTGCGAGTCCGGGGAAAAGGGCGCCATGGGCAAGATGGTGTTCAAGAAGTCCTGAACTGATCCTGCGCTACGCGGCGCCTTTGACTCAGCCTTGTGCGGGTCCTCGGCGCCGCTTCGGCCCTCCACTCTGGTTGCGGTGGCAGGCCGTTACGAAGCCGCAGTGAAGCTTGCGGCAATCCGCGAGTTCACGACCAGGCCACTCGTCGTCGCCGCGGAAGTCAGCCAAACGTTGCGCGAGCTGAGCGAGCTCGCGACGAAACGTTTCATCGCCTTCGCTGCCTTCGACGACCCAGCGCGGCGGCGCTAGCTGGCCCTGCTCGTCAATCAAGGAGCGGTCCAGGAACAAGAGCCCCGCCCGAATGGGCTTACTGGGGAAAGTCGCTCGGGCCATGGTGACGTAGCAGCGCAGCTGGAACGTGTAGGCCTCCAACGATGTTGGAGGTTTTGCGATTTTGTAGTCGATGATATCGAGCCCGTCGTCGGTTTCGGCGCACAAGTCCACGGTGCCACGCAGGGTCAAACGCGGGCCATCGCCGAGCTCCGGCTCGATTACCGAGGCAAGCTCGTACTCCCGGTACAAGGCCTTCATCGCGTGCAGGTTCTGGCCGTAGGGCGAACGTACGAGGGCCTGCAGCAGCAGGGTGAGCTCAGCGCCGTCTTGCTCCGGAACGCCTTCACGCGCGAGGAACTTGGCGATGCTTTCGGGGGGCTGTTCGCTGCCAAAAGCCGCTTGCGGCAATAGCTCGAGGTAGCGATGCGCCGCGCGTCCAAGCGCGCGTGGATCGGCCTGTTCACCGTCTCCCTCGAAGGCCACGACTTTGGGCGTATGGCGCTCCGGATCGGCCTCGAATAGGCCGAGCTGCCCGCTGTCGACTGGCTCCTCCAGCCCGAGCTGGAAACGAAAGCGAAAGCGCCGCGGACAGCCGGCAAACACGCCCAGCGGCGTGGTGGCGATGGCGAGGGAGCGGGCGCGCTGCTGCGGCTTCGCCATGGTGGGGACTACGCTTGGTGCGGCCGTTGCAGCGTCGCGGGCGGTGGGTGAATCGGTCTTGGGCAGCCGCTCATCGAAGAGCTGTGCGCCGGACTCGCTCTCCTTGAGGAAGTTGAGCGTCTTCTGGGCGACCGAGCCGGTGGCGCGTTCGCTCGACTCGATCAGCACCAGCGCATCACGCGCGCGTGTGAGCGCGACGTAGCTCAAGCGGGTGCGCTCGCCGGCGGATTGTTTAGCCCGCTGTTGGCCGTCTTCCCGCAGCGGGGCGTTGTCGATCGGCAGGCCGCGACGTCCGCGATGGCGCGCGGTGAAGCGGTAGCGAGCGCCCTCCGTTTCCGGTGCCAAAAGCCGCAGCGCCGGGCTGCGAGGTCGCTCGATCACGCCCAAATCCACGAGGATGGTGGCGGGAAAGTCCAAGCCTTTGCTGGCGTGGATGGTGACCAAGCGCACCGCGTTGTCCTCACGCGAGAACACCACCGCTTCGGCCTCGTCGCGTTGATCGGCGATCTGCCGATCCAACCAGCGTGAGAACGAGAGCACGCTCTCGCTGCGCGCGTGCGACAGCTCGATCAAGCGCATCATGTTGCCGAGCCGCTCTTTGGGCCGCGGCAAGGCGGCGGTGAGCCGGTCCAAGTCGAAGGCGGTGAGCAGCGCGCGCAGCGCTGTTGACGCGGGTAGCCGCAAGATCGCCGAGCGCAGCTCGCGAAACTGCGTAGCGAAGTCTTTGAGCCGGGCGGCCTCCTCGGGGAAACGGCGAGCAGGCAAGCTCGGGCCCTTCTCCGACAAGACGTCCCGCCGCAGACCGCGCCCTTCCACCAGCGTTGCCAGTGCCTCGTCGGTGAGGCCGACCAGCGGGCCGCGCAGCACGTGCGCGAGGCTGGCGCGATCGCGCGGATCGATCACGAGGTGCAGCAGCGCTGCGAGATCGCGCGCCTCGAAGGTCTCGAACAGCGCGCGACCGGCGATCGTGAAGGGCACGTTGCGCTCCTCGAGCGCCAACTCGACGAACGGAATGCTGGCCCGACGACGCACCAAGATGGCGATGTCGCGCGGCTCGAATAGGCCGCCATCGAGCAGTTCACGTGCAGCCGCCGCGGCGGCCGAGGCCTGATCCGTCTCGCCGGATTCGTCATCCTCGGCCGCGATCATGCGGCTGACGACGACGCCCGCGGGAGCTTCACGGGCAGCGATGAGTTCCTCCCCCGGGCCGAGCCCGCCCGAGTTGCTGGTCTGCACAAAATCAAGCTTGGTGAAGGCGTTGACGAAGTCGACGATGCGCGGCGCACTGCGATAATTTTCACGCAGGGCGATGAAATCGGCGAGGGCCGGGCCGCCGCGCGTGGGGATGGACAGCGCTTCACGCGCGGGGTCACCGCCGAGCTCGGTCAGCACTTGCTCGAACACCGACACGTCGGCGCCGCGGAAGGCGTAGATCGATTGTTTGCGATCACCGACCACGAACAGGCCGTGCGATTCGAGCTCGTGCGAGTAGGGGACGCGGCCGGCTGCAGCGCGTTGATGTTTGTCTGCGAGCCGGAGCAAGTACACCAGATCCCGCTGCACCGAGCTCGTGTCTTGGAACTCGTCCACCATCAGCACGTCGTGATCGTTGCGTGCACGCAACGCCGCGCCCGGGTTCTCGAGCAGGCCGTCGCGCGCGAGCACCAAAAGATCGCCGAAGCCGAAGCTCGCTGCGGCTAGCTTTTCGCTGCGTAAACGCGCTTCGATCTTGCCGAGCAGCGCGAGCAGCGCGCGCTCGACGTTGCCGAGTTCGCGGCTCTGTCGCAGCGTCTCGATCAACATCGGACCGGCTTTGTCGTTGACGGCCGAGCCTTTGATCTCGTCGCGGAAGCTGAACAGCTCGAGCTCTTGTGGGCTCGCCTTGGCTGGCTTGCGCATGGCGAAGAGCAGCGAGAGGGCGTGCTCCGCTTCGGCGCCGAGCTCATGCGGCGAGTCGGCACGCAGGCTCACGTGCAGCCGCGCGGCGAACTCGCGCACGCTGTCGCGGGCTTGGGTAGAGGCGCAACCGGCGACGACCTCGCGCAGGCGTTGATGCAGGTTGAGCGCCGGCGTGAGGTGATCCACCGTATCGAGGGAGGCGACGCGCAGGCCGCGATCCGAGAGGCTGTTCAAGAAGCCGAGCACCTCTTGGCGCATGCGGAAGAAGCCGGAGCAGAGGTCGATCAGCGCGCGGGCGGCCATCGGCTCGTCGCCTTCGCCGGCCAAGGCGGCCGACAGCAGTTCGTCGATGATGCCGTAAGAGAAGGCCTCTTCTTCGTCCTCCTCCATGATCGAGAAGCGCGGCGGCAAACCGAGCGCGAGGGCGTTTTTACGAAGCAGCTCGGCGGCTACGCCATGCAACGTATCGATGCGCCCGTCGCGAAAGCTCTCCAGCGCGGCGCTGGCGCTGGTTGCGACCTCGCCCTGCGAGATCTCTCCGCCCAAGGCCGAGAGCCGCTGCGCGACGGCCTCGGCGAGCGGCGGGGAGGGCGTACCTACGGCGAGCGAATGCAGCGACTCTTCGATGCGGGTGCGGATCTCGAGGGCGGCGCCGCGCGAGAAGGTGGTGGCGACGATGCGCGCCGGGGCGACGGCCTTGCTGCGTGTGTGCGGCGTGCGTTGGCCGCGCGAGGTGAGGCCCAGACAGAGCATCACGTACAGCGTGCTCAAGCGGTGCGTCTTGCCGGTGCCAGCGCTCGCGGCGATCACCACGTTGCGCTGGAAGGCGTAGAGCAGCTCGTCGGCGACGTTCATTCGTCCTCCAGCTCGAGGGCGATCGCTGGTCTGCGGCAGATGCCGCGGTGCTCGCAGTGTTTGCAGGCGCTCGGGCTCTCGGGCCGCGGTGGGACCAGGCCACGCCAGAGCGAGACGATCACGTCGGCGGAGTGCGTTTTGACGTCGATCAACTTTTCATCCGGCCATTTCTGATCCTCGGCCTTGCTGGGCTGCACGCTGATGGCGCCGCCAGCGCCGACGGTGATGTAGCAGGCCTCGGCCTTCGCAAAGCCGTTCTCGCGCAGGACGGCGGCGTACAAAGGCAATTGCATTTGGGTGACGCCGATGCGCTTGGTTTGGACCTTGCCGGTCTTGTAGTCGACGACGCGGGCCATCGTTCGGTCGGCGTCGACGTCGATGCGATCGATCTGGCCCTCGAGCCAGACCTCGGTGCCGTCGCTTGCGCGTAGCGATAACGGCGGGAAGCGGGAGCCTTCGCGGGAGCCGAAGCGTTGTTCGCCGTTGTCGTAGAGCGCGTCGTGTTCGCGCTGCAGGTCGAACTCTACGACCGCGACCGCCTCTTCGCCGATGCGACGCACGCCCTCTGCGCGCAGCACGCCGAAGGGCTCACGGGCGAGTTCCTGCGCGATGACCTGGCGACAGGCGAGCAGGCGCTGCTCGGGCGAATGCGTGCCGCGGATGCGCTTGTCTTCGTCGAAGGCGACGAGCAGCGCGCGATGCAACAAGGTGCCGCGTTCGCGCGGGCCGTGGGTATCGCTGAGCTCCTCGGCGCGCCGGACGCCCAGCGCTCGCTCGACGAAGGCACGGAAGGGGCAGCTGATTGCGCGGTCCACCATGGTGACCGAGATCGGCCGCTCGCGCGTGGCGCCACCGAACATGCTAGGCAGATCGACGTTCTCGGCGTTGACCAGGCCGGTCTCTGCGCTGGCGGGACGTTTGCTGCGAAAGAACGCGGCGCGGGTGCGTTCGAGCTCGATGCGCGCGCGCAGCTCTTTTGCAGGCTTTGCTCCTTGTGACAGCGCCTGGAGCTCGGCGCCGCGTTGGCTGAGGAGGCGCGCGTTCGGGTGCACGCGTGAGGCCGGTTCACGGCGCACCGTGGCGCGCTCGCGCACGGTCTTGACGACGGGATGCGGCGGCTCGGTGGGGCGGCCGTCACTGCCGCTCAGCGGGTAGGAGAGCAGCGCGGTCTTGGCCGAAACCAGCGCCCATTCGAGCAGCGCAGCGCTCTCGCGGTTCTTCTCGAACAGGCTTTGCGGCCGGCGGCTGGTTGGAAGTTGCGCATGCGTTGCTTCGTCGAGCAGCGAGCTCTGCTCGCGGGTGGCATAGGCCGAGCTGAGCATTTGCGGAAAGACCAAGAGCTCGTGCTCGAGGCCAGCGACCTCGCGCAAGGTGGCGACACGCACGGTGCACAGGCGTGAGGCAGCTCCGCGCGCGGTGGTGGCGAAGCCCTCGAGTTGCTCGACCAGCTCGACGCCGAGATCGCTCAAAGGGTAGGGCTCGTCGCTGATGCCGAGCAGCTTGGCCGCCGCCAAGATCGACTCGAGGGTTTGGCGTACGGCCCGCACTGCGACGGCGCCTTCGGCCATCGCGCGCAGCGGTAAGCGGCGGATCGGCGTACTGCTGGCCGCTTCGAGCGAAAGCGCGCTGAGCAGCTCGCTGGCCGAAGGATCACCCAAACGCAGGCGGTCGATGGTGGTGATGAGCTCGCTGATGATGGCGGCCAGGCTCGGCGCCTCGCGCAGCCGCTCGAACACGCGAATCAACGCCTCGAGCGCCGGCACCATCCACAGCTCATTGACCTTCTCGTTGCGCTCGGGGTCTTGCCAACTCTCGCGCAGCGTCGCGGCTAGCGCTTCGACCATCAGCTTGCCGTCGCGATCGCGGATCACCGGCAGGTTGCGTAAGCGGCTGGCGAGGGCGCGCGCGCGTTCCACCGCTTGGGTTTCATCGGTTTCACGCACCAAGCTGCCGGGATGCAGGCCGGGCGTGGTGAGCAGTACTACGAGCTTGTCGCGATCCAATTGACCGTGCGCCATCTCGATCAGATCGAGCACGAGCTTCGCTTCAGGCGAGGCAAACACCGAGGGCCCAGCGGCCTCCGAGAAGGGGATCTGCGCCTCGAACAGCGCGGCGCGCAGCGGCTCTTCGAAGCTCTCGTCACGGCGGGGCAAGACGATGGCGATGCGCTCCGGGGCGGCTCCGGCGTCGAGAGCCTGGCGTACGCGGAAGGCGGCCTCGCGCGCCTCGGCTTCGGGGCCGGCGCATTCACTCAGCCAAACGGTTTGCGGCTCGCTCGTCTTTTGCCACTCGAGCTCGAAGGCGTTGGGTTCTTCGGCGAGTCGACCCTCGAGCCAGTTGGCCAGGCTGGAGACCGCCGTCTCGCCGGGCAACGCGGGCAACTCGAGGCTGAGGGTCTTCCCGCGCTGGCCGAGCTCAGCCTGCAGGTCGGTGGCAAAGCGCAGGAGGTCCGCGTCGAAGCTCAAGGTCGAGGTGAGCTTCAAGTCGTTGGGTTGCTGCTCCGCGAAGCGTTGCAACGTCGCGCGCGCGGGGAGCTGTCGCGGGTCATAGAGCTCGAGTCGCAAAAGCGTTTGGTCGAGCGTGCGCATCAGCGCGCCGAGCCAGCGTCCGCGCGCGGTCTCGGTGCGCTCGAGATCCTCCGCGCTGGTACCCGCGCGACGCAGCTGCCCCAACGTTTGGTGGGCGAGCCCGATCAAGCCGCGCGCTGGCGGGCCGCTTCGTTGATCGAGCGGGTGGCTGAGGACGTAGCCGCGTACGACGAGATAAAGCAGCGCGGTGGAGGCCTCGAGACGGCGCGCGGGTTCACACGCGCGCACTTTCTCGATCCAGCGTCGCCAGGTGGTGATGTCGGACTGTGGGCTGCTCTCGAGATGTCGTTCCGACGGCACCACAGTGAGCCGACGGCTCATGGAGCTTGTTCGTCCTCGGGGTGGTAGTCCTTCGTCAACGAAAGATCTTCCTCGCTCGGAATGGTGGGCTGCACGGCGGGCGGCATCATCGAAGGCACCTCCAGCGGGGCCATCGTGCAGTTGCCCTCGAACACCACGCCGCGGTCGATGAAGATCGCCGGGGCGTGCAAAGAGCCGGTGACGCGCGCGGGAGCGTAAAGCTCGATCGCGTCGCGCGCCCGAACCTGCGCGTGCACTTCACCGGCGGTCACGATGCAGGTGGCCACCTCGATGGTGCCCTCGACGTAGGCGCCCTCGCCGATCACGAGCACGTCATCTCCGCGAATATCGCCGCTAAAGCGGCCGTCGATGCGCACGCGGCCGAAGAAGTTGAGCTTGCCCTCGAACTCGGTGCCTCGGCCGAGCAGCGCGCTGATCTCTGTGGGTCGGGGACCGTCCGGGAGCTTGGCCATGGCTGACTCCTTTTCGCACGGTGGGCCCACATTTCCTAGCGGCTGATGTGGTGGGTTGCGGCTCGACGTGTTGACGCGTCGGGGGGACCGTGGGAACTGCCTGCTCGTTGGGAGCAGCGAAGTCGCCTATCGCTATCGTCGACGGCTCCGCGGCGCTGCGGCGAGCGTGGGCCAAGCCGCTATTGGCGCGCGAGTTCGAGGTGGTCACGGCTGCTGACTTGGGCGCGCTCGAGGTGGCGCTCGCTGGGCGCTCGTGCGGCGTGGTCGTGTGCGACGCGAAGCTCGCCGGGCGGGGCGTACGCGATCGCAAGGCGCGCTGGATTTACCTGCTCGAAGAGGGCGACGCGGCGCTCGCGCTCGAGGACAGCGCCTTTGCTTTTTTGCCGCGCAGCGAGAGCCCGCCTGCGGGGGTAGCGGCGCTGCTTTCGAGTGCGCTGGGCGGCGCGCCGAAGGGCGAGCCCGTGCGCGCCAAGGCCGTCCTTCCGCCCGAGTTCGTGGCTTCCTCGACACGCATGCGCGAGGTGATGAGCGAAGTCACGCGGGCCGCCGCGTCGTCGCATCCGGCTGTGCTGTTGGGGGAGCCCGGTGTGGGCAAGCGCACGCTCGCACGCTTGCTCCTGGGCGCTCGTACGGTCACCGAGCTCGCGAGCTCGGCGATGGTCCCGGTGGGTGAGGCCGAGCTCGAGCAGGCCTATCGTCAGGCGGAGGGCGGCGCGCTGCTGATCGAGGGCCTGCAGCTGCTCGAGCCGGCTGCGCAGGCGCGGCTCGCAGCGCTGCTCAAGCTCGCGGGGCCGCGCGCTCCACGGGTGGTTGCAACGGCTGCGCCTGAGCTGCGCGAGTTGCGCGAGG
The DNA here is from genome assembly GCA_044376115.1 of Polyangiaceae bacterium. Lineage (GTDB taxonomy): Bacteria > Myxococcota_A > Polyangia > Polyangiales > Polyangiaceae > Xiheicaenibacterium. The sequence continues at coordinate 39,209 of JBILLK010000008.1, read as the reverse complement.
CGGGCCGCTTTCGCGCGGAGCTCTTCTTCGCCTTCGCGCGCCACGTGATCGACGTGCCGAGCCTGCGCGAGCGTCGCGACGATATCCCGGTAATGGCGGCGGTGTTCGTCAAGTTGCTGATGGATCGGCTTGGTTTGCCGCCCAAACGGCTCAACCCCAACGTCTTACGTGGGCTGCGCGCCGAGGCTTGGCCGGGCAACATTCCGGAGTTGTGGGCGGCGGTGGATACGGCGGTGATGGTCGCCGGCGAGCGCGATCGCATCCTGCGCTCGGACTTTGCGGCGCTCAAACTCTCGCTCACGCGTGAGGCACGCACCATTGAAGGCGCCATCCCGCCGTTTGCAGATGTGAAGGCCGACGCGATCGGGGCGGTTTCTCGGACCTATCTCGATTCGGTGCTGAGTCTCGCGCGGGGCAATCAGTCGCAGGCGGCCAAGCTGGCGGGCCTCGATCGGGCGAACTTTCGTCGCCTCGAGCGCGCGCTGCCGGAGAGCATCGAGCACCCGGAGGCGCTGGTCGAGCTGCTGGAGAGCACGCTCGCGCGGCTGCGCCAGCCGGATGAATGAAGCGTGCTAGTGGCATCCTCCGCCGGTCGAAAGTGCTACTAGTGGTGCCGTACGCATGTGGACGTTCCGCCTCGGCCATAGGCCCATTCGATGCTCGCTGCTGGCTGCGCTGCTCGCCGCAGGTTTGCTGAGCTCGACTCGCGCACAGGCCGAGCCACCGCCCTCCGAACCCGCAGCTGGCGAGCCGGCCGTCGCAGAGCCCGCCGCTACCGCTGCCAAAGCGCCGAAGACCTTCACCTTGGCCGAGGCGCTGCTCGCGGCGGATAAGAACCACCCGCAGATTCAGGCCGCGCGCGCCCGTGTGGCGAAGGCACGCGGCCTCGAGAACGAGGCGCAGACGGCCCCGTTCAGCATCTATCGAATGACCGCCGGCGTAGGCGTCGGCCCGGAGTTGCGCGGCACCGGCAGTTACACGCCCGACAACGACGTCGTGCCCGAACGCGGCGCTGCAGCCGCTTGGCAGGTCAACCTCTCCGGCCTGATCCCGCTCTGGACCTTCGGCAAGATCGGTAGTTTGCAAGACGCCGCCGAGGCCAACGTGCAGCTCAATGAGAAGGGCGTGGAGAAGGAGCGAGACGCTGTGCGTTTGCAGGTCCGCCAGGCGTATTACGGCCTTTTGCTCGCGCGTGACGGTCTCTTGCTGCTCGAGGACATCAAACGTCAGATCGGCAAGGCCGAGGCCAGCCTCACCGAGAAGATCGCCCGTGACGAGGGTGACAAGCTCGATCTCTTCAAGCTGCAGACCTTCGTCACCGAGCTCGACGTACGGCGCGCCGAGGCCGAGAAGTTCGCCACGGTAGCGCTGACCGGCCTGCGCTTTTACACCGGTATCGCCGACTTCGACGTGCCGGACGCTCCGCTCACCGGCCCGACGCACACGCTCTTGCCGGTGGAGGCGTATCTCGCGGCCTCGGTGGAGAATCGGCCAGAGCTCGGGCAGGCTCGGGCCGGGCTGCTTGCGCGTGAGGCGTTGGTGCGCGGCAAAGAGGCTGGGTTCTACCCGGATATTGGGCTCGGGTTGTCGCTCGGGTTGGGCGTGGCGCCGGGCATCGACGATCAATCGAGCCCGTTCATCGTCGACCCCGGCAACTTCTTCCGTTACGGCGCTGGCATCGTGTTTCAGTGGAACTTGGATTTCGCGCCGCAGGTCGCTCGGCTCGATCAAGCCAAGGCCGATCTCGAGGAGATGAAGGCGATCGCGCGGCTGGCGGATGAAGGCGTGGCCGCCGAGATCCGCGTTGCATACGCCGAGGTGGTGGATTGGTCGCAGCGGCTCGAGGCGCACAAGAAGGGCGTACAAGCGGCGAAGCGCTGGCTCGTGTACGTGCAGTCGGGGTTGGACGTCGGGACGATCGAAGACAAGGAGCTGCTCGAGCCGGCCAAGGCCTACGCCTTTGGTCGCTTTGCGGTGATGAACGCGACGATGGAACTCGATCTGGCGTTGGCCAAGCTCGCCAAGGCCTCCGGTTGGGACGGCATTGCCCCCTCGGGGTTGCCGCCTCCGCGCGAGCTTCAGCCCAGCCCGTAGCGGCGGGCTCGTTGCTCAACCTTGGCGCTCAGCTCCGCTCAGCTCAGCCGCCCAGCTCAGCCGCCCAGCCGCAGCCGCTCAGCCCAGGCCGTATCGGCCGGGATCCGCCTTGATCAGCTCCACGTAGAAATCGATGGGCTGATGACCCTGCAGCGTACCCTCTGCGATCTCGGTCTCCAGCTTGCGCTTCAGATCCCCGATCAAGCGTGACGGCGGGATCTTGAAGGCCAACATGATCGCGTCTCCAATGCCGGTGGGCAGCGGCGGAACCACAGCGTCTTCTGCCAGCACCTTCTCCACCCGTAGCTTCAAATCGGTGATTTGACGCAGGCCCTTCTTCTTCTTTTCGGGACGTTTGGTGGTGATGTCCGCGCGCGACAAACACAACACGTCATCCAAATAGTCCCCCATCTCCTTGGCGAAGCGGCGCACGGCGCTGTCTGTCCAGGAGGCCTCGTATTGGCTGGCGCGAAGGTGGTGCAGGATCAAAAACCGGATCTCTTCACTGAGCTTGGCCTCGGAGGCGAACAGCGGCAGCCGCCGGTTCATCTTGTCGAACATGCGGGCTCCAACCTCCGCGTGGCCGAAGAAGTGCACCTCACCGTCCGGCGAGATCGACCGGGTTTTGACCTTGCCGATGTCATGCAATAGCGCAGCCCAACGAATCTCCAGGCGCGGTACCGACTGACGCACCACCTGCTTGGTGTGCTTCCACACGTCCTTGTGGCGCCATTCCCCGTCACCGAAGCCAACCATGGCCTCGACCTCTGGGAGCAGCGTGGCGAGGGCTCCACAGGCCAGCAGGGCGTCCAGCCCAGCCTCGGCGTCCGACGACATCACGATGGTGTCCAGGTGGCCGCGCAGATCCCGCGAGAACTTGGACCCGGCAGCGCGGAAGTCCGAGGGCGAGGCCTTGACGATAGCGGGGGGCAGCGGACCTCCGGCGAGCGAGATTTGCCGCGCCCACTCGAGAGCCTCCATCGCCTTGTTGGCGCTACCTTCGGTGTCTGTCAGCTGCACCCAACGCTCCTCTGCGAGCACCGACGTCCGAGGACCCGATGCTCTGACTGCCCACACAACACTGCGGGACTACGTAACAAAGCGTCCCTTAGTCAAAGCGTGAGCCAAATACCAGCGAAGCCGACGACGGTTAGCCGCGCGCGCGCAGCACCCGGTGCATGTGCGCCCGCTCCCAGGCGAGCGCGCGCTCATAATCACGAAACAACGCCTCTCGCTCCATGAAGTGCGGCGGATGCAGGATTCTCCTGCCTCCACGCTGCTCAATCGCCGGAATCACGTGATGCAACATCTCGTGGTAGACGACGTAGGAAACGAAGTAGCGAGGAACCCACGGCCGGTCCAACGTGGGGTGGATGCGGATGAGCCGCTCCACTGCGGAGTAGCTGCCGAGCTTGATGCTCCTCCGCCCGGTGCCCTCACTGTTGCGGCGCGACCCGAGCCGCCCCCAGGTGATGAGCGCGTCCACCGTGCCGCCAAAGTACTTGTCATTGAGCGCGCTGAAGATCGACAGGATGTCGTGGTGCGCGCCTTGGGTGGTAATGGGCAATAAGAATGGCCGAGCCGCGCGGATGCGGTGGCTGTTGCGCTCGATATAGCGGCCTACTACGCAGGAGGCCTCGCGGTCGCCCTTGGCTATGTAGCAAACGAGCGCGAGCTGAACGGCCTTGGGCGCGTCCAAGAACATGTGATGAAGCCGCGCTCGCACGATGCCGTCTCGTTCGGCAAAAGCGATCATGCTCCGGCAGTTGTCATTGATGGATAGGAAGACAGGCTTGCCGGCAGCGACTGTCAGCTTCCGCTCGAGGAGCTGTCGAGCTCCCTCGTGAACGAAGATTTGTGGATGGCCCGCTGGGAACGGAATCTCTACATGGACCTGACGCGGATCAGGGACGCGGACGGCGGCTGGGGCAACGCGTGGGGCGAGGGGCCTGACCGGAAGGCGCGCCCTCGAGTCTCGCCCCACGGGACGCTGAGCGAACGGAAAGACGATCAGACCCGGCATTGAAACCTCGCAAGCAGCCTTGGGGAGCCCGCACCCACTCGGATTGAGTAAGTCCTCTAAGTGAAATCCGCCGGACCCTCTATGTCAAGCAACCGGCTGAGCTACTCGGAATACCACCCATTCCTTTGCTCCGCTGCCAACGCTTGGGCACAAGTGTTCAGTGCGTTTCCCGCGCAAATTAGATATTCAAGTTGCCGCTGACCCCGGCACAATCGCATAGGGGCGCACCCGTATCGTCATCAGACGATGCAGGTACGCCATGGACCCATCCCCCCGGACGGCGGCTCAAACGACTTTGCTCCGACGGCAAGCCGTTCACGCCAGATCTCTCGCTGCAGGAAGCTTTAGTTGGTTTTGGTCGCTGCTTTGGGCTCGGGCTTGGGCTCAGGACGGCGCTCAGGCTCTTTGGCGCCGGCCTTTGCGGCCGCTGCTGGAGCTTGCGCTGCCGCAGGTGCAGCCGCTGCGGCTTGCTTGGCAGGCGCTGCTGCGGGCTGTGCTGCAACCGGCTCCGACTTGCGCTTGATGCCGTGCTTCTCCAAAACCGAAACCTCGATCTTCTGCAAGGCCGCGGGGTTCTGCTCGAGGAAGGTCCTCGCGTTCTCGCGACCTTGACCGATCCTCTCGCCTTGGTAGGAGAACCAGGAGCCGCTCTTCTCCACGATGCCTGCCTCTACGCCGAGGTCTACAGCGTCACCGGAGCGGCTGATGCCTTGCCCATACAGAATATCAAACTCGACCTCACGGAAGGGCGGCGCGAGCTTGTTCTTAACCACTTTAACGCGCGTGCGATTGCCCACGACCGCAGGCTCTTTGCCGGCAGCAGCAGCCTCTTTGATGGCGCCCACCCGACGAATGTCCAAACGCACTGAAGCGTAAAACTTGAGCGCATTACCGCCGGTGGTGGTCTCCGGATTGCCGAACATCACGCCGATCTTCATGCGGATCTGGTTGATGAACATCAGCAAGCATTGCGAGCGCGAGATGGTGCCGGTGAGCTTGCGGAGGGCCTGGCTCATGAGCCGGGCCTGCAGGCCAACATGGCTATCTCCCATGTCACCCTCAATCTCGGCCTTGGGTACGAGCGCCGCCACCGAGTCCACCACGATTAGATCAACGGCGTTGGAGCGGACGAGCATGTCTGCGATCTCCAAGGCCTGCTCACCGTAATCCGGCTGAGAGATCAGCAGCTCATCCGTCTTCACGCCGAGCTTGCGTGCGTAGCTCACGTCCAGGGCGTGCTCAGCGTCAATGAAGGCGGCGGTGCCACCCATGCGCTGGACGGCCGCGATGGCATGCAGCGTGAGCGTGGTCTTACCGCTCGACTCCGGACCGTAGATCTCCACGATGCGGCCACGCGGGTAACCACCAATGCCGAGCGCCACATCAAGCCCAAGCGAGCCCGTGGGGATGGTAGGCACCTCATCATGGAGAGACTCCCCGTCCTTGAGGCGCATGATGGCGCCCTTGCCGTACTCTTTCTCAACGCCAGCAATGGCAAGTTCGAGTGCGGCCGCCTTCTGCTTTGAACTTCGCTCGTCGCTCATGAGGGTCACCTTACTGTTCTAGTGTTCAGTGTGCAAGCCCTCTCACGCAGGGCACGCTGGTTCGTAGTTGGTGAGGAAGTCATAGCCTCGATAGCGCTTGTAAGAAAGGGTTTGTTGGAGATGGTAGGACAAAATAAGTCCATGCGCTCGCGGCTGGGTCGGCTTCGCCAGCGGTGGCTGGAGCTGTTCAGCGTCGTGTGGCTCACGGCCTGTTCAGACCCGGTCCCGCTCGTCGGGTCGGCGGGCGCGAGCGCCGCTGCGACGGGCCTACCGAGCACGGCCACCATCGCCGAAAGCGTCTTCGCGCAGGGGCCGCTGCAGCTTCAGGACCTCACCGTGACACGCCGGACGGGCTCGGGCTACGAGCTGAACGTGCGCGCGAAGGCGGTGGTCGCACAAGCCGGCACGGGTCGGGTGGTGCTGCCGATTCGCGCGGTGTGTCGCTTCGGCGAGCAGCGTGTGGTGGCCTTCAGCGAGCTCGTCGGTCGCGGCGGTCCGCGCGTTTCGCTCGAGAAGGTCCGGAGCAGCGAGCTCGATTTGCAGACGCCCGCGAGCTTCGGGTGGTTGGGAGAGGCCGACGGTTGCGAACTCCTGTTTCGGCTCGAGCCGATCGGTCAGGCGAAAGAGGCGAGCAGCGTGCTGGAAGAGCGCTTCTGCTTTGAGGGTGGCGGGCTGCGGGCTGGCGCTTGCGCTTGGGCGCCGCTCACTCCGCCGAGCACCAAGCAGCGGCTGCACGACGTTCAGGAAGAGCCGAGCGACGGCAAGCTGCGACTACGGGCCCATTTGCAAACCCGTGACGCCAAACCAGCGCGCGGGATCGTCGCCGCCGAGGCGCGCTGCGGTGAGGCCGCGCCCCTGCGCGAGACCGAGCTCTTGCCCGAACAGAAGGTCTTTGCGCTCGCGGCGGGCGAGTCCACCGCGTTTACGCTCGAGCTCTTTCGCAAGACGCCGCGACCCGCCGGGCGCTGCAGCGTGCGCTTCGAATGGAGCGCTTGGGAGGGCGCTGAAGCACCGAAGCCGGAGCCGCCGCTCGAACTTGGAACGTGGTGCGTGGAGGACGGTAAGGCCACTGAAGGTGCCTGCCAGTAGCAGAGGCCACAAGGCGGATGCGCGCGCCTCGTTGGCGCCAGGGGCGGCGGAATCCGAGGCGTAAGCGAGCGATGATTCGAGCTTTTGCCCTAGCCAACGGCTTTTTGGATTCGGTGGGTAGTCGCTAAATCCGAGTGGAGGCTCGGGTTGCCTTTGCGTATCAAGGGCCATGGATTCTCGTTGCTCCGTCAAAGCTACTCCATGGTTTGGTCTCTCCTTGCTCGCCCTCGGCCTCGCATCGACGCTCGGCTGCAAAAAGAAGGATGAGTACAAGCCGAGCGACGAGGAGCCCGCTCCCAAGCGCGAGTACGTGCCGCCGGCGCCGAGCACGCTCGAGGGCTATGCCTCGGTTTGCAGCGGCTCCAAGATTGGCGCCAAGCCGTACGAGAAGCACGCAGACACCAAGCTGCCGAGCAAGGTCGTGGTGTTCCAGAAGTACCTCGACGACAAAACGCCGGCCTACCGCTATGAGCGCCTCGACGGTCTCGCGGGCTTCCAAGTGAAGGACAACAGCGAGATCGCCGACGTCGAGTTGGTCGCGTGTGTCGACCTCAAGAAGAAGACCAAGACGCAGTCGCAGTGCAACTACTACGGCGGCAAGATCGAGCGTTGGGTGATGACCTACACCTTGCGCTTCGTCGACCCGATCAAGGGCACCGAGCTGTCGAAGGAGGAGTTCGAACTCGATCCACGTTCGACCGGCTGCAAAGACACGGTGAGCTTCCAACAGGGCGTTAGCTCGGTGTACGAGGGCGCAGAATACGGTGGCCGCTTGCTCTATTCGCTCTTGCCGCTGCAGGCGGACGGCGTGCAGCTACCGGAGATCAAGGCCTACGATCTCGACGATGTTTGCACCGGTACGCCGCGACCTCAGGCTGCTGCGGCTGCCGCTCCGGCCACCGTGCACGTGGCCTATCGGCCGCGCGATGAATACTCCTGGGGGCTCGAAGCTCGACCCAAGGGAGTGCCGAAAAACGAAGGTGCGTGAAACGGCGACCGGCAAAGTCGTCGGTCAGCAGTCCTTCAAGGCTAGCTCGCGCTCCTGCCCCGACAGTCACAAATTCTGGGCGACCACCGACGTCTACTTCGAGAGCGTCGAGCCGGCACTGTACGACTTCGTCGCGGGCTTCGTCGGCGGCAGCCTTCCGGGTAGCGAGAAGCCGAAAGCTGCTGCTCCGAGCGGCGGCGGTGGTCGCTCCTTCGGCGGCGGGGTCATGCCCTAGCTACAAAAGACCGACTGCGAAGTGCAGCGCGCCGATGTCTTCCCACTCGCGCTTTGTGGGGTTGAGCCCACCGTCGATCGCGATCGGGCCCACCGGCGTGGAGAAGCGCAAGCCGCCGCCGAGCCCGTAGCGCAGGTCGAACGGGTTGAAGCCGTTGCCAGCGTCGACCCAGAGGTTGCCGGCCTCTGCGAAGAGACCGATGCCAACCAGGTCGCTCAGCGGTAAGCGGAACTCGACGCGCGGGTTCCACCAGAAATCGCCGCCGCGGATGGCGACGTCTTCAATCTTGAGTTGGCCCTGCAAGATTTGCTGCGCCACGTCTTCAGGGACCACCGAGGCGCTGAGGAAGGACCGCAGCGACTCCGAGCCGCCAAGGTAAAAGAGCCGATCCGGGTAGGTCTTGCTGTCGTCCTTTAGCTGCAGGTTGGCTCCCAGCGCGACGCTGAAGGCGAGCGCTGCGCCGCCATCGGTTACGGCGACGTAGCCGGTGAAGCGCCCGCTCATCTTCATGAAGTGCGAGACCAGCGGCTGGGTCTCCGGGTCGTCGGGATCGGCGGGGAAGGCGTTGACGTGCTCGATGTCGAGCGAGGTGAAGGTGCCGCGCGTAGCGTTGAGCGGCACGTCGCGCCGGTCCCACGAGGCCGAGACGCGTTGCGCAATGACGAAGGTGGTCCCGTCGGGGAAGCGCAACAGCTGCTCGAGATTGCGGTTGTTAGCGATGATGTCGTTGACCGATTGGCCGCCGAAGATCTTCTCGGTGTTTAGCTCGGCCGAAGCGGAAAGCGTGCCGACGAACTCACGCAGCGGCCGGAAGGTGAGGCTCGGCACGATGGCCTCGCGGGAGAGCCCGTAGTCACGCTGATTGTCGCGTACGTCGATCGCCTCGACGCCGAAGCTGACGAGCGGCCCGAGCCCGATGTCCGGGAAGGAAAGACGCGCCGAGTTGCGCCGCTCCAACCGTTCGCTCGCGCTCAGCGGCTTGAGGTTCTGTTCGACGTCGGAGTCCAAGATCACGAAGTCGAACAAGTACGAAAGCTGGATGCGCAGGGTGAGCGAGATGCCGAGCGAGGCGATGTTGCGATGCCCGTACTCGAGGCCGAAGCGCAGGCCTTCCCCCGTCGAGAAGCCACCCTTGGGATCAAGGTATTGCGACGGATATTCCTGAACGCGCACCACGATCGACTTCTGTTTGGCGATCACCTCGGGCTCGGCCAGCGTGACTGAGACGCTGGAGAATGGCCCCAGCGTCGCCAGCCGTTCCTCGCTCAAGCGCAGGTTGTCGATCGAGTAGGTGTCGCCCGTCGCGATCGCCAAGCGGCGACGGATCAGGTCGTGATCGGTTTGGCGGGCGCCCTCGATCAGGATCTCGCCGATGGTGACCCGCTCGCGCTCCTCGACCGTGAAGGTCACGCGTGCGCGCGATTTGTCCGGGGACAGATCCACGTCAGTTTCGACCGAGGCGTAGGCGAAGCCACGGTTCTGGAACCAGGCCACGAGCTTGCGCCGAGAGTCGTCGATCGCCGTGAGACTCAGCGGATCCCCCACGGCCAGCCCGGCCTTCTCCGCCAGCTGCTCCGCGGTGGAGCTTTTGGCGCCAACGAACGCTACGTCCCACAGCGTCGTCAGCGGGCCGAGATGCATCGGGATGTGCACCGTCATGCGCGACGAACAGCGCACGCCCTGCGCCGAATCGGGCGTGCAGGTCAGATCGCGCGGCAAGGCCGGCTCGGGGACGGGCAGCCCTTCGCGCGTGGTCTCGCAGCGCGCCTTCGGGATCGAGAGCGGCTCCTCGATGCAGTCCCCGGCGCCCGAACGGCTCGAGCAGCGCGCGCGAATCACCGTCAACGGACCGACGGCCGCGTTCAGATAGCCGCGCGAGAAGAGCACCTCACGCACATGTTTGAGCGCGCTCGAGTAGGCCTCGGCGGAGTAGGTGCTTTCGGGCGAGAGCTCGAGCGGTGCGGGTCGGGCGCCCGCCAAGGTCGAGCCGGACAGCGTTGCGTCGAGCATGCGCGGCGCTGGCAAGGCGACGAACGCTCGCGCAGGGAGCTCCTCTCGCAGCACGCTGTCGATCTCCGAGCCGATATCGTCGGCCGCGACGGCGGTGGGCAAGCAAGCGAAGATGCGGCGCTCCACGCGCACCCGCTCGCGCTCGACGATGGTGAACGCCAAGTGCTCCTGGCCCTCGTCCTTCGACGGACGCAGCTCACCGCTGACCCGCGCATCGAGGAAGCCGTGCTCTTCGTAGAAGCGGCGCAAGCGCTCGGAGAGGTCGCTCACCGAGGAGACCTGGCCTTTGGTGAGCTCCAGCGCGGCGCGCAGATCGTTCGCGTCAAAGGACCAATTGCCTTCGAACGCCGGGACCAGCTTGGGCCCGCTGTCGACGTACACGTAGAGGTAGGTGAAGCCTTTGCGGTGGATCACGCGATGCGCGACCTTGGCTCGCGTGAAGGCGTTTTCACGCAGGGTCTGCGCGAGCTGGCGGTCGGCCTCTTCGAGCGCGAGGTCGTCGGCGCGCTCATTGGCAGAGACGGCATACTCGAACTTCAGGTCGCTCACTTGCGCGTCGAACGCCGGTTCGATCACGAACACTCGTTGGCTCACGTTGCGGGGTTCCCCGGGTTGGATGCTGACCACCAACATCACGTCCAGCGGTTGATCCAGCGACACCGTTTGGATCGAGATCTTGGCGTCGGGGAAGCCGTGTCGCTCGTAAAATTTGCCGACCAACTCGGGCACCCGCACGACTTCCGGCTCCGAGACCATGCCGCCAATCGCAAGCTTGGTAGCGCTCAGCGTGGCGGAGCGTTCGAACAGCCCACCCTCGATCTGCACCGCGCGTACGCGCCTCGCGGGGGTGGCTTCGATGCGCAGGATCACCCCGCCGCCGACGCGCTCGGCGAAGGCCGAAAGATCCGAGAAACCGCCGCTCTCGGCCAGCTCGCGCATGGCTTTGCGGGCCACCTCGGGGCTCAGCTTCTCACCGAAGGGAATCGATTTTACCTCGGTCTGCGCAGCCCAACGAGAGCCCGAACTTCGGACCTCGACGCGCACGATCGGTAGGCCGAGGATCGACGGATCGAGCTCGACCTGGTCTTCGGGGATGGTGAGGGTCGCGAGATCCTCGATCGGTACGAACGACTCGGCGGCGATCGGCGCGGCCTCGCTTGGCGCTTCAGGCTGCTCTGCGGCGGGCTGCTGTGCGGCGGGCTGCGCGCGCAAAGGCAGGGCACAGAAAAGTGCCGTCAGCAGCAGGGCTGCGAAGCCGATCGGAGTAGCGAGTCGCGCGCCGAGCTGGCTCATTCGAACTCGAGACGCCAGTGCAGATCCAAGCCCACGTTCCCGACCAGCGTACCGATGTCGTTGGTGTTGTCGTAGGAGGCCTCGAGGCTGACGCCCTTCTGCAGTCGCCATTCGAGCGTCGCCGCTACGTCTTGCTCGGTGAGGGTGGTGGTCACGTTGGCGCGCAGATCCTCGGTCAAACGTTTGCCGATGGTGACGGTCGGCTCGGTGCGGCCTGTGCGTGAGGAGTAGGTCGAGCCGAAGTGGAAGTAGTCGATGATCGGGATCACGGCCTTGACCGCTTTGTCCGCGCCGGTGAGCGCCGTCAGCGCCTCGAGGCCCAGCGTCTCTCCCAGCGAGGTCGCCAAGCCACGATCCACCTCGGCGCGCGTCATTCCGACGGTGAGCAAGAGCACGATGTCCTCTTGGGCCAGGGCCGGCTCGCTGCTTAGGTCGAGCTTGAGCTCGTCGCTGGTGCCGTGGGCGTGCGCGTTGACGTCCCACTTGCCACCCGTCGCTGTGATGCCGTCGGTTACCGCTGTATCGGCTTGTGCGTAACGCCGGATCTCGGTGCTGGCGCGCACGTCGATGTCGGCGCGGATCTTGGTCGCGTCCTCGAAGCGCACGAAGCCCTCGCTGATGTCGAACTCGTGATTGCGTAGCCGCAACTTCGACTCGGGTAGGACGCGCAGCGCGCCACGCGCGCCATAACGTTGGTTGGTGCCGGACAGCGTCAAGCCGGGGTCCACGAACTCGAGCTGGATCTCGGCCAGCTCGGTGTCGACGCGCAGCGGCCGTTGCGAATCCACCAGCACGTTGAAGCTGAGAAAATCTCCGGCCGGATCGAAGTCGGTGACCTCGGTCTTGCCGATCGTCTTGGTCAGCTCGCCGATCAGCGAAATCGGCCTTGTGTACGAGAAGGAACTCACGTCCACCCGGCCGCGCAGATCCGGTAACGCTCCGTCTTTGCGGTCTTCCGCTGGCAACGTCAGATCGAGATCGGCGTCGACCACGACGTCGATGCCTTCCCCGGCGGGCAGCTTGAGCCCGCGGCCGGTGATGGTCGCCGTCCCGGTGCCGTAGCTGAGCCCGATCAGCGGGATGCGGCCGGAGATATCGACAGTGCCTGCGCCTACGCTAGCGCTGGCTTTGGTCACGCGTAGCTCGCCGTCTCCGAGGCTTACGTCCACGGCGATATCCTCGATCGTCGTCGGGAAGCCGACCAACGCCAGCGAGCCGTCGCGCAGCCGCAAGTTGCCGCTCACTTTGGGCGCCGACAGTTCGCCGCTCAATTGGATGCCGCCGGAGGCCATGCCCTCGATGCGGTCGAGCTGCGGCAGGTCATTCTTCAGGCCGGCCAGGTTGAAGGGCGTCATCTCGATGCGCACGTCGAGATCGGGCTTGGCCGGGCCGAAGGGCGAGCGCAGTTGGCCTTCGACGTTGAAGGCCACACGCGCGCCGCGCCGGCTATCGGCGACCACGAAGTCGAGCTGCGGCACGCTCAGGTTGCCTTCGCTCAGTCGAACCGGACCGGAGGCCGCGGCGAGCTTGACCGAGCGGCTCCCTTGCGCGAGCTCGAGCGTCGAAAGATCCACCCTTACATCCGCCGAAGCGAGGTTCTCGAGCTCGAGCCGCGCGATGTCGATCTCGCCCGAAAGATGGGCGTTGGGCACGCGGCCGGTGAGCGCCACTTTGGGATGAACCGCGGCCAGCGTGCCGAGATCCAGCTTCACGATGCCCACCTGGCCTTTGATGACCTTGGCGCGCTGCTTCGATATCTGCAGATCACTCAGCTCGAGCTGCCCACCGAACAGCTGGCCTTTCACGGCGAAGGCTCCGTCCGGTAGATCCTTCTCGTACTCCTCCAACGAGAAGGGCGGCCCGATCTTGCGACCGCAGCCGGTGACGCGCTCGGTGTAGACAGGCGGAGCTGGGTCCGGCGTCATACGCACGGCGAAGCGCGAACCGGGCAGACGGTTGGCGCCGAAGCGCAGCGGTGAGAGCGAGACGTCGAGATCGGCTGCCATGCGGTTCAGGGTGCCGGAGAGCTTGGCGATGAAGGAGAGCTCACCATCGAGCAGGCTGCCGAGCGCGCCGGTCCCTTCGATCGAGCTGAGCGCGAGGCCCGAGCCGAACATCGTCCCGCTCAGGTTGCCGTTCTGAATGCGCGCTTCGCCCACCACGCTGCCGTTTCCGTCATACACCGCGAGCGCCGGTAGATAGATATCCATTCCGTCGCCGCCGGCCTCGCTGTCGTCCCAACGGAAGTCCACCGCGAGCGACCCGCGCTCGAACTTCTCGCCGAAGAGGGTGGGGGATTCGACTTCCGTTTGGGCCTTCACGTGCAGCGTGCCGGTGCCACATTTGTCCTCTTCGCCGCCGATGGCGTAGTGCACGGTGGCGAGGCCTTTGGCGATGCCGTCGATGCCTTTGAAGCGCGGGTCTTGGTCGAACTGGAAGACCTCAAAGAAGTCGCGGATCCCGAGCGATGGCGCGGGCCGCGTGTCCACCTCGGCGTCGACCAGGACGTCGGGGCCGGCGTCGAAATCCACGCGCAACTTCGGGCTCTGAATCACGCTCTGGTTCTTGGCCAACTCGACGTTGGTGATGTCGAGCGCGAGCGGCACGAACACGGCGTGTGCCCGGCGAATGTCTCCGGCCTGAAAGCCGCCCAGCAGGAAGTCGGCGATCGTGAGGTCCCCCTCGATGCGCGGGAACTCGAAGGTGCCGGTGCCTTGGGCTTCGATCTCCACCAGGCCGCCGATGGGCACCGAGATCAGCGGAGAGAGCTCGCTGAAGTCGATCGTGGTACCGCGGCCGACCTCCAGCCCGAACGCACTGTCGAAGCCCAGTTTGACCGTGGTGAAGATGCTGGAGCCGCCGGTCACCGCGTGCATCTTCTCGAGGTAACAAGCGTCGGGTCTGATCGCCAAGGTGCCGGTGATGTCGGCGCGGTCGAGGCTGAGCATGCGCTTGCGATCCGGCTTGTGCGAGGGCCGGTCATAGATGCCGAAGCCGCTCGTTTCGGCGGTCAAAAAGCCCGATAGATCGAGCGGATTGAGCGTGCCTTCGAAGCTCGCGAAGCTGACGCGATCCAAGCGCCAACCCACGTGCGACTGCGGGTGCGCGCCCAAATCTCGCAGCAGCCCTTGCAGCTCCACGTGATCGGCCAGGACGTCACTCGCGACCAGCGGCAATGTCGGATCGCCGAGATCGAGCGTGGCTTGATCGATGCGGAAATCGCCGTCGCTCCAGCGCGCGGTGATGTCGTTTGCGATCAGCCGCTTGCCGTCGAGGCGGACGCGCAGATCGGCCCGGTCGGAGAAGATCTTCCCGTCGAGCCCGATGTTCGACGCGCCCACCGTGCCGGAGAGGCGCGGCAACAGTTCGAAGGCCGCGCGTTCGGCCTGCACGTCCACCTCGACCGCGCCGGTGGTGTGCGGAAACTTCACGAAGCGGTGCAAGAGCGCAATCGGGGCTTTGAGGCTCGCCCGCCCACGGATCAGCCCCACGCCCTCGAGTGAAAGCAGCGCCGTGGGTAGCTCGACGGTGCCAAGCTCCACGGCGACTGCCCGCCAATCGCCGGGCTCGAGCTCGCAAGCGGGGCGCGTGCCCGGCGCAGGGTCCAAATCGGCGCTGGCCTTCAACGCGAAGCGGCGAATCGTGAACAGGTTGGTCTTCGGATCGAAGCCTGAACGCAGCTCCAATTGACACAAGCGGTCTTCATCCACCGCGCTGCGCTCGGGCTGCGCTGGGTCCGGGTGTTGCCACGTGAAGGTGCCTCGCGCAGCACGCGCAGCCAGCTCAAAGGCCAGCCCCTCACCGAAGGCGAGGTCCACGTCGACCTCCGCCACCTTGGTGCGCATGTCGTCCACCGTGAGATCCAAGGCCGCGTCGGTGATGCTCAAGGAACGAAGCGGCGCGCGCTCGAGCGGCTTGGACTCGCTGCCGTCATCCTCGGGGAGGGTGGGCTTGAAGTTGACGAGCTTGCCGTCCTTCAACACCACCCGCGCGCGCAGCCCGACCACCTCCACCTCGCCTGCGTCGATGCGCCCGCTGATCAGCGAGAACAGCCGAGGCCGCACGGTGGCCTCTTCCACCTCGACGAACGGCGAGCCCCCGTCATGGCTCTCGACCTCGACGTCTTGCACCGTCACGGCCAGCGGCCACAACGTCGCGCGCGAGCGAAAGGTTGCGCGCGCGCCGAGCTCGGCCTCGAGCAGCTTGGTGGTCTCCCCGGCGGCCCACGCTTGCACGAACGGCGAGCGCACCAGCAGTGCGGCGAGCAGCGGCACGAGGCCGATCAACGCGAACAGCGAGGCGATCACCAAGGCGACGATGCGCCCAACGCGCGAGCGCCGTTTGGGCTTGGGCAGCGGCCGTACGGTGGTCTTCGGCTTGGGCCGCGGGGTGGTCGTCGCCGTGGGCGGCGGGCGCAGCGAATAGCCACTGCCCGAACGAGGCGGCTCACCGGAGGGCGGAGGGCGCAGCGAATAGCCGGTTAGCTCCGGCGACTCAGCGACCGGGGGAGGGCGCAGCGAATAGCCGCTGTCTGAACGAGGCGGCTCGCCGGAGGGTGGAGGGCGCAACGAATAGCCGCTATCCGAACGAGGCGGCTCGCCGGAGGGTGGAGGACGCAGCGAATAGCCGCTGCCCGAGCGTGGACTCGGGGGCGGGTCTTCGTCCTTTCCTCCGGGCTCCACCGTCTTTAGAAGTTGAACGTCGCCACGATGGGCGCGTGATCACTGGCTTGGCTCACCACCGTGTCGTGCGGGATTGCGACGCTCGATTGGTCCAGCTTCTCGCTCAGCACCGGGTTGACCATCATGTGGTCGATCAGCTCTTTGGCGCCTTGGAAGTTGAAGGACCACTGGTCCTCCAGCGGGGCGAACTGCGTTGCGTCGATGTAGGCCGGGTCGGGGTTGAGCACGGCGTTGACCGGCGGAGAACCGGGCAGATCGTTGAAGTCCCCCATGATGCCGACGGCCAAGGTGTTGTCTTGGCTGAACAGGAAGTCCGCGATGGCGCGCGTGTGTTGGGCTTCCGCGAGGCGCTTCTCCGGGTTGTCCGGCGGGCCCTTGGCTTTGAAGTGGACGCCCAAGAAGACCACCTTCTGATCCCCGATCTGGAAGTGATACTCGGGGCAATCGCGCGAGTAGGTGTAGGTCGGGGCGTTGGTGCCATCGAGCAAGAACTTCTCTTCGGCGTGCGTAACCACTTTGCTGAACGGAAACTTCGCCATGGCGGCGATATCCACGCCGCGCGGGTCATTGCCCTCACTGATTTCGCGGGTGATGTACTCCCCGCCGAGCGCGTCATTGATGTCATCGAGGATGCCCTCGTTTTCGACCTCGACCAGGATCATCACGTCGGGGTTGATCTCGGAGAGCTTGCTGACGACGGCGTTCAGCTTGGTGTCGTAGTCGGCTTGGGATTGCGAATCTTCCGAGGTGTTCGAGGTGTCTTCGGTCGTGTCGAAGAAGTTGTAGAGGTTCCACGTGACCACGGTGACCGGCCCGCTCGGGGTGCCTCCACCGCCGCCGTTACCGCCGCTGGTGCTGGAGGTCGTCTCGCTGGTGGAGCCGCCTCCGCCGCTCGACGTTCCGGAGTCGCCACAGCCCGCCGCAGCGGAGAGCACGACACAAAGCAAAGACCCCAAGACAGCGACACGACGCGCAAGCATGGGGTCTAGGCTAACACGCCGTAGCGCTAAGCGCGGCCTTCAGTCTGCGAGTTTTCGGTACTTTAGCCGTCGCGGCTCGTCGGCGTCTTTGCCCAAGCGGCGCTTGAGATCCGCCTCGTACGCCTCGTAGTTGCCCTCGAACCAAACCACCTTCGAGTCTCCCTCGAAGGCCAGGATGTGCGTCGCCACGCGATCGAGGAACCAGCGATCGTGGCTGATCACCACCGCGCAGCCGGCGAAGGAGAGCAGCGCCTCTTCGAGCGAACGCAGCGTATCGACGTCGAGATCGTTGGTCGGCTCGTCGAGCAGCAGCAGGTTGCCGCCCTCCTTGAGCAGCTTGGCCAAGTGCACGCGGTTGCGCTCACCGCCGGAGAGGTCCCCGACCTTCTTCTGCTGATCGCTGCCGGCGAAGTTGAAGCTCGAAACATAGGCTCGGCTGGCGACCTCGCGCTTGCCCACCATGATCTTCTCCTCGCCTCCGGAGATCTCCTGCCACACGTTGTTCTTCGGGTTCAGCGAGTCACGGGACTGGTCCACGTAGGCCAATTGCACCGTCTCACCGACGATGATCTCCCCGCTGTCCGGCTTCTCCTGGCCGACGATCATGCGGAAGAGCGTGGTCTTACCAGCGCCGTTCGGCCCGATCACCCCGACGATACCGCCGCGCGGGAGGTTGAAGTTGAGGTCGTCGATCAGCACGCGATCATCGAAGCTCTTCTTCAGGTTCTTGGCCTCGATCACCACGTTGCCGAGGCGCGGGCCCGACGGGATGTGGAGGTCCGCCGCCTCGTAGGCTTTGTCTTCCTTGTCCTGGGCGAACAGCGTCTCGTAGGCGGCGATGCGCGCCTTGCTCTTGGCTTGGCGAGCGCGCGGTGAGGAGCGCACCCATTCGAGCTCGCGCTCGAGCGTCTTCTTGCGCGCCGTCTCCTGCTTTTGTTCGTCGATCAGGCGCTTCTGCTTGTGCTCCAGCCAGCCGGAGTAGTTGCCCTCGAAGGGGAAGCCGTGACCGCGGTCCAGCTCGAGGATCCACCCGGCGACGTTGTCGAGGAAGTAGCGATCGTGGGTGACCGAGACGACGGTGCCGGGGAACTCCTGCAAGAAGCGCTCGAGCCAGTGAACGCTCTCTGCATCCAAATGATTGGTCGGCTCATCCAAAATGAGGATGTCGGGCTTGGAGAGCAGCAGGCGACAGAGCGCGACCCGGCGTTTCTCTCCGCCGGAGAGCTTGTCGGTCGAGGCCTCGGCCGGAGGGAGCCGCAAAGCGTCCATCGCTCTGGCGATCGTCCGGTCCAGATCCCAGCCGTTGCAGGCCTCGATCGCGTCTTGCACGTTGGACATCTCCTCCATGAGCTTGTCCATGTCGTCGGGGTTCTCGGCCATCAGCATGCCGAGCTCTTCGGTGCGGGCGAGCAGCCGCTTGGTGTCCGCTACGGCGAGATCCACCTCTTCACGAACCGTGGGCATCGAAAGCTGCGGCTCTTGTTGCAAAAAGCCGATCTTGATGCCGTCAGCCGGGCGAGCTTCCCCGAGGAAGTCCTTGTCGACGCCAGCCATGATGCGAAGCAGCGTGCTTTTGCCCGCTCCGTTATGGCCCAAGACCCCGATTTTGGCGCCGGGCAAGAAGGAGAGCCAGAGGCCTTTGAGGACCTCCTTGTTCGGCGGGTGGACCTTGCGGAGGTCCTGCATGGTGAAGACAAATTGGTGCGCCACGCAGCGACTCTAGCCCAACGACTCCGCGGACGAAAAGGGGACCGCGAGCGGGCCGCTCTCTAGCGGGACAACACCCGGCCGGAGAAGAACTCGGCCCCGGCACGTTTTGCCGCCTCGAGCTCGGCGACGCTAGCGAGCCGCGTGGCGTGCACGCTCAAGCCAACGTCCGGTGCCTGCGCGCAAACAGCCTCAAAAACGCCTGGGTCGAAGGCGAAGGGGGCCCCGCCCGCGTAGGGCATACGCACGTTCGTCGCGTCCAGCGAGCGGGCCAGACCGATCACGTGCTCCACCGACGAGAATTCCGCCGTGCGCACGCCACCGCCCACCGAGTAACGCACCCCGAGCGAACGCAGCTCGAAGAACGCACGGCCCACGGAGGTGGCCTCTTGGCAGGTCTCCCAGGAGGCGCTCAAAACCACTTTGCTGAGCTCCACGCGGTGCACCCGGGCCAGCTCAATCAGGCTGGATTTGAGCTGTTGCGGGCTGCGCAAGGTGGCGGTGCTCAGGTGCAGGATCAACGCTGTGTCCCCGCCTGTTGCCGCGTTGAACGCTTCCAGCCGCACCAGCCGATCGATCAAGGCGCCAAGATCCAGCTCAGCGGCGGCCCGGACGATATCCAACCCGGTGGCCTGCGACTGTGAGTTCCCGAGCCGCGCGAGCGCGTCTTGCGCGACGACCGCTCCCTTTGCGTTGAACACCGGCTGGAGTTGCGGAAACACCCGCCGCGCGACGATGTACGGCATCAGCCACTGCGACTTGAGCCGAGACAGGAACTGCTGCAGCGGCTCGAGCTGGGTGAGGATCTCGGTCAGGCTGGGCTCCCCGAGGCCGTTGAGCAGCGTCATCTTCGCGCCTGGCGCTCCACCTCTGCCGACCAACGCCTCCAACATCAGCGCGAGCGCCTCCGGCTCAATCACCGCATGACGTAGGAAAATGCTCGGGTGGTGCAGCTGCGACTTGAAGCCGGCGCGCGAGATCTTGTCGGAGAAGGCACCGCCAAGCTCCTCCTCCGGTAGCTCGACTACGACCCAAACCGGGGTGGCCGACGTCGACGGAGCCTCCGAATGGGGACGCTCCTCCACGTGCTCGCGCTCGCCGATCGCCACGCGCCCGCTGCCTTCAGCAGCGGGGGGCGACGAGGCGTCCTCAATCGTGGGTTCACGTTCGGAGTTTGTCATTGCGGGCGGGTGGTCGTAGAACAGAGCAGCGTCGAGAAAGTACCGAACGTATGAGCAGTCAAGAAGGAACGAGGCGCACGGGCATTACAAAATTGAACCCCTTCGGTTTCACTTTTGCACTTCTTTGTGAATCAGGTTCGCAGCGCTCGCGTTTCGTACAGTTGCCTTACCTTCTTAAATCATTCGCGATGATGGTCATCATCTCGTGCGGTGGTGGCCAGGTAGACCAAGGCTTTCAAGCCCCGCCTGACGAGGTTGCAGCAAGCGTGCCGGCTCCCGGCGCTCCGACGGGGGCAGCTCGGCCGGCCGTGTTGGTGATTCGCTCGGACAGTTGCGTGCCGTGCCGGCGGACAGAGTTGGCGATGCTCCCGGCCTACGCCCCGTTTCGAGACAAGGTGGATCTCGTGTTTCTCGATGTGACCGACGACGCGCACGAGGCCGAGGCGCTCGAGACGGCGCGCGCGCTCGGCGCAGAGGCGTTCTTCTTGAAGCATCGCGGCGTGACACCGTCGATCGCGCTGCTGTCGAAGTCAGGGCGCGTGCGGCTGTACAGCGGCAACACCTTTGGTCGGCGCTCGTGGGAGCGGACCTTTCGCTCGATGGCTGACGAGGAGTGAACAGCACAGCGGCCGTGGCTTTTAGTCACGCTGTCGGGACCGCGGCGCAGACCTAGGATCGTCCATGAATCTGCGCGATGCTGGTCCAGACCAGCATGGACGCCAGCGTTCCTTATGGTGAGTTGAGCATCAAGCAGCAGAGACGAGGGGAGGTCCGCGCCTGTACACACGACGAACGAGACGAGGCATTCTCCCGCATGCTCTTCGAGCTTGCGCAGGGCATCTCTCTCATCCAACACCCCGGGCTTGCGCCCATCACAGCGCTTCACCTCACCGCGAAGGGCCTTGAAATCACCTACTTGGTGGCCCTCGACGCCATCCCGCTGAAGGAGGTCGGAGACGCGGGGTCGTTCCTCCATGCGGCCTCGATGATCGCCCACGGGTTCGCCGCAGCGCACGCGTCGACAGGGGAGTCCAACCTCTACTCCGAGCTGGACACGCAGCTGTTGCTCGCACGGCCAGGAGGGGGGCAGTTCGTCGGCTTCGGCGTCTGGCAGAGGGCGTACAGCGTGTCGTCGTCCACGCTCCGCTGTCCTGCTGGGATCAGCAGCGGCCCCGCGATGTGCCCTGAGTGGCTGCTAGGACGGGACACTTCTCCGAGAACATCGACGTTCTTCCTGGCGTTCGCGCTGTGGGTGATTCTCTGCAAAAAATGGCCGTTTCCCCGCCAGGATACGTGGTCGCACGTAGTGGCGGTGCGAGACGGCGCGATCAGGCCGTTCAGCCCCCGCGCCTCGTTCGCGCTTCCCTCGCGGCTGCGCGGCGTGCTCGAGGATGCTCTCTGCTCGCCCCCCGACAAGCGGGCCAGCCCCGATGTGTTTGCCGAGCAGCTGGCCGAGCTGCAAGGATGAGACTGACCGCATGACGCGCGCACGGTGCAGAGGCCATCTTCTTGAAGAACCGCGACGTCACGCCCTCGATCGCCCTGGTGTTCGGAGGCCCGGCCGGCGGAGTGTGGAGGCCGGGCGGGATGCGACACATCGGGCGGTGTCACGGCGAGACGGGGCGCAGTGTCGCAGGTGGCGGCTGGAGGCCGGGCCGGCGGAGTGTGGAGGCCGGGCGGGATGCGACACATCGGGCGGTGTCACGGTGAGACGGGGCGCAGTGTCGCAGCTGTTGCGAAGTGCGCTGTGCAGGCCCGAAGGCAGCACTCAGAAAGGAATGGAGAGGTGCAGGCCTTGGGCGACCTGTGTGCTGGGCTGCACTACAAATTCTCCCGTCTTGTCTTCATCGCGCGAGGCTCCGACGGCGAGCAGGGGAATGCCGATGCCTGCTTGAATCACGCCGCTCGCCATTAGCGGAACGCCGAACAAAAGGATGCCGAAGCCGGCGTTACCACCGAAGCTGCCGAACACCAAAGTGGTGGCCAGGCCGGTCAAGAACTCGAAGCTGCCGGTGGAGGTGAGCACGATGCCGGCGATCATCATGCCGGTGCTGTGACGCGGGGCCTCTTCGGGCTCGATCGGCGCGCGCAGCGGAACGAGCATCTCCGACGGCGCGGCGGGCTGTGTGGCTGCGGTGTCGGCGGGCGGCGGAGCGGGCGGGAGTTGGGCGACGGGCTGCGCTGCGGGAGCGGGCTGCGTTGCGGAGGCGGGCTGCGTTGCGGGGGCTGCGGGCGCGCCGGCCTGTTGGGCGGAGGCGCTGCTTGGGGCTGCGGCGAGGCTTGCGACGATGCTGAGGCGCAGGAGCGAGCGGCGGGCGGATTGCGCGAGAAGGAAAGGCATCGCGCGAGGCTACACAGATTGCGAGCCTTGCCTACGCAGCTTCAACGTTGGGCGTGTTGAGAGGGGGAGGCTGTCGCGATCTCGAACGTTGCGTCGATTGAGGCGGCGCCTTGCACCAGCTCCACGACCACGCGTTCGTTCGGCTTAGGGCCGGGTTGGCAGAAGCGTCCACCCTGCGTGAAGATGCTCGGAAGGATGCCGTCGGTTGGGCGAGGCTGAATCACGGTGTCCTTTGGAAGGCAGGAGCCGGCTTGGCAATCGTTCAAGGTCCACTGGCCGTCGAACACGTTCCATTGGTCCACGTTCACGAGCACGTCGAACTGCTTGGCCGCTAGGCTCCAGGTCCGAAACAGCACGTCGATGCAGATCTCTCCGTCGCTCGCGCGCGCTAGAGCCACCTCGGAGGTGGTGCTGCCGGCGGGCAGGCCGAGCATGACTTCCCCGCTCTCATCCATTCGGAACACGATGCGCGTGGGCTCGAGCGCGCCGGCGGAAGAGCGTTGCACCGGGGCCGAGAGCGAGTGGCTGCAGCCCGTTGCGAGCAGGGCGAGGCTGAGCGCCAACGTTCTGCATATCGTTTTGGCGCTCACCATCTCGCTCACCGCTTGCTCAGCCTTTGCGACCAAGCACCCGCTTGATCATGCCGAGGTCCTTAGCACCGAGCTCGCGCGTGAGCACCAGCACGAGCAGGTATACGACGACGAACACGCCGCCGACCACCGGCACCGCGAGCTTGGGCAAGGTGGGCAGCACGCTCGCGAGCCCGAACAAAACCGCCACCGCGAGGCCGACGCGCAGAATGGTGAGCGGTGAGACGAGCCCGCCGGCCACGCTGCGAAGCACGATTGCGGCGAGCAACGCGCCGGTGGCGACGGCGCCTGCGGTGGCGTAGGCGGTGGACTTCAAGAGCGGCGCACCGAAGGCTCCGCTCTCGCGGAAGAGCAAGATGCCGCCGACGATCAGGCCGACCGAGCCGAGGGTGAGCAACATCGCGTAGAGCTCGCGACGCAAGCTGGTGAGCGCTGCGCAGGCCACACCGAAGATCGCGAGCGAGGACATGCCGAGGACGTAAAACTGCGAGAAGGGCGCTGCCTCTTTGGCGATCGCCTCGGGGAAGGCGAAGCGCAGGAGCTGCGGCGCGAGCGACGCACAGGCGCCGCCGATCAGGCCCATCAGCACGAGCGCGAGCCGTACGCCTTGCTCGGTGAAGGACTTGACCGCAGCCGCGTCTTTTTCCGAATGGGCCTTCGCGAGCAGCGGGAAGAGGACGAACTGCACGCTCATCAGCAGCTGGTACGGCAGGAAGCCGAACAGCTGGGTCGCGCGATACGGACCGAGCAATTTGTCCGCCTCTTTCACGTCCAGGCCGCGCGCTTGCGCCGCTTCACCGGCGGCGTCGGAGAGCATCAGCATGTCCGCTTGCAAGAGCAGGTTGAGGCCGATTTGTCCGACGATCAGCGGCGCGAGAAAGCGCAGGTAGTCCCCGACCGAGAGCACGCTCGTGTTGGACGCCGGGACGGCCTTGCCGGTGCCGGAACGCGAGAGCGCGACGGGCACGATCAAGAGCGCCGCCGAGGCAAAGCCGATGGCCGCACCGAGTGAGCCGTCAGCGCCGAGCACACGCGAAAAAACGTAGGCGCCGGTGCTCATCGCCACGGTGCGCGAGATGCCGTAGAAGATGTCCAGCCCGGCCTGATCCAGGAACTTGCGCTTGCCGTTGAGCGCGCCCACGAGCGGCGCGTAAACGCCGTAACAAAGCACCACGATGGCAGCCACGCGCAGCGGCGTCTTGGCGTGCGGGGCTTCCAGCGCATCGGCGATCACGCCGGTGAGCGCCGCGAAGGTGGTGGAGATGATGATGGCCAGCGTGGCGTGCACCGTCAGCACGCGGCGAAAGGCGAAATCCACCTCGCCCTCTTTGGCACCCGCAACCGTGCGCGAAACACCCTGGATGCTCATCGCCACCACGATGTTGTTGAGGATGCTGACCACCGCCAACATGCGCGAAACCGCGCCGTAGCCCGCTTCATCCAGCACCCGCGGAAAGACCAGCTGTTGGATGAAGCCCACCAGCACGAAGGAAATCTTCGCCACCGCGATGGCCATGCCGCCGCGACCGGCGACCCGGGCCGTGCCGTCCGGGGAGGGGGAAGGAGAGGGGGCTTGGGAAGAAGGAGAGGGAGATGGGGCTTGGTCGCCAGACGGAATTGCCGGAGATGGATCGGCGGCGGGGGAAGGCGAAGGAGAAGAAGATGGGGCTTGGTCGCCAGACGGAATTGCGCCCGCCGCTCGGTTTTCCTCGGTGCTCACCCGTCGCCCGTAGCTACATCGACGCCGAAGTGCAACACGTCCTTGACTGAGCTTTCAAAGCGAGTATCTTCCGCCCCCCTAGCCGCTCAACACGGCATGTATTCCGACTTAGCTCAGTTGGTAGAGCAGGTGACTGTTAATCACCGGGTCGCAGGTTCGAGTCCTGCAGTCGGAGCCATTCACGAGGGGTCGCGGAAACGCGACCCCGCACTTTTTAACAGCGGCCTCGGAGAGCGATCTCCGGGGCCGTTGCGTTTCTCCCCCACGTTTCCGCGACCTTCGGTGCTCGTCGAGCTCGACGCTCGGGTGGACAGCGTTCGCGCAGAGAGCGCCGCGGGCGCGAAGGAGCGCGCGCCGAGGACGCTCTGGACGGCGTTCGCGCTCTCTCTTCTGGCCCGCGGGGAGAGAGGAACCGAGAGCGTTTAACAGCGGAGCCCGTTTTCGCGGGACGGCGCCGCTGACGTTTAACTGGCCACGGCATCGGCACCCTCCATCGACGGCGCGAACGGGCAGATCATCGGCGCGCAGCCCGGGCACGCGGTGCCGCGCGTGGAGCAGGCGTCCCCTCGCGCGACGCGGTTAGACTTCGAGCAGAACGCGTACAGGGCCTGCTGGACGAGCCTCGGCGAGTAGCGCGGGAGGTCGGGACGGAACTCGCGCAGGTCGAGCCGGGCAGCCTGCTCGCGCACCCAGCGCTCACGCGCGTCGTAGGTCCTCGGCGCGCCCGGCTCGCGGAGCACGTCGACCGCTCGCGCGACGTTCGTGTCGACCACCACCAAGTCGTTGCCGTCGATGTCAGGGAACCACGGAGTGAGCCCGGGCGCGAGCGCCGGGGTCGACATCGCGCTCACGAACATCGTCGCGAGCTTGCGGCCGACGCGGTGGACACACGCGAAGCGCTCCACGAGCAGCGCGGCTCGCATCGTCGGCGAAGCCTCGTCACGGCAGACCTCGGCGAGCACCTCGCGCACGCCGCCGGCCTTCCACAGCCGGAGCCACGCCGAGGTCGGCAGCTTGCCCATGTCCCCCATGCGGTTGAACACGACCGTCGCGTCCTTCACGTGGCACGCCACGCCGGGGCATGTGCCGCAGTCGATGTCGTCGCCCTCCTTCGCAACGTCGCAGCCCTCCTCGAAGGCCTCGGCCGAGCCCAGCGTCGGACACGCGTGGCGCGAGCTAGACCGCTTCACCGTCGCGACGTCGGCGACGACGCGCACCGTGCTGCGTGGGAGCGAGCGCTGCTGGCGCATGATCACGACGTCGCGCAGCGCCTGGTACATCGAGAGCGTGACGAAGAGCCGAAAAGTGGCGGCCTCGGTGCCCGCCGCAAGCTGGTCGGGCTCGACTGCGAAGGCGCCGACGCGAATCGGATCGCAGTAGAAGGGCAAGCCCTCGACTTGACCCTCGTCGAAGTACCAGCGAACGATAGCCCTGGTCTCCCCGAGCGCGCGCATCACCCTCGGGTCCTCAAGGGCTCGCCCCCACCGGGTTGGCGGCGTCAGCAGCAGACACTTGCCCTGTCGCAGCCAAAAACACCTTGCGCGCGACGGCATCGAAGATTGCCTTCACGATGCCATCGACGACCAGCGACACAGCCTGCTCTAGCTTGCCGTAGTCCTTCTCCTCGAGGCCGGCCCTTGCGGTGCCGTGCGCAACATCGTTTCGTCGGTTGAGCAGAAGGTGGATCGCGCCCTCCCACGGCTGCGCGAGATCAGGATCGAGGCCAAGCCGGAACAGGATCTTCTTGAGGACGACTGGCTTGAGGTTCGACTCGGTATCGACCACCTCCTCGGCGTCGATCTGCACCGAACGCTGGGCGACCTTCCAGGCCACCTCTACGAACTCGCGATCGCGGGCGAAGCGATGCAGCGCCGTGTCGTTCGGGAGCTGCCTGGCGAACTCCGCGCACTTCCTGTTCGGGTCGCGGAGTGCGCTGAAGACCTCCGCGAGTGACGCTGCCCCGATGTGAGGAACTACCTCGTCTACCCGTAGACCCAAGTTGTTGATGCGATTCACGTACATCGTGAGCAGTGCCTTGCTGACGCCCTCGAAGTGGGCGTACAGCATCACGACCAGCGCCTTGCGTGCCGTCTTCCGCTGGTCGTCGGAGGAGAGAAGCGAAAGCTGGTTGCGCAACTGGCGCATCTCCGCCTCTCGCCATTCTCGCTCCGCCTCCATCTCGGCTCGGAACTCGGCGAGGTCTACTTCAGGCATTCGGCCACTCGCTGCTCGACGAACTCGATCCGCTTCTTGAGCGCAGCTGCGTAGTTCTTCCCGCCGCCCTTCGTGAGCGCCTGGAATGCGGCGTCACGCTTCAGGTCCTGGAGCGCACTCTTGAACTTCTGTTTCTGCGCCTCAGCAGCCGCCGCGAGACTGGCGAGATGCGGTTGGATTCCGAGAGTGAGCGCCTCGAAGTGGAGCGAGGAGAAGTACCCCATCGGGTTTCCCTGCTTGTTGACACCGGAGAACGCAGTCTCGCCGAGCGCCTCCGAGAGGACACGAAACGTGGTCTTGAAGGTCTGCTCCTCGGCGGTGTAGTCGAACCCGGCCGGCTTCTCGGGATCGGCCACCGACTCCATGTACTCCGTGAGGAAGTCGCCGATGTCCTTCTCGTAGCTGGCCTGGTCGTTCTTGATGGCGAGGAACCGGAACGCGTACTCCTCCATGTACATCTGGTCGCGTTTCTCCTCGGTGAGCTGCGCCATGCAGGTCTCGAAGTCCGGCTCCTTCACGATGCGCTTGAGGAAGTCGTTGAACGTGTTGTCCAGGAGCCGGATCGTGCAGTTGCGGATCTCCTGGGGGCTCAGCAGCTCGCCGCCCGTGTTGAGCCGCTTGAACATGTGATAGCGGAGGCGCTTGTCACTCTCGCGACGAAGAACCTCCATGCGGATGAAGTGGCGCTTCAGCTTGATCTGAATCGCCTGGGGCAGGTGTTCATACGTGTGCCCGTTCAGCATGGGCAGCACGTCGCACTCCGCGAGCGTGAGGAAGCGTTCCGTTCCCTCCGGCTCGGAGGGATGCTTGCCGCGGAAGTGTAGATACGAGGAGATGCGCTGCAGCCCGTCGATCAGCTCGTACACGCCGTCCTCGACCTCGATGACGTAGATCGGCGGGATTGGTAGCTCGAGGATGAGCGACTCAACGAACTGCGACTGCTTGCCCTCGGACCACCGGAACAGGCGTTGGAAGTCCGGATTGATGATCAGCTCCTTCGACTTGTACATGTCGAAGAGCTCGTTGAAGGAAACGTCGACCGCCCGCGTGCGCACACGCGAGATCGCGCCGTCTACGGACTGAATCAGATCGGTAGGGGTGGGTTTGCCCGTGCTCATGCGACTTTCTCCAATGCGACGACAGCCTCGCGGTACTGGCTCTCTTTGCGGTGGTGCAGGGAGTGAGGATGGATCTGAGCGAGCGCCCGGTGGACAGCTGCCTGCCCCGCAATCTCACCCCTGAACCCGAGCGTGGCTTCGAGGTCTACGTAGAGCGATGGGAGGTCCACGCACAGCTCCTTGTAGTACGAGGTCTGCACAACGAAGACTGCCAACCCGCCGGGTCGCAGGACGCGGTGAAGCTCTTTGAGTGAGGTCTCTGCGTCGGCGAAGTACTGGTGGAAGGTCTTGAAGTAGTACGAGCCGGACGCCTTGCTTTGGTGGGTGCGGATGGACTCCAGCAGCCCGCGCAGGCTCGCCGGCCATCGCTCTGGCAACTCGGGAACGGCGCCCTTCCTTGCGAGCGGGGTTCCCATCGATGCACGCCGTAGCTCGAGAAACTCCCGCGAAT
Source organism: Polyangiaceae bacterium (assembly GCA_044376115.1). Classification (GTDB taxonomy): domain Bacteria; phylum Myxococcota_A; class Polyangia; order Polyangiales; family Polyangiaceae; genus Xiheicaenibacterium. The sequence goes on along the minus strand of JBILLK010000008.1, from coordinate 10,949 downwards.
CACTCTGCCCTGCGTGCCTGACAACGTACGCGAAGCTGTTCTCCGTGCTCGGCGTCGGCTTCGGACTGAGCGAGTTTCACCACTTGGTGCTCCTCGTCGTCGCCATCAGCGCGTCCATCGGCGTGAGCGCCTGGCGCTCCTGGCGCACGCGGCGCGTGTGGCCCATCGCCATCGCGCTCACCGGCTCCGCGCTCGTTGCCACGGGGCACTTTGCGGGAGACCTCCACTTCATCGAGTGGGCCGGTGTACTTCTGCTGCTCGTCGGTGGGCTCACCGAGCATTTTCGTCTACGTCGGCAGCAGGCGTCGCTCGTACCTCTGGCCGCGTAGAGCACAGCGCGCGGGGCGCAAGACGTTTTCTCGTTCGAGCGGAAGAACACCGCGTCAGTCGTTGTGCCCGGGTAGGCGCCGCACCAAAGCGCCAGCATCCTCGAGGCGAGGTCTTGGCCTGGGCGGAAACGGCGCTGCTCCGCCGAGCACCTGCGCGCACCAGTACATGGTTCGCAACTTGAGCGCTGCGAGCCAGTCGGGCACGAGCGTGCCGCTGGCCTGCAGGCTGCGGTACGAGGCGAGGGCTGCCCTCATCTCGGCGGCCCATGGGTGCCCCTCCAGTCCGAAGACGCCCGCCTCGTCGGCTCTCGCCACGCATTTCTCCAGCAGTCGTGCTGCCTCAGCAATCCAACTTGCAGCGTCGTCGGCCTTCGCCTCGTTGCTCGCCGCAAGCTCTGCACCGTGCACGAGTCGTGCGGCCGACTCGGCGAGCCAGATGTCGCCGTAGTTGACCGCCCAGCCCCACCCGTCCTTCTTCTCAGCGGCGAGACGCAGCATCTCCACGGCTGCCGCCCACTCGCCCCGCATCATCTGCTCGAGACCATCGACCCACATGAACCGCGCCGCCTCGAGGAGGCGCTTCTGGTAGCAGCCCTCGAGATTCTGCTCAGCCAGACGCCGAACCTCGGCGTCCCCAAACGTGAGCGCGTAGCCGAGGTAGAGCTCGCATTCGAAGAGCGTGTTCTCGAGCAGCTTGTGCACGTTCATGTGATAGCCGCCGAGCTGGGCCCACCACCGGCCGCCGTCGAGCCTCGGATGCGCCTCCAGTAGCTCCCGCAGTCGGCGAAGCTCAGCGTTCATCCGATCGCACGTCTCGCGGTTGCCTACCTCGCCCCGCTCCCAACGCTCCCACGCGCCGCCGAGCTCGAGAAGTGAGCGGCTGGCTGCGGTGCGGGCCCTCTGCTCTTCCCGCACGAAGGCGCCCTTGTCGAACTCATCTGGCGGCTCGTTGCCATCAACGACGAAGGTGATCTCCAGACGGACGATGCCCACCGCCGGGTCGTCCCAAGCGACCGTGCTCACCGCGACAAACTCGACGCCGTACACAGTGTCTCGATGCGGGTCGAACCGCACCTCGCCGGCGAGGGCACCATCGTCCGTGAAGCGGAGGCCTGGCGGGAGGCGTACCAAGGTGGGGCACTGCATGAAGCCCGCGCTGAGCGGCGACCCATCGCTCGCAGGATGGTGGAGCGACTGCCCGACGCGGACCGTGCCGAGATCGACGGAGCACCGTGTCACACTGAGCCCGTTTCGTGCTGCGCAGCGATAGTGCTCGCTGTAGAGTTCGGCGTACGACCAGCTTCGGGGGCAGCAGCCGCAGCAACGGCATCGCCCGCCGCGGTAGGACGGACTGCCGGCCTGCGCGGTGCCGCCTGCGCAGCCGAGCTCTGCTGGCGCGCCCCTGCCCATCGGTTCGGTCTCGGGGGCCAAGCGCTCGAGGCCGGGCGGGAGCGCAGCGAGCGCGTCCGAGCGACGGGCGATTCTGAGATCTTCGTGGGTGGCCTCGCGGCAGTACGAGGCGTCGTCCTCCGGGACATAGATGAGGGCGCGGTCTTCCTCGAGCGCCACCTGATAGGGTGCCTCGGCCCCGGCTGGCCAATGGTCCTCGCGGTAGTGCAGCGCAATGATCCGACCGAGCTTCCAGCCGTGTGGCCCCATGTTGCACATGACGAAAGAGCCGACCTCGAAACGAAGTGACATCGGATGGCTACCTCGATCTCGATCCGGTTCGTTCACGCGGCTTGACCGCTAGGCCCGAGGGTCTCCTCGAACGCGACCACCCGGCCCGTGGGCGCACCGACCAGCTCTCCATCGCGCATCGCGATTCGGCCTCGAAGCAGCGTGGCCACTGGGAACCCGACGACCTCCATTCCGTCGAACGGCGTCCACCCGCAGGGAGAACGCATCATCGCGTGCGTCAGACACTGGCGACGCTTGAGGTCCACGAACGTGAGATCCGCGTCGGCCCCGACCACGATGCGTCCCTTGCGAGCGATGCCGTAGACGCGCGCGGGCCCACTCGCCACGAGCTCCACCAGCCGAGGCAGTGAGAGACGACCCTCGTGGACGTGGGTCAGCATCACCGGCAGGAGGGTCTGTACCCCCGGCATGCCGGAAGGAGAAGCTGGGTATGTGCGCCCCTTCTCCTCGCGCGTGTGGGGGGCGTGGTCGGAGCCGATGACGTCGACGAGCCCGACGCGCACGGCATGCCAGAGCGCTTCGCGGTGGCGCGCGTCCCGGATGGGCGGGTTCATCTGCGCCAGCGTGCCGAGGTTTTCGTAGCAACCGGGCGCGCTCAGCGTGAGGTGCTGCGGCGTGACCTCGAACGTCGCGAGGTCGCGATGCTCTTCGAGCAGGTCCAGCTCCCCGGCCGTGCTCACGTGGAGGATGTGCACACGCCGACCGAAGCGCCGGGCGCCGCGCAGGCACCGCTCGGTCGCGCGATGGGCACTCAGTTCGTCGCGCCATACAGGGTGAGCGTCGACCCTGGCCCCGGGCGCTTCAGCGAGATGACGCCGCTCGCGCAAACGGGCCTCGTCTTCCGCGTGAACGGCGACCCGCCTCCTGCCGTGCCGCATCACCTCTGTGAGCGCCGCATCGTCGCTCACGAGCAGGCTGCCGGTCGAGCTGCCCATGAAGAGCTTCACTCCCGCGCACCCTGGCAGGCGCTCGAGTCCCGCGAGCGCCTCGGCGTTCGCTTCGGTCGCACCGACGAAGAAGGCGATGTCGGTCCACGCGCGATCGTGGATCCGTGCAACCTTGTCGGCCAGCGCTTCGGCAGACGTGGTCGGCGGAACCGTGTTGGGCATCTCGAGCACCGTCGTGACGCCTCCGAGAAGCGCGGCCGCCGTGCCCGTGGCGATCGTCTCCTTGTGTTCGAGACCAGGCTCGCGAAAGTGGACCTGCGAGTCGATGACGCCGGGCAGCACGTGTAGCCCTTGAGCATCGAACCTCTCCGCAGCCACGCAGGCGTTCAAGGACCCGAGCTCGGCGATTCGTCCATCTCGGATGCCGAGGTCGATCTCGAACGTTCCCCAGGGGGTCACGCAGCTTCCGCCTGTGACGATGAGGTCCAAGCTGCGCGAAGCCCCCTTCACGAGCTTGCCCACGCAAGTTGCGTTGCGGCCTCCGCGCGCACCAACGGCGCGTTCAGCAGTCCGTCCAAACTCGAACGAAGCTCCTCGACGAGCGCGACGGGCATCCCGCGCGTGATGACCATGAGGCGTGACGAACGGTCCTCGCTGGGCCACTGCGACATCGAGTAGGTCGGATAGACGACGTGCTGAACCGCTTGCACGACGACCGGTCCAGGCTCGTCTTCGACACGCAACAAGCCCTTCACGCGGAGCAGAGTCTCGCCATGGAACTGGCTCACCATCGAGAGCCAGAGCGCGAACGAGCGAAAGTCGACGGCGCGGTCGGCGCGCACCGAGAACGACCGAACCTCACTGCCGCCGTGGGGTGGGGCCGAGTTCGCGATGTCGAGTCGCGACGAGACGGTGGATGGCGTCCACTCGAGGATTGGCCGCCAATCGAGGAGGCCGCGTTCGGCGAAGAAGAGCCGAGCCCGAGGGTTCAGCTCCTGCGCCGCCGCGCGCGCGGCGTGCAATGCGCTCGCGCTGACGACGTCCACCTTGGTCATGATGAGGTCGTCCGCGAGGAGCACCTGCTTCTTCGCCTCATCGTGACGCGCCAGGGTTGTCGGGGCGTGCTCGCCATCGACCGCAGTTACAACGGCATCGAGGTGGTAGTGCCGTGACAGCTCCGGGTGGCGCACCAGCGTCGCGACGATCGGGGTCGGATCTGCGAGCCCCGTCGTCTCGACGAAGACGCGGTCGAAGCGCGCGTCGGCTCCCGATTGCGCGAGCAGCGCGTCCACCAGGTCTCCCCGAATCGAGCAGCAGACGCAGCCCGAGTCGAGGAGCAGCACGTCCTCGCGCACCTCCTTGACCAGCAGATGGTCGAGCGGCACCGCCCCGAGCTCGTTCACCACGACCAGGGCGCGCGCCAGCATCGGCCCCCGCAGCGCGTGATTCAGCAGCGTCGTCTTGCCCGAACCGAGGAACCCGGTGAGGATGGTGATCGGGACCGTCATCGAGCAGCGCACCGTCGCATAGATGCAACTCGGTTGCAAGACGGAGAGTCCTGCGGTAGAAGCGTCGCGATGCATGTCCCGCTCGATCCGTCATCGACGGCGCCGAACCGAGGCGCGCGAGTCCCTTTGAGCGTCGGCCCGGTCTACGAACGCGAAGGCGGCCGAGTCGTCCGTGCCGGCGTGCTGGCGATCGCGGACGGCTTGGTGGCGCCGCGTCCCTTCTGGGAGTTGCTTCAGGAGCTCGCTGTTCGCGCCGAGTGGCTGCGCGCGACGTTCGCCCTCGCGAGCAGGCCCGCGTGCTACGGCGTCGCGCGATCCGACGGTGGTTCGCCCGTCGCGGGCTTCTGCGGCACGTGGCAGTCGACGCCGCGGCTGACGTTGATCGTCGCCGGGAAGAACATCGCTTCTGAGGAGACGCTCGAGTCGGACCTTGCGGCGTGCTTCTCGATGGCCTTCGCACGACGCGACGACGATCCGTTCCCTCGCTGGCAACCGGGTGACCCTTGGCTCCCCGTCTTCTGGGAGCGCGCATGCTGACCACGCAGACTCGTAACCTATCGACCCTCCGGCGAGCCGACGCGGAGGTGGAGGCCAGCGAGCGACTCGCTCAGGGCGAGGTCAACCTCGTGTCGTGGCGTCGCGAGCTTCCTGGGGGCCTCGACGCGCATCTCGTGGAATGGGCGAAGCGCTTTCCCGCGGAGTTCGACGAGAGCGTGAGCATGCCGAACTACGATCTCTCGGCGGCCACACGCGGTCTCGCCGAGCCGGCGCGCACGTGGCTGACGATGGACATCGCCATCCTGCTCGCCCGTCTTGCGCACCTCGCTGACGCTCGCCGCCTGCGCGTCTCGTTCGGCGCGGTTCGCACGGACCAGTGCCGAAAGTTCCACGTCGACTACGTTCGGTACCGTCTCGTCACGACGTACGTGGGTCCCGGTACGGAGTGGGTTCCAGACGAAGCGGTACGTCGCGAGGCGCTCGACCATCCTCCGGATTGTCCGTGCGACGCGAACAAAGAGATCGTCCGGGAGGCGTCGGCGATCCGTCATGCGGTGCCCGGCGAGGTCATCGTGATGAAGGGCGCGCGGCATCCGAACCATCGCGGAGCGGTTCACCGCTCGCCGCCGATCGAGGGCACCGGCCGAGTCCGCGTCGTGCTGATCGCGAGCACGGTGGACGGCCCGTGAGCGCTCCTCATCATCTGTTCGTGTGCACGTCCTGCCGGCAGCCGGGTGAAGGCAAGGAGCCTCGCGAGCTGCGCTCGGGTGCCCGGCTCTTTCGCAACCTGAGCGAGCGCTTCGCGAGCTGGGCGCGGCGCGAAGACTTCGTGATCCTGCCGTACGAGTGCCTGAGCGTGTGCCCGCGCCCGTGTGGCATCGCCATGCGAGCGCCCGGCAAGTTCACCTACGTCTTCGGCGATCTGAAGCCCGGGGAGACCGAGAGCGCCGTCATCGAGTGCGCGACGCTCTATCGCCGCGCTCCCACCGGTTTCCTTCCGCGGGAAGACCGTCCGCACGTGCTCCGCGCCGGCATTCTCGCTCGGGTCCCTCCGCTGGAGACCCAATGACCGGCCTGTCGGTGCTGCTCCTCGGAATCGGACTCGGTCTTCGCCACGCCACCGACGCGGACCACGTGGTCGTGGTGTCCGCGCTCGTTCAACGAGAGCCAGGGGTTTGGAGGGCCGCGCGCATCGCGGCGCTCTGGGGCGCTGGGCACACCGTCGCGTTCCTCGCGCTGGGGCTCCTCATCGTGCTCGCCGAGGTCCGCATCCCCGAAGCCTTCGAGCGCGGCGCGGAGCTCTTCGTGGCGCTGATGCTCATCGGCTTCGGGATCTGGCACCTCGTGCGCGGCCGCGGGCCGAACGATGGCGAGTCTGTGCCCTCGTTCGCTGGCGCCTCCGCGCGACCGCTGGTGCTCGGCCTGGTTCACGGGCTCGCGGGATCGGCCGGGATCGCGCTGCTCGCCGCCACCACCATCGGCTCGCGCCCACTCGCGGTCGCCTACCTTGCGCTCGTCGCGCTCGGGACCGTCATCGGCATGGTCGCGCTGACGGTCCTGATGTCGCGGCCCATCAGCTGGACGATGCGCCGAGAGGGGCGCCTGCGAAGCGCCATCACCGTCATCGCTGCGATGCTCAGCATCGGCTTGGGGCTCACGGTGCTGGTGCGGGTGGCGGCCGGGGGTGCGGCATGATCTTGTCGGACCGCGAACTTCGTCACCGGCTACGCGACCGATCCATCGTCGTCGAGCCGCTCGCCGATCTCGAGCTCCAGCTTCAGCCCGCCAGCATCGACCTGCGTCTGGGCCGCCAGTTTCGGCGCGTGGTCAGGGCCTCCGAGGAAGTCGAGGAGCTCCCCGAGGGCGACGACTTCATCCTGGGTCCGGGCGAGTTCGCGCTCGGGACGACGCTCGAGCGCGTGAGCGTTCCAACTGACCTCGTCGCCCGCGTCGAGGGGCGCAGCAGCATCGGCCGGCTCGCGATCCTGGTTCACGCCACCGCAGGCTTCATCGACCCCGGATTCGAGGGCGAGATCACGCTTGAGCTCGCGAACCTCGGCCCGACGCCAGCGTCCCTGCGGGTCGGCTCGCGAGTCTGCCAGATCGTTTTTCACGCGCTGACGAGCCCGGTCGAGCGCCCCTACGGCCCAGCGCGCGGGAGCAAGTATTCGGACCAGAGAGGGCCGACTCCGAGTCGGCTCCCAGAGGACCATGCGAAGGAGCGCGAGCAATGATCGAGACCGCCACTCACAAACAGAGTCGGGACGAAGCGCGCTTTCGAGAGCAGCTCGCGTTCTTCGAATCGGTGCTCATCGACTGGCTCGAGGCCGAGCGCGTGACCGTCGCCTGCGGCTCGTGGGCCGAAGGCGGCATTGCGGAGTTCTTGCCGCGAGGAAAGGCAACCCTGCTTCCTGCTGTCTACGAGGGCTGCTTCGAGGGCGTCCGCGAGCTGCGCCTCGAAGGGCTCGAGCACCACATGCACATCGACCTTGGCCGCGTGCATCAGCTGACCTACAGCGTCGCGCCGAGCGTGTGCTTCGCCGGGAAGCCCTCCTTCGAGGTGCGTCTCCTGACAACCGGCCCCGGCGGCGCGCGAACCTCACGCTGGAGCGTCTCGTTGATGCTCTCCCGTCCGTACGTCGGCGACGCGCTCGCGCTGGACGAACTCGCTTGGTTCTTCGAGCGGGCGCGGCTCCACATTGCTCGACGGCCCGATCTCGTGCGCTTCGAGGTCAGCCCTGACGTGCTCCGTTCGGAGCGCGCCGACGATGTTCGACGGTGTCTCGCCACCACGCTAGGGCTGCCGACCGACGCTCTTTGGCACGACGCCCTTCGCGCGCTCGACGGCGGTGCGCGCGAGGTGAGCGACGAATCGTCTGAACCACGGTCGCTCGATCTCCTCCGCGAAGCGCTGCGATTTCGAGAGGCCTCGCTCGTCATCTACCGCGAGCGGACGTTGGTTGAGTTTCAGACCGAGAAGTTCGCGGGGGTCTTCAAGTACGTCGAGGACGGGCATGTCTCGTGGCAGCTCGGCGAGTTCGAGGACCATCACTGCCACCTTGCTCTAGGAGCGGTGACGCGCGTGCTGTTCTCGGCCGAGCCGGTCCCTTGCCAACGAGGTCGCCTCAACTACACGGTCTGGTTCCTCGTGCCGGGAGCCTGCGGCAACCCCTACCGGAGCGACGGCTACTTCTCCGTGGTACTGAATCGACCCTACGACGGCGACGCGCCACGCCTCGACGTCATCGACCAGGTACTGAGCCTCTATCGGCGCTACCGCCACGAGAGCTGGGTCGAAGCCGACGAGCTATTCCTCCGCGCGCTGGGCGGTGAGGCGGACGAGGGCCCCCTATGCCGCGCCTGAGTCAGGCCGACGCGGAGCTCGTCGTGCGCTGTCTCGAGCGCGTCCTCGAAGAGGGTAACGCCGACTCGTCCATCCAGGACCCACGCCCCGTTTCGCAAGTCCTCGCGCGCCTCAAGACCCGTCTCGAACAGGCTCGCGCCGCTCCCGATCCGCGTCCGCGGCGCCCAAGGCGCGCTTCGGGCGCGACCAACACCAGAGGCGAGGCGTAGGGCGATGCTCATCGTCGCGCGGGAGGAGCACGCGTGCGCACCGGCACGCCTGTGATGAATCCGTCGAGGCGGCCGCGGCGGCTTCGCCATGCGCAGTGGGTTCGGGCGCTCGTGCGGGAGCACGCGCTGTCCGCAGAAGACTTGGTCTGGCCGGTCTTCGTCACGGAGGGGCGTGGCGTACGCGAACCCATCGCCGCGCTCCCCGGTGTGTCACGTCTGTCGATTGATGAACTCGTCGTCGACGCCAAGCGCGCGCGGGCGCTCGGCATCCCGGCCATCGCGGTATTCCCCGTGATCGCAGAGGCACTCAAGGACGACCTCGGAACTCACGCGACGGACCCGAGCGGACTCGCCTGCAGGGCCGCGAGCACGCTCGCAGTTAGTGTTCCAGGACTTGGGCTCATCGGCGACATCGCGCTCGACCCGTACACGTCGCACGGACACGACGGCATCTTCCGCGATGGTGAGGTGCTGAACGACGAGACCGTCGGCATCCTCGCCGAGATGGCCGTCGTACACGCGCGCGCGGGCTTCGACGTCGTTGCTCCATCCGACATGATGGACGGCCGCGTCGGCGCCATTCGCGCGAAGCTCGACGCGGCCGGACTCGAGCAGACCCTCGTCCTTTCGTACGCCGTGAAGTACGCGTCCGCCTTCTACGGCCCGTTTCGCTCCGCGCTCGGTTCGGCGCGGCGTCAGGGCTCCGTCGACAAGCGCACGTACCAGATGGATCCGGCCAACGCGCGCGAGGCGCTCCGGGAGGTCGCTCTCGATCTCGAAGAGGGCGCCGACCTCGTGATGGTCAAGCCGGGGCTCCCGTACCTGGACGTGATTCGGCAGGTGAAAGACACCTGGCAGGTCCCGACGGTCGCTTACCAAGTGAGCGGCGAGTACGCGATGCTTCGGGCGGGCGCTGATGCCGGCGCCTTCGCATGGACCGACGCGCTTATGGAGAGCCTGCTCGCGTTCAAGCGGTCAGGCGCCGACGCCATCGTCACGTACGCTGCGCTCGAGGTCGCCGAACACCTCAGAAGCAGCTACGCGACGACGGCGCGCGGATGACCTTCCTCGCACCGCTGGACCTCGATGGTGAGATGCGCGAGCTCGAAGCGCGCGAGGGCCTCGCGATACCAGCGAGCCTCATGCGGCGCCGCCGTGATGACGGTGACGACGCAGCTCTTCTTGCCACCACCAAGCGACCACACGTGGAGGTCACTCACCCGGACGTCGTCGAGCGCCTCGAGCGCTACCCGGATCTCGTCCTCGACGGCGGATGAGGGGGATACGTCGAGCAACTCGAACGCTGCGTTGCGAGACAGTCCCGCGCCCCACTTGAGGATCACGACCCCCCCTACAATCCCCGAGACGGCGTCGAGCCAGGCCCAGCCGAGAAACCGTCCTGCAAGTAGCGCCGCGATGGCGAGAACGCTCGTGAACGCGTCTGCAACGACGTGCATGAATGCTGCGCGGTGGTTGTGGTCGTGCTCGCCGTCATGGTCATCATCTTCGTCTTCGTGCGCGTGCAGCAAGAAGACGCTCACGAGGTTCACGAGGAGCCCCAGCACCGCCACGGGAAGCGAGCTCACGAAGTCGATCGCGTGGGGGCGCAGCAGTCGTTCCAACGACTCGACCACCATCGCGATGGCGACCAGTCCGAGCGCCACAGCACTGGTGTAGCCGGCCAGCGCGCGAACCTTGCCGGTGCCGAAGGCGAAGGCACGATGTCCCGCAAACCTGCGCGACACCCAGTAGGCGGCGCTCGCGAGCCCGAGCGCACCGACGTGAGTCGCCATGTGCCAGCCGTCCGCCAAGAGCGCCATCGAGTGGGTTGCGTACCCGACCACGATCTCGACGCCCATCATCGCCGCGGTCAGAAGCACCACCAGCTGAACGCCACGCTCCCTTCGGCGTGGGACCGGAGCCCGTCGCGCGGCGCATTCCTCTGGTGTCGCAAGCTCGTCTTGCATGCTCGGTTACCCCACGAACTGCCGGATGACGCGCGCGAGCTCCGTCGCTGCTGCCTCGCGGTCGCCCTTCGAAATTCGAGGCGCCGCCAGGTGGTCCTCGAGGTGGTCGCAAAGCACCTCGGCGGCGAGGGCGTTCATGGCTCCGCGCGCCGCCGCGATGGTGCGCACGACCTCCTCGCACCCGCGCTCCTCGGTGAGCGCCCGCTCCACGGCCTCGATCTGCCCTTTGACCCGGCGGATCCGCGCCACCAGCTTCTTCTTGTGCCGGACCGTGTGCATCGCAGCACGATACCCCGGGGGGTATCGCATGTCGAGGATTGCAACCGAGTTGCATCTGCTGTAGGAACGAACATCTCGTCTGCGAGGTCCGCCATGAAAAAGATCCCCGTCACCGTGCTCACCGGCTTCCTAGGCTCTGGGAAGACCACCCTGCTCAACCGAATCCTCAGCGAGAACCACGGCAAGCGCATCGCCGTTATCGAGAAC
>JBILLK010000016.1:0-218829 GCA_044376115.1 Polyangiaceae bacterium | reverse complement strand
CCAAGAAAGCCGCTCCCAAGAAAGCCGCTCCCAAGAAAGCCGCTCCCAAGAAAGCCGCTCCCAAGAAAGCCGCTCCCAAGAAAGCCGCTCCCAAGAAAGCCGCTCCCAAGAAAGCCGCTCCCAAGAAAGCCGCTCCCAAGAAGCGCTGACTGCGTAGAAAGTTTCTCGTTGCAGCAACGTCTGACGTGCGCACGCTAGAGAGGTCGTCTTGACCTCACAAAGGAGCGCCGTGGTCAGTCTCAATCGCCCTCTGCTTACGGATCCTTTCTCCGCCGAATCCCAGGAGAAGCCCCGCCGGACACCCCTTAGGTTTGGGGGTGGAGAGCCGGCGGCGCGGCCCTACGCGGAGGCTCCGCGCTCCCCGTCGGTGTTCCTGCCAGCGCTGCTAGCCAGTGCCATGGCAGCGGTGATGGTGACCGGCGTTGGTTACTTCGGCTTTATGAAGTCGGCGGGGGTCGTTCCAGGGGTGGAGGTCAAGCCCACGCACGATGTGTTGGTTGCGATCAAGGACCTCTCCCGGCTCGAGCTGACAGAAGTCCAGGTGGAAAAGGTCGTTGACCTCGCTGACAAGCAGAAGCTCTTCGGCCTGATTGAGACCGAGGACGCCATGCTGCTTGTTGCAGCTGGCAGCGCAACCGTGGGCGTAGATTTGGAGAAACTCGGCCCCTCCGACGTCCAATGGGACGAGCAAAGCAGGACGGCCAAACTACGTTTGCCCCAGCCTCAAGTGCTCTCCACCCGGCTCGACCCTGACGCAACCTACGTTTACCGGCGTGAGACCGGCATTCTCGCCAAACGCAACGAGAAGCTCGAGGCGCGGGGCCGCAAAGAAGCGCTGCAAGCCGTTGAGCGCGCAGCGTCCGAGCCCGACGTCACTGAGCGGGCAAAAAAGCAAGCCGAGCGGCAGCTCACCTCCCTCTTGACCCAGCTCGGCGCAAAGCGCGTCGAGATCAGTTGGAAAGACTGAAAGCGCGGCACTTCGGATAGATTCCACCGACGGTGGACTCCAAAGCAGAACGACCGCAGGCCCGTAAACATCTGTCCTTCGCGCGAGCCCTTCAACTCGCGCGTGGCTCTGTCCTCCTCCTGACGGCATCCCACCTCATCGCGTGTGCGGCCGACCCAACTCGGGTCGTGCCGCCAACGCTCACGCCCAACCGCGCTTGCGTTGCGCAGACCGTCGTTGATGAACGGCAAGCGGCGCACGCACTCGGGCTACTTCTCGACGACTGGCACGACGCAGCGGCCAAGAGCGACGAGGCTCGCTACTTCGCCCATCTCGCCGCCGATTCGGTTTTTCTCGGCACCGATGCGACGGAACGTTGGTCGAAAGAAGCGTTCCAGGCTTACGCCCATCCTCATTTCAGCGCGGGCCGCGGTTGGGCCATGAAGGCCGCGCGTCGCAACATCGTGGTCGAACCGGCCGGTCAGTTGGCTTACTTCGACGAGGAGCTGGAGACGCGGTCGCTTGGGCCGGCCCGCGGCTCTGGCGTGCTCGTGCTGCGTGACGGCGTTTGGAAGATCCTGCAGTACAACCTCGCCATCACGGTACCCAACGAGCGCTTCGCCCAAGTGCGAGACGCCCTCTCCCTTTCGCCGGCGAGCCCGACCTCGGGTGCGGCCAGTGACGCTTCCAGGTTGCTCAGCGGCAGTTGGGCGGGCACCGCCACTGATGGGACCGCGATCGAGGAGCATTGGACAGGCGACGCCAACGGCGCGCTCTTGGGGATGGGCCGGTCGAAGGGTGGAGCATTCTTCGAGTACCTGCGGCTCGAAAGTCGGAGCGGAGGAAAGGTCGTCTACGTGGCGCAGCCGATGGGCAAAGCGCCCACCGAGTTCGTGATGAAAGCGCCGGGAGTCGCGGGCACGCTCGAGTTTGAGAACCTCAAGCACGACTACCCCAAGCGTATCCGCTACCAAGAAGAGAAAGATGGGAGCTTGCTCGTGAGCATCGAAGGAGACGCCAAGCAACCGAAACAAAGCTGGGTGCTCAAGCGAACGTTGCTCCTTCCGGAGCGCTCAAAGCGTTAACCGATCCGCACTTGCCGAAGCGCCGCCGCCAGCACGTCGCAAAGGCGCTCTACATCCGAGGCCTGCGTGTGTTCGCTCACGATGGCCGCTCGCAACACGGGCTCCCCGCTGGGCAGGCGCACCATGGGCAAATACGCCGAGAGCTCGACTCGGGCTTGCTCGGCCAGCCCCACGAGTCGCTTGGCGCGCTGCTCGCGCGGAACCGACTCGTCGCTGAAGGCGACCACCGGCAACGCTGACCCTGGAAACACCGTGAAACCAGCGTCGGCGAGACGTTCTCTCAGTCGCACGGCCAGCGCCTCACGCGCGCGCAGCGAGCTCGCAAGCCCCGAAAAGCCCCTTCGCGATAGCGAGAACGCCAACGGCAACAAGCGTGCACCACGCGACCAAGAAGGAGTTGTCGCAAAAGGCTCGTCCGCCGTTCGTGGGAGGTAACGAGCACCCACCGAAAAGACCGTGCGAAAGAGCTGGGGATGACGCGTGAACAAGAGCCCGGAGCCCAACGGTACGTCGCATACCTTCGGCGGATCGAAGCAGACCGAATCCACCTCCCCAAGCCCTTCGAGCTCGGCATGAGGCTGACCGTCGAGCGCCAACCAACCGCCAAACGCTGCGTCCACGTGCAGCCACACCTTGGCCCCTCGAGCCACCTCCACCAACGCCGCGATCGGGTCGACAGCGCCGGTCGTCGTGGTCCCCAACGTCGCGACGATCGCAACCGCGCGCAGCCCCTTGGCTCGGTCTTCCGCGAGCGCCGCGCGCAGCCGCTCGGGTTGCATCCGGCCCACCGAGTCGGAGCCCACCACGCGAAACGCCTCATCACCCAGGCCAGTCATGCGGCACGCTTTGCGCACCGAAGGGTGCGCATCGCTCGACACGTAAACCCGCCCCGGACCGCCCAGCGCCGCGACGCCCTTGCGCGTAAAGCGCTCAGACGCAGCGGCCAAGGCGAGCAGCAGCGCGCTGAGGTTGGCCTCGCTGCCCCCGGTCGTAACGATGCCGCGATGAGCGACGTTGCCGTAGAAGAACGAACCGAACAAAGTGAGAAGCCGGTCCTCCAAGGCAGAAGCGAACGGCGCATGGTGGCGCGTCGCGAGCTCCGGGTTGAGCTCAGCCGAAAGGCGCGCGCCTTCGCTCGCCGCCGGACCGACCGAGCCGTGAGGGAACCCGAAGTAGTTCGGAGCAGCCGTATCCACCTGACCCTCGCGCAAAGCCGCGACGAGCCACTGCTCGAGCTCTGGCGCGGCGTTCGGCGTGGCGAAGTCGAGGCTCGCAAGCCGCTCGGCGTCCGCCTGATTGAGGACCTTCACCCGAGTTCGAGCTTCTTCACCAAGGCTCGCGCATGCCGATGAAGTCGTAGGGATAGCCCCAATCGGGCTTCGACACCGCATCGAGCGCCGCAACGTCCTCGGCAGAGAGCTTCACTGAGAGCGCCTTCGCGTTGTCCTCGAGCTGAGCCACCGTACGCGCGCCCACGACGATGGTGGAGGTCTCCGGCTTCGCTAGGAGCCACGCAAGCGCGATGGCGCTCGAGGTCGTCTCGTGTTTGCGCGCAAGGCCATCCACCGTTTCGAGGATCGCCCAGTTTTGCTGTTGGTCCAGCGACTTCATCGAGTCCTTCCAGACGGCGAGTCGCGAGCCTTCGGGCGCGGCTTCACTGCGCTTGTACTTACCGCTCAGGAAGCCGCGCGCGAGCGGCGACCAAATCATCGTACCAACGCCAAACCGACGACACGCCGGCAACACCTCGCGCTCAGCGCTGCGAACGATCAGGGACCACTGCAACTGCACGCTGATGAACGCCTGGGTTCGGTTCTTCTCGGCGCTCCACAGCGACTCGGTCAGCCGATAGCCGGTAAAATTCGAACAGCCGATGTAGCGGACTTTGCCCTGCGTCACGAGGTCATCGAGTGCGCGCAGCGTCTCCTCGATGGGCACGCTGCCGTCTTGCATGTGCACCTGGTACAGGTCGATGTGCGTGGTGCCCAAACGCCGCAGCGATTCTTCGCAGGCTCGCATGATGTGAATGCGCGACAGCCCTTGATCGAACGGCCCCACCGGCTTGCCCGAGCCCATGCCGAAGGGGAAGCGACACTTCGTCGCCAACAGCACACGGTCACGCTTCTCCTTGACCCATTGGCCGGTCAAAAACTCACTGGTTCCGTCGCCGTAAATGTTGGCGGTATCAACCAAGTTCATCCCTAGGTCGACCGCTCGATCGAACACGCGACGCGCTTCATCGTCCTCCGACGTGAGGCCCTTCATGAACGTCTGCGACTCGCCGAAGGTCATCGCTCCCATCGAAAGAACGCTGACCTTGAGACCCGAGTTGCCCAGCCTGCGCAGTTCCATCGCTGACCGATATCACCTTCAGCCGAAGGCCTCTACAGCGGTCGAACGCTGGGCTAGGAGGCCCGAGCAAACCGCCGATCACTCGCGCGAACGAGCAGCCCTTGCTCCGGCGTAATCGTGATCGAGCGCCGCACCATCTTGAAGCTCGACTGCGCCAGCCGGAGCTCGAGCCGGGAAAGGATTCGCGCCATCACCATCTTCATCTCATAGAAGGCAAAGGCCATCCCTACGCAGGTCCGCACGCCACCACCAAACGGGTAAAACTCCGAGGCCGAGAACTTCTTACCGACGAAGCGCGCTGGGTCGAACTCGGCGGGCTGCGGATACGCCTCGGGGCGGCGGTGCGCGAGGTAGATGCTGCAAACCACGGCCACGCCTTGCGGCAAGTCCCAGCCGCCGAGCCGCATCGGCTTATCGAGCACGCGTCCCACCAGCGGAATGACCGGGACCAAGCGCAGCGCCTCGCGAACGGTGGCATCCAAGAACTCACACTTAGCGATCTGCTCGGGCGAAGGGTCCGGCCCGAGTTCATCCACCGCAGCGCGCAAATCGGCGAAGGTACCGGGTTGGGTGAGCAGCCAGCGAAAGGCCCACGTGAGCCCTGTGGCCGTGGTCTCATGCCCAGCGACGAGCAGCGTCACCAGCTCATCGCGCAGCTCGTTCTCCGCCGGGACTTGACCGTCCTCATCCTTTGCGTCGAGCAACAGAGAAAGGACATCGGTGCCTCGCACACCATCGCGTCGTCGACGGCGGATCTCGTCGAACACCACCTCATCCCCGCGCCGTACGGCCTCGCGGAAGCGCCCATACGGGGAGTGCCCACCGAGCTCGTGTTGCATGAACGGCAAGAGCAACGGCGGCCACGAACCAAGCTCCAAGATCCGCTTGGTTCGCTGCACCATATCGTCGAAGCGCGGCCCCTCGGCGATGCCGAAGACCGTGCGGATGATGACCTCGAGGGTGATCTGCTGCATCACTTCATGCAGTGGGAACGCCTGATCGCGCGGTAGGCCATCGAGGATCTTGCTCGTGATCTCGAGCATCGACTCGCCGTAGCCGTGCATGCGCTCGCCACGGAAGGGCGGCGCCAAAAGCTTTCGTTTGCGTTTGTGGTCCCGCCCGTCGGTCATCAGCACGCTCGAGTCCCCCAGCAACGGCGCTAGCGAGCGGTTGAACTTTCCGCCGAGCAAGCTCTCACCGTCGTCGTGAAAAACCTCTCGCACGTGCTCCGGGTTCGAGAAGACAACCAGCGGCGGTAAACCGTAGAGGCCGAAGGTGAACGTCTCGCCGTACTTCGCGCGACACTCCTCCAGAAAGGGATACGGCCGCCTCAGCCACTGCAGGGTTGTCCAAACGGAGGGGCTTTGCGGTCCCGGCGGTAGCGACATGCGCGACATGCGCGGCATCTTAGCCGACCCCTCGGGCTCGCGGAGGCGGCTCTATGTCGAGGCTTTGCATGGTCGCAGCACCGGCTGCATCAACCACTGCATCTTCCTGAACGTAACGAGATCCTCTTGTGCTCGCTGGTTGTCACCGGGCCGCCTTCGATGCTGCCGAACGGCGACCACCCGAGCCTTCGGGTAGATCTCCAAGCGTTGGCCCAAACCACCAATCGCGAACGCTGCCAACGAGGACTCACGCAGGACCTGAAGCGGCGCCTTGCCGGCGCGATGGAGCGCTCGCAAGCCGAGCGTGTCACCAGCGAGCAACTTATCGACCTCTACGAAGTAGAGCTCCCCTGAATCGAAGCGACGACCGTTCAGCGAATCGAGGCTTCCTGCCTTGATCGCCTTCGATCCGGGGAACGCCTTCAAGCGGGCCTCATCTTGCATCACCGGCGGATCGAGCCAGAAGCAAAGCCCGTAACCACCATAACGTTCGCTCGGCATGAAAAGCTGCGCGACGAGGTCTTCCGGCAGAACCCGCTTGCCCGCGAACACACCACCGTCGGCTAACAAAAGCCCTATCCGCGCGAGGTCCTGAGCCTCGAGTTCCAAACCATAATAAGTCTGGACCGCACCTGATCGGTCGCGTTTCCAACGATAATTGACAATACCGAGCGGCGAAAACAGGCGTCGTTTGACGTACTCCTCGGTGGCCTCGCCGGAGGCTATCGCGATGACGCCGGTCAATAGCTGAGTAGCCTCATTGCTATAAGAGAATGTCGTCCCCGGAGCTGTACTCACGGGCAACGCTCGAGCGTACGCCAAGCGGTCGGACTGCGCGTTGAGCGCGTCAGCGTTGGTTGCCGCGTGACGGAGCCCCGAGCTGTGATTCATCACCTGACGAAGGGTGATATCGCGTTTGGGCCCCGAGCCGAACTCCGGAAAAAAGGTCGCTAGCGGCTCATCCAACGAACGGATCTTCCCGTCGGCGATCAGCGCTAACACGGCCACCGCGGCGATCCCTTTGGTCGCCGAGCGGGTCTCGATCGGCCCTGGCGCCGAGCCAAATCGACGATTGAGCACCACACGGTGGTCTTTGATCACAATCAGCGAATCCGACTGCGCCGTACGAGCCGCGGCGCTCAATCGCTCGAGCGACTGACCATCGACGGAAACGTCAGCGGGCTGCGCAGTAGGCAAGAAGAATTCGTCCTTATTGTCGATTAGCGGCTCGTGAGCGTTGGCACACGGTGGACGCTCCGGCTCGTTCGGGGGAGCCATTTCGACCATAGCGCTTGCGCTTGCGCTAACCCGCGCGCTGGCGGCGGCGTCGACGTCCACGCGCTTAGCAGTCGGAGGCATGACGCCCTGAGCGTCGCCGCTCGGAGAGCTCGGAGCCGCATTGCAGCCGAGCAGCGCCGCAAGCGCGACTCCGCACCCAAGCCTAAGGCCTATACGATAGGGGGCACCCAAACTTTCTGCGCGATCCCCCATCCGTAGTAGCGTTGCCCTCATGCTTCGATTGTTGGCCCTTCTACTCGTCACCAGCTGCGGCGCAGGCGGCAGCGAGATTATCTTGAGAGAGCTCACCAATGACAAGATCGGCAACATTCCTGTCGGCGTGAGCGCCGTCACCGAGACGAAGCAGTTTCGCAAAGGCAAACGTGTCTCGATCGAGTTTGCGACGCTGCTCGTCCATGACACCGCCAGCAAGACGATTCAGAAACACCTCATCTCCGAGGGGGATGACCTCGTGATCGGCGGCAAGACGTATCGCGTCACCGAGGTAGAGCGTGGCGCCGAGGGTGATCGGGGCCGCGTGGTGCTCGAATTGATGGAGAACTGAGTCGCGTGGAAGAGCGAGAGAGCAGCCTGAGCTTTTACGCCCCTGACGGTTGCCGAGGCTTGATCTTCGACTGCGACGGGACCCTCGCGGACACCATGCCGGCACACTACCTTTCCTGGTCGCAAATGCTCAGCCAGCACGGGTTGACCTTCTCGCTGCAGCAGTTCTATGAGCTCGCGGGCATCCCCACCGAGAACATCATTCGTCTGTTGGCTCGTGAACAAGCGGTCGTCCTCGAGGATGAAGCGCAGATGGTCCAAGAGAAGGAGCATTACTATCTGCTGCAACTGGCGCAGGTCGCTCCGGTGGAGGCCGTCGTGCAGGTCGCCGCAAACTATCGCGGCAAGCTCCCGCTCGCCGTCGCAAGCGGAGGGCAGCGAACGGTCGTGCAAAAGACGTTGGACGCCCTTGGCATCCTCGATTGGTTCGACGCCATCGTTTGCGCCGAGGACACCGTACGTCACAAGCCCGCCCCCGACGTCTTTCTCGAGGCGGCTCGGCGAATCGGCGTGGCTCCCGCGCACTGCGTCGGCTTCGAAGACGCCGAGCTCGGCCTCGAGGCCCTTCGCCGGGCCGGAATGCTCGCGGTTGATGTGCGCCCCTGGTACCGAACTAGCGAGTAGCCCAGATTGGCCGTGGAGCTTTGACTTGGCGCGGCTGCACCGCCTGGACTACAGCGAGCCATGCGAATCGTTTGGCTCCTTGGCGCGGCTCTGCTCTCTTCGTGTGCGCCTTCCGCTCCGCAGAACGTCCCTACCGCTCAAACAGCTCAGGTGACCAACCTCGAGCAAGTGCTCACGGCCGTTGTGCAAAAACCGGCAGTGGGACGCAGTCTTGGGCTCCGTGAGCAGTTCGACGGCAAGGTCGGGGATTACTCCGAGGCCGGCATCAAGACCCGCATCGCCTTGCTCGAGAAGGCCAACTCGGACCTCGCGGCATTGGATCCGAAGCAACTGGATAGCAACGGTCAGCTGGACCTCGAGCTACTTCGGCTGGCCGTCGCCGAAGAGCTCTTTCAACTCCAGGAGCTCAAGAGCTGGCAGCGCCGACCTCAGTTTTACGATGAATTGTTTAGCGTCGAGAGCTACCTGACCCGCGACTATGCCCCTTTGGACGTGCGCGCAGCGCGACTGCTCGCGCATGTGCAGGCTGCGCTTCCGCAGACGGCTCACATCAAGAAGAACCTCAAAGGTCCGCTGCCCGAGTCCTTCGTCAAGACCGACATAGGTATCTATCGCGGCTACGCCGAGTACTTGGGCGGTGACGTGGTGAAGCTGCTCCAGCCAGTCGAAGACCCAAAGCTCAAGGCCGACGCCATCGCGTCGGTGCAAGCACTCGCTCGCGAGGCCACCGCGGTCGCCGACCACCTCGAGCAAGTTGAGTTGCCTCGAGCAGACCAGAGCTACGCAATGGGGGTGGAGAAGTACCAACGCCTATTAGCAGTGCAAGAGGCGCTCGAGCTGCCACTCGCCGAGTTTGAGCAGATGGCCGAAGCCGATCTGCAGCGTAACAAGGCCGCCTATCAAGAGCTGCGCGGCAAAGCCAAAGAGACCAAGCCGAAGGTCTCAGAGTTGCTACAAACCGCTACTCGCCTCACCTTCGACGCCAAGGCATTTCTCGAGCAAAAGGGCCTGGTCACGCTCCGGCCCGACGGCAAGATCGAGGTCAAAGAGACCCCGCCATTCATGCAGTGGAATAGCGCCTTTCTTGATGGCCCAGGTCCGTTCGACCGGCCGGACCTAGCGGCTTACTACTACATTACTCTGCCCAACCCGAGCTGGCCGCAACAAGAGCAAGACGACTACGTCATGTCCCACGGCACCTTGCTCGCCACCAGCGTTCATGAGGTATTCCCCGGTCACTTCTTGCACGGTCAGTGGATTCGTCGCGCCCCGACGAGGGCGCAGCAAATGCTGGGCAGCTACTCCTTTGTGGAGGGCTGGGCTCACTACACCGAGCAGCTGATGGTGGAGGAAGGGTTCGGTGGCGACACGCCCGAGGTGCGACTTGGTCAATTGGGCGACGCGCTTCTTCGCAATTGTCGCTTCGTCGCGTCGATTGGCCTCCACACCAAGGGGATGACGCTGGCGCAGGCTGAAGACCGCTTCGTCAATGACTGCTTTCAGGACCGTGCGACGGCCAAGCAACAGGCGCTGCGCGGGACCTTTGATCCGGGCTACTTCGCCTACACGCTCGGCAAGCTGCAGATCCTCAAGCTACGCGAGGAGGTCAAGGCGGCCCTCGGCGCGAACTACGATGCCCGCAAGTTCCACGACGCGCTGCTCTCACACGGGGCACCGCCGGTGCCGCTGCTACGCAGCCGGGTCAAACGCAGCTTGGGTATCGACTGAGGCCTACTCTTACATATAGGACACATATCCTCTACAACAGACGGCCCAGTTGTGCCATCGTCGTTCTTGACCATGGACCATCAGAGGCGCGTCTACTCCAACATCCTCGAGCTCGCTGCCAACGTGGACAACCCTACCCCGTTGGTGCGGCTCAACCGCGTAGTCAACTTCAAGCACGCTGTCGTTTACGGCAAACTCGAGTGGTTCAACCCATTCGGCGCGGTGAAGGACCGAGTGGCCGCAAACCTCGTGCTCGACGCGGAGGCGCGCGGCCAACTCGGGCCGGATACGCGGCTCGTCGAGCCCACCTCCGGCAACACCGGTATGGCGCTGGCGATGATCGCCAACGCGAAGGGCTACCGCTTTACCGCCACGGTCTCCAATAAGGTGCCGCAGGAGAAGCGTGACTCGTTGCGCTTGTTCGGTACGCAGCTATTCGAGTTGGAGGACGACTTGTGTCCTGCACCGGGGGCCCCGGAGGGAGCGATCGCCAAAGCTGCAGAGCTGGGCAACGAGCAGGGCAGCTTCCACCTCAATCAGTACAAGAACCCGGCCAACCCGGAGGCACACTTCCGCACCACGGGGCCCGAGATCTGGCGCCAAACCGGCGGGGAGATCACTCACTTCTTCGCCAGCCTGGGGACCTGCGGCACGGTGACCGGCACGGGCAGGTTTCTCAAACAGCAAGACAGCAGCGTGAAGGTCTACGGCGTTCACCCTGCAGCTGGGCACGACATCCCAGGGGTGCGCGCGCTCAAACAACTCGAGCAGACGGCCATCTTTGCTCCAGCCGAGTATGACGGCTTGGTCGAAGTATCAAACGCCGATGCTTATGAGATGTGCAGAAGGCTGAACCAGGAGGAGAGCATCATCGCTGGGCCCAGCTCGGGGATGGGCTTGGCTGGCGCTTTACGTACCATTCCGGACGAGCCTGGGGTGGTCGCCGTGGTGATCTTCTGCGATGACGCGTTCAAGTATTCGTCCTCCATTCGCAAGCACCTGCCCTCGCTTTTCCCGGGCAAGCCGCAGCAAGCCTCGCTGGCGGGGCCGCTCGCCTCGATCATCGACTTGGCGCGAAAGTCTGGCGACGTCCTCGACGCCCAAGCTGCACACACGTTTCTCGAACAGACGCGCAATAGCTCGTTAGTGGATGTGCGCTCGCTCGAGGAGTACGAAAAGCAGCACCCTCGAGGAGCGCTCAATATCCCGCTGGCCGAGCTCGCGAAGGGTGAGCCCGCGCTATTATCGGAGGACAAAGACACGCAGATCCTGACGGTGTGCAAGGTGGGTGAGCGCTCGCTCCATGGAATGCTGCTACTCAAGGCGCAGGGCTACAGAAACGTGAAGAGCGTGGCGGGTGGGCTCGACGCTTGGTTGGTCGCCGGCCTGCCTACCAGTAGGTCTTGAGCGCGTAGGGCGAGGCGAGGCCTCGCGCACAGACCGGTCTGTGATAGCTCTAGCTGCCATGGACGCCGAGGAGGAACTTGCCCGTGCGCGCATTGGGACGGCTGTTGGAGTGTGGCGACTCGAACGGCTGCTCGGCGTTGGCGGCATGGCCAGTGTTTACGCGGGCCGCCGCGGTGACGGCGTGCTCGCGGCGGTGAAGGTGCTGCATCCGTATTGGGCGGAGATCGGTGAGATCAGGTCTCGCTTTTTGCTCGAAGGTCCAATCGGAAGTGCGTTGGCCTTGGTGGCCCCACTGTGCCGCGGTCTGCCGCAGGTGTTCGAGGCCGGAAGCACGCCTGAAGGCGGCGCCTATCTTGCGATGGAGTTCCTTGACGGCCAAACCTTGTTTGACGCGATTAATCAGTATGGCGTGATGCTCCCGGCCAACGCGCTTCGAGTTGCCGAGGTAGTGCTTGACGTGCTGGTGGTGGCCCACTCCCACGGCATTATCCACCGCGACATCAAACCCGAGAACATCGTGTTGCTCAAAACCGGGGAGGTAAAGTTATTGGACTTTGGCGTCGCACGCTTGCTCGGCGGACTCCCAGACGGGATGGCGCTACCCGAGCGAGTAAAGACCAAAACCGGTACCGTGATCGGCAGCGGTAACTATATGGCGCCCGAGCAGGCGCTGGGCCGGGTCAATGAGGTAGATGGCCGCACAGATATCTACGGGCTTGGTGCAACGCTCTTTCACGCGCTTAGCGGGCGCCCGTTGCACGCTGGCCTCAGCGATGCGGCCTTGCTGATCGCAGCAGCAACCCAAGAGGCCCCGTCGCTTGCTAGCTCCGGCGTGAAGGTTCCTTCATTGCTCATTAGCGTGGTGGACCGCTGCTTGCGCAAGGCGAAGGAGAACCGCTACCAAGACGTGGCCTCCCTACGTAGAGACCTGCACCTCATTCGCTTGGCCGAGAACCTATGATGGGTGAAGACGCCGAAGAGGTGGAGCGCTGTCGCAAGCGAATCGGGACATCGATTCGCGGCAAATGGAAGGTCGACCAGCTCATCGGCATCGGCGGTATGGCGGCCGTCTACGCCGCAACCCACCGCATGGGACGGCGCGATGCGCTCAAAATCCTGCACGCACATGTCGCGGTCTCCAAGGAGCTGCGCGCCCGCTTCGAGCAGGAGGCCATGGCGGTCAACAAGCTGGGTCACCCCGGCACCGCCAAAATCCACGATCTGGATACGACGGAGGACGGCAGACCGCTCCTTGCGATGGAGCTGCTCGAAGGCGAATCACTGGCCGATCGCAACCAGCGCGGACCTTCGACCGAGCGTGAGGTGATCGACCTCATGTTACCCGTGCTCGACGTATTGTCGGCCGCCCATCGCATGGGGATCGTTCATCGCGACATCAAGCTCGATAACCTCTTTGCCTGCACCGATGGGCGCACGCTCGTGCTCGATTTCGGCATTGCGCGCATGCGCGAAGGCGGAGAGGGCATTCACACTCGCACCGGGGCAATGCTCGGTACGACCTCCTATATGTCCCCCGAGCAGATCCAGGGTCGCTCCATCGACGGGCGTGCCGACATATTCGCAGTAGGAGCATGCATGTTCCGACTGCTGAGCCAACGCCGGTTACATGAAGCAGCCTCCGACGCCGAGCTGCTCATCAAGATGGGTACCACACCGGCCCCGCCGCTAGCCTCAGTTGCTCCCCAGGTGAGCCCCCAACTCGCAGGCATCGTTGATAAGGCCTTGGCCTTTGATGCCGCGCAGCGGTTCCCGGATGCAGACGCTTTGCGGGACGCGCTGCAACAATGGATGGGGGCCGCGCAACAAGGCCCGCAAATCATTGCCGCGGTGAGCGCTCATTCGAGCGTGCGCCACCAAGCAGAGTTTGCCCCGACGTTGGCGGCTGTCGAAGCGAAGCCTCAGAACCCACGTCGACGGGCTGTCGTATGGATCGTCGCCGGCGGACTCGCAGCTGCACTACTTCCGCTGCTGTTATGGGTCGGAATCTCCGCCAGCTGGGCCACTAGCGAGTCGGCGAGTGAGCGCGTCGAATCCGAAGAAAGCGAAGAGCCCGCTGCGTCACGCGCGAGCGCCCGCCCGAGCGCCGAAGCTTGGGTACCGCCATCGGAACCGAGCGAGATGGCCCCCTCGAAGCAGCCGCCGCCCACCGGCAAGCCTGGCAAGGACAAGAAGAAGGAGAAGGACAAACGCAAGAAGAAGAAAAAGGACGAGGACGACTAGCTCCCAGAACGAGCCGCTAGAGACCTAGGCGCTGCTGCAGAGTGCTGGCCAAGAGTAGACCCAGCTTTTGATTCGTAACGACGTTGGTGTGGTAATCACAACCAAGCCCATCCGCCGGATCGATCGCAAAGCCGAGCGTGCCTGAGTTACCGTCCGCGAGTGCGGCGAAGGCATCCTCCACCAAGGCTTCCTTCGAAGCTCCCCAGTGAGCCCAGGTGATACCGAGCAGGTAGGACTGCGGGTGGCGCGCGCGCGCGGTGTTGAGCAACGCAACGTAGTCCTCCACGAACGCCGACTCATCGAGCGCTGCGGAGAAGTCATTCGTCCCTAGATTGATAACTACGACCTCTGCGGCAAACTGCTCGGGCGCCCAGACGGGAGTGGCATTTCCCGTCAGCGTCCGTGGATAAAGCTCCGGCATCATCTCGCCGGTGTTTCCGCCATAATTCTGATGAACGCCTTTCCCTGAATAGCAAATTAGGTGAGCCGCAGCTGAAAGCTCTCGAGCTGCGACGAGTGCATAGGAGGAATAGGCGGACTCGGTCGCGCCAGAGAAGCTGCAGTTTGCGCTAGCGCCCTCGATGCCGTAGCCGCAGGTCAGCGAATCACCGATAAACTCGAGCTGAACCTTGTAGGGCGATGGGCTCATTACAATCGCGCTCGCCGGCTCGAAGCCGAGGAACTCATGGATGCCAAAGAACCCTTCATTGCGGCGAGAAATCTCGACCGTATGGGGGCCGCTAGGCAACGCCTCCGCCAGCGGATAGGTCGCCTCTCCAGCCACCGTCTCGAAGCGCCCAACGGATTGCCCGTCGATCACGATCTCGAACCACAAGCCGGCTGGAGCTGAAAGACGTACCGCGGCGGAGGGCCCCATCATCGTGGCGAGGGCACTTGCACCCGACCAGGTCGCGCGGGGCGAGGAGGAGGTCTCTACATCGTAGCGACCTACGAGGTGAACGTTTGACAAAACGGCTCCGCCGCCCGCGGCTCCCTCACCGCCGCCGCTCGAGCTCGAGGTCAGCGCCATGCCGCCTTGACCGCCCGTAGAGCTGGTTGTCGCACCGGCCTGACCTCCCGTGCCGCTTGGCGAACTACCACCGACGCCACTGGTCGCGCTCTCGCATCCCAGCAGCAACAACGCTGCCACCGCTACCTTGTGCATCACACCCCCAGGCTACCTGCTTACTCGCAACGGTGAGACCCGATCTCCGAGGAGCGCGTTCTTCGTGTTCTAGCCGGACTTCAGCCTTGGAGGCGCAAGCCGTGCGCCGTACACTCGGGGCCGTGAGCGGGGCGCCAGAGCTGAATCAAACCGAGGCACCGCGTCGGGTTGGGCGTTACCTGATGTTCGGGCCGATCGCCTCCGGGGGAATGGCCACGGTGCACTTCGGCCGCCTCATCGGTGAAGGAGGCTTCGGCCGCATCGTGGCGATCAAGCGCTTGCGCGAGCAGTTTGCGCAATCCGAGGAGATCCTGCGCAGCTTGATCGATGAGGCGCGGCTCGTCTCGCGCATCCAACACCCCAACGTGGTTGGCTGCCTGGACACGGTGCAGGTTGACGGCGAGGTCTTCGTCGTCATGGAGTACGTCGCTGGGGAATCCCTTGCGCGGCTCGCTGAGACGATTGCAGCGCCGATCCCGCCGGCCATTGCTTGTGCGCTGGTGAGCGGAATGCTGCATGGTCTCCAAGCAGCTCATGAGGCCGTGAGTGAACGAGGCGAGCAGCTCTGCATCGTGCATCGCGACGTCTCCCCGCAAAACGTGATCGTCGGTCGAGATGGGCACCCGCGGCTACTCGACTTTGGCGTGGCCAAAGCCCGGAACCGATTGAGCAGCACGACCGAGGCAGGCTTGCTCAAGGGCAAGCTCGCTTACATGTCTCCTGAACAAGTTGCGGGCCAGCCGGTGGATCATCGCACCGACATCTTCGCGGCAGGCACTGTACTGTGGGAGCTACTCACCGGGCGGCGGCTCTTCCTCGGCAGCAATGAAGCGCAGACCATCCTCAACGTGGCGAACGGCCCGATCCCCAAGCTGCGGGAGGTAGCTCCGCAACTCTCACCGGAGCTCGAGACGGTTCTGTTGCGCGCCTTGGCCCGCAACCCAGCCCAACGGTTACAAAGCGCACGGGAGTTCGCGCAGTGGCTCGAGCGCGTGCAGCCCTTTGCGACGCCAACACAAATCGGGAGCTGGGTCGAAGGACTCGCGGGCCCCTCGCTGCATGCAAAGGCTCAGCTCGTCGCTCGCATCGAGCAAGCCAACGCTGGGCTCCCCGCGGCTGCCCTTGGAGCCGGCCAACCCGATCCCGAAGAAGTCTCAAGCGCGAACGTGACGGGCCCGTCGCGCAGGGAGAGCTTGCGGCGTTGGCCAGCAGGGCTCCTGCTGTTAACGGCTGGCGCGGCCATCGCGACGGTCGTATCGCTCGCTGCAAACTCCTTACGCGCGCCTCCTGCCGCTCCACCAATCGTCGTGCAAGCGGCCAGCGCACGTGCAACAATTCCCAGCGGCGCTGCGCCCCTCGAGCCCTCTCCCCGCGTCGAGCCCGTCGACCAACCGACGCAAGTCGCCACCCAAACGGCCACTCCCAGTGCCGTCGCCAGTGCGAACCCGAAGCCAACTGCGCAAGCTCCACGGCGCGAGCCGACCGCTACAGCCAGCGGATCCGCAACGGACACTCCGTCGCCTGTCGCTTGCGAAAAGAGGCTCGGTGCGGATGGCCTATGGCGACTAGAACCCCAAGGCTGCACCGAGTGAACCTGCGCAGGGCCGTTCCGACGTCGATCGCGGTTTTGCTCGCGCTAAGCGTCAATCAAAACGCGCGCGCACAGGCTGTTGATGACGCCAGTGTGTGCGCTCGCGCCTATGAAGACGCCCAACGTGCACGGAGGTCAGGCGCTTCTCTCGAGGCGCTAATGCACTTGAATGTATGCTCGCAGGTTAGTTGCCCAAGGGTGGCACAGGCAGACTGCGCGACGTGGAAGAAGGAGGTCGAGGCCGGCCTACCAACCTTCATCGTTAGGGCCAAGGTTGGCCGCGCTGACGCCTATGAGGGCATCATCCTCGTAGACGGAGTGCCCTCAGAATCGCCGCTCGGCGACGTAATCACGACGGATCCGGGAGACCATCGCATTGCTGTGCGAATCGGCAACCAAGAGGAGTCAGTGATGGTGACGCTCGGTGAAGGCGAGAAGCTGCGCAGGGTCGTCGTGGTCCTTCCGGAGCAGATCGAACAACCGAAGCCACTTTCGCCGCTCTTGATCGCAGGTGGCGTCACCGGCGGAGCAGCCCTCTTAGCGGTCGGCTTTTTCGCTGGATTAGGGGGTAGCGGGTTAGCCCAAGAGGCGGAGCTCGACGGCTGCAAACCAACCTGCGCTAGCGACGACGTTGATAGCGTGCGAGGCCTCTATCTCGGGGCTGACATCGCATTAGCGTCGAGCGCCTCGCTTGCTGTCGCTGCGACCGTACTCTTCAGCGTCTGGGGCTTCACAGGGGCGGATGCGGAAGCGCCAGCGCTCAGCGCTGCTCTGCTCGGGCCATCAACTCAAATTGAGGGTGGGCTTCTGCTGCTCACAATCCAGCAATGAAACCGCTCGCTCACTCTGCCTTGATCGCTGCAGTCCTGTTCGAGGCAGCGTGCAGCTGCAGAGATCTCAGCGGCTATGAAGACGGAGGCTTGAGCGGCAGCCTCGCGGCCGGAGGAAGCAGCACGACGGCTGGAGGTGCGAGTGCGGGCGGTGCCGCTGCTGGCGGCGCGGCTGCCGGCGGCGGGGGCATGGGAGGTAGCGCGCCCGGATGTCTTCTGCCTTGCCAGAAGAACGAAGTCTGTGTGGTAAACGGGGCTATAGCGTCTTGCGAATGTATACCGGAGACAGTGAAGCACAGCGCCGTAGACGAGGGCTGCGTCTCCGTCTACGCCCAGATCGTCACCGGGCTCGAGCACGCTTGCGCGCGGACGGAGAGCGGCAGGGTTCGCTGCTGGGGGCGCAATCAATATTCGATTATGGGGCTCGACGTCGACACGACGCTCGATGACGACTACAAAGTAGTCAATGAACTAAGCGGGGTCGTTCTGTCTTCGATCAGCGCCGGCGCAAACTACAACTGCGGCCTCGCAGATGTACCTGACACGAACTCGAATGTGCTCTGTTGGGGCCGCAACGGCGTGGGCCAACTAGGCAGAGGTACCACTGGTACGGCATCTCCAACGGCTGCGCCGATCAGCGCCCCGCGCAGCGTACTCTTTCGATTAGTCGAAACCGGGCAGAATCACGCCTGTGCACTAACCGAGGGTGATCAGCTCTACTGTTGGGGCAATAACGGTTCAAAACAGGTATCTGCGGGTTCACAAGGCTCAGAGCCAACGCCGATCCAGCCGGCACTTCCAGGGGGAGCCGACGACATCTCGATCGTATCGACCAAAGGGGATCACACCTGTGCCCTTCGCAACTCGGGCGTGCTTCAGTGCTGGGGGCGCAACAACGCAAAGCAGGTGAGCAGCGCCAGCACCGCTGACTTCTCACCTGAACTGGCTGTCACCATTGCACCGCCGATCGATCAGACCTGGGCCAACGTGGTTACCGGAGCCGACTTCTCCTGTGGGGTAACCAACAACTTCGAGGTCTATTGCTGGGGCACCAACATGCCCGGTGTTCCTTCCGTTACGGTTACCTCACCCCTTTTGACGCTCGAATCACCCGATGCGATTTCTGCTGGTGGGTCAGCCGTTTGCGCTCTCGACTCCGGCGGTCCGCGTTGCATCGGGAACGGCGGCCTAGGGCAACTGGGCGCGGATGCCCCTTTGCAAGACGACATAGAGACCCCAGTCCTACTGACAGGCTCCCATACCCAATTGAGCCTGAATACGCGTTATGCGTGCAGTCTCGATAGCGAGGGAGCCGCCTCTTGTTGGGGTGCGGAGACTGGCGCGCTCGGGGTCGGCACGGTCAATCCGGGGCTGCCTCGTGAGGTGCTGCCCCCAAGCGGAGTCACTGGCTTCAAAGACGTCAACGTTGGGCCCAATCACATTTGCGCCGTCGCCGAAGCCGGCGCGAGTTCGCCGCTCTACTGTTGGGGTAGCGGCTTTAGGAACCGACTAGGGACTGGGGACTTGCTGAGTCGGGAGGAACCAACGTTGGTCGCGCCGGGCACCAACTTCAGCAAGGTCGTCGTCGCCGCCAACCATAGCTGCGGATTGACCACGAACGGCCAGGTGCTGTGCTGGGGGGATAACGGCAGTCTTCAGGCTTCACCGGGCGGGCCAACGCCGACGCCGGTAGTTGGCTTGCCAGCCCTGGCGTTCAATAGGCTCGAGGCCTCTGACGTTTTCACCTGCGCAGCAGCGTCCAGTATGGTGGGTGATCAACTCTATTGTTGGGGACGCAAAGCTGGCGCCTCCTCCGCAACCACAGAACCTCCTAACGCAGTAACCATTCCACAGACGATATCGTCGTTTGCCGCTCGTGGAGGGCATCTGTGCTACGTGAGCGGCGCTGACCAATTGGCCTATTGTTGGGGTGAAAATGCGAACGGCGAGATCGGCTCCAATGCGCCGAATAGCATTCAGAGCCCGCAGCTCGTGCCGCTCCCAATTGGCGTACAGCTCACTTCTGTACAGGCGGGGGCTAACCACACTTGCGCGAACAGCAGCGCCGGAGCAGCTTATTGTTGGGGCCAAAACAACGTAAAACAGGCGAGCCCTGAGGCAGGGAGCATCGCCGCACCAATGCAGGCGATGACGCCAGTGATCGCTACCGTGGCGCCAGCCTATGCTGGGTCAACCTTCGCGATCACCTCGAGCGGCGACTTGCTTGGTTGGGGCTCCAACGCCAATCAGGAGCTCCTGCTGAACGACACCTTGGGCACGTTTCCCAACCCTACCAGTCTGCCATTCGCCCTCGACGGCGCTAGTAATTGGGTACAACTCTCGAGCGGAGATGACGAAGTTTGTGGTCTAACTGGAGCAGGCCGCCTCTTCTGCTGGGGTATCGATGGCTCTGCTGCCCTCAGCGGACAAGCCTCGGCGATCCAAGAGCAGCCCAGGATGATCGACGAGCCTTGAGCGAGCGACTCTGCTTTCTTCCAGCTACGCCCGCGATACTGGCCGCTGCAATGCAAGGGACCGCTGAGCTCGAGGCGCTGCTTGCCGCAACGGTGGCGGACGAATGGACCGCGTTTCCAGGTGCTCTGCAGCGGCTATGGGAAGATGAGCGAGCAGGCGAGACAGACCCAGCTTGGGGCACAACGCTATTTCTACTCGCGGCCCCACGCACGCTGATCGGCATGGGGGGCTTTACTGGTGCCCCGGAATGCGGGATTGTCGAGTTTGGCTACGGTATTGCGCCGGCTTACCGTGGCCGAGGCTTGGCCACCGAGGGCGCGAAGGAGTTGGTGCGACGAGCCTTTCGCCACCCGAGCGTGGTCGCGGTAGAGGCTCGTACGAGGCCGATCCCCGGCCCGTCCACGAGGGTGCTGGAAAAACTGGGCTTACAGCGCATTGGCGAGCAGGTCGACCCAGACGAGGGGCTTTTATGGCACTATCGACTCGAGCGCTGCGACGCTGACCGGTACCTTTAACGGAGCCGCTCAGCCATCGAGGTAGCGAGCAGCCAACTTGGGATAGCGGCGTCGCATCTCTTCCTCGTCGTCAAACTCCCAACTCTCTTCAACCTCCGGATAGGAAAGTTCAACTTGAGGAAGCTCTTCACCGTCAGAGGCGCCCGCGTAGGCCTCCGACGCGACAAACAACAGGTCCTCCGAGAGGAGCTCACCGCTCTCCGCCGCCACCGATGCTAGGGAGTCGGGGTCTTTGAGCGCACGCTCGTACACCTGGCGCCCGGCGCCGATCAGCCACGCGCGGAACTCGTCGAACTCGTCTTCGGAGCAGCCATCGTTGATGAGGTACGCAGCGCCCCAAAGCCGCCAACTGTAGGACTCGACATGCCGCTCTTGGAAGATCTTGTCGAAGTCGACGATCTCGGTGAGCGGAAGCTGAGCCAAGGCGCTCTCCAGCGCTTCAACGTGCAGCTCATCTCCTTCACGCTCGACGTGCTCTTCGATGAGCTTCCAGAATTGCTCCTTGTTCATGCTTCACCTCGAGGACGTTTACTTCCGGGCGTGGGGAGTCTCAGGGTGATGACCCCAGTCTCAATGGGGCGATCCTCGCGTTCGAAGAAGGCCACCACCGGCACTTCGATCGGAGCTGCGGCTTTCACCAAATCGATCCCAACCGCGAGATCGCGCTCGAGCTCCTTGAACTTCGCCTGCGAGGCCTTCGCCCGAGCTTTCTCCAACATGTTCACGGCCTCTACCCGAGGTACCACGTGGTGGCTTTGGCCATCATCCGTCAACACGACAATTGCGAGCGTCAGCCAAGCCTTTGGGTCTCGCCGCCGCAACCAGCCTGCAGCGCTCTCGGCGATCCTCATGGCGGCTCCTTGGGTGAGCATGTTGCCAGCGTGGGCGAAACCGCTGTCAGCAGCAAGCCCCTTCCACATCGTCGCAGTTCGTCGCCAGCCCGTCGAAGCTCTCAAGCGATGGCGGCATGTCACGGCGGGATAAAAGCCGCGGTGGTGAGTCAGGAGCTCCAGCCAGCGACTCCAACTTGCGAGGTTGCGTGCGCGAGAAGACACTCGGCCCTGATAGAGTTCCGCTAGCGTACGCCATGCTCAATGAAGGCCTTCGCGCAACTCGCTTCCTTTGCGCATGAACCAGCGTGGGCCTGAGCAAGCAAGGTTGTCGGGAGCGCGCCTCGCGCGAAGCGCGTTCGTAGCAGGCCTCGTCGGCGTCCTTTGTGGGCTTTCCTCGGCGCTCTTTCTCTGGCTGCTGGATCGCGCGACAGAGACGCGTGTGCAACACGAATGGCTCGTGTTCGGCTTACCAGCCGCGGGCCTGTGCCTGGGGTGGGTTTATCGAAGACTAGGGAAGACCGTAGGCCGAGGAACCAACCTCGTGCTGGAGACCGTCTATGACGATGGGCCGCAGCTGCCAACGCGAATGGCCCCTATGGTGCTCATAGCTACTGTTTTTACGCATCTATTTGGCGGGAGTGCCGGACGCGAGGGGACGGCGGTTCAAATGGGTGCAAGCTCGGCGGATTGGCTCGCCCATCGCTTTCGCCTGAATCGCGATGAGCGGCGCCAGCTGCTTTCTGCCGGCATCGCGGGCGGCTTTGGGGCGGTGTTCGGCACACCACTAGCGGGCGCAATCTTCGGGGTGGAAGTGCTCGGGAAAAGACGGATCGAGCTTGGTGCCGCTGGTTCTTCACTGCTCGCAGCGCTCGTTGGGGACCTTACCACCCGCGCACTTGGTATCGAGCATACTCCTTACCCAGCCACGAGCACGTTGCCGCTCAGCTTGGAGCTAGCCGGTAAGTGGCTGCTCTTCGGTGCGGGTTGCGCGGGCGCTAGTGTGCTGTTCACTCAACTCATTGCGAGGCTAAAGAAGCTCTTCGAGAGGCTTTTCCCCCGCCTCGAGCTGCGCATGATGGTCGGCGGCGTCGCGGTGCTTGGCCTTTGGCAGTTACTGGGTGACGCCCGCTACCTCGGGCTGGGTATCCCGGTGATTTTGGAGTTGTTCCAAGGCGCAGGCCAAGCGCCCGAGGTATTCCTACTAAAGATTGTTTTTACCGCAATAACGGTAGCCTCGGGCTTCCAAGGCGGGGAGGTCACGCCGCTGTTCTGCATCGGCGCGAGCCTCGGTAGCTTGCTCGCACACTTGCTCGGTATCCCTATCGGCTTGGGTGCCGCGGTAGGCTTGGCGGCTGTGTTCGCGGCGTCGGCCAAGGCGCCGCTCGCTCTTTCGATCATGGCCGCCGAGCTGTTCGGAGTGAACATCTTGCCGCACGCCGCGATTGTGTGCGGGCTGGCTACGTTATTGTCCGGATCGAGTCGACTCTATTCCTCGCAACGAGCCTCACACTTCGTCAACAACTAGCGACGAACCAGAGGCGACAGCAGCGCCTCGACTCGTTCTTTGGGTCGCCCCACCACCGCTTTGTCCTTGGTGGCAACGACAGGACGCTGCAGTAGCGCCTTGTGCTTCACCAGCAACGCCACCACTTGTTCGCGCGTAGCGACCTCCGCTTCCGTCAGACCGAGCTTCTTGAACAGACTATCTCGCCGGATGAGCGCCGTAGGGGCGTCCTCGAGTTTGTCGAGCAAAGCCTCTAGCGCCGCCGCGTCTGGAGGCGTCTTCATGTAGAGCACAATCGTGGCTGCCACGCCGAGCTGTTCTGCAATGCGGACCGCATTGACCGAGGAGTTTCAATTGGGATTGTGGAAAATGGTGACGTCGCTCATGGTGGCCCACCCTACCCCGCCGCGGAGCTGGGCTCAACGAAAGCCGCAAGCCAAGGCTCACAGCGACAGGCTCCCAAGAAAGAGGCGCGCGATCACGCGACACGTGCTTTTCTTGGCGCCGTGAGATCCAAAAGCATCACGCAGAAGTCCCTCTCACTGCTCGGTTGGTCCTTCGAGGGAGAGGTGCCGCGTGAGAAAAAGTACGTATTGCTGGCGCTCCCGCACACCAGCAATTGGGACGGCTTATTGCTCGTACTGCTCACGCAGAGCGTTGGGCTGAACGTGCAATGGATGGTGAAGGACGACTGGGTCAAGAGCCCATTGGGAGGCATCATTCGCCGCACCGGAGGGGTTGGGGTCAATCGCTCGCGATCGACCAACATGGTCGACAGCATGATTGAGCAGTTCCGGAGCCATGAGGAGTTCATCCTGGCGATCCCGCCAGAGGGCACCCGCTCGCGCGCCGAACACTGGAAGTCCGGCTTTTATCGCATTGCCCTTGGCGCCAACGTCCCGGTGGCGACGGGTTATTTGGATTTCGCTCGCAAGCGCGCAGGCGTTGGTCCTGCCCTGACAATGACGGGTAACGTCAAACAAGACATGGACCAAATCCGAGCGTTCTATGAGAGCAAGCGGCCGGTTGCGTTCGACCCGAGCAAGTTCGGGCCGATCCGGCTCAAAGACGAAGACGAGCCGCTCAAAAAAAGCTGAGTGAGTCGATTGCGGTGTTGGGATCACTAAAGGTAACCACCGCCCGAGTCATGCTGCCGCAACAAGCTCGGAAGCCGAAGAACCGCGCCGCAGGGTTCGAGGTGGCGCAATCCCCACCGGGAGTAACAAAGTCGAAGGTATCAATCCCGGTGAGCACGCCCTCACTCGTGTAGCCCTCGAAGGTCACGGTGGGTTGACTATCACTGGAGCTCGGCAAAGCGGTGAACCCGACGAAGGTAACGCCTTGCGTGAACTCGAGCTCCACCACGTTCTGCCCTGCGAACAAGGCTGCTTTCTCAATCGGCGCGTCCTGATTGCCGGTAATGCAGTCCACAAAGTAGGTCCCTAAACCGCCTGTGCGCGTAATACCCAGTAGCGCGAGCCGTGCGTCGACCGAACAGGTTATGCACGCGCTATCGATCGGGTCAGTGTACGCGCCGCCGGGACTGCAGCAGCTACAGGCGCCCGTGCAGGTCTCGAAGTTGAGCAAGGTCGAGCCCACCGGCATTTGTCCGATGCTGGTGATCCCCGTTTGGCAGGCGACCGGATCACAGGCGGCCATTCCGCCGGCGCCTTCTCCGCCAACACCGCCGGCCGCGCCAACTCCACCCGTACCGCCTTCAGCCATACCCGCCATTCCGCCCACCGAGGCCTGGCCACCTGCTCCGCCTACCTCGGCCGCGCCGCTACCGCCCTTCCCAGCGGTGCCTCCGGAGGCTTCACTGCTTGCGCCCGCCGACGTTCCCGGGTCCGCCTCCTCGGCGCAACCGAAAGCAATCGAAGCAATGTAGACGCCCCAAGCTACGAACTGGCCCTTACTCATCACAGCGCTCCTTAGACGCTTGTAGCTCCGGCCGAAAGAGGCTCAACCATTGGCCGGTTGCGATGCGCAGCAGCACGATATCGACTGCTCAAAGCGGCCGGATCGAGGTACGGTGCCGCGACCACAGCCTAGGTCGTGGTCGCTTCCGAGAGCCCATGAGCACCCCCAACGAACCCGAAAACGCCCCCAAAAACCCGCAATCAAACGCCACCAACACAGAGGGTGAATCCCTCGCCGACGTCAAGCAGCTCGGCCTCGTCGCCGCCATCGGCAGCCTTGGCTACGTGTTTTGGATCGTTGGCGGCATGGAGATGGTCGAGCGATTGGCCTACTACGGGGTCAAAGCCGTAGCCACGCTTTATGCCAAAGACCCTGTCTCCAAAGGAGGCCTCGGCATCACGATGGACACCTTCGGGACCATCTTGATGGCATGGGCGCTGGTCCAGTCCCTCGTGCCGGTCTTCACCGGCGGCCTCAGCGACCGTTATGGCTACAAAGAGACCATCGCAGCCAGTACCGTCGTTAAGATCTGCGGCTACTTGGTAATGGGCATCTTCCCCAATTACTGGGGTTTCTTCGCCGGGGCCATGTTGCTCGCGCTTGGAACGGCCATCTTTAAACCCGGTATTCAAGGCACGCTGGTCAAATCCACCAAGCGAGAAAACAGCTCGGTTGCCTGGGCCATCTTTTATCAGACAGTCAACATCGGTGGCTTCATTGGCCCGCTGATCGCCGGCTTGATGCGCAAGATGGCTTGGAGCAACGTGTTCTACGCCTGCGCCGCCATCATCTGTCTGAACTTCCTTTTGCTGCTTACCTACAAGGAAGTGGGCAAAGAAGAGCGCATCGCCCGCAACAAGGGTGGCCAAAAGCAGAGCCTCGCGCTGGAGTCGCTCAAAGAGCTGTCCAAGCCGCACGTGTGGAGCTACCTGCTGATCTTCTCTGGCTTCTGGTTCATGTTCAACGCGCTCTTTGACGTACTTCCCGCACACTTGGAAGACTGGGTGGATACCCGAGAGATCGTCAGCACGCTGTTCGGTACCGGTGGCACGGAGAGCGCCTTCGTCAAATTCTTCATCGTCATGAATGAGCAAGGCACCGAGATTCAGCCGGAAGGGCTCTTGAACCTCAACGCCGGCCTGATCATGCTGACCTGCTTCTTGTTCGGCGCACTCAGCGGTAAAATGCGCGCCACCACTAGCATGGTCGTCGGAACCCTCATGGCCACGGTGGCGCTCTTCGTCTCGGGCTACAGCACCGCTGGGTGGCTGAGCGTATTTGCTATCAGCATCTTCAGCGTCGGCGAGATGCTCTCCAGCCCCAAGTTCAGTGAATTCATCGGTAACTTCGCCCCCGCGGACAAGAAGGCCATGTACCTCGGCTTCTCGCAGATCCCGCTGGCGATCGGCTGGACGGTGGAGGGCAAGGTTGGCCCCATGCTCTACGAAAAGATGGCCAGCAAAGAGGTTTTCTCGCGCCAGGCCTTGCTGACGAAGGGTTGGGACCAGGCGGCTGTGGACGCGTTGCCGCAAGGCGAGGCCTTCAGCAAGCTGGTGGAGGTCTCTGGCAGCAGCAAGTGGGAGGTCACGGCGACCCTCTATGCGCAGCATGGATCGAGCATCGGCATGGTCTGGTACATCATGGGCATCATCGGAATTTGCTCAGCGATTGGCATCTGGCTCTACGGCCGTTGGATCCAAAAGCTCGCCGAGAAGAAGGCGGGCTGAGCTCCCTCACACATTGCGCACCGCGGGCCTGCAGTTAGCTGCAGGCCCGTTTTGCTTTGTAGCGCCGGCGGTGAGCCAGCTCGCGAGCCGCTGGGCGATAGATTGCAACGTAGTGAGCGGCAGCACACTGAACGCTAGCGGGCGCCTCTCGAACGCACTACGAAGCTGCCCAAGGAGAGAAGCGTGCAGAAACGACTGATTGCAGCGACATTCTTGTTGGCATCCTGTGGTCCCGCAGCGGCGCCCAACACTGTACCTCCAGCGGGCAGCGGCAGCAGCTCAGCCCAGGCCCAAACCCCGCCGGCCGTGCCCAAAGGCAAGCCCGAGATCGGCGACTGGGGATTCGACCTCGCGGGGATGAATCGCCAGGTGGCACCGGGCGCCAACTTCTACAACTACGCCAACGGCACCTGGCAGGCGAAGACGCCCATCCCTGCAGACAAATCCAACTACGGGATGTTCACCGCCCTGAGTGATCAGAGTGACGCGCGCACCAAGGAGATCATTCTCAACGCTTCTGGGGAGCCAGGCACCGAGAGCCGCAAGGTCGCCGACTACTACAAAGCCTTCATGGACGAGGAGGGCATCGAAAAGCGTGGGCTCACGCCGATTCAGCCCGAGCTCGATGCGATCGTAGGCATTCGGGACGTCGCAGGGCTCGTCTCCGCCTTTGCACGCAACTCGCGATTGATGCGCAGCTCCCCGCTGACGACGATCGTCACCCAGGATGACCGTGAGCCGGAGAAACATATCGCCAACGTCGCCCAGGGTGGTTTGGGGCTGCCGGACCGAGACATGTACGACGCCAAGGCCAAGCAATTCGAGAAGGTTCGCGAAGGCTACAAGAAGTACCTCGAGACCGTCTTTACGCTCGCCGGGCAAAAGGACGGCAAACGCCGAGCCGCAGCTGTTTATGCGTTGGAGGAGAAGCTCGCCCTCCAACATTGGACGAAGGTGGAGAACCGAGATCCGGTCAAAACCTATAACAAGCTAACGGTCGAGGAGCTCGAGAAGCTCGCGCCGGGCATCGATTGGAAGCAGTGGCTCACCGGCGTAGGGCTGGCCGGGCAGACGCACGTCAACGTCAATCAACCGTCGGCCGTGGGCGGCACGGCCAAGCTCATCAAGAGCGAGCCGGTGGCTGTTTGGAAAGACTATCTGACAGTGCGCCTCATCAGCAGCACTGCACCCTTCTTGCCCAAGCGCTTCGTGGACGCTCACTTCGAGATGTATGGCCGCACGCTCTCGGGCACGCCCGAGTTGAAGGAACGCTGGAAGCGCGGCGTCGAGGAGGTCACCGGCTCGATGGGAGAGGCGGTCGGCAAGATCTACGTCTCCAAGCACTTTACGCCGGACACCAAAGCTCGCGCCGATGAGCTGGTGAAGAACCTGCTCGTGGCCATGGGCCAGCGGCTCGAGTCGCTCGCCTGGATGAGCCCCGAGACCAAGGCCAAAGCGAAGGCCAAACTAGCGACCTACAATCCGAAGATCGGCTATCCCAAGAATTGGCGTGACTATGGCGCGCTGAGCGTCGTCGCCGATAACCCAGTAGCGAATGACGCCCGAGCTTCCGCCTTCGAATATGACAGGCGGCTGGCCAAGCTCGGTAAGCCGGTGGACCGGGATGAGTGGGAGATGGTGCCGATGACCGTCAATGCCTACTACAACCCGGTGCTCAACGAGATCGTCTTCCCGGCCGCCATTCTACAGCCGCCCTTCTTCGATCCGAACGCCGATGACGCCATCAACTACGGTGGTATTGGTGCGGTCATCGGTCATGAGATCAGCCACGGTTTCGACGACCAGGGCTCGCAATATGACGCTAGCGGCGCGCTCAAGAATTGGTGGACCGCGGACGACGCGGCGAAGTTCAAAGCCGCAACCAATCAGCTGGTCGCGCAATATGCGGCTTACTGCCCTTTCCCCGCCCAGGGGGAGAAGCCTGCCCAATGCGTCAAGGGAGACCTTACGCTAGGCGAGAACATCGCTGACCTCGCTGGCTTGACGGTGGCGCACTCGGCTTACCGGCTTTCACTAGCGGGTAAAGAGGCGCCCGTGTACGACGGGATGACGGGGGATCAACGCTTCTTCCTCGGTTGGGCGCAGGTCTGGCGGCGGCTCTACCGCGATCAAGAGCTGGCCAACCGTCTCATCACCGATCCTCACAGTCCGTCGGAGTTCCGCACGGCCGTGGTTCGCAACCTGGACTCCTTCTACGAGGCGTTCAAACCCGAGCCGAAAGACGCACACTTCCTCGCGCCCAATCAGCGCGTGCGGATTTGGTAGTAGTTTCCGCTCAAGCCTCGTGCTCGAGGTTCCGTTAGCCTCCTCGGGTGGAACTCGCACGCACGCTCAGCTTGGCTCTCCTATTGCTCGGCCTACACGCCTGCAGCAGCCATGATCCAGACGCGTCTGGGACTGGCGCTGCGGGCGGAGGCGGTAGCGGTGCGGCCGGTGGGGAAGCGGGGAGCGGCGGCGCTGGAGGCGAGCCAAGCTGCGGCAACGCGAGCGGTGAGCTGCCGAGCGGGGTCACCACCTTGCAGTGGGATGACGGCGTACCCGCCACCAGCCTGCGCGACGAGAGCTTTGAGATCACCGTCGAGGGCAAGACCTTCGTCCTGAATGAGGAGAGCGTGCATGAGGCCGTTCGCTTCGAACTCCTTCAGCCCTCGCGCATCGTTGGCTTCTCGGTGCACGTAGCAGCCGCGCCGGAGGACCCGCAAGAGCAGCTCGCCGTGGGTCTGTACGGGGACTTTGGCTACAACGGCTTCGACTTCTGGGCGGCCGACCCGCTGTTCGTCGGTACGCGTTGCGCTGGGGACATCCAAGAGGATGGGTGGCTTAGCTACCTATTGCCAACGCCGCTCGAGGTTCTCCACCCCGGGCTCGTGTACGTAGCGCATCGCGCAGAGCCAGGCTCCTTCGTCTTTAGCTTCGACCAGTCGGAGGCTGAGGACCCGAGCTGCGCCCTCTTTGAGTCCTGTCGCTCGGCGCTCAACCTACCCGAGGCGTTGCCGCAGTCGTTCTTCAATGGGGTCTCCTTCCCCTTCCAATACGATTATCTCGTGCGGCTGCACATTGAACCGCTCGAAGAGCTCGCGGCCGATTCCACCGTGTTCGAGTCTTTGCCGTTCGAGCCTCATGCGCGCGCATCCTTTGGCGACTTCGACGCCGACGGGGATGATGACCTCTTGACCGACGGCCCCAAGCTTTGGCGCAACGACGCTGGCGCTTTTACTGACATAACGAACGAAGCCGGGCTAGGGCTACTCCCCGGTAGCGGCGGCGTCTTTGGCGACTACGACAATGACGGCTGCCTCGATCTTTTCATCTTCAACGAGTCGTACACCCAGGCTGACCTTCTCTATCGCAATGACTGCGCTGGGCACTTTTTGGAGGTGACCAGTTCCGCCGGCATCGTTGATAGCCAAAGCTACGAGACCTGCAACGCCCCGGAGAATACGCGTTCCCCTACCCCGGCGGCGGCCTGGGTCGATCTCGATGCCGACGGCTTCCTCGACCTCTACCTCGCTAACTTCATCTGCTGGGAGAAGGGCACCACCTATCGCGATGAGGTTTGGCACAACCGCGGCGACGGCACCTTCGAGAGTTGGTCCCAAGGGCACGGATTCTCACAGCTCAAGCGAGCTGGCCGCGGCGTCAACCCGATCGATTTGGACGCCGACGGCGACCTCGATCTGATGGTCAACAACTACCGTCTGCAGGAGAACTTCTACTTCGAGAACGATGGGCTCGGGCAGTTCGAGGAGAGCGCCAAGCTGCTCGGAGTCGCTGGCAGCGAATCGGAGGGCTACTACGGTCACACCATCGGCACTGCGTTTGGGGATCTGGACGGCGATGGCGACTTCGATCTGATCTCGGCCAACCTCGCGCATCCACGCTTCTTCGACTTCTCCGACAAGACTGAGGTCTTGCTGCAAGGCGCGGACGGTAGCTTCAGCGATCTGCAAGGCTCCTTCGACAAGCCTGCCGGAGGCGCTGGTCTGCGCTATCAAGAGACCCACTCGGTACCGGCGCTCGCCGATTTCGACCTCGATGGTCGGCTGGACCTGATCATCACCGCCGTCTACGACGGGCGGCCCACCGATTTTTACTGGGGATTGGGCAACGGCAGCTTCAAACTCGATAGCTACCATTCAGGCCTCAGCACCAAGAACGGCTGGGGAGTCGCACTGGCCGACACCGACTTGGACGGTGATGTCGATGTATTCGCTACTACGCTATTCAAGAACCAAGCGCCCCGAACGGGGAACTACCTGCAGACCCGCGTGGTCGGAAACGTGGACGCCAACCGCGCAGGGATCGGCGCCACGGTGATGCTCACGCTCGGCACGCAAGAGCGCGTGGACTACGTCCAGGGCGGTACCGGGCAAGGCAACCAGAACTCGCAGACGTTGACCTTCGGGCTGGGCAGCGCGACCGCCGTCGACGAGATCCGTGTGCGCTTCCCTGGTGGAAAGCTCGTTAGCTACCAAGGGCCGTTCGACGTCAATCAGCGGCTTTGGCTGTACGAAGATGGCCAGGCGCTCCCAGGGTTCTTGAACCCGAACTGAGCGCAAACCGGGATCGGGCGGAGCTCAGCGAGCGGACCTGCATCGTTTTTCAACGTGCGAAAGTGAGAGTTTAGCGCTACCCCGGTGCCATGCATCGTTCTTTGGTTGCGCCGCTCCTGCTCGCCCTCACCCTCGCTTGTGGTCCCGCTGTTCCGCCCGACGAGCCGAAGCTCGCCACCAGCAGCGCGCCAGCCGTGGTCACGGTCGACGAGCTCGACCAACCACTGCCACTCGATGCGCGCATCACCAAAGGCACGCTCGATAACGGCCTTACCTATTATGTATTACCGCACAAGAAGCCCGAGCAGCGCGCCCAGCTGTGGCTGGCCGTCAACGCCGGCTCGGTGCTAGAGGACGAGGATCAGCGCGGGCTCGCGCACTTCGTCGAGCATATGGGCTTCAACGGGACGAAGCGCTTTCCCAAGCAGGAGCTGATCGCCTTTCTCGAGAAGGCTGGCGTGCGCTTTGGTGCGGACCTCAACGCCTATACGTCGTTCGATGAGACGGTCTACAAGCTGCAACTCCCGACCGACGACCCGACGTTTCTAACGCGTGGTCTGAGCGTCCTTCGCGACTGGGCCGACGGCATCAGCTTCGACGCCGAGGAGGTGGAGAAGGAGCGCGGCGTGGTGCTGGAGGAGTGGAGACTCGGACGAGGCGCGCGTATGCGCCTATTCGACAAGCAGGCGCCCGTCGTCTTTCACGGCTCGAAGTACGCCGAGCGGATCACCATCGGCAAGCCGGAGATCATCAAGAACGCCTCGCGTGAAACGCTGATGCGCTACTACCGCGATTGGTACCGGCCCGACTTGATGGCGGTGATCGCCGTGGGCGACTTCGACCCGAAGGCGATCGAGGCCAGCATCAAGGCTGAGTTCGGCTCGATGCCTGGGCGCACCGAGCCCAAGCCGCGCCCGCGCGTTTACGCTGAGGTCCCGCCGCACGCAGAGACGCTGGTCAGCATCGAGAGCGACCGCGAGCTACCGACGACCAGCGTATCCATCGTCAACAAGGTGCCGCACAAGCCGGAAGCGTCGGCGCGCGACTATCGCCGCAGCATCGGAGACCAGCTTTACAGCATTATGCTCAACGCCCGCTTCGAGGAGCTACGCCGCGATCCAAACGCGCCGTTTTTGGGCGCCTTCGCCGGCTCCGGTGGCCTCGTTCGAACCATCGATGCCTTCCGCCAAAACGCCTTGGTCAAAGAAGACGGCGTGGAGCGCGGACTCGCCGCTCTGCTCGAAGAGACGGTGCGCGTGGAGCGACACGGCTTCACCGCCTCCGAGTTCGAGCGCGCCAAGAAGCAGCTGTTGCGCCAATTCGAGGAGGCCGCCACCGAACGCGACAAGACCGACTCGGGCGAATTCACCGCAGAGATCGTGCGCAACTTTCTCGAGAATGAGGCCATG
This sequence comes from Polyangiaceae bacterium, assembly GCA_044376115.1. Taxonomy (GTDB): domain Bacteria; phylum Myxococcota_A; class Polyangia; order Polyangiales; family Polyangiaceae; genus Xiheicaenibacterium. Next base: position 186,673 of record JBILLK010000016.1, on the reverse strand, counting down.
CCGGGGCGCGAGGCCGAGCTCGCGTTGGCGCAACGCTTCTTGCCCAGCTTCAAGTTGGAGGAGCTGAACGGGCTGGCCAAAGAGGCCTCGCTCGGTAGTCGGGTCATCAATGTCTCCGGCCCCAAGACGATGTTGCGACCCACCGAGCAGGCGCTCTTGGGCGTTGAGAAGAGTGTGCGTGCGCGCGAACTTGCCCCCTACGTGGATGCAGCGCCCAGCGAGCCGCTGATGGCGAACTTGCCGAGTCCCGGCAAAATCAGCAAGACCAAAACCATTGGCGAGCTGGGCATCACCGAGTGGACGTTCGAGAACGGCGTGCGAGTGATCGTCAAGCCCACCGACTTCGCCAATGACGAGATCAAGCTCTCGGCCTTTTCCCCTGGTGGTACCTCACAGGTCAAGGACGCCGACTTCATTCCCGCGCAGTTCGCCGATGAGGTGGTTGGGCTGGGCGGGGTTGGCCCGTTCGACGCTTTGATGTTGCGCAAAGCCCTGGCCGGCAAGGTCGTCTCCTTGCGGGCCACCATCTCCGAACTGGAGGAAGGGCTATCGGGTAGCGCGGCCAGCGCCGATCTGGAGACGCTGTTTCAACTTACGTATCTATCCTTCACCGCGCCGCGCAAAGACGAGAAGGCCTTCGCAGCCTGGCGCACCCGCGAGATCGAAGCGGCGAAGAACCGGCGACTCTCGCCGGAGCGGCTGTTCCAAGAAGAGCTGCTCAGCTTCTCTACGCAGGACCACCCGCGCCGTAGGCCTACTACCCCCGAGACGATCGAGAAGGTGGACCTTGGCCGCGCCTTCGATTTCTACAATGACCGTTTCAGTGATGCCTCCGATTTTACCTTCCTATTCGTCGGCAACGTCGATCTCGACAAACTCAAGTCCCTGAGCGAACGCTACCTCGGTAGCTTGAAGACCCGAGCGCGCAAGGAGAGCTGGCGCGACATCAAGGTCTCTTTGCTCAAAGGCGGAAAGACCAAAGTCATCGAGAAGGGCACCGAGCCCAAGAGCATGGTGAGCCTGACCTTCCACGGCGCTGAGAGCTGGTCCGCGGATAGCGAGAACGACGTCCGGATGCTGACCGAGGTCCTGCGGCACCGCTTGCGCCAAACCCTGCGTGAAGACCTGGGCGGCGTGTATGGGGTCCAGGTAGGCGGCCAACTGCGCAGGCGCCCGCGTGCCGAATACCAATTCAGCGTCAGCTTCGGCTGTTCCCCAGAGAACGTGGACAAGCTCAAACAAGCCGTGTTCGATGAGATCAAGGCCATTCAGGAGAGCGGCGTGTCCGCGGAGATGATCGCCAAGATCAAAGAGACGCGGCGGCGGGCCCAGGAGACCGACTTGAAAGACAACGGGTTCTGGCTACGCGAACTCGAGCGGGCCTACACCTTTGGCGATGATCCGCGCGAGATTCCGAACGCCCAGCCTATGATCGATAAAATTAGCTCCGAGCGCACCCAGCGGGCCGCCAAGAAGTATCTGCGAGCGGGTGAGTTCATCCTCGCGGTGCTCAAGCCGGAGGCGGGCGCTACGCCGTAGAATGGGCGCTGCGGCTCGCGCGCTACTTCACTGAGTCGCTGGCAACGCGCTGAATCATCTCCCGCAGTACGCTCGGGCGAACGGGCTTCTGCAACAAGCGCTCCCCAATCGTGGCCACGAATTCGCGGCCACGCGGGGTGAAGGCGCCGCCCGAGCAAAAGACCATACGCTGAGCCAACGCGGGTTGATTGGCTACCACCCACTCATGGATCGCGATGCCGTCTACGTCGGGCATCATCAGATCACAGACGACCACGTCCCACGCTCGATTCCCCTCTAAAATGGAGAGCCCGGCGTGCCCGCCAAGCGCGACAGTAAGCTCATATTCATTCTTCAACAACAAATGGAACGCCTTGACCAGCGACTCCTCATCATCGATCAGGAGCACCCGCAACTTGGCCGCGGGGGAAGGAGCGGGAGCAGGCGGAGGCGCAGGAGGCGTTGGGACGACCGCTAGGTCGGCGACCTCTTGCGGCAGTGAAAGCTCAAACACCGAGCCGCGCTCGGAGGTTTGAACGAGACGCAGGTCACCCTCGTGTTGGCGCATGATCTCCGCGGAGCTAGTCAAGCCGAGCCCGGCGCCCACGTCACGGAACTTGGTGCTGAAGAACGGCTCGAACAGACGCGCTTGATCCTCCGCTGAGATGCCTAACCCGGTATCGCGCACGGCCACGCAAACCAGCCTCTGGCGCAGCGAAGGGACGACGCTCACCTGATGCCGCTCCGGCGCGCCCTCCGGGATAGCGTGCGCCGCGTTGAGCAGCAGGTTAGTCAAGACGTGAATGAGCCTGGCCCGATCCCCACGCACGCGCAGGGCGGGCTGTTGTTCAATGACCAGTTGGGCGCGATAAACGAGTTCGGCGTTGACGAGCTTGCAGGCGTCACGAACGAGTTCATCCACCTGCAATACCTCTAGGCGGTGTTTCTCAAGCCGCGAGAAGGGACCAAGCTCACGCACGATGCCCACGATGCGTTCAACGCCAGCCAGGTTCTCACGCGTGAGCTCGCGCGCTTGCTGCATGGCCTCGCGGATTGTCGAGCTCTCCGCGGCCGACTCCACCGAGCTCAAGAGCCGGTCCATCGCCTGAAGATTCGCCAAGACGAAGGCGGCCGGGTTGTTGACCTCATGGGCGACGCCCGCTGCCAATTGACCCAGCGAGGCTAGCCGCGCTGAGCGAATCAGGCGCTCGCGAAAGGCTTGTTCACGCCGGTACTGCTGGCCTACCTCCTCAGCCAACATGTTGATGCCCGCCGCCAAGCCGTCCAAGAGATGCTGGCCATCCCCGACGCTGGCGCGCTGCGAGAAATCGTTGCTGGCGATCGCGACGACCACATTGACGATCTCCGCCAGACGTCGCTCTTCTTCGGCTCTCGCGTTGGGGTCCGTGCTCATTCGTTCGGCGCGAAGGTAAGGAGCCAGGCCTCTGCCTCTGCCTCCGAGGTGAATAGCCGAGTTGGGGTCTGCGGGCGATTGAAGCCTAAGTAGAAGTTCCCCATGACGCGGCTTAGCGGATTCGAGAGCAGGAGCGCAACGGCCGAACTCACCGCCCGACCCTCAGGGCCTGCGAACAAAGACCTCGCCTCAGCGCTCTGCGAGCGCACCGTACGCAGATCCACCAGCACCGGTAACGCTCTGCCGCCGGTGAGCTTGGCCGTCACCTCGATGTTCGCCTGCGCGTCCTCGAGCGTCACCTCAGCGCCAGCGTGGAAACGAGTGTGAACCATCTGCCCGACTCGCCAGAAGGCACAGGTTCGAGTGCGTATTGCTTCCGCCGGTAGCTCCATTGGCAGCGCCGGAGAATAGGCCGCGTTCGTTTGCCTGAGCAACCCGAACAGTGGCTGGCGCTCTGCCTCTTTTATTAGCGCGAAGCGAGGCACTCGTGATTCCATCCGCCGCATGGGGAGTAAGTTCGAGAGCGAGGACTTCGAAGGGGCAAACCATCAATTCTCAAAGTTCGACCCGGAGGTTGGGGATTGGATCTTCCGAGCGATGGAGGTCGAGCCGGAGATCCTTGGCTGGGGATATGGGCATAAAAAGGTAGGGGGCGTCATCACCGACGAGCTCTCGGTGGTCGTGCTGGTCGAGGAGAAGTGGCACAAGGGCCTGGTGCATAAAAACGCCGTCGTGCCCGAGGGCTTAGCCGGGATGAAGACAGATGTGGCGCCGGTGGGGCGCGCCCGCGTGCTCAGCAACACTGAACCGCTGCCGCGCCCGGTGCCATGGGGCTGCCGCATCAGCCATGAGGACGGGTTGCAAGGCACGCTGGGCTGCGTGGTGGAGGGAGCGGACCGCAAATACCTACTCTCCAACTGCCATGTGCTCGCGCGCTCGGGCAAAGCCAAACCCAAAGACATGATCGTGCAGCCTGCGATCAGCCTGCTGATCGAGCGAGACGCCATCGCGCGGCTGACCCGCTTCATCCCGGTGGAGACCACCGAGACGCTGCCGCTCAAAGACCAAAACAACCTGGTGGACGCGGCCATCGCCGAGGTGCTCCCGCCCGACAGCAACAACCCCAACGGCTACATCGAAGATAACTATTCAACCCGCGGGCTCAATCTCACTTCATGGCGCCGCACCAAGGACATTCCGGTCAACTTGGAGATCTGCAAAGTCGGCGGGATGACCCACTACAAGGAAGGCAAAGTGGTGTACATGAACGCCACCGTGAAGGTGCCGTTCCGCGGCGGGATGGCGCTGTTCCGCAATCAGATCCTGACCACCGACATCGGGGAGCCGGGCGACTCTGGCTCGCTGGTGGTCTGCCAAAGCGACGGCTCGGCGATTGGCCTCTTGTTCGCCCAGCTAGCGGCGACCGAAGGGCAAAAGAACCTCACCATCGTCAATCCCATTCAAACCGTGCAAAACCTATTGCGCGTTAAAATCTCCCCCAACCGCTGGACCCCACCGTCGAATGACGGCGCCAGCCCAACGCCAGACGGCTCCACTCGCCCCGCGTGAAGCTGCTCGAATATGCCCAGCAGCAGCTCGAACGGCGGCTGCTGGAAGACCCGCTGGTGATGGGCGTAACCAGCGAGGTCCGCCCCGCGTCGAAGGGCGCGGGGCCGCAGGCCCGGCTCGTAGAGATTGCGCTGCGCCGGCCCAAGAAGCTACCGAAGACCTACTACGGTATCCCGGTGCGGTTGCGGCTCTCGGGGCCAACGTCGCTGTTGCAAGAGTGAGGGCCAGCGGGGAGCGTGAGGGTCCAGCCGGCCGCGGGGCGCGGGCGGGGAGCGTGAGGGTCCGGCCGGCCGTGGGGAGAGCGCTGGGGCGCCGTCCCCATCGAAGGAGCGACATTGGGGCCTTCGATACGGCATCCACCGCCCGAATGTCGCTCCGGATGGAGAGGGCTGCAGAGACCGTGGAGCAGCACGTGGCTACCGCGGCGAAACTAGGCCGAAAGCGCGCGTGTTTGACGGGCTTAGCGGCAAGGCTTGGCGACGGACCAGGGCCGTGGACCGTCGGCGCAGACCGTGGGGTGCGACATTCGGGCGTCCGATACTTTATCCGCCCGCCGAATGTCGCTCCAGCGACGCAGGTCGCTCCAGCGATGCAGGTCGCTCCAGCGATGCAGGTCGCTCCAGCGACGCGCGCAGTCTCGCGTGCAACTCGAGCGCGCGTACGAGCGCCGGTGGCGGAGGCTCGTGGTCTCGGTGCAAGGTGCGCTTGTCGATCGCCAGCCGCTTGGCAATGACGGTGATGGGCAGCTTGCCGCGCAGGAGTGTGAGCAGCGCACTTCGCGCCGATCGAGCGGCCGCGAGCCGCGCGAGCGAGGGCAACGCCACGACCGCCGGAGCCGCGAGCAAGTAGTGGTGGGCCTCCGGCGTAACCGTCAACGGCACGCCGAGGAAGTCGAAAAGATCGGCGCGCGACAGGCGTGGCAGCGCTGCGAAAAGCCGCAAGCTCGTCGGCTGCGAGTCGATGCAGCGCATCCCAAGCAGGTCGAGCAGACTGCTCGCTTCGTGCTCCCGGTCGAACGCGCCGAGCCCGTGGTGCTCGGCTTGGCGCAGCAAATAGCTCAGCGCCGCGCGAAGATGTTTGAAGGTCTCCACCGGGCGTATGCGCGCCGGCTCGAAAGCATACGGCAGTCGCAGCGCTTGGCGCATCGCGATCTGGACCGCGCGAGCAAACTCCCCGGCGACCTCTCGCGGCCCGGCGACTAGCGCGTGCACGTGCGTATCCGCGGCACGGAACGCGAGCAGCCCGCGCGTGTTCCCGCAGGCGTAGAATAGCCGCGCAAGCCGGCGACGCGCCGCAGTGCTCTCCGCTATCCACGTATCGCTGCTCGGTCGCATGGTGATGTGAAACGCCATCGCATTCATGCGCAGCGGCTTCGCAAGTCTGGTGCCTAAGAGCGCATGCGCGAAAGGCACAGGAATCCCGGCCTTTCGTACGCAAGACGACTGGCGCGCACCAGCTTGTGGCCGGCGGACGCCACCCCCGCCGCGGGAGTGCGCGGCCAAGGCCCTTCGAGCTCCCGCTGCAGACCGCCGGAGCGACATTGGCCGGCCCGATAAACCATCGGCGCCCCCAATGTCGCTCCATGCGACGGATAGGGCGGTGAGTACGCCGCACAGATCACGCTTGGCGCCGCAAACCCCGCGCGCGGCTCGCCTCGAAAGACGCGGAAAGCGCGCTTCAACGGCCAACCCCGGACCGCCGGAGCGACATTGGCCGGTGCGATAAACCATCGCCGCCCCCAATGTCACTCCATGCGACGGAGGTCGCTCGCGCGATGCGGCACTCGCTCCACGATGGGGCACTCGCTCCGCGGCGGTCCTAGCGGGTTGGCCGAAACTGCCGCGCTACGGCTCGAGGCTGTCGAGGTACGCTTGCGCCTCCTCGAGCGAGGCGAACAGCGCGACGGCGGTGACGTTGGAATCGGAGCTGAGGCCGTCTTCGCCGGGGAAGCCGATGCACCAGCCGGTGGGGACACTGGAGAGCGCGGCGGTCTGGGTGACCCGGATGACGCCGTAGGAGGTTGTGGTGGGCAGCTCGCCGTTGCCGAGGAAATAACAGGTATGGTCCCCCAACCAATAGGAGCGACTGCCGGTTAGCTCGCGCGCTAATACGTAATCACCGCCAGCGCCGCTGCACTCGCGTACGAGGAAGGTCTCCACCACCAGGCGCCGCTCGCCCGATTGCAGGTCCTCGAACAAGGGCTGCGTGCCGCTGGTGGCGACCTCCGCCACGCACGCACCGTCGGCATAAAAGACGCGCTCCGGCGTGGGCACCTCCACCGGGACCACCGGATCTTCCTGTGTTTCCCCCTCCTGCTGCGGCCCCTCCTCGACGAATACGACATTACCGCCGCACGCGGCGAGGTAGAGAGGCGCGATAAGCAGGAGCAGCGAGCGCAGGCGAAGCATACTCAACGTTTAGCGCTGCCAGCAGCGCGGGGCTACTCGAATGGCCAAGCGCCGTTGCACCGACTCGATCGGGCTTACCATCGATAGGCGCTCCTGCCCGGCTGCGCCCAATTGACCAAACAAGAGCCCCACCGCCGAGCCCTGCGTTGGCTCGAAGACCAGCGACCCCGAGTCCCCGGGCTCCCCGAGCAAGCTGGTCAAGAGCTGACGTCGAAACATGGCGATGCCGTCGCCGAAGGGGACCTGGAAGCTGGCCCGCACGAGCTTGACCACGCCGTGGGTTTTACCGCTCATACCGCCCAGCTTGCAGACAGGCAAACCCGGCGCAATGTGCCGCGTCAACCGATAGCTACTTAGCGAGGGACCCTCCGGCAGCGCGCTGGCCACGTAGCCGCGCCGCACGCGAGCATTGGGCTCGCGCAAACGTGCTATCGCCGCATCCACGGTATTATTATGTTCGCGAAGCGGATGGGTCGCTGTGTTCGCACCGGGGCGAAGTCACTCAAGTAGGCAATCGCGTCGCGCGCGGGGCGCAGACTCATCGGCGGCTGGACGATGGCGTCCCCCAGCTGGGCCGCGCCGCTATTGGCGATGACGTGGCAATTGGAGAGTAAGAAGGCCTCTTCCCCGCGATACGCAAGGCAGCCCAAACTGCCTTGCGAGCCGTGCAAGTGGCTAATGCGCGCGCCCCACGGCACCGGCCGTGGCAGCGGCAAAGCAAACATCGCCAACAAGCGAGCCGGCCCCACCTCCATCGTGCGCACCCGCCGCCCGCCGAGCTCCCGCGGTAACACGAGCGGCTCGCCGGCGCGCAGCAGCACCACGAGCTCGCCCTCCGGGCGCTCGCCCGCTGCAATGCCCCAGCCCACAAGCGAGGCCACACGAGGGTGATCGAAGAACCAGCGCTCCACCTCGCGCTCGCGCAGCTCCTCCTCCAACTCAGGCGGCTCCGGCTCCGACAGAGCGTCTAAAAAAGCGTAGGCCTGCGCGCGCATCGGCCAGCAAGCTAGCAGAGCCCGCCAAGCGAGGGCTCGCGCTTGGCGCCGCAACAACCTCGCGCTTGGCGATCACGATGCGCCCGGCTGGACCCGGCGGAGTCCAACGACCGCCTACCCAAGCGACATTCGCCATCGCGGCGCGGCCTGCCCGCCCATCGCAGCGCCGCTCACCGGAGCGACATTCGCGGCGCCTGGCGCGGGTGCTTTTGTGCTGGAGCGGTAAGGAGAGCGCGCGCGTTGGGCGCAGGAGCAGCCAGTCTTCGGGCGCGTCTTCAGCGAACAAGGTGGCGGCGTCGGAGAGGTGCTGCAAGAGCGTGCCGTAGCTGCGAGCCCATTGCACCAGCGGTTGCGCCGGGCGTTGGGCCTCGAGCGCGACGGCCTCGACGAAGACGGCGAAGAGCGCCCCGGATTTGCGCTCTTGGATGCGGCTCGCGGAGCGCGCTGCAGGGAGACCGGGCCGCGGTTTCACCAGGCCGGCGAGATCTTCGCGTTGGCCGCGCAGTAGCTCGAGCCCGGCCTCGAGCAAGAGCGTGCGCAGCTCGGGAGAGGCGTGCAGCAGGCTGTGCAGGAGTTGCTGATGTGCGGCGAGCAACGCTGAGCTTGATCGAGCGCCGTCCTGCACGTCGTCGATGTGATCGATCGCCGCTTCGAACTGCGTGAAGATGCGCGCGAGCGCCGCTGCACGTTGGGGCACCAGGCGACGGGCGAGCGAGGTAGCAAGCTCTGCTGCGCGAGGCGGAGCCGCTGGCTGGCGGGAGCGAGCCTTCATCGGCGCGAAGGTACAGCAGTCAGGGGCAGGATGTCGCCGCTTGGCGGGCGCCACGGCACCTACGCGCGGCCGCCGGGCGAAAGCTAGGCTGTAGCAGGCAAATACGCGCTAAAGCGGCCGGCGATTGCAGGCCCGGTCTATGCAATAGCGGTAGCAATGCTACCTTCCAAACGTGAGCGAGGTCCCAATGTCGTTACCGTGCGAGGCGCTGCATTTCCCGGAGGCCGCGGAGATGCCTGAATCCAAGCGGCACTTGAAGTTGCGGACGTTCATTTACGAAGTGCTCGAGCGCACATTTGGGGAGCGTGCGGCGATTGGCTCGGATCAGTTCGTCTATTACCGCGCGAATGATCCGCGAAAGTGTGTTGCGCCGGATGCCTTCGTTTGTATGGGCGGGCTCAATGACAACTTCCCGTCGTGGAAGACGTGGGAGCGGGGCGCGCCGCAGCTCGCGGTGGAGATCGCCAGCCCGAACGAGCCGTGGGAGGAGAAATTACTGCATTATCGCGAGCTCGGCGTACTCGAGCTCGTGCTCTTCGATCCGGAGGCCGAGGACGGCCAGCGTTTGCGCATTTGGCACCGTGAGGGCGAGCAATTGATGGAGCGCGAGGTGGTTAACGAATCGGCGCCGGCGATGGTGCTCGGGGGTAGCTGGCTCGTGGGCGAGAGCCCAATCGACAAAGCGTGCTTGCGCTTGAAAAACGAGGCCGGCGAGCTGTTGCTCTCGGAGCGAGAGGCGCGGCAGACAGCTGACGCTCGGGCTGCGGAGCTCGAGGCGGAAGTACGGCGACTGCGGGCGGCTGCGCGCAGGTGACAAGGCCGGGCCCGGCCGGTAGCCTGGGCGGTCATGCGGAACTCACAGCGTTGCTCCTCGAGCTGGCTTGGGACAGTGGTTGCGCTGGGGCTGCTGGTCGCGAGCTGTCGCGATTGGGAGCGCTTCGAGACGAGCGGCGGTAACGGTGGAACGCCGGCCACAGGCGGCGGAGGCACGGGGCCTGGCGCTGGTGCGCCTGGCGGGAGTGGGCCGGGGGGCAACGGGCCGGGGGGCAGCGGCGGACTCGGCGGGATGTCGAGCGGTGGCGGCGGAATGGGCGGGGCGCCGCCGGTGTGCGGCGTGATCGACTATTCGGCGGATAGCTTCGACGCCGACGACCTTGATGGCCGTTGGACCCACAAGGAGGGCAACTCGCCGATTCCCGGCAAAGTATCGCTCGGCGGCGGCCAGCTGGAGCTCACGCTGGGCGGGCCTAATAGCTATTCAGAGATCGTCACGAACCGCGCCTTCGACCTGCGGGAGCGCTGGATTGGCTTTGAGATCGGCGAGCCTCCCTCCGCTACAACGGAGCTGTGGGTGGCCGTCGGCCCCGACGTGAACTACCAGAAGTACCTCGAGTTTTATGTGCATGACGGTTCCATGGAGCTCCTGGCCAAGACCGACACCGACGCGGATGGGGATACCGAGGAAGTCACGCTGCTACAGATTCCGTTCAACTTCGCGAAGCACCAAAACCTGCGCTTTCGCCATGAGGCAGGCTCAATCGAGTTCGAGCATTTGGATCCGAACACGGGCTGGACCTCGCTGCTAACCGTCGAAGACACGCTAATTGAGCCGGAGTTCACCCACGTCTACATGGGGGGACGAGCCAAGAGCACAGCGCCGGTGCTGGATCAGGTGGTGCGCTTCAATGCGATCTACGGGCAGCAAGACGTTACACCGCTTTGCCCAACCGAGCAGATAGTGGATGACTTCGCGGTGCCCAGTGCTCAATGGCTGCGCACGGTCATTGGAAGTTGCACGGTGGGTACCGCCGGTACGCTGGACATCAGCTGCTCCAATGGCGGCTTTGCTGGCCTCACCGCGCGTACGCCCTTCAACTTGGTCGGCTCGTCCCTTTCACTGCGGGTGACAGACGCCCCTGCGCCTGGCTTTGACGAGCGGCTTTTCCTTTATGTTGCGCCGGGCCTGACCGAGAACCTCGAGAAACTGCTCTATCTGGTGGTTGAGACGGATGCGGTGCCCAACACTCTGCGCGTGGCGGTGAAGCACCGCGTGGTTGGGCCCAATACGATTACCACCTTGGCTTCGAAGCTCTTCGCACCGAGCGAGGTAAAGGCGCTGCGCATGCGCGGCCTCAGCGCGACCACCGCTGTTTTTGACGTACACAACGGGACAGAATGGGTGGAGATCGGCGAGGTGGACGTTAGCGTGGTGGACCCTTCGCTCGATCTACGCACGGTGCGACCGCGCATCGGCGGAGAAGGGAGTGACCAGAACGCGGACGCCCTGTCGGTGGATGATCTGAATGGCGCGATCTAGGAAGCTGATTGTTCGCGGAATGAAGCAACCCCGCGCGAGCGTAGGTTGCCTCGGCTGATGAAGCGCGTCGTTGTTCTGCTCGCCTCGTTGCTGTTCGCCGGTTCGGCGTTGACGGCGGGCTTTCATTTTTCGAAGCAGAGCCTGTTGCAAGAGGTGACGGCGGAGGGCCGCGTTGCGACGGGGCTGCGCGTCGCAGGGGAGCCGGTGCCGGCGGACGGCGAGCTGCTCGCATTCGTGGAGGCACGCGCCGCACAGACGCTCGATTTGCCGGTGGAGCTCGTGCTCGATGAGCAGTCGCTGGGCGGGATGACCTTGCGCGAGCTCGGTGGCTCGGCCGACGTACAGGCGGTGGTCGCGGAGGCTGAGCGCTACGGCCATGAAGGGTCGACGTTGGAGAAGGTGAACGCTGCGCGACGTGCGGCGGCGGGCGAGGTGGATCTGCCGTTGCACTTCGATTTGCCGGTGGAGCTCTTGAGCGAGAAGCTGAGCGCGCTGAAGGAAGAGACGGATCGCAAGCCGCGGGCGGCTCGGCGGCTGCTGGACGGAGCGAGCGATCGAGTGGCGCCGCACGAGAACGGCGCACTGGTGGACGTTTATGCGGTGGCTGAGGCGTTGCTCGTCGCTGCGCAGGCGGGCGACGCGCAGGCGAAGGTTGGGCGCAGGCCGTGGGCGCCGGTAGCCACCGAGGCCGCGGTCGCGGCGGCGGACATCTCGACCACGCTGGGCAGCTTCGAGACGAAGTTTGGTGGCGCGCCGGGTCGCAACAAGAACATCGAGCGAGCGACCGCGCAGCTCGACGGTACGGTGCTGATGCCGGGCGAACAGATCAGCTTCAATGAGATCGTTGGCCCGCGGACCACCGATAACGGCTTCTTCCCCGCACCGGAGATCTACAAGGGCGAGATGCGGGAGGGCATCGGCGGTGGCGCCTGCCAAGCCGCAAGCACGGTTTACGCAGCGGCTTTTTACGCGGGCCTGCTGGTGGAGCAACGGCGCAATCACTCGCGGCCGAGCGCGTACATTCGCAGCGGGTTGGACGCGACGGTCTCGTACCCGGTGTTGGACCTGAAGGTGCGCAACCCGTTCGACTACCCGATCGTGCTCTCGGCCAGCGCGAAAGGCGGCGTGATGGCGGTCAAGCTGCTCGGGAAAAAGCGTGAAGTGAACGTGAGCTTGGCCACACAAACGAAGGCCATATTGAAGTATTCGCGCAAACTCGAACGCAGCGGCTTTCTGCCGGCGGGCGAGTTCAAGGTGAAGCAACGTGGCAAACGTGGTCTCTCGATCTTGCGCTTGAAGACGGTGGAAGACCTCGCTTCAGGCGAGGTGAAGGTCGAAGAATCGGTGGATATTTATCCACCCACACAAGAGATCGTGATTGTCGCGCCCGACGTGAAAGAAGCGGATCTTCCGCCGATCGAGCCGCCGACCTGAAGCCGCACAAAGAGCGCTCGCCCACGTGCTGAAACGTGCGAAACTTGGAGCGATTTGTGGACCCAGACCGCTGACCCCTCGGATGAGACCGTCAACGTCGGTGACGTTGTCGCCGGTCGTTTCGAGATCACGCGGCCAATCGGCCGTGGAGGTATGGGAACGGTATTCGAGGCGCGCCACCTGGCCTCGCCCGAGGCATCGCAAAATCTGCCTCCTGGAGCCACGGTTGCCCTCAAGATCCTGCACGCGAAGCACCTAGCCAATCAGGAGGCAGTAGGGCGCTTCTTGAACGAAGGTCGCGCAGCGGCCTCGGTGCGCGGGGAAAACAGCGTGCGGGTGATCGAGGTAGCCCAGCATCAGGGCCGGCCGATCATCGTGATGGAGCTGCTCAATGGCGCCGACCTCTCGGCGGTATTGCGTCGCGGAGCGCTGGAGCCGAGCTTGGCGGCGCTCTTCATTTTGCAGGCCTGTGAGGGCATGGCCGAGGTCCACGCGCAGGGCATGGTCCACCGCGATCTCAAGCCCTCCAACCTGTTTCTCACCAACAAGCCGGACGGCTCACCGCTGGTGAAGGTGCTCGACTTCGGCATCGCCAAGAGCCTGGTGCAGGATGATGAGCAGCTCTTGGTGCAAACGCTGACAGCGGTCGCGCTGGGCACGCCGCTCTACATGTCGCCCGAGCAAATCCGCTCGTCGGGCGATGTTGATTCGCGCGCCGACGTTTGGTCTCTCGGCACAATCTTGTATGAGCTGCTCACCGGCCGGCCAGCGTTTGGCGGCAATACCGTCTCGCACATTACGGCGCAGATCCTCGAGCGTGATCCGCCGCCGCCTTCGGTGGTGAACCCACGCTTGGGGGCGCATTTCGACGCAATGATCGCGAAGTGTTTGGCCAAAGATCCGAACCAACGTTTTCAAACGGTGGCCGAGCTGGCGCGGGTGCTCGAGCCGTGGGCCGGCGCTCGCGGCGTAGGAACCACGGCGCGCGCCCAGCGTTGGGTGGACACGCGGCGCTCGGATCCGGTCACCAGCGCAGCCTTTTGGAATGACGGCACGGTCGAAACGAAGCGCGCAAAAACAAGGCTTTTCTCGATAGCACTAGCTGGGCTCTTGGTGGTTACGACAGTGCTCGTCGGACTCGCTGTATCGGCTTATCGCAGCTCGAAGACACCGACCGGTACGGTGCTGGCCTTGCAGCCAATGCTCGACACTTCGCTGGCCGCTCGGGCGGCACGCAGTGGAGCCGCGGCGTCAGCGACAGCAACGCCAGTGATCGTCCCCGTCAGCAGCGCGACCAGTACGACCAGTGTGAGCGCGCCAGCGGTCAAGACTGGGCGCCCCGGTCCGATCCCTAGCGCGCGCCCACAAAAGACCTCGGAAGCAGCGCCTGCGCCGACGGTGAAAGCGCCGCCTACCGGGGGCGGTTTCGATCCCTTCCGAGACCGCAATTGATGGTCAAACGGCTGTCGCTTCCCTTGCTGAAGGAGCTCAGCACGAGCAGCAGTGTGCCAACGGTGGAGCAACTGCGCGAGCGGCTCGGTGGGCGTCTCGTCGATGCGAGCGAACTACCTCCGCCGGGGCGGGTGGTGCAATTGCAAGCAGGTGACGAGCGCCGCCTAGGCGTGGTGTTGTTCACGCTCCGTGGGCGCACCGACGTACTCTTTGAGCGCGGGCTCGTGCGACGTACGACCAGCGATCAGTTATTTCCGGCTTTGGGGTCGACACCGGAGCCGCTACAGAAGCTCTCCGACTCGGTGCAACGCTTTGCAGCGATGCGCGAGGGGGATGAGCTGTTGGTGCTCCCGCCGGGTGAGACGGCGGGCAATGAAGTCGCGTGTGTGCTGCGCGAGAAGTGCCGCTTTGGCGCGCTGGTCGAGCGTGCGGATGGTGGGCTGCTCGGCGTTGGGTTCGAGCGGGTCGCTCCGGTGCAAACACCGAGCTGAGCCCAGCATCGAGCATGACGCGCGCCGCGAGCGTTGTTAGTGTTGCGAGGTTCGTCTCGTTGCAGCAACCAGCGTTGTAACCGCTCCCAGGAAGATTGAATCGATGGTCGAGAGTTCGGCTCTGCCCGTATCCACGTTGGTCTGGCAACCTCGACCAGCGACGTACTGGGTCACCGTTGTATCGAAGCTCACCTTCGTCATTCGCCCGACAGAGCTCGCGCTGGCCGACGCACAAGAGCCGATCTCTTTTCACGATGCGTTTTGGAACGATGATCCCAACCGCTCGTTGACTTCCGCGTGTGACGTCATCCCCTCCAAGTCGAAGTGCGACGTGGTCGTGGTGGGCCACGCTTTTGCGCCGGGAGCAAAGCCTGTTCGCTCGCTCGTCGCGCGCGTCGGATTCGAGTCGATCGACAAATCGGTGGAGCTGGTGATGGACCGATCGATCGGTGCAGACGGCACCATCTACCAGGGACAACGCTTCGTGCGGATGTCGACGGCGTATGAACGTGCAGCGGGCGGAGTCGGAACGGCGAACCCCGTCGGCATCCGTCACGGCGCGCGGGATTCGTACGGTCGCTCGGTGTTGCCGAACATGGTCGCGGTTGGACGCGCCGAGGACATGAACGGCCCGTTCGATCCGATCGGCTTGGGCCCCGTCGGGCAGAACTGGCCGCAGCGAACGGCCTATCTGCCCTTTGGGCGAACACCGCCGGTGCTCGAGTCGCTCGCTAGCGAGCCGATCCCAGACAAGTTCGACTTCGGGTTCTTCAACGTCGCACCGCTCGATCAACAGTGCGACGAGATCCCCGATGACGGCGCGCTGCTGCTCGAGAACCTCCATCGCGAGCATCCTTTGGTCGGCGCGCAACTCCCGGGGTTGCGACCGCGCGTGATGGTGGAGCGCCGCGGTGGCAGCGAACGACCGAAGCTGCGCGCAGATACGGTTTGGATCGACACCGATCGCGGTCTCTTGATGTTGACCTTCCGCGGTCACTTTCCGATCGAGCATCCGGCAGAGACGTTTCGCGTAAAGACCGAGCTCGACAAAGCGACGACCAGCTGGCGCACCGTCCAACATGAAACCCAGCCGCAAGAGCGCGCTCAAGAAGCACCAGCGCTCGAGCGACACTCCGAAGTAACGCAGCACCTGGCCGCGCTCTCCTTGCCCAGCGGCCGAGAGACCATGCTCGACAGCCTCGAGCAGCACACCGCTGCCAAGGAGTTTCTTGCGCCCGAAAAGACGAGCGCGCCCGGGCTGTCCGCCGCCGGGCTACCGTTTCAGAGCGCAGCTCGGCGCGGTGGGCTTCCCTTCAACGAGGGTTCATTGCCACCGCCACTTCCAACGGGCACCGAGCCCCCCTTCCCCGAACCCGCGAAGCCGCCAGCGTTCTCGTGGCAACCCGGGCTCGGGCCGCCGGTGGCCGCTGCGACCTCCGCCGGGCCTGCGACGATGATCGCTTCCTCGGGGCCTGCGACGATGATCGCTTCCTCGGGGCCTGCGACGATGATCGCCCCCGGGACGGCAACCATGGTCAAACCAGGGTTCTCGCCGCCAGCCTTCCCTCCGGCCTTTGCACCAGCCGCAGCGCCCGCGCCCCAACCTCCACCGCCAACCTTCGCCGAGCCCTACCGCGCGAACGAGATCAAGACCGTCCCACCGATGGCGATGCCGGGGGTAGCACCGCCGCCTCCCGGCCCTTCGATCATCGGTGCGAGCAGCGCCGCCTTGGCGGCTCCTGCGCCGGTGGGAGCGCCGCTCGCGCCCCCTGCGGTGCTGCCAACGCACGCTTCTGCGGCCGCGTTGACCGGCTTGGTCGGCGCGTCCAACGCTGCCGCCGATCCAAAACGTCCCGGCGCTGTACCGGCGGCACCGCGCGTGATCGAAGGGGACGTCCTGCATCTGATTTGGTTCAACCCGGAGATCGCTCCGCGCATTCGTCGGCGGCCCGAATGGAAGAAGCTGCTCGATAAGCTCGAGCAAGGTCGCTTCGATCCGGAGGTGGATGAAGGCGCGGCCAGCGATGATCCTTCGGATATGGAAGACCGTCGCGAGGTGTATGAGGTGATCGCGCGCGGTACACCGAGCGGCCTCGACTCGGTCGATAATGCGCTGCTCGACGCAGTGCGCTCCGACGGGCGTTTCGCTCCGCAGTTATTGCTGCTCTTGGGCGAAGTGCGCTTCGACTTCGACGAGATCGAGATGCTGAAGGCCACCATCGCCACGGCGCTGCCCTTCGCTGGAACCGATGAACCGCTCAAGAAGCATATCGAGGCCGGCACGGCTTTCCTCGGTGCGCCGGGCTTGGTGGCCTCGCCCGAGGTCGCTGCGTCGATGAGCGGGCGCATTCGTGAGGCCTTCCTCAACAGCGATCGCGTGGTGGGGCCGACCTTCCTCGATGACCAAACCGAACGAGCGCTGCTCGATCGGCGTAGCTTCCAAAAGCGCAACGTGTTTGGAGATCCGCATATTCGCGGGGAGTTCTTCTTCGCCGGGAGCTCCAACGGGATACCGATCTATCTCCCGGAGGCACTGGGGAAGAAGCTTCCGCTCTTTCGTCGCTTGCGGATGCGGACGCTGGTCGAGGCGCACTTCCAAGCCGACCAATACGAGTCGCATGCAGCAGCGCTCAAGTCGGTGGCGATCGCGCGCATCGTGCGCTGAGCGCGGCTACGGCTCGCGATCCGACCACAAAACAGGCACGTTCGCATCGAGCTGGTAACCGCCTTCGCCCTTGATCAAGAGCGGTCGCAACGAGCCGCGACGCAGGAACGCCAGCGCTACGTTGACGCGATTCTCCTGCGCTTCGGCGAGCACGCGTTCGCCCGGCCAGCCGGCGGCAAAGAGCGCCTCCCCGTCGAGCGCCAGGCCCGGCGCTTGTTCGCGTAGCTTGGCCAGCGCCAAGAGCAGCAGACGCGGCGCTCTGCGCTTATCGAGCCACTCGACGGCCCCCGCACCAATGCGAAACCAACGCGCCTCACGCTCGACGATCAACACCAGCGGTGCGTGCGTCTGGCTTGCGACCGCGCGTACCAAGCCGCGCTCGAGGATACGCACCGCGACTCGCACGTCATCGCTGCTCCCCGCCGCCGAGATGCCGTCCCTCCCCTCCACCAAGGCCGAGGCGATGCGCGATCGCACCAGCTCGAAGAAGGCGCTACCGCGCGGAGCGTCGCCCTCAGTGTAGGAGCTGCGACCGCGCGCTAACTCGATGAAGGCCTCGTGAATGTCGACGATGCCGTGCGCGAGGTGGTCTTCGGTATCGAGCAGCAGCCTGCGCGCCGCAGCGAGTGAAGCCTCCCCTTCGTCGAGGCGCTCGAGATCCGCGAGCACCGCTCCGAGTCGCGAACGAGCGATCGCTTCGGAGCGTTTGTCCCCGAGCCCGGCGAGCAACCGCAAGGCGCGCTCTTCGTGTCGAAGCGCGTCGTCAAGTCGCTCGGCCTCGTGCGATAGCGCTCCCAAGTTACCGATCGCGATGGCCAACAAGCGCCGCTCACCGACCGCCTCGAGCTCGCTTACCGCTCGCTCAAAGCGCACGCGCGCCAACTCGAGCGCGCCGCGCTCTTGTTCGAGCAGGCCGAAGTTGCCTTCCAAGGTCGCGGCGATGCGTCGTTCCCCAGCTCGTCGCAAAATACTGATGGCCTCTTCGTAGCGGCGCGCTGCCTCGGCAAGATCGCCTCGGTCATGCGAGACAGCTCCCAAGTTACCGACTGCGCGCCCATGCCCTACGGCGTCCCCGCGGCGCACGAGCAGCTCCGCCGCGCGTTCATACGAGACGGTGGCCTCATCGAGGCGACGCTCGCGATGCAAGAAGAGCCCGCGCTTGAGCAACACCTCGGTCAAAAGTCGGTCGTCGCTGCTCTGCGAGACCGTAGCTGTCGCACGATCGAAGTCGCGCGCAGCCTCGTTGGCCCGCCCAGCCATCGCGTGGGCCTGCCCTCGTGCGACCAGCACGGCTGCCACCAACTTGAGGTCGACCGAGCCTGTGCCGACGGCCTCGACCACTTGATCGAGCAGCGCCAAGTGATGGCCAAACGGGCCTCTGCGCGAGACGATGGCATCCACTGCCACGGTCAGCTCGAGCGCCGCCTCGAGCCGCGACTCACGCAGCGCTGCACGCGCGGCGTGCGAGAAGTTCTCGAGGTCGTCGTCGGCGCATCGCCCAGCCCGTGCTCGGGCTTCGTAGAAGTTCAAGTGGGCCGCCGAAACGCGGCTCGCCGCCGCCTCTTCTTGCAACTCCTCGGCGAACGCGCGCGTGCTCTCGAACAGCGCCAAGCGGCCAGGCTCACGGTGGGCACGCAGCAACGATTTGTCGCGCAGCTCGCCCAAACAGTCGATCACGTCGTCGCTTTTGAGCTCGGCATCGCCGCCTTGTGCGACGGAGACGGCCGCCTCGAGATCGAAGCTCCCGCGAAAGACCGAACAAGCCGAGAGCAGCGTTCGTTCGCGGGTCGTCAAGAGCTCCCAGCTCCAAGCAACCGCGCCACGTAAGCTCGACTGCCGACTGGGCATATCGCGCCGCCCACGCGAGAGTACATCCAACTTGCGACCCAAACGCGCTGTCAGGCCGCGCACACCCAAGACCCCCAACCGAGCCGCTGCGAGCTCGATCGCCAGGGGTACGCCCTCCAGCTCGGTAACGATCTGCCCGAGTCCTTCGAGATCGCCACTCGGAATGGCCTCGCTGCCGCCTGCAGCTTGGCCGCGCTCCACCAACAGGCGCACGGCGTCGGAAGCGAGCGGGTCTTCACCGACGACCGGGAGGCCCAACGGCAAGAGCTCATACGCGCGCTCCGGCGCGATGCGCAGAAGCTCACGCGTGGTGAGAAGAAAGCGCGTACGGCCGGCACCTCTATGCAATTCGGCCAGCAAGGTTGCAGCGACTTCGGTGATTTGCTCGACGTTGTCCCAGACCAACAGCGCTGGAGCGCGCTTCTCGAGACCGCGACGCAAAAACTCGGCGGCGTGTGCGCGCGGCCCGTGCGGGGCGCCCAAATCCAAGGCGTGCGCAAGCGCACTCACCAGGCCTTCGCGGTCATGCACATTGGCCAGCTCGGCGAACACTGCGGGCTCGCCACGCCCCTCAGCGCGCTCTGCCAGGTGCATCGCCAAGCGGCTCTTCCCCATGCCCGCCGGCCCCCACAGCGTGACCACGCGATGTTCGTGCAACAGCTGCTCGAGCTCGGCGCACTCGGACGTCCGCCCGATCAGCCGCGAGGGCGAAGCAAAGAATTCAGGCTTCAAACGAGCGCTCAGGGTTGCAGGCGATTGACGATGGCGAGCTTCTGGCCTGGGCCATCTTGGAAGCTTACGACGAAGCCGAGTTGGGAGATCGCCTCCGGGTGGACCGGCGTGACCTGCGTGCGGGTGCCATCCTCGCGGCAAGCGCTACCTCGCAGCGACGGGGCTTGTCCAGGCTCGCTGGGGTGCACGATCACGCCCGTACTGCAGCCTGTACCGCCCGCGATGAAGAGACCGCCAAGCAGCTCGGGCTGACTGCGTTCGGCGTGCCAGGAGAGCAGGACACCTGCGCGGTTCTGAAGCGTGCCCTCGGCTTCATCGCCCTGCACACGTCCGCGTAGACGCAAGCCCTTGGCGCTCACGTCGAAGGAGCCGTCCTCCGCGAGCTCGCCTTCGAACCAACCGGTATTCGACTCGAGCGAAGCCTGTTCACCGCAGGCGTAAGCGACGATCTGACCTTGCTCGACCGAGAGGGCCACCGAGGTCGCTTGCGCATCGCTGTCCGCAACGCCGACCAGCAGCTGATGGTCGCCGATCTCAAGCTCGGGCTCGCAGCCGGTTGCTGTCGCAAGCAACGAAGCCGCGATCCATGCCGGGGAAAACCGCAACGCGCGCAATGCCATCATCGCCAAGCGGTACCATGCGAGATCCAGCCCGCCAAGCCAGGCGCCTGCTCGTTTAAGGCCGATTAAGGAGCCCATCGAGTTGCCTCAGGCGCGGCTGGCCGGAACGCCGAGACCTTGCTACGACGCCTACGTGGGCGTTCGATTGTTGGTCTTCGATGGGACTCCGAAAGCCGGGGAAAAAGCCTTACGCAGCGCGTGGTCGGTGGGAGCTGACCTCTATCGCTCGCTCGGCTGGGTAGATGAGAGCTTCGGCGCCAAGAGTTGGACGGAGGCCCTGGCGTGGCTCGCTTCGGTTCGCGGCGACGTTGCCATCCGCGAGGTCCAATTTTGGGGCCACGGCAACTGGGGAACAGCGCGCATTGCGGAGGACGTGCTGTCGGAGAACTCATTCTCCCGCGGTCATGCGCATCGTGAAGGGCTGTCTCGACTGGCCCAACGTATGGCAAAGGCAACCGCCCCGCTCTTGTGGTTCAGAACCTGCGAGACCTTCGGGGCGCAACGCGGACAACGCTTCGCCGAACGCTGCGCGAGCGAATTGAACGCTCGCGTGGCCGGCCATACCTTCATCATCGGCGCGTTGCAGAGCGGGCTGCACGGGCTGGCTCCCGGCGCCAAACCAAGCTGGTCGGCGAGTGAAGGGCTCGTCGCTGGGGACGCCGAGCGCCCCTTGAGCGCCGCTTGGTCGAGCTTGAAGGCGCCCAACACCATCCACTTCATGAACCACGAGGTTCCCGAGCGCTGGTTCGAGTGAAGCTGCGTCGCTGGTTCGAGAGCGCTGCGGAAGGCCTGCAGCCCGGCGCGTGGCACGAGGCCTTCGTGCGGCTCGCGTATTGGCTCGGCCCGTGGAGCGCCACTCGTACGCCGCAAGGCGTGCGGCGCATCGAGGTAGAGTTCGGCGCGACGCGTGGGCTGATCTTCGAGGGCGCGCGTGCGCCGACGGCGACCTACTTGGTGTTGCCCGGCCTGCATTATGCGGGGCCAGATGATCCGCGGTTGGATCGCTTTTGTCGCATCTTGGCGGCCTCCGGCTTTCGTGTAGTGGCGCCGTTCATTCGCTCCTTCAGCTCGCTCGTGCTCGAGCCTTCAGCTTTCGATGACGCGCGAGCGGCGCTTTCCTATGCCCAAGCGCAAGCCGCTCAACGTGGCCACCCAGCGCCGGCCATCTTTTCGATCAGCTTTGGATCGCGCCTCGCGCTCGAGCTCGCGTGCAGTGAGCAGCCGCCGGGCGCGCTGTTGCTATTTGGCGGCTACGCAGAGTTCATTCCAACGGTGCGCTTCGCCGTGACGGGTCGTTGTGAACCGTCCTCAGCGCCCTTCGAGTCCCATCGTGACCCGCTGAATCCCCCGGTGGTGTTCCTGAACTTGTTGCCCGAACTCGACGTGAGCGACAAGCCGCTACTAGCCAACGCTTGGATCGAGATGGTCAAGGCCACCTGGGGTCAGACTGAACTCAAGCAGGAAGACCGCCGCCGGCCCCACGCCGAGCGCATCGCGCAGGCGCTTCCCGAGCATCTCCAAGAACCGTTCTTGCGCGGCTGTTGCCTCAGCGAAGGTGCCAACGCCTGGCTCGAGGATGGGCTCGAACGCGCGCGCCAGCGGCTCGCGTATCTCGACGGCCGCGCGGCAGCACGACGAGCACGCTGCAAGGTGATCGTGGTGCACGGGCGCGACGACGATGTGATCCCCTTCACCGAGTCGGAGAAGCTCGCGCAGTGTCTAGCCACAGACGCGTTTCAGGCGCTGCACCTCACGGGTCTGTATGGGCATACCGCGACCACCGCTCCCTCGCCGGCCCAGCTCGCCCGCGAGGCGTCGACGCTCGCGCAGATGATCGCCCACGTGGCGAAGGCGCCCAATGGGAAGCTTTAGCGGATGAGTTGAGCCTCAGCCGGTGGGGCCGGCGGGCAGCAGGCTAGCCACCGAGTCGTCCTCGGCTTCGAAGAAGTACCCTTGCGTAGAAGCGAGCAGTTCTTCCCGTTGGCGGGGCGTAGCGACCTTGACGAAGTCGCGAAAAACCCGCGGATCATAGAAGCGGAAATACAGCTTCTCGGTCGTCTCTTCTTCCTCCGCCATCAAGAAGCGCCGAGCGTGACGCCGGACCTCCTTTTGGTGCGCATCGGAGCGAAAGTAGATGCCCCAGGCGTTACCCCAACCGCCGATCAACAAACGGTCGAGCAGATCCGAGTCGGCCTCGAAGCGGACGAGGTAGGGCGCCTTGTCATCGAGGATGCGCCCTTCAAAGCCTTCATAGAGATTCTGATGAGCGTCGATCGATTCGGCGAGTACCCAGCGCACGCGCTCATCGCGCGCGGCGTCGAAGATGCCGTAGAGCTGGCCGTCGCGCGGACCGAGCTCTGCCTTGATGGCCTCGATGCGCGCTGCGCGTGACGCAGCCAGAGGCTCCTCACTCACCGCCGTAAAGCCCTCGACGAAGATCTGGAAGGTGGTCGCGCCGGCGATCACGAAGCCGCCGTGTTCGATGAAACCACGCGGTTGCAAATCACCGTTTACTTGCAGCCCCGTCGCGCTGCCGAGATCGCGGACCAGCGCCTGCCGACCGCTCCACCAAATGCTGAAGTGGACGCCGCTCAGCTGCGGATCATTGACGGCGATGTTCGCTCGGTCGGTGCGACCAATCGTCAGCGTCTGCCCCGGCTCGAGCACGATCTTGCGGAAGGCGTGCGGCCCCCAGAGGATCATCAGGATGCCGCGACGAAGCGGCTGGGAGGGCGGTGCTAGCTCGTTGCTTGCGTCACTCATGGTGGAAGCTCGCGACGCGACGTCCGCAGCCGCGCCCAGGTTGGAAATCAAGACGCCCACTTCTCGAGTAGGAAGTCCACACGCTCAGGGGAGCTTGCAACATTGGCGATGAACAGGCCGAGATCGAAGTCTTCTTCCTCCGCCATACCGAGGTCGAACTCCATCGGTGGATTGATCGGGTTTGGGTAGGAATGGGCCAGCAGCAGCTTGCCGCCCTTCTCGATCCGCAGCTTGCGCAGATCCTCGCCAGAGAGCTTCACCACCACCGTGTCAGCACCGGGCTCATTGCCGGGACCTCGCACAACCGAGGCGCGAGATCCGTCTTCGTCGGGCAGCTCGACCTCGGCGCTCAAATCAGCGCCTTTACCGAGTACGCAACGCTCTTCGCCGAGGTGCAGGTGCAAGCGCCCCGACTCGGCGAAAAACACGGCGCGCTGATCCCCCAGCTCCATGACCACGCCCTTCGGCGCACCTTGCGTTGCGCTCGGCGCGAGCGCGCCAGTAGCCGGGTCGAACGAGAAGAAGGTGTTGGCTCGCAGGAAGTCGAGCACCAACATGCTCAGCCGCCTCCGGGAAGCAGCTTCAGCGCCTCCTCCATCACCTTGGTGCTGACCTGCTCCTTGAGGTAGTCCACGACCGGACCGAGCACCTTGGCCGCCTCCGGGTTGTTCATCATGCCCTCAAACAGCTTATCGACAGCCTCCTTCGAGAACTGACCGAGTTGCTGCGGCAAATTCTGTTCGACCGCGGCTTTGGCCAGCACACCGAGTTTGTCGTTGCCGGTCATGTTCTTCACGATGTCCGACGCGAGGTCGCCTTTCACCATCGCGAACTTCTCTTTGATATTGCCTTCCACCAAGGCTGCGGCGAGCGCCTTGATGTTCTCGTTATCAACCTGTTTGCCGACAGCGCCTGCGAGTTCTTTGCCCGCGATCTCACGGAACTTCGCCTCGAAGTTGCCATCGGCGGCAGCCGACGCCAGCTCCTTGAGACGTTCATCGCTGGTGAAATTCCCCACGAGATCGCTTGCGAGGCTGCCCTTGAGATTCTCGAACGACTCCTTGAGATGGCCATGTGCGGCCGCCTCGGCGAGCATCTTGAGGTTCTCGTTGTCGGTGAACTTGCCGGCCAGATCGTAGGCGACCTCACCCGTGATCTGCTTGAACTTCTCTTTGAACTCACCCTTCGCCGCGGCGGAAGCGAGCTCTTTGAGCTTCTCGTTGTCGGTGAACTTGCCGGCCAGATCGCTGGCTAGCTCACCCTTCAGATCTTTGAACTTACCCTCCGCGGCCATGCGGATGAGCTCGCGGGTGCGCTTGTCATCGATCACGTTCGCGGTCAGGTCATCAACGATGTCCCCGCGAAGGTTCTTGAGGCCCTCTTTGAATTTGCCCTCGGCGGCGGCGTCGAGGAGGTCGCGGTACTTCTTGTTCTTGTCCTCCATCAGCCAAGCGACGCCGGGACCGAGCTTGTCCCCGAATTTGGCTTGGTTGCGGTCGTAGACGAACTTGAGCAAATCGCCGTGCGTGTCGAGCTCTGCACCGTAGTGCTCGGCGATCACCTTGCGCGCGGTCACCGCCCAGTTGGCTACCGACTGCGCGTCTTCACCTTTGGCCCGCAGCTGCTCCGCCACCGGCTTGAGCGTCTTGATGAGCTTCTTGAACTCCTCGCGCTTGGCCGGCGGAGCGATCTCATCGATCTTCTTCTTGATGCTCTCGATGATGGCTTTGCCCGACTCGAACAGCGTGTTTGCCGAGCCCGCGGGAGGCTGATTCGCCGGGGGCGCCTCCCCGAGTTCTTTGGCGAGCGCGCGTTTGGCTTTCTCGCATTCTTCGCAGAACGGCGTGCCGTTGGCAGCTGCACCGGCGAGCGTCGAGCCCTGGCCGGTTTGCCCGATCAGCACGCTCGGACAACCGGCCACGATCTTCCCGCCGTGTGCGGTGGAATCACCGAGCCGCGCCGCCATCATGTTGTTGACGAGCACGGTGGGAGAGCCAGCGGCGATGCTGTCCACCGCGGGGACGCAGATGAGACTGTCACCAACGCGCCCCTGCGGCATGTACCCCGTGATGACGTTGGGACTGCCGGAGATGATAGGACCACCTACGTGAGGAACCGGCCCTGGATTGACCATGGGGCAGGTATGCATGTCGGAGATGCGTGCGGCAGGGGGCATGGCTTAATCCTGGATTTGGTCGGATGAGTCCTTCGGGAAAGCCTCCTCGGCGTCTTTCGGCGCTGTCGGTGACGAGCCGCCACCAGCGGCGGCTGAACCGCCGCTGTTGATGCGCACGAGCGTTCCCACGATGTCCACCCCACCAGGGTGAATCGAGATGAAGCCTCCAGCGCCTTTGATGGTGAGCTGCGAGCCAGCCTCGACCACGACCTTGGTTCCTGCTTTGAGATGGATCTCTTTGCCTGCGTCGACCGCGTGCTTGTTGCCGATCTTCTCTTGTTGGTCGACGCCAACCGTGAGCGACGTGGACTTGTCGATCTTCTGCATGCGATCGCCCATCACGTGCAGATGGTCATCCACCTTGATCAGCTCCTTCTTGGTCTTGACCACGATCAGGTGCTGATTCTCGACCACCGTGCGGTGGTGGTGTCGCCCAATGCGCTCGGTCCAATCACGTTTGACCAGCTTGTGAAGGTCTTTTTGCGCCTGGAGGTAGATGAGCTCCTTCTGCGCTTTGTCCTCCAACTTGAACTCGTTGTAACCGCCGGTAGTCGGTGACGAGTTGGTCTTCCACCCGGAGACCGTCTTGTTCTCGGGGAGCTTGTAAGGCACCGGGTTGAGCTGGTTGAACACCCGGCCTACCACCAGCGGCTCGTCAGGGTCGCCGTCGAGGAAGCCGACCAGCACCTCTTGACCGATGCGCGGGATGTTGATCATGCCGAAGCCGGTGCCGGACCAGCCCTGGCTCACGCGCATCCAACACGAGCTGTTGTCATCCATGGTGCCTTCGCGGTCCCACGGGAACTGCACGCGCACGCGACCGAACTCATCGACGTGGATCTCTTGACCCTTGGGCCCAACCACCGTGGCGCTCTGAACACCGTGAACTTGCGGCTTCGGGGTTTCGAGCGGCGGCCGATACGCGTCGGAGCGAAACTGCGCGTTGACCGTCATGTCCCAATGGCCGTCGTGGGTGCCGCTGATCTCGAACCAGTTGACGAGGATCTTCTCGGCAACGGCCTCATGCGGGTGGCCGTCGATCTGCAGCGCTACACCGGGCGAGAGGTCCACGACGTTGGTAGCAAATTCGATCGAGCGTTTGCCGGCGCGGCGCGCCTCGAGCCCGCGACTGGCCTTCGCAGTGAGGTAATCACCGTCATAACGATAGGCGCCCTTATCGTCTGCGATCGGCGTGTTACCGCCGGGCTTGCCTTCAATGCGGGCGGCACCGGGATGGTATTCGTAGTGCTCGAGCTTCATCTCCGGTGCACCGGCCTTCGGCCCTTCACCGAACAGACGGAAGCTCGGGTTGCGGAAGTCGAAGTCGACAACTTCATGCGCTCCCGGCCTTACGTCGTGGAAGTAACGAAGCTTGGTGACGTAAGGCTTTTGTGCGGCCTCCATCGGCGCGTCTTCGTAAGGGACGTTGGGAGCCTCACGCAGCGGCTTGTTGGAGAGGTCGTCGACGAACACGAGCGACGTCGACTCTTCCTCGTCGGCGAGGATGTACGTGATGCCGGCTTCCTCCAGTAGGCGAGAGAAGAAGGCGTAATCGGTCTCGCCGTATTGGCTCTTGTATTCGAGCTTCGGGTACTTGCCGCGCTCGATCTTCCAGGTCGGTTCGAGCCCCCACTCGCCGAGCAGCTTGTCGATGATGTCCGGGATCGACAGGCGCTGAAAGATGCGGTGGTTCCTGCGCCGACCGAGCATCCAGAGCTCCGGCACCACCTGCAGTTTGTAGGTCGAGAGCACGCGCGTGCCGTGCCTCCCGACTTCCATCCCCTGCACCTGCTCGACGTAGTTGCAGACGCCAGACCAACCGCGTTTGGTTGCCCCCACCCGCACGTAGCCCGTGTCGATGCGGAAGCTCGCGGGCTGCCCAACGACGGCGGAAAGGTCGATGTTGTAGTCCTCCGCTACGACGAGAAGATCAACCGAGAACAGCTTATGAAGCGATTCGCGAACGGTGAATCGTCGAATGTCGAACGGGTTCCCAATCGCACAGGTGAAGTCGAGCGTCGGCATGCGGCCTCCGTGTAGGGGTTCGATGCTACGCGCGCTTATGAGAACGGCCGCGACAAAAGTCTGCTGGAGAATCGGGTCGGCGAAGAACGGTCGTACTTGGACTCACTCCGACGCCTGCTCAGCCTTGTTGTGGTAGCAGCGCTACGCCGAGCCCGCGCGCAACACGAGCGCCCAACCTGCGAGCTCGCGCTGGGAAAAATCCACGCGGATCCGGCCGGCCGAGGTGGTCCGAGAAGGGCAACTCAAGCGTGAGAGCCGGGATACCGAACTGGTTGTGCACCCAGTTGGTTGCGAAAGCCAAGCTCGGTGTCCCTCGTGGATCGTACGGATAACGATGCTTCGTTTGGTAGTCAGGAGTTAGCCGCAACATCTCCGCTTGGAAGGCGTCCACCTGATTGCGGACCGCCAACGGCGGCAGACCATCAGGCGGCTGGGCGAACACCCAAGGCAGCCGCTCATCGCCGTGCACGTCGAGAAAGAACCTTGCACCGCTTTCGATCATCGCGGCGCGAGCCACGCTCACCTCGACTGGCGCTGCCTCGTGGGCCCACTTCCGGTTCAAATCCAGCCCTTGCGGAGTGGTGCGGTGATTCCCGACGGCAGCACCGTCTGGGTTCATGCGCGGAATAATGGCGAAACCAACCGTCTCCAAGAGCGCACCCGCCGCCGCGCCACCGCCGGTCAAGAACTCGACGAGGCCTTCGACGAACCAGCCGGCCATCGCCTCGCCAGGGTGTTGTTGCGCGATCACCCACACGGGACGCTCTTGCTTTCCGAGCTGCAAACATTCGATGGCTCGGCCTGCCTGGGTTTTGCCGAGCAGGCGGACGGCGCCGCCGGCCATGCGGATGCGGCGGCGTAGGGCCGAAAGCCGCTGCGTCGGATACGGCGGGTAGTAACAGAGGCGAAGGCGCTGGGCGGCGTGCGTACCGCGAATGATCAGCTTGCCGCCCGCCAGGCTCGAATCGAGCCGTCGCCAAGCCCGGCCGTCCGAGGCAAACACTTTGTAGGCTCCTCCGAAGGCGTCCCCCCAGGTGCATTCATGGGCGTTGTGGATGAAAAGCTCGAACGGCGTCCCCGGCGGGCCGCTTACGTCAAAGGCGAACCACTGTCGAAAACGCGGGGCGCCGACGTCGTGAGGAATGGTCAGCGTGGCGCCGTGGGCCCCAAGCTCCTGAACCTCAATCCTTCCGCCCTCGAAATTACAGGAAACCTTCATTCGCGCGTCTTCACTTGCCCTTATGATGCGGCGCCATGGCGTCTTCAGAAAAGACAGTTTTAGTTATCGCGAGCTACGACAAAGGTCACGACTTCCTTCGGTCGTGCAAAGCGCAGGGCTGGAGAGTCGTACTCATCACCTCGGAGAGCCTGCGTCACAGCCATCAATTTCCCACCGATGTGATCGACGAACTCTTCTTCATGCGAGACGTCGACAAGAAGTGGAACCTCGATGAAACCAAGCGCGCGGTTAGCTACCTCGCGCGCACCAGAAATTTCGACCGCATCGTTCCGCTCGACGACTTCGATCTGGAGACGGCGGCGCTCTTGCGCGAGCACCTGCGTATCCCCGGCATGGGCGAGACCACGACGCGTTACTTCCGCGACAAGCTCGCGATGCGTGTGCGGGCCCAAAGCACGGGTATCAATGTTCCGGACTTCGTCCACCTGCTGAACGAAGATCGCATCCGCGAGTTCACGAGCCGCGTGCCCGCCCCTTGGGTCGTCAAGCCGCGCTCGAGCGCCGGAGCCATCGGCATCAAGAAGGCGCACTCGCATGAAGAGCTGTGGCAGATCATCGAGAAGTTGGGCGACGAGCGCTCGGAGTTTCTGCTCGAGCGCTACGTCGCGGGTGACGTGTTCCACGTCGACTCGCTCGTGCACGAAGGCAAGGTGTTGTTCGTCCGTGCGAGCCGCTACGGCAGGCCGCCGCTCGACGTCTCGCACCAAGGCGACGTCTTTACGTCACGCATTCTGCCAACAGGGACTTCGGACTCCCAGGCGCTGATCGAGATGAACGCCCAGGTGCTCACGGCGATGCGCTTGGTGCGCGGCGCAAGCCACACCGAGTTCATCCGCGGTCGCGATGACGGCCTGCTCTACTTCCTCGAGACCAGCGCCCGCGTAGGCGGAGCGCATCTCGCCGACATGCTGGAGGCTGCAACCGGGCTCAACCCGTGGGCAGAGTGGGCCAAGATCGAGCTAGCTGGAGAGAACGGTTCGTACACCGCACCGCCAACGCGCGACGAGTACGCAGGGATCTTGGTCTCACTCTCGCGCCAAGAGCACCCTGACAGCACCGCCTTCGCCGATCCTGAGGTGGTCTGGCGGCTCAACAAAGCGTTCCACATCGGCATGATCGTGCGCTCGCCCTCACCCGCCCGTATCGATGAGCTCTTGGCTCGCTACCTCGAGGAGATACGGCGCGATTTTCATGCGGTCGCGCCGCCGCTCACCCACGCCAACAACTAGCCAACAAGCTCAATGAGCGGGCAAGCGTGACTTGTGCCGCAGATTGCAGAGAACGGCGCGGACCTGATCCTCGAGCAGGAAGGTCCCGCCGTTTTGCGTTGTGTCGTGATCGAGCAAGAGGCCAAGGTGAAGGTGGTACATGCCGTTGGCGCGACCGCTCGTCCCTAGGAGCTGACCAGCAGCGACACGCCGACGAGACGTTGCACCCTCGGCTTGGGTGAAGGCCAACTCGGCCAGGTGCGCGTACCACACATGGGTGACTCGTCCAGCTGCCGTATGCAAAGGCTCATCGAGTTCGATGCGGATCGCGCGGTCATCATCCCCGGGACTGCGCCATGCAGTGTGCCCCTCTTCGGCATAGTCGACATACCCCGCGGCCAACGCAAACACGGGCTGATTCATGCCGGCGAGGTCGAGCCCAGTATCGGCTTGGTAACCAGCGGCAAACCCGCCGGGCATGGGGTTGTGAAGTCCGCACGCTAGGGGCTGACTGGTTGGGCCTTCGGCTGCCTCTGGCTCGGCCTCGGGCCGCGAGCTCGAGCTTGGTGCCACCACCCTCACCTCGCTGGGCCAAGCGAGAAGGCCAGGTGGCGGCGAGAGACGCGGACGCTCGTGTGTTGGTGCAAGCGCCTGGTGCCCTTGGTCAGCGACGGAGTCTGCTAGCTGGGGCTGCGGAGCGACTGCGTTCGGCGCGCAGGAGACAAGGAACACGGGAGCCAGGAGAAAGGCGGGAAGGCGAGCCATGCCCGAGGTCGTACCTGGGCGGGAAAGTGTGACGGACGTGTTCTCGGGGTCAACGCTTTCTCCAGTTGAGCGCGCAACATGAGTCACCACCATCGCCTCCCATCCATAGACTCTCGAGGTGTGGCCGGCTTTGGCCAGAACCTCCCTTCCTGATGCTTGGAGTCTTTATGATCAACAAGACATTCGCTGGATTCTCTGCGCTCCTGATCGCTTCCGTAGCGCTCTCTGCTGCTTGCGGAGATAGCGGCGGGGCCGGGGCCAACGGTGGCGGTGGGGCCGGTGGCAACGGCCCTGCAGAGTGCAGCGAGAACGGCGTCGAGTGCAGTGTCCTTTGCGACAGCGACATCGGTTGCGTCGAGTGCATCAGTGACTCCGATTGCGGCGTAGCGAGTCCGTTCTGCGAACTGGGCCGTTGCCGGGAGTGTGCCGGGCCCAGTGACTGCGCCCCAGGAACATCCTGCTTCCCACAGAGCAACGAGTGTCGCCCTTCGTGCATGAGCAACGCCGACTGCGACGGGAACGGCAACGGCAACGGCAACGGCAACGGCAACGGCAACGGCAACGGCAACGGCAACGATGAACCGCTATGTGACACCGAGACGGGAGCCTGCGTCGGTTGCATCACGGACGCCGACTGCCCCTCCGACGAACCCTTCTGCAACGACTCCAAGCAGTGCGCCGAATGTCTCTCGAGCAGCGATTGCGGAGCGGCCCAGCCGATCTGCGATTTGCAGCGAGGTGAGTGTGGTGAGTGCAACGTTGATGGCGACTGCGACGGCGGCCTGTGCGACGACCACGAGTGCAAGTCGATCTGTCAATCCGATGCAGACTGCACCTCTGGCCGACCGAAGTGCGATGTACCGAGCGGGAACTGCGTGGACTGCTTGAGCAACGAAGATTGCGGGGTCGCCGCGCCCGTGTGCAGCAACGAGGCCTCCTGCGTGGTGTGCGTCACCGACTCGGATTGTGCGGCGCCTACGCCCATTTGTCGCGATGGCGAGGAATGCGTCGAGTGCGAAGAGGACTTCCAATGCCCGGCGGACAAGCCGAAATGCAACAACCAGCAGTGTGAAGCGGACTGACGTAGCCTCAGGCACGCGGCTCGTGTAGTTCGGGAGCGTGACGTCGAATCATCCTGAAGTAGCGGAGCTTCAATCCATCGTCGCTGCGGCTTATGCGGATCGCAGCCAGCTGAAGGGCGCCGAGAGCGCGGTTCGCCGTGTTCTCGCGCTGCTCGACGCGGGGGAACTGCGCGTAGCCGAAAAGGACGCGAGCAGCGGCGAGTGGGTCACCCACGAGTGGGTCAAACAAGCCATCCTGCTCTACTTCGCCGTCTGTACGCTTTCGCCGGAAGACGCTGGCCCGCTGCATTTTCACGACAAGTTGCCGGTCAAATCCGACCTTTCGAAGGTGCGAGTGGTACCTCCGGGGACGGTTCGCTACGGGGCGTACCTGGAGCCCGGAGTGATCGTGATGCCTGGCTACGTGAACATCGGAGCGAGGGTGGGCGCCGGAACCATGGTGGACACCTGGGCTACCGTCGGTAGCTGCGCGCAGATCGGGAAAGACTGCCATCTCTCCGGTGGGGTCGGGATCGGTGGCGTGCTCGAGCCGCCCTCGGCTCGGCCGGTGATCGTGGAAGATGGCGTGTTTGTCGGCTCTCGCGCGGTGGTCGTCGAGGGCGTCGTGGTCGAGGCCGAGGCGGTGATCGGCGCGGGCGTCGTGCTCACGGCGTCCACTGTGATCATCGATGTACGCGGCCAAGAGCCGATCGAGCATCGCGGCCGCGTTCCAGCCCGTTCGATCGTGATTCCTGGTACGCGACCGAAGAAGTTCCCCGCGGGCGAGTATCACGTGCCCTGCGCGCTGATCATCGGCGAGCGCAACGCCGGTACTGATCGCAAGGTGTCGCTCAACAGCGCGCTACGTGATTTCTCCGTACCCGTCTGAAGCTTGAGGTTCCGGTGAATCATCCTGCCATCGTTGACACGCTGCTTTGGCTCCTCTCCATCCCGTCGTTCATCGGGGACGAGGCAGCCTTGTGTGACGCGCTGATCGCCCGGCTCGAAGGGGCGAAGCTAGCCGCGCCGATTCGACGAACCCTCAACTCGATCGTAGTCCCGGTGACGCGCGGAACGGGCGGCCCGGCGATCGCGTTGTGTGGCCACCTCGACGTCGTACGCACCGAGCATGAAGGCTCACCTCGGGTCGAAGGGGATCGGATTTTTGGCCCTGGTGCAGCCGACATGAAGAGCGGGTTGGCCGTGATGATCGAGCTATTGGAGCGGGATCGCGGCTGCTACGAGAACCATGTCGATTTGACGTTGGTCTTCTATTCGCGAGAAGAAGGCCCCTACGCCGAGAACGAGCTTGGGCCGGTGCTCGAGCAAGACCCGGAACTCAGTCGGGTAACGCTCGCGGTCTGCCTCGAGCCGAGCGACAACAAGCTGAGCCTCGGCGCCAGCGGCTCACTTCACGCGAAGGTGCTTTTTCAAGGCAAGACCTCGCATTCAGCGCGACCGTGGCAGGGCGACAACGCGATCCACAAGGCCGGCAGCTTCCTTACCGACCTCGCCGCGCGGCAGCCGCAAGAGGTCGTGCTCGACGGGCTCACCTACCGCTCGGTCATGTCGGTTACTCAGGCGCACGGCGGTCGCGGCCGCAACATCGTTCCTGACGGCTTCGAACTCAACGTGAACGCCCGCTTCTCCCCAGACAAAACGGTCGAGCAGGCGAAGCAAGAGGTGCTCGATGCGGTCGCCGGTCGAGCCACGGTCACCTTCAACGACGAGAGCCCCTCGGCGAGGCCGTTCGCCGATCATCCGTTGGTCAAAGCGTTGGCCAAGTCCGGCGTGGTCGCGGTGGAGCCCAAACAGGCCTGGACCGACGTCGCTCGCTTTGCGGCGATCGGCATACCGGCGGTCAACTTTGGCCCAGGCGACAACGCGCAGGCTCACCAGCGCAACGAGTCCACCAGCCTGGCCGCATTGGTCGAAGGTCAGGCCATTTTCGCGCGTTGGCTCGCGGCGCTCGCTGGCACTTATTGAATGACTCGTGCCGAGTCGAAGGTCCAATGGGGCCTTCGGCCGTTTTCTCGCAGAGGGCCCGAGTCATTCTGTTTGCTACGTCCACCTTCGGTGGAATTGAATCCACCTTCGGGGTTGGCAGAGTTTTTTTTCGGCGCTGCGAGCCCTTTGAGCCGTGCCGGGCGTCTATGGGTTGAATCCAAAATCTTTCCGGGCCTCTCGTCTTCGAAGAGCGCCCATTTTCTCGGAGGCTTCCATGAATAAGATCGTCGTCGTTAGCGCTATCCTCGCCCTCGCCCTCGCAGCTTGCGGTGGTGGCAAGACGGACGCCGCCAACGCTGAGAGCACCGCAACGGCCGCTGCCGAGACCGCTGCTCCCGCTGCTGATACGGCTGCTCCCGCTGCCGACACGGCTGCTCCCGCCGCCGACACGGCTGCTCCCGCCGCCAAGTGAGTTCCTAGCGAGCCGGCAACGGTTCGAGCGAAAAAACGCGAGTCGCAAGGCTCGCGTTTTTCGTTTTGTCGCCACTACGAATTCGAGCGACCGAGGCGCGCAAAAAGCCGTGTTCGCGAACCGCTTTCAGACGCAGCCGACGCGCACCCGGCTCGCGAGTCCACACCCGGTCAGCGGCTCACTCTGGGCCTGTGACCGCGTCAGCTCCCCCGAGCGACTATCGCGAACACGGCACTCTCAGTGCCCAGGGACGGAATCGAACCGCCGACACGAGGATTTTCAATCCTCTGCTCTACCAACTGAGCTACCTGGGCTTGCGTTGTTGACGGGCGAATTCATACCCTAGTTGCTCGGAACTCGGCAAGCCG
Source organism: Polyangiaceae bacterium (assembly GCA_044376115.1). Lineage (GTDB taxonomy): Bacteria > Myxococcota_A > Polyangia > Polyangiales > Polyangiaceae > Xiheicaenibacterium. Next base: position 152,413 of record JBILLK010000016.1, on the reverse strand, counting down.
TCTCGTCATTTTCTTCTCGAACATCGGGGGGAGCCCCCGAACGCCTTGCAAGAACGCGGTAAAGAGCGGCTCGCGCGAGCACTGACGCGACCACGAGCAGCAGGCCGACGAGCCCATGGCCGACGAAGAAACGCTGGACCATCCCGCCTGCCCCCACGGCGAGCAGCGCCGCCACGAGCAGCAACTGCACCACGAGGTGGAGGGCCGTGAGCGGCATCGTGGTGAGCGTGCGACGCCATGTGAAAGCGGAGGCCAGCGCCGCGCGTGCGCGCAGGCCGCGGATCGCATCCAGCTTTGCGTTGATCGCGAAGCTCTCTGTGCCGAGGCCAAGCGCCACACCGATCAGGATCAGCAACACCGTTCCGGCGCCTGAAAACCGCTGCCAAAAGAAGAACACCACCATCACCGCCAGAGCTCGTCCGACGAGCGAAAAAGCAAACGCAGCGAATAGGAATCCCAGACGTTTTGCGGAGCCGAGGAGAGCTGCACCGATAGAGCGAGCGGCGCCAGTCACCAGCGCCACAAGGCTCCCATCCGGCACGAGCAGCAGAAGTGCGTGCGCCAGCACCGCGATCAGCAGCACCGTCGGATTCGGTCGGTTGCGACGCAGCACCTCAGCGAGCAGCTCTCCACCGTGCTCGAATAGCGCGAGCTCGCCCAAGGGAAAGGCGCTCGTCGAACGAGCGACCACGCTCGAAGTTGAAAGCGCCGCCGGCAACGTTGCGGCCAAACGCGCCACCACCACCAACGCTACGCCACTGATGACGGCGATTCTCCGAGGAGCGCCGGCAGCTTGCACCGCTGTCACGGGGTGAGCGCTCCTATCGTCGCGGACAACGCAAGGTCGGTGAAGGCCAGGGTTCGCCACGCTAGGCCGCTCTCGTCGCGCATCGCACAGTCGTTGGCGCGAAACTCATCGATCGCGAGCTTCTGACCAGGATCCACACAAACGCGGACGAGTGGTAGCTCGGTGGGGATGAGCACCGGCTCATCGATCTGAGCGACTGGAACGTCGACCACGAAGCTCTTGCCCGAGCTGTCGAGCGCCCAAACCTGCGTAGGTAGCACCAGCTCGCCGTTGCGCTTGATCGCGACCTGGTTGTCCTGCGGCACGCCATCGATCGAGTAGTCGAGGCTGGCCTTATCGAAGATAGCACTAGAGAAGAAGGCCCCAGCTTCGGCTCCGGCCTCCGCTCGGATGGCCGCAACCAGCGCCTTTGGCCCGGGGTGCGCAAAGCGCTGTTCGCGCGCATAACGAGCGACTGCGCGCTGAGCGGCGCCATCGTAGACCTTATCGATCGTGCGCAGGATCGTCGCGCTGCGTTGGTAGACGAGCGCACCGTAGTCACCGCCGCGCGAGAATGAACCCGACGCACTCGCGACCGGAGCTGCAGCAAAGGCACCGAGTTGAAAGCTGCGCTCGAAAGCCTGAACGCCGACGCGAAACGGCAACAGCGGTACCACGCCATCCGGGTGAAGTGCGTCCATTGCGAGCCCCGTTGCATAGGTGGTCAACCCTTCATCGAGAAAGGGCCACGCGTGTTCATTCGTCGCTACGAGCCCCATGAACCACTGATGGCCGAGCTCGTGCAGCGTGAGAATCTCGAGGATGCGAGCCGGCACGCGGATGTCGAGCTCCGCACCGGTGGTGATCAGCGTCGGATACTCCATGCCCCCGGCTTCACCAGCGCCGCTCGGCGGATGGACCAGGGTCAGCGTTTCATAAGGGTACTCGCCAAACGTTCGACCGAAGTACTCGAGCCCGGCGACGGCTGTATCGAGCTGGATGCGAGCGGCGTTCTCCTGCCCGCGTGGAAAGACGCACGAGAGCTGAACGTTGCCCGCGCTGCGGGTCTCGATCGCAAAACCATCCCAGGCGGCGAAAGCGAAGTCGATCACCGAGGACTGTACGTGGCGGGTGGTGCGCTTGCCGTCGCGCACTGAGCGAGCCACCTCCTTCCCGACCGCCGCAACCACGAACTCCTCCGGCATCGTGAGGGAGACGTCGTAGTCCCCATAGTCGGCGTAGAACTCGCTGAAGCGCTCGAACGGGAAGTGAGCAAAGCTTCCATCGGCTTCGATCTTGGCTAGCTTGGGGAACCACTGGGCAACCATGTGGAACCGATCGTGGTAGCCGGTTCGAAGCACGATCTCCGGCAACTTTGACTCGAAGCTGACCTCGAAGTGCGCTTCTTCACCGGGGGCGAGCGGCCGCGGTAACGGCAACTCGACGTCGGTGCGGTCTGTTGGCGTTGGGAAGCGCGCTTGCGAAACAAGTTCGGCGTTGGCCTCGGACCAGCGAAAGGACGTGAGGTCGATCGAACCGTGATCAAACGGCCCACTATTTCCCCTGAAGCCGCTGGCGCTCTTGCTCGCGAAGATCGTCTCGTCGTCAGCGAAGGCGTTCAAGTAAAGGTGCAGCCACAGCGAAGAGAGGCTCTTTTGTGAGTGGTTGCGAAAGCGAATCGTGCCGGTGCCGCGGACGATGTGGCTTGCTGGGTCCAGTTCAGCGTTCAGCGTGTAGCTGGCCACCGCGGTGGCAGGCGGCGCGAGGACGTGCGAGAGCGGCGCTGGATCAGCAGCCGGTTCCTGCGCGCCTTCGCCGAGCGAACGGTTGGTCGGCGTGATCACGGGCTCCGCTGTGACCGTGGGAACGCGAGCAAGCCCGCAGCTCAAGAGCAACCACAAAAAGCCAACCCCGACCGCAGCGAGCGTGATCTCCTCGCGGAGCGAGGTCATCGACCGTTGGTGCCGGCAATCGCTACGACGCCTTGTTCGCGCATCTCAAACAGCAGACGCAAGACGTCCAGCTCGGCCATACCGGACATGTCGACAATCTCATCCAATGTCGATACGCCGTCGCATAGCGACATCAGGAAGCCCGCGCGATGGTCGAGCGAGAGCCCCTGGATCTCGTCGGGCCGCATCATCACGCGCAGGACCTCGGAGCCGCTACCCAACCGCGATTTATAAGTCTCCTTGAGGCGCTCCTGACACGCTTCCACGAGCCGCCGCGCGGGCGTGCAATCCGGATGCGTCTCGAGCAACCCCTCGGCGCGCATCAACACACCGGTAAAGTCGCCCTTCTCGAAACGTAGGCGCAACGCCTCGAGCTTTACCGAGTCGGGTGCGGCCTCGATAGCCAGCAAAGCGGCCAAAGCCGCAGCTGCTGGAGCTTCCGCGGTGACCGCCAAAGAGTCGGCCGCCATGGAAACGGCTCCCACCGAATCGAGGGAAAACTCCTCGTTCAAGGCCGCCTCTTCCTCCTCCGAAAGCCCAACCTCGTCACCGAACGAAACCTCGGTATCGGTCAAGGCGACCGGCAGCGTCGGGCGACCGATCTGGTCGAAAGGATCGAGCTCGTCATCGGCGTCGAGCGACGGCGCAACAGCTGCTTGCGGCGCTGTTTCCTGCGCAACGGGTTTTGCCGTCGGCGGCAGCTTCGACTCGATGAACGGCATCGGAAACGAGCTTCGTCGAGGGATGGAAGACGGCCTCGCCGACTCGATCATTTCGGAGATCGGTAGGTCATCGAGCTCATCGATGGGTGGCGTCGAAGCTGGCTTGGCCGCGAGATCGAAGTCCTCGAGATGGAGGTCGAGCGCAGGGTCCGACAAGTTGGCTTTTGCCAGCTCCGCCAACGACAGGTTGACCTTCGTTTCGGCGCGCCCTCGCTTGCGTGCCATGTCGAGCCCCTCAGATGAGAAGCGCAACGCTGGACCTGCCGGAGGAAGAGGGGTCGCTGGCGGTGGGTTGACGCTTGCACGCGCCGGAGGGGTTGGGCGCGTGTGCACGCCTGCGTCGAGCTTGCGTGCGAGCGTGGCGGCGTTTCCGTGAACCGGGGTGATGGAGCGGTTGAGCTCACGTCCGGTGACCAGCTCGTCGAAATTGGCACTAGGCCCAAGAGCCGGACGAGTGCCGCTTTCCGACTCGAGCAGCAAAGGCAACTCGTGCTCTTGCGCACGGCGCGTGAGCGGCGAGGGCTCATCTTCCGCGTCGAGCGCCGCGTTATCGAGCTGGCGCATAGTTGGCAGCGGTGGCTCGGCAGGGCGAGGGACCGAGAGAGCGGCACGCATTCTTGGGACGTCGGCCCGAAGCGTCGGAGGAGGCCGCGGAATCTTCTCCACGGACAACGTGCTGGGAGCGGCTGGTCGCACCGTTTGAACAGCGGTCTGCGACGGAGGAGGCTCCTCGACAGGCTGCGGCTCCGCTGTTTTCAGGGCGGAGGGCTGCGAATCGACGCTAGGCGGCTCCGCTGGCGATGGCGCAACGGGCATCTCCCATCCTGAATCAACGTCCTCGTCCTCGTCCGCAGCCACTTGCAATCCTGTGCGTCCTGGAATCAGTGCGGTCGGGAAACCACGCCCTTGAACATTCGGTGGGTACGCGCGAGCGCCTCCATCTGCTCCTTGACCACAGCACTTTCACGCTTCGCGATAGCGTCCCGCGTCTTTTCCAAGATGCTCCGCGCTTTACCGATGGCTTCACGACCGAAGTCACTGGATGCCACGACCGCCTCGACCTGCGGGAACATCTTCTCGATCTCGGTGACGAACTTTTCCGCCTCTTGTTTGACGCCCTCGAACTCATCGTTCGTGCGGGCTTCGACCAGGAAGTCCTTGGCGTTGTCCATCATCGCTTTGACCTCATCCTTGGTCAGACCGCTCGAGGCCGTAACCTGGATGCTCTGCGCCTGACCAGTCTCGAGATCTTTGGCACTCACGCTGACGATACCGTCGCTGTTGATCTCGAAGTTCACCTCGATCTCGACCTGCCCCTTGGGCGCGCGCCGCAAGCCGGTGAGGATGAACTCTCCGAGCAGCTCGTTGTCGGTCGCCTTCTCACTGTCCCCTTGCATGACGAGGATTTTGACGGCCGTTTGATTGTCGCGACTGGTGGTGAAGATCTTCGAGCGACTGGTCGGCACGGTGGTGTTCTTCGGGATCAGTTCTTCGAACTTCGATCCGAAGGTCATGATGCCGAGGGCATGCGGCGTGACGTCGAGCAGGATCATCTCGCGGCTCTCGTCCACCAGGGCTGCGCCTTGAACGGCCGCTCCGAGACCCACGACCTCATCAGGGTGGACGCCCTTGCAGGGCTCACGGCCGAAGAACTTGGTGACCGAGTCTTGCACCGCAGGCATACGCGTCATGCCGCCCACGAGAATGACCTCCTCAATCTCGTCTTTCTCGAGGCGGGCGTCTTCCAGGGTCTGCCGGCAGATCTCGATGCAACGCTCGACGAGGTCCTCACACAGCTCGTTCAGCTTCGCCCGCGTCAAGGTGCGCTGCAAATGCAGGGCGTCATTTCGCCCGCTGGAGATGATGAAGGGCAGGTTGATCTCGGTTTCGGTCACGCCGGAGAGCTCGCACTTGGCCTTCTCAGCGGCGTCCTTGAGGCGCTGTAGCGCCATCCGATCCTGGCGCAAGTCCACCTGGTGTTGCTCTTTGAAGCCTTCCACCAGCCAGTCGATCACCCGCCCGTCGAAGTCCTCACCGCCAAGGAAGGTGTCACCGGCCGTGGCGATCACCTTGAAGACGCCACTCGAGCTGATCTCGAGCACCGAGATATCAAACGTGCCGCCGCCGAGATCGAAGACGGCGATCACCTTGTCGACGTTCTTGCCGAAGCCGTAGGCCAACGCCGCAGCCGTGGGCTCGTTGATGATGCGAATCACGTCCAGACCCGCGATGGCGCCAGCGTCCTTGGTTGCTTGCCGCTGATTGTCGTTGAAGTAGGCGGGGACGGTGATGACGGCCTTGGTAACGGGCTCGTTCAAGTAATCCTCAGCGAAGATCTTCGCCTCTTGGAGGATCATGGCGCTGATCTCAGCCACGCTGTAGGTCTTGTCCCGCAGCACGAGCCGAACATCTCCGTGCGGCCCCTCTACGATTTTGTACGAAGCCGTGGAGACCGCGTTCTTGACCTGCGGGCTCGTCCACTTACGCCCGATTAGGCGTTTTGCCGCATAGACCGTGTTCTCGGCGTTGGTGATGGCTTGACGCTTGGCGATGTGACCAACCAGGCGCTTACCAGCTTCTGTGATCGCGACCATCGAAGGGGTGGTCTTGTAACCACCACGATTCGGAATGACGGTCGGAACACCCTCCTCCACGATTGCAACGCACGTGTTGGTGGTTCCGAGGTCGATACCAAGTACACGCTCCATCGATTTCCTCTGAGTTTGCGCGCTTCTGCGCGACTAACGAGCGACTGGCGGATCGGTCGCCAGGGGCAACTGGCGACTTGTTAAGCAGCGAGCGTTGGTTGACCGCTCGCGCGAAGCATCACACGGGTTTGGGAGGCAAGGCGAGAGTTTTGCAAATCACCAGACGGATTGCTGCATCGCCTTTGGTGAAGTGACTACGGCCACGCTCAAACGAGGGCAGAAACTTGACTCGCTCTGGTGACACCAACGCCTATTTCTTCCGAGGTTCTGGCACCACGCTGTACGCGCCGGAGGGCCTTCCGGCGGGTGGGCTGGTCTTAGCCGGGGTCATTGGGCTCGGGATCTGCTCAGGCGGCGGCTCGGGCGCGGGTTGAGGGGCAGGTGGTGGCGACGATGCACTCGGAGCGGGCCCAAACGTTGGGGAGGGTTGCTGCAGATTCGTTTGCGGGGCGTGTCCCGGCACCATGCCTCCGTAGCCCGAAGGCCCAGCGGCATAGCCGGGCCCATACGAAGGCCCGGCGCCATAGCCCTGAGCCGGTTGCATTGCTTGACCTTGCGCTGTGGGGTGCGCCGGGTACGGCCCTGGTCGATAGGTGTACGCGGCCGTTGGCTGCCCGTAGTTTCCCTGCACCTGCTGCGCTGGATACGCCTGATTGTAGGGCTGAGCCTGATTGTAGGGCTGAGCCTGTTGAGGTTGAGCCTGCTGCGTCTGTTGAGGTTGAGCCTGCTGCGTCTGTTGAGGTTGAGCCTGCTGCGCCGGTTGAGCGGCATTGAAGCCGGGGTTCGCTTGGTAGGCCTGCTGCGGGTACTGGGCGAACTGCTGCGGGTAGGTGGGTTGCGAGTATTGCCCACCGGCAGGTTGCGCGTAATTCGCGTGCTGCATCGCTTGCGGCTGTTGCTGTGGGTAACCGGAGGACGGGTGGGACTGGTTGAACTGCCCGCCGCCTTGCGTTGGTGCGGCATTGTAACCCGCCGACGCGTTTGGTTGGGCCGCATGCGCCGGCTGCGTATGAGTTGCGGCAGCTGGGTAGCCAGCGGGCGCCTGAGCGTATGCGCCCGCTTGGGCAGCGTACGGAGAAGCTTGAGGTGGCGCGGGATAGCCCGGCTGTGGAGCAGCAGCGTTCAATGCAACCGGGGGGAGGAAGGCGGGCAGCCCCGTCGCAGGGGTTGGCGGGGTGGGAGCCGTTGGCTCCGAGGCCTTCGCCTGCTTTTCGCCAGCTCGTGAAAGAAGGCCCGCGACGAGCTCTCGCCCAGCGCTCACCAACTCCATTACCGCCTCGTTCTTGGGCGCGATCTCGAGCGCACGGTCCAGCTCGTTCTTCGCGCTTTGTGCGAGCCCGCCCGCCGCGTACGCGTATGCCAACGTAACGCGGAACTGCGGCGTCCGAGGCGAAAGCTCCACGGCGCGCCTCGCCAACTCTGCGGCTCGCTTTGGGTTGGAGCCTTCCTTGAAGGCCGCGTAGGCGGCACGCTCATGAAGGCGCGCCTCATCGGGACGGCCCGCGCACGCCTTCAGCAGGTTTGCGGCAGCCTCGAACCAGCGCTCTTGCTGCAGCTCGAACTCACCGAGCTTGGCGAAGGTCTCGGCGAGATGAACAGCCGCTTGGGTGAGGACCTGAGTGGCCTCTCGTTGCACGTCGGGGTTCGAAGGCGCGAGGGTCGCGGCAATGCGGAACAAGTTCGCCGCGCCCGCCCAATCCCCTTGGACTGCAGCGAGCCGGCCTTTCTCCAAGCTGGACTCGAGCTGCACTTTGGCGGCTTGTTCCTTGGCGTATTCGTAGCGCACGCGCAACGCCTCGGCCGCCGCGCGCGGATCCATCTGCGGGATATTGGTCGCGGAAGGTCCGCTCGGTTTTGCGCCGGCGCGCGGCCCAAGCTTCGCAGCCAACGCGCGCTTGCGATCGCTCAGGTCCTTGTCTTTTTGCGCCTTCTCGGCGGCGTCGGCTACGCGCTTTGCCTCGGCCTCGATCAGCGCCTGGGCCTCGCGAATGGCATCGTGCGACGAGTCCATCAGCGACTCGGCGCGGCGACCCTGCTCTAGCGTCGCGAGGTACTCGTCGTACTCAGCGCGGCGCTGTGAGGAGGAGAGTGTGTCGTGAGCGAGCGTGAGCCGCGCGAAGATCGCCTCGATCTTCGACTTGTAACTGCCGAGCTTGCGCTTGAAGAATTTGTCTGGGTGAAACTCGGGAGCGACGGCGTAATAGGCTGCCTTCACTTCCTTCTTGTCGACCAGGCGGTGGAGCCCGAGCAGCTCGTAGAAGTTGAGCTTCTCGAGCCGCGCAGCGGCATCGAGGATGACTTTTTTTCGCTCGAGCTCGAGCTCGATGTCCTCCGCCAACAGTTTGGCGTCGTAACGTTCGCCTTTACCGAGATTGCCACCGAGCGCGAGGCCGGTAGCCATTTTCACCGTTCGGTCGGCTTGGTCCTTCGCCTTGTCGACGAGCGCGATGGCGCCGAGTTCAACCAAACGGTCGAGCGCCTTTTGCACAGTCTCGGCGTGAAACCCCGTCGCCTTGGCAATCTCCGGTTCTGCCAACTGCCCATCAATCTTGAGGAAGACAGTGCCTTCCACCGGGTTGAGCGGCAGTTTCTTGTAGTCGACGTCTGGGATGAGGCGGAACAGCCGAGCCATTAAGCGGGAGCGCCCTTCGTAGCGAGGGTAAGCGGTGATGCTAACACCCCGCTCCTCAAAGGCTACTCTTTGGCGTTGAGTCGGCGACTCACGGCGCGGCCGAGGGAGCAGGCGGCGGGAGCAACGTTTTGATCACCTCATCCTGAATGGCGATCGCTTGCTCAAAGGCCACCAAGGCTGCCTCACGCTCCGTGGCCGCTTTGTCCTTGCTGCCAGCTTCGCTGTAAGCGGCCATTCTGCGCTCATGCACGAGCCCCTTGGTCTCGAACAAATGGCCGCGATAGTGCGTGATTTCCTGGGCTTGCTCGAGGCCGCTCGCGACCTCCTCCAAGGCCTTATCGAAGTTGCCGACACGGCTCTCGAGATCGGCGAGCCGCGCATGGGCGTCCGCCAACACCTCACGTAGCTCGGGCCCTGTCTTCGGGCGGGGCCCTGCGACAATGGTGCGAACCGCTACAATCGCTCCCGGAAGATCTTCCTTCGCTTCCTGCAGATCGGCTTTGTGATGAGCTGCGCGGGCCTTGGAAAGGAAGGCCATCAGGTCCTCCGATACAGCCGCACGGCCACTCTTTTCGCTGTTGGCCGAGGCCGCCGCAGAAGTCCGACCACGAGGGGTTTCACGCTGGTCTGCGCAACCCCAGAGCAAACAAGCGGAGACCAACAGCGCGATTGAAGAGCCTTTCATGGCACCCCCCAAGCGACGAAGCGGTTTTGCCTGAGATCGACCTCGCGGGCGCTGCGAATGCGATCGATGCGCGCGCTCTGACCTCCCTCACGCGGGAAATCCTCGGGAGCGAACAGCGGCGCGGTGGAACGCGATTCCGCCATCCCGGGGAGGAACTCGGCGGCGGAGGGCGCAACGAACGTGGCCTCGGGCGGAGCGACCGGAGCTTTGGCGAAGTAGAGCAAGGCCGCAGCGGCTGCGGCGCTGAGCACCGTGACGACCGTGACGGCGCGCAGGAAGACCACCTTCGAGGGAGCTTTGAGCGCTGCTTTCAGCCGCGCTTCGCTTTGCGCTGCAGCGATTGAACGCGGCCGCGCGGCGTTGCGTGTGGCCTCCGCGAGCACGACCAGCGGGTGCGTCTCATCAGCGCCGGCGAGCGCTTCGCGCAGGCGTACGGCCTCACGCTGTTCCTGCGGGCTGGCGTCGGGCTCCGGCAGCGCAGCTAGCTCCGGCGAAGTGAGAGCCTTCGGCTCGGCCAGGACGCGCGCGAGGATTTCGTCGTGTACGGCGGCCGACAATTCTGTGGGACGCAGAGCCAGCGCAAGCGCTTCGATCAGGGCACCATCATCGCCTGCGCTCTCGGCAAGCTCGGCCTCGAGGGCCTCGGCCTGCTCATCGAATTGCGGGCTTTCGTCGTTGTCTCGGGCGCTCATGAACTGGCCTCCTCTCCGGGCGCTGCATCTACGGCTACAGCCTTCTTGAGGGCCGTGAGCGCGCGGTGCAACACCACGTCGAACGTACTCACTGAAACGCCAAGCTCGCGCGCAACCTCTTCACGCGGGCGCTCCTCGATCACGCGCATTCGAATCGCCCGTTCGTAGCGAGGGTTTAGCTTGCTGAGGGCCGCCTCGACGCGAGCCTTCGACGATTCGAGGTCGCGCGCTGCCAACACCTCGACGTCGGGAGAGCTGGCCATGCCCGACTCCGAGCGCTCGATTTCACGCGCAAGATCCTCTGGCTGGAACAGGGTCTCCCGCTTCTTGGAGCGCAGGATATCGAGTGCGATGCGCAGAGCGACCACGCGCAACCAAGGATAAACGCCGCAATCCTGCCAGGTGAACTGAGAGAACCGCTCCACCACGCGAGCGTAGGTCTCGGCCAAAGCGTCCTGTGCAACCGCCTCACTACCGAGCCTCGGCAGCAACACGGCGCGATAGAGGATCGGCCCGTAGTTTCGCAACAGCACGCCAAGCGCCGTGCGATCTCCGGACTTTGCCGCCTCGCAAAGGCGACGTTCGTCCTCGGGCGGAAGGCGGGGCGAAACCACGAAAGGCACCATAGCCGCCCGCAGCGCCGCTTGCTCAAAAACAGCCAACCGCGGGTGGCTGCGGCCAACTCGCCGAGGCCGCCCCGCAACGACACGGGCGCTCGGCTGGCCTTTCGACCAGTCTCTCGCCGCGCGAGCCGAATGGGGCAGTTCGTACGTCACCTCCCAAGAACGGGCGCCCGGGCGCAACCTTACGCTCGTCGCACTCACTTGATCGCGGCCGGCTGACAACCCCCGGGCCCCAACGAGCGCGAGCGGTGCTACACAGCCGCATGAGTTTGCCTGAGGTTCGCTGCGCTTGCGGCGCCTTGAATGACGCAGCCTTCGACCGTTGTATTCGATGTGGCGCGGCGATTGGTGCCAATGCCCCCACCCAAAGAGCCAAGGTAGGCCGCAGCGGGGCACCGCGCGATGCCGACGAGACCGAGGAGCGAGAGGCCGCCCACTTCGCCTTGCTCTTCATCGGCGGGCTTTGTTCGGTCGTGTTTGGTTTGCAGGTGATGCTTTCGTTGCGCAGCGGCTTTGGCTTTCCGTTGTTCTCCGCGGGCGGCACCGTGAACGCCTTCAAGCTTGGGGCGTTCTCCACCAGCATCGTGTCGCAAGAGCCGCTGCGCTTGGTTTCTGCCGTGTTTGCGCACTACGGCCTGGTTCACTTCGGCATGAACATGTTGGGGCTCGGTGACCTGATTCGTATGGGTGGCCGCTTCGTCGGCCCCTATCGGGTGATCGTCGCGTTCGTGCTGTCCGGCGCGTTCGGCTTTGCGGTCAACGTAGCGACGGTGAAGCTCTTTCATTGGCCGCCGGTGCAGACCATGGGTGCGAGCGGGGGGATCTTCGGCTTGCTCGGGCTGATTCTCGGCGTGTTACTTCGCCGCAAAGACCCGCGCTGGAAGAGCTTCGCTTGGCGCGGAGTCGCCTACGCGGTGATGTTTGGCTTCATGGTCAACGCGGCCAACGCTGGGTTCTCCATCAACAACGGCGCCCATCTCGGAGGGCTCGCAGCGGGAGTGGTCTTTGGCTGGTTCACCGGCAAACGTGGCTTTCACGAGTCGACGATCACGCGCGTGTTCGCCTTCGTGTTGATGGCGCTGTCCATTCTTTCGATCGCGCTGGCGATGACGAGCCCCCTGCCCGACCGCCTCCGTGCTGAGTTCAGAAGCGATCCGGGCGGACCATGTTCCGTCGCATCGAGACGCTCATGAGCAGCGAAAGACCAAGCACGTTGTTGGACACGCTACTTCCACCGTAGGAGAAAAGCGGTAAGGTCACGCCGACGACCGGCAGTACACCGGCAGTCATGCCGATGTTGATGATCGCGTGCCAGAAGATCATCGCCGTGATGCCGACGGCCAGAATCACTCCGAACCGGTCGCGCGCCTGCGACGCGATGCGGATCGACCACAGACATAGAAACAGGTAGAGCAGGATCAGTACGACGCCGCCGATGAAGCCCCATTCCTCAGCAAAGACTGGGAACGGGAAATCGGTGGATTGGTCGGGGATGAAGTGGAACTGGTTCTGCATTCCCTTGAGGTAGCCGTTACCGGTCACCTGACCGTTGCCGATGGCGACCTTGGCGTGATGCGCGTGCCAGCCCTTGCCGAGAATGTCGGCCTCGGGATTCAGGAACACCTCGATGCGCGTCCGTTGGTAGTCGAGCAAAACGAAGTGATACGCCAAGTAGGCACCAAGCCCGGCGGTGAGACCAAAGCCAGCGATGCTCTTGAGGCTGACCTTGGTTACGAGGCATACCGTCAGGAAGACGAACAGGTGCACGAGCGCTGTCCCGAGATCCGGCTGGCGCATGATCAGGATGAACGGCACCAAGGTGATGACGGCGGGGATCGCCAGATCAATCAGGCGCCGGCCTTCATTCTTTGGGTCATCGTGGAGGAACTTGGCCAGCGCGATGATTAGGCACAACTTGGTGAATTCACTCGGCTGAAACCTGAACGAGCCGAACTCAATCCAGCGTGAAGAACCGCGCACATCGCGAGCCAGTACGAGCACGATCATCAGCGCGAAGATGCCGACGCCGTAGATCACGTACGCATAACGCTCGATATGGCGGTAGTCGAAGGCGCACACGATCGCGCCAACGACGCCGGCGCCCAAGAGCCAATACAGCTGGCTCACGTAGCGGTCGGCGATGCCACCTTGGTAGACGCTGGTGGCCGAGTAGAGATTGACCACGCCGATCAAGGCGATCAGCGCCGCAGCGATGAACAGCGGCCAGTCAAAGCGGGAGGAGAGCCCCTCGGTTTGGCGAATCATGGTGCCCTCCCCTTGTCATTCGGGCGCCCCGCAGGCGTACGGTCCTTGGCCTTACCGGCGCGCGCAGCCGCATTCTCGTTCATCGCTCGAATCACGCGGAAGGCGATGGGAGCGGCGTGGCGACCACCAGCGCCGCCGTGCTCGACCAGCACGACGATCGCTACCTCTGGCGAGTTGGACGGCGAGTAGCCCGCGAACCAAGCGTGATCGCGGTTGAAGTAGTCGACGCGCTCAGCCTCGATACCGCGCACGAGCTTGTGGCCGACCTGCGCGGTGCCGGTCTTGCCGGCTAGATCGACGCCCTCGATACGAGCGCGAAAGGCCGTACCACCTTCTTCATTCACACCTGCAACCAGCGCCTTCTGAACGAGCCGAAGGTGCTCCGAATCCACCTTGAGCTGCCGCCTTACACGAGGCGAGAACTCTTGCACCACGGTGCCGTTGGAGGTCTCCACCGCGCGCACGAGCTGCGGTTGGTGCAGCGTTCCGCCGTTAGCGAGAGCCGCATAAGCGAGGGCCAACTGCAACACGCTCACGGTGGTTGCGCCCTGCCCGATGGCTGCGTTGAGCGCGAAGCCTTCCACGTAGCGGCCCTTGTTGCGGTAGGTCATCCAGGCCTTGGTGGGCATACGACCGGAGGCCTCGGAGTTGATGCCCAGCCCCGTTTTCTGGCCGAAGCCAAACTCCTGGCCCATCTCGGCGATCGCGTCCATCCCGACCTGGTTCTGGGTCACCAAGCTCCAAAAGTAGACGTTGCAGCTCTGACCGATCGCACGATGCAGGTTGGTTGCGCCGTGCACGTGGGTGCAGCCGAAGGTCTTGCGTCCGAACTTGGTGAAGCCGCGACACTGAACGCTCGCGGCCGCACTCACGAAGCCCTTTTCGAGCGCCGCCAAGGCAGTGAAGGGCTTGAACGTCGAACCAGGCGGGTAGGAGCCGCTGACGGTCTTGTCGAGCGCAGGCTTGAGCGGGTCATTGTAGAGTTTGCGGAAGGCGTCGCGCAGCACCACGCGACCAAAAGCGCCCGAGAGCGCGGCCGGGTCGAAGCTGGGCTTGGAATGCAGCCCGATGATGCGGCCCGTCTTCACCTCGACGACAGCGACGCCACCGGCCAACTCCCCGCGAAAGGCCGCTTCGATCGCGACCTGCAGCTCAGCATCGAGCGTGAGCCGCAAATCGCGGCCGGGGATCGGATCGGTTCGTTGTTCGGAGGCCTCGATCACACTGCCCGGGTCATCACGCTTGCGGCGGCCGCGCGCGTCCACGAGCACCTTCTCCCAGCCGCGGGTGCCGCGCAGGTAGTTCTCCCAAGCTCGCTCCGTGCCGGCGACGCCCAAGCGGTCGCCTTCCAGATAACCGGCCGACTTCAACTTGGGCAGAGTCTCCGCCGAGACCTCGGCCATGTAACCGAGCACGTGCGCGCCAGCCGAGCCGTAGGGGTAGTAGCGAACCTGGACCGCGACCACCGCGACGCCCGGGAGCTCCTGCGCTTGTTGGTTGAGAATGACGAAGGACTCCCACGAGATGTCCTCCTTCAACAGGATCTGCTGTTCTCGGCGCGGATCTTCCGGGTCCTCGCGAATGCGCAGCAGCTTCGTCTCGAGCCGAATGCGCTCTTCTTCCTGCAGGCCCAAGTGGCCCGCGAGTTTGGGCCAGGTGCTCACCATGTCGAGCTTCTGCGGCACGACGTAGAGGTTGTACGAGTCGCGGCTGTCCGAGAGGATGCGGCCATAGCGGTCAACGATGCGCCCACGGGTGGTGGCCAGCGTGACCCTGCGCACGATGTTCTCGACGGCGATCGAGTGGAACTCATCCCCCTCCAGCACCTGGAGCTGGAACAAGCGCCCAATCAGCACCATGAACCCCAGAAAGAACACGACGCCGACCCAGCGAAATCGCTTTCGGAACTCGGTCGTGTCGGAGCGCTGCATGAAGAGGTTCACGGCTAGCTCCTTCCAGTTTCAGGTGGCAGTGGGGAGGCAATGGTGGCTGCGTGCACGCGCTCGGCCAACCGAAAAACAAAGGGAGCAAAGGCTGCCGTGGTGGCAGCGTGCGCTGGGATCAACGCTGCCGTTGCGCGAGCTCGGAAGGGGTCATCTCCAACGATCGCGGTGAAGACCACCACCAACACCCCTTCGAGCAAGGCGAACACGAACGCCAACGCGATCTTCGTCAGCAGCGTCTGGGCCGCCAGCCTCACCCCCGCGAAACGCGCCACGACAAAGGCCGCCGCCGAAATGAAGGTGAACAGGCCGAGAGGTCCTGCGACAAACACGTCAAGCATGTAGCCCAGAACGAAGGCCAACGCCGCTCCCCGTCCGATTGAGTACTCGTGCACGCCCATGAAGACCACGAGCGGAAGCAACAGACTCGGCGTCGCAAGCGCGGGGTGGAGCAGATCGAGCAGGCGAAACAAGATGCTCTGCAGGATCAGCACCGCAAAACCAAGCGCGAGGAAGGCCGAGTTCCTCATCAGGGCTCTTTCGAATTCTTGGGGGGCGGTGGGATGACGTCGCGGGCTCCGAGCACGACCAACACCTCATCGAGCCGTGAGAAGTCCACGGTGGGCGCACAACCGACTTGTTGGTAAACGCCGAAATCGCGCTTCGTCACCTTGGTCACGGTGCATACCGGGATCCCTTTGGGGAAGCGTAGACCAACGCCACTCGTTACCAGCACATCCCCGATGTCGACCTCGTCGGTGCGCTTGAGGTACTCGACGTTGCACGAATAGGCGCGCTCGTCTCCGGTCCCACGCACGAAGCCGCGGGCCTCGGTGCGCTGAACGATCACGTCGACACCGGCGCCTGCATCGGCGACCAAGCGCACATCCACCGTGTCGCCTGCGACTTTGAGCGTCGTTCCGACCACGCCGTCGGGCGCAAGCACTGGCAGATTCGGCACGATCGCTGGGCTCGACCGATCCAGCGTCACCCGCATCATCCGGAAAAATTCGTTCGTGGTCTTTCCGACGACCTGCGCGGTCACGACGTCGTCTTGCACGCTGTTCTTGAGATCGAGCAGCCGACGCAGCCGCCGATTCTCCGTCTCCAGCGACTCGAGCTCACGCGTGCGCTCGCGCAGCCGAGCGTTGTCGGAGACAAGCGTTGAATTGTCAGCCTTGACGTCGACCAGATAGACGTAGTCGCTCCAGAGATGAGAGAGACCGCGGGCGAGAATGGCGGTGGCGGTTTGAATCGGTGCTGCGATCTGCACGAGTACACGGTCGGCTCCCGTGGCCTGCTTTGGATCCTTCATGCTCGCTCGCAAAAACCAGAAAGGCACCGCGAGGGAGAGCACGACGATCAGCCAATCGCGGTACCTCTTGAAATTCACTCAACTCCCAATTCCACCCAGGGGATGGATGCAAACGAACGACGACTTAGGCCCTCACCGACAAAAGAGCCGTAGGCCCGACGATTTGGGAGACCTTTCTTAGCGCAGAAATAGCCGGACGGCCCAAGAGAACACAGTCCCTGGGCCGGCTATTCCACCGAAGGTGAACAGAATCATCAGTAGCTTGGCGGTTGGGTTGCCCCAACGTAACCCCAACTACGAGAGCGTGACTTCTTTGAGCAGCTCGAGGTGTTCGAGCGCTTTGCCACTACCGAGCACGACCGCACTGATCGGATCATCACAGACCATCACGGGAAGCCCGGTTTCCTCGCGCAAGAGGACATCCAGGTTCTTCAGCAACGCGCCACCGCCGGTCAAGACCACGCCCTTGTCGACGATGTCTGCGGCTAACTCCGGCGGCGTGCGCTCGAGCGCTACGAGCACCGCCTCGACGATCGCGTTGATCGGCTCGGCGAGGGCCTCGCGAATTTCATCGGAGTTGACGAGCACCGTTTTCGGAATGCCCGCAACCATGTCCCGGCCCTTCACTTCCATCGTCATCGGTTGGTCGAGCGGGTAGGCGTTGCCCACCGTCATCTTGATGCGCTCCGCCGTCTGCTCACCGATCGCCATGTTGTACTTGCGCTTGATGTACCCCATGATCGCCTCGTCCATCTTGTCGCCGGCGACGCGCACCGACTGCGAATAGACGATGCCTGCGAGCGAAATCACGGCGACCTCGGTCGTCCCACCGCCGATGTCTACGACCATGTTGCCGGAGGCTTCAGTGATCGGCAAACCGGCCCCGATCGCGGCCGCCATCGGCTCCTCGATCAGGTAGACCTCGCGCGCTCCGGCGCTCTCAGCGCTCTCCTTCACGGCGCGCTTCTCAACCTCGGTGATTCCGAAGGGCACGCAGATGACGATGCGCGGCTTGACCAACGTCCGGCGATTGGAGGCACGCGCGATGAAGTAGCGCAGCATCGCCTCGGTGATCTCGAAGTCCGCAATCACGCCGTCACGCAGCGGACGAACGGCCTGAATGTTGTGCGGGGTTCTGCCCAACATCTCCTTGGCCTCACGCCCCACTGCGAGAACCTTCTTGTTCCCACGCGAGTCCCGCTGAACCGCAACGACGGAGGGCTCGCACGAGACGATGCCTTTGCCCCTGACATAAATCAGGGTCGTGGCTGTGCCCAAATCAATCGCGAGATCGTTGGAGAAGAGGCCTTGGACCCAATCGAACACCATCCATCACCGATGAGGATTGGCCCGCACGAACCGCGCCCTCGCGAACTCCGCACATCACCAAGCCCAAAACGTGCGACCCCCTAATCGAATGCGGGTCGCTAACGAATGCACAGGATGGCACGGCTTGGCCCCTGCGGCAAAAAAGCCGCCCGGGAGACCCGGGCGGAAGGGCTCGCGACTCGAGTGAAGGCGT
Organism: Polyangiaceae bacterium; assembly: GCA_044376115.1. Classification (GTDB taxonomy): domain Bacteria; phylum Myxococcota_A; class Polyangia; order Polyangiales; family Polyangiaceae; genus Xiheicaenibacterium. Next base: position 134,567 of record JBILLK010000016.1, on the reverse strand, counting down.
AGCGGCAACTGCCCTGGACCTTCGACTCGGCGCGAGTCATTGGCGACTGCAACCCAGCCGGGAGCCGGCCATCAACCGCGCGAGATCTTGCCTTCTTTGTGCTCCAGGTGCTTTCGGCACGCAGGGCAGAACTTCTTGATGGCGAACTTCTCCGTCATCGTCCGCTTGTTCTTGGTCGTGTGATAGTTCGCACGGCTGCAGGTGGCACAAGTGAGCTTAATGATGTCGCGCATGGGCGTTTCCTCTCAGAAAGGGTGGGGACCATAGTGCAATATGGTCTCCCGTCAATAGAGTTTGAACGAATGGCCGGCCATCCTGCTGTTTCAGTTCAGGAGACGGGTGGATCAGCTCATTCGTCCCAGTCGTCCCCGCGGGTGTCCCAATCGTTCTTGTTCTTGCGACCACCGCCAGCGCCACCGCGTGCACCGCCGCCGTCCTCGTGAGTCTTGCGCCGACGTTCGTCGAACGTCTTGCGACCTTGCGGAGGCCCACCAGCGCGCCCGCCACTGGGCGGCCCACCGCCGCCACCGCCTGCAAAGGCCGGAGGTCCAAAATCACGGCCCGAATTCGGGCTGTGGTCACTGCGCGGACCGGAGGGAGGGCCGAAGCCACCGCCACCACCTTGGTAGCCGCCACCCTGATAACCGCCGCCACCGCCACCGCGTTCGTCGCGCGCAGGGCGGTCATGGGCGTGGTTGACCACCAACCGGCGCCCGCGAACCTCAGCGCCCTTGAGCAGATCGATTGCGCCGCGTGCGGCGTCTTGACTCGCCATGTAGGCGAACGCAAAACCGCGTTTGCGACCATCCGGATCCGAAGGCATGATCACGCGCACGACCGGCCCACCGCCCGTTGCGTTGACGACGGCCTCCACCTCCTCGGGTGTAGCGTCGTAAGGGAGGTTGCCGATGTAGATCTTACGGTCCGGCGACTCCACCTGCGAGGCCGGCGCCGAGCGCGGACCAGCAGACGGCGGTGCGCCCGGACGCATGTCGCCCGGCTCACGCTTGGGCGGAGCCGACTCGAACGGACGAACAGAGATGCTTCGACCGCCCTGGAAACTACCGTGCAACGACTCACGAGCCGCGTTGGCCTCGTCCGTCGTTGACATTGTCACGAACCCGAACCCGCGTGGTCTCCCCGTTGTACGGTCCCGCGGCAGCGTCACTTCAGCGACTGCACCGCCCGTAGCTTCGAAGAGCTGCCTGAGCACGTCTTCGGTAATCGAATCGGGTAAACCAGCAACAAACAACTTTCGGGAATCCTCAGCCATCGACCATCAACCTGTTTTTGCAAACGAACGACACAATAATGAAGCGCGGCTATGCGCGCGCGGCGGTGACACACGTCCGACTCGGTCCGAAGAGACAAGACGACGCACAACGAGCCAAGGAACCATGGCTTGCGTGACGTGCAATGAGCTCAGAGTAGGACGCATGGCCGTCGAGCAAACAAAGCTATCGAATGTATTCCCCGCGTCAAGCCGCAACAGGGCCTCGACCCATTGACTGCGACTGTCCGCGAACGAGTGACCTCACTCTTCCTCGCTGGCGGGCTTGGCCTTGTTGGGCTTCTCCGCCGCGGGACTTTCTTTGCTTTCGGCACTGGAGTCGGATTCCGGAGCTTCCTCTTCGGACTCTTCCTGCGTTGGCTCCGAATTAGCTAGGGCTTCATCCTTCGAGTCGAGCTCCTCGGACTTTGAGTCGTCAGCGGGCTTTGCCTTCTTGGCGGGCGTGCTCGAGGCGGCGGGCTTTGCCCCCTTGCGCTTCTTTCGCTTGGCTTCGATTGCCTTGCGCTCGAGCCGCTCCGCCTCCAGCAGTGCGGCCTCCTCCTCCTCGATCTCTTGAGCTTGGGCGGCCCAAGAAGCAGGCGCCGGATACTTCTTCGACAGTGACAGGACGTAGAAACCGATCGCCGCGAGGCCAAAGCAGGCGAACTGAGCGGGGGTTAGGCCGAGGAACCGCGGATCGGCATCCATCGGGCCGCCTTCCTCGATACGGTAGAAGTCGAGCACGAAGCGAATGGGGGCGTAGAGCACGCACTGCCACCCAGCGTAGAAACCGTAATTGCGAGGCTTGCGCTGCCACAAGATGACGAAGGCCGTCGCGAGCGGGATGGTCAGCACCATCTCGATGAAGCCGAGGTCAAAGCGACCCACCGTTTGAGCTGGATCGTAGAGCAAGCCCCAGGTGCCCTTCTGCGTCACCTCCGGGTGGTAGTACTGCATGCCGAGCCAGGAGCTCGTCTCTCGCCCGGGATGATCGTGGACCGAGGCACAGCCGGCGCGCCCGAACACCCACGAAACTGGGAAGGCCGAGCAGATGGTGTCCACATAGGCGAACACGTCTCGATCACGCTTCACCCACTTGTAAACGAAGACGCCGATGATCGACCCGAGGAAGCCGCCGTAGCTCGATAGTCCCATCCACAACTTGAAGATGTAGAGCGGGTCTTGGAGCAGCTTTTCGGGTGTGTAGAAGATCGCGTCGAAGACGTGCGCACCGATGAAGCCGATACCGACGACGTACAGGATGAAGTTGCTCATCTTCTCCTGGTCCAGGCCGCGTTGGCGCGCGCGCCGCATGGCCAGGACCGACCCGATGTACACACCGGTCGCGACGAGGATCCCGAAGGGCTTGATGCTGTCGAGCGGACTCGGCAGGCCAAGATTGAGCGGGATTTCTTGGAGTTTGATATACGGGATGCTCGGGCCGGACACGCGGCGACTCTACTGTCCGCCCTGTAGAACGCAAAGCAGGAATCGATGTCATCCAAAGGAAGGGGAACCAACGGTGCGCCGCGAGCCCTCTGTCTCCCGGGCTCCGGTTGTCGGGGCGCCTTTCAGATCGGCGTCGTTTCAGCGCTATGGGCGGCTGGCGAGCGCTTCGACCTCGTAGCCGGTGCCTCCAGCGGCTCCATCTCGGGCGCAGTGCTGGTAGCCGGGCTGGCCGCCGATGGGCCCGACATGTTTCGTTCCTTGGCCAAGACGCCGATCGTGTCGCGCCGCTATCTGCGCACCGATGGGAGCCCCTTCGGTATGGGCAGCATCGTGCGCACCGCGCTCACGCGCTTCGTCCCCGAAGAGCGCATCGCCCAGAGCGAAGTCGAGCTCTTGGTTTCAACCACGCGAGCGTCGCACTTCCTTCGCTCGGCGCTGGAGTCGGCGCGCGCTCGGCTTGGCCAGCGGAAGGTGGCTGGAGCACCCGAACCAACCCCAGAGCAACCGTACTATTCGCTGCCGAGCCCAGTTCACGAGCTTGGTTTGGCGTCTGCCGCGCGCGTGATTCACTCGAATCGAGAGCGCCAAGACATGCACGACGTGATCGTCGCAAGCTGCTCGATTCCCGGCCTTTACGGCAAACTCCCGGTGCTCGACGGCGAGGTGCATATCGACGGTGGTGCCACCGACAACACGCTGCTCGGCGAGTTGATCGCTCGCGGTGCGCACGACATCACGATCGTCACTCCCTTCGAGGGCGGCTGCGTCTCCCCAACCTTGTTTGAACGCGAGCGCATTCCGAGAGCCCCAGGCGACGTGCGACTTCGCATCCTCAGTCCGCAAGGAACCATTCGTCTGCGGCATTTCGACTTCGATCGCGCACGGATCGAGGAAGCGCTGACGATGCCGACCATCGAGACCATCTTGTGCGCGGGACCCTCATGAAGCTTCGCCTCGTCACCTTCACTTTCAGTGACACCCGAACCCCGGAGACCGACCTCGGCGGGAAGACGTTGCTCGAGGAGTTAACCGGCGCTGGCTTTGCGCCGGAGCGCCACAGCATCGTGGAGGAGGAGCTACTGGTGATTCGTGAGTCGGTTAGGGCCGCTGCGCCGACGTGCGATGCGATCATCACGACGGGTGGGACGGGGCTCGGCCCGCGCGATGTAACGATCGCGGCGCTGGATCCGCTCTTCGACAAGCGAATGGATGGCTTTGGCGAAGCCTTCCGCAGGCTCTCCGAGGCCGATGTTGGCGCGCGGGCGATGCTCTCCAACGCGACCGCAGGGCTCATCGGCACGACCTGCGTGTTTGCGCTGCCCGGCAGTCCGAAGGCCATTCCACTTGCGGTGCGCAAGCTGATCGCGCCGGTGCTCGAGCATGCGGTGAAGATCGCGCAAGGCGGAGGGCACTGATGCTCAGCTTTGATGAGGCGCTACAAACGGTGTTGGCAGCGACAGACCCGGTCGCCGCCGAGCGCGTCAGTGTCTTTGAAGCAGCCGGCCGGATCTTGCGTGAGGACATTCACGCACGAGCGCCGCTCCCGGGCTTCGACTATTCAGCGATGGACGGCTACGCGTTTCGCCACGCTGATCTGGGTCCTGCGCCGCATCGGCTCTCACTCGTCGGCACGAGCAGCGCCGGGGAGCCGCTCAGCGAGCTAGCGCCCAAGAGCGCTTGCAGAATCTACACGGGAGCGGTGATTCCGAACGGCGCAGACACCGTGATCATGCAGGAGGAGGTTCGTGCCGAACCCGCGACGATCGAGTTTGACGTGGCACCTTCCGTCGGCGCCAACATTCGCAAGACGGGCGAAGACATGGCGGCGGGAGCGCTCGCGTTGCGTGCGGGGGAGGAGCTACATCCGGGCCGAGTAGCGCTGGCCGCATGCCTCGACCGCGCGACGCTGGTTGTCGCGCGCAGGCCGCTGGTGAGCGTGCTTGGAACCGGTGACGAGCTCCGTTCACCGGGGGAACCGGGCGCGCTCGGGTCGGTGGTCGAGTCGAACGGGTTCTTCGTCAAGGCAGCGGCAGAACGGGCGGGAGCGAGCGCACGGCTCCATCGCTTCGTACGCGACAGCGATGGGGCCCTCGACGAAGCCATCGAAAGCGCCCTCGACGGCACCGACTTGCTCGTGACCATTGGCGGCGTCAGCGTGGGGGATCGCGATCTCGTGCGGCCCGCGCTGGAGCGGGCGGGCGTCGTCATCAGCTTCTACAAAGTGGCGATGAAGCCGGGCAAGCCGATCACCTTCGGTCGGCGCGGAAAGACGCGTGTGCTTGGCCTACCAGGAAACCCAGCGAGCTCGAGTCTGACGTTCCTGCTTTTTGGTTTGCCGCTGATCCGCACGATGCTCGGGGATACCACCAGCAAGCCGAGCTTCGTAAGGACCGCGGTGCAGGTGCCCGGCGGCGCATTGCGGCGGAAGCCCGGTAGAACCGAGTTTGCACGGGCACGCCTCATCAGCGCGGACAAAGGCTTACAGGCGACGCTCTTGCCCAACCAGGCCTCGGGCGCCGTGACCTCGTTTGCGCAAGCAGAAGCGTTGGTGCGCCTCGACGCCGAGGTGGAGCTCGTTCGGGACGGCGATGAGCTACCGGTAATGAAGCTGTGGTGAGTCAGCCATGGTGATGGCCCGCGTGCTCATCACCGTGCTCACCCACACAACGTGCGTCCTGCCAGCCGACCCAATACGGGCCGTCGGGGCCGTGCTCTCGCTTCCAGATCGGTAGGCGCTCTTTGATCCGGTCAATCAGCAGACGCACCGCGCGAAAGGCCTCACCGCGATGCACCGAGCTGGCTGCGCACACCACGGCCAGGTCTCCAATCGCAAGCGGACCGATGCGGTGCGCTGAGAACAATCGAACACCAGGAAGCTCGCTCGTAAGCTCGGCTTCGATCGCCCGCAGCTCCTTCTCCGCCATGCTCTGATAGGCGTGGTACTCAAGCAACGATACCGGGCGCCCATCATTGTGATCGCGCACCAAGCCGAGGAAGGTAGCGACAGCCCCAGCCGCAGGGTGACTCACGAACGCGATCGCCTCGTCGACCGACAAAGGCTGCTCACGGATGCGCGGTTCGACGTCACTCTTTGCGGACATACGGGCCGCCTCGACCGCCACCTTTGGTGAGCAGCTTGATGTCGGAGATCACCATCTCGCGGTCGATCCCCTTGAGCATGTCGTAGATCGTCAAGCAGGCCACGCTGACTGCGGTGAGCGCTTCCATCTCGACGCCAGTGCGATCGGTTGCTTCGGTCACGGCTGTGACGGTCACGATTCCCGTCGAGCGCTCGACATCGATCAGCACGTCGACGCTGGTGAGTGCGACGTGGTGACAAAGTGGAATCAGCTCGGGAGTGCGCTTCGCGGCCATGATGCCCGCCAAGCGAGCCGTCGCCAGCACCTCGCCTTTGGGTACGTCGTTGCGTAAGAGCCGCTGGGCCGTTTCCAGCTGAAGCTGCACCGAGCCCTTGGCCGAGGCGCGCCGTGCCGTCTTCGACTTTGCGCCGACGTCCACCATGTGCACTTCACCGCGCTCATTGAGGTGGTTGCTCACCTCGCCAAGCGAATCTGCGGCTGCCGGTTCGGCGAACTCGCCCGAGTCGAGCAAGTTGGGTAAGGCGCGACGAGCCTTGTTGAGGCCTCCTTCGAGCTGGCGATACGGGCCCTCTGAGGCATGCCCCGGAGGAGGCGGTCGCGAGGAAACCGCATCGCGCCGCTCGGGAACGCGCAGCACCGCAGGAGGTGGCACGGACGAAACGCGTTTGCGCTCTCGCAGCGGTATCGGGCGCTCGCTCTCCTCACGCACCGCCGGCATTTCGGGGATCGCACTGCGGCGCAATGACCGCGCCGAGGTCTCTACGCTCTTTGCGGGCGGCGCCGAAACCCCGGGCTTCTCACTCGCACGAACGGGGGCCGGAGGACGGCTCGAAACCGGCTTCGCCTGCGCCTTCGCTTGCGGGGCCAAACTCGCCGGCTTGGGCGGCCGTGATTCACCGAGGATGGTGGCCAGCGCAACCTCGAGCCGTTCAGGATCTTCACGGGCGATCGAGCGCCTCATGATGTGCACCAGCGCATAACGATCAACTGCGCGCAAACGGCGCCAATCGAACGGGTCGAGCAGGCGACCGCGGATGCTTTCAGCGCTCAGCTGTTCCGGTGGTGTATCGGGGTCGGGATCGGCGGTGGGTTTGATGCGGGTCGCTGGCGAAAGGCTCAGCCGCACGAGCTGCTCGACCAGCTTCACGTCGACCTTGTCACGCGTACCAGCGATCGTCAGCTCGAGACGATCCTCCAAGCTGAGGCTCTGGTAGCCCTCGAGCGAAAGCCGAAAGCCAGCGACATCAAGGGCTCGACGAGCCGCCAACGGCAACAGCGACAAGTTCTCGCCGGTGTCCTCGAACGGGTAAACGGCTTCCTTCACGAATCGTCAACCTCCGATAGCACGCATACTGATGGCGGCAGCCGACGGCTCGGTGCAGCCTTTGAACGTCTTACCATCTGGCTTCGACCGCCATGCTTCACGCACCAACGACGCAACCGGATCCGTGCTTCCGCGCGTTGCAACGCCGTCCTCGGTCGCCAAACAAGGACGCAGCACGCCCTCGGAAGAAACGCGCAGTCGATCACAATCGCCGCAATACGTGTCGCTGGTACCGGAGATGAAGCCAACAACGTGCCCGCCCGTGCGAGCGGCAACGTACTTGGCAGGACCGCGTTCCGCTTCACGTGAGGCCGGGCCCTCCACCAGCAGCTCCGCCAATCGATCACGAATCTCACGAGCCGAAACCAGCGTATCGGGGGCGGACGCGAGCAACGCTGCACCCTCCGCGATTTTCATCACCTCGAGAAACCGCGGCACAAAACCGTGCTGCCACGCGAACTCGGTGAGCTCGCGCAGCTCGTCATCGTTGGTACCGCGCAACACCACCGTGTTTAACTTGATAGGCGCAAAGCCGGCTCGCTTGGCAGCGAACAAGCCCTCGAGCACTTCAGCGAGCTCGCCACCCCGGGTCAGCGCACGGAAGCGGTCTTCGCGCAGCGAATCAAGCGACACATTCAGCCGCATGAGACCGGCGTCACGCAGCGGCTGGGCCAACTTGGCGAGCCGGCTGGCGTTGGTGGTGAGCGCGAGATCTTTCACTCCTCGCGAGGAGATGATCCGCACCAAATCCACGACGCCACCCCATAGGAGTGGCTCCCCACCGGTGAGGCGAAAGCGCTCCACGCCCGCCTCGATCAAGCCGTCAACGACACGTTCCCACTCCTGCAGCGAGAGCCGTGACGAGGCGTAACCGTCTTTACGTGACGGCCGGCAATAGGTGCAGGCCATGTCGCAACGATCGGTTACCGAAATGCGCACGCTCCGGGGATCCGGGCGGGTGACAAGCTCCGTCGCAACAGGAGCTTCCACATTCAAAACCCGCAGCGAGCGCCTTGGCGTTGGCCGCGACGGACCATCAACATGCAGCGAAGGAGCCATGGTTAGCCGCCAGATACCGGTGGGATCAGAGCCACTTCATCCCCGTAGCCGATCATGTCCTGATCGAAGGCGTAGGTGCCGTTGACCGCCAGCCGAAGCCCGCCACGGTGCGGCGAGAGCGCCGGGTAGGCTGCCACTAGCAGCTCCCAAAACGCGGCGACCGAAACCTCGCGCTCGAGCGCAAACTCAGCCTGCGCGTGTCCAACCAGGTCCTGAGCTGCGGCAAACGCGAGCAGCGTCACCGGACGCGGAAGTGCACTCGCTTTTTCCAGCTCGGGAGACATCGGTTCTCACGCTACCAAGTTTCTGCGCAGCGGTGGACCAGGGAAGCAAAACTCAAGCTGATTTTTTGGCCAAGGGGCGCCAACACAAACTTTGCGAACGCGGGGCTGGCTTAGCGTCTCGGGTTCTCTATATTCGGGCAACGCATGACTGAGGACGTCGGCTTCCCCCCTGGAACGGTCTTGGCAGGCCGCTACCAGGTTCGACGCGAGCTCGGGCGTGGCGGGATGGGCATGGTCTATCTCTGCCGCGACTTGGCTCTCGACGAACGAGTTGCGCTCAAACTCTTTGGTCGACCGGGCGAGGCCACGCGGCCCGAGGACCAGTGGTGGTTTCAAGAAGAAGCTCGAGCGCTCGCAGGCCTGAGCCACCCGGCGATCGTGCGTGCTCGCGACTTCGGCGCGCTCACTGACGGGACGCCATTCTTGGTGATGGATGCGGCGCCAGGACGTTCGCTCCATGAGTGGATCTACCTCGCGCAACACGACGGGCTGTTGCCCTGGCCGATCGTTTGGTCGGCGGTCGATCAGATCTTGAGCGGGCTCTCCCACGCGCACTCTCGCGGAGTCATTCACGGGGATCTCAAGCCCAGCAACGTGCTCGTCGACATCCCGCCCGACGGCGGGGATTGTCGCGCGTACGTCTTGGATCTCGGCCTCGCCTGGCTGATGCAAGACCGCATCGATCACCGCCTCGACGGCTCCACCGAAGCAGAACCGACCGTTCGTTACGGCGCTGGCACCCCAGGCTGGATGGCGCCGGAGCAAATCCGCTACGCCACTCCGCATATCGGCGCGGCGACGGACCTGTACGCGCTGGGCTGCATCCTGTTTGCGCTGCTGTCGAACCGCGAGCCGTACACCGGCACCAATGAAGAGCTGCTCGCGCAGCACCGCAATGCGCCTGTGCCGGAACCGGGCATTCCGCCGGGCGCCCCGCGCGAGGTAGGAGCGTTCACCAAACGACTGATGGCCAAACGACCTTGGCATCGCTTCATGATGACCGCCGACGCGCGTCGCGCCTGGCGAGCGTTCAAGCCGAGCGAGGCCGCATCGGCTACCAGCACTCCGGTGCCGACCTCGGGCAAGCCGCAGAAGGCGATGCGCTCGTCGCGCAACCTGAGCATCCTGCCGGAGAGCCTCCAAAACGAGCTGCCGCCCTCACCGCCTGCGGCTGGGCTGCTGGCGTTGCGGCCGAGCCCGTTCGTTGCCCGTGAAGACGAGCGCCAAAGGCTGCTGACGATGACGCGCAACGTCGCCACGGCCTTCGCGGATCGCGGCAAGAACAAGGGGGCGCGCGCGCTCGCGTTGCTCACCGGTGAAGCCGGCGTGGGCAAGAGCCGCATCGCCGAGTGGCTATGCGAAGAGGTGCATGAGCTCGGGCTGATGATCCCGCTGCGCGCTCGTTATCGCAGGATCCCAGCTCCGCTCGACGGCGTGGTGGGAGCAATCACGCAACACTATCGGCTCGAGCGAGCCGAACGCGATGTCGTGGAAAAGGTGCTGATGAACCTGTGGGGCGTCGACCTCAAGGACGACGATGGCACCACCTGGGTCGCGGCGGCCGCCGAGTGGCTTTGTCCGGCTGCGCCTGGCGCAAAGGTCGGACCGAGCGGCAAGCGCTTCGCGCTAGATCACCCCGAGCTGCGCTGGCTGGTGATGCGTCGCACGCTCGAACGTATCGCCTTCGATCGGCCGATCCTGTTGTGGATGGACGATATTCACCTCGCGCCCCCGGGAACCTACGAGAACATCGCGCGCCTCCTGCTCGAGAGCGACAAGCTCAGCGTGCTGGTGGTTGCGACCGTGCGCACCGAGGCGGTGGTCGCGGAGCCGCAGAACGCCGAGCGGCTCGACGCGATGATGGCCGCCGTCGGAGGCGAGCGGCTGGAAGTGTTGCCGCTCGACTCCGACCGCACGCACTCGCTGTTGCGTGAGACGCTACCGCTCGACGACGCAGCAGCAGCGGAAGCTGCGGCTCGTAGCAAAGGCAACCCGCTGTTCGCGCTGCAGCTGCTGCACGCGTGGGCGATGGGCGGTCACCTCGAAATGAGGGACGGGCTCTATCACGTACCGAAGGCCTCACTAGCGACCCGCGCCAGCACCACGGCGGACCTTTGGGAAGAGCGTCTCGGCGCCGTTCCCGAGGAGTTCCGTCGGGCCGCTTTGGCCGCGGCAGCCCTCGGTGGTGATATTCGAAGGGACGTGCTCCGCGCTGAGTACGAGCTGCTCGGTATCGACGGCATGCGTGCCATCGCGGTGCTCAAGCGAGCGCAAATTCTCTCAGGCTCCGGCACCGAGCGGCTTCGCTGGCCGCACGCGCTGCTGCAGGAACATCTGCTAACGCAGCTCTTTTCACGCCCCGACGCAGGCCAGATCTTTCGTGCGGCCGCAGACGCGCTCGGGCACCATCCTTCCGCGCAGACCCGTCGCATCGTGCGACACCGCGTAGTCAATCTGATCCGCGCCGGTGCGGTAGATAGCGCCGCCGAGCTGCTGCACAGCTTCATCGCGGCGAACTGGGGCCGCTCTCGCGAGACGGCGGCGACACTCCGTGACCTCGCGCTGCTCGATGGGCGGCTCGAAGGCCGCAACTCGGCCGTGCAACATCTTTGGCGCGGAGAGGCGCTGCGGCACGCCGGGCGACTCGAAGACGCACGGCGTGAAGGGGACGCTGCTCGCCAGGTGTTCCAAGAGCTGGGTGACAAACGCAGTGAAGCGACCTGTCTTCGGCTGCTCGGCCATATCGCGAGTGATCAGGCCGCTCCGGCGCTTGGACGTCGCTTGGTCTCGCGCGGCCTAGCCATCTTCGAGGAGCTCGGGGATGATCACGGCGCGGCGCAGTGCGAAGTAACGCTGGGCGAGATCGACTTCCTGATGGGCGACCACGCGCGCGCTCGGCAGGTGATCACCAGCGCTTGTGCGCGCTTCATGCGCGTCGGGGATCGGCTCGGCTACGCACAGAGCCTCGTGGTGCAGGTCTTCATCGAGCAAGCGGCGGGAGGCGCGGCCTCCACGCGCCCGACCATCCTCACCGCTCGCCAAGAGTTCGAGTCGATCGGTTACCGGCTGGGCATGGCGCAATCCGACTTGACCATGGCCCATACCGATCACCGCGAGGGGCTGTGGCAAGACGCTCGCGAGGTCGCGCTCTCGGCCCGCCAGGCGTTCCGCGATTTGGCGAACCCGCGCGGCGAGGCAGGCTGCGAACGCATCTTGACGATGATCGCGATCGACAGCGAGCAGATCGATGTGGCCGACGAACACGCGCGAGCTGCGGCGTTCTTGTTCGACAAACTCGCCGATCCCTGGGGCCAGGTCGAGGTGAGGCTCCTACTCGCACAAATCGGGCTATGCCGCGGAGACGCAGAGGCCGCCCGCGAGCATCTGATCGCTTGCGAGGCGGTGGCGCTGGTCGAGTCGGAGCCCAAACAGCACCGTCATCTGACCAAGGCGTGGCTCGCCTATCACGAAGGGCGCTTCCACGAAGCTGGCCGCGAGCTCGACGCTGCGCGCGCGGCCTTCAAAGATCCCATCCGCACCGGGGATCACACGCCGATGCTGCTGAACCGCTACGCGGAGATGGGCTGGCCCAAGCCTGCTGGCACGCGCGTTGAAACCTGGCGAGCCAGCCTCTCCTCGATTGGCGCCAAGACGAGCCGCGCAGCCAAAGAGCTCGCGCTTCGGGGTGGAGTAACGCAATCGCGATGACTCCCGAGCGCTTCGCGAACTTCGAGATCCTCAAGCGCCTCGGCGCCGGTGGGATGGCGGAGGTCTTCCTCGCGAAGAAAGAAGGCGCCGAAGGCACCTTCAAGCTGTTGGTGCTCAAGCGGATTCATCCGGCGCACTCCAAGTCGCGCCGGTTTCGCACCATGTTCGTCGAGGAGGCGCACCTCGCGACGCGGCTGAATCACCCGAACATCGTCCAGGTCTATGAGTTCATCGATCAGGGCGATGACGGCCTGCTGCTCGCGATGGAGCACGTCGAGGGCTACGACCTCGGTCGCTTGATGACGACAGCGCGCCAGAAGGGCACGCGGATCGCTCCATGGACGGCGGCCTACATCGTCTCGGAGGCCGCCAAAGGGCTTCACTACGCGCACGAACGTCGCGATGAGGGCGGTGCGCCGCTCGCCATCGTCCACCGCGACGTCTCGCCGCAGAACATCCTGCTATCGGCGGAAGGCGCAGTGAAGATCGCCGACTTCGGCATCGCCAGCGCCAACCTGTTCCGTGAAGAGCCAGGCACGCTCAAAGGCAAATTCGGCTACATGTCCCCCGAACAAGCGCGTGGGGAACGCGTCGATCGACGCAGCGACATCTACGGCTTGGGCGTGGTGCTGTATGAGACGCTGACCCTGCGATCTCCCTACGCTCTCCCGGGCGACCCTCCACAAAAGCCCCCGGATGACGAGCTCTTGGAGGCGGTCAAGGAGGGTAAGTTCTCGCCGCCGAGCGCCCACTGCCCAGACCTCCCGCCTGAGCTCGAGGCGATCGTCCTGCGCGCGATGAGTCGGGCCAAAGAGGACCGATACCAAACCGCTCGCGACATGGCCGGCGCGATCGGGCGAGCGCTGCTAGCGAAGCAGGAGCTCGTGGACGCCTCCAGCGTCGAGGCCGTGGTGACGATGTTGCTCGGCCGCAGCTCGGCGCTTCCCAGCTCCCCGCCGCAAGGTCCCGATCCGGCGCAGCAAACCCTAGCGGCCGTACCCCAGCGAAGAGGCAACGTCATCATCGACCGCGACGAAGCACCTCGCGGCCGCAGACCGCGCGAGGTGCGCCATGTTGCGGTGCTGGCCCTGCGCATCGAAGGGCTCGAGGAACTGGCCGAATCGCTCGGAGAAATCCCGTTTCGACGCGCCTGCGAAAACTTGCGCACGACGCTCGATCACATCGCCTACAAGCGCGGCGCACGCTGGATGTGGCCTGAAGCCAGCGCCAAAGACACGTTGCCAACGCTGAGCATCGGCATCGTCGGGCTGCTCGCCAACCCTGCGCGCGCGGCGTTTGATGCGGCCTCGCTCGCAGTCGACGTGCACGAGGCGCTTGCGGGCGCTTCGGAAGATCTACCCAAGCGCGTCGCATCGGCGATCGGCATCGTGCGCGGTATCGCCGTTGGTTACCGCGATTCGGACGGGCAGCTCGTCGACCATCAACTGCAAGACCCAGTCTCGTACTTGGTGGACCGGCTCGGGCAGCGCGCGCCCTTGGGGAAGACCTGGGTCGCGGGCGGGCTCTATCGCTTGGTGCGGCGAGATTTCCGCTGGGGCGACGCCCCCACGCTCGAGCTCGAAGAGGCCGAGCCGCGCGGAGCGCCGCGTACGATGCGCACGTACGCCTTGATACGGCCGCTCACGCGTGAAGAACGCGCCGTCGAGATGGCGCTGGCACCCAATGACCTCGTGGGTCGTGACGCAGAGAAGGCCGACTTGCACGCGGCCTACCATCGCGCCATTTCGCCGTTGATCAGCGAGGTTCCGAAGGAGCGCCTGTCAACCGTCCCTCCCCTCACCTCGCGCCCGGCGGCTCCGCGTGGACGGCTGATTTCACGGCTGGTGATCGGCGAGATGGGCATCGGCAAGACGGCGCTGATCGCCACCTTCCTCGGCGAGCTGCCGCGCGACACGCGCATCCTCTCGATCGAGTGTTCGCCGATCAAGAGCGAGATCCCGATGTCGACGCTGTGCGATTTGTTGCGCGAAGCGACCGGCGTCGGCGTGGACCATTCGCTCGATGAAGCAGCGGCGGTGTTCCGCGGCTTGCTCGGCCAGGTCTCGCTCAAGACGGTCTCCAGCGAACGACTCGTGTTCCGCCTGGCCGAGGTCGCGACGGGCAAACAAGGCCCGGGGGCCGCTGAGGAGGAAGGCGGGCACTACCGCCGTGACGTGCTGCTGATCGCGCTGCGTGTACTGCTCGGAGCGCTCGCGCTCGAGCAGCCGCTGGTGATCCTGATCGACGGACTTAGTTGGGCGGATCGGGCGAGCTTGGAGGTGGTGCAGGAGCTGCTGCGCCGCGAGGAGCTGTTGCCGATTTTGGTGCTGCTGGTCACGCGGCCCGATGATCGCGTAACGCCTTTCATCGAGGGCATGGTCCGCATCGAGCTCCGCGGCCTCTCGGCCGAGGAGCAGGTGCGTTTGGTGGAGGCGCGCCTCGGCGTACGCGACGGCGTCTCGCAGGTATGCGCCGAGCTCTTGCCGCGCGTCGTCGGGAACCCGTTCTTTCTCTTGGAGATGGTCGATGCGCTGCTCGAACGCGGCACGCTCGAGATCGTCGAAAAAGACGGCGGAAAACATGAACTGCGGCGGAACGAGCGCGCCCTGGCCGACCAAAAGGAGGCGCTACCGTCCACGCTCGAACAACTGATCGGTGATCGCATCCGCGAGCTACCGCCGGTCGAGCACGACGTAGTCGACTGGTTGGCGGTCGCCGGCGGTCCACTGCTCGAGTCGGATCTGCTCGCGCTCACGCACACCAAAGACGACGAAGCCATCACTCGCTTGTGCGCCCGCGGCATGTGTGATCGTCGTAATGGCGTGGTGGACTTTCGGCATCCGCTCGCGCGAGACGTCGCTTATTTGGCGCTGGATGCGCCCAACCGCACGCGCATGCACCGACTGTTGGGCGAGCATTTGGCGACGACGCCGTTGGCCCAAGGGCTCTCAGCATCGATCGTGGCGCGCCACTTGGCGCGCGGTGAAGCGCCGCAACAAGCCGCGTTGCTCTACCTCGAGGCCGCATCGGCGGCGCGCAACACCAACCAGGCGCAACTCGCGCAACGCTACTATCTGCGGTCGCTCTCACTGCTGCCCTCGCAAGATCCGCTACGGCTCCAGGCCCACGAATCGCTCGAGGCGATCTACCGCTACCTCGGCCGAAGACGCGAGCGGCGCACCCATCTTTCGGCGATGCGCAAGCTCGCTCGCCGCACCGGCCAGGCGAAGTGGGCCGCCTTGGCCCTGATTCGAACGGCGCGCCTCGAGCTCGATGAAGGCGTGCTCGCGCGCGGTCTGCCGATCGCCCAACGCGCAGCGGAAATCGCCCGCATGGCGAAGAACGCGACGCTCGAGGTCGAGGCGCTGATCGTGCTCTCGGAGATCCTTCGCGATCTCGGTGACACCTCCGGCGCGATCGCCGCGTGTGATCGAGCGCTAGAGGTTTCGGATGGCGGGCGTTTGCAACCGCGGCTGCGCGCCGAGGTCATGCGCACCAAAGGCGTGCTGCTGCGCTACGTCGGTCGGGTCGAGGAAGCGGTGCGCTCGTACATCGATGCGTTGGCCGTATTTCGCGCAGTCGGGGCGCGCCGCAGCGAAGCCCGCGTCATCACTTCGTTGGCCTTCGCAATGTTTGTGCTCGAACGATTCGAGGACGTGATCGCGCTCGGCCTCGAATCGGTGCGTATCGATCTTTCGATCGGCGGGCGCTTTCAGATCGCCAAGACCATGAGCAACGTCGGGCAGGCCTACGCCCGGCTGGGCGACCTCTCGCGCGGGCTCTCCTTTTTGCGCCGAGCACGCGAAGCGCACGAGCGTTACGCCGATCAAGACTCGCGCGCCGATACGCTCTTGTGCACTGCTGGGATCCTGCTCGAGGCCGGCGACGCCGACGCAGCACATACGTTGGTAGGCGACGCAGGTGCGCTGGTGGCGGTCACTGGCAGCGTCTACGACTTGGTGCACGAGCGCATCATTCGCGCGTGTTTGGCCCGGCTGAGCGGAGATTCACAAGCGGCGATCGGCTTTGCTTCGGAGGCAAGGCAGACGGCCGAGGCGCAGGCGCTGGTGAGCTTTCACATCTACGCGACGGCGGTGGAAGCTGCCGCGCGCGTGGACGTTGGCGAGCATCACACCGGCGTCCTCTTGGCGCGGACGGCCTTCGGTGCGGTGGAGAACTGCGGCGGCTCGGAGTACGGCCTGGAGATTCGCGCGCTGGCTTGTGATGCGATTCGGCGCGGCTCGCCGCAGTCGACCGAAGACGCTTACAAACGTGCGCTGGCGCACATCCGCAAGGTGGCAGCGTTCATCCGTGATCCCGAGCTCGAGGCGATGTTCCTGGCCCGGCCGATCGTGCGCCGCATCCTGGTCGAGGCCGAATCATTTCCGCAGGCTGCGCCCAACCTGCTTTCCGATCGGCCGCTCCGGCCCTCCGATTCTCCCGCCTCCAATACGAACAACGACTCTCGACGCCCACCGTGAACCAGCCCTTGACCGACCGCTCGCCCGAGTCCTCCCGTGTGGCCCTCATCCTCTCCGGAGGTGGCGCGCGCGGCGCCTACGAGGTGGGCGTTCTCGCCTACGTCTTCGATCATTTTGCGCGCGTGCGCAGGCGCAATCCGCGGCTCGATTTGATCTTGGGTACCAGCGTCGGCGCCATCAACGGCTGCTTCCTCGCGTCCCACTTGATCGATCCTTCAGTGGGCGTTCGCAGGCTGGCCAATCTTTGGTCGGACATCCACATGGATGAGGTGCTGCGCTTTGGCGCGGTGCAGATGGCCTCGCTGCCGAGGCTGCTGCGCGGTGGCGGCAAGGACGCAGCCGGCGTTTTCGACGTCACGCCCATGGCGCAATTGGTCGAGCGAGAGGTGCTGTGGCGCGCGATCGCACGCTCCTTTCGCGAGCGCCGGTTGCTCGCCCTCTCGGTCTCGGCGACCGAGATGGCGAGCGGCAAGACGACGCTATTCATGCAGACGGCGCCCGGTGTCCCGCTGCCGACGATGCCGCCGCGCACCGTCTTGCGAGCGTCACGCGTGGGCCCGATTCATGCGCTCGCTTCAGCGGCGATCCCGGTGCTCTTTCCGCCAGTGCGTATCGGTTCGCACCTCTATATGGATGGCGGCGTGAGGCAGAACACGCCGATCGCACCTGCGTTGCGTTTGGGCGCTACGCACGTGTTTGCGATCGGGCTTTCGTCGGAGGGCAACGAGGCGACGCCCACCGGCTCGCAGGCGCCGCCCAACGTCTCCTACGTGGTCGGCAAGATCATGAACGCCTTCCTGTTGGACCACGTCACCTCCGACTTCGAGGTGCTCGATCGGGTCAACAAGCTGATCGACCACGGCAACGAGGCCTTCGGTCCCGAGTTCCTCGAGCGCATCAATCGCGTGGCCGAGGCGCAAGGTCACCCGCTCTATCGCCGCGTGACCAAGCTGGTGATTCGGCCCTCGGAGGATCTCGGCAAGCTCGCGCAGGCGCAACTGCGTACCGGTGCACTGCGCGGCGGACCAGCGCTGCGTGCGCTGCTCGGGCTGCTCGACGTCGGCGCAGCCTCCGACGCCGATCTCGCGAGCTACCTGCTCTTCGACGGCGCCTTCGCGCGCCGCTTGATCGAGATTGGGCGCGCCGACGCCGAGGCACAAAAGGCCGAAATCGACGCCTTCTTCGAAAGCGCCGATTCGGCTCAAGCAACCGTCTGAGGCCGACACCGTCGGCGGCGCGGTCAGTTCGCCTTCGCGGGCGTCTTCTTCTTCGGCTGCTTGGCGGCAGGCTTCTTGTCGGTCTTCTTGTCCGACTTCTTGGCGACCTTCTTCGGTGCAGCCTCCGAGTCCCCACCACCGCTCTCGCTGGAGAGAGCGATCTCGATTCGGTCCCCGCGAACCTTCGCCTTGTAGCCCGGGACATCGCCCTTGAACTTCACGACGATCTCGGCGGCGTCCTCGCGGTTGACCACGTCCACGGCGGAGAGACGCTTGTCTTTGCGCACCAGCGCAGAGCTCGTCGAGGTGCTCTTGCGCTTGGGCACGGTGATGGTGAAGCCGTCGTCGTTCTCGGTCGCGGTGAAACCAGCGACTGGACCGTCGAGACGTACCTTCAGGATCTTGGCGTTCTTGACCGAACCCTGGCCGAACTCTTTGACGAGCTCGCTCTTCTCTTCGCCGTCGGCGTCTTCACCGTCGTCGGTGGGCTCCGAAGCCTTCGGGTTGGGAGCCGCGGTGCCACCCGCTTCAGCGGGGAGAACCTGTTCGGTGGTTGAGAGCGGCGTCGCACCGTAGAGGGGGACCTCGGCGACAGCCGGCGAGCCGGGGATCGGCGGGAGGCCGGTGGGCTTGGCCTGCTCGGTCACGGCGGGCTTGGGAGCCGCAGCGGTGGTGGGCTTGGACGACGAGTTGGAGGCCACGACCACGCCGGAGACGAGCAACAGCGCGGCGCCAATGCCGATGTAGAGGGGCTTCTTGGATTTGACCGGCAGCGTGACTTCCTTGTCCGCCTCTTCGGTCTCCTTTTCTTGACGGACCACGCGACGACCGGTGCTGGTGAGCGCGCCCGACGGAGGCGGGGCGGTCACGCGACGGGGCTGGTTGTCCTTCGCTTCGCGAGCACGCGACTCACGCTTCTCAGCGACCGCTTGGCGCATCCGCGAGAACAGGCCGCTGGCGCCTTCGGTGGCTTTGCTGAAGGTGGAGCGCGCCTTCGATGAAAGCTCCTTGGCAGCGTTCTTCATCTGTTCGCCGCGCTTATTGGACAAGCCGAGCTCGGCATCGTCGAACTCAGACTCAGACTCGGCCTCGGCGACCTCCGGTTCGGCCGCGACGACCTTACGCGCAGAGGCTTTGGGGGCCTCGGCTTTGGCCATGCTCTTCGGCGGCTGCGACGCGCGCGGTCCGGCGATCACAGTGTCCGGACCCTTCTCGTCTTCGAGCTTGAGCGCCAGCTTCTCCTCTTTGGCGGCGGCCGGTGCAGCGACGCCGCGCGTCGCCTCGAAGCGCAACGAAACCACGAGCTGCGGGATGCTGGTCTTCGGGTCGACCTCGACCTTGACGCCGTCGACGAACCCTTCGCGGCGATCGCCAGCATCGACGTCCTCGACCTCGACCTGACGGCCGAGCTTCAAGAACTCGAGCGACGAGCCAACGCTGGCCGACTTCGAATCAGCCTCGCGAACGCGAGCCTTCATCGGTGAGGCCAAGCCCTCGATGTGCAGCTTGATGCGCGCGTTCTTGGCGACCTTCGGCTCCTCGCGAACCGGCTCTTCCTCGAGACCGTCGGAGCACAGCTTGGCCAGCGCTTCGCGGGTCTCGTCGTCGAGATCGACGAACTTGAGCCCGAACTCGCCACCACGCGACTCTTCGTTGGCCCAGGTCACTTCGCCGATGGCGCAGACTTCACCGTCAGCGGCCTCAAAGCGGCACACGAGCTGATCCCCGACGGCTGGCAGATAGGCCGTGCGCAGGCGCATCCCCTCGCCCGAGACATCGACGCTCTCTGCGTCGAAGGCCGAGCCTCCGTCAGCACCACCTACTGCGACCATCGCCTCGAAATGCACTCGGCGGCCCGAGGCGCCGCGGCGGTCCTTCGATGTTGCTTCCGTTCCTACGCTTCGTCCCGTCATGGGTTTCTCCTCAAGCCCCCGCTTAGGGAATCACGCCGGGTTGGGCCAAATTTCCCACCAACCCTGCTAGGCTGTGAGCTGCATGACCGCAAAGGGTGACGGGACCAAACCCACAAGCCTCACCGCAGCCAAACCCGCGGAAACGCCCTCTTCCGACGTGATCGTCGTGGGTGGTCCATCGGAAGATGGCAAAGGCGTGTCGATCGTCCGGCTACGCGAGGATCGTATCGAGGCCGGTGAGCTACGCGCCCCCGTCGATGGGCAGCCGATCATGGGTGAGCTCGTCAAACTCACGCCGCGCGCCGATCATGAGCGCGCTTTTGACGTGGAGGTGCTCGCGCGGGGACCGCAGGCCCAACGTCCGAGCGAGGACCGTCCGCGAGGGAAAGGCCCGGCCAAGATCAGCACCGACGCCTATCGCTCGGGTTGGGAGCAGATCTTCGGCACGCCGGAGCCCGCTGCGCCGGAAGACAAGAACCGACTGAACTAGGTGAGAGCCTCCCTCGGATGCCGGCGTACTCGGCATGCTCGACCCGCGAAGACCCTGACGTGAACGACGAATCGACGAACGCAACGCTAGAGGACGCCGTTGGAGATCTGCACGCGCTGCTGAAGGATCAGCGGCTCGCGGCCTACGAGACCTACGAGGCGCCACGTGAAGCGGTAACGCCCGACGAGCTGGTCGCGCGGCTGGGCTCGAGCGCCGTGATCGCCACGGGGGTGCGTGGCTCAGCCGCAGCGCTGGTGGTGCGCGCGCTCGCGGCGCAAGGCAAGCCGGTGGTGGTGGTCGCGCCCAACGCCGACGACGTGGAGAGCCTCGAGGGCGACGTACGCTTCTTCTTGCCGGAGGGCGCTGCGGTGAAGAGCTTCTTGCACAACGAAGCCACGCCGTACGCCGACATCAACGCCGATCGGCGCGCCGCAGAGCTGCGGCTGGCCGTGCTCGATCATCTCGAGCGCCAAGCTCCGCTGGCTGCGCTGATTCTGACGGCGCCGGCGCTAGCGCGGCTGGTGCCCCCGCCATCGGTCTTGCGCGAGCACCGCACGCTGGTCCGCACCAACGACGACATCGACCGGGACGCGCTGATTCGCGGGCTCACCGCTGCGGGTTACGCGCGCGCGCCGGTGGTGGAAGATCCGGGCACGTTCGCCGTGCGCGGCGGCATCATCGACGGCTGGCCCGGCGGGCGCTCCTTGCCGGTGCGCATCGAGTGCTTCGGCGATGGGGTGATGTCGATCAAGAACTTCGATCCGGAGACCCAGCGTTCGGCCGAGGAGGTCAGCGAAGTGCTGTTCGGATTGAACCGTGAAGCACCGCTGGCGCCAGCGGCAGTGCAACGCGCGCGTGCCCGCGTGGCCGAGCTTTGTGACGCGGTGAACGTGCCCTCGGCCAAAGCGCGCGCCTTGATCGAGGACGTCACCTCGGGGCGTTCGTTCTTCGGCAGCGACGGCTATACGCCGGCCTTCGTCGACACAGTGCCGCTGTTCGAGTTTTTGCCGAGCGATGCGGTCTTCGTCTTCGTCAATCCGGCCGGCGCCGAGCGGGCGATCGCCGAGGTACGTGAGGAAGCGAGGCGTGCTCGCGAGGAGCGCACGCTCGATCCGACCTTCCCTCTTGAAGCGTTCTTCGCCGAGCCAGCGGCCATCCGCGCGGCCTTGCAACAAAGGCCCAAGCTGGCCTTGCTCGAGTCAGCGGTGGACAACGTGCCGGCGGTCTCCTTGCCCGCGGACCTGCTCGATTTTCCGCCCGATTTGCCGACGCTGTACAGCTTCGATCAAGGCGGCCTCGTGGACCGCGTGCGGGAGGCGCAAAGGCGCGGAAAAGATCAGGCGCTTGCGCCGCTCGTGCTCGAGCTCGAGCACTACCAACGCAAAGGCTTCAAGACCACCATCGTGGCTCGCACCGAGACGCAGCGGGATCGCATCTCCAGCCTGCTCGCGCACAAAGACCGCGAACTCCACCACTCGATCGAGCTCGTACGCGGCACACTCTCACGCGGGCTGGTCGCGCCCAAACTCGAGCTCGCCTTCATCACCGAGGACGAGATCTTCGGCACTCGTTCACGCGTCAAAGCCCGCGCCAAACGCAGCGCCAAAGCCGGCAACCCAGCGCGCGCCTTCCTCGAGGATCTCAAGAGCCTGGCGGTCGGGGACTTCGTCGTGCACGTCGAGCACGGGGTTGGCCGTTACGCCGGGCTGATTCATCAGGCCGTGGCTGGGCACACGGTGGATCTGATCGTGGTCGAGTACGGCGGCAGCGACAAACTGTACCTGCCCGTCTACCGGCTGAACCAAATCCAGAAGTTCTCGGGCGGAGAAGGCACGCCGCGGCTCGACAAACTGGGCGGACAAACCTTCGCCAAGACGAAGGCTCGGGCGCAACGTGAAGTTCGGCAAATGGCCGATGAGCTTCTGCGGCTCTACGCCGAGCGCAAGAGCGCCGAACGGCCTCCCTTCAGCGCCCCCGACGATGGCTATCGCGCCTTCGAGGCGACCTTCCCCTACGAGGAGACGAAGGACCAAGCGCGCGCGATCCAAGACGTCGAAGGGGACCTCGAGCGGCCCATCCCGATGGACCGGCTGGTTTGTGGAGACGTCGGATTCGGCAAGACCGAAGTTGCGATCCGAGCGGCCTTCCGCGCAGCCTCGGCCGGTCGGCAGGTCGCCGTCTTGTGCCCCACCACCATCCTCGCGCAACAGCACTTCCTCAACTTCAGCGCCCGCATGCAGAACCACCCGCTCGAGGTACGCGCGCTCTCGCGCTTCACCAAGAAGGCGGACGAGAGCGAGCTGATGCGGCGCATGAAGGAGGGCTCGGTGGACATCGTGGTCGGCACTCACCGGCTGCTCTCCAAAGACGTCTTCTGGAAGAAGCTCGGCCTGTTGATCGTCGATGAAGAGCAGCGCTTCGGCGTGGTTCACAAGGAGCGCATCAAGCAGCTGCGCACCAACGTGGACGTGCTCACGCTCACCGCCACGCCCATTCCGCGCACCTTGCAAATGGCTGTATCGGGGCTGCGCGACATGTCGGTGATCACCACGCCGCCGGTGGATCGCCGCGCCATTCGCACCATCGTTACCCGCGATGATCCGGCCGTACTGCGCGAGGCGGTGGCCCGTGAACTCGAGCGCGGTGGGCAGGTCTTCTACGTCTACAACCGCGTGGCCGACCTCCATGAAAAGGCCGCTCGCTTGGCTGAGCTGGTGCCGCGCGCTCGCATCGCCGTTGCCCACGGGCAGATGAGCGAGGCCGCCCTCGAGCGGACGATGGTGGACTTCGTCGACGGTCATTACGACATTCTGTGCACCACGGCGATCGTCGAGAGCGGGCTGGATATTCCGCGCGCCAACACCATCATCATCGACCGAGCCGACATGTTCGGCTTGGCCCAGCTGTATCAACTTCGCGGCCGGGTCGGCCGGGCGCGCGAGCGAGCCTACGCCTACTTGGTGGTGCCGCCAGTGGACCGCATGAGCGATGAAGCGCGACTGCGCGTGTTGGCGATCGAGCAGCACACCGAGCTCGGCAGCGGCTTTCGTGTCGCTTCGTTGGATCTGGAGCTGCGCGGCGCAGGCGATCTCTTGGGCTCGTCACAGAGTGGTACCGCCTCCGCCGTCGGCTTCGAGCTTTTCTGCACCATGCTCGAAGAGGCCGTGCTCGAGCTGCAAGGGCAACCCAAGAAGGCCGCGATCGATCCGGAGATATCGATCGACGACGAGGCGCTCTTGCCCGAGGACTACATCGAAGACATCGGCGTGCGACTCTCGCTCTACAAGCGGCTAGCCAGCGCCGAGGGCGATGGCGAGGTGGTCGAGATCGGCAATGAGATGGAGGAGCGCTTCGGTGCACCGCCGCTCGCCGCCAAGCGTTTCCTCACCTTGATGCGGCTCAAGACCGAGCTGCGGCAAATGCGCGTGCTCGGCCTTGAAGCGACGAAGAAGAGCGCGACAGCGCACATCTCCGAAGACACGCCGCTCGACATCGAGAAGGTGCTCGGCCTCGTTTCGAAGAAGAACTCGCCCTACAAACTCACGCCCGACATGCGGCTCACCCGGCGCACGCAGCCGAACGAGGACATTCGCAGCGGGCTCGAGTCGGCGGACCGCCTGCTCGCCGATCTGGCGCTCTGTTTGAAGCCGGAAACGTGAGCAACGCGCACGGCTGGGTGGTGGCCTTGACGCTCTTGCTCGCGCTGGCCGCGTGCGACGAGCCAACGCCCCAGGCGAGCAGCAGCGCTGCAGCGAGACCGCGCAATGCGCCCGCGCGGAGCGCCGCACGAGCCGATGCAGCGGCTTCCGGAACCGGCGCCACCAACACGAGCGCCACCTCCAACACCAGCAGCTCCGCCGCCCCAAGCGCCGCTAGCTCGCCTGCTCCAGCCGTATCCGCGACCGCGACCGCGACCGCGACTGCCAGTGCCGCAGACAAGCCCACCGCGCAACCAAACCGCCGCGGCGTCTGGCTCTGGGAGTTCGACAAACGTGGCCCGAGCGCCGAGAAGTCGGCGGAGATTTTGGCGGCAGCCGGAGTCTCACGGGTGTTCATCAAAGGCACCAACGGCGCTCCCTCCAAACGTTGGTCGGAGAACGCGCGGCGCGAGAACCTCAAGCTCTTCACCGACCGTGGCATCGAGGTTTGGCTGTTTGGCTACTTCTACTCGCCGGACATTCCGGACCAAGACGGCAAGACCTGGGGCTCGCTCGAGGAGCAGGTGAAAGCGATGGTGGAAGTCGCCAATGTGCCGGAGGTAACCGGCGTAATCGTCGACGCCGAAGTCGAGTTCAAAGACCGTCCGAAGGAAGCGGCCTCGTTGTGCACGGCGTTGCGCAAGAAGCTGCCGCGGAAGAAGCTCGGCTACACCACGTTTGGTTGGCTCAAGCCCAACAAGACCTTTCCCTACGCCGCGTTCGACAAGCACTGTGGGGACGCGTTCTTACCGCAGGTTTACTACGCCTTCGGCTGGCCAGGCGGAGTGCGAGCCAGCATGGAACGCCTCGAGCAGGACCGCGCAGCGATGAAGCTGACCGCACCGATGTGGCCGGTGCAGAGTAACGAGAAGGACCCTTCGGTCGAGGATCTCGAGCTCTTCTTCAAGCTCGCAGGGCCCGACGCCAGCGTCTTTTACCTGCATCACGAGGGCACGCCGCAAACCAAGAAGCTGAGCCGTCTCAGCTTTCGATAGGCCATCACGCGCGCGCGAGTCTTTGGAGGACGGCCGAGAAGCGATAGCCTGCGCCGGTGAGCCGAGTGCTGCACTGGATCGTACTTCTCGTCGTGGTCGCACTGCCGGGTCTTGCTTGGGGGCACGGCGTCGCCGACGGCGATGCTGCTTTCATTCAAGAGAGCTCAGGCCGGTTGATAGGCCCGTTCATCTATCTCGGGGCCAAGCACATGGTCACCGGCTACGACCATCTGCTGTTTCTGTTCGGGGTGATCTTCTTTCTCCGTCGCATGAAGGATGTGGCGCTGTACGTAACGCTGTTTGCGGCAGGCCACTCGGCCACGCTGCTGTTCGGCGTCGTGCGCGAGATCAGCGCCAATAGCTACTTGGTCGACGCCGTGATCGGCCTCTCGGTGGTCTACAAAGCGCTCGACAATCTCGGCAGCTTGCAGAAGTGGCTGGGCTTTCAACCGAGCACCAAAGCCGCGACCCTGGTCTTTGGCTTGTGTCACGGCTTTGGGCTGGCCACCAAACTGCTCGACTTCCAGCTGGACTCGGCCGGTCTGCTAACGAACCTCGTATCGTTCAACGTTGGCGTCGAGCTCGGGCAGCTGCTGGCGCTGTATCTGATCTTGTTGGGCATGAATGTTTGGCGCAACCGCGAGAGCTTCGCCAGCCAGGCCCAACGCGCAAACTGGCTGCTACTCGCGGCCGGGCTCATGCTTACCGCCCTTCAGCTGCACGGCTACTGGACCGAGGCGGGCTGAGGAGGACGCATGACAAGACGCCCTGGCACCGATGCAGCTGATCCCACCGCCTCGCTCGAGCCGGAGGAATTGCCGCAAGCCAACCTCCGCAGCCTCGCCCTCGCAGCGGCGCTCTTGCTGGTCCTCACGTTGGTCGCGGTGCTGCCTGCGGAGTACGCGATCGATCCGACGGGCCTCGGGCGGATACTCGGGCTCACGCCGATGGGCGAGCTGAAGCAAAAGCTCGCACAGGCCGCAGAGCAGGAGGCCAAGCTCTCCTTCGATGGGCCGTCGAAAGAGCGAACCGACACCACCACCATCCGCGTTCCGCCCGCGGGCTCGGTCGAGGTGAAGCTTGCGATGGCAAAAGGCGCGAAGGCCAGCTTCGAGTGGACGGCCGTGGGCGGCACGGTGAGCTTCGAGACGCACGTCGACAAGCGCCGCGGCGGCTATCACAGCTATGGCAAAGGCGAGAACGCCGGCGCGGACTACGGCACCATCGTCGCGGTCTTCAACGGCTACCACGGCTGGTACTTCAAGAATGACGGTCCGAACGAGGTGAGCATCACCTTACAAACCTCCGGGGACTACCGCGAAGTGAAGCAGATGCAGTGAGGTCAGTCGGCTCTTTCGCTGCGCAGTCGGTGCTACGCTCGCGCGCGTGAAGCTCGAGATCGGCACCATCGTCGCCTCACGTTTTCGGCTCGTTCGGCCACTTGGTCGCGGCGGCATGGGCGTGGTTTGGGTCGCCCAGGATCTGCGGCTCGAGACGCCGTGCGCCGTGAAGTTCCTGCTTACCTCGATCGATGACAGCGCCCGTCAGCGCTTTGCACTCGAGGCCAGAGCAGCTGCGCAGCTGCGCTCCCCCAACGTAGTGCAGGTGCTCGACCACGGCGAACAAGACGGCATTCCGTACATCGCGATGGAGCTTCTGCTCGGTGAAGATCTGGCCGCACGGCTGGCTCGCGAGGGACGGCTGAGCGTGACCAAGACCGCCGAGATCGTCGGCTACGTGGCGCGGGCTCTCGGTCGTGCGCACGCTGCCGGCTTGGTCCATCGCGATCTGAAGCCCGCCAATATCTTCATCGCTCGCGACGAAGAGCGCGACCTGATCAAGGTCCTCGATTTTGGCATCGCCAAAGTGCACGCCGAACAAGCACCCCCGAGCCGCGCATGGCTCGCGAGTTCGGCCCCGAACACAAACGCTTCCCTCACAGCCGCTGGCGTCACCATGGGTACGCCCAACTACATGAGCCCCGAGCAAGTCGACGGCGTCGAGATCGATGCGCGCACCGACGTATGGGCCCTGGGCGTGGTCGCATACCAATGTTTGACCGGCCGGCTCCCCTTCGAAAGCGACAGCCTCGCTAAACTCTACGTGCAGATCTTTCAGGCCGAGCCAGCGCTGCCGAGCACCTTGGTCCCAGGACTACCGCGGCAACTCGACAGCTGGATGAGCAAGGCCTTGGCGAAGCGACCGGCAGATCGTTTCGGCTCGGCGCGTGAACTCTGGGAGGCCTTGGAGCAAGCGATTCCGCCGGGGCTTCGCGAGGAACAAAGCGGCAGCCACAGGATGCTCTCGGGCGAGACCGCGCGCCTAGACGTGATGGGCGCAACGGTGGCTGGACCGAACGCAGGAATGATGTTCGCGGCGACCGAACTTCACGCACTAACCCCGGCGCCCCCGCACAAGAAGGGCGTACACTGGGTATGGTTCGCCGGCGGCGCTGCAGCGCTTGTTGCAGCCGCGGTCGGTGTCACGGTGCTCCGCGCGCCCGGCTCGAGCAAAGACCGCGAGAAGAGTTCGTCGGACGAGCCTGACACAACGGAGACAACTGCTCGCACGCCGAGCGCGCCTCCCAGCGGCCTTGTACCGCCAAGCCCGCTCGTTCCCTTCGTGCCCGGCGGCTCTCCGGTGGTGGAGCTCGCGTTAGGTGGCGCTCATTCGTGCGCGTTGCTCGCCTCCGGCGAGGTGACCTGCTGGGGCCGAGGGTATGAGGGCCAGTTGGGCGCTATGACCATGAAGCCCTCGGGTCCTGTGATGGTGCCGGGGCTGAACGACGTGGCGCATGTGTATGCAGCGGCGCAATCCACCTGCGCTCTGCGCAAGAACGGAGTGCTGCAATGTTATGGCCTGAACGCCAAGCTGCTCGAAGACAGGCCAGAGCTAGGGCAAGGCATCGCGAGCGTTGGGCTCTCGCCCGAGCGCGGGCTTTGTGTAGTGAAAACCAACGGGCGTGTACTTTGTTCGGTTGGAATCACCGTAAAGACAGACGCGCAAGGCGCAGTGCTTGGGCTCGAGGACGTCCAGCAGGTGGCAGTTGGGAGCATGCATGCCTGCGCACTGCAGCGGTCGGGCAAGGTCTTCTGTTGGGGCAAGAACCGGCTCTTCGCCGTGGGTGGAGCCAAGGCAGCTTCCATTGAGACGCCGCGAGAGGTACCTGGCGCCAGCGACCTCGTGCAGATTGCTTTGGGCTACGAGATGAGTTGTGGGCGGCGCAAAGACGGCAAGGTGCTTTGTTGGGGGGAGCCAGGCGCATGGCTCGGTCGCAAAGAC
Source organism: Polyangiaceae bacterium (assembly GCA_044376115.1). Taxonomy (GTDB): domain Bacteria; phylum Myxococcota_A; class Polyangia; order Polyangiales; family Polyangiaceae; genus Xiheicaenibacterium. Next base: position 106,296 of record JBILLK010000016.1, on the reverse strand, counting down.
CCACGGCGCATCACCAAGCACGAAGGACGACAGACGACGCTGGCCGAACTCTTAGCGCTCTCGGCCGAGCCGGTACTCGCGCTCGAGGGAGCTGTGGATCTTGCTCTTGGCGGGCGGTTTTCCTGTGCGGCCACCAATTCGGGGCTCGCCTGCTGGGGCGACAATGACTTCGGCCAGCTCGGACGCGGTGGCTTTGTGGAACAGAAGATGCCAGTCGGTGGCACGCCACCTCCGCCGCAGACCATCTTGGCCGGCGCGATCAAGGTTGCCCTCGGCTCGGACCACGGCTGTGCACTGCTCAACGGCGGCGAGGTTCACTGTTGGGGCCAGAACAACGTATTGCAGCTTGGCGCCGCTTCCAAAGAGTTCTGCTACAGCAACCTCGAGTGCGCCACCAAGCCACAGCTGACGCTACCCAGCCGCTAATCGACGCGTAGGCGTTCTTCATCTTTGGACAGCCTTGTTCGGGTGATTCAAACGCGGCCATTTACATAACGTGATTGTTATATAACAATCACGTTATGTCCCTACCGGCCGTGAACCTGAAGCTCGATCGCGCCTTTGCCGCGCTCGCAGATCCAACGCGTCGAGCGATCGTCGCTCGGCTCGCACGCGGAGAGGCCACCGTCATGGAGCTCGCGCAGCCCTTCGAGATGTCGCAGCCGGCGATCTCTCGCCACCTGAAGGTGCTCGAGGGAGCCGGCCTGATTGTGCGGCGGGTCGAGGGCACCAAGCGGCCCTGCCGCTTGGTGCACAGCGGCCTCTCCGAGATCGACCGTTGGCTCGAGCGGCTGCGCTCGGCGATGGAGGCCAACTACGACCGGCTGGATCAACTGCTTGCGACCCTACCCGATGAAACCCAACGCCCAACCCCGCGCCGCAAGCGCACACGAAAGGACCGCTCATGAAGCTCTCGCTGAAAACCGAAGGGGATACCCACGTGGTCGCAACCCGCACCTTCAACGCGCCGCCGGAGGCGGTGTACCGCGCACATCTGGAGCCTGCGCTGCTGCAGAAATGGCTGCTCGGGCCGGACGGTTGGACCATGCCAGTGTGCCAAGTGGATGCGCGGCCTGGCGGTAAAATTCGCTACGAATGGAGTGACGGCCAGGGCAACGGCTTCCACCTTACGGGGGAGTTCGTGGCGCTGACGCCCTTCAGTCGCATCGAGCACATCGAGCGCATGCACCTGCCGGACGCAACGCCGGACAACCACGTCGTCACCACCTTCGAGAAGAGCGGGAAAGGCACGCTGATGACGATGCGCATGACCTTGCCCGACGCGGCGACGCGTGAGGCGATGTTGGCCACCGGGATGGAACACGGCATGGAGGCGAGCTACGCCCGGCTCGAAGCCGATCTCGCCAAGTGAGCGAAGCCGTGCGAGGCGCCGTCGCGGCGCCTAATGCGCGAGGGCGGTCTCCTCCAGCTCTTTGCCTTTGGTCTCTGGGAAAAAGAGCAGAATCAGCACCAGCGCCAACACCGGAAACACAGCTGTCACACTCACCGCTTTGCCCCAGCCGGCGCTATCGGCGATCACGCCCACCAGATAGGGCGAGAGCACATAGCCGATGCGGCCCAGCAGGTTGTTGCACCAAGCGAAGGCGTCGGCGCGGTTCTCGGTCGGAAAGAGCTCGGCCGTGAACGCGTTCAATACCTGCAGCACCGCCGTGGTTCCGAAGATGGCGATCACCAGAGCCACCGTCAGTGAGAGCTTCGACTGCAGGTTGTACGCGCCCACCGTGCCCGCGCTGGTCGCGAGGAAGATCAGCAGTGAACCGCGCCGCCTTCCGATCTTGTCGAGCAGCTTCCCGGACAAGAACACCAGCGGCAGTGAGCCGACGGCGGCGATGGTGATGGCCAAGCCAACGTCACCATCGGTCATCGAGCGCTCTCCCACGGCAAACTCTTTCCAGAAGGTGACTGCGCTCTGGGTGCACATATAGGTCAACGCCCAAACCAGTGCGACCAGCAGCACGCGCTTGCGATGCGGGCCTTTCAAGATATCGAAGAAGCCGCTCAGCTTGCTCCCGCTTGGATCGGCGGCCACCTGCGTTTCGAATCGCTTGGTTTCGCGCATGCTGCGACGTGCGAACGCCAAAAGCGCCAAGGGCACCGCGCTCACGAAGTAGACGCTGCGCCAGCCGGTAGGCAGCTTGAGCAACAGCGGTACGAGCCCAGCGCAGGCGATCGCTCCCAGGGTGGAGGCCGCCTGGATGATGCCCATCGCGCTGCCGCGTTTTTCGGCGGGGAACTCCTCGGCGGCGATCACCATCGAGACGGCCCACTCGCCGATCAGAAAGACGCGAGCGAGCATCTGCAGAAAGCCGAACACCCAGGCGTTGGGCGCAAACCCCGACAAGAAGGAGGTGACCGCGTAGCCGAGGATGGTGAGGGCTAGAACGCGCTTGCGTCCCCAACGATCGGCCTGCCGCACAAGCAGGTACGCGACCATCGTTCCGGCGTTGACCACCGCCACGAGCAGGCCTCCTTGCTCCGGCGTCAGGTTGTAATGCGCCCGAAGATTCGGCAGGAGCTGCGCCAGCGCGAGAAAGTCGTAGCCCTCGAAGAAGGAAGCCACGCTCAGAAAGATGAGCAGCCGCCTGTGGTAACCCTCGTCCATCGTACGCACGGTTGTACCCGAGTCCCTCGGCCGCGGACACGGAGAAGCAGTCGCAGATCGGCCGACATGTCAGAGCAACTTCGACCTAGCTCAACGGCCGTGAGGCCAAGCCGAATCGGCGCATGTATTCTCAGGCGGCGGTAGGTGTCGGCCGCGCAGCAAGGAGCAACGATGGGAACGGGAACACAGCCGAGCAAGCCTGTAGCGACCAGCGGTACCCCGCCGAAGCCGCCTGCGACCACGCCGAACCAACAAGCGACCCAGGCCAAAGCTCAGTGCCCGTACCTCGTCACCAAGCCGTGCGACGTCGACACCTTGAACGTCCAGGTGATCCACAAGTACGACGGCACCGGTGTCGACGAGCCGACGGAGCGCACGATCTTCGCCCAGACCCTGGAACGAAAACGCAACCGCAAGATCCTCGTTGCCGGCAAGCCTGCACGTGACCCTGCCCTCGGCGCCTACGATCTCGTGATCGAGACGATCGCCGACTTCAACTCGGCCGAGACGCCCAGGTCCTTCACTGCTCCAGAGCCAGGTGACTTCGTCACCATCAACAAGGTTCAAGCGGGCTTCACCGCTCCTGACTGCCAAGGGGACCAACACCCCTGGCTTAGCGTGGTCAGCAAGACGGCCGCCGGCAGAGACTTCAAGAGCCCGGTGGTGCTGCATCGGGCCAAGGTGAACAACCTCGCCTACGACGCGCCGATCAAGATGTACGGCGCCACCTTCGACTACGACTTCGCCAAGATGGGTGTCGGCTGGTTCGTCTTCTTCGAGTGGGTGATCAGCTTGTTCCGAACGCCGGTCAAAGAGATCGAGATCGTCGCCAAAGGCTGCGGCAAGCGAGAGAAGGGCTCGACCAAGGCGATCAACAAGGACCTCAACGCGCTCGTGCGCGTATACCGACGCGACAAATGGCTCATTGGCCTAAAGATTCCGCCCTTCGGCAAGTTCAACTACACGAAGGAAAAGACGCGGGGGATGGTCACCGGAGATACCGTCCAGAAGACGACCAAGACCGTCAATCAGCGCGTCAATGAGCGCGAGGTAACCGGCAACGTAAGCGGCTCGACCAAGACGTACGACGACGGCAAAAAGCAGATCGTCGAGCATCACGCAGAGCGGCAGAACTACGCCGACGCGCGCGGCGACTTCGGTCGCGAGTTCGACGTGCGTCGCCACACGCGCTCGGGCCGCCAAGACAAGGTCAACTTCGAGAAGCTGAAGTCAAAGCTCGAGACGCCGACCTCTGGCCTCGAGCTGGTGTTTGCCCGCAACGATCGCGAGATCGGCACGAACGAGCTGTTCGACGCGAGCAAAGAGGCCAAGCAGGGCGGTGCAAGTGCAAAGCAAGGCGTCCAACAAGCACGTACAGGCCTGAGCAACTTCAACCACGCCGATCCGATCTCGCAGATCTTCATGTGCGTGACCACGCTGAGCGACGCGATCGCAAGCGTGAAGGACTTCTTCCGCAAGTTGCCGCAGGTCGGCTGGAAGTTCGAGTTCGATCTCAAGGTGCTCACCGGCTACGTCGTTTGCGAGTGGACGCCCAAGAACGCTCCCAGCATCGACGATCGCTATTGGCCCGTTTACAAGGAGTTCAAGTTCAAGATCGCCATGGAGGTGATCAACCTCAAGCTGGCGCTCAGCTTCGGGATCGATCTCTCGGTGGGTGGGGACCGCTGGAAGACCGGCCTCGTGGCGAAGATCGAGGGCAGCATCGCCTTCAAGCTCATCGTTGAAAAGGACCTGTTCGTTACCCAAGGGCCGGGACCGCGTAGGCCCGACGGGCCCTTCAAATTCCCGATCGTCGGTGATTGTTTGGCGGCGCTCACGCCTTACGCCACCGCATACGCGGCTGGCTACACCGTCGCCGATGCGCGTTGTGAAGTGAACTCGGGCTTCGAGTTCAAAGGCGAGTTCGTGGTCGATCTTCCGCGCGATCTCGGGCTCCACGGTGAACTCAAGACCAAGCCGCTGGTGTTCACTGCGTCGGTCTCTGCGGGCTGGTGGTCCTCACCGCGAGCCATCGACCCGTACACAATCCTTCCCGGGACTTCGCTCAAGAAGTTCTAACGTGCCGGCATGAGTGACCCTGATTCAGTGGTGATGGCGCAGCTCGAGATCCACGGCTGCGCGGCGGAGCTGTACTTGAACTCGGTGCCGCTGATTCGGCTGGCTCACGGCGTGACCATGGGCGGCGAGAACATCGCGGTGCAACAGTGGCTCACACGCGGGGACAATCAACTCGAGCTGTTGGTTGAGCCGGGCCCAACGCCGTCGAAGGCCCGCAGCGAAACGCGCTTGGTCGAACGCAAAGAAATACGCGCGGTCGCTCGGCTGCTGCGCTTCAAAGAAGGAGACGAAGGGACTGCGGAGAGTGGGACGTTGCTAGCCGAGGCGGCCTTCGAGTGGGATGCGCCGAAGCCCAACCAGCTGACGTTCCCGTACTCGGTGTCTTCCGCCGTGACGATGGGCTCCGCGTTCGGTCCGTGGCAATGGGAGAGCTGGCCGGTGCTCACGCTCGACGACGCTTTGCGCGAGGAAGCACGAGCGGTCTTGGCCGCGTTGGACGGCGCCGTGAGAGGCAAGCAGGTGGACCGCGTTTGGCAACTGACCGAGCTTCAGATGTTGGACGCAGGCAAGGCGTACGGGTTGAGTGAAGAGTTCCTGCGGGCTGACATCGCCGACATGTTGCGCGTCTTCGCCGAAGACGGCGATCCGACGTGCCCTCGCGATCTCGCGGAGGAGGACTTTCGCTTGGTGGCCGGCGGGCGCTTGTTGCAGCTCGTCGACAAGGACTTTCGGCCAAGCTTCCGCTTGAAGGATCGCAAGCGCGGTCAGATCGTACCGTTCCCAACTTATCTGGGCAGGCTGGGCAAAGAGCTGCGCATCGTGCGCTGACCGCGGGCGCGTGAAAACACCTACAGCGTGAATCGTTGCGAAGTTGCGCGCATCGATCGTGTTGCGTGGGAACAGGTTCCACGCAGCAGGAGCCTTCATGCCAACTCGCGCCGACGACGGGTCTGATTCGCAGCAACGCTTTCAACGCTTGGTGCAACGTCTACTCGTCGTCTGGCTGCTCGTGATTGGCCCCAGCGCGGCTCTCGCGGAGCCACCGTTGTCCGCGATCGCACCTTCCTCAACAGCGGCGCAGGCTCCGCTCGCGGAGCCATCCGAACCAACGCCAGCCGGCGGTTCACTGCCCAGCGACGCGGGGTCGGAGTCCGAACAGGTTCACGTCGATCTCGCCCTCTCGTTGCAACTCCCGATCATGTTGGGCGGCCAGGCGACGCTGGAGCTGCCGTACGGCTTCCTCGTGCAAGGGGAGCTCGGCGTGCTGCCGCAGTTCTCGGTCAACGCCATCGACAGCGGCCTCTCGGGCGCCGGCGTGTACGATGAAGCAACGTCCGAGCTCGTGCGCGAAGGCCTGGGAGACTCGCTGGTCGTTCGGCTCTCAGCAGGCTTTCGCCCCTTCCCCGACTACGGCTTCGAGTTCTTTGGCGGCTACACGTTGGCTTCGCTCGGTGGCGGCATCTCGGCTCGCACCGCGGTGGAAGCAGCGACTGGCACCGCGCTGCCAACCGCAATCCCGGACAGTGAGATTCAGATCGACTCGACGCTGCACAACGTCCACGTCGCGCTGGGATGGCGCTGGGTGATCGCCGACTACTTCATGGTGCGCGCATCGCTGGGCTACGTCCAAACCGTTGCGTCGTCCTCCTCGATCGAGCTTCCGGACGAGCTTGCAAACAACGCCGTCGCCACGGCTGGCCTGACCATGGTGAACGCCGCGCTCAATCAGAAGCTCGACGAGATCTACTCCTCGTACGTAAAGCTCCCGACGGTCGGGCTCGCCGCTGGGGCGCGTTTTTGACCGGTCAACATCGCTGCTGACCAACGGTTCGCCTTCAAAGCTGCAACCACGTTTTCAGCGTTGAAACGTGGTCCGAACGGATGCCCCACGATTCTGCGCAAGAATGCGATGGCACACGAGCTGCAAAGGAGAACACGAGCGCCTGTGACGGACTCCCCCCCCAACCGTCGAGCAGGCGCTTTTTTTTGTCCGCTGTTTGGTCGAGCTAAGCGCCAAAGTTACTTTTGACCGCGCAAGGCGCGATAGACCGTGCCGCGACCCACCCCAAGGCGCCGCGCAGCCTCACTCACGTTGCCACCGCAGGCGCGCAACGCGTCCTCAATGGCGTGTTGCAGGATGCCGTCTCGAGTTTGTGGCGCTGGCTTGGGCTGCGTGGGCACGAGGACGGCCGGTAGCTGTTCACGTTTCACATGGCCACTGCCGTTGGCGAGCGCGGCCGCATGCGCCATGGCGCTCTTCAGCTCGCGCACGTTGCCTGGCCAATCATGGCTACGAACGAAGTCGGCGGCTGACTCGGCGAGCAGGAGTGCGTGCGGCTCAAGCAGCTTTTGCGCGAGCCAGACCACATCTTCGCGCTCTCGCAGCGGCGGCAACGTCACGCAGGCGCCGTGGATGCGATAGAAGAGGTCCTTGCGAAAGCGACCGTCGGCGACCATCGCCGGCAAGTCGCGACAGGTCGCGCAAACGAGGCGGAAGTCAGCTTTGCGGTCCTTTGTATCGCCGACCCTTTGGTAGACGCCATCGTCGAGCACGCGCAGCAGCGAGGCCTGCAACGCCGCAGGCATCTCAGCGATCTCATCGAGAAAGAGCGTTCCGCCGTTCGCCGCCGCGATTCGCCCTTCGCTGCCCGCGCGAGCTGCACCGGTGAACGCGCCGGGCGCCACACCGAACAGCTCACTGGCGATCAGCTCGGGCGCGAGCGCGCCACAATTGACCGCGACGAAGGGCTTCTCGCGACGCTCACTCTCAGCGTGGATCGCACGCGCAAACAGCTCTTTGCCGGTCCCTGTTTCCGCCAGAAGCAAGATGGGCAGCGGGGTCTTCGCGAAGGTGGCCGCCAACGTCTTGGCCTTCAGGATCAGCGGGTCTTGACCAAGGATGCGAGCGAAGGCGGCCGACTCAGTTGGGCGAGCAACGGGCGTCTGCTCCAGCTCGAGCCGAACTAGCGCTGCAAGTGGGCGCCCCGCTCGCCCCAACACCGGTTCGATCGAGACGCGGAAGAGCCCGGTCTGCGTCTCAAAGCGCGCGTTCTCCCGTCCGGCGCCGCTCATCAACTGCGCGAACTTGACGCCGAACACCTGCTCGCAGGTCAACGTGGAGGCGAGGTGCAGGCTGGGCGCGAGCCCGAGCGCTTTGCGCGCGCTGCGGTTCATCACGCGCACGAGGCCGCTCGCGTCGACGAGCAGGGAGGCGTCGGAGGAGCGCTCAATCAGACGCTCAATCGTCGCCAGGGCGCCGCTGCGCGAGTCCGCAAAGGCGACCGACCGCAGCGCGCGCTCCATCGCCAAACCTGCGGCTTGCACCGCGATGCCAATGCGTTCGTCATGCCGCGCGAGCGGGCCGGAGACGTCGAGGATCGCGACGACATCGCCGTACGCGTCACGAACCGGCGTCGCGTAGCAGTAGAGCTCGCGGTTGCGCAGCTCGTAGTGAGCGCCGCCGACCACAGCGACTGCGCGTCCCTCCAGCGCAGCGGTGCCGATCGCGTTGGTACCCCGCGTCGACTCGCCCCAGTGTGCTCCCTCGACCAACCGCATCCGGGTGGAGCCGTCCACCTCATTCCATTGGCTGCGCGCCGAGAGAATCACGCCTTCTGCGTCGGCCACGATCACGACGCGCGGCCCGCTCAATAGCTCGCCGGAGAAGGAGGTAAGGATCTCGCGCTCCTCGCGAAAAACCTCCACCAGCCCTTCGCGCCTCGTGAGCAGTTCATGCTCCGAGGTGAGCACGGGATCGGCGTCCGACTCGCGCGGCAAGCCCAGCTTCGCGACGCGAGCCCAACGCTCACGTACGCTCTCATGCTGCGGCTCGGTCAGGACTAGCACCCGGCTGATTGTCGCATGGAGACGTCAGTCGGTCAGCGCTTTGCTGGCTTCGAACAGGTCGCGGAGCAGCGCGTCATGTTGTTCCGTTTCGGCGCAGCTGTTTGCGTACAGAGCAAGCGATCCGATCGTGCGAACAGCACCAAAACAGCCGATTTTGTCGAATCTCAAGTCATGTTCGCGATGACGCAGGCATGGCCTGGAGGTTGCTCATGCGAGCCATCACCCAGGAGGTCTCCATGGTTTACGTCCCCCCGAATCAGAGCGGTTCCAAGGTCCAGTTCAAGAGCCGCTACGCCAACTTCATCGGCGGACAATGGAAAGAGCCGGCCAAAGGCCAATACTTCGAGAACGTTACGCCGGTGACCGGCCGCCCCTTCTGCGAGATCCCGCGCTCCACGGCTGAAGACATCGAGTCAGCCCTCGATGCAGCGCACGCTGCGAAGGGGTCGTGGGGCAAAGTCTCGGCGGGTGATCGGGCCATCCTGCTCAACAAGATCGCCGATCGCATCGAGCAAAACCTGGAGATGTTGGCGGTCGCTGAGACGTGGGACAACGGCAAGCCGGTGCGCGAGACGCTGGCCGCAGACTTGCCGCTGACGGTCGACCACTTCCGCTACTTCGCTGGCTGCATTCGCGCCCAAGAAGGGCGCACCTCGCAGCTCGACGACAACACCATCGCCTATCACTTTCACGAGCCGCTCGGCGTCGTTGGCCAGATCATCCCCTGGAACTTCCCGCTCCTGATGGCGACGTGGAAGCTCGCGCCGGCGCTCGCGGCCGGCAACTGCGTGGTGCTCAAGCCTGCGGAGCAAACGCCCGCGTCGATCTTGGTACTGATGGAGCTGATCGGCGATCTGCTGCCCGCCGGTGTCGTCAACGTCGTCAACGGCTTCGGCATCGAGGCTGGAAAGCCGCTCGCATCGAGCAAGCGCATCTCGAAGATCGCGTTCACCGGCGAGACCACGACCGGCCGTTTGATCATGCAATACGCCTCCGAGAACTTGATCCCGGTGACGCTCGAGCTCGGCGGCAAGTCGCCCAACATTTTCTTTGAGGACGTGCTCGCGAAGAAAGACAGCTTCGTCGAGAAGGCGCTCGAGGGCTTCAACATGTTCGCGCTCAACCAAGGCGAGGTTTGCACCTGCCCTTCGCGCGCGCTGATTCAAGAGAGCATCGCCGCCGAGTTCCTCGAGCGAGCCTTGGCGCGGACCAAGAACCACATGCCGGGTAACCCGCTGGATCCGAAGACCAGCGTTGGCGCCCAAGCCTCGAACGATCAGCTGGAGAAGATCCTCAGCTACATCGAGCTCGGCAAGAAAGAGGGCGCGAAGGTGCTCACGGGCGGAGCGCGCGCCCAGCTCTCCGGCGATCTTGCTGGCGGCTACTACGTGGAGCCCACCGTTTTCGCCGGGCAGAACAACATGCGCATCTTCCAAGAGGAGATCTTCGGGCCGGTCGTTTCGACCACCACCTTCAAAGACTTCGACCAGGCGATCTCGATCGCCAACGACTCGCTGTACGGCCTTGGGGCGGGCGTTTGGACGCGCGACATGAACACCGCCTACCGCGCGGGTCGCGCGATTCAGGCTGGCCGTGTGTGGACCAACTGCTACCACTTGTATCCGGCGCACGCGGCCTTCGGTGGCTACAAGCAGTCGGGCATTGGGCGTGAGAACCACGAGATGATGCTGGCGCACTACCAACAGACCAAGAACCTGCTCGTGAGCTACGATCCGAATCCGATGGGGTTCTTCTGAGCTCGACCGTTCGCTGCACCCCCGAGGCCGCGGAGCTGATCCGTGAGCTTCGGGCGTTGCACGGCCCGCTGATGTTTCACCAATCGGGCGGCTGCTGTGACGGCAGCGCGCCGATGTGCTTCGTGCTCGGTGACTTCCGTCTGGGCGAGCGCGACGTACTGCTCGGCGAGATCGAGGGGTGCCCTTTCTACATCGGCGGGGATCAGTGGGAGCGTTGGCAACACACCGAGCTCACCATCGACGTCGTGAAGGGGCGCGGCAGCGGCTTTTCGCTCGAAGCTCCCAGCGGCAAACGCTTCCTCACCCGCTCCGAAGTGTGCGCCACGTAAAGCAGCATTGCGCCGCGCAGAGCCTCACGCCGCCAACGTAAGACGATGCATGCGGCGTTCGTGCTCAAGGTGGTTGCTTCTGGCTTCAACGGCTGCGCTCGGGCTGCTGCCGCTGCGAACGGCTGAAGCCCAGGTGGTCGCCAATGGAGCGGCCACCGGCTCGGCCAACGGGGTGCCTGCGGGCCTCCCCGTTGGCATTGCCCCGGTGCAGCGGCCGCCCTCTCTCGCCTTCAGCATGCGCGCCGACGCGGGCGCAATCATTCGCGGGATGCCCGCCGATGACGATCTGGACGGCGTCCCCGACTTCGCCGTGTTGCAGGAGACCGCCACCATCTCGCTGGGCAGTGAGACGCGGATCGGAGGGTTTTACACCGAGATCGGCTTTGCCGGCGGCCAGATTCTGGGCGGGGATGAGGCCTTCAGCGCGGGCCTCAACGCCATGTACCAGAAGCCTTGGCGTTGGTTTCGCCTGGGCGGTGGCTTTGGTGGCGCCTACCACGCGCTCGGACGCGGTATCGGCGAGGGCTTCGACCACACCGGCGAGCTGCTTTTGCGGGTGCAGATGGAGATCGACCCGCTGATGAATCGGGTTTGGAATCCGTACTTCGGGCTGACCGGCCAGGTCGGCCTTTTGATCGGTGAAATGAGGCTCGGTGCAACCTACGCGGGCGGCGCCGCGTTGGGCTTTCGCTTCTCCGATTGGTAGGGCGGCCGCGCGCTCTCGGGCCGACTGCAGGTCATTCTCGACCGGACGCCTTCCGGCTGTGACATCGGGCCGAGTCGTTGATATGGTCGGCGCGCAATGGCCAAGGACGACGACAAAGCGGCTGAAGAAGAGCTCGCAGGCGAAGATTCCGCAGCGGAAGACGAAGATCAGGCGGCGGAAGACGAGGATGAAGCAGAGGCCCCCGCGCCGAAGAAAGCTTCAGCGAACAAGGGAGCTGAGCCTCGACCGACGCCGAAGCCGCACTCGACGCAGGAGGTTGAGCCCCCCTCTCCAGAGGCCGGCCTCGGCAAGAGCGTGTTCGTCTTTTTTGCCGTGATGGTGCTGCTTGCCGGCGGCTTTTGGTTCCTCGGCAGCTTCGACAACCCGTTCGGCGGGGGCGCTCCCAAGTGGCGTGTCGGGCAGACTGTCGCCGTCGATTTGACGCTCGATCCGGCCGACGACACCAAGCTTTCCTGCGCTTCGGAGACGGAGCTCGCCGGTAAGCGTTGCGAATACGAGTCGAAGAGCAAGCGTCACGAGAAGAAGCTCGAAGACGGCAACATGCTGCGGCCCTACTCGCTCGCCGATGGTTCGGCCCGGCTGCTAGCCGCGGGCGTTTGGAGTGCACCGGAGCTCGAAAAGAGCGTTCGGCCGAAAGATCGCTTCACGCTCAAGTGCCAGTTCAAGGTCGAGGGCAAGATCAACTCGCCCGCCGTGCGCTGGGACATCGCCGGGGCCTGGAACGAGAAGAACGAGGATTGGTTCGCCGGCACCGTTTCGGATTGCAAGCTCGCGAAGTGAGTAATGCAACGTGAGTGACCAGGAGATCGAGCGCCTTCGGCAAGAGAACGCTACTTTGCGTAGCGGGCGTCTCGATCTCGTGCGGGATCTCAACCGCGTCATCGCGCTTGGTGACTTTGCCCTTCGCTGCGCCAGCGCTGAAGAGCCCGGGGACGTGCTCGACCGAGCGCTGCTCGTGCTCGGGCAGGTGCTGTCCCTTGATTCGAAGGCTGCCTTTGGGCTCGATGGTTCGGGCATCGACATGCGCGTATTCGCGAAACGGAGCCGACAAAGCTCGCGCGCGCCAGGCCCGATCCCCGTGTCCGTCGTTCAATACGTTCGCGCGCAACCCGTTGCGAACATCTTCAAACTCGACGAATCACCCGATACGCCCGCGCTTTCCGCCTTGCTCGAAGCGCTGTTTCCGAATGAAGGGCCTTGGGAAGGAAGTCGGGTGGTGCTCATCCCGTTGCGCCCGAAGCCCGGTGAGACGATGGGCGCCATCGTTGCGGTGAAGCAGGCTGGTGAAAGCGGCCAGGAAGAAGGCCCCGAAGAGGCGGACGCGACCTTTCTGGTCTTGCTCGAGAACCACGTTGATCGAGCGCTGCAAGCAGCCTTGCTCGTTTCCGATCTCAAGTCTCGCGGGCAGGAGCTCGCCGAGAGCACACGCCGGTTCAAAGAGAGCCTCGACAACCTCGAGCGCACCCAGAAGCAGCTGCTGCAAGCTCGCAAACTCGAGGCGATTGGCCGTCTCGCCGGCGGCGTTGCTCACGACTTCAACAACCTGCTGACGGTGATTCGAAATCACGTGGACTTCCTTTCGGAGAAGTTCGCCTCCGGTACCGAGGAGTCCGACGACGTGCTCGCGATCGGAGAAGCGGTGGAGCGCGCGACGCGGATCACCCGTCAGCTGCTCGCGTTTGGCCGGCGCAACGAGGGTCGGCCAGAGGTGCTGGACCTAAACCGCGTGGGCACCGAGTTGACGCGCGGCATCGGCCGGTTGGTAGGCGAACACGTGACGATCGAACTCAAGCTCGATCCAACCATCCCGCCCGTACGCGCGGACCGAGCCCAGCTCGAGCAAGTCTTTTTGAACCTGCTGGTGAACGCGCGCGACGCCATGAGCGATGGGGGCGTGGTGAGGCTCTCGACGCGCCAAGCCACCTCAGCCGACCTGGCCGATTCGGATCTACCGAAGGATCCGGCGCAGTTCGTCGCGCTGGTGGTCGAGGACACCGGCTGCGGCATGGATGAATCCACGCGCGCCCGCTTGTTCGAGCCGTTCTTCACGACCAAAGGGCCGGGACAAGGAACTGGGCTCGGGCTGGCCACGGTGTACGGCATCGTAGAGAAGCACGGTGGTCACATCAGCGTGGCCAGTTCGCCCGGCGAGGGTACGACGTTTACTCTCGTTTTCCCGACGGCTCGGCGAAGTTCGCTGGTGCTCGAGGCGGTCGCGGGGAGTCGCGCAAAGACGCCGGTCACCAGCGCCACCATCCTGCTGGTGGAGGACGACGCTGGGCTTCGGCGCGCTGCCCTGCGTACGTTGACCGCGCGCGGTTACACCGTGCTCGAGGCCAAAGACGGTGAGGAAGCACTGGCCGTAGCCAACGCGCACCCCGGCGACATCGAGCTTGTGGTGACCGACGTGGTGATGCCGAAGATGGCTGGGCCGAAGCTCGTGAGTGAGCTGCGCGGAAGCCGGCGGTTCAAGGTGATCTACGTCTCGGGCTACACCTTCGACATGCTCGATCCGCGCGCCATGGAGGACGGCTCATTTCTTTCCAAGCCGTTCTCCCCCGACGAGCTGTTGGGCCTGATTCAAGCGTCGCTTGTGTCGTAGGTCGGTCTTGCGTTGGTCTGCACAGCTTTTGATTTTGATCGGCTGCGCGGGGCCGTCGCCGGAGCCAAAGCCGCTTGCTGCGACGCCTGAGCTTGTTGCCTCGCACTCGGGGATGACGAGTGCATCGAGCGACGTAACCGGCGCAGCGCCGCAACCCTCGAGCGCGCCTTCCGTAGCAAGCTCGAGCGCGCCTGCAATGAATGAGCTCCAAACGCCCTGCCCTGCGGATATGGTCGACCTCGGCTCGGCCTGCATCGATCGCTACGAAGCGCCCAACCAAAAGGGCGCGAAGCCTTTGCGCATGCAGACGGCGAAAGACGGTGAGGTCTACTGCGAGGGGCGCGGCAAACATCTGTGCACCGAGGACGAATGGCTGCGAGCATGTGAAGGGCCCGCCGGCAATCCGTTTCCCTACGGCAAGAAATACCAAGCCGGCGTGTGCAACGACGACGGTCAGTATCGTGCGGCCAACTGGAAGAAGCTCGGTACGTGGCCCGCGGAAGCAGCAACGTTGGAGGCCGAGCGGCTCGATCAATCGGAGCCCTCCGGCGCGCGCCCGGGGTGCACGTCGAGTGAGGGCGTAGTCGATCTCACCGGTAACGTCGGCGAGTGGGTGGTGCGCACTCGCAAGAACGAGACGAACTACGGTCACGTCGTCAAAGGCTGCTTTTGGGGCAAGTGTTTCCGCCCGCCACACACGCCGAGCTGCGAGTACGTGAACTTCGCCCACCCTACGGGCTTTCGGAGCTACGAGCTCGGCTTTCGATGTTGCGCCGAACGCGCAGCGACGCCGACGACGGCAACGAAGCCTTAGGTCGTGTACTCGGCGTTGATCTCGACGTAGCGGTAGCCGAGATCGCTGGTGAGCACGGTCGCACGGCCTGGGCCTGGCCCGACCTGCAGCTCGAGACGAACGTCATCGGTTTGTGAAAGGGCCCGACTGAGCTGAGCCTTGTCGAAGACCGTGGGCTCGCCACGCTCGAACACGGTGGTACCGAGCAGCACGCAGGAGACCTCGCTCGCGACGCGCACGTGAGCGGAGTTCCCGGCCGCGCTGACGAAGCGGCCCCAGTTCGGATCATTGCCGAACAAGGCCGTGCGGACGAGCGCGCTTTTGGCGATGGTGCGTGCGATCTCGTTCGCCGTAGCGTCGTTCTCGGCGCCGCGGACCTCGATCCGCGTCACCTTGGTGGCGCCCTCACCGTCTCGCGCGATCAACCACGCGAGCCGCTCGGAGACCTCAGCGACGTGCGCTTCCCAGCCGGCGACCTCCTGCGAGCCGGTCGCCAACAGGAAGAAGGAGTCGTTGGTCGAGGTGTGCGAATCGACGTGAACCGCATTGAAGGAGCCCGCGGCGATGCGACGGATGGCCTGCGAGAGCTCGGCTGGCCCGACCTTGGCGTCGAACGCGACGAAGGAGAGCATGGTCGCCATGTTCGGCTCGATCATGCCGGCGCCCTTCGCGATGCCTGCGACGTTGAGCGTATGCGCGCCGTGCGTGAAGCTGCCACCGGCCTGCTTCTCGAAGGCGTCGGTGGTTTGGATCGCGGCCAAACAACGCTTGGCGGCCTCGCGTGAGACAGCGAGCTCGCCGTGCGCGCGCCGAATCCCAGCGGCCAGCTTCTCGAACGGCAGCGGCACGCCGATCACGCCGGTGGAAGCACAAAGCACCTCCTCGACCGCGCAGCCCACGAGCTCGGCAGTGAGCCGGCACATCGCCAAGGCGTCGGCCTCCCCTTGGGCACCGGTGCACGCGTTGGCGTTGCCCGAGTTGATCACGATCGCGCGCGCCAAACCGCCGGTCTTGGCGAGGTGCTCACGACAGCGCAGCACCGGCGCCGCGGCGAAGGCGTTTTGCGTAAACAGCGCGGCGACCGGTACGGCGCGCTCGGCCACCATCAGCGCCACATCGGGGCGCCCGCTCGCCTTGATGCCAGCGGCGACGCCAGCCGTCGCGAGCCCGGTGTCACTCAGCAAGGCGAGCGGCGCCTCGGGAACGTACTCAATCGACTTTTGTTTCATGTTCAACGCTTGAGGGTCTGCACGACGAAAACCACCTCTTCGACATCGAAGGGCTTGCGAATCCAGGTCACGCCGAGCTTGCCCAAGGTGGCCCCCGGATCGCTGGCGCCGGAGATCAACACGAGATCCATCTGCGGGTGTTGGCCGCGTAGCTGCTGCAGGCTGCTCTCGAGCGAGGCGCCGAACGGCGATGCGTCGAGTAGCGCGACATCGAACGGGCCTTCGCAGAGAGCGACCTGAAAGCGCGCGTGATCGGCGAAGGACTGCACCTCGGCGCCGCGAGCCGCGAGCACCATCTCGAGCAACTCGATCACGCTGGGATCATCCTCGATCAGCGCGATGCGAACCCCGGTCAGATCCCGCCGGCGCATGGTGTGCGGCGTCGCTTCGAACGGTTGGTTGCGCGCGGCGTGCGGCCAACACAGCTCGAAGGTCGCGCCAGCCGTGTGCGTCGTTAGTAGTAGATCGAGCGAACCGCCGACGCTGAGGGCGACAGCGCGCCCGTGGGCCAAGCCGATCCCTGCGCCGGCTCGCTTGGTGGTGAAGCCCGCGGTGAACAACTTCGACCTGAGCTCCTCGCGAACGCCGGGGCCGTTGTCACTCACGTGCAGGCTGATCATGCGCGGGCCAGCGCTCGTGACGCCCACTCGAAGTTGGAGGGCGCGCGGCGCAACCGCAGCGCCAGCCTCGAGCGCGTTCAGCACGAGGTTCTCGAGGATCGACAGCAGCTCCGAGCCGCGTACCACCCAGGCCGCCTCGAGCTCCGCCGCGAGCTCGACCTCCAACGTAGCCCCGCGCCGACCGACCTCTTTGGCCAAGGTCGCCCGCAGCTCGCCCAACAAATCGGCGAGCCCCTCAGCTGGAGCCTGCGCAGGCTCAGCGCCGATGGCGGCTCGACAGACGTGTACGGCACGTTTGGCCCGGGCCAGCCCGAGTTCGAGCGCCTGCCGCTCATCTCCGGCCTTTTGCCGGGCCTCCTCGATCCAACCCAGGATCACGGTGAGCGAATTGCCCACGTCGTGAAGAGCCGCCTCGAGCTCCTGTTCTCGTTTAGTCCGAGAAGAATGCACCGCTGGCAGCGTACCCCACGCTGCCGGTAAACCGAAGTCGTTCCTTGCCTCAGGGGGCCACGGTGATCCGCGATGGCAGCGGCAAGATGAAGGCGCCACTTCCGTCGGTGGCCGATGAACCGACCTGAATCAACGGCGCTCCGACCTCGGCCCCAGGGACGTAGGCCTCGACGAGCGAGAGCGAAACTGGGTTTCCGTCGGCGTCCCGAACCACGCCTTGGACCAACACGGGGCTGGGCATCTCCAAGGTCTTGAGGTCCACCGTGGCGGTTTGCGCGGCCGGCGGGATCACCAAGCTCGGCAGCACGAGCCAGGGGAAACCGGAGTCCGCGGGCATCTGAACGGCTACATCGACGGTGCCCGGATCCAACGTAGCCTCGAAGTCTCCCAACAGTCCGGTGGTGGTGGTAGCGAACCGAGTGACCTGGCCATCCACCTGGAACGCCTGCGAGAAGTAGTTGGCCACCAGCGTTTGCCGCGGCCCGAACAACATGGGCGCCGCGCCCAAATCCTCTCCCAACCGATTCTGAATCGTGCCCGCCACGGTGGTCTTCGCCGTCAGTTCGAATCCCTTGCCGGTACCACCGAGGTTCTGCGCGATCGTCCACTCACCGATGAAGGCCGCAACTCCCGGCTCAGACTCATTGGGTACGATCGAAACGGAGTACGTACCGGGAACGAGCGCGACGCGCACAATGCCCTCCGGATCGCTTTGAGTGGCCACGCGGAAGGAGGCGTTCTGATTGGCGGTACCGGTGAGTGAAAGGCTCTGCAACGTCACCTGGGCGTTAGGCACGATGGCACCAGTGCTGTCGATCACGGTGGCTTCAACCGGCTCTGGAACGGCCACCAAATCGCGGATGTCGATGTCGACCACGCGGTCCGAGTTGAGATCCAGCGCAGCCACCGACCAATGCACCGAAAGGCCGCCGCTCGCGTCGCGCAGCCGCAAGATCGCCCCCTCTACGTGGTTGTAGGCGATTCCGTCCTCTCCACCGATCTTGAGCGTCGACTCGCCTGTCGGCGGCGTAACCAGCTCGAACGACTCGGAGATGACGTGCCCGTAAGTCGGGTCAACCAGCTCCAGCGTCCACCCTTCCATCGCCACGTCGACCGGGACCGTCAACGTCCCTTGCAACGAACTCGACAAATCATCCGCTGGCTCGAGCACCAGACCGGGATCGCCGGGGATCTCCGGCTCGCTCACGACCACCGGGACCAAACGAGGCGGCATGGCCGGACAGCCATCGATCTTGCTCGGCACCAAGTAAGCATCGTAATTACCGGCGGGAACCGACAACGCAAAGGCCGCCGTGGTGCCATCGCCTTCCGCCACGATGCTGGAGAGCGAAGTGACCTCCGAGCGAAACGGCCCGGTTTCAAACCGACGGTGCAAGGTGACTTCCACCGGCACCGAGCCGTCGCTGGCGACGCAGCCCTCACCGCTGACGCCCTCATCCGCCAACAGCTTGCCGACCACCGGCAGGTCCTTGGGTAGACGCAGCTCGATCGTCTTCAACAGGCCGGTCGACGATTCTTCATTCACGGTGAGGACATCGGCAAAGACGTAGGAAGCGCTGCCGCGATCGGTGCGCTTGACCTCGAGCACGACCTGGCCGAGCTCAGACTCGGTGGCGACACACACGCCGCGCCCGAGAACGGCTGAATCCACGCAAGCGTCCCCGGACGCGCAATCAACGTTGGCCACACAACCGTTGTCGAGCAGCGGATCCGTCTCGAGCTGAAACGAACAGCCGCCAAAACCGATGCCCGCGAGGGCAAGCAGGAGCGGCGAGTGTCGGAACTTCAGCTGATTCGGAGAAAACATGATTCTGCTTTCGGTTGAACGGGAGGTTGATCGTCAGTTCGAAGGTTCAGGAGCGCAGGAGTCGGTGAAGGCGGGACATTGGGTGGTTAGGTCGAAGGAGGCACAGTCGTCGTCACAACGCACGACCGTCCACGAGATGGCGTCGTAGCCGAGCGGATCATTCGGTTGCGTGATGGGGCAGCCGTTCTCGCCGAAGTCATGGGCAACCACCAAGGTCATGCGGTGGCACCCGGGCGAGAGCGTGGCTTGGTCGGAGCGCCAGGTGGCCTTGGCAATGCGCTCGCCGTCTTCGAGCGTGCCGGCCGGAATCACGTTGCCGAGAATGAGCGAGACGAACTTGTTGTCCCCGGTGGGTACTCCGTAGTCGATGAAGAGCCTGGTCTCGACGTCGGTGCCGACGTCCTCGGAGACGAAGGGCGCAACGAAATCCACTGACGGCGTGGTTTGGTCGATCTTGATCACGCGGCGAGAGTCGGGCGTGGCCCGGTCCGGCAGGAACACCGGCGCTCGCCGAATGGGCGCATCAAACTGGGGATCTGAAACGACGAGGCAAGAGCTCATGGTGGTTGCGCCGAGGACCGCGAGGACTCGAATCACAAGCTGACTATCCAAGACGCGTGCCACCGCTGAAATGCTCGCAGAACCGGCGCGCAGAGCGACATCGTGCGCGCGAACGGTGGGCTGGCCATGACATCCCTGTCGCGGCGGCACCCGCGCTGTCACTGGCGTCTTCCTGGGGGCATCCATCGCGCAATTCTAGGCTGAAGCTCGCATCGACGTCACCGCCGGATGGAGCGCGGCGCCTGGGATTGCCAACGCGCGCCGGCGAACTCACCGCGCACCGCGAGGCTTACGAGGTCGCGAGCAAGCTCGCTCGCGAGGCACAAGCCGAAGAGCGGCTCGGGGCCCTCGAGCGGCCACGCGAACTGCTCGCTGCGCGCGACGAGAGACAACGCGTGAGACAGATCCGCGGTAACGAACAGCCCGGCGCGGAACGAAATCAGCATGGCGACGCGACGAGCCTCTGCCACCGAGAGCGGGCCTGGCGCGAGCAGCTCGCGCAGACGACGCTCAGCGACCGGGCTGATTCTCTGCCATAGCTCGGCCGAAAGCCTCGCCTCCTCGCGGAAGACGTCGCTCGAGCCCGGCGCGTCTTCGCCGCCTGAACCAATGGGACCGAAGGCCGCCATCAACACCGTGAACAGCGACTGCAAGGATGCGCTCGGCAGGTGCGCGGCCAAGATCAGATCCGGCACCGAGCTCACGTGCGCGCACGCGAGTTGGAACACCAGGTCGCGCGTTCGAGCGGCTGGGCCTCGTACCACGATGGCAGGCTGTGCCAAAAGTGCAACGCCGATCCCAGGCGACGGATCATTCGGCAAATGGTGAATCGGTCGGGGTGCGCCGAGCGATTGGGTCAACTCGCGGTAGGCGTCCCCGAGCCCGCTGGCCTGGCCGAGCGCGAGCCGATTCCCCGGCGATACACCGTAGGAGGCCGCGTCTTTGCGGAACAAGCCGGCGTCCCAGACGATGCGCAGCGCCTCCACCTCGCGCGAGGTCACTCCCCGCGTAAGGAGCGCATGAACGAGCTCGGGCTCGCGTGCTTGTGTGGCCAGCGGCGGCGCCGGCGTCGAGCGACCGTCCACCACCGAAAGCACGTGGGCGAGCGCCTGCGCGTAGCTCTCATCACCGTCCTGTTCGACTTCGCGCCGCAACATCTCCAGGTGCAGTCGTTCACCGGGCGCGAGCAGCGCCAAATAGCGCAAGACCAAGATGCGATCGCGCCGTCGCTGTGCGTCGAGACCGCTCAGCAGCTTGTCCCCCGCCTCCGGAAAGCCCGCTAGCAGCTCCGCATAGAGGTGCTCTTCCGCCGCCGATAACAGGCTCGGTCGCGCCGGCCAGGTATGCGAAACCGGCGGGATCAGGCGGCGTTCATAGGATTGGCGCGGCGATACCGACGGTGTGGGGGCAGGCTCGACGAGGGCGGGCTCGGGACTTGTAACCGCGGCTGAAAGAGCGACCGACTCCGAGGCGTCATCCCATTCGATCGCTGGGACCTCGAGCAGCACGAGGTCGCTCGCAACAGGCTCGCTCGGCGCAACCGCGGCAGCCGGCGTAATGATCGATGCGGCGGGCGGCTCAGGGGTGATTGGTGCAGCGGCCCTCGCCGGAGCGGCGCTCGTTGCAGCAGCGCTCGTAGCAGCGGCTGGCTGCGGCTGCAGCAGCGATGGAACGGCGGGCAACGCTGGGATCACTCGCGGCGTGGACGTCGGTGCGGCGGAGTTGGGCGCGAGCGCGATCGGCGCGACCGGCGCAACCCAGCCCGAGGACGGCGGGGCGCTCTCGTTCTCGTCCCGGAGCGGCTTCACGGGAGCGATCGCAGGCGAAGACGATGGCAGGGGTGGCGACGAAAGGCGCTTCGACTCGGCCGCGAGCGGTTCGGGCTGGGGCTCGGAGGCCGGGCGACCACGCGCGCTCTTCACCTCGATCAAGGCGACGAGTTCGGCGCGCAGCTCTTCGACCACCACGCGGTCGCGACGAGCGAGCACCATCGCGTCCTCGAGCAAACGCACGCCTTCCTCAAAATCCTCTTTAGCAACGACGCGACCGAGCCGTTGTAAGTAGCGAGCGCGAACCAGGCCGGAGCTCTCTTCGACCAGCCCTTTGAGCACCGGTATAGCGACGTTGGGATCTGGGTCGTAAGCCAGGATTTCCCGACGCCGACGTTCGACCTGTGCGCGGGTGTCAGCGGACTCTTCCGCGCGCAACAAGAACTGCGCCGCGTCGCTGAGCCGTTCGGCTTGAATCGCCGCGTCCGCCGCAGCGAGGGAGACGCGCGCCTTGTTACGAACGTTGCGCAGATCCCCTTGCAGCGCTTTCTCGAACAGCGGGACCGCCGCGTCGAAGTTGCGCGCGCGTAGCAGCCGCTCGGCCATTCCAAGAGCGATCAACGGCAGCGGACCGACCACCGCGTGGCGCTTGGAGAGTTCGCGCAGACCAGCGCCACCACCGTGGATGACGTCGGTTGCCTCGGCCAGAAGAAACGCGTGCAACTCGACGAACTCGGGCGCCAAATCGGCTTCGATCGCGTGCAAGGTCTCGAGCTGTGCAGCGGCATCGCGAGGCGTGCCCATACCGCGCGCGGCGTATTCGAGTTGCGCGCACTCGAGCACCGCGAGGGGCATCAGCGGCGCAAGCCGAACGGCGCGCCGCGCCCGCACGAGCGCCCCTTGCTCATCGCCCGCTGCAGCGGCTGCACGCGCAGCATCGACGAGCAGCCGCGCCGTCTTCTCCTCGGATAGATCGCCCAAAGCGATCAGCTGGTCGATCGCGACCACCACCCCGAACGAATCGCCGAGCAGCCGCAGCACCTCGATGCGCTTTTGCGCGACCTCGGCCGTGTTGAGCTGCTTGGGCAACGCATCGAGCGCCTTGAGCGACGAGCGTGCATCGCCGGCCAAGGCGAACGCTTCGGCGGCGGCCAAGGCGGAGTGCACGCGCTCCGCGGCGTCTTGCGCAGCATCCGACACAAGCTCCAAATGAAGCTGCGCGGCCTCTTCGAAGCGGCCTTCGTCTTCGAGCTCGCGAGCCCGCTCCTTCAGCCCGCGCGCCAGCGCGGGCGCCACCGAGCGACGGGTGGCGGCGGTCGATGGCACGGCGCTCGACCCAGCCGGCGCAACGCTGGGCGAATTGGCCGCGGCCGGCCGCGAGGGCTGCGGCGCCGGAGCTGGTTGCGAGCGTGCGAGGTTCTTGGTGAGCGGCGGCGCGCCGGGGACGATCGGCTGCAGTGCGTCGAGCGAGTCGGGCGGAGCCGAAGTCGGCAGCATCGACGGAGCGGTGCTCGGGCGGCCTACCGTCGAGTCCGGCGGGCGATCCTCGAGCGTCGCGAAGAGCGCATCAAAGCCGTCCTTCACCACGTGAAAATCGACCGTCGAGGCGGAGCGCCGCGTGCGCGGCAAGCTGGAAGGAGAAGCCGAAGTCAGCCGTGAGGAAGGAGCAACCAGGGCCACCGGCTCCTCTCCGTCGTCCTCTTCCTCTTCGACCACCAACAACGCGTCTTGCGTCTTGGGTGCTTCAACGGAAGGCGAAGCCGACGGCTGCGCGGCGTCCAGTTCGGTCGTCGGCGGCACCGAATCGGCCAAGAACGCTGGGTCGGCGAAGGGGTCCTCGTGGACCTCGGTCGGCGGCGGCCGATCATCGGCGGCGAGCTGCTCCGCCCGTTTGCTGAGCGCGACCTCCGAGTCGCTCTTACCGAGCTCGGCCGCGAAGGCCGCCGCTAGATTGAGCAACGGCGCCCCCACGACGCTGCGCGGATCCGCGACGCGCAGCTCAACGCGCTCGAGGAACGCCGCCGAGGCTTCAGTGCTCTCGGCGTATTGCCAGACGTCGCCGAAGAGACGTTCGAACACCTCGACGCCGCCATCGAGTTCGACCGCTGCTTCGAGACAGGCAAAAGCGCCCTTGGTCGCTCCCACCGGCAACATCGCCTTGGATAAGTGCGCCGCTGTGCGCGCGCCATCCGGCCCCTCGAGCTTGGTCAAGATGATGGGCGCCGCTTTGTCCAGACGCTCGGCAAGCAACTCCGGGTATGGGCCGAAGTCCTTCAGCTGCGACAACGTCTCTTGCAGCGCAAGCGCGAAAGACATCTCGGGTGCGGCGAACAGCGCGCGCAAGAGTACGTCGAGCGAACGATTGAGGCCGTCCGAGTCTTTGCCGCACAACTCGAGCGCCCGTTTGTACCAGCCGGCGACTTCGTGCCGTTTGGCGGTTTGGGCTACGCCCAAGAAGGCGTCCACCGCGAGCTGTGAGCCAGTGATGGGATCGACCAGGCGCGTGAGGATTTGCCAGCTGGTGCCCTCGTTGGGGACGGCCTCGAAGGCCGCCAACGCATGCTTTTCGGCGAGGTCGTTGGAGCCGAGCCGCTCGAGCGTACGGGCCGCGCGATAGTGGGCGGCGCGCCGGCCGTAAACGCCCATCGCGGTGGCAGCCAGCGCCGTGTAAATCGCGTCGATTTGCGCGTCACCGTCGGGCACGTGGCTGGCCTGCGATTCGGCGATCGAGATCGCCTCGGCGTGGCCCGGTTCGATTGCCAGCGCCTTGCGAGCAGCCTCCAGCGCAAACTTCGCCAGCCCGTGCTCGGCCGAAAGATGAGCTGCGGCCAGAGCAAGCGCCATGCGCTTCTCGACCGGCTCGTCCTCCGACAGACCCGCGCGCTCGAAGATGGCGCGGACTGCGGG
This sequence comes from Polyangiaceae bacterium, assembly GCA_044376115.1. GTDB lineage: Bacteria > Myxococcota_A > Polyangia > Polyangiales > Polyangiaceae > Xiheicaenibacterium. Next base: position 82,176 of record JBILLK010000016.1, on the reverse strand, counting down.
CTCGGGACCGGCGAGCTCGGCGAGGTCGTGAGCGTAAATCTCGAAGCCCGCGGCCACATCAAGCTCGGCCGCCTCGAACAGAGCTTGCTCCGCGCCTCGCGAGTCTTCGGCCAAATCCCAGCGCAGCGCGCCGAGCATGCGGAAGGACTCGACGATATCGCGCAGCAGGTTGCTGCGCTCCCGCGCCTCGTTTTCGACCGCTTCAGAGTTCGACTTGGGCGCTTGGGAGGGTGTCAGGCGCAGCTTGCGCAAGAGCGCGCGACTGCGTGCCTCGGTCAGCGCGATCAGACCGTCGGACTGCAGCGCGCCATCGCTGGCCTTTTCGATCTCGGCGACCACCTGCAGCAACAAGCTCGGCTCTGCGCGATCGGCCGCACGAGCGAGCTCACTCGCCGCGCCATCGAAATCCGAGACGTCCTGTCGCCGCTGGGCCAACTCGACCAACACGTCGACCGGAGACGCGGCGCTAGAAGCGACGAAACGCTCGAGAACGGCGATCGCCAGGCCGGCATCGTGGTGCTCGTCGGCGAGCGACATCAACCGCTCGCGCACCAGCGCGTGACTCGGCCCGAACACGTCGAGCGCACGTCGAGCGACTTGGCCCGCCATCTTGGCGTCGAGACCGTAGAGCAGCGTCAGAGCGTCGACAAAGACCTGCGCACGGTCTTCGGGCGGATCGGGCTGAGCGAGCACCCAGTTTAACGCGTTGCTGATGCGCGCTGGGTCGGTGCCAGCGAGACAACCGCGTAGAAGCTCCGCCATCGCCCGGCGATCCGAGGGCACCAGCGCCAGCCAACGCTGCGTCCAGGCGAAAGACAGCTCATGCTCCGAGATCGACTCGAGGCTGCGCGACAGCGCGTCGCACAGCCAGGCCCGAGGCACCACGATGCCGAGCGCTCGTTCGATCGCGACAGCCGCTTCTCGCCCGCCGAGCACCGCTGATACGCGCGCCAAAGCCGTCGCCGCGCGGGTGCAGCCCGCGTCCATCTCCAGCGCTCGCTCTGCCGTCCGCCGCGCATCGGTGAGCGCCCCGACCATGCGGTAGGTCTCCGAGGCAGCTGCCAGAAACAGCGCCCCTAGCGCCTCTCCGAGCACCTCAGCGATCACCGCATAAGCGCGAGCTTGTTCCCGACTCGGCCCATCCCCGCTGCGCACCACGAGCACCAGCGCGCTCACGCCCAAGGAGAGCGCTTGGTCGGTGCGCGAGTCCTTCTCGACCAGCTCGAGCAGCGGCAGCACCGTCCGAAGCGCTGCAGCGACAGCCCCGTTGGCGAAGGCCAGCTCCACCAACTCCGAGCGCACGAACAGCTCATCGCGAAGCGAAAGGCTGGTCTCGAGACGCCCGAGCAGGATGCTCTCGTAGAGCTCGCACCAGGCGGCGTTCTGAAACTCGCTGCGTCGGAATAGCAGGGACAGCGAACGCAAGGCCAGCGCGTCCTCGGCGTCCGCCCGGCAGATCGCAGCCAGCGCGTCGAACGTCCGCGCCTCGAACGCTGGCGCGCGGCCGTACAGGCTGACCAGCTTACGGAAGTGGAGCAAGCGAGCTTCGCGCTGAGCGGAAGCGCGCCCCTCGACCGCCGCTTCGACGCGGCTGATCTCTTCATCGCGCTCGGCGAGCTCGGCCTCCAGCCGACCACGCGAATGGGCCACGTCCTCGGCGCGGCCAGGCTCGAGGCTGCGCGCCCGTTCGAGCGCCCAATCCGCAAGCGCTGGGTCGCCCACGCGCGACTCGGCCAGCTCCGCCAACTCGAGCGCGAGGTTAGCCCGCGTTTGCAGACTCGCCTCGGGCGGCCGCACGACGGAGGCGATGCGCACCAAGGCCTCGACCAAGCCCTCGTGATCGTCGTCGCGTCGCTCGTACGCGCGCAGCGCGTCCAAAGCCGAGGCCTGCGCCGGATCTGCCACGGCGCTCTCGACGAAGGCGCGCATGGCGTCGCGGTCCGACTTCAAATCGCCTGAAAAAAGCCTCGCAAGAGCGTCGAACAGCTGTGCGCGCGCACCACCTTGCCGCGCCTTGGCCCGCTGCGTGAGCCGCACCGCCAAGAGCTCGGGCAAGCCGCAGCGGGTCAGCACCTCGTCGATACGCCGATCGATCTCGGGGCTTATGTTGGCGTGCGAGCTTTGACACAGCCCGAGATCGAGCACGGCGGAGAGCGCGGCCGGAACGTCATCGGCCGCGAGCCCGCGCGCCAAGCGATTGGCGTGAACCATGAGCGCCGACTCGGGCGCGCCGTGGTCCTCGAGCGCTGCCGCGTGATCACGCAGCATCTCGTCGGCGGCTGAACCTCGCCCCTCGGCCGACAAGGCGCCGGCCACTCGTTCGGCGGCGACCGTCGACGCAGGGTTCACCTCGAAGGCACGCAGCAGATCCTCGAGCGCGCCATCATTTTCGCCAACGCCGGCTCTGAGCTCGGCTGCGTCCAAGTAAGCCGCAGCTGCACGGTCCTTGCTGACCACGTCGCCGGCCCACGAAGAAAGCGTGCCGATTAGCTCGTGGGGAATGGGGTCCCTGCTGTCTCGCCCGCTGGCCGCTTCAAAGGCGCGCAACGCCTCGTTCGGTCGGCGGCCGCGCCCGTAGAGGACGCCCGCGCGCACGAGGTTGCGGTTGCTCGCCTCCGCCACCGCAGCTGCCTCGAGATGAGCCGCTGCCCCCGCTGGATCGCCCAGGCCGGCTCGCCAGCCAGCGAGCTCGAGCCGGAGCTGCGGGTCCTCTCCGCCGAGCTTCGTTGCGCGCTCAGCCAGCTTTAGGGCTAGCTCGAGGTTCGTCCCGCGTTCCGCAAAAAGGCGCGCAAGCTCCACCGCGAGCCTTCGCTCGGTCGCGCGGTCACCGCGCAGTTCGGCGTCCTTGAGCTTGGCGTCTTTGTTGGCCAAGACCGCAAGCGGGCCTTCATACCGAGGGAGGTCGGTCTCCGAGCTGACCTCCGAGGGAACGGACAGCGTCCCTTCCCCATCGTCACTGGCCCCACTTTCAGTCGCGTCCATGCTCGTGCCTGAGGAGAGTACCACCCAAGCCTAGGCCGACGCCCAATCCATGGCGTTCTTTGCGTTAGGCCACGGCGATCCACGCCCTGCAACCTGGAGCGGCCAGGGCCGATTCCATCGCTGAGCGGCTGCAGCGAGGTGCACCACGTCAGTGCACCACGATGGCAAACGGAGTGAGCAGCACCGCCGACTCCCCCGTGGCCATCGGCATAGCGGCGCCAACCCACGACCTCACCTCCAGTGGGAAGGCCTCCAGCAGCTTCTGGCTTGGATCGAGCTGCAGCGCGGCCTGCTGAACGACCTTCGACTCCGCCTCGGCATCGCCAGCGAGCAGCTCGGCAAAGCCCCCCGCCTCGCCGCGGATGCGGACGGTGCCGTCTTTGCCCAGCTCGGCCTGTTCCAACGCGTAGGAGATGGCCTCCTCCAAGCCACCGAGCTCGTCCACGAGCTTGAGTTCAACCGCGCGCTTTCCGCCGAATATGCGGCCTTCTGCGCCCTTTTGAACCTCCTCGGGCGAGAGCCCCCGCCCCGTCGACACGCGATCGATGAAGGTGTCGTAGATCGACTCCATGCCCTCGCGCACCTTGGCGCGCGTCGGCTCATCCCAACGATCAAAGGGCGAGAGATAGGCCGCACGCTTGGCCTTCACCGGATCCGGAGAGGCGGGGATGGTCACGACGTGGACGCCTACTTGCGAGAGCGTGTTGCCCAACGAGAACTTACCGCCCACCACGCCGATCGAGCCGAGGATGCTCGAGGGCTCGGCGAAGATGCGCGACCCTGCGCAGGAGAGGTAGTAGCCGCCGCTCGCGGCCATGCCTCCAACCGAAATGACCAGCGGCTTCTTGTCGCGCAGCAGCATCAGCTTGTGCCACAGCAGGTCCGAGGCGAGCGCTGAGCCGCCAGGCGAATCAATGCGAAGCACCACGGCCTTCACGTCGTCATCCTCGGTCAGGCTGGTGATCACCTTGCCCAACGCGGCCTCGGTGATGCCGTCTCCGCCGCCGCCAATCCCGCCGCCACCCGCCATGGTGATGGCGCCCACGGCCCGAACCACCGCGACGTGCGGCGTGCCCATGCCGTCCGCTCCCGAAAGAGCGCGCAGGATGTCGCCGAAGTCGTTGTTCTTCTGGTTGGGCGCCCCACCGAACGCCAGCCGCGTATCGCTCGCCGAGGCCGCATCGAGCGCCGATTTGCGCGCCTCATCCAAGTAACCGATCGAGTCGATTAGACCGAGTTCCTTGGCCTTTACGGCGGTGTGCGGACCATCTTCGACGTGGGCTGTAGCCGCGGCGCCGCGCCCTTCCTCGAGGCCGCTGATCCAAGCTGCACGCACGTTCGAGAGCGCCTCCTCGACGCTCTGACGCGCCTCCGGGCTGGGCTCATCCCGCGTGTACGGCTCTTGCGCGCCTTTGAACTTGCCGACCTGCAGGAAGTCCACGCCCACGCCGAGCTTGTCGAGCAGCGACTTGGCGAACATCAACTGGAAGGCGATGCCGACGCTGTCGACGCCGCCGGTCGGGGTAACCCAAATGTTGGAGCAAGCCCGCGCAAAGAAGAACAAGGTGGAGTTGTCCAGATCATCCGCATGGCAGGTCACGGTAACGTTCTGATCCCGCAACGATTTGAAGCGCCGTCCCAGCTCCTCGGCGTGCGCGAGCGAGAGGTTGGCGGTGCCCAGCCGAATGAAGATGCCTTTGGTCTCATTCGCATCCACCTGACGAAGTTGCGCCAGCAAATCGGCGTACGACGTGTCCGGAAGCGGGCCAAACAAGGTGGAGGCACCACGCTCGGAGACGCCCTTCGAAAGATTGAACTCGAGCACGGTGGCGTCAGCCAGGCCAAAGCCCTTCGAACTGAAGCCTTTGCGACCGTCGCAGCTGGCGCCGATCAAGGTGAGCGCCCCGAGGGCCAGCAAATGCAAACGGCGGAAGCTCACAGCGGGGCTCCTGGAACGGTGTTGGTCGGAGCCGGTGGTGGCGGCGGCGGCGGATCCTTCGGTGGTGGCGGCGGATCTTGGCCGAACGGCGGAGGATCTTGGCCAAACGGCGGAGGCGTCGTCGACGTTGGAGACGTTGGAAGCGGCTCGCTGGTGGTGGTCGCGGTCGTCGTCGGAGCGGTGGGGACGTCGGGAGGCACGGTGCCGCCAGTGGCAACGGCCGCCGCGGTGGCACGCGTTTTGGCGCGCTCGACTCCGGCCCCGGTCAGTCCGCCGTCGAGCGCTCGCTGGTAAAGCGGCCTGGCGAGGTTGGCTTCGCCACCATCCCACTTGGCATCCGCCAGAGCCAACAGCGCCTTCGCGTGCTCCGGGTGCTTCGCCACCGCCCGCTCGAGGAAGGCCACGGCCTGTTTGGTGTTGCCCGTCTGCTTTGCGATCTGCGCGAGACCCACGAGCGCATCGGCGTTTTCAGCGTCGGCGGCGAGCACTTGCTGAAACAGCGCCTCGGCCTTCTTCGAATCGCGGCGCGCGAGCGCATCTTCAGCCGCCTTGAGTGGCGCTGACACATCCACCGAGGACGCCTCCGCCGACTTGGGCGTAGGCACATCTCCGCTGCGGAAGGCGATCTTTTCGCCTTTTTCGACGCGCTCGACGAAGCGGCGCAAGGCGGCTTCGAGCGGGTGCGGCTTAGCGAGTTTGGCTAGCTCGTCGAGCTCCACCCGTGCGCGCTTTGCGTCGTTCGCTCGGGCAAGAGCGTAGATGTAGATCGAGCGTGCGCGGCCGGCCTGCTTTTCGCCGGCGGTGGCTCGTTCGAGTTTACCGAGGGCCCCTGGAGGCAGCTCGCCCAAGAGTTCGAGCGCCCCGAGCGAAAGCTGGGTCTCCGGGTCCGAAGCGACGCTATCCACCGAAGAGCGGAGACGCTGAGCTGCGGCCAGATCACCGAGGATCCGCTTGGTGTCGAGCACCGACCGAGCCACCTCGACGTCGTTCGGCGCGAGCAACGCTGCGCGCTCCGTCGCTTTTTGCGCCTCCTCGATCTCGGTCTGGTAGCGGCGATGCACCACCGAGCGACCTGCATCGGCGCTGGGCAGCAGCAGCAACTCCAACCACGCGAGCTCGGCCTTCGCGACCGCGACCTTCGCCACGGCCTTGGCCACGCGCGGCTCCGAGTCGGCGAGTTTGCGCGCCTCATTCGCCTTTTCGCTGGCGCTCGAGAGATCCCCGGCGGCGAGCGCCTTCTCGTACGCGGCCAGCAGCTCCTCGACGTTGCCGTTCTGAGAGCCCGCCTCGACGTTACCGCGCCGCACAAAGCGATTCACCAGCAAGATGCCAACGAAGATCAGACTGCCGCCGATCAGCAAGGCGACGATCAAGCGCATCGACGAGGAGGCTGCACGACGCGAACCGGAGGCGCTGGTCGGACGGGCATCCGGATCGTCGGCCAACGAATAGCGAATCTCCGAGGCCGGCGTCGGGGTGAAGGCGCTGGCTCGCCCACCGCGCGGCCCCACGCTCCGCGGCGCCTCCTGAATCACCGGCGGCTCGTCTTGCAGCTTGACCGCGGTCACGCCGACCGGCGCAGGCGGCAGCACATTGGGCCGCCCCGCCGAGGCCGGCGGCTCCGCGACCGCTTCATTCACAGGCTCTGCTGCAGGAGCAGGCGGCGGGGCAGGCTTGGACGGCGCTTTGGGTGCCGGCGCTGCAGCCTTCGGAGCGGGCGTTGCGGCTTTTGGCGCGGGAGCAGGCGCGCTTGGAACCGGCGTCGCGACCTTCACGGCCGGCGGTTCACTCGCAGCGGGCGGCGGCGGTAGTTTTGCAGCGGGCGGCGGCGGAAGTTTTGCGGCCGGCGGCGGCTTTGGTGTCGGAAGCGGCGCTTTCGCGGGGGCGGGCTTGGGTGCGGCCGGCGCCGCTGCGCCTGCATAGACCGGGCTCGGGTTGGGCGTTGGCTCCGCTGGGCGACGCGGCTTCGTCGGCGGTTCGGCCTGGCTCTCGACGATGAGAGCTGCCATCAACGCGGCCTGCGCAGGTTCGGTGGGCCGGGATTCGGCCAGCTCGGTGAGCGCAGCTTGGGCGGCCGCCTCCAAGCCAATCAGCGTCGGCTGACGTCGATCATTCTCAGGCTCATTCACCACGGAGGGGACTGAACGAGCCTCGACCGGCGTGCCAAAGGCTTTGGTCGTCGCCAGATCGCTCGGCGGCGCGGGCGGCGCGAGCTGCGGCACCCCAAGCATCGTGCGAGGCCCGTCCTGATCACGGAAGCGCGCGGGTTCGGGCTCGGTCTTCGGCTCAACGGAGGGAGGGCCGTCCCCGAACTGACGCAACTCGCGCGTAAACTGCCGCGATCGCGTGACCTCGTCCTCGTCGAGGAAGGGGTTCGTCTCGCGCGAGGAGATCGACGGAGTGGGAGGAGGGACGTTGACGCTCGTCGGCCCGTCCCTCTTCGGCACGAAAGCGGCCAAATCGAAGTGGGAGCCGCGTGGATCCGCTGGACCGAGGCCGGAGGGCGTGAGTGCGCGGCCGCGCGGGGAGCCAGGGGCCTCTCGGGGATTGCGCGCCTTCGCGTCGCCGGGTTGGCTAAAAAACGGCTCGAGTTCGGCGATCGAAGCGAGCCTGCGAGGGCGCCCCGAACCGCGTGAAAGCACGTCGTCCCGGCCTACCTTCTTGTTGCCGATGGCGACCTTTAGCTCGCGCAGCGCGCGAAACTCGAGGGTATGGCCCTCCACCGTTCGCACGATCCAGACCTCGGGCGCAGCCGACCCTTCACGGCGTCGCACTTTGAAACGGTGCCCACACTGAGTGCAGCGCACGCTCGTGCCAGCGTCCGACACCAGAGCGTCGTCGAACTCGTACTCGGTATTGCAGTGGGAACAGGTAACGTCCATCGGGATCCCGGCCGATTGGCCCAGGGCAGCGGAACCATACCTTACCTTGCCAGCCCACTCTATGATTCGTGCCAACTTCAATGGCACAGAGGGGTGTTCGGCCGTTTGCGCCAGGTGGCTGCAGTGAACGTCGCGGGCAGTCGTGAACCGCGCTTCACATCCAAATGAAAAGCCGCGCAAACAGCGCCGTGCGGGTGGGCATATCGCTTGCTATCCTGCGACAGCACCACCTCCTTAAGGAAGGCTCCGATATGGCAAGCACGCGTCTCCTGCCCCACCTGTTTTTTGCGATCGGTTTGGCCGGATGCCCGATTTGGTCGGGAGAGTACCAAGGCGGTGGGGATACCGGGGAGACGCCTCGCTTCTGCAACGTCGACGGGGAGTGCGTCGGCGGTGAGGTTTGTGGCAGCGACAACCAGTGCCACGAGGGCACCTGTCAGAACTGGGGATGTCCCAACGGTGCTGTGTGTTTGGTCGATGTGGACGGCAACGCGTCCTGCTTCGACAACAACGGAGGCAGCGGAGCCACCGGCGCGGCTGGCGGAGCTGGCGGAGACGGGGGAGCTGGAGCGACGGGCGGCACAGGCGGCTCCGGCGGAGCGACACCCATCGTTTACTGCGGTAACCCCGACGATTGCGCCTTTGACGAGACCTGCACTGGCGACGGCACCTGCCAGCCCGGTGGTTGCGATGTGCACGCCTGCATCTTCGGCTTCAGCTGTGATCTCAAGCCGGTGATTCCGCGCTGCGTGGCCGAGAACCCGCTGGCTTGCGGCGAGGATGCTGACTGCTCCGCCAACCCCGGGGATAAGTGCGTCAGCGGACTTTGCACCGCCGCCGCCGACCAATGCTTCGACCAAACGCAGTGCTCCGGTGGCAGCGTTTGCGCCGACGGCAAGTGCACGCCCGCCTGCGCCAACGGCGCAGCCTGCAGCAGCGCGTTCGAATGCACCGCGGGCGTTGAGCTTTGCACCACCCCAGCGACGAGCTGCAGCATCACCAACGACTGCGCGAGCGCCGATCTCGTGTGCGTGGACGGCGCCTGTGTCCCCCGCTCGATTGACGGCCAATGCGCGAGCGGCCTGGTCTGGGTCGAGAACGGCTGCATCGCCGATCAGGCGGGCATCTTCGTCTGCGAGACCGACGGCGAGCAGGGCGCCTGCGCGGCAGGGTCGATCTGCCTCCATCATTCTTGCTACATCTCCTGCGCTGCGCCCAACGGCACGGCGTGCGACGGGCTGCCGACCTTCAACCAGTGCAAGCCGGTAACTACCAGCGCCGGCGAGTTCCCTGTGTGCGGCTCGAGTCAGAACCTCGGCGGCGAGTGCGACCCGACGGCCGAAGCGTTCTGCGACAGCGGGCTCATCTGCATCGACGGTTTCTGCGAGTAACGCCGAACTGCGTACTCCGCTTCTCATGAGGCGTGCGGTCCTCACTCCGCCGCCAAGTGGACACGGCTGAGCGTGGCGTGCAAATGTGGCCGCAAAAGGAGTCACCGTGCGCACGCAATACGCTTGCTTCACCTCCCTCTTGAGCCTTGCTCTTTTGGTCCCCGCGGGAATCGCCTCAGCTCAGGCTGCAGCTCCCGCTCCACCTCCCACGCCCGCAGCAGATGCTGGTGGCCCTGCGGCCGCCGCAAAGACAGAAGCGATTCAAAAAGGTACTGACTCCAAACGGCCCGAGGGCTGGACCCCTGGCATCGCCATTGGTGGCACGCTCAACATCGTCGACACGCGCAGCGTCGTCGGCCAAGCCGACGGCACCACGCTCACCTTGGGCGGCGCCATCGATGCCATCCTCGAGTTCAACACCGGCATGCACGAGTGGCGCACGACGCTCAAGGCCGGCGCTGGCGTTACGCGAACCCCGGCTCTGGACGAGTTCGTGAAGACGAGCGACGGGCTCAACTTCGAGTCGATCTATCTCATGCACTTGCTCGAGATCTTCGGCCCGTACGCGCGCGTGGCGCTGAACACGCAGATGTTCCCCAGCTTGGACATCCGCCCGGCCGCGGTCGACTACTCGATCGCCAAGCTCGACGGCACCGCCCAAGAGCTGCGTGGACGTCGTCTGTACATGACCGACGGCTTCGCACCGCTGCAGTTCAAGCAGTCGCTCGGCGCCTTCCTCCAGCCGCTCAAGCAGGACGAGGTCACGCTCGAAATCCGCGCAGGCGTTGGTGCACAGGAGACGCTCGCCGAGGGCAACCTCGCCCTCAACGACGACGCCGCGACGCCGGTCGTGGAGATCAAAGAACTCGACGACTTCTACCAAATTGGTGCTGAGGCGATCGCAAACGCGTGGGGCTTCATCGACGAGTCCAAGCGCATTTCGTACACCGTGGGTCTCGGCGTTTTGGTGCCGTTCGCAACCAGCGACCTGGCAGCAGGCGACGATCGCTCCTTGCCCGAGCTGACCAGCGTTGAAGGCATCGCCGGGCTCAACGTGAAGCTCTTCGACTGGGCCTCGCTCGGTTACAAACTGCGCGTCGTTCGCGATCCGCTGCTGATCGACGAGTGGCAGGTCTCCAACAACCTGCTGCTAACGATCGGTGCGGCCTTTGGTTCGAAGGCACCCGAGCCGCCGCCGCCCCCGCCGCCCTGCGATTGCGACAAGCCTGCCGCAGGCGCTGTCGATCCCAATGCACCGCCGGCTCAACCGGGAGCGCCCGCAGCTCCGGCTCCGGCACCAGCCCCCGCTCCGGCTCCGGCGCCTGCTCCGGCGCCTGCTCCGGCTCCGGCCCCCGCACCAACGCCGGCGCCCGCTGCGGCTCCGGCCAACCCCTGATGACCACGAGGAGGATCAAACCATGAAAATCAGTTTTGCTCGCACCTTGCTCGTCATCGCGTTTGCGTCGTTCGGCCTGATGGTCGGCTGTGAGGACCGCTATTCGACGCAAGAAGCCTACGAGTTCTGCACCGACCTTCAGGAGCAGAACAGCTCCAGCGCAAGTCCGGAGAGCTTCGCGGATTGCGTGGATTGCCACGAAAGCTGCGGTGGCGCTTGCACACTGCAAGGCACCACGCCCGAAACCTACGTTTGCCCCGATGAACTAGGCGAAGAGGGTGAAGGCGGTTCCGGCGGCGGCGAGTAATCGCGGATCGCTCGGATCGAGAGTGGCCCGTTCGCAAGAGCGGGCCTTTTTTATGGCGTTCGTCTAGGCGCCGTCACTTGAAGCCGTGCAAGTGAACGACGAACCACTCGCCACGCCAGGAGATCAGGCTGGTCAGTTCGAGCGTGCGCTCTTTTCCACCAGGCTCGGAGTAACGCAGCTTGGAGCGCGTCACGCGGTAGTAGCCGAGCTTGTTGCCTTCCTTACCGCGGTCGATCCACTTGACCCGCTTCTCGTCGACGTCGAGGCCGAGGAAGGTGAGCGCCTTCGGATCGTCGCCGAGCTTCTTGTGGTACTCGCTGATGTTGCGACCGAAGGCTTTGAGCAAACGGTGCTTCCAATCAGCGCCGGGCTTTTCGATGTCCTTCACCAGCTCGTAGGCCGCCTTTGGAAAGAAGGCCGGCTCGGCCAGCGCCGCATCGTTCTCGACGATGGCTTGCCACAAAAGATCGAGCCGACGCTTGAAGGCCGGGCTCGTGAGCTCCGGACGGTCTTTAGTCTGCGGCAACGTCGCTCCGTCGGGCCCGACCATTTGCGGGAAGGCCGCCAGATCGAGCGCGCTGGGTGCAGGCGGTGGCAACATCGCCGAGCCGCTCGCGAACGCCGAGGCACTGGCCGAAGCGAGCGGCGCGCCGGCCGATGAAGAGCTAGCGGCGCTGCTTGTCGCAAGACTCGGCTGGGTACTCGAGCTCGCCGGGGCCTTCACGCTTGGACTGCCGCTGGGGCTGGGGCTAGCGAGCCGACCTTCGGAACAAGCGGTGAAAAGGCTCAGCAGGACAAGGGCGCGCAGGGCGATCACAGGCGCCTCTTTCCACGATTGCGCGCGGATGCCTACGAGGATCGTTGCCGGTGTACAATCTGCGGAATGACCGCTCACTCCCTCCCCCTGGTCGGGCTGCTCGCATTCTCCCTGCTCGGCTGCGGCGCGGGCACAGAAGACAATACCGGCGGCAACGCGAGCGGAGTGGGTTCGCCGGGAGTTGGCGCAGGCTCCCCGGGCGCAGGAGCGAGCGGCGCTGGCGGCCCTGGCACGGGCGGAGGCTTCAGCCAGAGTTCGAACAGCGGAGTCGGCGGCTTCGAGTCCTGCAGCGGCACCTCGAGCACCGCGCAAGCCCAGCTGCAGCCCGCTGACATCATCATCGCCATCGATACCTCAGGCAGCATGAGCGAGGAGTCCGCCGAGGTTCAAGCCAACTTGAACAACTTCGCCAGCCTGATCCTGAGTAGCGGCATCGATGTTCATGTGGTGCTGATCGCTGATGCCTCGGTGTGCATTCCTGCGCCGCTCGGCAGCGGAGCTTGCAACGGCGCCGACAGCAAGCTCGAGGCCTATCGTCACGTCGTACAGACAGTGAACAGCACCGACGCTTTCCAGGTCATCCTGAGCAGCTACGCCGAGTGGCAGCCGTCCTTACGTGCCAACGCCTCAAAGACCATCCTGGTCGTCTCCGACGACGAGAGCGACCTCAGCGCCAGCGCCTTCAGCAGCCAATTGATCGCTACCGACCCGAGCTTTCAGGGCTTCAAGTTCGACGCCATCGTCGCCTTCTCGGATCCGCTCGCCTGTTTCGGCTTCTCGTGCCCGATGAACAACCCTTGCTGCCACACCTTCGGCGGTTTCGGCTGCCAGTCGTACGCAGCGGAGGAAGGCGTCACCTACCAAGAACTGGTGCAACAAACTGGAGGCATCGCCGGCGATCTGTGCGCGCAAGAGTTCGATCCCATCTTCAATGACATGGCCACCGGGGTGATCGTCTCCTCGCAGCTTTCGTGTGACTACGCCATCCCAGCCCCGCCCGAGGGGGAAACGCTGGACCCAACGCTGGTGAACGTCGACTACACGCCCGGAGGCAGCTCGGAGCAGACGCCCATCTTCAACGTCCCCGGCGGCGCAGCCGACTGCGGACCGGAAGGCGGCTGGTACTACGACAACCCAAGCGCGCCACAGAATATCCTGATGTGTCCGTCGACTTGCAGCACGCTGCAGGCCGATGATCAGGGCACGGTGGACGTCGTGTTCGGTTGCAAAACGCAGGTCGTGCCGCGATGAAATGTTCAACAGCCAAGCAGTTGTCGTGCGTGGTCGGCTTGCTGATCGCGTGCACGGATGACGCAACGGGAACCGTGAGCGGCTCCGGCGGCAGCGCGCAATCGTCGAATGGCGGCGCGGGCGGCAGCGGAGCGAGCACAGGCTCGAGCGGCGCCTCCAACGCGAGCGGCGGCGCAGGCGGAAGTGAAGCCGAAAAGCCGGCCGGGTTGGTCACCCATCTATCGGGGAACGACGCGAACGCCGAGACCACGCCGCTCGGTCCGGCGTTGATCTTGATGGGCGGCGGGCCCGACGTAGACGCAGCCTTCGAACGCTGGGTGCCGCTGATTGGCGGCGGAGATGTCGTGGTCTTGCGGACCTCCGGTGGAGACGGCTACGGCGATTATTTGTACTCCGATATCGGTGGGGCGGACTCGGTCGAGACGCTGCTGGTGACGAGCAGCGAGTTCGCCAACAGCGACTACGTTGCACAGCGCCTCGCCCAGGCCGAGGCCATCTTCATCGCCGGCGGGGATCAGGCCGAATACGTGACGGCTTGGAAAGGAACCGCTGTCGAAGCGGAGCTGCAGAATGCGTGGCGCCGCGGCGCCGTAATCGGCGGCACAAGCGCCGGCTGCGCCATCCTCGGTAGCACTGTGTTCGCGGCCCTCAATGACACCGTCTATTCGGATGAAGCGCTGGCCGATCCGTTCAACCGCTACATGACGATGGAGTACGATTTCCTGCGTTTTCCGCCGCTGATCGACGTCGTCACCGACACGCATTTCGCCGAGCGCGACCGCATGGGGCGGCTTATCACCTTCATGGCGCGAGCGATCTCGGACGGCGCTTCGACGCAGATGGTTGGGCTTGGCGTCGATGAAGGGACGGCGCTCTGGGTCGGCGCGGATGGGCAGAGCGAGGTGCTCGGTGCAGGCACCGTCTACCTGCTGCGCGCTAGCGCGCCAGCGGCACAATGCGTGGCCGGGCAGCCACTCGAGTTCGCTGACGTGTCGCTATTCGCTCTGCAAGCCGGAGACACCGTAAAACTACCTGCTGGAGAAACGGCGGCGGAGGCGCTCGCCCTCGCCGCCGCCGACGGCGTGACCATCCCCGCCGATCCGTATTGAGCGCGCGCGGATCTTAGGCGTTCCGCGGCGCTCGCGTTGTCGCTATCGTCGCTCGCGTGAAGAGCTTCCTCCGTCTCAGCCTCGCGGCCTGCGCACTTTCTGCCTGTGCACCCAGCCTTCCAGCCTCGGAGCCGCATGCGCTCCTGGCCAAGGCGCCACCCAAGACGGAGCAGGTCGATCTGCAGGGCGAGATGGTCGCCTTCCCGCCCCAGGGCAAAGTCACCCTGATCGACTTTTGGTCCACCTCCTGCAAACCCTGTTTGAAGATCATCCCCGGCGTGCAGGCGCTCAATCAAGAGCACAAGGCGGAAGGGTTGGCCGTATTCGGCGTGGCCATCGACGACAACCCGAGTCAGGTCGAGCGTCAGCTCAAGTCGCTCGGCGTGAGCTACCCGAACGTGCTGGATGACGCTGCAAGCTCCATCCGCGGCGCCTACCAAGTCGACGAGTTGCCGCAAACCTTCGTGCTCGACCGAAAGGGCACAGTGCGCTTCGTGGCCAAGGGCGGAGACGCTGCAGATGAAGCAGCCATTCGCAGCGCAGTCGAGTTCCTGCTCGCTGAATCCAACTGAAGGAATTTCCGATGAACCGAACGGCTCGCGTCTTTTCGCTCCTCGTTGCCTCGTTTGCGTCGTCTTCCGCTGGCTGTGTCGCTGGAGCAGGCGTCAAAGCGCAGGAGCTCTCGGTCGCCGACGCCGAGGGCAAAGATCCGGCGGAGCTGTGCAAGAACGCCCTCGACCGCGAGAACCCGTTCATCGTCGAGTGGCCGGGCACGCACAAGGTCGAGCTCGAGAGCATCAGCAAGCGCGGCCTCGTGATGGTGCGTCTCCAGGGCTGCAAGCTCGATGTGCTTCCGCGCTGCGAGGCAGCAGGCGCGTACGACTACGAGTCGGTGACGCCCAGCCGCGACAAGCTCGAAATCAACGACGACAACGACCTCTTCTCCAAGCTGCCGATCGCCTCGCAGAGCCTCAAAGCCGAGCTCGCCTCGGGGCGCAAATTGAGCCTGGATTACGTGCTGGTCGGACAAAAGCTCGCGAAAGGAGAGCCCGCTGAGCTGAGCGGTGATTGCGCGCAGGCGACTCACTACGTGCGCACCATTTCGATCGGCGCCTACAACATGGAGTCGGCGGCCAAGGCCAAAGCCGGCGCCGACATCGACGTCGGCATCGTCGCCGTGGGCGGCCACAGTGACTCCTCCCGTCAGCGGCTCAAGAACTCCGGGGATCTCGAGGCTTGTTCGAGCAAGACCGAGTTGGATGAAAAAGCTGTGAAGACCAGCGGGTGTGGAGCGCCGGTGAGACTCGGGCTCGCTCCCCTGCCTTGACCTGAGCGTCCTGCAGCTGACCACAGCGCAGCTGAGGGGCGGGACAACCGTGCCCCTCGCGATAAGGCATACTCTTCGCCGCGCCGCCGTAGTACGCGCCCATGGTCGCCATGCATATCCTCTCGGACAACCGGTTCGCGCGGCGTTGGGCCGCCTTCGTTGCGCTCACGCTGGTGGCCTTCACGCTGCTTGGCTGCCCGTCACAGCAGCTGATCACCGAGGTGCCCACGGTTGAAGACGCCGACGGGCAGCAAGCCACCTGCAAAGTTGCGCGCGATCCGCTGAATCCGTTGGTCGTCGAGTGGCCGGGCACAGCCAAGGTGGACCTCGAGTCGGCCTCCCGCCGCGGTCTCGTCGCGGTGAGCTACGCCGGCTGCACGATGAAGATCCTGACCAGCTGCCAGATCGAGGGCGGCTACGATCTCGAATCGACGACGCCCGCGCGCGACCGCATCGAGATCTCCGACAACAACGAGCTCTACGCCAAGCTCCCGCTCGGTGCGGCCTCGCTCAAAGGCGAGCTGTCGACTGGCTCCTCGCTCGAGCTCGACTACATCGCCGTCGGGCAACGGGTCGCCAACGACTCACCGAAGGCGTCCAAGGGAGACTGCCAGGACGCCACCCACTTCGTTCGCACCATCACCGTGGGCGCCTTCCGGCTCGATGCTCGGGCCAAGGGCAAGGTCGGAGCTTCGGTCGAAGTAGGTTCGGCCGGCGGCGGCATCGGTCGTGATGAGGCTGCGCGCAACCTGCGCTCCCAAGGCGACATCGACATCTGCGCAAAAAAGCCCGACAGCCCCGAGTGTGGTGCAATTTTGCAGCTGGGCCTTGCTCCGCTCAACAAGAACAAGGGTCAGACCATGGCCTCCGCCGGGTTCGGCGCCGGTCTCGATCCGGTAGCCCAGCTCGAGACGGTGGACGCGCTCGAGCTCGACAACGCCACCACCACCAACCTCGCGAGCGTCGACGTCGATCTGTACGAGCTGTTGGACGTGGCCGTGCGCGCGGAGAAGAACACCTCCTACGCCGCAAGCGACCGTGTGCGCGCTTGGGAGAACCTCGCGAACTACAAGGACAAGAAGGGCGGTAACCCGCTCAAGAGCACCGCTGACGAGCGCCTCGAGGCCTGGCGCATCCGCGAGAGCCAAGAGCAGCGTCAACGGGAAGCCCTCGAGCGGCTGAAGACCCGTTACCTCGAGGACAAGGCCAAGCTCGATCGCTTGCTCGCCCTCGGAGACGAGGTGATCAAGCCCGACCAAAAGGAATCCTACAAGAAGGAGTTCAACGAGGTTTACGGCGCTCGCAGCAAAGAGCTCGCTTCCATCGGCCTCTCGACCGACGCGAGCGTCGGCATCAACAATAACGGCGGCAGCACGCCCACTCCTGACACTGGGACCGCCAGCTCTGGTCAAGGCGTCTTGGGCTTCGGCTTTCTTCAGATCGACGCAGACATCGGGTACGCAGGCTCCACGGACGTTAAGGTCAAGTTCGAGAATCAGGACAAGACAGTCAATGAGGGCAAGGTCCGCGACGACACAGACAACTTGGTCAGCCCAGGTTCATTGATGATCGGAGCCATGTTGTCGACTCCGGAGCTGCTCCCGGGCGCTTTCTGCAAAGACTCCAGCTGTTTCCAGGGTGGACTCGGACTCTACGGTGCTTTCCGCGGCTTCTTCGCAGGCGACGCCACCACCTTGCTTTTCACCGGCGGCGCTCGCTTCGACGTTCGGCTAAGCCCGGAGTCCACGCTTCACCTCGGCGGCGGCGGTGGCTACGGCCAGCTCAGCGCAACCATCGACGAACTCGCGGCAGACGCGAGCAACAACCTGGTGCCGACAGGGTTCATCGCAGACGGACTAGCTGGACCTGTTGCCGATCTATTTGCGGGCATTGGCTACAATGACCGTCTTTTCTCGGTCGGCTTCCGCACGGCCGTCAACCTACTCTTCCTGGAAACTGCCCTTTCCAACGGCGCGCTGGTCTACTTGGCGGGCGACGACGACGCGCGAGCCCCGCTTGTAACGTTCACCCTCGGAGGCCAGGTCGGCGTCACGCTCTGATGCGTTGGCTGCTCGGCCCCCTGCTTGCTTGCGGCGCCTTGTGCGGCTCGCCCGCTGTGGTGCAGGCCCAGGGCGCCGCGTCTGAGCTGACGCTGCCTGCGGAGTTCACGGTACCGCCGGAGCCGGCATTTCCGCCTTATCGCGAGCCGTCCTTCACGCTGCGTAGCGTCGATGTGGAGCTGGCCCGTCGCGTCGCAGTGGGCCGGCGTTGCGAGTCGCAGGGGAGCGGGGCCAGCGCCTGCTTGCTGGCGTGGTCGGCCATCGCCGAATACGGCACCGAGGACAGCAACCCGTACCGTGACTTCGGCCGCTCACGCGTCGAGGCGTGGCAACGTTTCGAGCAGGCCAAGAGCAAACGCCAAGCAGCGCTCGCCGAGCTTGAGCAGAGCTACCGCGCCGACATCAAGAGCCTGGCCGAGGAGAGCGACTACGAGCGCGCCAAGGCCAGAGCCGAGCGCGTCAAGCTCGCTTACCAACCGTTCGAGGCCGAGCTGCGCACGTTCGATCTCGGGGACCTGCCCAAGCCCAAGCCGGCGAAGTCGGTGCGTGAGTGGAAGAGCGTGGCACCGCTCAGTGATCCGTTCGGCCAACCCGACGTGCTCAAGCAGCGGGTGATCGTGCAAGTGGACGCTGGCGCTTACGCGCAAAGCTTCAAGCTCGATAACAGTGACGAGCTGCTCGCCAACGCTGGCGCCATCCCTGCCTTCGACCTGAGCGGCTTCTTCACCGGTGGTCGCGTGATCGTCAACGTCGCGCAAGAAGGCGATCTCGCGATCGGGCTGCTCGCTCATGGCCGGGTGCACATCGGCACCGGCGTACCGATTCAAACCTTCGTCAGCGGCAGCAGCACCGGCCAGCAACTGACGCCGCCAGACCAGGACTCCACCACCAGTTTCGTGGTCGGCGCGGGGCCGCGGCTCGCCGCCAACGTCCTCGACCGCATCGGCATGAGCGTCGCACTCGAGCTTGGCTACCTGCAGGTGATGGCGCCCAGCGAGGTCCCCGGTTGCGGCGTGAACGGCGTTGATTGGGACCCAACGCTGCGCGGCTTCCAAGGGGATCTGGTGGTCGGCGTCGAGTTCTACCCGCTCTCGCTCCTTTCGCTCGGGCTCGGCGGCCGCGTCGGCTTCGGCCACGTCGAGAGCGAGTGGTGCGCGGCCGAGTCGAGCGGAGATGATTACGGTCTGTTGGACGTGTCGGCGGATTCCTTTGGGGCCGGTGCCCAAGGCAGTGCGGCGCTGCATTTCTGATCGTTGCTATTGGTCGTAAGCCCCGGAGTCGAACCGGACCTGACGCTACTCGCCCTTGTCGGCGCCGCGACCCGCGGCCTTTTTGGTAGCGCTTACGAGTGCCCTCCATTGAGCACAGTACATGCCATTGGGCCCAATCTTCGGCGGCACGACGCCATTGAGAATTTCGCCCGACGCAGCTTCGGGCCGCGTCAAACGCAGCACACGCTGCCAATCTGCTGACACACTCAGCTCTCGAGCGACGCGCGCAGGAACCAAGCGTGCTTCTCAAACTCGGTGATGATCTGGGTGAACAGGTCGGCAGTGTCGGTGTCAGCGAGTTCTTCGGCGAGCGAGCGCGATTCACGCCCCCCTTCGAGGAAGGTCTCGATGCGCTCCGCTAACAGCTTTACGTGATCGAGGCCTCGCGTCGTGTCTTGCGGGTACTCCTCCAAGCGCGAATGCTTGGTCACGTGCCGAGCGGTGCCGTAGGCCTTTCCACCGAGCGTAACGGCTCGCTCAGCGACGCTGTCGTTGTGCAGCGCTAGACCAACGGCGAAGGTCTCGAACAAAGGATGCAGCGAGGCGAACTGCGGCCCTTTGACGTTCCAATGGGCGACCTTGATCTGACTATGAAGATCCAAGCCGTCGGCGAGGCGCGCGTTGAGCGCGTCCACGAGCTTGGAACGAACGGACTCGGACAGCTGGCTGGGGCTCTTGAACATGATGAAGACTCCTTGTTTGCGGCTTGTTGAGCAGCCGACTCATGAACTCTAAGGAGCTTCGCTCGTGCTCGCTAAGACAACGAACTGACGACTCTGATAGCTCATAACTATCAAAGTCGAACCCCGCTCGAGCCGTGCTCACGCCAACGCCGCGACATGCTGGAGCTCGGCTCGATGTCGGCTCACGGTCGAGGGCGGAACCTCCACCCGCAAGGAGAGGTTCTCGCGCGCTGCCACCGTGCTCGGGAAGTGCTCACGGCAGCGCTGAACGATGGCCGCGACCTCTGCGTCGGTACGACGCGGATCGTGATGAAAGAGCGCCAACGTCTTGATGTTGGCTGCGCGAGCTAGTTCAGCCCCGGCAAGGAAGGTCGAATGACCCCAGCCTTTTCGTGAAGGCCCGACCTCCCCGCGATACTCCTCCGGCGTGTATTGGGCGTCGTAGATCAGGATGTCGGCACCGCGCGCGAAGTGGAGCAGTCGCTCATCGAGCTGGCCCTCGACGTGCTCGGTGTCGGTGGCGTAGACAACCGAGCTGCTACCGAACGCGATGCGATAGGCGATCACCGGGTCCGGATGAATCAGCGGCAACATGGTGATGGTGAGAGCCCCCACGCGAAAGTGACTGTCGGCCGCGAGGTCCACCGTCCTCACGCGCGAACGCACAGCGTCGTAGCTCACCGGAAAAAGCGGCGGCGACATCTGCCGCTCCAACGCTGAAGCCACCGGCAAACCGAGCGGCCCAGCGGCGATCGTGATCGGCGTCTTACCCGCGTAGAGCGGCGCAAAGAACGGCAGGCCCATCACGTGATCCCAGTGCACGTGCGAGAGCAGGATGGTGAGGTCCTCGCCCTCCCCCTTCGCCATCAGCGCATCACCCAGCGCGCGAATGCCGCTGCCCGCATCCAAGATCACCCGCGAACCACCACCACAAACCTCGACGCAGGCGGTGTTGCCGCCCACCATCGCCGTCTCCGGTCCGGGACTCGGGAGACTGCCGCGCACACCCCAAAAACGAACATCCAAGCCTTCTTCCACGTTCACCTCCGGAGCGTGCTTCAGCACGCTGCGTGCCGTCGGGAAAGCAGGCTGGGTTCGGGAATATCGGGCTGGGTTCGCGCGCTGCATGCACCCGAACAGCGCAGATGCTTCGCGCTAGCGCCTGGTTTTGGTGCAGCCGTTAGGGCGCGCAAGCGACGCCGGCTTTGCTGCCGCGCCAGCCGTACTCTTCGCCGATCGAATCGACGATGGCCCCAGCCAAAGGACCGTTGGCGTTGACCAGCACCGCGGCGCCAGAACCATCCGAGCGGAAGGTCACGAGCGAGGTGAAGCCGTGGTTCACACCGCTGTGCCATGCCTCGAGCACGTTGCCCTCGTTGCGGACGGCGAAGCCCAGACCAAACTTCTGCCCGGGCGCGACCGGCGTAAACATCTGCCGCGCGAACGCTGGGGACAGCGGGCCCGGCCCGCCGTTGTAGGAGTTCATCAGCGAGGCGGCGACAGTCAAGAGATCCGTCGGCGTCGTCCAAAGGCCCGCAGCGGCCTTCTCAGGGTAGACGTGATGGCCAAACGGGACCGGCGCACCCTCGACGTAGCCGGTAGCGGCGTAGGCAAGGTTGTCCCCATCGAGCGGCTGGTGGAAGGTGCTGTGCGTGAGCCGAAAGGGCCGAATCAACCAGTCGTACATGGCCTCCTCGAACTCTTCGCCCATCTCCTCCTCCACCAACGCTTGCACCAGCGTGAAGCCGCCGCCCGAATAGCGCGACTCACCGGGAGGGCCGGCAAAGCGCACCGGCGCTGAGTTTGCCGCTTTGCCGTCGAGGATATCGAGCGCGCTCGGAAGCTCCTCACGATTGCGTTTGTAGCCGCCAAAGCCATGCACGCCGAGGCCGCTGGTGTGCGACATCAGCTGGCGCAGCGTGATGCGACTATCGGCTTTACCGGGCTCCCAGCCGACGATGTCGGTTACGTCCTCATCGAGGTTGAGTTCACCCGCTTGCACCATGCGCATCACCGCGACCGCGGTCATCGGCTTGGAGACGCTGGCCGCTTGCAAGGTGGTCTCCGGCGTCATCAGGCGACGCTTGTTGATGTCGGCCGAACCAAAGCCGCGCGCCCATACGACTTGACCGCCCCACATCGCCGCAACGCTCACGCCCGGCACTTGGTACTTTTGCATCGCGGTCGCGAGCGACATGCGCTGCCCTTTGACCGAAAGCGAGCAGGTGATTCGCTGGATACGCTGCTCGGTGTCGGGCGCCTCCATGACGCGATATGGGCCTCGCGGAAAGGCCGGCTGGGAGAAGCCGCAACCGACGCTGCAAACCAACGCCGACGCGACGAACAGAGCTTGGAGCTTCATGGGGATTCGACAGGGTCTGGCGGTTTTGCCGCCGTGGGACGCGCAGAAGTCGGCACAGAGCGAGGCACTGGGGTCGCCGTCGCGATCGGTGGAATGGAGCTCATTCGTGCGCGCCGATCCAAGTCCTCGACCTTCCACTCGTTGGCAATTCGAAGCGCCACGTAGAGCGCCGGGAAACTGAGGAACAAGCCCCAAAATCCGAACACCGTTTCGAACATCAGCAAGCTGATGACCAACATGATGCCCGGCAGCTTTACGTGCTGCGCCGTGAGCCGAGGTGAAAGGTAGTAGCTCTCGACTTTGCTGAGCACGAACGTCACCCCAAGGAAGATGCCGACGCCCACGAAGCCCTTCGCGTCGTAAGCCACGAGGCACAGCACGAGGCCCGAAAACACTCCGCCGACGACCGGCACCATGCCCGAGAGGAGCACCATGAGGAACAGCAGCGGTACGTTCGGCAGCCGGAGGAACAACAGCAGTGGCAACGTAAAGACCGCGTTGAAGATCGCCACCACGACCTGAAGCCGCACAGTGATCGCGACGGCGTCCGCCACATAGCCAAGCCAGCGCGTCAGCGTTCCGATCACGCTCTTGGGCTCGAGACCTTCGAGCCAGTCGTCGATCTCCCGCTGCTCGAACAGGTACATCACCGCGAGGATGAAACCGACGAACACGAAGATGGCGACGTAGGCGGTGGCGGAGACGTAGCCGAACGCCTGAAGAGCGTAGCTGCGCGCGCCTTCGGTGAAAGCATGCGAGTCGGTGCCGAGCTGCGCGCGAGCCCGCTGAATGAGGCCGCTCTCAGTGACCGACTCAACCCAGGCTTGGCCGTCCCTCTTGGCCAGCTCAACGACCTGAATCAGCCCGCGTACCCCGAAGAAACCACCGGTCGAGACCAGGCCAGTGAGCACCAGCAGCAGACCGCCAACCGCGTAGGCCTTCTTGACCTGCGTTTTGCGGACGATGCGTTCAGCCAAGAAACCAAGCGCCCGCTCGAAGATCACGAAGCAGATCAGAACTGGCGCAAGACCTCGAAAGACGTAAAGGAGGCCGACAAACAACGTGACCCCCAACAGCCTGCGCCATCGAGGGTCTTTGGGAATGGGTAGCGCGCTACTCTCCATATTTGGCCGCCGCTGAGCGGCGCGGCTGCAAGCTTAGCGCTTCAGCCGCACTTGGAACAACGGCTCACCGGAGCGCCCGCCTTAGGCGGAACGAATCACTGAGCGGGAGGCGCAGCGGTCGGGAAGCCGGGCAACCCGCTGGGCAGCGTGAAACCGGACGGGATCAGCCCGCTGGGGATGGGGAGACCAAAGGGAGTGGTGGGCTGAGCGGTGGCAGTGGCCGTTGGTTGCTGCGTGGGGTACTGCTGCGTGGGGTAACCCTGCTGCGGGTAACCCTGCTGCGGGTAACCCTGTTGGGGGTAGCCCTGCTGCGGGTAACCCTGTTGGGGATAGCCCTGCTGCGGATACTGAGGTTCCGGCTCGTCACTGCAAGCTGCAGCCGCAATCCCCAAGAGTGAAACGGCAAAGACGGAGGAATAGATGAGGCGCATGCGGGTCACACTACCACCGTTCGTGTGGGTTCGCCCGGGTGAGTTGCATAACAGCAGCGCCGCTAACAAAACCTCACATGGGCCGCCCTTAGCGGGAGATTTCGCAGGGAACGCGGATCGCGGCACTTGGCTTTCGTACTTGGCCGCGGATCGTGCAAGAATGTTCACCGCTCCTCGATGCGCGCAGACGATATTCACCCGGGCGACGTAGTTGGTGGCAAGTATCGCGTGCGAGCGATCTTGTCGCGTGTTCCTACGCTCACGTTGGAAGCCTTCCACGTCGAGTTCGACCAGAGGGTGGTGATCAAACTGCTGCTGGCCGGCACCGGCGATGATCGTGAGATCGAGCGCTTCCGCAGAGAAGCCCGCGTCCTGTCGAAGCTCGAGTCCGAGCATGCGGCCCGCATCATCGACGTTGGCACCCAACCGGATGGCTCCTTTTACCTCGTGCGTCAGCACGTCGAGGGCGAAGAGCTAAATAGCTACGTCCAGAACTACGGTCCGCGCCCTGTCCCCGAGGCGGTGCTGCTGGCGCTCCAAGCAGCCGAGTGCGTGGCAGAAACACACGCCCACGGGCTGATCGTGCGTGAGCTTTCTCCGCCCAACATGATGGTCGCGCGCCGCCCGAGTGGAACGCCGCTGCTCAAGATCACCGACTTCGGGACGGCCAAGCTGATGCGCGACGCAGCGGCCCCCGCGGGTGGCAGCTCCTTGACCGCAACCGCGCTGTTTGGGCTCTCGTCGTACTCCTCGCCGGAACTCGTGCGCAAAGCGAAGTCGGTGGACGTGCGCACCGACGTCTGGTCGCTGGGAGCGGTGCTGTACTTCCTGCTCGCCGGTAAGCCGCCCTTCGCAGGCGACGTTGCGCGTTTGATGTTGGCGATCACACGGGAGGAGCCCCCGCCGATCACCTCGCTGCGCGGGGACGTCGTTCCGGACATCGACAACATTCTTTCCTGGGCGCTCGCCAAAGACATCGATCGGCGCTTCAAGAACATTCACTCCTTCGCGCACTCGCTCGGGCCGTACGCCCCGGCCGAAGGGCAGGTCCTGATCGAGCGGATCGCGCAGATCGCCCATCGCGCCAAACAACGCAAGAGCGGCGCAGTTCCGGCCCCGCCGCCGAGCTACGTGCCGCCGCCGCCCTCGCGCAGCAGCGTGATCCCGCCGCCGATGTCGCGCCCGGTGGCGATCTCCAACGCCGAGTTCGAGGACCTGCCGGGAGATGAGGAGGCCACCCAAGTGCTCGGTGGTGCCAGCGGCTCCGGGTCGAACTTGCCGCTGATCGCGCGGGAGCTGACAGCGAGCATGCGGGCCATGGGGCCCGATTCGCAACGCGGCGCAGACCCGGCCTCACCGATGCCGACGGCCTACTCGACGCGCGGGTTGCCAGTACCTCCTCCACCGCCATCGCTACCGCCTTCCCCCTTTCTCGGCGCTGGGAAGATGACGGCACCTCGCCAACGTCAGCCGCAGGCCGCCGAGGTGAGCGGCCGCTTCGACACCAGCCCGCCGCCGCTCACGCAGCCCAGCTTGTCGCCCAAACCGGCGAAGCGTGGCGGCTTCGATATCCGCATCTTGTGGGGCGCGCTCGCTGCCACCGCGGTGATGCTGCCGGTCGTCCTGCTGCTCTTGTTGCGTGAGTCGCCCAAAGTGGCCGCCGACGCTGGGCGCCCGCAGGAGCCGGGCCCCGTTTCGGTTCCAGTGCAGCCCGCCGCCCAACAGGCCCAAACCGCAGCGCCGAAGCCTGTTGAGGCCCCGCCGGAAAGGCCGGCCATTCAGCTGTCGGCGCAACCCGATGAACCGGCCGGCCCGGTCGTCGTCACCACGGGAGATGCGCCCAAGCCAATTCCCGGGAAGCCCAACCCCCGCACCAAAGAGCCCCCGCCGAAGCCTGAGCCGAAGCCGGAACCGAAGCCCGAGCCGAAGCCGGAGCCGAAGCCGGAGCCCACGCCGGCTGGAGGAAGCGGACGGCTGCTCGCCATCGCGACGGGCGGGTCCTGCTCGTTCAGCGTCGATGGCGCAGGGAAAGGCAGCGGCTCTTCGCTGAGCGTTTCATTGCCTGCCGGCAAACACACGGTGGTTTGCAAACCAACGAGTGGCGCGGCCAAGTCGCGTGGGGCGGTGATCAAGCCCAACGAGACCACCATGCTGACCTTCAAGTTCTGACAGCCTAAAGGCGCGTCGCCGAGCGCTGTTCTGCGGTCTGCTCGGGCTCCTCGATCAAGTCCTCTTGGGGAGCCGCGGCATTGGCTTCGACGCGACGTTGGGCGTTGGCAACTGGCGAAGGCGCGGCGGCCGGCGGGACCGGAACTGGCTCCGCCACCGGCTCGTGAATTGGCTGCGTTAGAAACGACTGCGCTTTCAGGTCCATCGCGCGCAACGCGCGCTCTCCGGCCTCGCGCGTTTGGTAGGCGGCCCGTCTCAGCGGCTTACCAAAGATGATCGAAAGCAGCGAAAGTACGAGCGGCGCGAAAAAGACCGCGCCGAAGTAGACGGCTGCGCGAGCGACCGACAAGAGCGGCAACGCGATCTCGCGGGGCGGAGCGAGTTCAGCGCTGCGACCCAGCGGCCTGGCTTGGTAGCGCTTCGACCAGGGCGGGACAACATCGAACGGGGGGCGGGCGTTGCCGCGACGCGCACGGCGCGAGGGCGGCGGCGGTTGTGAAGCCGGTGCGGCAGGCCGATTGGCGGCGCCTGCGCGAAGCCGACGGAACACCTGCAAAGCGCTGGAAACGCGCGGTAGCCGCTGATCCGGATCGGGGTTGAGCATCCGCTCGAGCAGCTCCACGATTCGCCGATCCACGTTGGGACCGAGACTTGCGCGGACGTCGATGGCGAGCCCGCGATGTGGCAACTTCTCCGGCTCGAGGCCGGTCATCAGCGAGAGCACCGTTGCTCCAAGCGAGTACACGTCCGACTGCGGGAGGGCGCGGCCCTGAAACTGCTCCGGCGCCATGAACCCGAAGGTGCCTACCACGGTGCTGCCCTGAGAGAGCTCGAGCTTGGCGCGCACCGACCCAAAGTCCACGAGCATGAAGCGCCCGTCTTCGCGACGAATGATGTTGCCCGGCTTGATATCGCGGTGAATGACCGGCGGATGCAGGCCATGGAGATACTCGATTACTTGGCTCAGATCCGAGAGCAGTCGCAGCACCTCGTCGAGGCTCATCGTCCCGCCCGCGGCGCGCTGGCGTAAGTTCTGCCCAGCGACCAACTCGGTCACCAAGTAGAGCGCCGCCTCTTCCTCGAAATGCTCGACGTAAGCAGGAATCAGCGGGTGTTTGAGCGCACCGAGTACCACGGCCTCACGCTCTGCGAGTTCAACGTCCTTCCAAGATGCGGCGCCGCGAACCTGAAAGCGCTTGATCGCCACCAGCCGACCCAGCTTTGCATCGACCGCCTCGAAGGTGGTGCCTTGCGACCCCTCGCCAAGCACCCGTGTGATGCGGTAGCGCCCGTCGCGCAGCGGATGACCAGCGTTGAGCACACACTCTCTCTAACGCGTGGTTCCCCCTTCGTCCACCGCGCCCGTGGCCGCGCGTTGCGGCTTCACGCTAGCCTTGCGCGATGCGGTCCGCTTCGTGCGCAATGCTTGCGTTGCAACTCGCCCTATCGTCGCTTCATTGCTCGGGCGAGCGAAAGTCGAGGGAAGACCAACCCGACGAGAAGCCATCGAAACGAAGTCGGTCGGCGGAGCCGTCCGCGAAACCACGCGGGGATAAGTCCGCGCAGGCGCGGGCTTTGCCGAAGAGCGGCCCGAGCCCGCTCGAAGGCAAGTCAATCCATGCGGTGATCTCCGGCGTGCTCAGCTGGCAGGACCCGGGTCTATCCAGCTTCGACAAGCGCGCGCGCAAAGACCTCGAACTCGCCAAGCTGCTTGAGACCCAGAAAGGCGCCCAGGTCGAACGTCTGCTCGATGAAGACGCGACCCGCGCGAACATCAAGCGCGAGCTCGAGAAGGCCGCCGCAAAGACACAGGCCGATGGGGTGCTCATCTTTTATTACGCCGGGCACGGGGTACGGGGACCGAGTGGGACGGTCTACTTCGCCTCGCACGATCTCAAGCTCAACAAAACCGATGAGACCGGCCTTTCGATGCGCGACGTCGAAGAGGCGCTGAGCAAGGCCCCCCGCGGGGCTCACGTCCTCTTGCTCGGTGATTGCTGTTACTCGGGCGAACTCGAGACGGTCGCCCAGTCGCTCAACAAGCAGGGCCTCGTGGCTGCGAGTCTGACGTCGGCTGAAAGCTCGAACCTATCGACAGCGAACTGGACCTTCACCCAGACCCTGCTCGACTCCCTCGCAGGTGATGCGCTGGCAGACCGTGACTCCGACGGGCTGGTGGAGCTCGGGGAGATCGCCGAAGAAGTGCGCGACGCGATGAAGTTCCGTGAGCACCAACGTGCGGGAGTTCATTTGCCGGCGGGCCTTCAAGAGTGGCCGCTCAGTAAGACGGCGACCCGCGTGGCGGGCGCATCGAACCGCGGAAACTACGTCAACGCCCCTTCGCGCAAAGGCAGCCGCGTTGGGCGCGTGCTCGATACCCAGAAGGAGCAAGCGACCGTACGCTTCTTCAGCTACGCCGACGCCTGGGATGAAACGCTGATGACGGCGGCGCTCACGCCCATCCGCTTCACCTCCTTCGCCGAAGGCACCGACCTCACGGTGACCTGGCAAAACAAGAACTGGCCGGCGCGGGTGACCAAGCGCAACGGGGATTTCATGCGCATCACCTACCCGGGCTGGCCTGCCTATTGGGATGAGTGGGTGCTCGACGATCGAATCGTGAGATAGAGTGCAGGCGTGCGCGCCGTAACCCAATGTCAGCTGATTGGTCCCCAAGGAACTGAGATCACGACTGTCGCTGAGCCCAGCGTCTCCTCCGGAGAAGTCCTGGTGGAGGTCCACGCTGGGTCGCTCAACTTTCCGGACGTGCTGCTTTCGTACGGCAAGTACCAGTTCAAACCGGAGCCGCCGTTCACCCTCGGCGGCGAATTGGCCGGGATCGTGAAAGCCGTTGGCCCCGGCGTAACGAGCTTTGCCGTCGGAGACCGCGTCGCTGGGACGATGGTCAACGGCGCGTTTGCCGAGCGCGTGGCGGCCAACGAGGCAACCTTCGTCAAGCTACCGGATGCAGTGCCCTTCGAGACGGCGGCGGCAGCCTTGTTGACCTACGCAACCACCATGCATGCGCTCGTCGATCGGGCGGAGCTGCGCGCAGGCGAAACGTTGCTCGTGCTCGGCGCTGCAGGCGGCGTTGGGACAGCGGCCATTGAGCTGGGGAAGCTGCTCGGGGCGCGCGTGATCGCCGCTGCGAGCAGCGAGGAGAAGCTCGCGCACTGCCGTGCGATGGGCGCCGACGAAACGATCCTTTATTCGAGTGAGGATCTGAAGGAGCGCGTCCGCACCTTGACCGGCGGTAACGGCGCCGACCTCATCTACGACGCAGTCGGTGGAAAATACGCCGAGCCGGCGCTGCGCTCGATCGCGTGGAAGGGGCGCTATCTCGTGGTTGGCTTTGCCTCGGGGGAGATCCCCAAGATCCCGCTCAACCTGACGCTGCTCAAAGGCTGCCAGATCGTGGGCGTGTTTTGGGGCTCGTTCGCGGTGCGTGAGCCGGAGCGCAATCGCGCCCACGCCGAACGCATCTTTGCTGAGATCGCTGCAGGCAAGTTGAAGCCCGCGATCGATCGGGTGCTGCCGATGACCGAGGCGCGCGCTGCGCTCGAGCTGATGGAAGGGCGAGCCGTCAAAGGCAAGCTCGTCCTTCGTTGGTAGTTACTGCGTTCGCTTGAGCACGTAGAAGCCGGTCTTGGCCTCGATCACCGAGCTCAGCTCGCCAACCTTCAGGTCGAAAAGCTGCTGGTAGACCGGCAGCTTGCCGTCGTCGCGTTTGACTGTACCAACGCTGCCGTCGCGGTCTTTTGCGTCCGGATCGTCCGAGTACTCCTTCGCCAACTTGACGAAGTCCTCGCCTTTCTTGGCGCGCTCCAGCACTTCGGTCGCGAGCTTCTTCGCCTCGTCCTTCGAGCGCTTGACGCTCTTGCTTGCGCGGTCGGCGCCCTTCCATGTGACCTGCACCTGCTGCCCCGCGACGAAGTCCTTACCGGGCGAGGAGGCCGCAGGCGAGCTGGAGACGGCGGGAGGCGGCGCCGCACTTGAGGCTGCAGCGGGCGCCGCCGACGTCTTCGCCGAGCCGGCCGGAGCCGGCTCGCTCGAACACGCGGCACAAAGCAGGACGAGACAGATCCAGCTAGTTCGCAACTGAGCACTCAAAGATGCAATCACAGCGATTGATGTTGAGGTCGTCCACATACCAACCGCGCTCCCAGCCCGCTCCTGAATCAACGGTGTTGTAAGAGAACTCGAAGATGCCGTTCTGGCCCTGCAAGTTGGCAGGGATGGGCAGCGAGATGTCGTCCCACTGATCGAGCGCGCGGTTGACGTTGGGAGGCGACGGAATGCAGAACGGCGTGGTCGTGTTGCCGTCGCAGTTCAGCACCGTGGTCCATTGGTTACCGCCATCGACCGAGACGCGAATCAGCTTTGTATCGCGCGGAACGAAGGTGTCGTTGCCACCGCGATCTTGGTGCCAGCTGCGGAAGGTCAAAGCCGTGGGAATGAACGTCGGAGCCGTACGCATCGAGGAGTTGCGGATTTCAGACTGGCCGGCGTAGGGAAAGATGCCGGTGCGCGAGCCGTTGCTGCCAAGCACGGGCGCGAACATCGGCTGGCCCAGGTCGGGGCTACTCGGGAAGCAGGGTGTCTCCGCAGGCGTCACTGAATTCGCCGATAGACAGCTGGCGGAGCCGAAGTCCCCGCTGAAGACGAAGTTGTTGAGCGAGAGGAAGTCGACGGTCTGAACCGCTGGGCACTCGAGGCATTGCGACGCCGCACACGCATCGCACGGCTCGGTATCACAGCTCGAACAGCTGTCCCCGTCGAAGGCGACCTCGTTGGCGTTGCAAAAGCCGTGTTCATCGCACTCCGATTGGCCGCAACCGGCGTCTTCCGGACCCGCACAAGCTGTGCCCTCCGCTTGCGCTGCGAGGGTGCATTCTTTGTTGCTTTGGTCGCACTCGCCGGTGGCACAGCCCGAATCGAGGAAGCTGCAATCGGCGTTGGCTGCGCAGGCGCAATCCTGGGCAAAGTTGAGCGCGTCAACGTACCAGCCGCGCTCCCACTCGCAGCAAGCGTCTTTGGTGTCGAGCACGAAGCGCACGAACCCGATCTGCCCTTGGAAGTCCTGCGGGACCGGGAGAGTCACGACGTCCCAGGCATCGGGCGGCTTGGGCGAAAACTGATTGGACGGTTGGCAGAACGGGAAGGCGCCGGGCTGCCCCTGCGGGCAGATCGCGATGGTGGTGAAGCTCGTGCCATCAAGCGAAAGTTGAACCGCTTTGAGGTCAAAGTTGCTGCCCTCATCCATACTCCAGGAGAGGAACTCGAGCTGCGTTGGGATCAGCGTGGCGGGGCTCGTCGCCGAGGACTGCTCGAGCTCAGCGCCCCCTGGAATGCCAGGAGGGGGTTGAAGGAAGTAACCATAGGGTGCCTTGCGATTCCCGTCGGTGCCAAGCACCGGGTGATCGAAGGCGATCGGCCCAGTGAAGCGTTCGTTGTCATCGCCGATCGAAGAACAATCGGGGTCGGCCAGATCGGTCAGCGTGTCACCGTCGTTGTCGTTGCCGTCGGCGCAGACGCTGGGTTGGAACTCACTTTGGTCGCCTCGGTCGTCACAGCCAGGATCGGCGAGGTCGGTCATCCCATCGCCGTCATCGTCGATACCGTTGTCGCAGCCGCCGTTGAACGCCTTCTCGCTCTCTGGCGGCGTCTCAGCGTAAATCTTCCAGCCGCCGGTCAAGGTCCAGCCGCTGGTGCTGAGCGGATGACGGAAGGTCTTGAGCGTCGCGCGGCCGGAACAGTCGCCGCACACGCCTGCGTTGCAGGCGGCGCAATTGCCAAGCCCCGCAGGACAATCGCTGCAGTAGCTGCCGTTGGGTTGGAAGTTGACGCTGCATTGACCGGCGCCATCACAAGTGTCCGCCAAGTCACATTGCCCCGCCGCTGCGCCGCACTCGGTGCCCGCCGGCCGCGGGGTTGCAACGCAGCTCCCGTCCGAACATTCACCGGTCGCGCAGGCGGTGGTCAAGCTCGCGCACTCCTCGTTGCCGGTACAGGCGGTCATGCCGCCGGAGCCGCCGGCACCCGCACCGCCGCCGCCGCCGTTGCCTCCACCGCCGGTGGCACCGCTACCGCCAGCCCCGCTGCCGGGCTTCACTTCATCGGGAGCGTTGATCAGCGAACACGCTGCAAGCAGAAGGGTCGCTGACGGAAGCAGCAATCTCGAGGCGAGCCCCCGCGCCTGAAAGATGAAAGCCATGGGCGGACTCTATCAAGCAGCGGCCAGCGTAGGAAGCTGGCACTGGTAAGGCTCGCCGAACTAGGACAAACTTCTTCGCATGCGAGCTTGCCTGCTTTTGCCTGCCGTTCTCGGACTCGGACTTTCTGGCTGCAACTTGATCTTCGGTATTGAAGAGGGCCAGCTCACTGGCGCCGGCGCAACGGGCGGAGAGGCAACAGGCGCCGGGCCAGCAACGGGCGGCGCCAACAGCGGTGGACAAGGCGGAGACGGTGGGAACGGCGGGCTTGGTGGAAGCGGCGGGCCCGGTGGCAGCGGTGGGCTTGGCGGCGAGGGCGGGCAAGGCGGCGGCACCACCGTCGACGAGTGCGATCCAACGACCTTTACCGTGGGCGACCCCTCGCAAACGGTGGGAGCGGATTGTGGGTTGTTCGTTGTCGCTGGAGCACCCACAGGCGGAGATGGGACCAAGAGCGCCCCGTTCAGGACCTTGCAGGAGGCCTTCGACGCGCAGGCGCCCGGCCAGTCGATTTACGTGAAGACGGGAAACGTCGATGGCAACCCGGTGAAAACCAAGGGAGGTGCTGTCTACGGTGGGCTCACCGAGACCTGGTCGGCTGATGGAACACGGACCACCCTGCGACCAACCGCACCAGGGCCGACCCTGCGCCTCAACCTCGGGCCCAACGAAGACGTTCTGCTCGACTCCCTGCTCATCGATGTTGCCGGCCCGTTGAACGGCAGTTCGGTGACGGTCGTGATCGTTGGCGGGAATGTCCGTCTTCAGAACTCGGGGGTCATCGCTGCAGCGGGGGAAACCGACTTTCAAGGCGCAAACCCAACGCAGGGCATAGACGGCAACGACGGCCAGAACGCGACCGCCGCTTGCGCTCAGACCGCTCTCGGGGGCGCGCAAACGTGCGGCTTGGTCAACGTATCCGGAGGAAACGGCTCAACCTGCAACGTTGGATTGACCGGCGCGCCGGGACTAGGCCCGAACGGGGGGACCGGAGGCGTGAGCAATGGAGGAATGTGCAACGCCGGTAGTGTGGGGGGAGCTGGGATTACTGGGGCGCGCGGGACGGAGGCGCCAGTGGTCGGAATCTTTACCATGGATGGGTATCAGCCGAGCGTTGGTGGGGACGGCCAGCCTGGTACCCCGGGTAGCGGTGGCGGCGGTGGCAGCGCCGCGATCGTTGGACGCAGCGGTGGCGGCGGGGGCTCAGGTGCCTGCGGCGGAGGCGGCGGGCCGGGAGGTAAGAACGGTGGAGCCAGCGCAGCCATCGTTTCCTTCAACGCGACGCTGGACTTGGTCAACGTCACGATGAACGGAGCCCCTGGAGGAGCGGGCGCAAACGGACTAGCAGGCGCATCAGGCGGTCTCGCTGGTAAAGGTGGGCAATCGTCCCCGAGCACTGGTTGCGCTGGCGGAGACGGCGGCGCAGGCGGAGCTGGCGGCCCCGGCGCAGGCGGAGCTGGCGGCCCATCGGTGCTCATCGCTCAGGTCGGAGGCGAGGTCTTCGCTGACCCGCTGACCATGCAGAACAGCCAGAACACCAATCCCCCCGCGATGGGCGGAATGGGCGCGACCTCGGGCGGCCTGACCGCGCCGAACGGCCAGCCCGGCCTCGTCTGTGTCCGCGCCCGCTTTCTCCCGTCGGGCGTCTTCGACGCTTGCGACCAATCCTTCTAACCCTCGCACCTCGTTGCCCAACGACAAAGGCCGAGCTCCCACGGAGCTCGGCCTTTCTTCGTCCATTGTCCGGCTGATTTGCATCAACCTCGAACGGCTCTCAGCCGCCCATCATCGCTTTCAGGATGGGCATCGCTTCGGACATGACCTTCAAATACGAGGGCCGCTCGAGCAAACGCGACGCATACGCCGTCACATTCTTGAAGCTCTCGTACGGAGCAACGTTCTTCAAGTAGAAGAGCGGCGGCGCCGCAGAGCAGTCAGCGAGGGAGAACTCGCCGGCGAGCCAGGTGTTCTTCGCCAGGTGCGCGTCGAGGTAGGCCATGCCCTTTTGCACCGTAGCGAACGCGTCTTTGACGCCCGCCGGGTCACGTTGCTCAACAGGCCGTCGCCCGTCGAAGAAGATCTTGCCCATCGGCTCATTCAACATAGCGTCCGCAAAACGATCCCAACGCCTGGCCTCGATGGCGGCACGCGGGTCAGCAGGCAGCAAACGCGTACCCTGGCCGGCAAAACGCAGCTCGAGAAACTCGATGATGGCTGACGACTCCGGAAGCAACGTCCCGTCGTCATCGACGAGCAGCGGGATTTTTCCCAGCGGGTAGAGCGCCTCGTAGGCCGTACGAGCCTCAGGCGACATCAAGTTCACCACCTGCGGCTCGAAGGAAACGCCCTTCTCCAACAGGGCCATCAGCGCCTTTTGCGAGTACGTCGAGATCGGATTGTAGAAAAACTTCATGGTCGCCTCCCAGAAGCGCAGACGGTGCCAATGATTCGTCGCGCACTCAAGGCGCAGCGACCCAAATCAACCGCTTGGCTCACGGCGCCAAGAGCGCGTGCTTACCAAGCAGAGACTTGGGCAGCATGGTGGCGTCTCCGCTTTCGAGCTTCACCGTGAGTTCGCCATTTTCATCCCAGCTGAACGAGGTCTTTGCCTCGTGCTTGTAGGCTCCGTCCTTCGCGCTCTTGGCCATCGCTAAGATAGCAGCGTCGCTCTCTTTGGGATCCGGCTCGGCGCCCGGCCCACAACCGACCGACGATTCGACTGGAATGGCGAGCACACAACGCGTTGGGGCCTTCTCGTCGAGGACGCAAAGCGTGTGCACCTCGTACGCCTCGTGACAGACCTCGAGCCCAGCCAGATTCGAGTCGTGGTTCTCCTGCACGTGAATGACCTCGACCACGGTGAACTGCTTCAGCTTCTTGCCGGTTGCAGATTTCACCGTGGACTCGTTGTTCACGCCAAACGCGCCGGGCACGTACGTGCTGCCAACCTCAGCGACGACGCGGAAACCGTCAGCGTCCTTGGCAACGAGCAGCTTGCTCGCCTCCACGCCCACCGTTTCCGCCGACACCTCGATCACCGAGAGCCGCTTCTCGGCAAAGTCGAGCTTGAGCGGCTGGCAGCGCTTCGGGCTGCTGGCGATCAACAGGTCTTCGCGCTTGATCTGACAACTGCACAGCGCCTCAATCGACGGAAAAGCCTGATCGCAAGCGGAGGGCGCTTCGGTTGCAGTGCCGCCAAGCGCGGCCAATCGTTTGCTGACCTCGCCGTTCTCACGCAGCTGCAAGGATTGCTTGTAGTGCTTCGCCGCCAGAGCTTTGTCTTCGCGCGCCTCGGCGACGCGGCCGAGGTTGTAAAGCACCTGGGCGCGGAGCTTGGGGTCGCTGGAGCTGATGAGCGCCTTCTCACTCGCCGCTTCCGAGCGAGCGAGGTCCTTGTCGAGCAGCGCCGCATAGCCGATCTCCGCCAGCACGCGGGCGTCGTTGGGTGCGGTGAGCAGCGCCTTGTCGAACTCGGCGATCGCCTGCTTGTATTGCTTCTCCTTCGACAGCTTTCGACCTTCGGCGAGGAACTTGAGGTGCGCCATCCCCGGCGCCGCTGCGGCGCTTGCTGAGGCGCGCGCCGACGACGACGCCGGCCCAGACGGCGCCGAGCTCGCCGAGGCCGGACTCGCGGCCGAGCGGTTACTGCTCGCCGCGCTCGCGCTCGAACTTGCGCTTCCCTCGCCTCCCCCTCCGCAACACAACATCACGAGACACAGACTCGACCGCATGAACGCGCGTAGGCAAACCATCGAAGGGATGCTCCTCAGGACCGGTAAGGCTGTCAATCGGTCGCACAACGCACGCATGACCATGCCGCTTCCCGATCTCATTTCGTTCTCAGCTGGCCTCGAGCAGCGCCATTCGATTGAGGATGTTTTTGAACTCAAAGCGTTCACAGAACGCCGCCAGCCCCGAACGGTCCGGTTTGACCGTCGCCAACTCCTCGAGCTGCACCGGCAAATCGAGGTCGCGCTTCAAGGTCGACAGCGCCTTGGAGGCGCGCGCCTGGTCAGCGTGTTGCAGAAGCGCGGCGCGCTTCGCCTTCGGCAATTGGTCGGCGTTCTCGATCAACCGCTCAATCGACCCGAAGCGCATCAGCGCCTCAGCGGCTGTCTTCTCACCAAACCCCGGAACGCTGGGGATGTTGTCGGAGCTGTCGCCTTTGAGCGCGATGAAGTCGGGGATCTGCAACGGCTCGAGACCGTAACGCGCTTTGACTCTTTCCGGCGTGTAGCAAAGCACCTCGGCTACTCCTCGCGGCGTCATCATCAACGAGACGTTCTCGGTCACCAGCTGAAACGCATCTCGGTCGGTGGACACGACGACGGTCTTCATCGCCAACGTGTCCGCGGTTGCCGCCAGCGTCGCCATTACGTCATCCGCCTCCCAGCCCTCCACGCTCACGTTCGGATAGCCGAAGGCCGCCACCAATCCCGCAAAGTGCGGGAACTGCTGACGCAGGATGTCGGGCATCGGCTTGCGCCCGGCTTTGTAGCCCTCGTGGCTTGCCAAGCGATGGGCGGGCTTCTTGTCCCAGGTCACCACCACGGCCTTCGGCTTGTAGTCGGTCACCAAGCGAAAGAGCATGTTGGCGAAGCCGAGCAGCGCGTTGGTGGGCTCACCGGACTTGGTCGCGAGCTCCGGAGGTAGGGCGTAGAACGCGCGATAGGCGAGGTTGTTGCCGTCCACCACGAACAGGGTGGAACCAAGGACGGGTGCGTCCGAAAGCTCGAGTTCGGCGCCCCACAGAGATTTCGGCATGCGGCGGGTGTGGCGCGACGGCGGCTGGAAAGCAAGCCGACTGGGAGCGGGGTTGGCCATTCCACGCGGGATTCACTACGCTTCGACGGTCATGACTGAGGACGCGCCGCGAACCGACCCTGGTGGTGAGAAAAATGAAACCTCCGGGGTACGTTTGTCCCCAACGACAGGAAGAGATGCGGCAGCGATGAGTAGCAGCGAAGCCGAAACGGGATCCGACACCACCGTGGATAAAGGCTCACAGCCTGGCCTCCCGAACTGGCAAGACCGTGAGGAGGATGCACGCTCAGGCTGGGAGAAGGCCGGCATTCCCAAGGGCGAATGGATGCGCGCCAAGGAGAGCAACGATGCGGCGATCAAACGCGCGCAGGTGGGCTCCGCTGACTTCGCTCGCTTGATGGAAGCGCGGCTTCGGCTTCACCTCGGCCCGCCACCCAACGTCGACTTTGGCGACATCTCGGCCTACAAGCGCTCGATCTATCAAGACGCTCTCGCCGAGGATCTTCGTAAAGAGATTCGCGACAAGCGCCGTCTCCCTCGCGCAACGCTTCGCCTGTTCGTCGCCGCCGGCCTCTTGGGCTTGGTCGTGCTCGTGCTGGCACTCATTCTGCTCAACGGCAGCCCCAAGACTGGCGCTACCCCGTCGGCGATTGCAACTGCCGAGACGCAGCCCACCTCGCCTGCCCCCACCCCAACACCGACGGTCGAGCCGGGGCCCGCTGCAACAGCGAGCGCTCAGCCGCTGCCCACAGTCAACCCCGAGCCAACCGCAAAGCCGCTTCCCCCGACTACCGCAACAGTTCAAGCGCCAGTCGCTACGGCAAAGGCCTCGGCAGCGCCGGTCCCACCGAGCACCGGAAAAACGCCGCCCGGCGAGGAGCCCTTCTTCAAGCGCTCGAAGTGAAGCAACCGCGGCTCAAGGCGCCGCGTTACACGTCACCGTCACTCGCCCGCTGACCGAGCTGCACTCGCCTCCAGCCGGGCAATTCGCGAGCACGAACGGCTCAAAGCAGGGGTCGTTGCACTTGGGGTAATCGGCGCAGTCCGCTGGCAGCGGCGTGCATTCTCCCGAGGTGGCTTGCTCCGAAAACAAACACACCAAGTCGTCGGTGCACTCACCGCCGCCCAAACAAGCGTCCCCGCTCTCCGGCGGATCTCCGCAGGCGAGGACGCCAAGAAGGAGCGCGCACGAAAGACGCCGCATCACTCGAACGGCTTGGCTCGAGTTTGAGCCTCTTCCAACACCTTCTTCAACTCTTCCTTCTTGCTCGGCGTCAGCGTGACCTCCACACCGCCCTCGACTTCCTTCACCGCCGCTGTGGTGCCTTCGATCGCTGCGGGGCACTGACCGGCTTGCGGGCCTGAGCCCTCGCCATCGTGCTTGCCCTTCTGATCGTGCTTGCCCTCGCTGAGCTTCTTGGCGCGCTCGCGGATCTCTTTGGTTGAGGCAGCGTCCTTCGAAACGATGGTAACGACGACGGCCGCTCCGGCTTCCTTGACCGAGGTCTTGGCGTCCTTCACCGAGCTCGGGCAGTTCGCCATTTTGCGCTCGCCCTTGTCCATTCCCATCTCGGCGAGCCGTTCCTTCGACTCGCGACGCAGCCACTCGAGTTCCTTCACGTCTTTGGGCTCGACCGTGAACTTCGCCCCCGTGTCCACCTCGGCCACCGTCAAGTTGGTGTCATTGAGCACCACCGGACAACGGCCCATCCCGCCACCACCACCACCCTTACCGCTGTGGCTGCCCTTGTCGGCCTCGGACGGGTTCTTCCCGTGCTCGGCGAGCTTCTTTGCGCGCGCTTTGATCTCCTCGATGTCCACCTTCTCAGAGGCGGTGATGGTGATCTCGACGCCCTTGTCGGTGTCCTTGATGTCGGTCTTTGCGTTGGCGACCCCGCTCGGACAGTTCGACATCTTGCCGCCCTTCTTGTCATCGGCGGCTGCGGAAGTTGCAGCTGAGGCTGAGGCCGAGGGCTTGGCGGACGCGGACTTGGGCGCTGACGCGCTGGTTTTGGCGCTGCCGGAACCCGAGCCTGCGCCTGCATCCGGGCCACAGGCAAAAACAAACATCGACAGCAGTACGGCGGCTCTTTTCATCTCAGTTCCTTGCAGGCCTACTTCGGCCAGGCCGAGAGGAGACCAGCTCCTCCCGGATTTCGCAATATTGGCCGGCGTCTGCTGCGAACGGGAGCCGTCAATCCTTGTAAATGATTGAACCGACATCCTCGCCAGCCAAGGCGGCCGTGAGGTTACCGGGAACGAGCCCGTTCACGATCTGCAGCTCGTGACAGAAGCGCGCCCGCGCGAGGTACTCGATCACCACACGCTCGATCGCCAGGTCCGGTAGATCGCGCGCCAAGAGCTCCTTCGCACCGATGCGCCGGATCAGCTTTGCGTCCTTGTTCTTCTTCGGGTCGTCCTCGAACAGCCCGTCTTCATCTTTGACGAAGATGGCGCGCTTCACGCCCAAAACCTCAGCCGAGAGAAACACGCCGGCGTCGGTGCGGTGCTGCGGAATGCGACCCTCCTCGTTGGGCTTCTCCCAATAACCAAAAGGCGGCATGCCGGTCATGATCGGCATGCAACCGAGTTTGAAGTAGAGCGGCAGTTTCTCGAAGTCGTCGTGCATGATGAAGAGCCCGCCGTGCTTCGCGAGCAACATCTGCAACATGCGGGCGTTCTGCCGAGGAACGTAGCCGCCCAACGCAGCGAGCACGCCGGTCGGCAACTCCAAATCGCTGGCAACACTGTAGATGTGGCGTGCGCGGGTGCCACCGCCGCAGCACAGCAGCATCTGGTACTTGTCCTTGGCCTTGACGATCTCGTCGAGGATCGGGAAGAGCGCGACTCGACCGCGATCCATCACCGACTGCCCACCGATCTTGAGCACCTTCACGTCGGGCATCATCGCTTCGGGCGAATAGTCGAAGCCGTCGAACTTCGACGAGGTGAGCGTGGAGCCCGAGAGCGCGCTATCAATGTTCTTTCGCTCAAGCATCGGCCATCTCCTTGGTGATCACGGTTCCAACGTCCTCGCCCGCGAGCGCTCGAGCCAGCAGCCCTGGCTTCAGGCCGTTGACGATCTGCACTCGTTCAATGTGCTTCGCGTGCTTCCACACCGAAAAGAGCGCCCGGTCGAGGATCATCTCGTCGGGCATCGCGGCGCTGAGTTCAGTCAGCGTCGTCCGCGCGATCAACTTCGCGTCGGCGTGCTTCTTCGGATCGTGATCGAAGAGGCCGTCCTCATCCTTGACGAAGATCATTCGCTTCATCCCGAGCACCTCGGCATGGATGAACAATCCAAAGTCGGAGCCGTGTGCGGGCAGCGGGCCCTCCTCGGGCGGCGGCTCCCAAAAGTGATACGGCGGAATCGAGATCACGATCGGCAACATCCCGCTCTCGAGATAGAGCGGCAATTCCCAGAAGTGTTCGCGTTGCATCACGATCGAACCGTGCTTCGCCAACATCGCGTTCAGGAACACGGCGTTGGCTTCCTCCATCGCTCCGACGAGCTGAGCGATCCCACCTGTTGGCAGGCCCAGATCGAGAGCAACCGAAAGCGTATGACGCACCCTGGTTCCTCCACCGACACCGAGGATCATCTTGTGTTTACCGCGGAGCGCGGCGATCTCGGCCACGAGCGGGAGGATCGCCTCTTTGCCGCGATCAAAAATCGAATGGCCGCCGACGCTCACCAACGTGACGTCAGGCATGATCGAAAACTCATGCTCTGACTTGGTCTTGGCGACCACTCTGCGGTCGACCAACGACTCTCGCATCAAAGGCGAGACAATATGAGTGCGCCCATCGTCCGAAACCAACTTGCTCATGCGTACCCTTTCACTAGCTCTATCCATCGACCTTCGTCTGCAACACCGTCTTCGCCACGCCTTTGACGAAGGAGCCCTCAAACGCTGAAACCACTGCCGGAACAATCCACCCCGCGAGCACGCCGAAGGTGACGTGAACCGCCAAGCCTGGAAGTAAAATTGCGAAGGCCAACGCGGGCGGCTGCGCAGTCAGAGTTACCACAAAGATAGCGGCAAACCGGCCTGCAGCGATCAACGCACTAGCCACCGTCCACTCGAGCCGACCCGGGCGCCGTCCCCCCGCAGTGAGCAGCGGAACGAACAGATCGCAAAGCACGCCCGGCACCACGTGTTTGAGAATCTCGAAGACACCGTACTTCCCGTCTCCGCTCAGGAACGAGACCACGCCCATCGTAAGACCAACCCAGGTCGCACCTGCACGCCCGCGCGTCATCAGTGTCGCGAGCACGTAGATCGGCGTAAGCAGCACCAACTTGTGCCCCGGCGCGAACGGGATCGCCGGCAGGATCTTCACCGCGCGGATCGCCAACATGGTCAACGTGAGCCCAGCGATCACAGCGATCTCATGAGCACTCTCACTGGTCGAGCGCTCATCCGACTCGAGCACGTGAGCCTCGGCCTGGCGGATGCGTTGACGAGCTCGCTCGGTGATGAAGCCAACGTCACCGCGCGCCATCTTGCGAATGGCCGCCAGAAACGCCGAGAAGACACCTTGGTCAGGAGAGGCGTTGGGCTCCAGCTTGTGCCTGCGGCCTCCGCCGCCTCCGCCGCCTCCGCCGCCTCCGCCGCCTCCGCCGCCTCCGCCGCCTCCGCCGCCTCCGCCGCCTCCGCCGCCTCCGCCACCGCCGCCGCCTCCGAGCAGCGCAAACACGGCGTCCACCGACGACGCAAACATCGCGGGTAGGCCCAGCTTACGCAGCCCGAGCGCAATCGCCCGGGCGTCTCCCGCTCGTGCGACGTGCGATGCAAAAACGATGGTCACCACGCGCAGCACCATCGCCACTCCGAGCAACAGAGCCCCGACGTTGACGCTCGCGGAATAGCCCCAAAGCACCACCTCGGTGAATCGGTCCCCATCCGGGTCTTCACTCACGAGCAAGTTTGAACCGATGATCACGGCGGCGAACACGGCCAGCTTTCGCAACTGCCGCGCAGCCCTTCGCACGCCCAACCCGACGGCTAGGCTGAGGCCGATCATGCAGCTCGCGACGAGCGCTAGAATCCGCCAGTCCTTCGAAAGCAGAACCCCGCATGCGACGGCTATCAGGAACAGCACGCGCACGCGGGGATCGGCGGACCTCATTCGGCCCTCACTCTATCGCGGATCACTGAGTCGGACAGTTGCCAGCCGCCATGCGAGCCAACGTGAGGTCGACGAAGTCTTCGATCGCGGCAACCTGGTTCGGGGGCATTGAGTAAACCGGGTGGCAGTTGTCGATCTGCGGGTTGCAGTTACCGGCCTCGGGACCCTTGTTGATAAAGCGGCGCGCCTCGACCAGACCAGCGAAGGCGCCGTTCTCATTGACCGTTCCCGAAACGAGCTTCTTCACGTAGGGGAAGTCGCGGTTCATTTGGAAGGTCTCTTCCTGCTGCGCGGAGAGCCAAGCGCCCGCCTCGCCGGAGCTGTGACATCCCACGCACGAGCCGGCTGCCGTCTGCGCGTTCGCCACGGTGGGCATGCCAGTGGAAATCCAATCCTCGAGGTTCATGCAGTTGCCGAACTCCTCGAGTGCACCAGCGAGCGTTTCGGTCGGGGGCGGCGTCGGGTCATCGCCACCTCCTACAAGCCCACGCTCCTCCGCCTCGAGCTCCAACCAAGCTCGCACGGTGGTCATCTGACCTGCGGTGAGAGCCGGACCGGTGTGCGCGCCGTGAAGCACGAGATTGCTGTTGTCCG
This sequence comes from Polyangiaceae bacterium, assembly GCA_044376115.1. Classification (GTDB taxonomy): domain Bacteria; phylum Myxococcota_A; class Polyangia; order Polyangiales; family Polyangiaceae; genus Xiheicaenibacterium. The sequence goes on along the minus strand of JBILLK010000016.1, from coordinate 39,972 downwards.
GAACGGCGATCATGCTGGGCGCATAACCAACGATCGCCGTGTACGAAGCGTCTGCCGAAGCAGCCCAGAACAGCGGTGCGGCTCCGGCGAGTTCAGCGCCGCTGTGGCAGGAGCCGCAGGCCACGTTGATCGCCGGGTACACCTGCTCGACGAACATCGCCTTGGCGCCGCCCGAGGAAGACATGCCGCCCGTCCCGCCCATTCCAGCGGTGCCGGTTGAACCAGCCTCACCGCTGCTGCTTGAGCCGCCGCCGTCGTCATCATCGGGCGTCAGCGTGATGCTTGGGCCTGATTTGCAAGCGACCAGCGCGGCCGCCCCCATCGCAAATGCGAGCAGTGTTCCGAGGGAGAGTCGCATTGGTCAGCCATCCTTTCGGCGGCGCGCAGAGAGCGCCAAAGCAATTCCAAGGGCCAAAGCAATCGTACCAGTGTTCGAGCTGCTACCGGTGCCGGTGGTTGAGCAGCTACCCGAGGTGTTGTTGACCTGAACCGAGGGCGGCTCGTCGGTCGGCTCGTCGGTGGGGGGCTCGGTCGGGGCCGGCGGCTCCGACTCGGTCGGCTTCTCACCTTGCGTCCCGAGCTCGACATCCTTCACATCGGCCGGGGGAGCGGGCGTTGCCGGGACCGTGGTGTGTCCAGGGACGAGGGTGAACCACTGCGAATTCTTCTCTTGGCCGGGGATGCGACCTGCGTGGGGAATCACGAAGAAGCTCTTCACGCTCGGGTAGAAGCCGTTGGGCTGGCCGAAGCCGGGGTTCGGCACATCGCCGATGCAGCGCAAAAAGTCGCGGCCCTGGGTGCCGGGGTTGTGACCATAGAGATTCGACAGTTTGCCGGAGTCGGCGTACCAACCGGCTACCCAGGTATTGTGGGTCGGATCGGCTTTGATTTGGCTGTTGTTCAGCTCGAAGAACTGAATCAGCGGTTGGCTGTTGCCAGTGTTCGCTGCGGCGAACACACCGAAGTGACGCTTGCCCTCGATGCCGTAGGCGCCTGAACAGGTCGCCGAGTGCGTGGGGTAGTTACCGAGGTTCTCCTCGTGAGCTGCCACGAGGAAGTTATCGGTCGCCGGCGAGATGATGTAGTCGTGGGACCGGTTCGAGCCCTTCTTGTTGTTGGTCTTGCCCTCACCGCTCGACTCAAGCACGCGCAGAGCGTACTGGCCGTTCTCCATCTTCACGACGGTGGGCTGGTTCATGTAGATCTTCTGGTTCGGCTGCGAAGCGGCGATGATCTGCGAGTACATGACTTCGCCGGTCATGTTGTTGAGCTTCGCGCACTTGACGCCGTCCTCCGGGGGTCGGTTGTTGCCCTGCGAAGCGCAGAAGAGCGAGTACTCATCGTCGATGCGCGCAATCGTCGGACGGCCGATGTTCGAGGGAGCGACAACGCCCTCCAAGTAGGTGCGTTCGACGTCGATGCTGCTGCCACCAAGCTCGGTGACCTTGAGGCCCATCGCATAGCTGGTGTCATTGTTGTTGGTGCTGAGGTAGCCGCCGGTGAAGTAGCCCTGTCCGTTGTAAGAGATGTCGGGTGCACCGTTGTTATTGCCGTTGGTCGTGCTGACCTGCTTCGGCTCCATTAGCGGATTGCACATCTCGTCAACGGCGCTGACGTAGGTCTCGGTGTTGTTGGAGTCCTCATCGGTGCCGAAGAGCCAAACCACGCGCTTGCCGTCGGAGGCCGCCTTCGGGTGGTTGCAATGACGATCGCCGTTGCGGTTCGCCGTGAGCTGCACCTGGTCCGCGACGACCTTGGGCAGCCCGTCGGTGGTGAGTTCAACAGAGCTGCACTTGCATTGCCAGGCCGAGTCTTCCTCGCTCACCTTCGAACTCATGTAGATCGTGACGACGTAGGTCTTGCCGTCCTTCTCAAGGTACGTGACCGAGGACTGCTCGTGGCCGGGACCGCCGTCGGCCTCTTGCGGGCCAGCATCGTTGCCGTCGGCGAACTGCATCACCACCGGCGACAAGGACAGCGGCGCTGCCGATGCACTGGAGGCCAACGTCATGGCGAGTGAAACACCCGCGAGCACACCCAGGTTTCGGCGAAGGCTGGTTCGGTTCATGTCATCTCCCTTTGCGGTCACGTGACGGAACGTTGCACCCCGCGTGCCAGCCTTGCGCTAGTCAAAAACCACGCTATTCGGGGGATTCTTCCGGAGCAGGCTGGGCCTCTTCTGATCCAGGGTTCGGCGGCTCGATCGGAGCGGTCAATAGCCGCGGATGAGGCTTTTTCTTCGAGAAAACATGGAGAGAATGGGCTGGAAAGCGGGTGCTGCCGTCCTCGCCGAGCACGATCACACGCCCCTCGCTCCCCTTGGAAATCAAGAAATCCAGCGAGGCATTGGCTGTTTTCCAGCTCTTTTGGTCCATCCGAAGCACCACGCTGTCACCCTGAACCACGGCAAAAGTCGTGGTCTCTTGCGGTTTTGCGCCGATCCATCCGAGGTACTTTTCGACCGAGAAGACGGGGTTTGTAACGCTGTAACGAGGCGATAACACGGCATCTGGGAGCAGTTTTCGCTTCACAGACGCCTGATAGACGCCGTCTACGTACACCCGCGTCCCGCGAATCGCAGCATCAGGATCGGCGTACGGAACGCCCTCGAACCGTTTCATTTCTTTGTCGAAAAAGGCCTTCTTTTTCGAATCATAAGTCGGGACCTCGCGATCCACGTAGATCAGTAGGTTCACGATCGCGTCGATGGTCGTGTTGCTCTGAATGCCCGGCGGCCAGTGCATTCGAGCTTTGCCAGCCGTCTCGCGAGTGAACGAAAAAGCGAGCACATCTCGTTGTTTACGAATCTCCTCCCCCGCCACGACCGCTGTCCGATTGCGACCACCGACGAAGTGCACAGCCTTGACCTTATCGAGCGGAATCCCCACCGCCTCGATGTACTCAGCCACCCGATATCGTTGCGCATTCTTCCCGTTCGCCAGGGGGTAGTCGAAGTATTTGAGGGAGGGCGGCAGCTCGAAGTAGCGCAATACGCCCAGCGGCTTGCCATCGACGTAAGCCGCTGAATCCCCGAATCTTTTTTGACCCTGCCCTTGACCCTGCCCGGTTCCACGCCCGGTACGAGCGTCTCCAGTTGCCACCGGGAGCGCCGCGGACGCGCTAGCAGGAGCTGAAGTACTCGATACTACTGAACTTATTGTTTCAGTCTGCGATGGGCCACAGGCCATCAGCGAGAGAATGCCGAGGTTGCAAAGCCTCGCGAAAAGGCGGTGATTCATAGTGGATCCAGGGAGGAGCGAGCAATCGCTCAGGGTAAATGTAGGCAACTGAGCGCCAATTCACCACGGTCTCCGCCCGGCCAGCGCAAGGCGTGAAGAGCAGATGGCGAACCCAGCGCGCTATTGACCATTGGCCAACAGCAACTTTCGGGGATTGTTAGCGTGGTCACGAGGTTCCAACGATGCGGGTGTTACACACGTGTGTCCATGTTGCCTGGTTGCCAAGTCGGAAGAATCGGCTCGCCGCCACGTAAACGCCTGGCGTGAACATCAATCGACCCTGGCTTTGGTTTGCTTGCGTTGCCGTTGCCGCACTCTCGACGAATGCACTCGCGGACGGTGGCGTGAAGGAGGCCGACGCCACTTGTTACTCCGCCACCGCGATTCTTCTACCAGGAGACGGGGCGAATGAAGAGGCCCGGCTGCAGCTGATTCGCAACGTCCTTTCGACCAACTCGGCGTGGACGCGCGTCGATCAGGTGCCGCAAAACAGGGTCGGAGAAGTAGCCATCGTCAAATACGACGTGCGCTCGGCCTACAAGGGCGGGCCCAGCGTTGTGTACACCGTCGCCTGCGGGCACGGCGGCACCTGCAACGACGTCGCCAAACGCTTCAACGAGAAGCACCCCGAGATCAAGCCCGCCCCTGCGGTTCATTGCGGCGATTTGAGCGCGGTCCTGACCAACCCGCAGGTACTTCGCTGAGCTTAGTCGCGCTCGAGCGCCTCGACGTAAGCCTGCAGCTCTGGATCGAAGCGATCGACCGGACGCAGGTAATCACCGATCAGCGTTCGTTCCCAGGTATCGCTCGCACCGAACGCGTAGCGAAAGAGCCTCGCCCGCACCCAACGCGGAGGCTTCCCCGCAAACGGGTCCTGGGCGAATGCTGACAGCAGCTGCTGGTCGCCGGCGAGCAGCTTGGCGACCAAACGAACGAACCAAGGGTGGTCCTCCACCGTGCCAAACGGCAGAAACCACATCTGCCAATCCAAGCGACGTTGATACGGGCTGATCCAGCAGGGCGGTCGCGTGAGTGGCCCCGGTTTGCACGGGAAAACGTACTCTCGCCAGGCCTCTGATTCGTCGGGGTCGCTGGCGTCGCTGCCCTCCAGCACGACCTCGAAGCGCTCGCGGTTGACCGAGCCGAAGGCGCCATAGCTGTTGACCATGTGCAGCGGCTCGAAGGACCGATTCATCGCTTGTCGTGAGCTAGCGAGGTTGGCAATCGGGTCGATGCTCAAGATCGCCACGTAGAGAGCAAAACCTCCCGCGCACCACAAGGCCGCTGGACTTGGCGGTGCGTTCACCGCTCGAGCAAGGCTAACTAACCGCTGTGGGACCACCCGCTCGAGCGCAGCGTCATCAAAACACGCAAGCGCCGAAACGACTGTGAGCCAGTTAAAGAACGAGAGGTTTCCGCTCAAAATCAACGTGAGCTGAAAGGACACGAAGAGAACGCCAGCGACCAGACGCAACCGCCGAGGACCCAAGGCGGCGAGCGGCGCAACGACTTCAACGACCAACGTCACCAGCACTCCGCAGGAGTGAAGCCAGCCGGGCAAACGATGAAAGAGTGCAGAGAACGGCCCTGGGAGCGGTTGCGACTGAAAGTGAAAATCGAGGCAGCTCAAGTCCTGCCAACAGCTGTCACCGCGCAGCTTGATCAGCCCCGCCCCCAACATCACCCTCACGATCAGCCAGCGGAAAAGCCACAGCACCAGAGCTGGCGGCGGCCGCGGAGGAAACGGCCGCAGACTGGTCAGTGGAGCGAGAAAGACCGCCAGCAGACCTGTTTCGCAAAGCTGCAGCTCCCAACCGAAGCTGTAGAACTCCTGACCGATCTGAACGAGCGAAAGATAGAGCAGCCACAAAACGAGGTTCACGAGGGAGTTGGTCAACCCCAAGGCGACCGCAAGCGACAGTGCCAGCCCGAGGCCCGCCACCGTCGTCAGTGCGTCGTCGCTAGTTCCAAGCAGATGGAACAACGAGGGAGCAACGCGCATGGGGGGCCCGGTGGCCGCTAGTTCAAGGACGTAGCGCTTCGCAGGCAGTAGGCCGCCCTCACCTATCAACAAGCGGTTCTGAAACAACGCGCTCGCAAAGGCGGCGACGTAGACCACGCCAAGCAGCCGAAGCATGAGGAAGGTGGTGAGCGCAAAGCGCGCCTTCGGGTCGAAGAATCGCGTCAGCGCTCCGCCACCAAGGCCAAGCTCGGCCTCGAGCTCAGAGGTCCGCTCCACGGCTTCCGCGTCCTCTGAACGGCCTTGAGCCGCAAGCCCGAACAACCCGAGTCAGGTTCTCGAAGGAAACCACGTCATCTTTTACTGAGTGACGAGAACTGCTTGACATGTGAGGCGCAGAAGACCAATGTCCGCGCCTTGCCGCGTCGTGGAGAACGCGTCACGGCGACGGGGCGTAGCGCAGCCTGGTAGCGCACCTGGTTCGGGACCAGGGAGTCGGAGGTTCAAATCCTCTCGCCCCGACAAAGAAGAACAAGAAAACCGCGGACCTGTTTCGCGGTTTTTTTCATTTTCCGGTGCTGAAAGTGCCGGCAGAGTCGATGCCTGCTCACCCAGCAACAATTCGTACGACCATCAGATTTTTCTGAGCCGTTTGACGCGCATCAACGAGCATACAGCCGTGGTGACTGCTCATAACCGCGACCGTTCGGGCGGGGTACTCCTGCGCCTCGCGCCCGAGCTGACGGATGAGCAGCTCGTGGTTGCGGCGGTTGCCGGGGACCGCAAAGCCGAAGAGGCGCTGATCGTGCGGCACGCCCCACGCGTTACTCGCGTGCTGATGCGAATTCTGGGAGGCGACCCAGAGGTCGTGGATCAGGCACAGGAGGTTCTGCTGCGAGCCATGCAGGATCTGCCAACGCTGAGGGATCCCCGAGCCTTTCGTTCGTGGCTCACCACCTTGGCGGTGATGAGGGCTCGCCGAGTTTTGCAGCGAAGGGCGCGCTGGCGCTGGCTGTTCGGCGAGCGGGTGCAAGTGGAGGAGTTGGATCTGCCGGAGCAGCACGACGAAGCGGGCCGAGCAGCCCTGGTCGCTGTCTACGAGGTGTTGAACAAGCTCAGCGAGGAAGAACGCACAGCCTTCGCCTTGCGCTACCTAGAGGGAATGGAGCTCACGGAGGTGGCGCAGAGCATGAGCGTTTCCCTCGCCACCGCAAAACGCCGTATCGCCGAAGCGAGCAAACGGTTTGCCTCCTTGGCCAAGAACCAACCTGCCTTAGCGCCTTGGCTGGCCGAGAGCCGCTTTACCCAAGCGGAGGACGCATGAACTCGCTTGAAGATCTTGGCCGCACCGTCGCCAAGCACCAGGATCAAGCTGCTGAGCGGCTCTCCGAGCAAGTGGTCCGGGAAACGTTGCGGCGAGCGCGCGCTGCACGTCCGCAACGTTCTTGGCGCTGGACGTGGGCGCTGGCCCCGGCGGCTCTCGTCATCGGCTTGTTGTGGTTCGGTCTCGTTCGCAAGGACGCGCAGCTTGCTGGCCCTCCGGCGCAACAAGCCGCGTCCGCGGCCGAGCCGGTGCCCAGCGCACTCTCGGCATCGGCTGAGGACGGTGCGTTCGTGTTCGAAGATGGCACCACCGTCTTGCTTTCGATGGGCGGTGAAGGCCAGGTCGTCGAACGCAGCGACCTCGGGGGCCGCGTGCGTTTGGAGCAAGGGCGAATGCGCATCTCGGTCCCGCCCGATCGAGGTCGGCGCTGGGAGTTCCTCGCCGGACCGTACCGCGTCGAGGTGAAAGGGACTCGCTTCGACCTGAGCTGGGAGCCGAAGACCAAGCGCTTCGACCTTGAGATGTTGGACGGGAGCGTTCGCGTGAGTGGTGGCGACGTTGAGCCGCGCCTCGTGATCGCTGGCCAAAAGCTTCAGTTCGGCGCCGAGCCTGAGCCGCAAGTGCCGTCTCCCCCACCCCCAGCGCCCTCGCTTCAAGCCCCCCCAAGCGCAACCGCCTCCGCTCCTTCGTCCGCAAAGCCAAGCGTCGGTCCGGCCGACCAACCGAACTGGCAGGCGCTCGCGCTCGAAGGCAAATACAAGTTGGCGGTGGAAGCAGCGGAGTCGGCCGGCTTCGACAGCGTTCTGTCCAGGAGCTCGGCATCGGAGCTGTTGCTGCTCGGTGACGCTTGTCGCTTGGGTGGGAAGTCCTCACTCGGGGTGCGCGCCTACAGCAAAGTCCGTGAGCGCTTTGCCGGCTCGCTCGAAGCGCAACGCGCACTCTTCTCCTTGGGTGTAGCGGCGTTCCCGTCGGCCTCGGCGGCGACCTTCTTCGAGCAGTACCTAGCGGAGGCTCCAGGCGGCACACTCGCACCAGAAGCACTTGGACGTTTGCTCGAGATCGCCCATCGCGGCGGCAACAAGCAAGCGGCACGCGCCGCAGCCAGCCGCTATCTCGCGCGTTTCCCCAATGGGGCCCACGCTCGGCTTGCCAAAACCATCCTCGATGAAGCTGCGCCTTAACTTGGCATTGGTCGGCCTTTTGGCCGCCTCGGTCCCCGCGAGCACGCTGTACGCAGCGGACCGCGTGGTCGTGCTTGCGGAAGGTCCGCTCGCCGTTCGGTTGCAAGCCGAGCTCGCAACGTTGGGCATCGATACCGTCTTCAAGGACCGGCCGGCCAGTTCGGATCCAACGGTGCTCGAGCGGCTGGCCGAGGACAACGACGCGATCGCCACCATCCTGCTGGAGCGGCAACCGGGCGGAATGGATATCTGGATCGCGGACCGGACCACCGAGAAAATGGTACTTCGCCGCATCCCGGTCGAAGGGGGAGTGGGATCTGAGGCCACCGCTGTAACGAAGAGCGTCGAGCTGCTCAGAGCCAGTTTGCTCGAGGTGCGAATTGCGCCGAGTCCAACTCGGCCCCCGGACGTCGTCGAGCGCATCCTCGGTCCAGCGTTGGCTGCGCCAGAGGCGCCCATCCTCACCTTGCGGCTCTCCCCCAGTGTGCTGTTTGGCGGCTCTGGCTTCCCACCCAGCGCTCATCTCGCGGCCGACGTCGGCCTGCAGGCCGGAGCCTACATAACGCTCGGGGCAACCATCGTTCCACCAACCTTTCCAGCCTCATTGTCGGTTTTGGAAGGCGACTTATCACTCAGCCAGGGGCTGGGCATGTTCGTCTCCGAGGTGCACCCCTTCCCCGACTCGCGTTGGTTCGACCCGCGCGTCTCTCTTGGTCTGGGAGTCCATGTTGCCTACGCCGAAGCCGAGGGTTCAGCCCAACGCGAGAACGGCGAAGATCTCGGCGCCACAGCCGTAACCAACCTCTCACTCGGGCTATCGCTATGGGCAACCGAACAGTTCGCGATCGATACCGAGTTTGGTTGCGGACTGACGCTACCAAAAACGGACTACGTCGTTGACGGCCGCACCGCGGCTTCCATTGGATCGCCGCTTTGCTCAGGCTCCTTGGGCGCAGGGTTCAAGCTATGAACGATAAAATTGCCAAGGCGACGAATGGTGAGCCGTCGCGGCCGCGCTACGTAGCTCCATCAGCGATGACCTCACCCCTCTTCAATCAACCCGCAATCGCCGCGAGCGGACGAGCAACGGCAGCTGTACTGGCGCTCTTGCTGTTATCGGCCTGCTCGCAAGAAGTCGTGCTCATTCCGCTCCAATCCGACGAGAGCAACCCACTCCCAGCGGCTACGCGCGCAGAGGTTGACGCCGCCTGCAGTGACCTCTGCACCGGATCCTTTGAATGTCAGGTATGGGACGGCTTCTGCCAAACCAACTGCGAGAGCGTGATCATCGAAGGCTGCGAGGCGGAGGCCAAAGCGATCATCGACTGTCTCGATCGGCTTGCCCCAGAGGAATGTTCGCTGACCACCCTCGACTGTCTCAAAGAGGTCATTGCGCTCAATGAGTGCGCGCCTCCCTCGTACTGTGTTGGCTCGGCCATTCTCACCCTTCCCAACGGCTGCTCCAGCAGTGGCCTATGTGGCGGGGATATTCTCGTCGAAGAGTGCCTAGACAACCCCGCCAACGGTACCCGCACGTGTACCTGTTACTTTGGCGACGAACCGGTCAAGGTCTGCGAAAACGCTGGCCAAGTCTGCGGCTTTGACATGTATAGCGGCAGCTGCTGCTCATCGGTGCCGGTGTGATGCGGCTCAATCGAGTTGTACAAGTCATCGGACTAATGGTTTTGAGCGCCTGCGATTCCGAAGGCCCGCCGGGAGAGCTTTGGCTCGAGGACCTGCAGGACGACTTCTACGTAGGCAACAATCCGGAGTGCATTGCTTATTGCGAGGCGACGCTCGATTGCTATCAGTGGACCAAAGAAGAGTGTTTTGAGAACTGTGATTACATCTTCGATGACAAACCAGCCTGCAGCGAAGAAGCCCTCGCTTTCATTCGTTGCGAGACGATTCTACGCGGCTACTCCTGCGGCGCCGGGTTCAGCGAGTGCGGAGACGTTGGGCTAGCCTACAGTCTTTGCACCGTGGGCCCCTGGGGCGGCACAGACACAGAGAAGGGGCTCTGCGGCTTCTTTGAGTACAAGAACAAGCAGGTGCACGAGACCCAATGCGAAGAAGTCTTTGGTCCGGACGGTACCCAGCTCGGAGCCGAGTGCACCTGTAGCAACGACGAACAGACCATCACCTGCAGCCAGCCCACCGTCTCCTGTGAGAAGGGTGATAGCTGCTGCGCCACCGCTCTTCCGTAAGGGAAGCTGCATTCACGGAGCATCGGACAGGCCAAGTAGGCGCCAAACACGCCCGCGCTGTGGTAGGGACGGCGCGTGCTTCGTCTTGGGCTTACTCGCGCCATCGCTGCCTTCCTGACGCTCGTCTACGTCGTCGCGAGCGACGTGCGCTCACTCAATCCGCCGGCGCTGGCCACGCTCGCCGGCTGGCTCGCCCTCGCTAGCACCGTACTCAACCTACTTGAATACGCGCTGTCCCGGCTAAGCGCCCCCGCGCGTGCGCTCCCCATCCTCACACGGCTCGCCCCCGCGGCGCTGGCCCTAGCGCCGCTTACGCTTGGGCTCTTACGCTGGTGGCAGGCAGGAAACGCATTGCCTAGTTGGACGCCTGCGGCGCTCGTGCTCGCAGCGCTCGCTGCTGGAATAACCTTCTCCATCGCTCGAACACCAACGCTGTACCCAGCGTCGAAGTGGGGCCTGGCGACGTTTTGGTCTTCCTTGACACTGACGGCTGCGTTGCTCGCGATGAACGTTGCCACAGGCACGATGGCTAACATAAAGCCCAACACTGGAGAGCTGCACCTAGGGCTGTTCTTGGCTTCGTGGTTGATTTCAGTCGGTCTTGCATTACCGCTCGCCACGCGGTTCGCCGTTCCCATCAGCGAAGCCCGCGGCCCTCGCTACCCGCTCGTGGCTGGCCTCGTCGTCGTTTGCGGAATAGGGCTATTGGAGGTCGACCGCCGCGTGCTCGTTGACCTCTACCCGGAGGTCCACCTCTGGCTCGGCGCAGTGGGCCTGCTCACGCTCGATGCTGGGCTTCGCGGACTTGTTTCGCTCGTTGCTCCGCGATTTGTCCGCCCCGCTGGAGCGCTTGCATGCGCCGTAACAATTGGCGCCATCGGCTACGCGACAGCGACCGCCGGTAAGTTGCAAGACATCCAACTACGCAGCTCCTTGCAACGTTCCCCGCTCGGGCAATCTCTACTTTCGTTACTTCCGACTCCAGCGCGCAAGCGAGTGGTGCCGATTGGAGAGCCGATCCGCTTTGAGCAGGAGCTCGACTTCAATCCATTCCCGAAGCCGATGAATCTGCTGTTGGTCTCGGTGGATACGCTGCGCGGTGACATTTTCACGAAGAACGCCGACGACGTACCCAATCTGCTCGCCTTCGCAGAGGGGGGCGCTCGCTTCGACCGCGCCTATGCAGGTGGCCCGCGCACGGCCCTAGGTATGGGCACACTGATGTGTGGTCGCTACAGCGCCTACATCGACTGGGAGTTATGGCCTTGGGCCGGCGGACACTTCATCAACCCGCACTCCGCCGAAGGCAAACGGCCGGCCGAGTCCTACACAACGATTGCCAACGTCCCGGCCAATAACACATTAGCCGAACGGCTCGCCTCCGTGGGCTACACGACCATGGCCACCCCTTATGCGGCAGGGGACTTCTTTCGCCCCGGCGTCGGCTTTGAACGGGGGTTCCAGCAGTTTGATGATTTGACCGAGAAGGGTTGGTCCTACCCAACGTCGCAGAAGGTCCTAGCGCAGGCCATGGTTCATCTAGCTGCCGAGCCGCGCGAACCTTGGTTTCAATGGATTCACTTCTACGACCCGCATGAAAACAAGCGCAGTCGCGACAAGTACAGTAGTGGGCTGCGCGAGATCGACCGCGCCTTTGGCGACCTGATGACCCAGCTCGAGCGGCTTGCATTGCTGGATCGCACGGTGGTTGCGCTGGTGGCCGATCACGGCGAAGCCTTCAGCGAGCATCGGCATAGCGGCCACGGCACGTCGCTCTTTGACGAGCAGGTACGCGTGCCGTTGGTCATCAAGCTGCCCGGCGTTCCAGCCAATAGATATTCGCAGCCGGTCGCGGCCATTGACCTCACCGCGACGCTCGTCGCACTTGGGCGCGCTCCTGCCCATGATCTCGATGGGCTGAACCTACTGCCGCTCATTCTCGAGCAGCGTTATCCAGCCGACCGCCCTGTGTTTAGCGAGGGGCATCGCTACAAGGGAGCCAACCAGGGGCAAGATCTCAAGGCCGTCATGCTGGGCGACTACAAGCTAATCGTCGATCGCCGACGCAATACAGCAGCCCTATTCAACGTGACCCAAGACCCTGATGAATTGGTGGACCTATCGGATACTGAGCGAGAGACGGCCTCGCGGCTGCTCAACCTACTCGAGCGCTTCACCAGTCATGGCGAGGCCGAGCATCCGCTACCCAATTCGGAGCTGCAAACGTCAGCAGAGGACGGGGCGCAAGAAGATCCCTAGCGGCGCCCCGACCAACGCTTGACGCCGCGCGGTTTACTCTTCGTCGCTCGCGTCCTCCTCCTCGACCACGGCGCCGCTGCCGTCGAGGATCACCACATGCAGTGGCGCTTTATCGCCCTTCCAGCCGCCGTAGTCGAAGCGAGCCAGCTGATCTGCGCCGACATCCAGCCCCTTGTGTTTGAAGGTCTGCTTGCCCTTCTCTGTGATCATCTCCAACTCCAAGGAGAAGTTGCTCTTGGCGGGACCGCCATCGACGTTCAACACGAGCTGGCCTTTGGCTAGATCGAGCCCGAGCGCAACCGTCTGCCCGTCGCCATCGCCGTCGACGTTCAATTCAAAGGTATAATCCGCGCCCGCCGTCTCGATGCCGACCACGATCGTCGGCGTCTCGCTTTGCTGCGTGACATAGCGAACAGAGCTCCAATCCGCGGCGAAATCGATCTCGTCGCGTTGCCCTTTACCAAGAGATATGCCCTCCACACCAAGCGTATAGCCGGGCCCTACGAGCACGAGGTCCGACGGGGATTCCTCCTGCAGGTCAGAACCGTCGAGCAGAATCTTCAGCTCCTTGCCGGACGGGACAAAGTAAGAAGGCTCGCCATCGGGGTCACCGGACTTCTCCGGCGCGAGCAAGGCGCCGGGAATCTCGTTGACGAGTTTGTCATCCACATAGCCGAGACGCTTGCCGGAGGCGTCGGTGATCAGGAGGTCTCCGCCGCCTTCCATCATGATCTCGCGCAGCGGCGCAGCGCCGAGCGAGCCCTTGGCAGCCCCGCCACCGCCAGCGTCGGCCTCACCACAGAAGTGACAGACCATCGGCCCTGTGCGCACCGAGGACGGCGCGATGGTCAACGTCTTGGTCGAGGCGTCACCCTTGTATCCAGACTCGGCGCCATTGGGATCTGCAGCCGTGGTGTAGCTCCAGGTATTGGCCTTCTTATCAACCTCGATGCGGCGCTCCTCACCGGGATAGTTATTGTCGTAGTGGAGAATCCAAACGATGTCGTTCTCCTTCTCGACCACGGCGTAGGGGGTCGTGGCGTGCCCTGCCTTGTAGCCCGGCTGGTAGATACCAAGCGTGTAGGACTCATTGCCGCTCTTGAGCTCGGCGTCGATCTTGGCGACGACCTCCGTTGGGGTCAGCGTCTTGTCTTCTGCCTGAGCCATCGGCAGGACGCCTTGCGTCACGAACCAATAGGCAATCTCGCGCTGCAACTTCTCATTGCCGTCGATCTCCAAGGCAAACGCCCCTGACGCGCCAAACAGCGCAGGGTCAATCTGGCCTCGTTGCATGAGCACGCTCAACGCTGCAAAGCCCTCGCAGTGCCCACCTCCCATGCCCTTGTTCTGCTGCTCCATCCATTGCTCGGCCTGCGGCGTGAGGATGCAGACCTCGCCCTCCAAACTTGCGCAGACCTTGTCGCCGAACATTCGGCGCAGCTCCAAGGACGTTAGGTTCCGGTAGCCCTTGTCATTGCCGTAGTTCTGGAACTTGAAGCCGCCGGTGTTCGGCAAGAAGCCCGCGACCGGCTTGCTCGGGGCGGGGAGCTCATGCGACTTGAACACCGGAACCGGCTCTCCCGCGGGCGCCTCGGGGACCGCAGCGTCACCGCCGGGTGCCGAGCCCTTGCTACCTTTCATGCCTGCTGCAGAGGCGGATGCTGCCGCTGAGCTGCTACCGCTCACGGCGGGTGCGGAGCTCTTGGCCCCGGTGGTGGGAGCGGCCTCGCTCGAACAACCAAGCGAGAAAGATACGAACGTAACGAGCAATAGACCTTGTTGGCGCATCATTTTGTGGAAGCTAACACGGCGCTTTGCGCTGCGGACTTCAGCTCGATACCCGCCCAAAACTCGCTGCCGCCGATGTCCTACAGGCTGCGCCAGCGACCGATAGTGCAGAATCCGCAGTCGACGGTGAAGGGATTGTTGGGCAGCGGCCAACACAAACAAACACGATGACTGACTCGCGCCTCGGGACGACGGGGAGCCTTCTCGTTCGCAGGTTTTGAACCTGTTCAAGGCGACGCGGCGCAAGTCAGCACGAAAGGAAGTAGCCCTATTATGCGTATGCGCGCGTTGCTGCCGTATTTCTCCGCTTTGGTCTTGTTCGCCTGCGAGCGCGACGGCGATGGTCGCGACCTCGACACCGCGAACGAAGAAGAGCTGCTGCAGATGGAGCTCGTGGCGAGCGATTTGCCGCCTTCGAGCACCAACGCCTATGCGGATAACCCGGAGGCGGCAGCGCTCGGACAACAGCTATTCTTCGACCAGCGACTCAGCAGAACGGGGGAGGTCGCGTGTGCCTCCTGCCACGACCCCAACGAAGGCTTCTCGGACCCGAGGCCGCGATCAGAGGGCGTGGAGGGCCAGCTCGGCGCGCGGCACGCGATGCCAGTTACCGCTGCGGCGATGCAGACCTTCTTCTTGTGGGACGGCGGCGCAGATTCGCTTTGGCTGCAACCGCTCATGGCGCTCGAGAACCCGAAAGAAATGGACTTCACTCGCAACGAGGTGGCTCACTTCATCGCAGAGCACTACCGCACAGACTACGAGGCAGTCTTTGGTCCGCTCCCCGACTTGAGCGACTTACCCGCACGAGCAAAGCCCGATTCGGCCGAATGGCAATCGATGACCGACGCCCAAAAAGACGTCGCACAGCGCATCTTCAGCAATGTCGGGAAGTCGATTGAGGCCTACGAACGAAAGCTGCTCTGCACCGAAACCCGCTTCGATCAGTGGGTGCGAGGGGAAATCGAATTGACCGACGAAGAGACCAGCGGCGCCGCGGCTTTCATGCAGGAAGGCTGCGTACGCTGCCACAGCGGCAAGGCGTTCTCCGATGGTGAGTTCCACAACTTGGGTTTGAGTGAGAACGCCCAGGATGTCGGTCGAGAACGGGCGATTCCGGCGCTTCTCGCCAATCCGTTCAATGGCGCGGGTAGCTACTCCGACGACCCTGCGGCGGGCGCCGCGAAGCTCGCTTCGATGAGCGGTGAGACCGGCACCCGAGGTGCGTTCCGAACCGCCAGTCTTCGAGGGGCTGGCCAACGTCGCTTCTTCGGCCACACCGGCGAACACGAAACCCTCGAGGGCTTCATTCGAAATACCTATCGTCGCGGCGGCCGAGGTGGGGACAACGACGGACAAGGGGACAACGACGGGCAAGGGAACAACGGCGCACAGGTTGGCCAGCTCGATCCGTTGCTCGATGGCGTGAACGTGGGCCGCAACGTTGACGACCTGGTGGCCTTCATCCGTACGCTCGACTGTCCCGCCCCGCCGAGTTCGCTGCTCGAGCCCTGAGCGCTGCCCGTCGTCGTTCGCGAGAATAAGTCGTGATTTGAAAAGACTTCCTTGCGCGCACCACGCTTCCGACTTACGAACGTGTCTCAGGCAAGTTTCCCGCTACACGACGACGCTCTCTCGCTTCACTCCGGGACCGCGGACCTCGCTGCAAAAGGCAACGACGCGAGGGTTGAGGAAGAAGTTCCAAAACCCTCCTTCCGATCCCACGGCTGATTGGATGGCAACTTACGCAGGCCGTTTCTACGAATCGAGAATCTCATGGGCAATCGTCTCTACGTCGGCAACCTCTCCTTTAACGCAAACCAGGACTCCGTCCGCAACGCCTTCTCGGCGTTTGGTGAAATCACGGACGTGCATCTTGTCTCCGATCGTGAGACCGGCCAATCGCGCGGCTTCGGCTTCGTGACCATGGGCACTGCAGAAGCAGCCCAGAAGGCCATCCGTGAGATGAACGGCGCCCTTCTCGACGGCCGTCCGCTCAAGGTCAATGAGGCCGAGGAGCGCCAGAGCCGCGGTGGCGGCGGTGGTGGCGGCGGCGGTGGCGGCGGTCGCAGCGGCGGCGGCGGCCGTGGCGGTGGCGGCGGAAACCGCTGGTAAGACTCATCAAGCCGTAGCTGAGCCCTCGGGTTCAGCAGCGGGTTGATAACGGAAAGCCCAACCTCTTCGGAGGTTGGGCTTTTTTTCGTCCAGTGGCTTGCCTCAGAGCGTTGTCGGCTTGCTCAGAGCGTTGTCTCGAGTTCGAGCTGGGTAAGCACGCCGCGCAAGTGAAGGATGTCGGTGTGGTGAGCCACCTCTTGCTCTACCAACTCGCCGAAGGAAACGAGCCGGCGCCTATCCTGCTCGGAGAAGACCCTTGGCTTGCTATCGATGAGGCAGAGCGTACCGATGGCGTGGCTCGACACGTCTCGCAGCACGGCGCCCGCATAGAAGCAAACGTGCGGCGGCCCAAGGACCAACGGGTTATTGGCGAACCGGGGATCGAGCGTGGCGTCCTCCACCACCAAAAGCGCCTCCTCGTGAATCGCGTGTCCGCAAAAGGAGATGTCGCGCGGAGTTTCCTTCACGCTCAGGCCACAGGCCGATTTGAACCATTGTCGATTAGCGTCGACCAAACTTACGACTGCGATGGGTACGGTGAAGAAGTCTGCGGCCAGCTCGGTCAGCCGATCAAAGCGGCTATCAGCGCCCGAATCGAGCAGCGAGAGCGCGTGAAGCGCCGCCAAGCGGCTCTCCTCGTTGGCTGGCATGGCTGGCCGCGCAAAGCTGGGAGGAGGAGCACTCTGGTAAGGCGCGGTTGTCATAGGCACCACTACCGATGGGAACGGCACACATGGGGTAACCTTAACGAAAAGGTTTCCTAACGCTACTTTCGACCCCGCGCTCTGATGCACCTTGCCCAAAGTCAACGCTGCAGCAAGGATGGCCTCGTGGCAGTTCGCCCAACCACGACGCGCTTGGCAGCACTTTACCTGCTGCTTTCGAGCTGCCTTCTGAGCGAGAGCGACACCCTCGACGACGGAGGACGCGGTGGCTCAAGCGCCGTTGATGGGGCTGGCGCGACCAGCGGCGTTGCGCCGTCGCCTTGCGGTGAGGTCGGTGCGACAGCCGCGTTCGAGATCGGAACCGGAGAAGTATGCTTTGAGTCTCTAAGGGCGGGGCAAACAGTTCCCCGCGTGGCCGGTCCCCAGGGCGGGGTTCACCTATGGGCCGCGATCCTATGTGAGGACTGCCCAAGCGAACTTCAGGTCCTGGTTGCAGCACGAGCTCCCAACGGAGTTCCGTTCGCCTCGGCGGGAGAGCGAGTCGTGACTCTACACTCCAATCAAGCGGCGGGTTTTTACGCGCTATTGGCTGACGGGATTGAGCTACCCCCCGAGGCGAACGAGGGCGCTTTAGCGGAGATTTACGTCGAAGCTCGAGACCTGGGCGGGCGGCTGCTCCATACCAGTAGCAAGGACGTTACGCTCGGACCACTGTTGCCTTGGTTGAATCAATGTGACCCCGACCCAATGAGCTGTGGGAAACCGCAAGCGCTCAAGTGCTGCAACTGAGCGTCGCACACGGTTCGAGGATGGCCGCTCGTGTTGCAGTTGTGTAGGGTCGACGCATGGCCTTCGACGACCTGCTTGCTACGACCGTCACTCTCCCGATCAAACGATTTGGTCCGCCGGGGGCATTCTTGGACGTCGGCGCGTTTGACGACAGCCGGCCCGATTCAACCGTTTTGCTGATCGGGCCGGAGGTTCCGGAAGGTGCAGAGGTCGGTGACAAGCTCGAGGTATTCGTCCACCTCGACTCGGAAGCGCGACCGATCGCCACGACTCGGCGCCCCAAGCTCGAGCGCGGGCAAGTCGCGTTTCTCAAGGTTACCGCCCGCACAGACTTTGGCGCCTTCGTGGATTGGGGCATGGCCAAAGAGCTGCTCGTACCGTTCGCTGAACAGACCAGCGAATTGAACGTGGGTGGGAGCTATGCGGTTGGGATCAAGCTGGACGCGTCACGAAGATTGATAGGTACGACGCGCGTGGCGGAGCTCTTGCGGCAGAACTCGATCGCCGCAAAAGCGGGCGACTACCTGCAAGGGGAGGCTTGGCGCAACGAGCAGGACAAGGGGTTATTCGTTATTCTGGAGCGCCGCGCCGTGGGCATGGTCCCAGCGTCAGAACCGCACAACCTCGCGCGCGGGCAAGCCGCAAGATTCAGAGTTAGCCGCGTCTTGGCGGATGGCAAATTGGAGTTATCGCTACGAGCCCTTCCCCACGAAGAGGTCGTCAATGACGCAGCCAAGATCCTCGAGGTCATCGCCCGAGCCGACGTACCTCGGCTCGGGGACAAGTCGAGTCCCGAAGAGCTGCGCCGTTGGTTTGGCTTGAGCAAAAAGTCGTTCAAACGCGCCGTCGGCAAACTGCTGAAAGAGAACGCTGTGGAACTCGACCGCGCTGGCTTTCTACGACTGCGGCGCTGACGCGGAGGCACCAATAGGCAAACAAAGGGTGAAGGTGGCGCCGCCACCGGCTGTCCCGCGATAGACGAGCTCTCCTCCGTGCGCTTCAGCGATACGCATCACCACGGGAAGGCCTAGCCCTACCCCGGTTGGGCGCGTGGTGAAAAAAGGATGAAAGATCCTTTGTTCATCCTCTCGCTGAACACCCTCGCCATCGTCAATGACAGAAAGCTCGACGCGGTTACGCGGTGCATCCAGCGTGGCTTCCACCACGACCGGCCCGCGTCGACCCGGCGATTGTAGAGCGTTTGAGATCAGGTTCATCAGCGCCTGGCGCAAAAGCTCCGGGTCGCACTGCAGCGGGGGAAGATCCTGCGCGAGCCGAACGACGATCGACCCGGGGCTAGCAGGCTGATCACCCGCCCGCGCAGCAGAGGCACCTTGCACGGCGCTGCTCACCGACTTGGGCAGATCGACGAGCGACATTGCGACATAGCGCGGCCTGGCGAACTCGAGCAGATTGGAGACCATGCGATTGAGTCGGCCAGCCTCCTCCTCGACGATCTCGAGGAGCTCCGCGCGCTGAGCCTCCGACGGTGACTGCTTGCGGATCGTCGCTAAGGCATTGAAGATGACAGCCACCGGATTGCGCACCTCATGCGCTACCACGGCCGACATTTCGCCTAGCGCAGCGAGCCGTTCATGCTTCAAGAGCTCGGCCTGCGCTTCGACCAAGCGAATCGTAGTGGCCCGGAAGCGCGCCGCGAGGGACGCAGCCACCGAACAGATCAATAGCAAGTAACCCAGATCTAATAAGTAGGGGAGCGGGGAAATGCCCGACGAAACCAGGCCATCATTCACCCCGGCAAGTAGCAAGAGCCCCATTCCTACCGTGTCTGCTAGTTCAGTCCGGTCACCAGCAGAGAGCGCCCGAACGCTCCGAAAGAACGGCAAACAGAGCGCCAAAGCAAAGTACGCAAAACAGAGTTCCCCAAGCGTGGTGGCGCGTGCATCTTGGTAGGTGACCCCAAGCCACGGGATATGGTGTTCCCAGGGATCTCCATAGAGAGCGTTTGGTATCAACGCCAGCAGGGCACCGCCCACCCCAAAAGCGACCAGCCCCTGCTCAATACGCGAGAGCGACCGATGCTCGCGCGCTGCGCGGTAAAAGAACCAGGAGGCCCCATGCATTCCGGCAATCACCATGCTCACGCGGCAGGTCCACACGCCCACCTCGGGTGAAACAGGAGCCAGCATGACGGAGTTGCAAGCCGCATACGCTGCGCCGGTGAGACAGGACCAGCCGAAAGCGTTCAGCTGGCCCAGGCCTGGAGCGCGCGCCATAAACCACGAAAACCCGGCAAAAAAGAGCCCGAGCAAGCAGGCGGCAGCAGAGAGAGAAAATACGAGGTTCACGCGGCGGGGCGCCGAAGCGCAGGCGTGACCGTAGCTGATTCGAAGTCTTTTTTCGCCCTAAAGTCGGTTCTGGCCGCCACTGGAGCAGACTTGGAGGAGTCAGCTTAAACGCATAGCGATTGTTCGGCCACGGCGCCGCTCAGCTTTGATCCTTACAAGGTTATCCGAAGGGTTCTCGGACGGAGAGCAAGCCGTCATGGCGGTATGATGACCACCATCATGCGGCGCCGCGCATGAGCGATGACAAGTGCGACCAAACGCACTAACCATGGAGTCGTGAAGGCCGAGGTTACTCAGCTTGCAATTCTTCGCTCAGCGGAGGCTCTTTTTGCCGAACGTGGAGTGGACGCGGTGTCGTTACGTGAAGTGGCTGCGCACGCTGGGCAGCGCAACCACTCGGCCGTGCTTTATCACTTCGGTGACAAGAGAGATCTCTTGGAGGCGCTGCTGAGCCGGCACTCTGACCCCGTCGACGCGGCCTTCCCGGCACAGATCGCCGCCTTGCAAGCGCAAGGGGGCGAGTCGCTGGAGAATCTCGTCAGGGTGCTCGTCACGCCCTTGGCCGCCAAGCTCGACGACGCAGACGGGGGGCCGCAGTACCTTCAAATTTGCGCGGAGCTATCCTTCAGCAAGAGCTACCCGCTGCCCTCGCTGCGCGCCGCCAACGGCCCTGGCGCCTCCGAGTTGATGCAGCGGTTGGGACCTTACCTACGAATGAAAGATAGCCGGCTCATTCCGCTGCGAATGCTCCGCACCGCGAGCGTATTGTTCGGCTCCCTGGCGGCGTTCCAGCGGCTGCGGGAGAGCGGCTTGGATCTGCCACGGGAGGCCTTCGACGAGGACCTCGTGCAGTCGCTTGTAGCGTTGTTCTCGGCGCCCTGAGGCTAGTAGTGCGTGCTTCCGAACGCCGGCCGGTGCACAAGGGCGCATGTCGAACGAACTCCTCAAGCTAACAGGGTTCGCCACGATGCTCCTAGCGTGTGGCCCCTCTCACAATGTTGCAACGGTTCCGCAGAAGACAGCATCGGCCGCGGTTTCTGCTCCCACGGCGGAGCAGAAGCCTAGCCTGAGCGACCTTCTCGCCAAGGCGAACCAGGACCTGGTGCTGAGCGAGTGGCAAGGCTCTTACGGCGGTGTTCCCCCTTGGGACAAGCTGAAGCCCAGCCTGTTTCCCGCCGCCTTCGAACTAGGAATCGCCGTGCTCAGCGCAGAGACCGAAGCGATCGCCAACAGCAGCGAGCCGCCAACTTTTGCTAACACGGTGGCTGCGCTGGAGAACGCAGGTCGCCATCAGTCGCGCGCCGAGACGCTGTTTAGCGTCTTCACCAGCAACCTCAACACCGAGGACGTCCAGACGATCGATCGCGAGTGGTCCCCCAAGATCGCTGCGGCCTATGACGCTATCACCTTCAATGAGAAGTTGTTCGCTCGGTTGACCGCCGTGTACGAGGCGCGCAACTCAGCCGGGCTAACGGCGGAGCAAAAGCGCTTGGTGGAGCGCACCTTCGATATGTATGTACGTGCCGGCGCCAAGCTGGATGCGGCGGGCAAGAAGCGGCTCGGTGACATCAACCAGGAGCTCGCGGTGCTGTTCATCGACTTTGGTAACAAGGTCCTCGCGGACGAGAACACCTGGGTCGTACTCGAGAAGAAGGAGGACCTCGCCGGCCTCTCCGACTCGCTGCAAAGCTCCTATGCCGCAGCTGCCAAGGAGAAGGGGCTCGAGGGCAAGTGGGTGGTGATGAACACGCGCTCGAGCGTCGATCCCTTCTTGGCCTCCTCCTCCCGTAGGGACCTGCGCGAGAAGGTTTGGAAGTCCTTCAAAAACCGCGGAGACAACGGCGGGGCGAACGACGCCAACAGCACCATCAGCAAAATCATGGGCCTGCGAGCCGAGCGCGCCAAGCTACTTGGGTATGCCTCGCACGCGCATTGGCGAATGGCTGACACCATGGCCGTCGATCCGAAGAAGGCCAAAGACCTGATGATGAAGGTCTGGCCCGCGGCTGTCGCGCGAGTTGGCGAGGAGGTCAAAGACATGACCGCCATCGCCAAGAAGGACGTAAAGAACCTCGTCTTCGAGCCGTGGGACTATCTCTATTACGCCGAGAAGGTCCGCAAGGCGAAGTACAGCCTCGATCAAGCGGAGATAAAGCCTTACTTCGCGCTCGATAACATGATCCAGGCGAGCTTCTTCATGGCGGGGGAGCTGTACGGCTTGAGCTTTACCGAAATTACCGGGAAGGTCCCCACCTTCCGCCCGGACATTCGTGTTTGGGAGGTAACAGACAAAGCCAGCTCCAAACATGTAGGGCTCTTTTACGGTGACTACTTCGCCCGGGCGAACAAGCGCTCCGGTGCATGGGCCATGGGCTATCGCGGCCGAGAGTCTTTCACCGGGAAGGTGATTACGCCGATCACCTCGAACAACAACAACTTCCAAAAGGGCGGCGATCAGGAGCCGGTGCTGATCTCGCTCGACGATGCCCAAACGTTGTTCCACGAGTTTGGTCACGCGCTTCACGGTCTGCTCTCCGAGGTCAATTACCCCGGGCTCGCCTCGACACCGCGGGACTTCGTCGAGTACCCCTCGCAGGTCCACGAGATGTGGGTGCTCACGCGCCCCGTCCTCGACAAGTTCGCCCTGCACGTAAAGACCAAGAAGCCGATGCCGCAGGCGCTGGTGGATAAGGTCGTAGCCTCCAGCCAGTTCAATACCGGCTACACCACGGTCGAGTATCTCTCGGCGGCGATCGTCGATATGGAGTTACACACGCTCGCGGACGGGAACATCGACCCGGACGCCTTTGAGCGCGACACGATGAAGCGCATCGGCGCACCGAAGGAAGTCGTGATGCGGCACAGGCTCCCGCAGTTCAATCACCTGTTCACCAGCGATTCGTACTCGGCTGGGTACTACAGTTACCTTTGGTCCGAAGTGATGGACGCGGACTCACGCGAGGCCTTCACGGCGACCGGCAACGTCTTCGACAAGGCCACCGCGGACAAGATGCGTAAATTCATCCTGGCGCCCGGCAACTCGACCGACCGCGCCGAGGCCTATCGTCAATTCCGCGGCCGCGACCCCGAGGTCACCGCGCTGCTAAAGAAGCGCGGCTTCCCAACCAAGTAACCGTCAATTCATATCGATGGCGTGACGCTTGAGGTCGGCCAGCGATATCACCTCTAGCGCTCGCTCGTGGGTGGCCGTCAGCACCACGAGCGGCGCTGCTTTCGCCTCGAGCGCCTCTCGCCAGCGGGAGGCGCAAAGGCACCAGCGGTCCCCAGGCTTGAGGCCGGGAAAGCCGTATTGTGGGGCAGGCGTCGATAGGTCGTTACCGCGGCTCTTGGAGAAGCGCAGGAAGTCGGCGGTCACGACCGAGCAGACGGTGTGCGAACCAGCGTCCTCGTCACTGGTGTTGCAGCAGCCGTCGCGAAAGAAGCCCGTCATGGGAGACTTGGAGCAATCGGCGAGGGGCCCACCGAGAACGTTCTTCGATTCCGCTTTCATGGCCCCGTTGTTCTCACGGGAGCCAGTTCGCATCAACCGCTGAGCCGCGCCAGCGCCGCCTGCAGGACTTCATGCTTCTTGGCGAAACAGAAGCGGACCAAGTCGCAGCACGGCGACTCGACGTAGAAAGACCGTAGCGGGATCGCGGCAACCTTGAGCTGCTCGGTCAAGTGACGGGCAAACGCCTCGTCACGGCCGGCCCACTCGGAGCCCGCTAGATCGAGGTTCAAAAAGTAGGTGCCCGCGGTGGGAAGCACCGTGAACCCGAGCGCGGTCAGCCCCGACGCTAGGAGGTCTCGCTTCTGTTCGAGCGAGCGGGTGAGCTCGCCGATCCAAGCGCGCTCGTGCGTGAGGCCCCAAGCCACCGCCGCTTGCAGGTTGGGCGGGGTGGTGAAGGTCAGATACTGATGAGCCCGCGCGACGACCGAGACGAGCTCGGCGGGCCCGGTCACCCAGCCGACCTTCCAACCGGTCATCGAGAAGACCTTCCCCGCCGAACCGATCTTCAGCGTGCGGTCGCGCGCGCCCTCGAGGCTAGCCGCAGGGATGTGTTGATGCGGCCCGAACACCAAATGCTCGTACACCTCGTCGCAAACGAGGATGGCGTCGTACTCCTGCGCGACCCGGACGACCAACGCGAGCTCTTCACGCGTGAAGACTTTGCCCGAGGGGTTCTGCGGGTTGTTGAGCAAAATGACGCGCAGACGCTCACTCAAGCGCTCGCGCAGCCGAGCTTCGGTCAATTGAAAGTCAGGCCCAGCCAATCGCACCGGGACGACCACACCGCCGGCGCGCTGAATCATTGGCACATAGCAGTCGTAGACCGGCTCGAAGACCAGCACCTCATCGCCCGGGGATACCAAGGTAAGCAGCGTCGCCGCAAGCGCCTCGGTGGCTCCCGAGGTCACCAGCACCTCAGTCGCTGGGTCGCGTTCAATGCCGTAAAACTCGAGTTCGTGTCGAGCGATCGCCGAACGCAACGCGAGCAAGCCCGCCATCGGTGGGTATTGATTGCTGGCCTCGCGCAAAGTGCGCACGGCCTCAGCGATCACGCCCTCGGGACCGCCTTCATCGGGGAAGCCCTGCCCAAGGTTGATGGCACCACTCGCTTCAGCGAGCCGCGACATGGTCTCGAAGATGGTCGTACCGAGGCCGGCGAGGTTGGTCGTGGGGCGGCGCGGCAAGCGACTAGACCTCAGCGAAGAGCTGATCGAGCTCGCTCTCGCTCAGATCACGGGTGTTCTGCCGAAGCCCGGTGGTGAGCTCTTCATGCGAGCCGCCCTGACTTTCAACGTAGCCGGCCGCACACTTCGGATGGAGATAGCCGGCGCCTTTGGTCACCGACATGCCGCGCTCGATCTCGCGCTCGATCACCACGCGCAGCGCGCCCTTCGGCAGGCTCTCGCTGCAGCCGAGGCACTTGGCGCGGCCGGTCGGCGCCTTGTCGGCGTGCGGGAACGGAGGCGGCTTCGCGGCGTCCGCTTTGGCCATCAAGCCTTCGATCTCTTCACGCTCGGGTACCTCCCCCGCGAAGGCGGTGAGGGCCTCACGCAGCTCGGCGCTGAGCTTGGAGGCGGCGCACTTGAGGTGATGCCAGCGATAGGTCATGTCGCCTTCGGCGAAGGCGTTGACCGTCTCCTCGCCGAAGCGCAATTCCCCTTTAGCAATCGGCTTTCGACAGCTGCGGCAGGCGGCTCGCCCGGACTTCGCTACCTCGATCGTGTGCGCCATGTTCGCGTTCTGCCTAAGTTTTGATGGCGCGAAAAGAGCGATTGCGCAGTGGAAGGTTGCGCAGTGGAAGGTGCTGCGCGGCTGCGCTCGGCTACTGCAGCTGAACCGGGATCAGCTCGGTTCGTTCACCGGGCTCAAACGTCGTCCCGAACAGTGAAACACCGCAATTCTGCAAGGCCGGCGCAAGCGGCGGGCTGAAAGAAAGGCCTTTCACCTTGCCGTCCGCGTCGACGCTGACCTTGAGCGTCGAGGAGACGGTCACCTTGACGTCGGACTTGGACTCTTCACGCTGCTTGGCCCGCGCTTGGTTCATGCACGCCAGCACTGAGGCTGTGGCCGCCGAGAGCGAGCCGCGTTTGACGACCGGCGTCTCCACCGGCGCAGCGCTGGTCGCGGAGGCGGCCCCGGTCTTGACGGCCGGCGCGCTGGGGACCTCCGGCTGGCTCGGCTTGGCCGTTGGCGTTGTCACCTCGGGTGCCGCGTCCATCGGGCTCGCTTCCGACTTGGGCGTGGTTGAGGCCTCCACCGTCTCGGTCGGGACGATCTCAAAGCCGCTGACGCCGTCGAGCGCCAACGCCGCGTGAACCGGCGCTTCAATGCGATGCGGATCTTCCGTGGAGTTGCGCTTGCCGACGGTGGCAACGCCTTCCTCCATATGGACCACGATGCGCTTGGAGGACCGCGTCACGGTGAACACAGCGCCTTCACTGAAGGAGACGACCTCGGTCTCCCCGGCCGTCACCACGAAACGAACGGCCGACTGCTCGTGAACGCGCCCCTTCACCGAGCCGCTGTCGAGCTCGACGACGTGCACGTTCTCAGCGCCCATCGGCGTCTTGACGACGAGCCGACTGCCAGCAGCCAACGTCCACTCCACGGCGCCGCGCTGACCGAACGCAACAGCGCCCACCGACGCCTCCACGACGTCTCCCGACTTGAGCGCGCCCAGTTCACGATACCCGGACATCCCGGGCGCCTCGGGGATCGACGCTGGGTCCACCACCTCTTTGACCGCAAACGTGGGAGCCGGCTGTTGCAACGAGCGATAACGCACCGCCAGCAAACCGAAGATGCCTGCGGCGGCGAGAAAAGCGGCGGCAGCGTAGAGGTACACAGGCTGCTTCTTGGCCTTCGCCTGGGGTGCGAACAAAGACGGCCGGTCTTGAACTTGGGCCGCTGGCGTAACCGACTTGCGGCCGAGCTCTGCAGCGTCCAGCACGCTCTCGCGCTCGCCGCCTGCTTCACCGCGCCCAACCGGCGCGTTGTCCAGCGAAGCAAAGAGCCGGGATTCCAGCTTGTCCCAATCGAGTTGCGGCGGCGTCTCCGCCTCGTACTCCTTTACCAAGTGCCGCAGGACCCGCGCGTCCGGGCTCGAATCTCGAGATTCCTCACTCACGGCCGGCCTCGCGATCTTCGGTCAGGGTCTTCGCGAGATGCACCAGGCTCGGCTCGGCGCGCATCAGCTCGCACAGTTCACGGCGGGCGTAGAACAAGCGGGTTCGCACGGTGAGCACCGGAGCATCCACCATCTCAGCGATCTCGGCCGGGAGCAGGCCTTCAATTTCATGCAGGACGAACACCGTCCGCTTCTTTTCGGGCAGCTTTTCGAGCACGCGGCGGAAGGCGGCCATCCGCTCGTTGCGCGAGGCCTCTTCATCCGGGCGGTGACCGCCTTCAACCTCTTCATCGCTGATCGCCTCAGGGGCGAAAACAGGCCGCGACCGCGCGGCTCGCCGATTCATCAGCACCACGTTCACGGTGACGCGATGTAACCAGGTCGAGAACTTCGACTGGCCGCGAAAATCCGCGAGGCTGCGGTGGACCTGCAGAAAGACCTCTTGGATCACGTCCTCGAGGTCGGTCTGGTTGCCCAACATTCGGTAGGCGAGCCGTGCAACGTCCGAACGGTGACGCCGGAACAGCTCACGAAAGGCCTCGCGGTCTCCCGCCTTGGCCTTCTCGAGCACGTCATTCACGTCAGCTTGCACGGTCACGAGACTAACAGCCGGGCGGCCGCGAAGGCCATCCACGCTGATTTCTTTGGCAGAGGTCTGAAGGGCCGATGCTTGCTGCGCCATCCCCGTTTCCGATGCAGTGCGAAGGGAGGGCATTCAACCAAAGGTTGATACAGCCCATCGAAGGCGTAGCGCGGGCCGATTGACGATCTCGGGCCCGCTGACGCCTTGAGATCTGGGATGTGGGCAAAACCCTCACCTTTTTCGCCATTAATCTGCACAGAATTTGGCCCGCTGGTTTCTGTGGAGCGAGAGAACGAGCATGCTTTTGGCGATCGTCATTTGCCTCACGGTCCTGTTGGTTGTCGTGGATTTGAAGGAGCGCCCGAGCGACTCCGGACGTCGGCGACTGATCTAGCTGCGGTTCGGTTTCGGGGGACAGCTTCGGGGGGACGGGGGCGGCCGACTCGCAAGAGGGCGGCTAGCGCTTCTTGTCCTTTTGCTGATGCCAGTCTTTGGTTCCGTTGCCTTTGAGGCAGCTGGCCAACAGGCAGTCTCGCAGCGCGCCTTCTTCAAACGTCGCCGTGCCGTGGCTGGCCCGACCGCGCAGGAACAAGGCTTTCCCCTTCACCAGGTCCTCGCGATCGAGCCGCACGTCACCGCTCTCCACCAGCACCTTCACGCCCCGGCCCTTCAGGGTATCGGCGAGGGCCAAGCTGTTGGTCATCGGCTCACCGCCGACGAAGTAGCTAACGAGCTTCTTCTTTTTGGCTGCGAAGGCCTCAAACTGCTCGAGCTCACCGTAAAGCGCGTCGAACAGGTAGACCTCGCGCAGATCCACGCCGCCGTGTTTGATCGCCATCGCTGCCGCGCGATAGCCACCGGAATGCGCCGAAACGATCACGCGGCCGAGCTTCGGTTTGCCGCTGCCACCGAGCTTGTCGCCCTTGTCGAGCGAGCCGAGCACCTCGTTCAGGAGCTTGGACAGGCCGTTCTTCCGCATCAACTTGCCGAAGTCACCGTCGGAGGCCATCACCGGGCCCTGCGGCACGACCAGGATGGCGTTCTGCTTGCTCTTGTTGAGCTGCTCACGAAGCATGTGGCCGCGAATCGCCCGGTGCGCGGTGCCCTTGTGACCGTGGAAGTGAACGATCACGTCCACCTTGCCGCTGGCCGGGAACTTGAAGTGCTCCGGGATGAAGGCGAGGACGGTGTCGTCCTTGTAGGTGCTGTCCTTCGTCGGGAAGGGCGCGCTCTTGGGGTGGAGCTCCACCATCGACCCGGGCGGAGGGTTCTCCTCCGGCGCGCTCTCGGCGACGCCCGCAACCGTGAGGCCGAAAAGCCCGGCCAGCGCTGCAAGCATCACAGAACGGCGGTACATCCCCCTTGCGCTAGCACGCCGATCGCGATCCGGCCAACTGACGACCAGCCTTGGTGGGCGCTGAACGGGCGGTTGACGAACCAGCCGCAGCCCCGTCCACTCGCCGGGTGACGCAAGCAAACGATCACGCGCTGCCCCATGCGCGAGCCGAACGCGACGCCCACGTGGCTCAATTCTGCGGGCGTGAGCAAGCGATTGCCACGTTGCTCCGCGAGCAGGAGGAGAGGCAGCGCAGCGGCTACGCGGTGGTCCTGGGCGGGCCGGGCTCGGGGAAATCAGCGTTGCTCGCCGAACTTTCGCGCCGCTTTGATGCGCCCTTTCACTTCGTGAAGAGCCACAAGGAGCCGCAGCGCTTCATCGCGGCGCTGATTCGACAGACCCTGGCGAAGACCTCGCACGCGAGCTCCGCGGCTGCGCTCGACGCGTTGCACGCGGCCTCCGCCGACGATCTCACGAATGAGCTGGTGCGGGCGCTCGAGCGGTTGAGCGAAGAGCGCGAGCAGGTGCTGCTCGTGCTCGACGGGCTCGATGAGCTCGATAACGCGCAGCGAGCGCTCTCCTTTCTCCCCGCCCATTTGCCGGCCCGCGTGCTGTTCGTGCTTTCGGGGCGGCCGCGGCTCTCGCTGCTGACCAGCCTGCGGATGCGCCTGCCCGCGCTATTCGAGCTTGGCTTGCCGCCCTTTTCGCGGAGCGAAACCGAGCTCGTCGCGGCAGCCCGCTTCAACGAGCGCACGCGCAAGCCGAGCGTGGAGCAGCTCGCGCAGCTGCACGAGACCACCGGCGGAAGTCCGCTGCTCGTGGTCCGAAGTTTGAACCGCTGGGCGCGTGATGACGACTTCTCGCAGGCAGCGGTGGCCGCCTCGAATGAGGCTTTGTTCGAAGGGTTGCTGCTCGAAGCACGCGACGCAGGAGGTGAGCTCACGCAGCGACTGAGCGAAGTGCTCGCGCTCGCCGCCGAGCCGATTCGACTCGAGCGTGTCCACGAGGTGCTCGCGCAACTCTCGCCGAGCGCCGCGAGCCTGCGTGATTGTCGCGCCGCGCTCGAGAATTTGAGCGCCGGGATTGAACGCGCGGAGTCGGGGGAGCTGCGGCTTTGGCACGGCGGCCTCGCCGAATTTTTGCACACGAGCGTGCTCGGCAGCGACGACGTTCGCCGACTCCACCGCGCGTTCGCAGCTGTGTGCGCGCGCAACCAGGATGGCTATGCGCAGCGGCATCACGTCCGCCATCTGTGGCAGGCCGACGAACGAGCCGCGGCCCGCGCGCTCGCGGAAGACGTGAACGGCCTCGAGGCGCGGCTTCAGGCGGGGCTCCTGCCCGAGGTACTGGCCGACCTCGCGTTGGTTGAGTCGGCACACTTCGACGCTTTGCGCAGGCATGGTGCGCTCTTGGCCGAGCGGCCCGAGGCGCTACGCAGCGTGCTTTCGCTCGAAGGGATCGAAGGCCCCACCGCCACTCGGCCTTGGCTGCGAGCGCTTCACCGTGATGCGGCCCGAGCAGGCCAGCCGGCGTTGCTGCTCCGCGCGCACGGCGCCGAGGTATTGAGTCTGGCGCTGAGCCCGGACGGCGGCACCGTAGCGACCTGCTCGGCCGACGGCACGCTGCGACGGTGGGACGCCATGACCGGTGCTGAGCTCGCGTGCATCACGGTCAGTTCGCGGCGGGCGCTGGCGGTCGCGTTTTCACCCGATGGTCGAACGCTCGCGTGCGGCACCGATGAGCACGCGCTGCTGCTCGACGCCGCAAGCGGCGAGGAGATCGCAAAGCTCGCGCACGGTGCTCCGGTTTGGGGGATCGCGTTCTCACCCGAAGGCAACCTCGCAACCGGCGCGCGCAACGGTTGTGTGCGCGTCTACTCACCGAGCCGCGAGCTTTTGTGGCAGGGCCAGGCCCACGCCGAAGTGACGTGCCTTGCGCTCGATGAGGAGCTGTTGCTCGTGGGCTGCTCCCGCGGCGGGCTTAGCCTGTTCGCCTCCAGCTCGAAGTTCCGCGGGGGCGAGGCCGCCCACGAGCGCGTTGAGTCACAATTGGAGAGCAGCGTATGGGCCGTCGACCATCACGCGGGCGAATGGCTTGTCGCGCGGCACGACGGCGTATTGCAATGGCTTGCCACGAGCTCAGTTTTGGGCGCGCCCAGGCTCGAGCTGCGCGGCGAGCTGAGCTTTGCGAGCGAGCATCTTTTTGCAGCCGCCTTCGACAGGGAGCCATCGGAGGCGCAGCGCGCGGTTGGCATTGCTTGCGCGGGCAGCAGCGGCAAGCTGCAGCTCGTGAGCCGCGCGGGTGGAGCGCTGGTGCACACGCACTCGCTCCTTGCGCACGAAGGTTGGATCAACAGCTTGGCCTTCGGGCCCAAGCAGACGCTCTGGAGCGCCGGAACCGATCGCACCGCCCGCTCGCACGAGCTCGCGAGCGCACAACCGACCGAAGCGGAGCAGCCCAACAGGCGCATCAACTGCATGTCGACTTCACCGCGCGGGGACGAATTCGCGCTTGGCTACCACGATGGCAACGTCGAGCTCTTCGTGCGCGCCGAGGGTCGCAGCAAGCTGCGTGAGCGCGCCTTCGACACGAGCGTTGCGGCGCTGGCGTTGACCAGCCGCATGGTGGTCGCAGGCGCCCAGGACGGCCAGCTTACGCTCTTCCGCAGAACCGCCGAGCGCCTGCGTCGGGCGGCCGAATTCAAAGGCCATAGCGCGGCGATCACGAGCGCGTTGTTCCTCGCGAAAAGCGGGCTCGTGGTGTCGGGCGCGCGCGACTTCACGGTGCGACTTTGGAGCCTGCTCGGGACGCGCGAAGTGGGCTCGGTCACGCTCGCGGCCAGCGTCGGCTCGCTACACCCTTCCGACGACGAGCGCCTGCTCGCAGCGGTCTGCAGCGATCGCACGGTGAGCGTCTTTGCCACCGGCGACCTGCGAACCTTGGGCGAACTGCGGTTCGAGGGCGAGCTGCTCGATCTTCGCTTCACGGCGGGCCGGCTCGAGCTCTTGAGCGCGCTCGGCGGAGCGGTAACGCAGCAAAGGCTTCCGCTCCCGCTCGCCGAGGGCGAGGCCGCGAACGAGCCGTCGACGAATGAGGAGGCGCCAGAATTTCTCGTGAGCGGTCGCTCGGCGCTCGGCCGCGAGTTGGGTCTTTCAGCGCTTGAGTGCGCGCTGGTTAACGCAACCGGCAGGCATTTGCTCAGCGGCCCGTGGCCCTTTCTGCAGGCCCAACGCTTGCCGGGCGAGCGGGCGTGGCTCATCGCTTCCGGCTTGGGCCACAACGTCTTGAACGTTGTTGAAGCGGCCGCGAGCGAGGGCTGAGCGAAGGGCCCACAACGCACGAACCATCAACGCACAAAAGCAAACGAGCGACCTCTTGCGAGATCGCTCGTCGTTCAGGGCGCGCCTTGGAGCGGCGCTCCGTGTTGCTCAGAAGAGGGCGCTGAGCTCAACTGCGGGGGCCTTCTTCACCTCGAGCAGGGCGTTCACGGCCTTGAGCAGGCGCGTCTTCTGCGGGCCGGTGAGGGCCTTGCCGGCGAGCGCGGCTTCAATGGCGCGGGGCGTGATGGGCCGGCCGCTGCGGGGCTTGGCGATCGGGGCAGCGTTCTTGTCCTCTTTACCGGCAGCGATCTTGGCTTTCGCCGTGCGCTTCGCCAACTTGGCGGCGCGGTCAACCGGGCGGAGCTTCTCGAGCTCAACCGAGATCGCGAGAAGTCGCTTGGGGTTGAGCTTCTTTTCTTTGATGAGATCGGCGAACTTGTTGCTCATGGTCGTCCTTGAAGGAATTCCGCGAATGGTGCGGATCTGACAGCGGAAGGATTGAAAGGATCAATTCCAACCTTCGGCTGAAATCGGGGCGGCAAGCTAACACGTTCCCCCCTTTCGACGGAAGCGTTTAGTCTTCGTGGGCCATGACACTCCCCGCGTCCTCCACCGCACCCCGCCACGAAGCCAACGACGAGAGCTCGAGCCTGCAGGAGCTCGAGTCGGCTGCCGCCTACGTCCAAGCCAAAACCAGCTTGGTGCCGCGGGTCGGGCTCATCCTCGGTTCAGGCCTCGGCAGCTTCGCCAACACGCTCGAGGAGCGCGTCTCGATTCCGTACGCCGAGATCCCGTTCATGCCGCAATCGGCGGTGGTGGGTCACGCGGGGAATTTGGTGCTTGGCCGCGTCGGCGCGGTCGAGGTGGTCTGTCTACAAGGCCGTGTTCACGCCTATGAAGGCCACGCGATGCACAAGGTCGTGTTCGGTGCGCGGCTGCTCTCGCGCCTCGGCGCGAAGGCGGTGCTGATCACCAACGCGGCCGGCGGCATTCGCGACGGCATGGCTCCCGGGGACTTGATGGTGCTGCGTGACCACCTGAACCTGATGGGCAGAAACCCGCTCGCAGGGCCGAACGTCGACGCCTGGGGACCGCGCTTCCCCGATCTCACCGAGGCCTACTCCGCCCAAGTGCGCGCCGCAGCGGCGGACGCCGCCAAGGAGCTCGGAGTACCGCTCAGTGAAGGTGTTTACGCCGCGATGTTGGGCCCCAGCTACGAGACCCCAGCCGAGATCCGCATGCTGCGAGTAATCGGTGCTGACGCCGTCGGTATGAGCACGGTGCCGGAGGTGATCGCCCTGCGGCACCAACGCGTGCTCGTCGGCGCGATGAGCTGCATCACCAACCTCGCGGCCGGCATCTCCAAAGGCGAACTCGATCACGCCGAGGTCGAGGAGACGGCGCGCTCGACCAAGAGCCGCTTCGAATCGTTGCTCGCCGGCTGGATCGCCAACGTGGGTCGCTTGGTGCCGGCGCAATGACCCAGCCGATCGACTGGGAAGCGTTGCTGCAACAAGCCGAACAAGCGCGAGCTCGAGCCTACGCGCCGTACTCGAATTACCACGTCGGCGCCGCGGTCCTCACGGCCTCCGGCCGCGTGTTCGCTGGTTGCAACGTCGAGAACGCTTCCTACGGCCTCACCGTCTGCGCGGAACGCACGGCCATCGTCAGCATGGTCGCGGCCGGCGAGTCCAAGCCGATCGCCATCGCCATCGTGACGCGGGGCAAAGAGGCCGGCACGCCCTGCGGAATGTGCAGGCAGGTGCTGGCCGAGTTCGCCCGCGATTTGCCGATTCGCCTAGTCGGCGCAGACGCTCGCGAAACGTTTTACGAAACCACCCTCGAGACGCTGCTGCCGCGCGCTTTCAGGCCCGAGAGCCTGCTCGGCGACCGGACCTGAGGCTGCGTCCGCCGCTGGTAGACAGCGGGCGGACGCTCCGCGCAGCAGTTACTCCTCGAGTTTGCGCGCCTCGGCTTCGGCGATCCGCTCGAGCGCGCTGGTCAGCGCCTGACGAGCACGGTCGAGCGAGGCCTTGTCCTCGCCCCACTTGTGGCGAGCCTTCTCCACCCGCGCACGCTCGACCGAGAGCGAGCCGCTGAGCAGCTCAATCTCGCCCTGGGCCTTCTCGAGATCCGCCTCTTTGGCTTGCAACGTGCGTTCGAGCTCGGCCACCTTGCTATCGCGCTCGGACAGCGTGGACTTTGTATCGCTGAGCGCGGTCTTGGTTTCAGCCAAGTCGGTCTTGGTCGCCTCCAACTCCTGCTTCGTGTCGTCGCGCTCCGAGGTGCGGGTCGCGAGCTCGGCCTTGAGCTTTTCACCGGCCGCGATCGAATCGGCCAGGCGTTGCTCCGTGTCCTTCTTTTCAGCCTGGGTGCTGGCGAGCTCGCCTTCGGTGCTGGCTAGCTTGGCCTTCAGGGCGCTGATCTCATCGTCGGCCTTGGCCTTCGCTGCTTCAGCCTGTTCGGTGAGCGACTTGACGGTGGCGTCGCGCTCACCCTCGAGCTTGCTGACCGCGGCCTCACGCTCTTCGGTCAGCTCCTTCTCACGCTTGGCGAGCGCTGCTTCACCGCGTGCCTTCTCGGCTTCGCGCTCTTCGGTGAGTTCCTTCTCACGCTTTGCCAGCGCCGCCTCGGCGCTCGACTTCTCCGCGGCGCGGGTCGCTTCACTCTCAGCGAGCTTGGCTTGCCACTCCTCGAGCTGCTTGGCCATCGCCTGCTTGTGAGCGTCCTCCTCGGCGGCGACCGCGGCGGCATGAGCGGACTTGAGCTCCTCGACCTTCTTTTCATGCGTCTCGTTGAGGCGCGCGGTCTGGCCGGTGTGCAGGTCTTTGAGCTGAACGACAGCCTCTTGGTGCTTGGCCTCGGCCTCGCGCGTAGCCGCCTCATGCGCGCTCTTCTCCGCGCGTAGCGCCTCGGCCTTTTCACGTGCCGCATCGGCTAGCGCAGCGGCCAGGGCGGAGTCCTTGTCAGCCACGGTCCGCGCGATGTCGTCGGCTTTCTCCTGACGCAGCTGCTGCGCCGTAGCAGCGAAATCAGCCTCTTTGGCCGCCAGCGTTTCCTTCGCTTGCGTGAGCTCACCGTCGCGCGTCGCGAGGTTCGTCTGCGTCTTGTCGAGCCGTGCGCGAAAGTCGTCGGCGCGCTTGTTCGCCAAGTCCTTGTCGGCGCGCAGTGAATCCACCGCGGACTCGAGATCGTTCTTTTGCCGCTCGAGTTCGAGCAGCTTGTCGACCTGATCCGCCTTCTCTTTCTCGAGCGAAAGGTTCAGATCGCGCAGGTCGATCAGCTCCTTGTCTTTCTTCGAGATGTCGTGGCGCTGGTTGATCAGCTCCTTGTCTTTTTTGTTGAGCGCCTCTCGGAGGTCGAGGAACTCCTTGCTGGAGACGCCAGCTTTGCCCGTGGAAGCCGTCGCCAAACGCTGCCGCAGATCATCGATCTCGCGACGCAGCACCTCGGAGTCACTCGGCCCATGCGAGTCCGACTCGAGCCGCGCGCTGTGCGCTTTGGCGGCCGCGGCTTCCTTCGACAAGCGCACGATCTCGTCTTTGGCGCGCGAGAGCTCCACGCGGAGTTTGTCGGCCTCTTCATTGGAGGCCGCAACGGCGGCAGGAGTGACCGCGGCAGGCGCGACCGCGGCAGGCACGGCGGGAGGCGGCGGCACCGAAGCCGCTCGCACTTCGGGCAATGGCGCAGGCGGCGGAACGCTGGCGGCGCGTTCCACAGCAGCAGGCGGTGGCACCAGCGAGGCGGGCTTGGCAGGAGGCGGCACGCTCGCCGCTGCGGGCGGCGGAGGAGCGACGCTCTCGGCCTTGGCTGCCGGCGGAGGAGCAATGCTCTCGGCCTTGGCCGCCGGAGGAGGAGCAATGCTCTCAACTTTGGCCGGCGGTTCCGGCGCCGGCGGTTCCGGCGCGGGAGCGGGCGCAGGCGGTACGGGAGCCTTGGGTTCGTCATCCCCCATCAAGCGGTCAAACGCGTCGCCGATGAACTCATCGATCTCGGCCTCCCCGCGCAGCGGCGTGGAAGAAACCGAGATCGGCGCCTGCGGGACGACCGAAGCCGGAGCTCGGGGCGCGACGCTCATTGGGCGGCGCGGCGGAGCAGCCGGCGCGGCCGGGGCAGCCGGCGGGCTCACCGAAACCGGAGCCTCCTCCACATCCTCGGCATCGAGCAGCTCGATCGAATCATCGATGTTGATCGCGTCGTCGTTCTCGCCGCGGGCATCCCCGAGCGGCACCAAACGCCGAATGTGCTCGAGCAGCTCGCCCAGCGCGATCGGCTTGTGGACGTAGTCCTCCGCTCGCGTGCGCAACTTCTTGTGCTGCTCGAAGGTCTCATCAGTCGAATCACTCGACATGATGATCAGCGGCACGTCTTTGAGCTGAGGGTCCTTCTTCAGCTTGTTGCAAACCGAGAACCCATTCATTCGGGGCAACTCGATCGAAAGTAGGATCAAGTTGGGCGGATCTTGTTGGGCGGTCGCGACACCCGCGTTTCCGTCATCCACCACCTGCACTGTGCAGCCCATGCGGCTTAGCTCAGTTCGGAGTTCCCCAGCGAAACCAGCATCACTCTCGAAAACGAGAACCTTCGTCATCTTGTCGGAGCTTCCTGCATCCACGCGCGGTGGAAAAGCGAGAGAACGATATCGGGGCATTGCCTCGCGGGTCAAACACTCAGGTGTCGAAGTGACCTGAAGGCTCGTCACCCATGCAGATCCCCAGCGAACGAGCTGTTTCTAGGATTCCTCCCGTCGTTGGAACAGACCGTGTCTTGCCTGCAACCTCGGAGAAAGGCACCAATGTAACCGCGTTGTTGTGCATGGCCACCATGCCGCTTTCCTTGGTCGTAGCGAGTGTGCCTATGGCGGCCGCGCCAAAGCGTAGGGCGAGCACGCGATCGCTCGCCGAAGGCCAACCACCGCGTTGCAAGTGCCCGAGCACCATCGAGCGCGTCTCTTTTCCGGTCATCGGACCGAGCTGCTTGGCGACGCTCTCGGCCACTCCGCCGAGCACCTCCACGCGACGAAACACGTCTCCTTCCGAACGCACCGTGATGCTGCCGCCGATCGGCTTTGCTCCCTCCGCCACGACGATGATCGAGAACTTCCGACCGCGTCGTTCGCGTTGCAGCACCTTGGCGGCGACGGCTTGCAGGTCGTAGGGGACCTCCGGAATCAGGATGGCGTCAGCGCCGCCGGCCACGCCTGCGACCATCGCGATCCACCCAGCGTGTCGCCCCATCAGCTCGACCACCATCACGCGCTCATGCGACTCGGTGGTGGTGTGAAGTCGATCGATCGCTTCGGTTGCGATCGAAACCGCGGTTTCAAAGCCGAAGGTGATATCGGTACCAGCGACGTCGTTGTCGATCGTCTTGGGCACGCCCACCACCTGTCCAAGACCGAGCCCGCCGAGCTTGTGCGCCAACGAGAGCGAACCGTCGCCGCCGATCGCAATCAGCGCCTCGAAGCCCTCCTCGTGAAATCGCTTCACCAAATCCGCCGAGCGGTCCTTCGGTACCAAGGTACCGGTGGCCGGGTCCAACGTCGGAAAGTGGAACGGGTCCCCGCGATTAGCCGTCCCGAGAATGGTGCCGCCGAGATGGGCGATACCGCGCACCGCCGCCCGATCGAGCCGCATCAAGCCAACTTCATCGTCGAGCAGGCTGCGGTAGCCGTAACGAATGCCCCACACTTCCCAGTCGCGCTCCAGCGCGGCTAGGGTCGCGGCTCGAATCACGGCGTTGAGACCGGGGGCATCGCCGCCGCCGGTGTTGATGGCGATCTTTCGCTTCGTCGACATGGCCAGGGAGAATCGCCTTCGCGCATCGCCGTTGCAATAGCCGTCACCAAGCGCGCTGTGGCAATAGGGGAAGATGCAAGCTGCTACGCTCGACGTCCGCTCCCCGTTCGATGGCTCGCTGGTCGGAGAGCTCCCCCGCCACACGCGACAAGACGCTGAGCGCGCGCTGGTTCGCGCTTGCGAAGCGCACGCTCGAGGCCCGCTGCCGATGGCCGAGCGGATTGCAATCATCCGCCGAGTGGCAGCGGAGGTGCGCGCCCAACACGAAACGCTAGCGCTGCTGATCGCGAGCGAGGGCGGCAAACCGCTGCTGGATGCTCGCGTCGAGGTCACCCGCGCGGCTGCCGGCCTCGAGTTTCTGGCGGGCGAAGGCGAGCGGCTCGCTGGCCACGCCATCCCGATGGGAGGCACCGCGGCGACGGCCGGGCGCATCGCCTTCACGCTGCGTGAGCCGCGCGGCCCCGTGCTCGCCATCAGCGCCTTCAACCACCCGCTCAATCTGATCGTCCATCAGGTTGGCCCAGCGCTGATCGCCGGCTGCCCGGTGTTGGTCAAACCCGCGCTCGAGACACCGCTCTCGGCCGAGAAGCTGCTGCAGTTCATGCACCAAGCCGGGCTACCTCAGGAATGGGCCGAGCTCTTGATCGTCGACAACGACGTCTGTGAAGCGCTGGTCGCGGACGTGCGCATCAGCTTCGTGAACTTCATCGGCAGCGCCGCCGTCGGCTGGAAGCTGCGTCGCGTCGCCGCGAACGGCACCGGCCTCGCGCTCGAACACGGCGGCACCGCGCCGGTGATCATCGACGCAACGGCCGACCTCGAGCGAGCCGCCGCGCTCGTCACCAAAGGCGGCTACTACCACGCCGGCCAGGTGTGCGTGAGCGTGCAACGCGTGCT
Organism: Polyangiaceae bacterium; assembly: GCA_044376115.1. GTDB lineage: Bacteria > Myxococcota_A > Polyangia > Polyangiales > Polyangiaceae > Xiheicaenibacterium. The sequence continues at coordinate 1,564 of JBILLK010000016.1, read as the reverse complement.
CGTCCAGCGCGAGGTCGCAGCGAGCTTCCGTGAGGCGTTGCTCGCTGAAGTGCGGCGGCTAACGGTGGGCGACCCGCGCTCGGCCGATACAGCGGTGGGGCCGCTGATTCGCGCGCGCGAAGTCGAGCGCATCGCGAGCTGGCTCGCGGAGGCGAAGGAGGGCGGAGCACAGCTGCTAACGGGCGGAACGCCGATCGGTCAGCAGGCGTTTGCGCCCACCGTCGTCGAAGGAGCGCCCAGCGACTGCCGCTTGATGCGCGAGGAGGTGTTCGGTCCGGTGGTCACGTTGCAAGAGGTGCCCTCGCTCGCCGCCGCCGTCGAGCTGGCCAACGCCTCGCGCTGGCATTTCCAAGCCGCCATCTTCACCGCCCGCATCGACGCCGCGTTGCAAGCCGCGCGCGGCCTGCGAGCCGCCACCGTGCTGATCAACGATCACACGGCTTTTCGAGCCGATTGGATGCCGTTTGGCGGTTGGGGAGAGTCGGGCCTCGGCGTGGGCGGCCTGCCCTATTCGCTGGCCGAGCTCTCGCGCGAGAAGCTTATAGTGTTCAACGGCTGAGTTCGGGCGTTAGGTAATCCCGAACAGTCGCGTTCGGGACGTTCTGATTGTGAGAACGACCGAACAGCCGCATGCTGCCGCTCGTGAAGATGCAACGCAGCAAGCTCGATTGGTTGAAGCAAGGTGGTCTCTCGCGCAGGCAGGTCTTGCAGTTGTTCGCGAGCTCGGTGCCCATCGTCGGCTGCGGGGACGACTCGCAGGCCGCCGCCGATTCGGGTGGAGGCGGCGCTGGCGGCGAGGCCGGTGCTGGCGGTGAAGCTGGGGCCGGTGGCCTCGGACAGGGCGGAATGCCGGGCAGCGGGGGAATGGGCGGAGAAGGAGGAGCCGGTGGCGGCGCGAACCCGCTGGCCCAATGCAAACAGCGCGGGCCCACCGCAGGCTGCTTCATCAGCGAGGACAACATCCTCGGGCCCTTCTACAAAGCCAACGCTCCCTTCGACTCGAACCTCGCCGACGACCTGCCCGGCGAGCTCCTGCGCATCGAGGGCACCGTGTACGGCTGCGACTGCGAGACGCCGCTCGCCGGTGCCATCGTCGACGTATGGCAGGCCGACGAAGGCGGCGGTTACGACAACGAGGGCTTCGTCTTGCGAGGCCGCATCGAGACCGACGCAAACGGCCGCTACAGCTTCCTCACCATCAAGCCCGGCTGGTACCTCAACGGCGCCCAATTCCGACCCGCCCACATTCACTACAAGGTCAGTCACGAGCAAGGCATCGCCCTCACGACCCAGCTCTACTTCGAGGGAGATCCGTATATCCCCATCGATCCCTTCGTGAAGAACTCGCTCGTGATTCCGCTCACCCCCGGCCAAGCCAAAGGCCGCGAGGCCCTGCTAGGGACCTTCGATATCGTGCTCGCCTGATCTCCTCTCCTCTCACCGTGAACGTGCCCTGTACCGTTTCTTTTAGCTGAGGACGGGTTACACCTGCTCTCAGTGTGTCGTGGCGAATTCCCGAGGAGTGCCTAGCGTGCCCCGTTGCGGTCGAGAGACCAGCACCTGG
>JBILLK010000042.1:0-58619 GCA_044376115.1 Polyangiaceae bacterium | reverse complement strand
TTGCCCTGCGCCTCGCAGAACCCTTTGGCTTGCTTCCAGTCCACGCAGTTCATCGGGTGACGTCCCCGGCCCTTCCCGGCGTTGCACGTATCGTACTGGCTGGTCCCCTCCTCGCTGCAATCCCCCGCCTTTACGCAGGCTGCATACGCTGACGCGGTAACCTCCGTCACGTCCAAGCAGAACGGTTTCACCTCAACCGTCCCTTCCTTTTCGCCCATCACGTACTTCCCGCCCGGCACGCCCGCCATTCCTTCCCCGCAGTCTGCGGGCGCTGCTGCGGCCTTCGGCGGGGGCGGTGGGCTGTTTGGCTCCTGGGTGGGCGGCGGCTTCGGCGGAGCTGGGTCTGGCTTCGCCGTGATCGATGGGGAGTCGGTCGGTGGACGCGGCTGCTCGCATCCGGCGCACAGCAGCATCACGGCGCCGAGCACTCCGCCCGGCGGGAACGAGACCCTCACGCGGCTCATCGGGAACGACACGGAGATCCGATACGGTTGTGGAGGGCAGCAGCTTCCCCCGTGCGCGGTCGCGGGCCGGAGTCGACGCCCCGAGTAGCATACGACTCTCCAGGGTTCAGTATTGCGTTCTTCAGCCTCGGACAGCTGTAGCCGCGCGTGACGACTAAATGCCCCCACCGCCCGGAACAGCGGGCAACGTCGCCGGGTAAGCGGGCTGTGGTCGCGTCACTGGCTTGCCCGTTGCGGCCGGAGGAGGCCGCGGGTTTGCGCTCGGGGACGTGGAGGAGGTGGACGCGGAGGACGAAGCCGGCGCGGACGGCACAGCCGACTTCACGCTCTCGAGCTCGGCCTGTGCAGGGCGCTGCAAGAGCACACTGGACGGCTCGGCGCTCGCGGCGCTTGTCGCGCGCGTGGGCGCTTCATCAACGCCGCTCAAAGAACGCGGCGGAGCGCTCGCGGCGGAGCCAAACGCACTGCTCTTGACGTAAAGCGCTGCCCCAGCGCCCCCGATGCCAACGGCAGTTGCCAGCGCGAAAGGCCACAGCGCACGACTTGGTCGACGAGGCGCCACGTTCGCAGGCAGCGCCGCGGTGGAGAGCGGAGGGGCCTCATCACCGGAGGTCTCGATCTCCGAGAGCAGGACGCGCTGCTGCGAGAGGGAGTGCCCGAGGATCTGCTCAAGCCAGCGTGCGACTTGGTGAGGCGAAGCTGGAGGGCACGCAAGCTCCAGTGCTGTGAGCATCTCCGCCGCGGTCTCGTAGCGCTGGGTTTTATCAACCGCTAGCGCCCTCTCAAGCACGAGATCGAGCGCGCCATTGCCAGCTTGTGTTCCCTCGAAGGGGGACACGAAACGGTGCGCGAGGATCTTGAAGACGAGCGAGGCTTCTTCACCGGCAAACAGCCTGCGCCCCGCCAAGAGCTCCCAGAGCACGCAGGCCGTGGCCCAAAGATCCACACGCCGATCGACGACCTCTCCGCGGATCTGCTCAGGCGCCATGTAGGGCAGCTTGCCCTTGAGCTCGCCCTCTTTCGTCACCTGAAGACGGCCCAACGCCACCGCGATGCCGAAGTCCACGGTGCGTGGGATCCCGTCCGACCCAAGCAAGACGTTGGGCGGGGAGACATCGCGATGAACGACGCCAAGCGGCTGCATGTCCTCGCTGGTCGCCTCGTGTGCGGCGTGAAGACCGGCCAACATGCCGCCGACGATCGCACTCGCGATCGCCGGGGGAACGCGGCCCTGTGCGCGATCTTGCAGGGTCTTGAGGATCTTGGACAAGGACTCGCCGTGGACGAACTCCATCACGATGAAGAACTCGCCGCGCTCCGAAACCATGTCCAACGTGGGCACGACATTGGGGTGGCGGATGCGAGCGGCGATGCGTGCCTCATCAAACAGCATCCCGACGAACTGCGGGTCATGCGCCAGATGTGGATGAAGCCGCTTGATGGCGACGGCGCGCGAGAAGCCGGCCGGACCGATCAGCTTGCCAAGATACACCGCCGCCATGCCGCCGCTAGCGAGCTGCCGATGCAGGAGATAGCGCCCGAGACGACGAGCCCCAGAACTCGCGGCGGGTTGAACGCTCAACCGCCTCCAGGTCCGCAGCTGATCAGAACCGGCTCCGGGGTCTCGACGATACCTGCCGACGAACCAGTGCCGAGCAGGCCAGGATCGCCTTCTCCGTTTTCAACGTAGAACCTGTTCCAGCCCCAACAGTACACAGCACCATTCTCATGAATCGCGCAGGTCTGGCCGATGCCAGCAGCAACGCGCGACGCGTTCGGCGAACCAGCCTCACGTACTTTGAAGGGCTGCCCTTCGAGTTCGATCACCGTCGGGCCCACCCCGGGACCATTGCTCGTGACGTCATCCCCCCAGCACAGCAGCGTGCGGTCGGCGAGCACGGCGCATGAATGGTCATAGCCAGCGCTGATTTCGGTAACGCCAGCGAGCCCCGCAACCTTGGTCGGAACGTCATTGACGCCAAAGCCCCCGCACTGGCGGAGCCCCGACTCGTACGCCCCCCAGCACCAAACGTCCCCTGCGGCAGTGAGAGCGAGCGCATGCGAATCGCCGACCTCAACATCGATCACGTCTTCATCAACGGGAATCAGCGCACGGACCGGAGTGGCCTGGTCCACACTGGAGTCGATTCCGAGTTGTCGTGCATCGTTCTTCCCGACACAGTAAACCCCACCGTCCAGGCCTCCGCTGTCGGTCTTGCGTAGGCAGCGAAAATCGTAGCCTAAAGCCAGCTCCGCATTGTCGGAGCCGCTCTCGAGATGCTTCGTGGGTGGCATGCAGGTCGAGCCGCCGTAGCCGAAGCCGTAGACCGTTGATCCATCTCCCCAGCAGTAGAGTTCGCCTGCGACCAACGCGCAGCTGGACGAAGCGTTGGTGTCGACTTGGCTGGCAGGGCCGGGCAACGCTTCAGGCTCGTAGGGGCACACCTGGTAGACATTGTCGAAGGGTACGACCTGGCACGCACCGTTTTCCCCTGCACAAAGGGCCTGCCCAGCTGCGTCGATCACGCAGGTTTGGCTGTAACTCGAGTAGTCCGTAACCGTATCGAACAGCGGCACGTGCTTTGGTATTGGCTCCCAGCTGAACGGGACGCTGCACTCACCCCAGTCGAGAGCTTGGTAGCCCCAACAGTGCACCTCACCAGAATCGAGCTTGGCACAACCGCCAAAGTCTTGCGTGAACAGCGTGCTGGCCAGACAACCGTTCACGCCACCGCCAGCACCGCCGCCAGCACCACCGCCACCAACCGCAATCCCACCAGCCCCGCCGTCACCAGCGGAGCCGCCGCTTTCGGCAGCGCCAGCTGCGCCAGACCCGCCAGCACCACCGGGACCGGCCACCTCCTGCGGCTGGTACTGTGCGGGATCTAGCTCATCGAGGCCGCTCACCATCGCGCAGCGCGCTTGAGCGAGCGCAGCTACAGCCGCCAACCAGGGACCAAGAGCGCGGGCCGGGATTCTCACGTGTCCACGCTATCAGCTGCAGACGGCTGCGAGTACCATCGAGCTTCATGACCTCGATGAAGCGTGGCCACTCGCTTGCAGCCTTCCTCATCGCTGGACTGCTGCTTGCTGCCACTCCAAGCGCGGTACACGCACAGACGCCCCCTAGCTCCGCCGAGAAGGAGACCGCCCGAGGTCTCTTCGATAACGGCGTCCAAGCCGAAAAGAGGGGGGATCTCGCCGCCGCAGAGGCGTTCTTTCGCGACGCCAACAACCTCGTCCACGTCCCTTCGACGGCGCTTTTTCTCGCGCGCGTTCAGGCGCGGCAAGGGCGGCTCGTCGAGGCTCGGGATCACGCCCTCGAGGCGACGCGAGCTCCGGTGCTCAAGGGCGAAGACCCGTTTCAAGGCCGTTGCCGCGCCGAGGCTGCGACGCTGGCAGCCGAGCTCGAAGGCCGCATTCCTTCGCTGTTGATTCGGCTGCGGGGGGACCGCTCTCAGGCCACGCTGGCGATCGACGGGACGCCGACGCCGGTGCTGCAAACGGACGCGCCACGCAAGCTCAACCCTGGCGCGCACGTCGTCACCGCGAGCGCTCCTGGGCTGCCGCCCACGACGGTCAACGTGCTCTTGGGCGAGCGAGAATCCAAGGAGGTGACCATCGACATTCCGGTGGCCGGAGCCTTCGGCGGCTCCGCGATCATGCCTCCACCCCGCCGCAAGCCCAACACCATCGGGCCCATTCTACTGATGGCGGGCGGCTTCGGACTTGGGGGCGCTTCGCTGATCGCTGGCGCTGTCACGGGCGGACTCTCGCTGGCGAAGACCGAGGACCTCAAGGATCAGTGTAACGGCGCCTGCCCACCAACGTTGCAGACCGAGTTCGATGAAGCCAGCACGCTAGCCACCGTCTCGGATGTGACGTTGTTGGTTGGCGGCGGCTTGGTTGCAGTGGGTACCGCAGGGTTGGTTTGGTACCTAGTCGCTACCAACAAGCCCGCGGCGCGCGTCGGTCTTTCGCTGAGTGTGGCGCCTAACGGCCTGCGTCTACTTGGTGAGTTCTAAGTCAATCGAGCCACTCAACGGTGTCCGGCAAGAGTCGCCGCTCGCTCGTGATGCGCATGGATACGAGGCCCTTCTTCGTCTGCATCAGCAGCACGGCGGAGCCGTTGGCGAGCGGAATCAAGCGCAGCTCGGTCACGGTTGGCAGGTCCAAAACCTTGCCAGCCTCCACGAGGTCCTCGAAGAGGACGAAGTCGCTCGCTTGAGGGCTGGGCGCGTCGGTCTTGTTCGCGGTTGGCGCGTCCTTCTTGTTCGGCGCAGACCACTGGCCGCGGATCCCACCGCGCTCTGAAGCGGCCCACACGCGCAGCACCTCGTCGCCGTAGACGACGGTGGCTTCGCTACCGGCGCGTGGCGCGAAGTCACTCGAGGGGCTCTTGGGTGACGCCTTGTCGACGCAGCCCTTGGGTCCGCACAGCTGGAAATACGGTGCTTCGGCCAGCACCATCGCGTCATCACGGCACCACGCTACAGCGTTGCCTGAGCTCCCGGGTGGGTAGCCGTTCGGTTTGGACGCCTCGTCGAAGAAGATGGTGCCGACATCACCGTGCACGCGCGTGTGCACGCGGCCCTTGCCGTCTTTGCACGAAAGCATGACGGCCGCGTCCGGACCGGCGTCGGCCACGCGGAAACCAACCGGCCCGAGGTCGGTGGGTTTGCCGAGCAGTGCGCCCTTCGGCTTGATCGGGATCGAATAAAGCCGCGGGGTCTGCTGTTCCGGGAGGAAGCCGCGAACCAGCAGGCGACCGAACGTCAACTGCACGTTGTAGAAGGAGTTGCCACGCTCCGGCGGCGTGCCGTCGAAGACGCGCTTGAGTTCCTCGTCCAAATCCACCCGGGTGCTCGGTGCCGCGGCCGCAGACTGGGTCGCGACGAACACGCGCTCGCCCTGGTAGCCGACGATCGAGACGCCCCCCTCCGCGCTCATGTGGCCGCCATACGCGATGAAAGCGTCCACCTTCTCGCCGCTGGCTGCGCGAAAGATGCCGTCTTTTCCGCGCTCACCAGCGAACAGCAAGAAGTCTTGCGGATGATCGCTCGAGGCCAGCAACAAGAGCGGGGCAGGTAGCTTACGCAGGGGCTCAGCGATTCGCCGGCAGCTCGTCTTTTCGGCGAGGACGTCGCAGGTGAACGGCCCAAACGCGTCGTGGTGATCGACGAAGAAAAACTCACGCGGCCCGCGATGGATAGGGAAGGCCAAGGATCGCAGGCTCACGTACTCCTTGCGAATGAAGGCCGTATCGGGCACGTCATCGATCGATAGGATCGGCGGAGGGGTGGGCGGCGCGGGAGAAGTCGCAGCGCGCCGCTGGAGCTGCGCTGCGTTGGCAGCCGTGTAGAACGCATCGAACTTCTTCGTGTTGTCTTCGGTGAGCGAGAGTTCTTTGATTGTCTTGGACAGCTTGAGCGCCGTGGCTGCCACGCTCTCGTCACCGTCATCGAGCCCCGCCGTCTTCGCTCCGTCGTGGACCTCCAGCGCATATTGATGGCAGCGCTGCGGCCACGGCGCGCCCTCGCCCCCCGACCGCAGTTCGTCGCTGTGCGACATGAACGCGAGCTGGTGCCGCCGAAACTTGATCGTGACTTCCTCCGGCGTCGCCCGCGGCTCGCCCACGAGGCAATGCGTCAGGTTCGCGTAGGCGGTCTCGGTGGCTTCAAGCCCGCGGCGGTTTTGCATGTAGCCGAAGGAGCCCGCAGCCACCCCGAACACAACCACCGCGCCGAGCGCAATGAGCACGCCTTTGCCCCGGCTCTTCTTTCCGAAGTCACCCGACGGCGGAAGCTCCTCCTCACGCTGGTTGACCTTGGCGCTCGCTCCCTCATCGTCTTTTGTCAAAGTGCGCTCCGCGTATCGCAGGGCGGAGGGAATGCCAAGCCTCGGCAGTGCGAAAGACGATCTCGCTGTCCCATAGCGCCTGACCCACGCCCTCGGATTTCGTTGACGCGGAAGGGCCTTCAACCTGCGAGCAACCAGCCCTCGAGGCGCTTGGACCTCGGGTTATGGGGAGAGCAGCGCACGGCGCTGCGTATGCGTCCGCACCGATTGAAACGGTCCGCTGCGATGCCTGAACCAAAGGAATGACGATGATTCGAGTTGGGAGCAAAAGCATCGGTGCAACCTCCGCGTTGGCCGCAACCCTGGAGCGCAAGCTCGAGGGGGCTTCGGTAACGCTGCTGGCCGTTTGTGACAGCGACCAGGCGAGCGTGGGGCTTGAGGCCATGAAGCGCGCGTTCAACGAGCTGACCGCAGTCGACGCAGAGGTCGCGCAACGCATCCTCGCTGCGGCAGCGCACGTGGCTGCGCCCGACTGTGCGGCCTTGGTGCTGAGCGATCGCACCGCGTTTGCTGCAGCCTCCGGAGAGGCGCGCGTCTATCGCCAGCGTGCGCACAAGCTCGAGCCGGTCGCGTCGGGAACGCACGAGGTCGCGCCCGCGCAGGCGCTACTGGTGGCGAACCACGCGCTGAAAGCGCAGGGCCAAGACTTCTTCCAGACCGGGCCTGGGATGATGCTCGCACAAGCCATGGTGCGCGACCTTGGGGCCAAGGGCTTGGTCGAGCTGGGTCAGAATACCTTTCGAAACGAGACGCTGGAGGCCTTGCTCGAGCAAGCGCTCAGCGAGTCGAAGGAGGCCAATGTGGCGGTCGCGGCGTTGAGCCTTGGCTTTCTTCACCTGTTCGAGGTGGAGGATGCGCCTGTTACCAAGCTCACGCCCGAGCTGCTTGAAGCGGCCAGCGCCGTCTCCAAGTTTTCCGCCGCCCGCTTGATCTCCCGCGCGGCGGAACAGGCCGAGGACCACGCAGCGATCCCATTAGCGATCAAGGAGTTCGCTGCGGTCAACTTCATCGCGGAGGCCGTTGGCCGCCACGGAACCAACTTGGAGAATGTCGTGGCGCGTTTTGGTCCCACGCCGAACTTTCTTGCGACCGCCTTGAAGGGCCTCGCGCGCATCGGAGCGCTCGAGCATCGGCGCATCTTGCTCGAGACGGTCCCCTTCTTGGTTCACTTCAACCCGGAGCTCGAGCCGATCATGCAAGAGCTCGCGCTAACGCCCATTGAGAAGTCGAACACCTGGGGGCTCACGAGCCAGTGGGGCGATGCACCGGACCTGGAACGGCTCGCTGAATGGCACATCAACCGTGCCTTTACAGACTATACGCATGAGGCGCCCACCAACGTAGGGTCGACGCTGACGCCTCCCGATGAGCTTGTGAGAAGCCCAACGAGGAAGGAACTGGTCGCGCAGCTTTCACGCCTGCTTGGAGTGCCGCTCAGCGATGACACACCGCTCAGCGCCGAACAGGTGAAGCAGATCTCGATCGCGCTCGATCATCCGGTCAAAGGCGAGACGGTGACCAACCTGCTCAACTACGTCTACGACGAAGAGCGCTCATGGGCGCTGCTGCGCCTTTCGTGAGGAAGTTTGAAGCTCGAGATCGACCACAGCCCAGATCCCACGCAGCTCGGCCGAGCGATTGAGCTCGACGCCTCGACGCCGGTAACCATCGGGCGCGACCCGAACGCGACGATTCGAATCGCGGGCGACGGCGCCTCGCGCCGCCACGCCCGAATCGAGAAGGTCGGCGAGGACTGGGTCGTCTACGACGAGGGCAGTACGAACGGCATCCGCGTGAACGACCTGCCGGTGCAAACGGCCGTGCTCGCGCGCGGCGACCGACTGTGGGTGGGTGGCACGCTGTTCAGCTTCGCTCCCGAGCGGATCATCGAGACCGACTACGTCGTCCGCTCGCAGGACGGGCTAACCGGGCTCGCGAATCTTCGGCAGCTACGCGAGCGTCTGACAGCGCTGCTCGCCGAAGAGAGCCGGGCTGTCGCGCTCCTTCTTCTCAACGTCGTCGGCATGAAGCGGCTGAACGACGCGCATGGTTACCTCGCCGGGGACGGTCTGCTGAAGGTGTTGACGCAGCGCCTCTGCCGCGCAGCTCCGCCGGAGGCGCTGGTCGCCCGCAGCGGCGGAGACGAGTTCGCGATCGTGCTCGAGAGCGCCCAACTCGATGAAGCGGTGCGCCTCGGCGAAGAGCTGCGTGCTCGCGTCTGTGCCGAGGCCTTCATCGTGGGCGACGTCCACATCCATGCGAATCTGCATATCGGGGTAGCGACGCAGCCGCGAACGGCCGAAGCGATACTCCGCGTCGCCAAGAACGACGGCTACGCACGGCGCAATAAAACGTACGGAGCGACCGAGTCGATCGAGTGGGCGGCTGGGCTTTGGGAGCCACAGAGCAGAAGCACCGTCGACGTAGCAGCGGCATGCGATGGCGTGGTCTTTGCGGTCGCCGACGGAGACTGTGATCGCAATACCGGCTGGCTCGGGGCGCGCTTCGTCGTGCGAACGGTTCTCGAGCGGCTCGGCCAGCTGAACACCTTACTTCTTGGCGCGGCCGACCTCATCCCCGAGCCGTGGGGCTTTTGGACCCGCTCACGTGAAGAGGGCGAACAGCTCTATAGCGACTGTGTGCAGGCGCTCGGCGCATGCCCTCCGGGCGAACTCGCGGCGCTGTTCGCCGCGATCGACGGCGTGTTCGGCACGGTCCTACCGCCCGCGCGGGTCAAGGGGATGTTGGTGAGCACAACCGCGGGGAAGCTCGAAGGGAAGCGCGTGATCGGTGCCCACGCTGGGCTAGGCCGGGCCAGCGTGCTCCGCGCCAACGCCGATCAGTTCGAAGAACTCGCGATACCGCATTACCTACACCTCGTTGGGCAGCGAATGACGGCTATCAAAGGCCTCGACCCGACAAAGCTGCCACGACGCGTCCTATGCAGCGGGCTCGGCTGCCTCAACGCGGAGGTCGGCATCGACAGCTTCGAGAGCGAGCTTGAGTCCGGTGACCTGCTGCTCTTGACCTCCGGCGATCTCGACCTCGCCGACGCTGAGCTGCTCGCGCTCTTGCGCACCGCCGTCCCGCTCGCCGAACGCGCCCGAATGATCGAGCGCAGGCTCGACCAGCTACTCGCAGCCACCGAGCCGCTCGCGCAGCCGAGCGAGGTCGCCTTCACGCTGGTCGTTCGTTGCTAGCTACGCAGCCGCAAGCGCTCGTGCGACGCTCTGTCCGTGGCAACGGGCGAACACAACACAACCCCACGTGACCGTCTCAACGTCGAGTACGACGCTGGGGCCTTCGACAAAGACGAGCAAGGCTATTGCCCGAACCACCATCGGCTGCGCGTTGAAGGCGACGTACTGCACGTCGACCAGTGGGGCGACCACAACGGCAGAGAGCCGTTCTCCTACGCTTGGCAGGCGCGCATCGTGGAAGTGGATGAGCTCGCCGCGCTGGCCTTCCTCGACCGCAGCGGCTCACCGCTGACCTTCTGTCTACGTGCGCAACGGCTGCTGGAGAGCGTGCTTTCGGCGGAGGAGCGCATCAAGCTGCTGACGCCACCGTGCTTCGAAACAGCGCAGACGTTTCTACGCTGGGCTGCGTCGTTGTTTGCGTTGGGCGACGTCAACCAGGCAACGCTGGTCGAGGATGCGCCCCATCTCTCCTCGCGTCGGCACAGCTATGAGCTACGCGCTGGCGACGGCGATGGCGCGCAGGTGATCGCGTTGGCCGACGTCATTTCGGATACGCCAGCAGCAGCGACAGGGCGACGTTTGTACGCCATCAACCTCACCGCCCCCGGATCGAAGTTGAGCTTGGAGTGGCGCCTGCGTTCGGCCGACGAACTCACGCTGCGCGGAACGCTGGACGCAACGGAGCTGCGAGCCTTGCGGCACCTCGTTCACAACGCACAGCCGGTGCTCTTGGCCCGCCCGGCCTTGCTCCGGCAGGCCCTGCGAATCGAAGCGACCGAGGTCGGGTCGCAACTCTCGTACCTGGACCACGGCGGCGGGCAGGCCGCATACGAGCGCATTCGCACAGCGCAGCTGCGCGTGCAGGCGCTGCTCGCCTTGGCGCCGCGCGAGCTCGCAGCGGAGGCCGCTGCCATCGCAGCCTTCATCGCGAACCCCGAGGCCGGCTGGAACAGGCTCGTGCAAGCGCTACCCGCTCAGCCCGCGGCATTCGAGCCGCTCGTGGACCTGGCGCTCCTCATCCAGCTGCAGGACCAAACCGAAGCGGTCGCCGCAAGCCCGCTCGCAGACGCCGCGCTTGCAGCCCTCCCAGCCGAAGCCACGCCAGGACTACGCGCAGCGTTGGTCGCAGCTCGCGATGGCCCAGGAAACGCACGTGAGCTGCTGCTCGCCGAACGGAGCCATCACTTCGCGCGCTGATCGAACGCGAGGCGCGCGGTCTCCACCGCTTCAAGGTTGTTCTCGACCCACTCCCACAGCCTGCAGACTGCCTCGGCCAACGCCAGGCCCGCAGGGGTGAGCTGATAGTCCACGCGCGGTGGAACGACAGCATGAACCGAGCGCGTCACCAGCCCGTCTCGCTCGAGCTGACGCAAGGTCTTGGTCAGCATCTTCTGACTCACCCCTCCAACCCGATCACGCAGCTGGGTAAATCGCAACATCCCGTGCGTGTCGAGCTGCTGCAGCACGAGCATGGTCCACTTGTCCCCCACGCGGTCGAGCGTCACGCGCAAGAGCGCGTGCTTGAGCTGCGCTGAGTCGTCGTCGGCTTCTTGGCTCATGGTCTCTTTTGGTAACGAGGGGCGCTGCAAAGCGGTGCTTTCGAGCGTCCTTTGTCGAGCATCAACAGGCATGGTTTCTCTTAGGTAACTATGGCGCCAAGAGGTGCCGTCTTCCGCATGGGTGACGTGGACGTTACAGCCTAGGGATGGAAACACAGCTCTCGGACTTTTTTGTTTTTGGCGCAACGAGCGAGATCGTTCAGCAGTTGTTCACCGACGAGCGGCCGTGGTTCCAGGCAAACGTTCGCAAGCTCATCCTCGTGCAGCGCTCCGCCCAAGTAGCCGCCGCCTTCGAGGGCTTTGACCACGTGGTCGTTCAAGCCGATGTGGGTGAGGCCAGGTCCTTCCGCAAGCAACTCGACGGTATCGTGGCAGCGCACGGAACAGCGGAACGGCGGCTCCATGTCTTGCCGACCTACGGCAGCTTTCATTTTCAGGACGGCAAACAGCCGCACTTCCGCTTCAGCGACGATGGCTTCCAGATCAACCTCAACTGCCGTCTGCAGATCATCGACGCCTTCAAAGCGTTCCACGGCAACACGCGCTTTCACCTGTTCGGCTCGCTGCTCGGCAGCTTTCCCTACGCTGGCGATTACGCAACCTGCATGTGGTACGTGAACCAACTACCGAGGCACCCGGAGTACGCCCACCTCGACCTGCGGGTTTACAACCTAGGCGGGATGAAGACGCGTTTCTGGGATCATCAAAGTGGGCAGCCCAACAACCCGTTCGTACACCAAACGATCCCGACCGCATGGTTACGTGCAGCCATCGAAGGAGATCGCCGCGGCGTATTCGACAACTTCCCCACCTTCACGGCGCGCGTGGGCTGCACCTTGGGTCGCCGCGGCGTTCGAATGCTGTGAAGCGCGCGGACTCTTGAGCGCGGACGCGCGCGATCGCATGCGCGACCGCGCCGCCCTGACACCGCCTACCACTGACCTCGTAGCCAGCGGTCGAGCGCGACGACGCGGTTCGTTCGGTGGTCTGTCACCCGCCCGTCTTGCTCGCGGTAGGTGCGTATCTTGTCGCCGCGCATACCGGAGCCGGTTTGGGCTCGACGCGCACGATTGCGTTCGGAGAGCGACGCACGCTCCTCGCCATCGGCCAGCTTGGCGGTGAGGATCGCGAGCGCCATCGCCAGGCTCTGATGCTGTGAGCGCATATCCACGCGCACTGCCGTTCCCGTCGGAAGGTGGGTCGCCGTCACGCACGACTCGGTCTTGTTCCGATGTTGTCCGCCCGGCCCAGTGCCCAGCGACTTCTTGATCTCGACCTCGCGCAGGTCGAGCGCGAAGCGCATGCGTTGTACCGGGTCGAGCACGGCTACGGTCACTGTGGACGTGTGAACGCGGCCACGCTTCTCCGAGGGAGGGATGCGCTGCCAGCGATGGCCGCCCGCTTCGTCGGCGAACAGAGCCTTTGCGCCGCGACCTTCGAACAGCACGCTGACGAAGCCGTCGCGCGCATCGATGAACGTCGTGTCAAAGCTCGTGGAGCGCGGCGGCGCGCTCATACGCACCGAGCTGCTTCTTCACGAGGAGCTTCGCATCTGCGCCGCCCTCAGCGGCGCGGATCTCTATCACAATCGATTCCATGGTCGCCTCCGCAGCACCCTGACGCAGCGGGGCGACGAAAGCTGACCTCCCCTTGTGCATTTTACTCCGCGAGCTCGACCTCGCCCTTGACGACCCGCAGCTCACGTTCGGCCCCGACGCCGAGCAGGACGAACTCCTCGAGCGTCGTCGGCTCGCGGGGCCGACCTCGCGATCGAGCGCGACTCTCGAACGACCTTGCGCAGCGTCCTCCGCATCAACTAACTGCGAGTGATGGGAGTTAGATACGAGTACTTCGCAGCAACGACAGATGAGCTACTGAAAGCAGCCCCCGGGTGGGTACTCGCAGAGTACGGTCCCTTCGCAGAGCGCACGCGGGTCAACCCTTTCACGGGCGTGCGGTCCACCTCGTGGGGCTTCGAGCTGCTCACCGCAGCGCCAGAAGGAGCCGAAGACGAGCAGATCGTCAATCTGCTCAAGGAGCACGAGCGCGCAAGCTTCCGCGACCTCACAGAGCCCCTCGCTGCGCTCGTCGCGAGGCTCGTGCCAAATTCAGCCGAGGAGAGGGCCAAGCTCGGTCGATACGCCCTGGTTGGACCGCAAGAGGCCGACTGCGCGGTGGGGGAGATCCCCGACGCCATGACCGCGGCCTTGGCAGCACTGACGCCTGAGCAGCTCGAAGAGGTCGCTTGCTCCGTTCAGAGCGACTGTGAAATGGATGAGTCGCTCAGCGGGGTCGTTTCCCACCTCGCTAAGGTCGCCCGCCGCGCAGTCTCGACGGATCGCCGAATGTTCTACTACATGTCGCTCTGAACTTCGGAGCCCGGGTGGGAACAGTCCGTTCTCTCGCTGAGCGGTGAGGACTCGTGCCATCAAGGTTGCACGGAGCGGCGCAGCGACTAGAAGCGATCAGGTGAGTGACGCAGGGCAGCCACGGACGACGGATCCAACGACGCTTCGAGTCGTCACTGACATCGGAGCGCTGATCGAGGAATGCGAAAGGCTGATGGCGCGGCTCGACGAGGCGCTGGTGCGAAGCCGCGAGGCTGGCAAAGTTGACGGCATCGCGCCTTGCCAGGAGCAACGCGACCATCTGTCGACGATTCACGCGCTGCTGCTGAAGGAAGAGAGCCGAGCAGCACCCGACACGGCCGGAGCGCTTCGACTCGTCGAATCGGCGCGGCGGCGGGCGCTGCTCACGCTGGCGCTATTCGAGCAGTGAGGTCGCTCAGGCCAGCTCGGCTCGGGCTCCTCTGAACGCTACGAGCTCCGCCACCTGCCGTTCCGCCGCACGACTGGTCCTCCCACTCATGGCTACGGCAGCGCGGCCACCTTTTGGGCCGTGTCGGGGCCCGCTCCGTCGCTGACTGCCTGCGAAGACATCAACGTTTTGAAGCGAGCAATCAGCGCTGGCGAGGCAACGAGATCCATGAGTGGCATCGTCTTCGCGATCAAGAATCCCTGACCCGCTGGAGGGTACCTGTCAAGCCTGCGCATGAGCAGCGAAGCTCGGCGCTCGGGTGAGATCGCCTCGAGCACGAGCCGCGCGTCATCCGGCGGCTCGACTCCGATGGCGTCGTCCCAATCTGGCTCGAGCGCGACCTTCGCCCGCACCATGACCTTGAACGCGACGAACAGATGCGCGTGGAGTAGGGAAAAGGGATTGAGTGATTCACGGGCCCAGGCGGCCGCGAGTGAGACGAGCGATTCCGCCCAACTCACAGCGTCTTTGCCGGCCGCGGTTGCTAGCTCGTTCAGCGCGGCCGGCGAGATCTCGGTCTCGGCATGCAGCAGGATCTTGTACGCGCCCATCAAGAGTTCCTGCGCGACCTGGAGCTTTTCGAGCGGCGTTAGGTCTGCCATCGCAGTTTCGATCACTTCCGCGGACGGGCGCCCGTCAGCGATGACCGCTCGTACGCGCTGCCAGCGTCGCTGCCCGCCTTTGTCTTTTGCTTCGAGCGGCGACGGAGGCGAGAGTTCGAGCCACTTGCCGATGGCGCGGGCACTGCCAGGCAAGCCCCAGCGCAGCGCCAAGACGACGTTGGGCATCTCCATCAAGGCCGCAGCCGTTTGGCGCTGTCCGTCGTCGAGACGCTCTGCGGCCACGACCTCCAGCTCGTTGAAGTTCGCCTTGAAGCCGGCCAGCTCGAGTGCAAGCTCTGCAATTGCCCGCTGTCGACTCTGTGGCCCCCCCGCCGCTACGAACGACTTCACGATCGCGGGAGCCACCACGGCCCGTCGGTTCGTCTCGGGGACCAGCGCCCGGATCCACCGTGCGCTGCTGCTCGCAGAACACCAGGGGGTCGCGGCCCAACGCGCGGAGAACCAACCAGCCGCTCCTGCTGCGTCTTCTTCAGCGCTCGTGGCTAGACCAGCAATCACGCGCCCGGCCCAACGCGCGGACTTCAGTAAAGAGTCGTCGAGCACCAACTGTTCGAGGAGCTCCTCCGCGTCCTTCCGCCCAGCGCGAGCCAGCAAGCCCAGCGTGACCGTTGCTGTCGCGCGCACCTCGACCGATGGGTCGCGTTGGGCGAGCTCGCCAAGCCTTGTCAGTGAGTCGGCGCCGCCAGGAACCAAGCCAAGAAAGAAGACCGCGGCCGCTCGGAGTGCTGGCTCGGGGTGAGCCAGCATCGACACCGCGGTAGGGAGAGCAAGGCTTGCCGCGTGCAGAGTCTCGGCAGAGAGCCGCGCAGCGCTACGGAGCTCGGGCGCAGACACGGAGACGAACCAATTGTGGTCGCCAGCCGCCATCTCGCCCAACAGGCGCAGACAGAGTTCGTGCCCTGGCTTTCCAGTGGCCGCTTGCTTTGCGAGCAGCTCCGCTGCCGGCCCGCTCGCCGAGAACCACTCGCCGGGCGCAACAAGGGCCTCCCTGAGCTGGTAAAGGGCTTCCTCCCGCGCCTCGGCGGTTCCGAGCAGCTTCTTGAGCTGCGCGGGGACTCGCGTGGCCGGACCTTGGGCGTGCTTCAGCTGCTTCCACTCGGGTGTCGTCATTCTTCGTCTTCTTCCTCTCCGCAGCGCCTTGCTGCACCTGGTCGGTTGGGCACGACGCGATCTGCCTCTGCGGGGTCACGCGCAGACGCACCAGAGGAGCCGTTGGTGCAGCTGCCGTTGGTGCAGCTGCCGTTGGAGCCGTTTCCACCGCCCTCTCCGCTGCCGGCGCCCCCGCCCAGCACAACGACGGGTGCAGTTCCTGCCATGCCTTTCCTCGACGACAACACTATGAGCCGACGTCGATGAGGTCTCCAAGCGCATCCGCTTCGCCAAGCCTCGTCTTCTTTGCGCGCCGCGCACGTTTGGAGATTGCCTAGTAATGCTCGCGTATGTTGGCCGAGCAGGTGGAGAATGCGTCCGTACGCTAGGACGTCCTCGCCACAGCGCGACCATGAGCACCACACTGCAGCTCTTCGCCGATTATCGCCAGCTCCACCTGCTCGACGAGGAGAGTCGAGGCGCGCTCGGGGACGCGTGGACGGTCCAAGCCGTCGAGGATCGCATCGCGGCCGCACCAGGCGCTATTGGCATTGGCACGCGAGAGGCGACCACCGTGCGCGTCACGGTCTTTGTGCTCGCGGCTGCGCCGTCGCCCTTACCCCTAGGCGATCACGTGACCTCCGCGAGCTTGCAATGCAGCTCCGGACGCGTGCTCGTGATGGGCTGCACCGACGAACTCAGCAAAGCGCGACGCGTCGCTGTCCCCGCCGGGCCGCTGCGGGTCCTCGCGGTCCATCGGCTGGCGGGCAGCGAAACCATCGAGCTCATGCTGTGGCCTGCGCCGCTGGCAGAGCCGATGGTGCATGTCCGCTTCGAGCCGGTAGCGGCAAAGCCGAGGGGCAAGAAGGCAAAGCCTGTCTCCCCGCTGCTCGAGGCTGCTCGGCTCGCACGCAGCGGGAATACGGAGGCGGCTCTCCCCACGCTGCTGCAGCTTTCGCAGGCCGGGGATGCCAGCGCAGCAGGCGGCGCGGCCGAACTCCTCGCCTACCAAGGTCGCTGGGCCGAGGCGGTCGAGCCTTGTCTGACCGTGATCGCGAAGGGAGACAGCTTCGGGCCGATCAACCCCTTTGTCGACCACTGCCGACTGCTGCGCGTGCTCGCTCGGGAGTTGGCTGATCCCTCCTTGATCGACCGCGCAGCAGCGAGCGCCCCCGCGAAGTTCGCGGCCACGGTTTTGGCGTGCCTGCTCACCGATAGCCTGCACCTCGAACCACTGACGGACGCACAAGTTGCCGTGAATCAAGCCCACCTCGACAAGGCCTTGGCGGATCCGTCCATGGCCAAGCGCTTCAAAGGCAAACCCCTCGAGTTCGCTGCACATCGCTTCGCTGTAGCGATGGCGTTCCGCCTAGACGAGCGAATGATTGAGTACTGGGATGAAGCCAACCCGAAGCTTGGCTTCGACGCAGCCGTCAAGGCGGCCTGTGCGCTCATGGCCGTGGGGCGCCTCGAGCTCGCCTGGCAGACCATTCAAGCTCGTCTCGCAGGCTGGAGGCCAAACCATCAAGGCGGATGCGCGCCCATCGAGCTGCTCGTACTCCCGGCGCTCGCGCCGATGATGAATCCAGCGCGTCGACTCGAGGTGTTGAGCAACCCACGCGCAATCGACCTGTAGCCGGCACGATCAGGAAGACGAAAGCGAATGAACAAGAGAGACGGGGAGCTCCTGCGTGCGGTCGAGAGTGGAAGGGCTTCACTCATCGCAGCCGCGTTGCGCCGAGGCGCGTCCCCGGATGCCCGCGGCGCTCAGGGTGAAGCGCCGATCAACATCGCGCTGCGGATGGTTAACCTCGAAGCGGTGCGGATGCTGCTCGACGCCGGGGCCTCACCCAACCTCCCCGACCTCCGCGGACTGCGTCCTCTCGTCGCAGCGATCCGTGCGCGTTCGCTGGAGGCCGTTCGTATGCTCATCGCGGCGGGGGTCCAGGTATCCCCGCGCCCGCGCTACCACTGCGACCTTCCGATCATCGTTGCGGTGAACACCGGCGATGCAACAATCTTCGAGCTGCTGCTCAACCACGGCGCCGATCCGGGCCCGTACGACCGCGGACCGTACGCTGGGTACGTCTCTGCACTCGATCTTGCGCTCATCCGTGGCTCGCTCGAAATCGTTCGGCTGCTCTTCGCGCGCGGCTTCGACCCGAACGCAGGAACGGTCATGGGCTCTACACCGCTGATGACGGCCGCTGCGCACGGACACCTCGCGATCGTCGACGAGCTGCTCGCGATCGGAGTGGACGTCGACGCAGTCGATGCACGCGGACGCAGTTCGCTGATCTATGCGATCGCCCACAACCTCGAGGCCTGTGAGGATGAGCTTGTAGGCGCGGACAATCATTGTGCAGTGCTCACTCGTCTGCTCGCCGCAGGAGCCAATCGGAACCACCAGGACGCTGAGGGTTGCAGCGTTCGAGCTTGGGCCGAAAAGCGTGGCCACGCAGAGATCCTTGCGCTCATCGAGGAGAGCTGAGCCCTGCCGCAGCAGCCGCTCACCCCTCGAGCGGCCCCGCCATCCCAGCTTGCGCCCGACTTCGCACCATGAAGGCGATGGCCGGTAGCACGAGCCACAGGCCCGAGGCGGGCATCCACAAGAGGCCCAGGATCACCAGCGGCAGGAGCGCGAGTCCGGCGCGGCGCAGCGGAGCGCCGCGCTGTTCGAGCTCATCAACGGCAACCGCAGCGGCGGCGAGCACCCCACCAAAGAGTGTGAACCAGGCCACCGCTGCGCGGGTTGGGTCCTCGCCGATGGCATCCACGAAGCCCGCCCTCAGAATGGCCAAGAGTTCGGCGTGAAAGACCAACAGCGCGAAGGCTGTGTGAATGACGGCGACGGCGAGCAGCCAACGACCAGCGAAGCGCTTCATGAAAGCCCCCGAGCGCCGACCACGGCGAAGCAAACCGCGAGCACCAGCGAGAGCGGCGTGAAGAGCCGATCATCCCAGCGTGCGAACGGAGTCGAGTAGACCCGCTTGGTCAGGCCGACGAGGCGAAAGTCTCCGAGCGCGCGGGCGCCAAAGACGAAGGCGCCGGCGAGGGCGAGCCACGCCCAATGCGCTGCTGCGGAGCGCGCGGCGAGCCACACGACGCCGGCGGCGGCTGCGCAGGCGAGCGCAACCAACGCGGTGAGCCCACGCGGAGGGTGGAACGCAGGCCGACCTGCGAGCTCCGGAATGACCACCGCGCGGCCCCAACGCAAACCGAATTCCCAACCCAGGTGGAGCCCCGCGATCGCCAGCAAAAGCAGCGCCGCAACGCCTGCAGCGACCGGGCCAACCTGCGCGAGCTGCGGTCCGAAAACAGCTGCAGCACCGCCAACCGCAAACAGCGCCCAAGCGAAGTGACGTCCGCGTGAGATGGCGAGCGCCAACGCGCTCGACACGAGCAGCATCACGCCCACCGCCATCAACGCTGCGTCATCCGCGCGCACGACGAGCCAAGCTACGGCGAGCCAGGTCACGCTCAGCAAATGCCAGACGAAGCGCAACGTCCACTCGACGAACGCCCGACCGAGCGGCATCGCGTCTCGCGGCATCGGCTGCTTGAACAGAGGCTGTAGCAGCCGCCTTTCCCCGAGCACGGAGTGAAGCAGGGCGGTGATGACGAGAATGGCCACACAAACGAGACGACTCACAGGGACCTCCATACGCTTGCGTATGGATAGATAGAGCAGGCATCGTGTGCTTTCAATACGGCACCGTATGGAACGACGCACTCGCTCAAAAATCCCGGCCAAACCCAGCGCTGCCCTCGGCCCCGAGGCCTGGCTCAGAGCGGCCTGGCAGGAGCTGGCACGCGGCGGCGTAGAGGCGGTCCGGGTCGAGCCGCTAGCGACCCAGCTCGGGGTGACCAAAGGCAGCTTCTACTGGCACTTCCGCGATCGTGCGGCGCTGCTCGATGCGTTGCTTTCGGACTGGGAACGGCAGGCCACTCAAGCGGTCATCGACTTCGTCGACGCGTCCTCCGCAGCGCCGCGCGCGCGCCTAGCCGAGCTCTTGCGCGTAACCACGATGGCCTCCGAGGCTCCCGACGTTGAACACGCCATTCGCGCCTGGGGTACGCACGATGCGGGCGCTGGGGCGCGACTTGCGCGCATCGACCAGCAGCGGGAGAAATACGTCGAGGAGCTGCTGGTGGCCGCAGGTGTGGCTCGAAGCAAGGCCGCACACCGCGCCCGCGCGCTCTACCTCACGCTGATCGGGGAGTACGCGCGGGTCGCTCACGGCGGAGCCCCAACCAGCCAGGCCGTATGGGCCGAGCTGCTCGAACGCATGTTGGCCGACGTGCCGAAGCAGCCGACTGCCCGAAAAAGCCAACGCGCTCCGTCGCCCAAGCGGCGATAAAGCAGTCACTCGAGCTCGGCTTCAAACTTGGTGTCCTCAGCGAGGAGCAGGTAGCCGGCGGCGCTAAACCTTCCGCTCCGGCTGAACTCCGAGAGAACGCCGTCGCCGTCGAGGTCTCCACGAACGGTTACGACAAAGCCGTCGGCCGTGCGGGTGTAGGTGTACTGGTAGTATTGGCGCGCCGGCAGCGAGATCCGCAGACAGGCAAACGCATCCTGATCTTGGGGCGTCGGTTGATAGTAGCGGCCTCGCGGAACCTCAGCTGGGACGGGCCCCACCGATTCACACAGCGTCCCATCGCGGTCGTACGCACGGCTCGCGCCGCCCGCCAACCTATTAAACATCTCCATCGCCTCGGCGGACCGCTGCTTGGCCCAAGTGGTGTAAAGCCAGTGGCTCCCCCACACATTCGGCAGGGTCAACGCCGCCACAGCACCCGTAGCCCCTAGTCCCCAAGCCAAATCGTCCCGCCAGTCGCTCGGCGGCCGTGAGGCTGGGGCTTTGCGGTAGGGCGTTCCACCGAGGTTGGATGCAGCGAACAGAATGACTTGCCTTCCTTCCGCTTGCGAAGAGCGGACGCGCGCAGACCGACGATAGAACCACAGCCTGGCGCCCGCCACCGCGGAACGCGGCGGCCGCCAAGTCAAAACCGTCGCTAGACCCTAATAACACCGCTCCAAACGTACTCCTCGCACTGGCTCGCTCCGTGCTCGGTGACGCCCATGCTGTTACTCTCTCGACGTGGACAGGAGGTCTCCCGTGATCAACCCCGCTGAGCCAACCAGCGGTGCCGCTTACGCAGGCGTGACCTACAAACGCGCTCCGCGTCCGCTGCATTTTCGGGAGGCATTGAAGGTGCCTGAGTCACGGCGGCATATGGCGATGCGCACGCTGCTCTATCAGGTGCTCTCGCGGGCCTTCGGAGACCGAGCAGCGGTCGGTTCCGACCAGTTCGTCTACTTTCGCGGCGACGATCCGCGGCGATGCCTCGCTCCCGACGCCTTCGTTCGGCTCGGCGCAACCAACGAGAACTTCGCAACCTGGAAGACGTGGGAACGAGGGGCGCCAGACCTGGCGATCGAGATCGTTAGCCAGGTCAATCGCCGCAACGATCTCAAGCTTCAGGAGTACGCCGAGCTCGGAGTGCGCGAGCTCATTTGGTTCGATCAGGAAGCGGAAGTCGGCGCTCGGCTGCGGGTTTGGGATCGGCACGAGGGTGATCTCGTCGAGCGGGTGATCGAGGAAGACCGAACCCCGTCGATCGTGCTCGGTGGCACCTGGTTCATCGGGCCGAGCCCGATGGATCCTGTATCGCTGCGGCTCTTGGACGCAGGCGGACAGCTGCTGCTCTCAAGCGAGGAGTATGAGGCGCGCGCCCGCGAACAGGCGGACCTCGCTCGCGAACAGGCGGACCTCGCCCGCGAACAGGCGGACCTCGCCCGCGAACAGGCGGACCTCGCGACCGAGCGTGCCGCGCAGGCTCTCAAGCGCGTGGCCGAGCTCGAAGCCGAGCTCGCTCGCGCTCGCAAGTAGGCGCTCAGAAGCCCCAGCGAATGCCTTGAACGCTGATCAACGGCAGCGCGTCTCCCTCGAGGTACTGCATGCTGATCAGCGCGTCGGCTTCCAGGCTCCAGCGGCCCATGACAAACACCTCGAAGCTGCGGCGGTCCCCGCGACGGGCTGGGAAGACCACCGCCGCTTCGTTGCAGGTCGGAGTTTCCTCGGGAGCGCTGCGCGCCTTCGTGCTGAGACAACTGAAGCTGACGTCCTCCATCGAGCCGCCGATGCGACCAATGGCTTTATGGGACCGCTCGTCGGTGCAGGCCACGCGGTACCACTCGCGCAGCCGTTTCACCGTGCACGCAGGGTCGGTGACCCGCGCCTCTTTCGCCAAGGGAGCGCCCTCCCATTCGGCTTTGGTCGGCGCCTTCGACGGCTCCTTCGGCAGCGGCTCGGCCGACCAATCGGGCTCCCAAGCGCCGCGACCGCTCGCAGCCGGCGGCGCGAGGTCCTTCGGCGAGAGCGCGCTCGCGGAAGCGCTCGCGCTCGGATAAGGGCGCTTCTCGTCGGCCTCGGCCAGCGAACACGCGCCCAGGCCACAAACGGCGAGGACCAACAGCGTCGAGTGGGTGTTCATAGGGTCCTCAGGTAGGCCACCAAGGCCTGACGCTGTTCGGGTTTGAGGTGACTCGTCTTGCCCATGCGGTCCCCGTTCTTCTCGATCAAATACTCGAGCGTCGGTGCGCTCGCGTCGTGGAAATAAGGCGGCGTCCCGCCGACGAAGGTGAGCGGTGGAACCTTGAACGAGGGGTCCGCCTCATCGTCGAAGAGCGGCTGAGTCTTGCTCGCCAACGCAGCAAAGCTGCGATTGCTGAACTCGGTCGCCGGCACGTGACAGACTGCGCACTGCGTCTTCTCCGACTCGAACAACGCCTTTCCGCGCGTCTCCTCTTCGGTGAGCGCGCGCGTGAGTTTGGGCGGCGCAACCAGGCCCTCGCGAAGGAACTTGGCCAGCGGCTCGGCGCGCATTCGCAACATGCCGCCGTCGGTGATGAGATCGCCCACGCGATGAAGCTGAAAGCCCGCCTTGATGCGATCGACCAAGGTGGCACTTTCGGCGTGCCAACCGTAGGGCCCCGGCGAGCTCACCCGCCCGGCCAACATCACCGTCTGCCGCGGAAAGCCGAGCGGCTCTGGCTCGGTGTTGGGCGTGAGCGGCGCCGAGAGCGTGGGACCGGCGAAGAAATGCGCAAACCGATCGCTCAGGCGCTTCTTCTTCGCCTCGCGCCAAACGTGCCCGTCCTCGCGACCATCAGGATGGCAACCGGCGCAGGCCATATCTCCGCTGACAGTCGGCTCGGTAGCGTCAAAGTACAAGCGACGACCGAGCGCGAACTCCGCGTCGAGCGGCTTGCTCTCGAGCTTGGCATAGACAAAAGGTCCCCACGGCGAAATCTTGTCCTTCCATTCGGTGCGGTCGAGGAAGGTCGTCTCGCTGCGATAGCCGCGTTCCCCCGTCGGCGTGAGTCGCACCGCAGCGATCTCATCTGTGGTTCGGCAGTAGACCCACGCGACGTCCTCCTCGGCCGAGAGCGCGACGGCGCTGGGTGCGCCGCAATGAGGCGGCAGCTTCATCGCGTTGGGCTCCTTCGGCAACAGACCGCCCAAACGATAGATGCGGTTCTCGAGCACGCCCGGGGACACTGACATCGCGTCGAGCTCAACCAGGTTGGAGGTTCCTTCGGAGGCCACGAGCAGCTGCTGCGTCTTGCGTCGGTACACCATCGCGCGCGGCTGAACCCAGCTGCTGGGGCTGCTACTATCGGCGAAGGCACCCACCGAATCCCAAGCGCCCGCTGTCTCCAGATCCGCCTTGGTGAGCTGCCCAAACGATTTGCGATCACGCGCGGGCGCGAGCGGTTCATCGCTCGCCACGATCAGCCCGTCCACCGTTGGGTTGCCTTGCCAGCCCCAGAAGGTCCCGAGCGCCTGGCGCGCAGCGAACAAGCGCTGGCCGTCGGGCGCGAGCAGCAGCGCGTACCCGAGCGAGGCGCGGATGGTCTTGTCGCCCGCAAAAGTGCGCAACGGATCGGCTGGCAGCGGCACGCGTTTGACCGTCGGAGTTTGCGTCCCTGCGGGCAACTCGATCTTGGTCAGCTCCGAGCCGATCAAGTGCGAGACGTAAAGCGCTGTGCCGTCCTCGGTCACGGTCAGCCCACGCGGCTCGCGTGCAACCTCCACCGACCACACCAGCTTGGCGCTCTCGAGATCGATGCGGCTAACCTGATGCGACCAGGCGCTGCTGACGAAGGCGCTCTTGCCGTCGTGGCTCACGGCCAAGCCCCAAGCGTCCTCCGGTAGCTCTACCGTGGCTTGCAACGCAGGCTTTTCCCCGGCCGAATAGATCAGCAGCGCGCTCGGCTGGCGCACCGTCAAGAGCACCCGCTCCGCCAACGGAAACACCTGCGCGGGCCGTCCGGGCAGCGCGACCACGGTCTCCCCAGCGGCGACCTCAGCGAGCGGCGGAGCTTGGTGATCGTCGAGCGGTAAGCTCAGCGGCGGTGGTTCGCTCAGCGCCTTGGTCAGCGGAATCCGACGCAACGCAGAGCCGTCCTCATCCGCGAGGTAGAGCGCCGCCTCGCTCGGCGAACGCATCAACGCCTGGCCCTCACGCACGCCGTAGGTGCGCGGCGCGCTCGGCGCGGGCGCGGGCGCGGCGCTCGCGGAAGGGCCAGCCGTGCTCGCCGAGGCCGAAGCCGTCGACGAAGCGCCGCGCTGCGTCGGCTCGCTGGAGGTGCAAGCAGCGATGACAAGCAGCGCGCTGATGAGGCCCGTACGCATGGCACGCAGACTACACCTGTCGTTGCTTGACTCTATCCGTGCATTGGTGCACATATATGCACATGACAAAGAACACACGGCTATCGCCGCTGGTATTCCCTCTGCTCCTGGTAGCTCCCGCGCTGCTCGTGGCTGCGCTATCAGCGCTCGGCTTGGCGCCGGCGCTCGCCATGACCGTGGCGGTCCTCGGCCTTATTGCGGCGACGACGTTGCTTGAGCGAGCTCGACCGTTCAACGCGCAGTGGCTCGAGCAGCCGGCCAGCGAGACGCGCACCGACCTGGCTTACATCGCGCTGGCTTCGCTGCCGGACCGGCTCACGCGTATCGCGATTGAGGCAGGCGTGATCACGCTGCTGGCGTGGTCGTCGTTTACGCAACCGGCGCGCCCTGCTGCCGAAAACCTCGGACTCGCGCTGCTAGCGTTTCTGCTCGCCGATCTCGGCAAGTACCTGATCCATCGTGCCTCGCACGGTTGGCCGTGGTTGTGGCGCTTCCACCTAGCCCATCACCAGCCGGCGAGGCTGACGGCGCTCAATGCGCTGCGTCTGCACCCGGTCAACCTCGCTTACAACGCTGCGATCGATACCTTGCCGCTGGTGCTCTTGGGCGTAGCGCCGCTGTGGGCAGCGCTATTGGCCACGGTGCGAGCCACCGTGGGAGTCTTGCAACACGCCAACGTCGAGCTCGAAACGGGTCGTCAGTGGCTCGTCAACGCCCCGAGCTATCACCGTACCCACCACGATGTTGACGTGCGTGAGGCGAACCACAATTTTGCTTCGACGTTGCTCGTTTGGGATCGGCTGTTTGGCACGCTGCACCGGGCGCCGGCGCCGGCGCACGTCGGCGTTGCGAGCAATGAGCTTCGCTTGCCGGAGGGCTATCTGGGGCAGACGCTCTACCCGTTTTGCGGCGAGCGACTGGCCACGACCTGCAGCTTGGCGCGCTTTCGTTGGCTCGTACGTTGACGGCGGCGAGCACGCCGATAGGGTGTGAGCGTGAGCAACCGAGAAGTAGCTGCAGCCGCATGCCTCGAGGCGATCGATGGCGCCTTCTTTCGAGCGCTGGCCGAACCCGCTCGCGTCGCCATCCTGCGTACGCTCATCTTGCAAGGCCGCAGTGACGTCGGAACCGTTGCCAGCCACGCCCCGCATGATCGCTCGGTGACCACACGCCACTTGCGCGTGCTCGAGGCCGCGGGCCTGGTGCGCTCCACCCGCGAGGGACGGCATACCTTCTACGAGCTCGACGGCGCCGGCGCGCTCGCTCAGCTCGAGAGCTTGGTAGCGATGTTCAAAGCCATCGCTCCGCTCTGCTGTCCCGCGCCAGAGCCACGCCCCAAAGGGCGCGGCGCAAGCCGTAGCTAGCCGAGCCACCTCGAACAAAAGCGAGAAGGACGCGCTTTTCGACGCGTCCTTCATCGGCCGTAGGCGGTTGGGCTCAGCCGGTGCAGGTCACCGTCACGTCGTGCGTATGAGCCTCGGTCATCGAGGAAGCGATGGTCACGCTGCCGTTGGCTGCGATGGTCGCGAAATCCGCCGCCGTGACGACCACCGAGTGCGTGTGCGCCGAGGCGCCCATGATGTCGTAGGTCTTGTCGACGCCCGCATCGACGTCGGCTTGCGAGACGGCGAGCTCGTGGCCGTGATTGAGCGAGATGTCCGAGGTGCAGGCGAGCCCTGCTCCGCCGCCACCGCCGCTGGCCGGGGAGCCACCCGACGAATTGCCGCCCGTGCTCGGAGCTCCGCCTGAAGACTCTCCACCGCTGCCGCCGGAGCTGCTGGAAGAATCATCACCGCAACCGATCAAGGCGGCGCCAGCGGCTGCGAGAGTACCGAGAACGAAGTCTTTGCGAAGCATGGTCATGGAAAGCTCCTTTACGTGAGGTAGGAGCGTCTATCGGAAGTTTTGCTTTAGGCCAACCAAATCGTGGGGCTCGCCCTCTGTCAGGGGCCTATGCAGCAGCGCAGAAAAAGGGACGACATCGCGTTACACTGCGCGGCCTATGACATTCCGAATGGGCTATTGGGACTGCCCGTCGTGCAACAAGAAGGGCAATCTCGGTCCCCACGCGCAATGCGCGCAATGCGGTCGACCCCGCGGGCCAAACATCCCCTTCTACACCGACGATTCAGCGCCCGTGATCGAAGATCCGGAGATGATCGCGCGGGCGCGCGCCGGCGCGGACTGGAAGTGCAAGTACTGCGGGACCGACAACCGCGCCGGGCACATCCACTGCGACAACTGCGGCGCGGGCCCAGACGGAAGCACGCAGCGCAAAGAGAACTTCATCCCGGCAGGTCCGCCCCCCAAGCCGGGGATGTCCGGCAAGAAGATCCTCGCCATCGTCGGCGGGGTGATCGCCGTACTCGGCCTGCTGATCTACTTCGCCTTCATTCGTACCAAGCCGGTCGAGGTGAAGGTCGCCGAGATCGCCTGGGTCAAAAGCCGCGACGTGCTCAAAGATGAGATGGTGGAGCGCTCCGATTGGAAGGACAGCGTTCCAGCCGGCGCGAGCGAGATCCGCAGCGAAACTCGCAAGCGGGAAAAGACGGTGCAAGACGGCACCAAGAAGGTCAAGACCGGGAAGAAAGACCTCGGCAACGGCATGTTCGAGGACGTCTACAAGGAAGAGCCGAACATGGTGAAGAAGGATGTGAACGACACCTGGGTCACCTTCAGGGTCAAAGAGACCCGCACCGTTCGCACCGCCAAGAATGAAACCACCGACGGCAGCGAGCCCGAGGATCCCAAGGGCAAAGGCAAAAAGCTCGACGGCGATGAACGGTGGGGCGACCTCAAGAACGTCGCCCAGCTCTCCCTCAAGGGCAACGGCAAGAGCTACACCTACGAGATCGACGCGAGCGAGGACTCGAGCGCGATCTCCCGCTTCAAGAAGGGCGAATCGTACATCGCCGAAATCAACGGCATGGGTTCGGTCGTGCGCTTGCGCGGCCCATGAAGGGCCCAGCGCAGCCGACGCACGCGGGCGCCAGGCACAAGCCCCGTCTGAGCGAACGCACGAGCGTTCGAGTCGGCTTCGCGCTGGTTGGACTCGCGATCTTTGGCTATACGCTGCGCGATTTCGATCGCGCGGCGTTCTTGCAATTGCTCGAGCAAAAGGGCTGGCTCTTGGCCCTGGTGCTACTACCGCACGCCGTCGGTTCACTGCTTCACACCGGCGGATTTCTCGCGCTCCTGCGCGGGCAAGGCTACCGACCGGCATGGTGGCGCGCGCACGTAATCGTGCTCTCGTCGGAGGCTGCGCGGCTGGCCTTACCGGCCGGGATCGTCGTCAGTGAGTCGGTCACCGGCTTCGGGCTGACCGGGTCTTTGGGGCTGCGCTGGAGCGAGGCGCTCGGCACGCTGGCGGTGAAGAAGGCTTGGCATCTCACAGCGCACGCTGCCTGGATGTTGCTCTTGCTCGTGCTTGGCTGGTCGCAGCTTGCGGCTCTTGGAGCTGGCTTTTCGCAACCTTGGCTGCCGCACGCCGCAGCCTTGGCGGTGACAGCGACCTTGGTGGGCTCCGGCGTGGGCACCTTGCTGCTGCTGGGCTCGCCACGGGCTGCGCGCCTAACCACCGCGCTCTCAGCGAAGATCCCTTGGCCCGCCGTCGCGGCTTGGGCAGCACGCCGCGTAGCCGAGCAACGCAGCGAGCAAACCCTTGATTTGCCGGGCTCAGCTCAGCTCGGAGCTGCCTTGTTCTTTGGCTTGCAGTGGGGCGCGCTAGTGTTCGAAACCTTCATCATCTTGCGCCTTTTGGGCATCCCCATCACCTTCACCGAGGCGCTCGTGGTGGAGATGGGCGTGGTGATGATCCGCGCTCTTGCCTTCGCCATCCCGGGCCAGGTCGGCGTGCAGGACGCCGGCTACGTGGGCATCCTCAGCTCGCTCGGGATCGCCGGCGCAGACTCGCTGGCCCTGCCTTTTGTCTTGGTGCGGCGGGCGAAAGAGGCCTGCTTCATTTTGCTCGGCTTTCTGCTCAGTACGCTGGCAGGCCCGGCCAAGAACCAGCCGCCGCGGCCTGAACAGAGCTAATCGGCACGAAACTGGCCCGGGTTTGTTGGGCCGCCCGCTCGGGAACCGTGTAAGCGTGGCGTCGACATGTCTCCCCCCGACTTTTGGCTGCGAGTAGCGCGCTTCCAGGCGCGGTCTCCGTGGCTTGTGCTGATGGTCGTCGCGATCGTCACCACGGTGCTCGCTAGCCTGGGCAGCCGACTCACCGTTACCACTGGCTTCGAGCACATGCTGCCCGATGGGCGCGAGAGCGTGCTCGAGCTCAACCGCGTAGCCAAACGCACCGCAGGCGTCTCCACCCTGTTCGTGGTGATCGAGGCTCCCGCCGGCACCGATCGGACCAAGCTGCGGGAGGCCTCCACCAAGCTGACGGCCGATCTGCGCTTGGTCGGCGATCCGTGGGTGGGCAGCGCGGACAACGGGGTGCACAGCTCGATTCAGTTCTTCGAGAAACACGGCGGCTTGTACGCAGAGAAGAGCGTGCTCGAGCAGCTCTCACGCGAGATCGAGGAGTACTACCAGTACCAAGTTCAGAAGGAGCTCGGCACGCTGCTCGACGAGAGTGAACCGCCGCCCAAGCCGCCGCTCGATCGCGAGGGGCTCGCGCAGCGTTTTGGCTCCAATGCGGAGCTCATCGATCGCTACCCAGGCGGCTACTTCGAGTCGCAAGACGGCCTCATCAACGTGGTCGTGGTGCGCTCCAAGATCCTCGGCGGGGATGTGGATCGCGGCGCCGTCGCGATCGAGAAGGTCAAAGCGGTGGTCGAGCAAGCGGGCCTCTCGCAGTCTCTCCCGGGCGCCAAGATCGGCTACGCCGGCGATCTCTACACCGGCATCAACGAAGTCAAGGCCATCCACGACGACGTGAAGGAGGTCGGCATCTTGGGCGCGGTCTTCATCGCTGGCATCGTTCTGCTTTATTACCTGCGCTTTCGCATGCTGCTGCTCACGCTCGGCTCGGTGGCGATCGGCCTTTTGTGGACGGCTGGCTTCGCCTACCTGACCGTCACCACGCTCAACACCGGCACCGCCTTCGTCTTTACGATCATCGCCGGGAACGGCATCAACACGGCCATCATCTTCATGGCGCGCTACCTCGAGACTCGCCGCAGGGAGGGCGAAGTCGTCGCGGCGCTGGCCACCGCGCACCGCGAGACCTTCACCGCCACGCTGTGCGCCGCCGTAGCCGCAGCCGCGTCGTTCTTTTCGCTGCAATTCACCGACTTCCGCGGCTATCGCGAGCTTGGGCTAATCGGCGGTATCGGCCTGCTTCTCTGTTGGGCCACCACGCTCCTGACGTTGCCCTCGGCGCTCTCATTGCTCGAGCGCGTGACCCCCTTCGCCAAGTCGGGCACCGGCTTTCTCGCGCGCTTGCGCGGCATGTCGGAGCAATCCTTCGGACGTCCCTTCGCCTTCTTGGTAGAGCGAGCGCCCTTCATCGTGTTCCTGCTCGGGACCGGCATCGGGCTGGCCGGCTTCGCCAGCATCGCGTTCAGCAACCGCGAGCCGTTCGAGTACGACATGAACAACGTGCGCATCGATCCGAAGTCGCGCGAAGAGCAGATTCGGGTCAGCAAGCTCGCGGAGGGCATCACCGGGCACATTGGAGCCTCGGGCATGGCCATCGTCGTCGATCAGCCAGAGCAAATTGCGCCCCTGCGCAAGGCGCTCTACGAGCGGCGCGATCAAGCAGCCGAGGGGAAAAAGCCCTTCGACGGCATCGTCGCGCTGTCCGACTTCATCCCGAAAGACCAGGCCGAGAAGATCCCGGTGCTGCTCGAGATCCGCAAGAAGATCGTCAAAGCGCGCAGCCGCAAGTCGATCAACGATGCTGACTGGAGCACGATCGAGAAGTACCTCCCGCCGGAGAACCTCACGCCGATCGGCTTTGCCGAGCTCCCGGAAGGTGTCGCTACGCCCTTCACCGAGAACGACGGGACGCGCGGTCGCATCGTGTACATCGTGCCCACCACCACCGAGTCCACCGACGATGCGCGTTACTTGCTGCGCTGGGCCGAGGCTTACCGCTCCACGCCGCTGCCCGACGGCAGCCGCATCATCGGCTCGGGGCGCGCCGTGATTTACGCCGACATGTGGAGCGCGGTGATGAGCTCGGTGCCGGTCGCCCTGCTCGCGAGCTTTCTGGCCGTCGCCTGCGTGGTGCTGTTGACCTTCCGCTTCCGCATGGCTGCGGTCTACGTGCTCGCAACGCTTTTGCTCGGGCTGGGTTGGATGGCGCTCGCCGTGGTCGTGCTCGACATCAAGCTCAACTTCCTCAACTTCGTTGCGCTGCCGATCACCTTCGGCATCGGCGTCGACTATGCGGTGAATGTTGTGTGGCGCGCTACGCGCGAGCAGCGCTTCGGAGCGCTGGTTGCAGTGCGTGAGACGGGCGGGGCAGTGGTGCTGGCCAGCCTAACCACCACCCTCGGCTACCTCGCGCTGCTCGGCAGCAAGAACCTGGCGGTCAAGAGCCTGGGCACCGCGGCCGTGCTCGGGGAGGTCTGTTCGCTGCTGCCCGCCATGCTGGTGCTACCAGGGCTGATGCACTGGCTGGAGCAACGAAAATCAGCTCAATCATCCTCCGAACCACTTGTGGAGCAACTTTCTCCAATCGAAGGAAGAAAGCCGACCTGACTCCGTAGATGGGGCGTCCGCATCAACCACTCGAGGTCACTATGAAGCTCATCAAGCTCGCTCCGCTCGCATCGGTTTTCGCTCTCGCTCTCGTCGCTTGTGGCGGTCCTGAAGGGACCTACAAGCTCGATAAGGAAGCGATGAAGAAGGCGATGGAGGCAGACACCAAGGACAAGGACGCTGCCAAGTTCGGCGCTGCCATGCTCGATGCGATGGACGTCACGCTTGAGCTCAAGAAGGACGGCGTAACCGAGATGAAGAGCTCGATGAAGCTGTCCGAGGACAAGCCGGCCAAGGAAGACACCAAGGCTGGCAAGTGGGCCAAAGAGGGTGACACCATCACCCTCTCCAACGACGGCAAAGACGTGAAGTGCAAGCTCGCCTCGGGCAACCTCGAGTGCGACACCGGTGACTCCAAGGGCGGAAAGCTGATCTTCAAGAAGTCCTGAACGAGGACCCATCGGCCGCACTCATCGGGTGCAATCGGCTGAAGCAAAGAGCGGGAGATTCTCCCGCTCTTTGGCGTTTGTGGCCGCGTCGTTCCGAGCCGACTAGGCTTGGCGTATGGATGGGCGGGCGATAGCTCTTGCGATACCGTTTTTCTTCCTGCTGATCGCGATCGAGCTGTTGTTTGACCGTGGCCGACGCAAGCGAGGTCAGGAGCCGGTGTATCGCTTCGCCGATTCGATCGGCAGCCTGAGTTCGGGCATCGGTCAGCAGGTCTTGCAGGTGCTCGCCTTCAGCGTCGTGACCGTGATCATGTACGGCCTGGTCTACGAGCGCACCGCCTTCCTGCCCTTCGACGAGAAGAGCGTGCTCGCCTGGGTCGGTGCCTTCGTGCTCGTGGATCTAGCGTACTTCGCCTACCACTGGGCCAGTCACCGCGTGAACTTCTTCTGGGCCATGCACGTGGTTCACCACTCGAGCGAGGAGTACAACCTCTCCACTGCGCTGCGGCAGAGCTGGTTCACCAACCTGACCTCGTGGCTCTTCTACGTCCCGCTCGCCGTCATCGGCATCCCACCGATGATGTTCGTGCTCTGCATCACGCTCAACATCCTCTACCAATTTTGGATCCACACCCGGCTGATCGACAAACTTGGCGCGTTCGAATGGGTCTTCAACACGCCCTCCCATCACCGCGTGCATCACGGGATCGATCCGCAATACATCGATAAAAACTACGCTGGCGTATTCATCATTTGGGACCGCCTGTTCGGCACCTTCACCCCAGAGCGCAGCGAACCGAGCTACGGCACGGTGAAGCCGCTCGCCAGCTTCAATCCCTTTTGGGCCAATGTCGAAGGCTTCGCGGCGCTGGTGAAGATGAGCCAGCAGACGGCGCGGCTCAGCGACAAACTGCTGGTTTGGGTCAAGCCTCCGGAGTGGCGCCCGGCCGATCTCGGCGGCCCGGTGGTCGTGCCCGAGGTGGATCGCGCGACGCGCCAGAAGTACGACGTGCCGGAGGACCGCCGGATCTTCGGCTACATCGCGGGGCAGTTTCTGATCGTGGCCTTCGTGGTGTTCGCGCTCTTGTGGTTCAAGACCACCCTGCCAACCGCCGTCGTGCTCGCGGCGGGCGGCGTCGTGCTGGCTGCGCTCGGTAGCTGGTCTGGCTTGCTCGAGCGAAAGCGCTGGGCCACGCCGCTCGAGACTGTGCGGCTCTTGGCGCTGATCGCGCTCAGCCTCAGCATCGCGAGCAGCTTTGGTTGGGCCGTCGCAATCGCGCTCGGCGCAGCAGCGGTGGTATCGCTCGCGGCGCTGGTGAGGCTACCGCGAGCCGTATCGTCGGTCGCCGCCTGAGCGTGGCCTCGTCGCTCAACGGCTATTCGTCGTCGCTCTCGCCGTCGGGCTGCAGAGCGCGCAAGAACCAAAAGAGCGATAGGCCGTCTTTGGGCAGCTCGAGCGCGAGATCCGGCGTGGCCGTCTCCGGAACGCCCGCCTGAGGTCTGCGCGCGAACACCACCGCGATCGCCGACTTCGGTTGGAACTCGCGCAGGTGCGCGACCAGTGAAGGAACGCTCGGGGAAGGTAGCTCGGCGTTGAGCATGACCAGCTTGTATTGGCCGTCGCTCGCGCGCGTTGCATCGCGAGCCGATTGACTCACCTCGAGCTGCCAGCCGGTCGCGGCGGCGTGCTTCCGCACCGATTCGAGCTGCTGCTCGCCAAGCCCGATGCACAGAATGGTCGGCGGCTTCTCCTGTTCTTCGGCTCGCACCGCTCGAAAGGCGCGCACCGTGGCTTTGGTCGCGGATCGCTCGAGCGCACGAACCGCCTTAGGCAAGCGCGCCAGCACCTCCTCGGCGGTCGGACGTTGGCGTGGATTCGGGTCGAGCATCTGCGAGACCAGCGCGTCGACTTCGTTGGGCAAGATCGGGCGCGCCGCTGAAGGCAGCGGAGCCTTGGTCATCGCCAACGTACGCTCGAGCACCTCCCTGGAGGAGGCTGCATCCCAAAACAGCTCGGCGCCGGTGACGCACCAATAGAGCAAACTACCGAGACCGAAGATATCGGAGGCCGTCGTGGTTTCACCGCGCAGCTGCTCGGGAGCTACATAGCGCGGGGTGCCGGCGACAAATACCGGCGAGGCCGAGCCACGACTGCGCGAGATACCGAGATCCAACAAGGTGGCCTTCGGTGCTCCGTCGCTGTCGGCCGAAACGATCACGTTGCCCGGTGAGACATCGCGATGATGAATGCCAGCACGATGCAACACGCGGATGACGTCAGCGAGCTGTGAAAAATAGGCCAATAGCTCGGGCGAAGGCAGCGCCGAGCAATGCTGCATGCGGCGCTCCATGGTGAAGCCCGGCACGTACTCCATCGCGTACGCAGGCAGGCCGTTGGTGGTGCTGCCGGCCACGTAGACGGTCACCAAGTTGGGGTGGGTCACACGCGTCGTTGCGAGCACCTCCTCCTCGAAACGCGCCCGAACCTCGGAGCCGGCGTCCTCCGCGAATACCCGTGGGTCCCCGACCTTCACGACCGCGAGCCGCTCCACTCCGACCTGTTCGGCGAGGAAGGCGGTCGCAAAGCCGCCGACCCCTAGCCGGCGCAAGATGCGGAAGGAGCCGAGCTGCACCGACCCGATCAAGTCGAGCAAGGTGCCGTCTTCGACGTGACCGAAGCCCGAGATGGCGACTCCTACCTTGTCCCCAGCCATCACCGTCTCGTGGTTGCGCGCCCGTAGACGGTGTTCGGCGGGGCTGGGCATGCTCGCGTGGGTGCAACGCCCGTTCCAGTCGCGCCGCTATCAAAAGCACGGCAAGACAGGCTCGTTTGGCCAGCTGTAGCAAAAGCGTCGTTGCACTTGTGAACCAGCGGGGCTCCTCAGGTCGCAGTCCTGCAACCTGAGCTGAGGTCGGGCTGACATCGCAACCTCGTAAGGCAGCCGTAGCCTGATGAGACGCCATGTCCGATCCTGACGCAGAACCGCTAAGCAATCTGCACTCGGTTCCTCCTGGAGCATCGTTCGGCCGCTACAACATCGTTCGTCGCTTGGGCTCCGGCGGCATGGGCAGCGTGTATGAAGCCGTCCACGTCGAGCTCGGTAAGCGTGTTGCGCTCAAGGTGCTGCGCGAGAAGCTCGCCAAGAACCAGCTTTTTCTGAGCCGATTTCTGCGTGAAGGGCGGGTAGCAGCCAAGCTCGATCACCCGCACGTGGTGAGCGTTTCGGACGTCGGAACGCACGAGGGCGCGCCCTACTTGGTGATGGAGTTTCTGGCCGGCACCGACTTCGAGGTGCTGCTCGACCAACGGGGCGCGCTGCCCATCGCGCAAGCGGTGGACATTCTGCTTCCGATTCTCTCGGCGCTGGACGCCGCTCACCGCGCGGGCCTGGTTCACCGCGATATCAAGCCCTCCAACATCTTTCTGGGCAAAGCTCCGCACGGCGGCTTTCATCCGAAGTTGCTCGACTTCGGCATCGCCAAACCCTCCGACGACGAGGGCGGTGCGCTCACGGGCACGAGCGACGTCTTCGGCACGCCGCAATACATGGCGCCCGAACAAGTACGGCGCAGCAAAGATGCCACCGGCCTCGCCGACCAATACGCGATGGGAGCCGTGCTCTATCGCGCCATCACCGGCTTCGATGCCTTCGAGTTCGCGGGCGCCTCCACCTTCGAGCTGCTCGAACGCGTTTTGGCCGGGACCTTCCCTGCTCCGAGCGAGCGAGTGCCCAACATCGATCCGGCGATCGAGCGCATCATCCTGAAGGCGATGGCCAGGCTCCCGTCGGAGCGCTTCGACTCGGTGCTCGAGCTGGGGGCGGCGCTGCTCCCCTTCGCGAGCACGGTGGCTCGCGGCATGTGGAGCGATGCATTCTCCGGCGGCGTCGCTGAGGCCGCAGCGAACGAGCCACAGGCGAGCAGCCCGGAGCAAAGCGAGCCGCCGAACGCCACGGTGCTCGTCGCTTCGGCCTCCACGCAAGTGAAGGGCAACTCGGGCACCGAGCTGATTCCGCCGTCTGAGCGGTTATCGTTGGCCGCCGCTGAGTATGACAGCCAACCAAGCGTAGCGCGCGGAGGCCGCTGGCGCGCCGCAGCCCTGGCCGCCGTCGCAGTTGTCGCTGCGGTTGGCTACATCGCATTAGGGCGAGCCCCCAGCGCGCCTCCGAGCACTGGCGTTGGAGCCGCTGGTGCTGAAGGGCCGGCAGGCCAACCCGTGGAAACGCTGCCCCGCACGCCCTCGGTGGCGGAACCGCAGGTCGGTGTTGGACCAGCTCCCACAGCCATTGCAACGGCCACCGCGAGCGCGCGCAGCACTGCGCCCGAGCCGGTGGCGACCGCGACCGCGAGCGCCAAAGCGGAAAAGCCCAAGCGCCCTGCAACGCCTTCGGTAACGGCAACGGCCACGTCGACGCCGGCCCCCGTACCCACCACCAAGCCCACCACGGGCTACACCATCGACTGAGGAGGAAGCTTGAAGCTGTTGACGCTCGGCCTGGTTCTCACGGCCCTCATTCCAAGTGGCCTGGCCCTTGCCGATATCGCACCGGAGCAAGTGGCCGCACGACGCGCGCTGATTGAGGAGGCGCAGCGCGCTCGCGCCGAGGGCGATCACCAACGAGCCCTCAACCAAGCCGAGCTCGCCCTCGGTTTACAGAGCAGCGCCTCGTTGCGGCGCTTCGTCGCCGAAGAGCAGATGACGCTCGGCTTA
Source organism: Polyangiaceae bacterium (assembly GCA_044376115.1). GTDB lineage: Bacteria > Myxococcota_A > Polyangia > Polyangiales > Polyangiaceae > Xiheicaenibacterium. The sequence continues at coordinate 22,495 of JBILLK010000042.1, read as the reverse complement.
CCTGCGCGTGCGCTCGGCAACGCCGAGGTCTGCAAACGAGAGGCGGCGGAGAGCGGCGCCAGCGATCACGGCGCGGCTTGTGAGGCCATCCTCAACGAAGCGCGCGGCATGGTCGGCTACGTGATCGTCAAACTGAACGAACCACCGAGCGGAGTCTCGGTGCGCATCGCTGGTCAGCCGGTGCCCAACGCTCTGCTCGGTCAGCGCTACGTGGTCTCGGCGGGCGAGGTGATCATCGAGGTGGAAGCACCCGGCCACAAGTCGGTGCGTCTGCAGAAGATCGTCGATCGCGGCGGAGCGATCGAGCTGCCGATCAAGTTGGAAGCAAATCCTGCTGCGCCGATCAAGCCGCCAGTAAAGCCGCCGCTGCAAGAGTTACCGCCCGAGGGCGAATTCGAGCTTTCACCGTGGGTCCCGATCGGAGGGTCGGTCGCGGTGCTCGGCGTTGCCGTGGCGCTCGGCGTCGGGCTCAGCGCGAACAGCGAGCTCTCCAGCTACGAGGAAGAGTGCACAGCGCCAGGCTCACCTGCTTCCTGTGCCGCTCGCCAAACCGAGCTTCAGTCCGAGCTCGACGTGCGCGCCGCAGTGGTCAACGTCGCCATCGGCGTGGGTGCGATCGGCTTGGTGGGCGGCACAATCGGGATCTTTTTGAGCGGGACGAGCGAGGCTCAGAAGGCTGCACTTTGGCGTGGGCAGCTGCTGTTCTGAGCCGGTGCAAAAGCGGCAGTCGTGACGACGTTCGTGCTCAGCCTTTGCAATCGCGGTGCATGCAACCGCCCTTGCCCTTGCACTCGTTTTTGCCCGAACAGGAGTGGTCCGCGGTCTTGCAGCCGCCTTTGCCTTTGCACTCGTTCTTACCGGCACAACAGGGCTTCGCGTCCGCGGCGCTTCCGGCGGGAGTCGCGGTGCTTGCCCCAGCGCCGCTCGCGGCTGCAGAGCCCGCAGCCGTCTTCGCCGAGCTGGAGCTGCGGGCGTCGGCTGAGGCCGAAGCGGTGGTCTTGTCGCCGCAGGCGGCCAAGCTGGAGAGACCGGCCACGGCAGCCAGAACCACGCGCTGAACGTTGGAATCGAATTGCGCCTTCATGGCGCTCTTCATTGCGCCAGGGGGCTGCGAAGTCAACCCGTCAGGGCTTCTCGCGCAGCACCTTGGCTTCGTCGTTGACGATCTCGATCACCTCGATCGGCCCTTGGTAATACCGAGCGAGGCCGGTATCGATGCGTACCGCCTTGCCATCGCAAGCGAGCGAGACCCCGGCGCGCTGCGGCGTGTGGCCCATCACCAAACGCTGCGCCTGCATCAGCTTCAGCACCTCGGATAAGGCGGCGCAATCGGAGTCGCCCGTCTGCGCGCTGAACGCTCGCGTCCACACCACGCCGTCCTCTGCGAGCACGACGGGTGGGCCTTCGGGGCGCTTGCCCAGCAGCCAATCCCGAACCTCGGCGTCCATCTTGTCGAGGCCGTAGTCGAGGTGCTTCTTGAGGATGCCACCGTGCGCAAAGACGCTGCCTCCGACCACCGCATAAAGCGGCTGTTTAGCGAGCTTCTGCGCGTAAAGACCGCCCGGCGCAAAGGCCGCAGCGCGGCCGCGCGTGGCCGCCGGGTGAGAAGCGAGTTCGGAGGGGACCGCGACGTCCTCGAAGGCTCGATTGGCACCCTCGGTGGTGTAACGAAAATCAAAGCTGACGTTCATCAGCTCGTGATTGCCGTTCAGCGCAAGGAACGTCCCTCCAGCCTTGCTGGCCTCATCACGCAGCTGCTCGAAGTAGTCGAGGATCGCGCGGTCATCGTCGCCGCGGTCGAGCTGGTCACCGACCTGCACCACGAACAGATCCCCGCCGTTCCAATGACCAGCGTCGTCGATCGCCCCGCCGACCTTCAGCGCGCGTTTGGTCGCCTCCAGATCGCCGTGCACATCGCCAAAGGCGACCACGCGCTTCTGTTCGGGAAAGACGTGGGCCGAGAACTGCGCCCGCGCCGACGCTCCAGGCGCAGCCGACTTCGCATCGTTCGCGGTCGCTGAGGGCGCGAGCCTGGCCCGTTCGGCGTCGCACGAGGCCGCGAGCAGCAAGCTCGCGAGCTGCAGGCTCAATGCCATCGCTCGCGCGAAAACGGTGCCCGCTGGCACCACCGACCGCACCGCGGTCACAAGACGATCTCGGTGTCGTTGTTCGGATCGAGGATGTCGATCACCCCGGACCAATCACATTTACAGGTCGAGTCGCTGGTGAGGATCTTCACGTCATTCGACACAGCCATGGGTGCGCCCGGCGTCCAATCCTCGTTGGTGGCGGGGATACACGGCTGCGGCGTGGGCACCCCGAGCGCTGCCGCGGTAGCCGAGGCCACCTGCGGGTTGCTCTGCGAGCGGCACATTCCGAAGGTGATCAGATGCCGCTTCGGTGTGTGGTCCTTCACGGTTGCCACCGGCTTGTCATCGGAGCTCAGCGGCGAATCATCGGTCACCACGAGGATCGACGGCAGCGAGCCCATCGAGCAACGCAACTTGGCTCCATCCACCACCATTTTCGGCATCGCGCCAGCGTAGATCGAGCCCGACGGAGGACGCAAACGCTCTCACGCTGGTTGAACGGTGGTATGAAGGCGCAAAGCCTTGAGAAAGCGACAACTCGGTAAATCAGGTTTACTCGTTTCGGAGCTCGCCCTGGGCACCTGGGGCCTCTCCGGGGACGCCTACGGCCCCGTGCCAGAGATCGAAGTGGACCGTGTGGTGGATCGCGCCGCGGCGCTCGGCGTCACGCTTTTCGACGTCGCCGACGTGTACGGCAGCGGCCAAATGTTGCGCGTGCTGGGCCGGCGCCTAGCCGAGAAGACCACCCACGTAGCGCTCAAGCTCGGCACCAACATTGACGGCTATCCGCTCAAGCAGTTCGACAAAACCTACTTGCGCATGGCGCTCGAAACCTCGCTCGAACGGATGAAGCGCAGCACCGCGGACATTCTGCTCTTGCACAACCCTTCGCTCGCGAGCTTCGACGAAGACGAGACCTTCGCCTACCTGGCCGAGCTTCGATCCTCGGTGCAAATCAAGACCTGGGGCGTCTCCACCGGCAGCAAGGCGATCGCAGAGCGCGCCATCGAGCGCGGCGCCGAAGTGCTCGAGATGCCGTACAACTGCTTCTTGTTCGAGGACGTGCGCAGCCTCGGGACCACGCTGCGCGAGAAGGGCATCGGGCTCTTGGCGCACAGCGTCCTCGCCTACGGGCTACTCGCGGGCTCCTTCACCGACTCGCGTGAGTTCTACCCGCCGGATCACCGCGCAGAACGCTGGAACCCAGAGGACCTCAAAGAGCGGATCGCGCAGCTCGGTGCTCTGCGCGCCGTGATGGGCGGGCCGCTACCAACCATGCGCTCGGTCGCCCTGCGCTTCGCCTTGTCGAATGACCGCGTGACCTCGGCGGTGCTCGGGCCTCGCAACCAACAGCAGCTCGACCAGCTGATCCGCGACGCCGGCCGAGCGCCGCCGTACATGTCACATGAAACGTTGGGCGATCTCGAGCGAGCGCTCAAAGCCTATGGCGTAACTGGACTTTGAGTTCGCAATGACCGCCACCGCTCCGCATGCCCTCGAACAAGAACTCAGCGCGATGAAGCGCGCTGCTCGTGAAGCGGCCACGCTGATCATGGGCATTTACGCGGCGGACTTCACGGTCGAGTGGAAGGGCAAGAACGATCCGGTAACGCGCGCCGATCGTGAGGCCAACGAGCTGATCGTCACGGCGCTGAGCCAGCAGTTCCCGAGCTACGGCATCTTGGCCGAGGAGAGCGCGCCCGCCACCGTCGCAGCGCTCGCGCACGCGCAAGGGCACGAGCGAATCTTCTGCATCGATCCGATCGATGGAACGCGAGAATTCGTCGACCGCAATGGTGAGTTCTGCGTGATGATCGGCCTCGCGGAGGGAGGCGCAGCCAGCGCAGGGGTGATCGCCGTTCCGGTGACCAACCAGCTCTTCTACGGCTCGGTTCAAGGAGGCACCTTCGTAGAACCGCTCTCGGGTGAAGGCCCTTCGGTGCGGCTATCGCTAGCGGCTGCGAGCGGTGAGCTGCGAGCGCTGGTCTCACGCTCGCACACCTCTCAGCGAACGGCGCGCTTGCTCGACGCCCTCGGCATCCAGGAGCGGCTTCGCTGCGGCTCGGTGGGAGTCAAAGCGACGCGCATTCTCGAGGGCCAGGCCGAGCTCTACGTCCACCCCTCGAGCGGTTGCAAGCTATGGGACGCCTGTGCTCCGGATGCGCTTTTGCAAGGCGCGGGCGGCGTGCTCACAGACCTCCACGGAGCGGCGATCGACTACCGAGGGGAGCTCGCCATCGATTCGGGGTTGATCGCCTGCCACCGCTCGCTTCATGCGCGCGTTGTCGCGGCTGGGAGTGCTCTCGGCTGAACTGCCGCGGTCAGCGAAGGACGTCGCGCGGAACGGTCACTGCTGGAATGACGCTCGCCCGGTTCCACCCTCGGCCACGGTCACGACCTGGGCCTGCGTGGGACCGCCCTCGAACTTGCACGAGACGCGCACGTTGCCGGCCGGCACCTGCGCCGAAACGGGGGTCGGCCCGTAGGCAGCGCCGTTGATGCTCACGTTGCAGAAGCCGCCACCTTTGACGTTGACCCGAATGGTGCCCATCGCACCGGCTTTGGGCTCGGGCTTCGCGTCGGGCTTCTTGTTGTCGGGCTCCTTCTTTTGGTCGGCGAGCTGCTCCGGAGTCAGCTTGACCAAGGCGTGCTGCAGCTTCTTGGTCTCGCCCTTCTTGCCTGTGACCGTGATCGTCTTGGGAGCGTAGCCCGTCGCGCTGATCGCCAGCTTGTGCTCCTCATCCGCTGAAACGGTGATCTTGCGCCAATCACCCTTCCACGGTTTGCCATCCACCCAAACCACGGGCTCGGGCACCACGTCGAGTTCGAGCGTCACGCTGCCGGTCAGCAGCTTGCTGGTGATCTTGTGCGAGTCACCAGCCTTGGCCAAACGCACAGTCTCCTTGTGCGACTCGAAGCCCTCCATCGAAAGCTTCACTTGGATGTCTTTGCCTATGGGCAAGTTAGCGATCGTGGCCGGCGTCACCTCCGTGCGCAGATCCCCGTTGATCCAAATCGCCGCACCCGGCGGATCGCTCTCGAACACGATGGAGGCCTTCTCTTCCACCACCGCACTCGCGGTCGGCGCCGCGCTGGTCACCACGGCCTCCGTAGTCGCGGCTGGCGCAGGCGTAGTCGGCCGCGACGCGATCACTGCGGCCGCCACAGCGACCGCAGCAGCCAACCCGCCGGCGATCAAAAGCCCGCTCGACCGTTTGGCGGGAGGAGCGATGGATGCAGCGGCCGGGGGTGCACCAACCCCGGTGCTGGATTGGTCGAAGTGCGAGCCCGGATGCGATCCTGTCGACGTCGGCGAGAAGTCCGGCGCGGGCATCGACGCGGCCATCTGGTCGGCCAGATGCTTGATGTCCATCAAGTCGGCCTTCTGCTCGTCCAGCTTCTCAGCGAATAGCATCGCCATCCAAGCCGACTGATTCACTGCCGATACCGGGATGCGCTCATGCCGAATGAAGGCCTCGAGGTCCGACTGCAGCTCACGCGAAGACTGGTAACGAGCCTCGCGCGACTTCGCCAAAGCCTTCATCACGATGCGCTCGAGCTCGGCCGGGTAGCCCGGAGCGACGTCGCTGGGCATCGGGTACTCGGTCTCGCAGATGAGCTTCAGTGTCTCGTACTCGTTGGCGCCTTTGAACAAGCGCTTGCCCGTCGTCAGCTCGAACAAGATCACGCCAGCGGCGAAGATGTCTGTGCGCGAGTCGACGTCTTCACCGGTGGCTTGCTCCGGTGACATGTACGGGACCTTGCCTTTGAGATGCCCGCCTTTGGACTCCTCTCCAGCGTGCAGGCTCTTGGCCACCCCAAAGTCCACGACCTTCACGTCGCCCGAGAAGGTGAGCACGATGTTCTGCGGCGAGATGTCGCGATGGACGATCCCGAGCAGCTGACCATCGAGGTCCCGCTTCTCATGGGCGTACGCCAGTCCGGAGGCCAACCCGACCACGATGCCGAGGGCGTGCTCGAGCGGAAACTCGCTGACGCCCTTGGCCTTCATCTGCCGAACGATGGTTCGAATGTCTTCACCGTGGATGTGCTCCATCGCGATGAAGTAGGTGCCATCCACTTGCCCGACATCGAACGTCTGCACGATGTTCGGGTGCGACAGCGTGGCGGCGACGCGCGCCTCGTGCAGCAGCATGTCGATGAACTGCTTGTCTTGATTCATCTGCGGAAGGATCCGCTTGATCACGACAAGCTTCTCGAACCCAGCCACGCTCCGATGCAGTGCGAGGAAAAGCTCCGCCATGCCACCGGCAGCGAGCTTGCGCATCAGCATGTACTTGCCAAAGGGGCGCGGGAGCTGCTCCGCCGGGGGTGCGCCCGAGGGAGAGGCTTTTTCCCCTGCGGCTGGTTGACGTTCTGCAGTCATGCTTGGGAGTCCGTGTACGATCTTAGCGCCGGCAGCAAGAGCCCGCATTATTTCCGTTAGGGGAACACTCACGAAACGTTTCGGCGTCGGAGTGATCTACCCTGCTCGAGTTGATTCAGGCTCGACGCTTCCTGCTAACTGTGCTCGCGGTGTTCGCCCCCGTCGCGGCGTGCGCCACCCAGTCGCAGGACCTCGAGCGGGCCCGCCAGCACTACCACAACCTGGAGTTCCCGCGGGCGATGGCGCTACTGCGTTTGCTTGGAGACGACGAACTCAGCCTGTCCCCCGCCGAGCGGGTTCAGTACGCCTTTCTTCGGGGCATGACCGATCTGCGCGTGAGCGAATCGCTCCCGCTCGACAACCCCGACCGTCGGCTGTATCGAGCCTGCGGACGCGACTGGCTGATGCGCGCGCTTTCGCCCAAAGGCGACGAACTAGAGCCCGCCAGTCGGTCGCTCTCCGACGAGCAGGCGGCGCGAGCTCGAGCCGCGCTGAGTACGCTCGCCGACGTTGAACTCGAACCCGGCCGTTGCACCGCCCGCTAGTTCGCCACGAGAGGCATGCGCCGCCGCCAGCGTCAGCTACCTTGATCCAACGTCCAGCCATGCGATCCCATCTCCAGCTACTGAGCCTCGTCCTCCCGCTGCTTCTGACCGCCTGCAGCGCGTCTGCTCCCGCGCAGACGCCCCAGCCGCCAACGGCGGAGCAACAGCCCACCATCGTGGTGCCCGAGACGGTGATCAACAAGACCGGGCCCGAGGAGCTCGAGCATCGTTTTCAGCAGGCCTCGGTGTTGCTCCTGCGCGAGGAGTTCGACGCCGCCGCCAAGGAGTTCGAGGCGCTGGCGAAGATCGACCCAGCAGCGGCAACGGCGGGCCCGAGCCTTTACAACGCTGGCATGGCGTACGCCGGCAAAGGCGATCTGAAGACGGCGTCGCAGCGCTTTCGCGCGAGTGCGCAGGCGGATCCACAAGCGCCGACGGCGAAGATCGCCTGGGTGCGTGTGTCGCGGATGAGCGCCTATCTCGAGCAATGGGATGAGCTCGAGCTCGTCGCCGAGGAGCTCCTGCGCCGCAAAGACCTGAGCGTGCTCGAGCGCATCGAAGCGTTGGGCGCCAAGGCGCTCTCCTTGGTGGAGCGTGGCCGCGTAGACGACGCGTACAACGTGATCATTCTGGCCCGCAACGAGATCGAGGACCGCCAATTGGGCCAGGCCGGAACGCCACCGCTCGAGCTCGCGCAGGTGGCCTTCGCGCTCGGGGAGATCCGCAAGGCCAAGAGCGAGAAGATCCTGTTCGCGCCGATGCCGGCGGACTTTGGCGCGGCGCTCGAGGAACGTTGCACCGGCTTGCTCGACGCACAAGCCGCATTCACCGACGCGATGCGCAGCCTCGATGCGCATTGGTCCGCCATGGCTGGCTACCGCGTCGGGCAGCTCTATCAGAACCTGCATCGCGACGTGATGAAGGTGCCCGCTCCGACCAAAACCAGCACGCTGCGTTCGCGTCAGTTGTGGGAAGGCTCGATGCGCCTGCGCTACCGCATCTTGCTCGAGAAGGGTCTGAAGATGATGGAGGGCACCGTGGCCCTCGGCGAACGGACGGGCGAGAGTTCGCTTTGGGTGACGCGAGCCAAAGAGGCCAAGACGGAGCTGGCGAACGCGCTAGCGATGGAGAAAGAGGCGCTGAGCAAACTGCCCTTTACTGAGGAGGAACTCAAACAGGCGCTCGAGGAGTTGAAGGCCAAGAAGCCCAAGCCCTGAGTCATCCATACTGGATCAGCTGCACCCCAGTTGGATCACCTTCATATGGCGACAATGTAACTTTCATCGCACGTAGGCACCGCTTTCGCCTGGTCCCAAGCACTTTTTAGCGATAGCGAAGCGAGCTTGAGACTGGCCCAGCGGTTGCTTAGGGTCCGGCCATGAAGAATCTGCTCCGCTCCTTCGCCGCTTGCCTCCTCCTCGCTGTGACCGTCCCGGCCTGTGATGACACGGTCGAAACAGGGGACGAGCAGGACATCACCGCCGCCAGTGGCAGCTTCGAAACCTTCACCGGCGCCGACGGGCAGACCTACTTCCAACTGCTCGCCAAGAACGGTGAGCGCATCCTCCGCTCGGAGGGCTACACCACCTTGGCCAACGCCAAGAAGGGCATCACCTCGGTCAAGAAGAACGGCAAGGTCGCAACGAACTTCAAAGTGCTGCCCGCCGATAACGGCGAGTTCTACTTCAACCTTGTCGCGACCAACGGTCAGATCATCGGCACGAGCGAGCTCTACACCACCGAATCGTCCGCCAAGAGCGCCGTTGATTCAGTCGTTGGTGCGCTGCAGAACCCGACCAGCGCAGCAGCCGAAGCCAGTGGCCCGCGCTTCGAGACCTTCAAAGGCAAAGACGGAAAGACCTACTTCCGACTGCGCGCTGGCAACGGTCAGATCGTGCTGCAGTCGCAGGGCTACTCCTCGAAGAGCAAGGCCGAAGCAGGCATCAAGTCCGTCAAAGCCAACGCCGTCGATGCAACGCAGTTCGAGGTGATCGAAGGCGCCAACGGGCAGCACACCTTCAGGCTCGTGGCCTCCAACAACTCGATCATCGGTCGCGGCGAGATGTACGCATCGAAGTCTGGCGCCTTCACCGGCGCAGCCACGGTGCAACGCATCGTGCGCGAGCTGACCAAGGCAGGCACCGCGACCGACACCGAGGTCCAGAGCCAAATCGAGAAGGCGGCCGAAGGGCTGACCTACATGAGCGAGTCGGACTTCCCCTTCATGTTCGTCTCGGCCCCGCTTGCTGGCGAGATCGACGAGGCTGCAGTTCGTGAGGCTTTCGCCGACGTCGTCGACAACGACGAAAGCGCCGACAAGCCGCTCGCCGACCTGGTCTCGATGTCGCAGACCTGGGATGAGTGGAAGGCCGCCGAGCACAGCTGCCAAGACAAGGAAGACCCGGAGTCGATGGTGATCTGCGCACAAATGCGCAACTTCGAGTCGGTGCTCGAGTCGAACCTCAGCGACATCCAAATCTTCTACTTCGGCGCGAACGGCGAGCCCGGCAACGTCGACGGAACAGCGGTCTCGATCTTCATCGTGGGCCGCTCACCCGAAGGCAACCTGGTCGGCGTTCGCACCATCGCGATCTGGACCTGAGTCAATAGCGAGGATCGAAGCGCGGCGTGCAGCCTTTGATTGTGGGGGTTGTGCAATCACCCTAGGCTGGCGCCGTGCTCAAACGAAGTTGGGTTGGGTCGGCTTGGTTGCTCGCTGCAGCGTGCACGGGCCAGATTGGTGACGGGGACTCAACCAGCGGGCCGCCCGGGCCGACTCCGGTGATCGAGGGCTTCGAGCCCGCAGCCCCGGTGATCCGCCGGCTGCTCGCACGCCAATACTTGAATTCGATCGAGGCCGTACTCGGCGCTGAGGCACGAGCCGCAGCGATTGCGCCCGATGACCAAGCGCTGAACGGCTTCGACTCGATTGCCGCTTCTCAGCTCAACATCGGAGACGCCGCTGTGGTCGACTACGAGAAGTCGGGCCGCGCCGCCGCAGGTGCAGCTGTAGAGGCCGGCGCTCTCGCCAACTATTTCAGCTGCGCCCCATCGTCCGCAACCGACGCGGCCTGCCTCGAGGAGTTCGTTCAAGAGCTTGGTCGGCTGCTCTATCGACGCACGCTAACCGCCGATGAAACGAGCGCGCTGGTGGACATCGGCGTGGCCGCCGCAGAGGCATACGGTAGCTTCGACGCGGCGCTCGAATACGCGACCGCGACCATGCTCGAGAGCCCGCACTTCCTCTACCAGGTCGAGCTGGGAGAACCCTCCGGCGATCCTAATTTGCGTCGGCTCACAGCGCTTGAAACGGCCACTCGGCTCTCCTTCTTCCTGCTCGATACGACGCCGTCACGCGAGCTCTTGGACGCAGCCGAAGCTGGTGAGCTCGACAGCCCCGAGGGCCTCCGCGCGGCGGCGGAGGAAATCGTCGAAACGCAGGGAGCTCGCGGCGCAGCTCGCGCCCTCTTTGGCGAGGTGCTCGACGTGCGCGCGCTCGCAAACGAGGCCAAGAGCCCGGCGCTCTACCCTGACTACACCCCCGAGATCGTCGCGTTGATGCAGGAAGAGACGGCGCGCTTGATCGAGGCCGTTACGTTCGAACCCGGCTACTCGCTCGATGACCTGCTAACCGCCGATCACACCTTCGTGAACGCCCAACTCGCCGCGTTCTACGGGCTGCCTGCACCGCAAGGCGACGGTTGGGAACGCGTCGACTATCCGGCCGAGCAACCGCGAACGGGCTTCTTCGGACAAGGCGCCTTCCTCGCAGGCCAAGCACACGTCGAGCTGACGTCACCGACACTGCGCGGCAAGTTCGTGCGTGAGCGGCTGCTCTGTGAGTCGATCAACCCGCCACCCAACGACGTATCGACCGAGTTCCCGGATGATCAAGGCCTGCTGACGATGCGCGAGCGGCTCGAGGTGCACCAGACTGTACCGCAATGCGCTGCCTGCCACCGCCTGACCGATCCGATCGGGCTGGCCTTCGAGAACCTCGATACGGTCGGGCAGTTTCGCACCACCGAGAACGGCGTGACGATCGACCCTTCGGGTGAGCTCGACGAGCAAGGTAAGTTCGCCGGCGCTCGTGAGCTCGCGGGGCTCATCGCCTCGCATCCACGCTTCGTGAGCTGCGCCGTACGCAATGTGTTCCGCAGCTCGATGGGCCACCTCGAAACCGAGGGAGAAGCCCCACTGATCGAGGAGCTCACCACGAACTTCGACAAGAACGGTCGCCATCTCAAAGGCCTCTTCGTCGACCTCGTCAGCAGCGACGCCTTCCGCTTCGTAGGAGCCATCCAATGAGCAAGTTCAAACTCAGCCGTCGCGCCGTCTTGCGAGGGGTCGTTGGCAGCAGCTTGGGCTTTGTGGGCTTGCCGCTACTCGACGTGATGCGGAACTCACACGGAGACGCCCTCGCCGACGGTTCGAAGTTGCCGGTGCGCTTCATGACCTGGTTCTTCGGCAACGGCGTTCGGCTCGATCGCTGGGTCCCTTCCACGCAACTCGCAGGCTCCAACCCCGACTCGGACAACCCTTTGTTCGAGACAGGCATGTTCCAGAACAGCGCCTGGTCGCTCAGCCCCGAGCTCAGCCCGCTCGCGAGCGTCAAAGAGTACGTCTCCTGCCTGTCCGGTCTCTACAACCGAGCCGGCTCTCAGAATCGACGCGGTCACCACGATGGCGTCGCCGGCTGCCTTTCGGGCATTCCGTTCATCGCGCTCGATGCGGGCAACGCCAACTACGCCTCCAAGTTTGGCGGCCCTTCGATCGATCAGGTCGTGGTCTCCCGCCTGCAAGCCCAAGGCATCAACACGTACTTGCCGTCGTTGCACGTTGGCGTCTCCAAGCGCGTTACCACCGGTGAAGGGCCAACCTTGCAGAACATCGCGCACAAGGGTCCCGATGAACCGATCGAGAGCGTGCGCAGTCCACAGGACGTCTACAACCAGCTGTTCGGCAACTTCGTTCCGCCCGATGATCCGTCGGGCAAGCTGCGCCTCAAGATGCTCGACGCAGTGGCCGAAGACGCAAAACGGCTCAAGACCCGCGTTGGAGCCAATGATCGACTGCGCCTCGATGCGCACCTGCAGAGCCTGGCCCAACTTCGGGATCAGGTCGCAGCGCTGCCCCCCGCCTGCCAAAAACCAGAAGGTCCCGTGCAGACCAACGATGACGTGGGCGGTAACGAACCACTCGAGGAAGTCGCGCACACGATGGCCGATCTGATCGCCTTCGCCTGGAGTTGCGATCTCACGCGTGTCGCAACGTGGCAGCAGAGTGGCAGCGTCGGCGGTACCGTCTACTGGATGACCGGCGCCACCACCGAGGAGCACGGGCTTAGCCATGAACCCGGCGGTCAGGAGCTGATCGACGCGGCGGTCACCTTCAACATGAGCTGCTTTGGCTACCTCCTGGAGCGCCTGCGCGACACGCCCGATGGCGATCAGAACCTGCTGCAAAACAGCGCGTTGTTGGTCGTCAGTGACGCCGCCCAGGGCCTCACCCACTCCAACTGGGACATGCCCGTCCTGGTTGCAGGTCGCGGCGGAGGAGCGCTCAAGAGCGACTTCCATTACCGCTCCGCCAACGACCGCAACGCCGCCAAGAGCACCTCTGACGTGCTGCTGAGCTTGCTCCAAGTGTTCGATCCCGCAGCGAGCGAGGTAGGCGCAGCAGAGGGCTACTCGAACACCCCGCTCAACGAGCTCAAGGCGTAGCTAAGACTTCTCGGCACGCGACTGGCCGAGAGGTCGGCGCGCGCGCGCTGCGCTGGATGGCTCCGTCGATTGAGCGCGAGTCTCAGCTCGCGAAGCGGCGCGGCTTGGCCACGAACTTGCGGTCGAAGATCCGCACTCGTCGCACCAGGAGATCGAGCAAGAAGAGCACGACCGCCGCCATGATGAAGCGGTTCCAAAGGTCCTTGTAGTAGGTCACCTGCTCGCCTCGCGGATCGAACACAGTGGCCACATCCTTCGGCTCGAACTCGCCGCCTGCTGCTTCCGCCGCCCGCGCAAGCACGACTCGGTTGGGCTCGAAGCTCGCGTACTCCTTGGGATAGGGGTTGGAGACGTGACCGTAGCTTACGGCGCTGACCTTCAGCGAGCCGTCGGGCTGCTCCTTGAGGTGCTCGGCCTTCAATAGGAAGCTGCCGTATTTCTCGAGCGGTAGGTCCACCTCGTAGCGCCCCGGGGCGACCTGCCGCAGGTCCACCACCCGCGTCTCGCCCTTCGGCTCTGGACCGGTGATGGTCAATCGACTTTGTAGGTTGTTGTCGAAGCGCTCGTCGGTAGTGAAGGCGTCGACCGAAGCCTTCAAATGGCCGTTCACCACCTCGGCCTTCATATCGAGCTCACGCGTGTGCTTCTGACGCATGTGTTCGCGCACGAGTTGGCCCCAGAAGCGCTCGAAGCCGGGCCACTTGATCCACTCCACCGCCCAACGAGGCTTCACATCGCTCGTCCAGGCGAGCGACCAACCGAGGCCCACGCGCCAACGCGCAAGGATCGGCTCGGCCGTGTCGCTTACGAGGATCTCTTCCGCCGGCATTGGCTTCATCTGCGTCGAGACGTAGCCGTGGAGGAACGGTGCGGTTCGGATATCGAGACCATTGAGGAACTGTGCCTCCCCAGTCTGCGTGACCTGGAACCACTCCTCCACCGCCGCCGACTTCGCGATCATCTCGGTCTCTTTGGTGAAGATCTTGGGCAGGCTGTTTGCGTCGGGCACCGAGTGAAAACGGCCGCCGCCGGTCTCGGCGATGCCGCGAAGGAACGACTCATCGAGATCGTTGCCCAAGCCGACGGTGGTGATCGTGATCGATTCGGCGACCATGCCAGCCACCAGGTCGTTGATGCCGGTGGTGTTGGCCCGACCGTCGGTGAGCAGGATCACGTGTTTGCGGCGCGCTTGGGTGACGGTCAAATCTTGGAAGGCCGCGTCGAGCGCGGTGAAGATCTCGGTGCCACCGCCCGGTTGAATGCGAGCGATGTCACTGGTGATGCGCGCTTGATTCCGCGCGGGTTGCATCTTCACGTAGCGATTCGGCGCGTTGTCGAAGGCGATCACCTCGATCAGGTCGTCGGGAGCGAGCGTATCCACCGTCGCTTTGGCCGCAGCTTTGGCCATCTCCATCGGATTACCGGTCATCGACCCGGAGCGATCGAGCACCAGTACCAGCGCGACGCTGGGCATCTCCTTCTTCGAGTCGGAGTCCATTTTGACCGGCAGAATTCGCTCGATCGTCGTGTGATTCCAGCCGCCGAGGCCAAAGCTCGACTCACCGCCGGCAAACAAGAAACCACCGCCTAAATCGCGGACGTAGCGCTCGATCAGATCTTGCGCCGAAAGCTCGAGCCGCGACTTCTCGACGTCGCTCACCACCACGAAGTCGTAACGAGAGATCTCCTCGATCGAACCCGGAAAGCCGACCGGCGACCGGATCTCGACGTCGAACTGTTGCGCCGTAAGTGCGCCGGAGAGGGCGCTCGCTTGCTCGGGCGTCCCTTCGATGTAGAGCACCGCAGGTCGCCCCGGAACGTCGAGCGTGACCGCTACGCGGTTATTGTCAGGGAAGCGGTCATCGCCGATTTGGTCGAGCTCGAGTGCGTAGGTGACGGGGCCTGCAACGCGAACCACGCTCTTGAACGAAATCTCGTTCGGACCTGCAGCGAGCGTAAGCTCGCGAACGCCGTCCAGCCCGTTGAGCACCTCGCCCTGATACAGCCGTGCTCGCGCTTTGGTCGCCCGGCTGGCGTAGATCTTCGCCTTGGGTTCGAACGTCTCGCCCACCTTCACTCGCGCGGGCATCTTCAGCTCTTGCACCGCGACCTCGCCTGGCAGCGGCCGGGTGTACGGGATGGTGAAGAGCCGAATGCCGAACTCGGCGGCTCGGTTGGCCTCGGCGAGCAGGTCCCCTTCGGTCTCGGCGCCGTCGGAGATGAGTACCGCGCGCTTGAGATAGCCCGGCGGGTAGAGGCCGTAGGCCAATTGCAACGCCGACTCGAGGTTCGACCCAGCGCCGCGGTCATCGAGCTTACCATCCGGCTTAGTCTCGGCGTGCCTTTCGATCGCGAAGGAACCGTCCTCCGCCAACTCCACGAGCCGTGGTCGCTCGGCGAAGGTCACGATGCGCACGGTTCCCTCCGCGGGCTTCTCGGCGAGGGCCTTTTGGATCACCTCCTTGGCGTCGGAGAGGGCCTCGTCAGGAACCGAGTTGGAGACGTCGACGAGGTAGACGGTGCAGGCCTTGTCGGTGGTAGCCGTTTCTACCAAGCGCGAGAGCCCAAGCCCAAGCATCGCGATGAACGCGATTCGAAGCAGCAGCGACAACGCTCGCTGGGGCCACGGAAGATCGGCCAACGAGGCTGGCAGAATCAGGAGGAACCAAGGTGCAATCAAGCCCACGCCAAGCAGCCGAGGGTTCAGCAGTTGGTAGTCCACACCGTCGCGGGTGAAGGCGATGCTCGGATCGGGGTGGAGCAGGACGTACTTACGATAGAAGTGGAAGAGCAACAGGCCGAACGCGGTGGCAGAGACCAACCACGCCACTACCTTCAGCCACTTGGCGGCCCTTCGAGGAGGCGTGAGCGCGCGCGGGGCTCTCGACGGTGGAGCCGTTCGCTCGGGCGTCTCGGTCGGTTCGCTCATACGGTTACCCTGCGATGGAAGGTGAGCCACTCAATGGCGCTGATGGCGATCACCGCGAGCAGCAGGTAGATCCAATTCTCCCGTCGTACACCGACCGAGAATCCACCGACCTCGCCAGCGCTCTTGTCACCCACGGTCAGCTCTTTCACCGGAGCGATCGCACTCTCACGCGGGTCCACTAGGTTTGCCGCGAACTCGGCCTTGAAGGTCGGCTCACGCGTGGCTGGGTCGAGCTCTTCCGACTCGAGCGAGTAGAACCCAGCGCGCTGCCCAAGCATCACCGCACGCCCATCGTCGACCGGTATTTTGCGTTCTTTGCCGCTTGGCTCGATCACCTTCACGGTCTGCAACTGCGAGGGCGCAGGGACTCGCCAAACGCCCCCGGTCGAAAAGCTCGAGAGGTAACTGGCGTCTTCTTCCACAAAGTCATTGATGGTGTTGAGCACGAGCAACGGCCAGGAAATCCGCAGTGGCAGGTCGCTCTCGCGAATATCGAAGCCGAGCGCCACGAACTTGAACCCTGCTCGACGACCCGCCAGCAAGATCGGCCCTTTGAAGCTCGCGCCGACGATCTTGTCTTCCTTTTCACCTTTGAGGATCTTCACCCGGCCAACGTTGACGTCGCTCAGCTCGGTATGGCGAACGATCGGGTGCTCACTCAAGATCTCGTCGAAGCCGAGCGGACTCTGCGGGTCGTCGTCGAGGACCTCCTTCTCGACGGTGAACGGCAGGTCTTTCCCGGAGGGGTTGAGGAAGAAGAGGTGCCCACTGTTTTCGCTCGGGCGCAGCGAGACACTGTCGAAGATGGTGACATCGAACTTCCCCTCGGCCGGGTATTTGTCGGGCGCGACGGTGATCACGTCCAGGTACTCGTCGAGCAGCAGCGCCGCATCGAGATAGAGGTTGCCCTGCGACACCACCTGCACGCGCGCGCGCCGCCGCTCGGGCATCAACGCGTACGCGACGTTGTCCGTCGGCAACGCATCCGGTACCGTGGTGGTCGAGTTCTCTGCGCCTTGAACGAGCAAGACCTCAGCCTTGAGTTGGTGGGAAGCCCCTGAAAGGCTGGGCAAGAAGCGGAGGTTTTTCTCCTTCGCTTTGAGGCGCAAGCGCGAGGTGTCATTGAGCAGCCCATCGCCGTAGACGCGGAGCTCGACGGTGACCTCCTCTTCGCCAGTATTGGACAGCTCCAACATGGCCTCATAGCGACTCTTATCGAGCGGATAGCGCCGCACCGAAAAGGCGGTGATGGCTACATTGGCGGTCACCTCGCCGACCGGGATGAACGAGAGCTTCACCCGCTCCAAGTCGACCAGGCCGAGCGAATCTCGCGGCTCGCCCAAGGCGCCATCCGAGACCACGATGATCTCCGGCGAAGGCAGCCCACGCAGGGTGTCCATCGCGAAGCGAAGGGCGCGCGGGAAGTCGGCCCGGGTATCGGTGGGCGTGACTGCGGCGAGAGCCTTCTCGAGCTCACTCACCTCGCTCGTCATGGTCGAGAGAGGCGTCGTAGTCGAGTCCATCTGGGCGATCAGTAGGCGGTCGCTCGCCCCGAGCCCACGCACGACATCCTTCAGCGCAGCCCGCCCACGCTCGAGTCGAGTGGGCGATTCATCGGTCGCTTGCATGCTCGCGCTGGCATCGACGAGCACCACGATGTTGCGGCCTTCGCGCAGATTGATGGTGGTTCGCGGATCGCCCATCGCAAAGATCATCAGCGCGACGATCAGCAGCTGGAGCAACAGCGAGAGCAGCCTTTTGAGCTGCGAAAAGAGCGAAGTTGCCTGCTTGTCGCGGAGGATCTTCTCCCACAGGCGGGAGAAGGGAACCGGCACGGGGCGCCGCTTCAACTTCAAGATGTAGAAGACGACGACGAGACCACCCACCACTCCGAAGGCGGTCAACAACTGTGACAGAGGTAGCCCGACGAAATGCACTAGCGCAGAAACCCTCCGCGCCGAAACACCCGCAGAATGAGCTCATCGAAGGGCAAATCCACGCTCGCCTCGTAATAGCTCACTTGTTTGCGTGAACAGAAGCGACGCACCTCGTCGACGTATGCGTCGTAGGCCTTGGCGTAGCGCTCGAGCACATTGCCGGTCACGGTCACCTCGCGCTCGTCGCCCGTCTCGCAATCATAGACGCGCACATCTCCACGCAGCTCCGGTGAGCGGTCGGCGGAGTCGGTGACGTGGAGCACGAACGGCTCGAACTTGTTGTAGCGAAGGACGTTGATGCCCTTTTCAAAGCCCTTGGCGTCGTACAGGTCGCTGATCAACACAGCCAGCCCGCGACGCTTGTGTTGCGCGACAAAGGTCTTGAGGCTGTCCTCGAGATCAGTGTGGCCGTCCCCTGGCAACCCCGACAAGAAGCGGAAGATGCGAAAGATCCGCGCCTTCCCCCGTGTTTCCGGCATGCGCCCGGAGATCGAGTCGGTGGCGCTGACGATGGTCACGCGATCCAGGTTGGCCAAGCCGACATAGGCGAGCGCTGCGGTGAGGCGCTTTGCCTGGCGCAGCTTTTCGCCGTCACCGAAGGCCATCGAACTCGACGTGTCGATGATGAAGTAGATGCTGAGGTCCTCTTCCTCTTCGTAAAGGCGGACCAGCAAGCGCTGGAACCGACTGTAGGCGGCCCAATCGAGCGATCGCAGATCATCGCCGGGCGCGTAGTCGCGATGATCGGCAAACTCGACGCCGCTACCGACCTTCTTGGTCCGCCGCTCTGCGCGCATAGCGCCCGAGAAGATGCGCTTGGAGACGAGGGCGAGGTGGTCCAGCCGACGCTGAAACTCGTCGTCGAAGAGGTTCTCCTCAACCACCTTCGCGCGACCGCGAAGACTCTTGGGTCCACCTGTGAAAAAGTCGAACAAACCCATTCGAGGTCGTTACTTCACCGTCGTGGGAAGGCTCTTGAGCACGGTGCTGATCACGGTGTCGGTGACCACGCCTTCAGCCTCGCCCTCGAAGTTCAGGAGCACGCGGTGCCGCAACGCGGGCAGAGCGGTCTTTTGAACATCCTCGATGCTTGGCGCGAAACGCCCATCGAGCAACGCCGTGATCTTCGCGCCGAGCATGATCGCCTGCGCGCCACGCGGTGAGGAGCCAAACTTCACGAAGCGCTTCACCACGTCGAAGCTCGAGGTTTGAGGGTGGGTCGCTTGGAGCAACCGCACGATGTAGTCCTGCACGTGGTGAGCGACCGGGACCTCGCGCACCAGGCTCTGGAGCTGGAGGATCTCCTCCTTGGTCAGCACCGAGGTGGCCTTGTCGTTGTCAGTGCCGGTGGTGCGACTCAGGATTTGGTGCAATTCCTCGCGACCAGGGAAAGGGACGTGCAGCTTGAAGAAGAAGCGGTCGAGCTGAGCCTCCGGCAACGGATAGGTGCCCTCGCTCTCGAGCGGGTTCTGAGTCGCCAACACGAAGAACGGCTTGTCGAGTTGGTAGGTCTCCTTGGCCACCGTGATGCGCTGCTCTTGCATCGCCTCGAGCAACGCGGACTGCGTCTTGGGCGTGGCACGGTTGATTTCGTCGGCCAATACGATGTTCGCGAAGATGGGCCCGCGACGAAAGACCAGCTCCCGCTTGCCGCCGTCGTCCGAGATGACCGTGGTGCCCAAGATGTCCGCCGGCATCATGTCCGGGGTGAACTGAATACGCGAGAACGCCAGACTCATGGCGTCCGCCATCGTCTTCACCAAGAGCGTCTTGCCCAGCCCGGGCACACCCTCGAGCAGCGCATGCGACCCAGCGAGCATGCAGATGATAACCCCATCGACGACCCCTTGGTTGCCGACGATCACCTTGCCGACCTCCTCGCGAAGCGTGGTGATCTTTTTGCGAAAACGAACCACGTCCTCGCGCGTTTCTTTTTCTTCTGACTTTGCCATTCGTTGTCTCGGTTCAGTCGCGCGGTCTGATTAGTTGGAAGTAGCGCTGCACGTAGAAACGATACCCATCCGGGATGTCTTCCTTGCGGATGCTCTCTTCAGCGTGGGTTCGGTACTGCTTGAACACCTTCTCGTAGTCGGTGCCTTTGAAGCCTTTTTCCGCTGCCTGCTGGATCGTCTTGCTCTTGGTGGGTCCTTGATTCGTCTCGAGCCCCTGCTGCTCGACGTCGAGGGTACCGTAGCCGGGATTGGTGGCTTCACCAGCGACATCACCGCCCGAACCGTTTCCCCACTCTTTGCCGCCTTTGCCGCCGCCCTCACCCGGCTTGTCGCCGCCCTGGCCTTGACCTTGGCCCGGCACAGGAATCTCGATGCCGCCTTGGCCTTTGCCTTTGCCTAGCGCAAGACCTTCGCCTTCGCCCTCGCCTTCACCCTCGCCATCGCCGCCGGGCTGCTTGCCGTTCTGGCCTTTGCCTTCGCCCTCGCCCTCACCTTCGCCGTCGCCCTCTTTGCCGCCCTTGCCCTGTTTGCCTTTGCCAGGCTTTTGGCCCTCCGGCCCCTCGTCCCCATCGCCGGGCTTTCCGCCCTTGGAGCGCTGAAGGAATTTGCGCAAGCGGTCTTTGGCGCCCTGCCCGCCCTTGTCCTGGTTCTTCATCAGCTCACGAAGTTCTTCGAGCTTCTTCTTCAGCTCTTCCTTCTGCTGATCGGTCATGCCCTCCTTCTCCATGCGCTCGAGATCCTCGGCCGCGCGCTCGAGATCTTCGGCCGCCTTCTGCAGGTCCTCGGGAGTGAGACCCATTTCCCGCAACAGGTCTTGCGCCGCTTGCGAGAGTTCACGATCCAGACGGGAGAGTTGACGGTCGACGCTCTGCTGACGCTGGGTTTCTTTGGTTAGCCGCTCGAGCTCGCGCTCCTTCTTCTTAAGCAGCTTTTCCTCTTCTTCGCGCTTGGCCGGGTCCTTCTGCTCCTCGATTTGCTTCTTCTTCTTGAGCAGCTGCTCCTGCATTTCTGCGCGACGCTCCTCGAGGCTCTTCTCGATCTCCTTGCGGCGCTCGGCGGCCTTCTTCATGGCTTCGCGGAGCTTCTCGAGCGCTTCCTTGTCCTTCTTCTTGAGCGGGTTCTTACGCAGCTCCTCCGCAAGCTCTTTGAGCTTCTTTTGCGCAGCCGAGAGATCGTTCTTCTTGAGCGCCTCGGCGACCTCTTTGGCGAGCGGGCTCTTCTCCAGCTGCTTCGCCGTTTCATTTAGCTCGTCCGCGAGCTTCGCCTTGTCGAGCTCAGCGTTGGAGAGCAGCTCGTTCTCGAGCGCCTGCATCTGCTTGAGCGCCTCTTCTTTGTCCAAGCGCTTCTGCGCGAGGTCCTCGATCAGTCGATTGAACTTCTCGACCGCTACCTTCATCTCGGGAGACTTCGCCTGCGCATCGAGCTCCTTCGCGACCTCGCGGAAGGCGTCGAGGTCGTCCTGCGTCATCTCCACGGCGTTGGACGTCGCCACGACCGGAGGCGGTGGCGGCGGCGGCTCAGGCGCCGGCAAATAGAGCCACAACGCCAAGAACAGCAGCCCCCCCGCGGTTGCTCCTGCTGGCAACGCAGCCCACGGCGGCAGCAGCAGCGATGCGAACAAGGGAGCCGCCTCAGCCGTACGCAGTGCCTCTTTGGGCTTGGTCGAAACGAAGGCACACGCGTCCTCGATCGCCAGCGCCATCATCTCGCTACGTTCGGCCTCTGGCACCGCAGCAAACGCCAAGGCGTTCGTCAGTCGGCCGCCCGTCTGGTTCTTCTTGTCGAGCGCCGAGGCTCCCGCCTGAGGAGGGAGCGGACGCAGGAACGACCCCACGATCACCAGCACGGTCAACGCGCCAATGGCGATGAGCGCCGCAACCAGCGTTTGGTAGCTGAAGTCAAAGCTCTCAGCGTCGAGGCCTTCCTTGGGCCAGATCCGCAGATGACTGGCAACGTAGGCAAGCACCTTGAACGCTGCGATGCAGCTCGCGGCCAGCAAGGCGGCGACCGGGAGAAGCACCGGAAGCACCGCCAGCACCCGCGCCGCACGCAGTCTCCACTCAACCAGCGTCGCGCGTGAGCGAATCTGGGAGAGCACCCGTGCCGCTTCAGCTTTCGTCATGGAACATCTTGCTTTCTACGCTGACCACAGGAGTTGCATGCCCACGTGGTAACGGACCCGTACCTTCAGGCATAGCTTGGGTCAGTGTAGCGCCTTCGCTGCGGAATGTGACGGAGCGTGGTGGATCAAAACTGACCCAGCCTGGCCTCAAGCGCGCTACCTCACGTTCGAGAAGCTTGCCTCCTCGATCGAGGTGCTCTTTGATGCGCACCGTGATCGAAGAAAAAACCCAACTCAAAGCGCTCGTGGCCGAAGACGAACCTGCCATGCTCAGCTTGAACGCCGGGTTCCTGCGCCAAAAGGGCTTCCATGTCACCGAGGCCAGTGACGGGGAACGAGCCTGGGACCTTGCAGAAAGTGGTCGCTTCGACCTGGTCTTGCTCGACGTGATGATGCCGGGCATGAGCGGGTGGGAGGTTTGCAAACGCGTCAAGCACTCACCTCGCGGCGCTGAAACCGCCGTGGTCATGCTCACTGGCATCGGCGAGACGCTCAATGATCTGACCTCCGGGCTGTTCGCCGCGGATGCCTGGCTCAACAAGCCGTACGACTTCGGCGAGCTGGAACGGAAGATCCGTGAAGCCCTTACCAAGTTCGGCAAGAGCATGCCAGACGGCGGCTCCGCCTACTACACGACGGATGATGAGCCGCCGCCCAGCGTGCCCGCTGGACCATCCTTGAGGAAGGCCGCTCCCAAGAAAGCCGCTCCCAAGAAAGCCGCTCCCAAGAAAGCCGCTCCCAAGAAAGCCGCTCCCAAGAAAGCCGCTCCCAAGAAAGCCGCTCCCAAGAAAGCCGCTCCCAAGAAAGCCG
>JBILLK010000093.1:0-19947 GCA_044376115.1 Polyangiaceae bacterium | reverse complement strand
TTTAACAGCGGAAGGCCCTGGCCACTCGCGATCGTCGATGACGACCTTGTCCCGCTTCAATGAGGCCGCTGTCGTTTAACAGCGGAAGGGTTGGGGGTCCCAACGAGAATGACGAAGACGCGGCCAGCGTGCTTCAATGAGGCCGCTGTCGTTTAACAGCGGAAGGATATCAAAGGCCGACGAGTCAAAGTCGACATCGCGAGTGCTTCAATGAGGCCGCTGTCGTTTAACAGCGGAAGGGCACGACGATCCCAGAGAGGTCCTCGCGGGCCTTCGGGCTTCAATGAGGCCGCTGTCGTTTAACAGCGGAAGGTGGGTGGTATCAGACCCAGCTGAACGGTCGCCTTGACGCTTCAATGAGGCCGCTGTCGTTTAACAGCGGAAGGCAAACGACGAATGCCACCAGCGGTTAGAGCAACTCGCTTCAATGAGGCCGCTGTCGTTTAACAGCGGAAGGTCCTCTGAAGTGATGCGCGTTCGGAACTTACCGGAAGGGCTTCAATGAGGCCGCTGTCGTTTAACAGCGGAAGGTAAGCCCGACAATGCAGGCTCAAGCGGAGAAGGCAGTGGCTTCAATGAGGCCGCTGTCGTTTAACAGCGGAAGGTGACCGCGAACCCTGCCAGCGCCTTTGCGGCCGTTGCCGCTTCAATGAGGCCGCTGTCGTTTAACAGCGGAAGGTCACCGTCGAAGGCAAGCTGCGCACTACGAGCTATGAGGCTTCAATGAGGCCGCTGTCGTTTAACAGCGGAAGGCATTACGCGTGTGCCTCGGTACGGGAGAACGTCGACACGCGCTTCAATGAGGCCGCTGTCGTTTAACAGCGGAAGGATGGGTTACATGAACAGCACGCTCCTCCGTTGCTCCCACGCTTCAATGAGGCCGCTGTCGTTTAACAGCGGAAGGACGGATCCAGAGCGCGGTTGCCTCCTCCGAGATCATCAGGCTTCAATGAGGCCGCTGTCGTTTAACAGCGGAAGGATCAGGTGTGGAAGCAGTTCGTGGTCTTCAACGTTGACACGCTTCAATGAGGCCGCTGTCGTTTAACAGCGGAAGGTACTCGGTCGCGCAAACAACCTTGTCGATTGTTTCCTGTAGCTTCAATGAGGCCGCTGTCGTTTAACAGCGGAAGGCCGCAACCTGCAAGTGGCCATCAAGACCAACTACAGGGCTTCAATGAGGCCGCTGTCGTTTAACAGCGGAAGGCGTCACGGTGACCGAGGCTTCCCAGCTGCCAGGCGTGCCGCTTCAATGAGGCCGCTGTCGTTTAACAGCGGAAGGACGAGCTGCTCGATGCACACGAAGTGATGGACCTCTAGCTTCAATGAGGCCGCTGTCGTTTAACAGCGGAAGGAAAGCGAAGGAGCAACGATGAGCGAAGAGAGTTACGAGGCTTCAATGAGGCCGCTGTCGTTTAACAGCGGAAGGATGCAGAATTAGGCGCGAACAACTTCATGTTGCCCACTTGCTTCAATGAGGCCGCTGTCGTTTAACAGCGGAAGGCTTGGGCGAAGGGTCCTAGCAATGTTTGATGGGCTTGGCTTCAATGAGGCCGCTGTCGTTTAACAGCGGAAGGCCGACGTAGGCGGTTAGCGACGGGGCGCTTGGTTGACCTGCTTCAATGAGGCCGCTGTCGTTTAACAGCGGAAGGGCAAGCATCGGATACGCAACTAACCGCTAGCACGCTAAGCTTCAATGAGGCCGCTGTCGTTTAACAGCGGAAGGAACGCACAGTTGCGCCCGACCGTTGAGTAGATCGACCTGCTTCAATGAGGCCGCTGTCGTTTAACAGCGGAAGGCAAAAAGCTCTCTTGAGTAGTACGCGGCCATGTCCAAGCTTCAATGAGGCCGCTGTCGTTTAACAGCGGAAGGCAGCGAGCGAGCTTGAGGCCGCTGCTATCGACGATGTGCTTCAATGAGGCCGCTGTCGTTTAACAGCGGAAGGCGCTCGTTTCGGCCACCGACCTGCCCGCTGCCCCTGTCCGCTTCAATGAGGCCGCTGTCGTTTAACAGCGGAAGGTCATGTCTCTAAGCGACGTCGTCAACATCAGCATCAGCCGCTTCAATGAGGCCGCTGTCGTTTAACAGCGGAAGGGTCGCTCACTGCCGACGCCGGTAGCGTTGGAGACGTCAGAGCTTCAATGAGGCCGCTGTCGTTTAACAGCGGAAGGCCGCAGCAATCGCAAGTGGTTCGCTCGTCGGTGGTTCCCGCTTCAATGAGGCCGCTGTCGTTTAACAGCGGAAGGCGTTGCGTGCTCGGTGTGCCGTATGCCCGCTATCAGATGCTTCAATGAGGCCGCTGTCGTTTAACAGCGGAAGGGTGGTTGACCCCGAGGACTTGATTCTATCTCCCGATCTGCTTCAATGAGGCCGCTGTCGTTTAACAGCGGAAGGCTTCTTACCTCCGAGGTTGAGTGATGGCCGAGCTGTCCGCTTCAATGAGGCCGCTGTCGTTTAACAGCGGAAGGGCCTTTGCCGCGACCTAAAAGCTATGCTCTTGCGGTTCATGCTTCAATGAGGCCGCTGTCGTTTAACAGCGGAAGGGCAGGTGCGGCGCTGTTGGCGTAGTTCGCCAGCTGGCCGCTTCAATGAGGCCGCTGTCGTTTAACAGCGGAAGGCAGCTACCGCCGTTGTTCACGATGCGCACGCGAAGCTCGCTTCAATGAGGCCGCTGTCGTTTAACAGCGGAAGGTCAACAGCGGCTTGGATGTAGGTCAGGGCACACGTGTTGCTTCAATGAGGCCGCTGTCGTTTAACAGCGGAAGGTCGGGCAATGGAAACGACGCAACGCAAGCCGTAGCAGGTGCTTCAATGAGGCCGCTGTCGTTTAACAGCGGAAGGGGCTCCCCTGGGACCTGGGCAATTCCGTGGGGTTGCCGAGGGGTTTGCGAGCGGTTGGCTCGGGAGGGGAGGTGCAAGGAACACTTGGCGATACTGTAGCTAAAAAAGGTTGGGTTTTCAAGGGGCTAGGGGCTGCGAGCGGTGGCGGGGGGTGGTTCATCACTTGGCCGCTCGCGGCGTTTAAACGACGATGGCTGTCTTGTAGGCGGGCGGGCAGGGGAGGCCGATGGCGTCGATGCAGGCGAGGGCTCGGCCGTCTGCTGGGCCGAGGTCGATGAAGAGTACCTGATCTTCGCCGCTGTTAATGATGCTTTTGAGTTCTGCTTGGAGTTCAACCACTTCAGACGGGGAGAGGTCACAGCGGAAGACGGAGAACTGCAGGTGGTCTCCCCAGCCCTTCATAAGCTTGAAGACGAGGCGGAGGCGCTTTGGGTCGGCAATGTCATAGGAGACGATGAAGGTTTGCTGCACGGTTACCTCGTCCGGAAGGCGGGATACTCCGGGATCTCGCCGAGGAGGACGCGGCCGAGGAGGCGTGCCTGGACGTCGAGGATACGCCGATAGCTAATGCGATAGCCGAAGATGGGATGGGTAACCTGTTGTTCGAGCCGGCGTTGGTAGGCGAGGATGAAGCGTCGGCGGGCAGCTGGGTTGAGAGAAACCCCGGTGGGGTGGACGAGGAAGTCGGTCGGCGTGATGGTGCCTTGATTGATGACGCCGAGGACCGTCGAGTCGGCGAGGAGCGGGCGGAACTCTTCCATGAGGTCGAGCGCCAAGCCCGGCTTTCCGTGCCTTGGTTGGTGATAGAAGCCGCGTAGCGGGTCAAGTCCCGCGCCGGCTGCCGCAATGGTTAGCTCTTTGGCCAAGAGCGCATAGCCGAGTGAGAGCAAAGCGTTGACGGGATCTCGCGGCGGCCTGCGGTTGCGGCCGTTGAGTTCAAAGCCGAGCTCTGCGGTAAGCATGCCGCTGAACGCTCCAAAGTAGCTGCGCGCAGCGGTGCCTTCAATGCCAAGTAGGCTCTCGAGCGCCTCGCAATTTTCGGCCTTTTTTGCCAGCTGCTCCAACTCAAACAGAACGGTTGGGTCGGGTTTGACGTGGTTGCGGCGGAGCAGGGTTCGGCAGTTGCGAATTTTGGAGGCGACCCAGCCTCGCGCTAAGGCGAGGCAGCGGTCGGGCTGGTCGGCGATGCGATATTGGGCTGTTCGAAGTTCGACGTTGTTGGTGTCGTTGGCGATGGTGCGCCCAACGAAGTAGCCGCCCGTGGTGAAGTAGCTGATGGGAATCGCACGATCGAGCAAGGCGCGAATGGCTTGCGTGCTGATCTGGACGTTGCCCATGAGGCAAACTTGCGACGTCTGTGGAATGCGCGCTTCCACCTTCTCGCCTTGGGGCGTTTTAATCTGGAGCACGTCGCCGTCGAGACCGATGCGGGCTCCTTGTTCTTGAACGTAGAGGGCTAGTTGATCGTCGCGGGGTGGGACGACCTGGCGCAGTCGCTGTTTGGGAGGAGCCTCTTCGTTCTCGTTGGCACCCGGCTTGGTGGATAGGGCGCGAAGCAGGTTCACCTCGTCGGGTAAACAGATGCCGACGAGTGAGCAGCCGAAGCACTTAGGGCTGTCCACCAAGGGCGGAGGGAGTTCCGCTTGCTTCGCTAATGTATTGGAGCGCGCGATGGCTGCGAGTGTTGTGCGTTCCAGCTCTTCATCGATGGTGATGGTGACGCGCCGCTTGTTCTTAGCGAAGTAGAGCGCCGCTTCACGGACGTTATAGCCGTGGTCCCGCAGCAGAAGCACCTGCGCACATAGCTGCGCGCGTTCCGGGAGGTAGGCACCTTCCGGAACGTCAGGCGCGCTGCCGCGCTTGTATTCAATGGGAATGACGGTGCCCGATTCGTGCCCTTCAACGACGTCGATCTTGGCGGTAAGGCCAAGGCGCTCGGAGGTAAGATGGACGCTGCGGGCCGCGTAAGGGGGAGCTCCTTCGTGCTCCTCATTGGCCCCAGCTCCCGGTTCTTGCGGCGGGGCGGGTAAGCGCCCACCCGGGCGATCGGCGCGCTTGTGGACGGCTTGGCCATCGAGCGTAAAGAAGTTATGCGCGAATTCGCCTTGTACGTATTCGAGGTAAAAAAGACGCTCGCAATAGAGTACCTCGTTCACCATGCGAGCCGGGATAGGCGGCTCCGCTTCGCCCTCCGGCTCACGACGCGGAAGTGGCTTGGCGCGCAGCGACGCTTGGAGCGTCTCCTCCAGCGATAACGGTAACTTCTCCGACCCCATCGACCCTCCCAGGCGCCAAAGCGCCAGAAAGCATGGTGGCGGAAACGGGCTGACTGGGCAAAAGAGTGGGTTATTGGATAGTCATCTATCGTTACGCTCCGTCGCTTCCCGGCGGGGATGGTGCGAATTGAGGCAGTTGGCGGAACGGGCCGAGGTGCCTTTGTTGCCTGCGTGCTTCCAAGAATGCCAATGACCCGTTAATGTGCCAGGTTCATTGATGGGGGCGTCAACAAGATCAAGGGCTTTAGCGGTCGCAGAGCGCTCAACAGGGCGTGGGGGCGCCCGGCAGAAGCCGCGCAGAGGCCAGCAACAGGAGGCCTTTCGGCGGCAGTGGGCGCTCGTCCAATACCTACACAAAGCCAAGATTGGCCGGACCGTCGCGCAGATGGGCGAGCACCTGCATGTCGGCCGGGCGACGGTATATCGCTATCTCGATTTCTTGAGCGAGGTTGGGATCGCGATCACCAAGTCGATGGTGACGGGTGAAGCGCGCTACGTGCTCCTCGGTGACCCATTGCCGGGTATGCGCAGCGCCGTTGGCCGGCACGCGCTGATCCTTGCCTGTGAGGCGCTTAAGCCGTTCCAAGGCACGCAGATGTTCCGCGAGCTTCAGAAGCTGCGAGACGAGCGGCCAGCGGAGGCTTCGGGCGCGCAAGTCGCCCTCAAGCCAGAGCCCGCAGCGTCGAGCGCGCAGGTGCTCAGCTTGGTGGAGCGTGCTCTCTCCGAGTCGCGGCAGCTGAGCCTGCGCTATCGCGGGGCGAGTGATGCAGCGGCGCGCACGCGCGAGGTAGCTCCGCTCGAGCTCCGTCTCGCCAAGAGCCAGGTGTACTTGCTGGCGAACGAGATCGACACCGACGCGCAGCGCACCTTCAAGATCGCACGCATCGAGAGCGCGACGATCGGCGAACGCTTTAACCGCGCGGCGCGACAACCAGCTCCGATGGACCGTGCGGTGGTTACCTGGTCCGGCGACGTCGTCGAAGTCGCCATCCGCATCTCGCCCGAGGGCGCGCGGTTTGTCAGCGAGTTCCCGCTGATCAAAGACCAGCGCGTGGAGACCGCAGAGGACGGAAGTGTTGTCGTCCGCGCGCAGGTCGCCGGTATTCACGAGGCGCTGAAGTGGACGCTGAGCTGGGGACGCAAGGCTGAAGCGCTTGCGCCAGCCGAGCTGAGGGCGCGCGCCGAACAGGAGCTGCGCGAAGCCCTCGAGAGGTACGACGCACAAGGTGTCTCAGCCAAGGTGAGACAAGGGCGTGCGAAGGTGGCCGCTGGGGAGAAGCGGAAGCCGGCTGCGGTGAATGTTGATTGGTAAAGGCAATGACGTGTTCGTTCCAGGAAAGGGCGATTCAAAATGCTCGTGCTTCCCGCTCTGAAGGTTCAGCAGTTCTCGCAGACGGTCTATCTTCTCAACCTCTCCGCATCAGACGTGGAGCGGCTGGTTCGCTTTGAGGTCTTGGGAGAAGCGACAACCGAGGGGAAGGCCAAGCCAAAGCGCAGCAAGGGCTCGCTCGTGAACTGGTCGGACTTGGAGGAACGGGTGCAGGCGTCCGATGAGGCGTATCAGCGACCGATCTTGAAGAAGAAGATTGAGGAGCTGGCCGCGTACGTGCTCGATGTACGCGAGAGCGGTCAGCTTCCTGCGTTACCAGGCGCCGTGCTCCTGACGACGGACGAGCCGGTGACATTTCGCGCAGAGGGATCGAATCCGTTCGTGGGGCTGTTGCAGCTCGAGGACGAGGATGGCGCCCTTCGCGTGCTCGATGGGCAACATCGTCTGCTGGCAGTGAGCGCGCTCTTGGCCTCGCCGGAGGTGGATGCAACCACGGCGGCTGCGCTGCGCGACCTGCAGATCCCGGCTGTGCTGTTCGCGGGGCTCGGTGCCGATGCGGTGGTGGAGATGTTCGTCACCATCAACTCGAAGCACACGAAGCTGAATCCGTCTTTGCTGCTGAGCCTGAGCGGACAGAAGCTCTTTGCCGATGAACGAAGCGCTCGGGTGCATGACGTCATCAAGCTGCTCAACGACGACGAACACTCGGCGTTGCGTGGGGACATCAAGATGTTGGGTGTCGGTCAGGGCCGCGTTGCGCAGTCCGGCTTGGCCCAAGAGCTGCGTCGAGTACTCGACGATATTCGGAAGGAGGCGGGTGGCGCCGCTTGGGTCGATACGTTCGAGGCGCACGCGCCAGCGCTCTACAACCACTACTTCCAAGAGATCGCGAAGGTGTTCGCCGATGGTTGGGGGAAGCCAGGCTACTCAACGCATTCGCTGCTCGCGTTGCGCGCTTTCATTCAGGCTTCGCGGGAAGTGTTGCGACTGGTCTTTGCACGCGACGCAGACCCACGCGTGTCGATCACCGAGATCATCGCGCCATGGAAGACGAAGGTCGGCGCTGCGAGATTTGAGACAGCCGGACTTTGGCGAGAGCGTACCGGCAGCGGGGGCAAGGAGACGACGCGGCTACTCACGCGTGAGCTAATTGCGGCGCTAGCAACGAACGGAGCGAACGCAGGATGAGCGACCCGATCGTGAAGCTGCTGCTCGAGCAGCATGAGCCGGATTTGCTGGATACGATCGACCGTGCGGTGGGCGCGCGCCTTGGCCCAGCGGAGATGCAGGCCTTGGAGGGCGCGGTGAGAACGCGACTAACCGACGCGCTGCGACGCGCTTACGAGATGGGCTACCGCGAGGCGCTGGCAGCGCGAGCGCGTGCGGAGACCGCGAGGTCGCCTGTCGCTGTCTTGGCGGAGGAGAGCGTTGGCTTCGCTGCCGCGCCACCGCCGAGTGTGGCTCCACCAAACGAGCCACGGGACGAGGGCGCGGAGCGGAACATCGCGGAGATGCGTGCGCTAGCGACCAACTTCGGAGAGGAGGGGCAGCCGACTGAAGCCGTGAAGGTCGAGAAGGCGGACCTGAGTCTTTTTGGCGAGGAACTCCCTGATGAGGTCGAGGATGACGCAGGTGAGGACTCTGCCTTGCCGCCATCGATTGTGGAGGAAGAAGAGGAGGAGGCCGCGACGACGAGCTCGAGCGAGAGCGCCCCCGATAGCCTCCTTTGGGACGACGAGGATGACGACGCTGATGATGCTGCTGAGGCCGGCGAGGGGTCGAGCAAGACGCGCATCCGCAGGACCAACGCGGAGCTCGCCTCGATATCCGAGCAGGTATTGGGCTACATCAAGGCGAATCCAGGGACGAAGGCACGCGCTGGGTTCGATGCGCTGGGGCTCGACGGGCTCGACTGGCGAGGCGCGGCAAAGCGGTTGGCCAAGGCGGGGCGGATATTCTACGCAGGGGCGACGACGGCTCGAATGTACTTTGCGCTGGAGGAGACCAAGCGCGGCCGGCCGAAGAAGCTAACGAAGACCGCGTTCATCCTTGCGTTGCCGTTCGATCTGCCTGCTGCAGAGGTTGCAGCGTCGGCGCGCAGCGTCGGCCTCACGTTCGATGACCGCTATGTCCACGGTGTTCGGGCGGGTGAGCGCCGACGGCTGAAGGCCGAGGCGGCCGAGGCGCGCGCCAAACTGATCACCGAGCGTACGGCCGTGATCGTATCGAGCCCGCGAGAACCGGAGGGCTACCGCGAGCTCCGTCGTGCCTACACCCAAGCACGACGTTCCGATGGGATCTGGTTGGCCTGCCAAGCCCTGGTGACGCTTGGCTCGGCGGAGGACTCGGAGCAGGTCTTCTATGAGACGCGGCGCGCTGAGAGCGCTGCCCACGCGAAGGCGCCGCTGTCGGCCGAACTCTTTGCACGCCACGTGCGGCACTCCGGTGCGGATCCGCGAGCGACGATGGTGATCGACTATCTGTTGCCAGCGCTGATCGAGCGCTACGGTCGTCCCACCGCCGCGCAGGGCTACACCGACGCGCACCGGCCCGACCCTGCGCATCATTCGTTGCTGAGTCAGACGCTGGTCTACGCAGGGCGTGTTCTGGGTGTTTCCCTGCCTCCCATTTACCAACACGCGACCGCGCCGCTGGCCATCTTCGCCATTCACGGTGATGTGCCTTCGATTGGACTTGGTGCGTATGCCCCAGCCTTTGCTGATGGCCGTGACGCTGCGTTCGTCGCAGCCAATTATCTGAGCTACTTCATCCCTGGACACTACGCGCGACGGCTGGTGCCGGTGGAACAGGAGCTGCGTCGTTGGGTTGATTCGGCGTTCGCTCTCGCTCGTGGAGCGACGCAGTTTGAGCAGCTGAGCCATCTCGAGCAGAGCATGCTCCAAACCCAGGTGGACCCCGACGAGCGCATCATCATCGCGCGAGAGACGGAAGGACTCGACCCGCGCGACATCAATATCGCTGTATGGTTTCACGCGGTCGACGCAACCGCAGACCGCCTCGGCCTGTTGCTCTGCCACGACCTCGAGCGAGCGGTTCACATCTTGCGTGGCGGCCAGCCCACCGGCGACGACGCTACCGAAGCGCGTGTTGACGCACTCAGAACCTGGTCCGTCGGTGAGGACTACCTCGCCGTCCGGGCCGCACTCGGCATTGGGGTGGAGTAGGCCATGGCAGGAAAGAAGAAAGATGGGCCGCCGATCGAGGAACCGAAGGGTCTGAAGAGCGCGCGGAACCGGAGCATCATCGTGAAGGGCAGCGTCGTAAGCGTCGCGACGCGCAACGAGCACGACTACATCTCGCTCTCGGACATGGTCCGCAACTTCGACGGCCAGGGCGCGCTCATCGAGCAATGGCTCAGAGCTAAGGACACGGTGCTCTTTCTCGGGGTATGGGAGCAGCTGAATAACTCAGGGTTTAATCCCCTCGAATTCGAGGGAATTAGAAACGAGGCCGGGCGCAATAGCTTCTTTCTCTCGGTTAAGAAGTGGGTCGAGAGGACGAATGCGATCGGCGTGTATGCATCCGCAGGCCGCTACGGTGGAACCTTCGCTCATCGCGATATCGCGTTTGAGTTCGGTTCGTGGCTCAGCCCCGAGTTTAAGCTTTATCTGATTAAGGAGTTCCAGCGCCTCAAGGACGACGAGGCAGCCCGGACGTCCCGCGAGTGGAGCTTCCAGCGGACCCTCGCAAAGGTGAACTACCGGATCCACACGGACGCAGTTCAAGCGCACCTCATTCCTCCCACGCTTAACAAGCAACAGCGCTCATTTGTGTACGCCTCCGAGGCCGACCTTCTGAACGTCGCGCTTTTCGGCAAGACAGCGGCTGACTGGCGCAAAGAGAATCCTGATGTCGAGGGCAATCTGCGTGACCACGCGACTTTGGAGCAGCTCGTCGTGCTCTCGAACCTTGAGAGTCTCAACTCGGTACTGATCCACCAAGGCCTCCCTGCGGCACAGCGACTCGTGCAGCTCAACGCCATCGCCATCGTCCAGATGCGTTCGCTCCTTAACTCAATTGAGATGAAGCGCATGACTCAAGGCTCAAGCGCCCTGCCTGGTACAAACGTGGCCACAAAGAAAGCGAGCCGAAAGTGACAAGCATCCCTCTCTCGGGGAGCGCCGCGCGCAATCGTCTGTCGGCCGACAGCATGCGCAATGCGGAAAGCTCACTTCACATCTTGCGTGGCGGACAGCGCATCGGCGACGACGCCACCGAAGCGCGTGTTGACGCACTCAGAACCTGGTCCGTCGGCGAAGACTACCTCGCCGTCCGGGCCGCACTCGGCATTGGGGTGGAGTAGGCCATGGCAGGAAAGAAGAAAGATGGGCCGCCGATGGAGGAACCGAAGTGGCTCAAGAACTTCGGGAAGCCCGTCGACCAGGGGAAGGCGGAGCAGAAGGAGGAGGTCGAGGCTGCGGCTGCGCCTGCTCCTGGAGGAGAGGCTGCGCCTGTACCGGTCGTGCGTGCAACGGCTGGGGGCGGGGACGTATCCGATGTCGGAGTTGACGCAAAGAAGAGCTGTGCTCTGCTGCCGACCGAGTTCGCCCCATTCTTCCGAACCGCAACTGGGACGGACCCCTACGCCTACCAGCAAGCGTTTGCGACGGGCGACCGCCTCCCCGATTTGCTCGAGGCCCCTACAGGCTCGGGCAAAACCGCCACGGCCATCCTGGGCTGGTTGTGGCGAAGACTGCATGGCACGCCGCAGCAACGTGCAGAGGCTGGACGCCGGCTCGTGTTCTGTTTGCCCATGCGCACGCTTGTTGAGCAGACCGAGAAGGCCGCGCGGCTTTGGACACAACGGCTCGGCCTTACGGAGGAGCAGCTTGGCGTTCATGTGCTGATGGGCGGTGCGGTGGATGACCAATGGGAGGCCTTTCCGGATCGCGACTGCATCCTTATTGGCACTCAGGACCAACTGCTCTCGCGGGCGCTCATGCGTGGCTACGCGATGAGTCGATACCGTTGGTCTGTTCACTTCGCGCTCCTACACAACGATTGCACGTGGGTTATGGACGAAGTTCAGTTGATGGGAGTAGGAGCCTCCACTGCGTCCCAGCTCCAAGCGTTTCGCGAGAACTTTCGCGCGGCAGGGTCCGCCCATACGGTGTGGATGACAGCCACGCTCGATGAAGGTCGCCTTCGCACGGTGGATGCGAGGCGAGAGCGTACGAAGCAGCCGTTCATTGCCAAAGAGGTCCCACTTGCACGTCGTCTCAACGCCAATAAGTCACTATCCAAGTGTCAGGCGACGAGCGGGAAAAAGGGCTCCTTGGGAGCGCTGGCAGATGAGATCGCTAACGCTCACGTGAAGGGCACGCTCACGCTTGTAGTCGTTAACCGAGTAGCGCGTGCGCAGGAGCTTCGCGCACTTCTTGCCAAGCATTCGAAGGTCGAAGCAACTGCGTTGGTTCACTCTCGCTTTCGCCCTGCAGATCGCAAGCGCATTCAGGATGCTGCGCTGAGCGGTACGTTTCACGGCGTACTGGTGGCCACGCAGGCGATTGAGGCCGGCGTCGACATCTCGGCCAAGACGCTTTTCTCCGAGCTAGCCCCGTGGGCGTCGATGGTTCAGCGTTTTGGTCGACTCAATCGCGCGGGAGAACACGAGGTATCCCACGCGATTTGGATCGATCTCGATACGGCCGATGAAGACCTCTGCCTTCCCTATGAACCGGGCCAGCTTGCCGTCGCGCGGACGAGGTTGGCTGACTTGACCAACGTCAGCCCGAGTTCATTGGCTACGGTTGTGAAGGATGCGGAGGAGCCGGCGCTGCCCGTTCTACGGCGCAAGGACCTCGTCGAGCTTTTCGATACCGAGCCTGATTTGGCGGGCCATGATGTCGATGTGTCGCGCTACATCCGCGCCACGGATGAGCGAGACGTCCAGGTTGCGTGGCGCGTGCTCGGCAAGGAGCCACCGACTGCGGACGCTCCAGATCTGCGTCGAGACGAGCTGTGCTCGGTTCCGTTCTATGAACTCGAGAAGCTAGCCAAGGACACTCCGGTGTGGCGGTTCGATGGTTTACGTAAGAAGTGGACGAAGGTTGATCGCTTGTTCTCAGGGCTAACCGTCGTGGTTGACGTCTCAGTCGGCGGGTATGACGGCGAGGTCGGCTTTACACGAGAGAAGTCTGATGTCCCCGCCTCCCTCGAGCTTGCCGGTGCACCGCCCGATACCGACGAAGCGGATGCCCTTACCTACAACGCTGCGGACTACATCACATTGCGAATGCATGCGCAGGATACCGCGGAGGAGATGGAGAAGCTGCTGACCTCGCTCTCCGCTGCGACCTCGTTCGTCGACAAACAAATGCTCGTTGAGGCGGCGCGTTGGCACGATACGGGCAAGGCCCACGAGGCGTTCCAGGCTATGTTGACCGCCAATCTCCCACCGGGTGACGAGCGTAAAGCGACTGGCCCTTGGGCGAAGAGCGATGGCGAGCACGGTGGACGTAATCCTCGTCGCTTCTTTCGTCACGAGCTTGCGAGTGCGCTCGCTTGGATGGCCGCAGGCAAGTCTGACCTGGGTGCGTTCGTAGTCGCTGCGCATCACGGGAAAGTGCGACTGTCATTGCGGGCTCGTCCAGGTGAGGAGCCGCCTCCAGGGGATGGCAATAGGCGCTTCGCGCATGGGGTCTACGATGGTGACCCGCTGCCTGCTTGTGATTTGGGCGCGGAGACGATCGTTCCCGCTCAGGTCTTGTCGTTGGCCTGTATGGAACTTGGTGGTGGCGAAGCTGGCGCGTCCTGGGCAGACCGCATGCGACGAGTGCTTGAAGAACACGGCCCGTTTCGTCTCGCCTATCTCGAGATGCTTATACGTGTCGCCGACTGGCGCGCGAGTCAGAAGCGTTCGGCGAAGCCGGTGCTCGAAGCAGAAGGGGTCACGGGCAATGTCTAACTCAGACGTGCGCACGCGTTTCAGCGTGCCGCTACCGGGGTGTCGTCCGGAGCCGTTGTCATCCTATTTAAAGGCGCTTGCTGTTTTGCGACTTGTTGCCGAGCAGAAAGACCCCGAGGCGCGGGGCGCGTGGCAAGGCGAGCAGTTCGTTCTTACGAGTTCGCTCGATCGGGAGGCACTGGTTCAGTTCTTTGCTGCAGAGTGGCGGCCCACTCCTGTGGTGGCACCGTGGAATGGGGGTAGCGGATTCTATCCCAAGGACAATCAAGACGCGCCAACCGCGATCGTTTCGTCGAGCGATCCGCGACTCTCAACGTTCGCGGAAACGATCAAATCGGCGCGCGGCTACGTTGCAGCAAGAGGTTGGGCAGAGCGTCCATCGGATGAGAATAAGGTCGTGGCGATCTCGGCGATGCGCGCGTTGCTACCTGATGAAGCGGTGGCCTGGGTCGATGCGGCAGTCGTGCTGGGTACTGACTTCGATGGGCACGACCGGCTGATGTTTCCTCCGCTTCTAGGGACCGGAGGAAACGACGGTCGGCTCGACTTCAGCAACAATTATCAGCAGCGTGTCGTGGAGGTGCTAGCCGCGGAATCGACGGCTCCGCTCGAGTCCAGCTTGCTTGGCGGTCCGGTTACGAGTCGCTTCAAGGGCACGATGGGACAATATCAACCGGCCTCGAGCGAGCGCACCAATCCGTGGGATTTCGTCCTGCTGATTGAAGGCGCACTCCTGTTTGCCGGCGCCGCTACCCGTCGTTGGGAAAGCGCGGCGTCTGTTCACATGGCCTTCCCATTTCACGCTCGTGCAGCGGGCGGTATGACGACTGTTACCGAGAGTGACGAGGGAGAGAGTCGTAACGAACTCTGGCTCCCGCTGTGGTCACGGGCGGCGACGCTTCGCGAAATTCGACAGCTCTTTGCTGAGGGCCGTGCAACCGTTGGGCACGGGGATCGAGCGCGACCTGCAGCGTCGGCGCTGGACTTTGCGCGAGCCGTATCAGCATTAGGGGTTGATCGCGGTATTGATGGATTCTCTCGAATCGGATTCCACGTACGCAACGGATTGGCCTACTTCGCGACGCCACTTGGTCGCTTCGCCACCAAGGAAGTACCGGCTGCGCGTCTGTTGGACGACGTGGATGGCTGGTACGAGCGGTTCAGACAACGAGCTAGTGGAAAGACCGCTCCGGCCGGTGTAGCCCTCGTCCGTCGCCAGCTCGAGCTTGCGATGTTTGAGGCCGCTCAGACAGGCGCGCTCAAGCCGGTTTTGCTCGCCTTGGGAGAGGCCGAGCTTGCTCTGAGCCAATCTCTCAGTTTTACCACCAAGGCGTTTCTTCGTCCGGTGCCGCGGCTTCAAGCGGCGTGGTGCGCCGAAGTGGTTGATGGCACTGTCGAGCAGAGGCTGGCTGCCGCGCTTGCAAGTCGGCCGGGTATTCGTTCTAGGCTGCTTCCGCTTGAGAAGGGCACAGGTACCTTCGGTCGAGCGGATGACGCTGAGTACGTGTTTCGCCGGCGTCCCCTGGTCGAAAATTTGTTGGCGCTGCTCCGCCGTGAAGACATCGAGAGCCAACAACGGGACATCGAGACTCGCGAGCCATTGGTTGCGCGCTGCTCGTTGGCGGACATCGCAAGTTTCATTGCAAGAACGACCGACGACGTTCTGATTGAACGTTGGCTGCGAGCGTTCGTGCTGATTGATGGGCTGGACCTTGGGAGGGTTGCGCAAGATGGCCCACTGCCTCCAGCAACCTATGCCGTGATCGCTTTGGTGCACAATCGGCGGCTCGGCGAAGAGAAGCTTCCGCGAACCACTGGCGTATTGGCACGCGCGATCGCTGGCGATGCAGTTGGCGCGACCGAAGTCGCAATTCGGCGCCTTTGCGCGAGCGGACGTCCGCTTCCGATGGCTCGTCTATTGGAGGCTCCAGCCACCACTCGTCGTATCGCGGCAGCGCTCGCATTTCCCCTTTCAACATCCCAACGGCGAAAGCTGGAGAGCATGGTGCTCCCCGCCGTCGAGAACTCTTCGCAAACCTCTGAGCAACTCTCCAAGGAGTCAGTATGACCACGTTCGATCTTCCGGCGTCCCCCCGTCTTCTCATTCAGGCGGAGCTGACTCCCATTCAAGGCACACGCTTTCAGCCGACAGGGTTCCCGGATGTTGGAGCGGGCGTTTACACGTTGCCCAACGGTAAAGAACAGCTCCTGGTGGAGTCTGCGCAGAGCGTCGCCAATCGATTGGAAGCCGTCTGCTGGGACGACGCCGCGAATGAGTTGGTCAAGCCGTTGAGCGGTCTCCCCTACGTCCGAGTGAACAGCGCTGATGGCCAGCTACTTACGACTTCTCTCCAGGAAGCTCACCGACTGAACTCGGCGTACATTGAGAAGACCGAGTTCTTCGAGAAGGAGCTCAAGGTGGCAATCGGTTTCGATGACACGAAGCCAATGGACCGAGCGCGCTTCGTCGCTGCCTTGGCCAAGTACGACGTTGGCTGCTTGCTTCACGGCGTTTTCCTCGAGAGCATCGGAGGTGTTCTGCGCATCGCACGTGCGCTTTCAAGCTTTATCGAGGCCGAGGGCGTTGGCCGCGTGAATACGGGCGGCGTGAAGAACGACCGCGTTCAAGCTGGAAAAGATGAAGAGGGCGGGAAGACGGCGAAGGAAGGCTTCGGTAACGTTCCTTTCCACAGGACAGAGTTCGTGGCGGAGCGGATCACCGCATACTTCAATCTCGATCTCGAGCAGATTCGGGGCTACCGGTTGGGCGCGGAGACGGAGCGCGTTCTTTACGCGCTGGCTATCTTCAAGATTCAGCGGTTCCTCGAGCGCGGGCTCCGGTTGCGCACAGCGTGTGATCTTGCTGTGGGGGACATCGTAGTGAAGTCCCCGTCAGGGTTCGTTATGCCAACGCAGGTCGAGGTTGAGGCAGCACTGCCCAAGCTGATTCAGGCAGCGAAAGAGCGCTTTGCCTCCCCGCCGGTAACGACGACGACCTTCGGAGCCGTCGAGAAGAAGTCCAAGCCAGCGAAGGCCAAGTAATGGTCGCGCTCCAGATCCGATTCCTTGCCGGTCGCTATCACGCGACCGGTTGGCACTCGGCGCACAACGAGGCCGTCCCGGAATGGCCGCCTTCACCCTGGCGCGTACTTCGTGCGCTAGTGAGCGCTGCGTACGCGCTTGATGCGCCCCAAGAACAGGTAGCGGCGCTGCTCGAGAAACTACGCGATCTCCCAAAGTACTACGTCCCGCGCGCTGTTGATGCGCATACCCGGCATTACGTTCCCGACACAGGAGACGGGAACCACAAGAAGGCAAAGCTGTTTGATGCGTTCGTTGCGGTTGATGGTGGGGCCCAGGAGCCGCAACCGGTGATGGTGGGCTGGGACGCCGAGCTGACATCCGAGGATAAGGAGCTCCTCGCGAGACTTTGCCGAAGGGTCAGCTTCATCGGACGTGCTGAGTCATGGGCGGAGGTTTCTATTGTCGACTCTGCCCCCGAGTGGAACTGCTTACCCGACCAAAATTCTTTGGGGTCGAACGCGACGAACCTCATGGCCCTGCGCTCGGCCGATGAACTCGACGCCTGGGCAAAGGACCAACCGAAGCCTCGGCGAGGCAGCGACGTTCCGCGCGAACTTTGGGACGTCCTCACATTTACTGGGGAGCGCTACCGCGATGAAGGCTGGTCTGCAGTGCCTGGTACGCAGTTGGCTCGTTACGTTTTCAAACGGCCGCCATTTATGCGAGCCCCTTCCCCTACCGCGCAGCAGCGAGCGGTTAACGCTCCTACAGTCGCCCGCTTTGCCATCCGGTCTGCGGTCCTTCCCAAGTTGGAGGAGGCGCTGTCGGTAACAGAGCGCTTGCGCAAGTCCGCG
Organism: Polyangiaceae bacterium; assembly: GCA_044376115.1. Lineage (GTDB taxonomy): Bacteria > Myxococcota_A > Polyangia > Polyangiales > Polyangiaceae > Xiheicaenibacterium. The sequence continues at coordinate 2,696 of JBILLK010000093.1, read as the reverse complement.
ATGGCACAGTCCAGGGACGTTGATGGTAACCCCAAGCCTGTGTTCTCAGGTCACGAAGTCGGCCGCGGACATCGCCATGCGATGTATCTCGCAAGTAGCGAGGACCCTCTTAATCACGGCTTGATCGATCACCTGACGATTCGCGCGAAGGGGGGATTCGACGAGCAAGATGTGATGGCGCTGCAGAGGCTGCGTCGACTTTGGGGCAAAGGTGGACACGACCTTGAACTAATCCTTATCGGGCTGGGCAGCGCGTCCGACTATGGTGGTGACCGCTCCCCGCGCTCCCGGGTACTCACGAAGTCCCGCGTATGGGAGAGCGTCACGCCCTTTGTGCCCACTAGGCATCCCAAGATGGTGCGCGGAGTCGAGCAAGACGGTATCGAGGATCAGCTTCGTCGCGGATGCGAACAGCTCTTGGGTGTGACGCCCGAGCTGGTGGAGCCGTTTACGGGCCCGATCGATTGGCGAAGGTTCCGGAGACGTCGGAACGAGGGAGGCGGCAACCGCGGTCCGGACCGGGCCATCGGCGCCCGCCTGATCTTTGCTGAGCCGGTGGAGGGTCCCATCGCGCTCGGGTATGGGGCGCACTTTGGGTTGGGACTGTTTGTTGGGGTGAGGTGAGAAGCGGCGTCCAAAGCGGCCACGCGACGGAGGGCATGTCCCAACTCGCGTGAGCTGCACCCAAGTTCCAAGCCCCAATACTTGGGAGCTCAACGTCCTTCGCAGCTAAGTACCTAAGAGCCTCGCTGTTCTGGGCTGTGGTGATGTAGTCGGCCGGGGAGGTCGTCGCAGGAGATGACGTCGGGGACGAGGCGGCCGGCTTCACGCTGGATCTGCTGGGCGCGTCTGCGCATGGCTATTCCGACGGTCGAAGCGGTGGCACAGCTTAAGCGCGTGCTCGGAGCCGAAACGCATTGGCTCGGGATAGCCCACCCAGGTAGCGGCGGGCCGCTCGGGTCGCCAAGCGGTGGACGGTCTGGTGGAGCTGCGGCTCGCGGGGGTGGACAGCCTTTCTGCAAGAAGCGTCAGCCGCTGCTGCTGAGCACGCGACCTTTGCCTTTGCGGGCAAAGCGGATCGATCGAATCGATCACTTTGCTTTGCCGGCAAAGGAAACCGATCGACCTCATCACTTTGCTTTGCGGGCAAAGGCGGATCGATTGATCCAAACGCCTTTGCTTTGCGGGCAAAGGCGGATCGATTGATCCAAACGCCTTTGCTTTGCCGGGCAAAGGGAGATTGATTGATCCAAACGACTTTCCTTTGCGCGGCAAAGCAAAACGGGGTCGGCGGACCTCTGGGGCCTTTGCCGGCAAAGGCAGATTGATTGGATCAAACGGTTTGCCTTTGCGCGGCAAAGCAAAGTTGATTGGATCAATCAGTTTGCCTTTGCCGGCAAACCCAAGATCGTTTGGATCAATCAGTTTGCCTTTGCCGGCAAACGTTTATCGATGGTCAATTAGCCGCACGCCTTTGCCAGCAAAGCAAAGTTGATTGGATCAATCAGTTAGCCTTTGCGCGGCAAACCCAGATTGTTTGGATCAATCAGTTTGGCTTTGCCGGCAAAGCGGGATTGATTGGATCAATCAGTTTGGCTTTGCCGGCAAACGTTTAGCGTTGGTCAATAGCCGCCCGCTGGGCAATACCCCTCTAATCCGAGGGGTCGCTAGCCATAACGCTACGCACGTCATCGGACGATCCCGACAATCCCTGGGCACCCATTCAACAGGGTCCCAAAGACTCGCTGCCTCTCTGAGACCCTCTCAACAGGGTCCCAAAGACCCGAGCATGTCTCCAGCACCCTGTTGAATGGCTCAAAAAGAGACAGTCGTGTCTCCCGGACCCTTTCAACAGGGTCCCAACGACTTTCCGTCTCTCCGGGACCCTGTTGAATGGCTCAAAAAGAGACAGTCGTGTCTCTGGGACCCTTTCAACAGGGTCCAAAAGACCCGGTGTGTCAAAAGAGACCCATTCAACAGGGTCCAGAAGACCTTCGAAGTCTCCGGGACCCATTCAACAGGGTCCAAAAGACCCGACCGTGTCTTGTACGACCCGGGACCTCAGGTGACGGGCTTGACCGGGTGCCTAGGTGACACTGTCCAGGACCCCGGGAACACGCTCCGGGATGGTCGGATACGTGGTCCGGGTGGCTGTCGTCACTGACCGGGTGGGTCGGTGACACAGACCACGACGATGGTTGCATGGCACGAGCGCCACGAGCTTTGCCGGACCATGCGGTTATGACGGCGCGGGTGGGGTAGGCGGAGCGCTGTGGTGAAAATGTGTCACCGGTGGTGACACAATTCATTGACCGGCGCGGAACCTAGCGGAGTTGATTGCAGAGGGGAGGCGCTTGACGCGCGGATTGATAATTAGTGGTCTATCGGCAATGACCCTGAGAAGGAGCGTGCGCGAGCTTTGGCCGGACCATGCTGCTGTGAGGGCGCGGTTGGGGTAGGGCGGTCTCGCTGCGCACCGTTGCCTTTGAGTGACTGGGCGGGATACTAACGATTGAGCAGATAGGAAGGCGTCGATGCCCATCACAAACGGAGCGCTTGCGGCCCATCAGGGGAGTGTCAGAAAATTTGTGTAACTTGACCGAAATGGGCGACCCAACCTCTGGAGCCGCCATATGGATACGACCGCAGTCACATTGAAGCCTGAGCTCGTTGAAGAGCTCATGAAATTGACGAAA
>JBILLK010000015.1:0-232422 GCA_044376115.1 Polyangiaceae bacterium | reverse complement strand
AAGAAGGCGCCGCTGTTCGCCCAGAGGACAAGACCGACAACCCCTGGCGCTTCCCCGGCCAGTATGAAGACGCTGAGACAGGGCTCTACTACAACCGATTCCGCTATTACGATCCCGAGCTAGGCCGGTACCTGAGTGAAGACCCGATTGGGCTCCTGGGTGGCGTCGCGTCCTTTGCATACGTTGGCAACAGCGCGTGGTACCAGGATCCATTCGGTCTCACCGGTACTTATATCTTCTCGGACGGCACCACTTCCTATGTAGGTAAGGGCGACACTGACCGAATGATGCAGTCGATGCGGGAGAGAATCGGCGGCAAGGGAAACGCGACGAGTTGGGCACACATGGATTTCGGTGACGACGACATGGGCTTTATGGTGGAGCATCGTATGATGGAGAAGTACAACGCGCGCTACGCGCGAGAGTTCGCCAACTCTCCGAACCGAAGCTCGCCGGGGAAGCGTCGATACGAGGCGGCCGATGCGGCTACGCGCGCCAAGGTCGATGCGAATGCCAATAAGCTCGACAAGAAGTTCAAAGCGGGATGTAAATGAGCATAGACGACAATGCCGAGCTGCAAAATGCAGCCTTTCGCGGAGACCTCTCGTCGGTACGACATCTTCTGGCACAGGGAGCCGATCCTAACGGGCTTTCCGAGGAGGGCTGGACCGCCCTCGCGCTCGCCGCGAACCGCGGAAACGTGGACGTGGTCCAGGAGCTGGTCGACGCGGGAGCCGACGTGAATTTCGCCGAGGATGAAGAGGGGGAGACCGTGCTCATGCTTGCAGTTCAGCAGGCTGAACCACGAGCCGTCGACGTGCTGTGTGTGCTTCTGACCGCTGGAGCTAACGTTAACGCTGTCGACAAATTAGGCTGGACGGCGCTTCGGCACGCTCACAACCGACCGGAGCTGGCGTCGATACTACTCGCACATGGTGCCGACCCATCGACTGGCGGATGAGTTCCGCGGCAGCATGAAGAGTTCAGAGATATAGCGGTCAAGTATGATAACGCGAGTTTGCACGAGGATGGTATCCGGAGGGGTAGGTCCCGGGGATGGGAATCGTCTGCAGTTTAGCCCCAGCAAATACGCTATACAAATCCGCGGGCTCTCGGGTGTCGGGCTAGAAAAGGCCGACTATGAGTTCGTCTTTGCTCGAACCAAGCGGCTTCCGAAGGTCACCGATTTCCAGGGGGCAAAGATGCGCGTTCTCCGTTTAGTGTAGAGGGAGCTGGATGCGGACAACCGCGTGTGTGCGAACTAAGATCTGTCTCTGGCTCGCCGCGGTCTCAATCGTAGTGAGATTCAGCGCCAGCGCGAGCGCCGCGATAGCTCAATCCGCCATTCTCCTCTCCCCTGCATGGTTGCAGCTCCAAACCTCTCCCGAGGCACTAGCCCACTCCCGTACTAACCCAACGCCACAGCCAAGGCTAAGTTCAGCCAATAGCAGCCGGACCTCCCGCCATGGCGATAGCGCCCAAGCGGCCGCCCCCTCCAGCCACGCGCCGAGCGCAGCGAGAAGCCTGGCTAAGGAGGGGGAGCGAGCACAGCGAAGCGTAGCGGAGCGAGCACGCGGGGGCGGCATATCCAACTTCGGTCGCCGAACCTCCAAGTCCTACGACGACAAGATCACCGAATACATCTGGGACGGCGACGACCTCATCCATGAACGAACCACCGACAAAACGACCGGCCAAGGACTTCCCCTAACCACCTGGATCCAAGAACCCGGCACCTTCACACCATTAGCGAAAATCCAAGGCCGCAAGCGCTACGGCATCGTCAGCGACCACCTCGGAACCCCCACCTTCCTAGCGACAGAAGCCGGCAAAATCGCCTGGCACGCCCAACTCGACATCTACGGCGTACCAAGAGAACAGCCCGCCCTCGTCGATAAGAATGAGCAGACAGACAACCCCTGGCGCTTCCCTGGTCAATACGAAGATGCGGAGACCGGCCTCTACTACAACCGATATCGCTACTACGACCCCGAGCTAGGCCGGTACCTCAGCGAAGACCCGATTGGGCTTCTGGGCGGGGAGGCGCTGTACGGGTATGTGCATGAGCCGCTGGGGTGGTGGGACCCGCTGGGGCTCACTTGCAAAAAGAAGAAGGGACGTGAACCGACCGGATCTTATACGCTGCATTTTGCTAGCGGAAAAAGGTATCATGGCAAGGGTCCAAGGAAGCGATCTGAGGCTTCAGGTAAGCGAGTTGCGAGGGAGAATAGGGACACGCATGTGGCAACTGACTGGACAGTAGCTAAGGACCGGAGAGACGCCTTTAAGCAAGAATCCCTAAGATTGGATGCCGACGGTGGCCCACAAGACCCCAACAACTACAATAGAATTGAACAGCCCGGGAAGAACTATCGGCGCGAGGACGGAGAGATCCCATGACAGAAGAGCGGACTTGGGGTGATCACACAATTATTGATGTGGTTAGCGGATGCGAGGAGGAAGCCGTTGCTAGATATATGAAGGAGCAGCCGCACGCGCTTTCGCTCAATACGCTGCACGGGTTCACTGGACATAGCTTAGAACCGTTGATTCGCTCGCTGGAAGCTGCGCGAGTTGCACTCACGGGACTTGTGATCGTGATTTCCCAAGAGTTCGATCTCGCGGGAATCGAGCGGCTGGAGGCCCTGCGCATTCTGGCTATCTCGGGGCCTTCCTGGCAGCCGAGGCTGGAAGCGTTTCCCGCTCTTGAGGAAGCATACCTGAGGTTTGAAGGCACACGGCTTCCGTCTCTTCCAAATCTGCACACAGCAAATTTAGGAGCATTAAAGGCGACCGACCTAAGGGCATTCTCCGATACTCCTGCGCTACGGTCGCTTGAACTCATTGGGCCAAGTCTGACTTCGCTCGATGGAATTGGAGACCTGTCCGAGCTTGAACGATTGAGCATCTATCGGGCACAAAAGCTGCGCGCATTAGGCGGCGCTTCCGAGTCCAGAAGCCTCAGGATCTTAGAGCTTGAGCTTTGCAAAAGAATAGATGATTTGCGTGAATTTGCGTCTGGCTCACTTGTTGATCTGAGACTAAATCGTTGTGGTTCGGTTCCAAGTCTAGAGTTCTTGGGGAACTTGCCGAACCTGAGGAGCATCTCGGTTGTTGGGACTAATGTATTAGATGGCAAGATGATGGGGCTCGAGAAGTTGGACTACGCTGGATTTGACGATAAGCGGCATTATACCCATAAGTTTGAGCAGATAAGTGAGTTGCAGCGCGCGAGACGGGATCAGTGCGGGTCGAAGGGTGGCGCTCTGTAAACGGTTGGTGAATCAATCGGGCAACAGTGCCAAGGGCACTCCTTCACGGCCCTCTCCTCGCCTTCTTGATCTCTGTTCTCGTCATGGGGCCGCGCATAAAGGTCATGGCCCAACGCGGCTGCATCAGCACCATCTGGCCGCTATGCGCATTGCGCGTTACAAACCAACGCGGGCGTAGGTTCTTGAGCAGGTGATCGAGCTCACTCGCGCTGGCTCCGACGTGCGCTTCATTGATGAGACCGTCCAAGACGCGGGCGCGGTCAGCGTCGGTTTGCAACCGGCCTAAGCACCAGAGGCCAGCGTTGGAGAGCGAGCGATAGTCGAGGTCCATCGGGTTTTGCGTGGCAATCACCACGCCCACGCCAAAGGCCCGCGCCTGTTTCATCAGCGCCACCAGCGGCTTCTTGGTCGGCGGGTTCGCCGGGTGCGGCGGCAAAAAGCCGTACACCTCATCAAACACCAACAGCGCGCGCAGCCGTTGCGAACCCGGCAAACCACGCACCCAAGACAGCACCTCCTCGAGCACCAACCCCAGCACCAGCGCCCGCTCGTCATCATCCAAGTGCGCCACGCTCAGCACGGTAATCGGCGATTGCTTCACGCCGTCTGCCTCGACCACCGGCTTCATCCACTCGCCGACGTCCAGCGTGCCACCTTGCCGCCAACTGGCAAAGCTGGGCGACGCTAATAAGGTATTCAGCGCCGCCGCCAGCTCCTTGCGCGCCTTCTTGGATAAGAAGGCATCCACCTCCAGCGCACCCACCTCGCTGATCGGCGGGTCCACCACGTCCGCTAGCAACGCGGCGATGTCGGCATTCTGACCGGCCAGCAAACGCCGCTCCGCCAACAGCGAAAGGAACACGTGCTCGCGACTCTTGGCCGGATCCGGATCTCGCCCCAAGAGGCGCAAGACCAGGGATACCGCGGCCGAGAGCGCTGAGCGCGCGCCGTCTACGTCAGTATCCCAGCGTCCCGAGCGACGCTCCAGCGCCGAGAGCACATGCAAGAGCTCACCGGCGTCTGCACCCGGCGTGATCACGCGTACGTAGCTTTCCCGCACAAAGGCCACCAAGTCTTGTTCGCTCAGGCCAAAGGCGGTGATACCCACTTTGCGCTCCGTCGCGAGCTTCTCCGCCAGCGGCAGCGGATCTTCCTCCAGCGTATTGCCTTCCACCCAGGGCACCAGTGGCTCAGTGGCAAAGCTGGGAAAGCGCAATAGAAGATTAGGCAGGTCCCCTTTGATGTCAATCACCAGGATGGGCACCTTGTTGCGCGTGGCCTCTTCAATCAATACCGTAATAAGGCCGGTCTTGCCGGAGCCGGTCATACCCAGCACCACCCCGTGAGTGACGAGGTGGTGGGCGGGCAAGAGCATCGGCTCAATCGTGGCGCGCCCACTAAGCGGACGCGTCACGCCGAGCTTGAGCGTGGGCTGCATGATCAGCCCAGCGGATCACTGCCGGGGAGGCCGCTTATCCCTTGAGTAGCCGGCTGTGGCGACGCCTGCGTTTGTCCTTCTTTGGTGGGGCTTTCACTTGCTCCGTCTTCGTCGTTGGCGTTTTGGTCGCTGCTGGCGGCTTTGCCACTTTTGCGTTTGCTTCGCCCCGCGTAGGGGGACGGAGCTACGCGGTCAGCGTCATCAAAGTGCCAACGCAAGTAGACAATCTGCCGGCGTACCTCGTCATATTGCTGTACGAACAGCGTCAACGCGCGGTTACGCAGATCCAACGCCGGGCCAACCGCGGCATTGGCGCGCTCCTTGGCGGCAAGCAGGTCCATCATCCGTTGGCCCAGATCTTCCGCCCGGGTTAGCTCCTCCAGAGACGTGCCCGTCTTGCCGTCCAGAATTGCCCAATTGGCACGAAAGTGCTGGCAAACAGCGAGGATGTCCACCGCCGCATTGCGGTAGCCAACGCTGCCGCTCAGCGTACTGATTTTGGCGTCACTGATTAGCCCACGCTTGGAAGCAGCCGTGAAGTCGGTGAGCAGAATCTCGCGAATGCGCAGTAGCTCCTCACCAATCTTGGGCAAGTTCTGGTCTGGCGCAGAGGCTAATACATATTCAAGGTGGGTCTGGGCCAGGGCCAGCCGCAACACCTCCAAGCCATCCAGAATGGCAATGTCGAAGCTCGGGAGCTTCTGAAGCATTTCTTCACGGAAAGTCAGAATCTCCGGCAGGTGAGCAGCCACCGTGACCACCACGTTCGGAATATCCACCACTACTTTGACGAGCTCAGCGTCGGGAACGGCGAGAATCCTCTCTCGCATAGTCTCAAGCGCTTGGCGGTAGCGCATCTCGGGGACCGGCGGGAGCGAGGGCGTGGGGAACAAGCCTGTCATAGTCATGGAGCTATCTCCTTGGCGAGCGGCATCCTCATGGTGCGCGCAGAGACGGGCTGCCCCACCTCGCGCGCACCATGCACGCTGGGCTTTGCATCCTCTGCCTCTCATAATGTTTATGGCCTGCGACCCCCTCGAATCTGAAAAAATCGTTCTAGTCGCTGCTATTGACCAACGCTAAACCTTTGCCGGCAAAGGCAACCCGTTTGATCCAATCGATCCAGCTTTGCCGGCAAAGGCAAGTTGATTGATCCAGACGGTCTGGGTTTGCCGCCCAAAGGCAACCCGTTTGATCCAATCAATCCGGCTTTGCCGGCAAAGGCCAGCCGGTTATTGACCATCAATAAACGTTTGCCGGCAAAGGCAAACTGATTGATCCAAACGATTTGGGTTTGCCGAGCAAAGGCAAACTGATTGATCCAATCCACTTTTCTTTGCCGAGCAAAGGCAAACCGTTTGATCCAATCAATCTGCCTTTGCCGGCAAAGGTCCAAAAGGTCCTTCGACTCTGTTTTGCTTTGCCAGGCAAAGAAAAGTGGTTTGGATCAATCAACTTTGCTTTGCCTGGCAAAGGAAAGTCGTTTGGATCAATCGATCCTCCTTTGCCCGCAAAGGAGAGTCATTTGGATCAATCGAGCCTCCTTTGCCGGCAAAGCAAAGTGATGAGGTCACTCGGTAGCCTTTGCCCGCAAAGCAAAGTGATCGAATCGGTCGATCTCCTTTGCCGGCAAAGGCAAAGGTCACGCGTTCGGCCCCGGCCCGGACGAATTTTGTAAATAGGCTGTCCATCTCCGCGAGCAGCTCGCGATTCAATGGATATGAGAAGAAAGACCGTGCCCAGCCTGGGCGCCCGGGGGACTTGTCGCGCCGAAATGGACAGCGTTTTCACGCTCGAGTCGCGCATTGCGCGGCAGCTGCACCAGACCGTACACCGCTTGGCAACCCGAGCCGCGCGCCGTTACCACTGGGTGGGCTATCCGGAGCTGTTGCAGTTCGGCTCCGAGCACGCGCTCAAGCTGTGCCACCGCTTCGACCCAAGCCGCGCCAGCTTTGGCACCTTCATTCACCGCTCGGTCGCTACGGCCATGCGCAGACGTGCCCAGCAACTGCAACACGACGCTGCCCGCCTCGTACCCGACGTGGTCTCCTGTGATGACCTCCCGGACGACTACATCAGCCCTAGCGCCGAACACCGCGCCCTCGAGTTCGAGCGCAACGTCGAACTTAGCCGCCAAGTCAGCGACGCTCTTCGCGACCTCGCAGCGAAGGACGTTGAACTAGTGCGACGCGTTCTGATTGAAGACCAGTCCCTCGCCGAGGCCGCTCGCGAGCTTGAGCTCGACTACAACGCTGCCCACTATCGCTTAAAGATGAGCAGAGAGAAGCTTAAGCGCAGGCTAGCAAGAGCGGGGGTGGCTGGGTAAGCAGGCTAGGGACCAACACAATCGGTGGTATCAAAATCCAGGACCAGGCAACGCTGGCCGGGCTCCCCAGTTCCGCCGAGGTTGTTGGGTCCACCATTGCCGCCGAGACCAGCGGCTCCCGGGTTGCCGATGGTGTGGCTGGAGTTGGTTAAGGTCGGCTCGGAATTGGATTGAATGGCTATGCCCAGGCTGTGTCCACCAAGGCCGCCGCCGCCCGCACCGCCGCGGCCGCCTTGCCCACCTTGACCGCCGCCACATGAACCAGTCCCACCGGAGCCACCGGGGTTTCCGCCGCCCCCTCCCGGTTGGCCCGAACTGCCGACCCCACCAGCGCCACCCGTTTGGGTAAGGAGTTCAAGTTCGTCTCCGTTGAAGGATGCGTTGAGAACAACGATGGCGATCGAAGAACCGCCGGCCCCGCCGCCGCTTCCTGGGGCTCCGCCACAGCCACCGGCTCCACCGCCTCCGCCTGAGGGGCCGGCATTGCCTGCGCAAACGTCAGCACCGCGCGCTCCACCGCCCCCGCCCCCGCCTTGCCCCGGGCCGCCTGCGGACTGTCCGGCTTGCCCGTCGACGCCGCTAAAGCCGCTTGTTGTGATTGTGCCAAGTCCACCGCCACCGAGCCCAACCCCGCCGGGCTGCCCTTCGGCGCCAATTCCGCCAGGGGTGCACGTCCCAACTCCTGGATCCCCCGCACCAGCGTTGGCTATCGCGGCAGGATTGAGCGGGTCCGAGCCACCTGAAGAACCATTCCCGCCACTCACGAGCGCACCGCTGCCACCGTCTCCACCAGCGCTGAGAACGCCCCCGCCACACATGTTTACGCTGCCGCCTCCGCCCGGAACGCTTTGCGCGCTAACGCAACCCAGGGCGCCGACGGTACCGTTGCCGCCAAGGGTTCCCGTTCCACCCGGAGCAACGCCAGCTGCGCCCGCGGCGCCGTTGCCGGCGGAGATCCTCAATCGAGCGGCGTTTAGCGTGGTTTCACTAACGAGTAGTCCAATGCTGGAGGCTCCAGGAGCAAGAGCATTGGGGCTTTCAAGGTCGAGGTCTTCGAGCCGGGTGGTACCCGCGCCCGCAAGCACGAGGGTTGGAACGTCGACGTTGCCGACGAGCTTGGGCTTTGCGGCTGCGTTGAAGGTCCAATCGCAATTGAGCGCGCCATAGATGGATATCCCGCCGTCAAGGGTGAAGCTGCCGGTGAACGTATCGGTGCCACAGATGTAGACCGCTTTGCCGGCTTGGGCTTGTTGCAGCGCCGCTTGCAAATCGTTGGTAGGCGCGTCTTTGGTTCCCGCGCCAGAGCCCGCAACGTCGACGAACACGCCGCAACTCGCATCCAGGCTTTCCCCGGCAGCTAGTTCATTCGGGACACAACCCGCCGCAGCGCCGCCCGTCCCGCCCGCTCCCATACCGCCAATCCCGCCCGCGCCACCGCCACCATTGGCTCCGCCGCTCCCGCCTTGCGCGCCAATCCCACCGGAGCCCGCAAAGCCCCCAACTCCCGCGCAGCTTGCGGCCGCGCAAACGGAATCATCCGCGCAGCCGATTGTCAGTAAAATCGTGAGCAAGCTGGTTGCGATAGTGTGAACACGCATGGATCGCAGTCTCTACGGCTGAATACAGTCGGCGGTATCAAAATCCAGGACCAGGCAACGCTGGCCGGGATCCCCAGTTCCGCCGAGGTTGTTGGGTCCACCGTTGCCGCCGAGACCAGCGGCTCCCGGGTTGCCGATAGTGTGTGTTGAGTTGGTTAAGGTCGGTTCGGAATTGGATTGAATGGCAATGCCGAGGCTGTGCCCACCAAGGCCGCCGCCGCCCGCTCCGCCGCGGCCGCCTTGCCCACCTTGACCGCCAGCGCAGCCGCCATTGGCACCTCCAAGTCCGGGTTGCCCACCGCCGCCGCCGGGTTGGCCCGAGCTACCGGCCCCACCAACGCCACCGGTTTGCGTGAAGAGTTCAAGCCCGTCACCGTTGAACGCTGCGTTGAACACAACGATGGAGATCGAGGAACCGCCTCCGCCCCCGCCGCTGCCTGGAGCTCCGCCGCAGCCACCGGCTCCGCCGCCTCCACCTGAAGCCGCGGCATTACCTACGCAAACGTCCGCGCCACGCGCGCCCCCGCCTCCGCCCCCGCCTTGCCCAGGTCCGCCTGCAGACTGTCCCGCCTGTCCGTCCACGCTGCTAAATCCGCTGGTGGTGACTACGCCAAGTCCACCACCGCCGAGCCCAACCCCGCCTGGTTGCCCTGCGGCACCATTTCCACCAGGTGTGCAGGTCCCGGGTCCTGGATCTCCCGAGCCAGCGTTGGCTATTGCAGCGGGATTCGGTGGGTTTGCGTCGCCAGCCGTTCCGTTGCCTCCTGCGAGTACGTTCCCGTTGCCACCATCTCCGCCAGCGCTGAGAACGCCTCCACCACACATGTTCACGCTCCCGGCTCCGCCCGGTACGCTTTGGGCGCTAACGCACCCGGCGCCGCCGACGGTACCGTTGCCGCCGAGGGTCCCCGTTCCACCCGGAGCAACGCCAGCTGCGCCCGCGGCGCCGTTGCCGGTGGAGATCCTCAAGCGAGCGGCGTTTAGCGTGGTTTCACTAACGAGTAGTCCAATGCTGGAGGCTCCAGGAGCAAGAGCATTGGGGTTTTCAAGCTCGAGGTCTTCGAGCCGCGTGGCACCCGCGCCCGTGAGCACGAGAGTCGGAACGTCGACGTTGCCAACGAGCTTGGGCTTTGCGGCTGCGTTGAAGGTCCAATCGCAATTGAGCGCGCCATAGATGGATATGCCGCCCTCAAGGGTAAAGCTGCCGGTGAACGTGTCGGTGCCACAGATGTAGACCGCTTTGCCGGCTTGGGCTTGCTGCAGAGCCGCCTGCAAGTCATTGGTCGGCGCGTCTTTGGTACCCGCGCCAGAGCCAGCAAAGTCGACGAACACGCCGCAACTCGCATCCAGGCTTTCCCCGGCAGCTAGTTCATTCGGGACACAACCCGCCGCAGCGCCGCCCGTCCCGCCCGCTCCCATCCCGCCCATCCCACCCGCGCCACCGCCACCATTAGCTCCGCCGCTCCCGCCTTGCGCGCCAATTCCACCGGAGCCCGCAAAGCCAGCGGTTCCATCGTCGTTGATGGTGCACGGAAGCAGATCGCACCTTTCCGTTTTGCAGGCAGACGCAGCGAGGCAGAAGCCTGCCAGCATAAGAACGTTGCATCCGATGGATCGCATATCAAAAAGCTCCTTGCACAACGAGCCCAGCGCCGTCGGGGGTTGCCCACGGTACAAGGGCAGCCTTTGCCGGCTCGGCATCGGGGATAACCAAGTAGATAATCCCGCCAATCAACATCGCTCCACCAACACCAACGAGTACAACGCCAGCGGTTGAGAGGGTGTCACCGCTATCGATGGTGTCGACGGCCTCGGCGCAACGTTCGGAGCCGGGACCAACGGCTGGCTCACAGGTGCCGCCAAGCGCAGCAATCTCCCCGCCGACGGTCTCTGCATCGGCAAGCTTGCTTTGCCCTATACCAAGCAAGGCTCCTCCAACGCCCGCCAGCGCCAAGCCAGTACCCCCAAGTACCCAGCCTGGCCACATCGGGCGACCCTCTTCCACCGGGGGTTGGATCGGTGGCTTCTTAACCGGTTCCGTTGAAGGTCCGGCAGGAAGGTCGAGGAGCTTCAAACTGACCGTGAGCGTGTCCCCCTTCGAGAGCTCTCTCTGCTCAGTGCCTTTCTGATTCGGGGCTTTGGCTTCAAAGGTATGGCTTCCAGCTTCGAGAAATACCTCGTGAGTAAATGGCGCTTTGGCTACTTCCACGCCATCAACAAACAAGATGGCACCTGCCGGAGCCTCAAGCTTAACCGTCGCCACTTCCTTCTTGGCTCGCTCCAGTTCCCGAATCACCGCCTCGAACGGCTTTTTTCCCTGATGCGGCGGAGCATTGCGCAGCGAGGTGGCGAGGTGCTCGGCTGCAGGGCGGTAGAGCTTTAGCTCCATCTCGGTCAAGCCAAGATGGCCGGCAATGTCGTAGGTCTTCTTGATGGCGTAAGCTTCAAGATAAAGCGCGCGCGCCTTCGTAAAATCCTTGGCGTCAAATGCGGCATTACCTTCTCGGAACAGCCGGTCGGCCTTCTCCAGCTCTTTGGCATCGGCGAGCGGCGTCTCATCCGCCTCAGCAATCCTCGCTTGAGACAGCGTACTAAGAGCGATCACGGCAGCTGCGAAGTAAGAGGAAGTCTTCATCGATTCTGGTCAGGGAAGAAGAGTTTGGAAGTCGGCGTGCTGGTCGGCTGTGGGCTTGTCACGGCAGGTGCGGCGCTGGTTTTGGGTTGGGGCGAGCTCGTAGCCGAGGGCAGGGCCGTTGGAGCTGGAGTCGTGAGAAGCGGGACCGCGCTCGCCGTCGGTGTTGTAGCCGTCAATGGGCTCGTTGCGGTCGGCGTGACGGAGCCTGTTGGAGAAGGTAGTTTTGGTAGCGAGGCAGTTACGTCAGCACTCTGGTTGGGCTGGCTGGGCGCGGAATCGAGTGCGCCCGTCAGTAGCAGCGTCAACAAGCCCAGCAGCAGCAACAGCAGGGCCAGCGCGACGATGAAAAACAAACGCTGATTGCGCGTCGGTTTGAGCGCTGCGGGTTGGGCTACGGCCGCGCGAGGAGCAACGGCGCTTGGACTCTGTTCAAGGCGTTGCAAGCCGGAGTGACGAGGGTTTTGCGTGTCCCCGAGCTTGTTGAATCGTTCGAGCGCCTGACGCGCATCGGGGTTGTCTTGCAGGCGCTCCTGGAAAGCTTGCGCCTTCTCCTTGCTGGCTTTCCCCGCCAAGGCGCGCTCAACAGCCTCAGGTGAAAGGAGGTTCTCCGCCGTGTCGTGCCGCTCTGGCTTCGTCATGCGCGCCTCCCTTGTTGGGCTGGTAGAAGAACCAAGTGCCACCCGTCTACTTCGATAGCGCCGAATGGGGCAAGCAAGCCCTGATCCGCACGTGAACCGCTTAGCCGTACGCCAGCCGCTGCGGGGCTACGCGTAACGACGAACGCACCTTCATGCGGGTTCCAGTCAAGCGTGGCTGCGAGCGCAACGTTCAAGCGGAACAGCGGCACTTCGAGATCCACCTCGCCTCCCACGCGTTGCCGTGCACCACGCAAAGGAAACACTCGGTCGACTGTCAGCTTGTGCCCCGCTTTGATTAGCAGCGAAGGGCCGTGGAGTGGCGTATCCCGAGGTACCGTGAGCTTTTCGTAGTCAGGTGGAATTCCGAGTCCGTTGGGTGTGGGCGGAACGAAGGTAAAAGTATAGGGGCCGAGCTTGAACGTTGCGTAAGCACGCAGTGGCTTGCGCGAATCAACCCCCTCGAGCTCCGCCTGGGAAGACATGGCGTAGAAGTCACCCTCATGGTTCTCCTGCACCAGCATGCGAGGCAGCCCGGGGAGAGGAACTTCACCGTCTTGCCCGAAGTTCATCAGCCCTCGCGCCAGCACGCTTGCGCTCGGCTTTAGCAGCAACGGGATACGCAAGAAGCGCCAAGCTCCGGGCGCATGCGTCAATACGAAACTTGGCACCTCAAGTTTGCTTGCGAGCGGCACCGCGAACGGCGGCAACAGAGGAGCGTTGTTGCTCTCCGCAGACTTCCTTGCGGGAGCCGCAGGCGTAATACGATCCGTCCCACCCGCTGGCTTCGGCCGCTGGCCATTGAGGGCGGACGTTGGCGTAGCTGCCGTGCGCTGAGTGGATTCGTCTGGCCCCTCCGTGCGCGCTGTCGCAGCTGGTGGCGTTGCGGCCGCCGGCGGCGCCTTCGCCTCGCTGGGCACTTCGTCGAGACTTCGTACGACTCGACGCAGCTCGTCTGCGAAGGCCAGCATGGTCGCAGGACGATCGCTTGGCGAGCGCGCCAAACAGCGGCCTACGAAATCACTGAGTGGTCGCGGAAAGCCTGAAACACGCACGCTGAGCGGGTCGTAGATACCGCCGAGAATGCGAGCGCGGATCACCGAATCCCGAAGCGCCGGATTTAGTACGGCTGAGCCAGGGGAGAACGCGTGTTTGCCCGAGAGCATCTCGTCATAGACCAAGGCCAAAGCGTAGACATCCGACTGAGCCGAGGACACGCCCTCGAGGAGTTGCTCGGGCGCCATGTAAGGCAGGGTGCCGACGGCAATCTGCTTATCCGTGGTCTTGGATTTGCCCTGTGGCAACTTGGCAATACCGAGATCCAACACCTTCACAACCACATCCCCCGGCTTGCGTTCGTGGAGGAAAATATTGTCGGGCTTCAGGTCGCGGTGAAGGATCCCCACTTCATGGAATGAGCCAATGGCATCGGCTATTTCGAGGGCGACTGCGCTTGCAACCTTGATCGCTAACCTGCGCCCAGTCTTGCCGAGATCGTCGATTGTCCTGCGCAGGTCTCGACCCTGTAAGAACTCCTGGACGATGTAGAGCCCGACCCGTTCATCAACGTCCGCGTGAAAGACCCGCACGACGTTGGGGTGATCGATCGCAGCCAGCGCCATGGCCTCACTGGCGATCCGGTGCGAGCGCTTGCCGTTGCTGCGCAAGTGGGCCTTCTGCACCTTGATTGCCACGCGGCGCTGCATGATGGCGTGACGCGCTTCGTAGATTTGACAGGTGCCGCCAGCCGCCATGAAGCGCACGATCTCGCAGCCGCCGTAGATCTGTCCGGGCGCGCAGACGAGCGGCTCTCCGTCGTCGTCAGTCATGGGTGAGGAGGCGTCGTTCAAGAGCGATAAACCGAATCGGGCGGTAGCCCAAAGACCCAAGCGTGGCGAAGGGGAGGCGAGCGTCAGCATGCTATCCAAAGTGGAGGACGCCGAGCACAAGGACGAGCACCGCCAAGACGCCGACGGTTACTGCGAGGATTGCCACAACGTAGGAGGGCTGGGCTGACGTTGATTCAATCGGGGTGGTTGTGGCCTTGGGTTGAATGGAGCTGATGGGCGGATTTGCAGGGGACCTCGGGACGGCGGCCGGCGGTGCTGCCTTCACGGGTTCGGCTTCGCGAAGCGGTTGCGTTGAATACACCGTGCCCTCCTCGGGGTCCTCCCCATGAAAGCGCAGCGCCCCCGGTGCGGGCATCGCTTGCGCCGTCCACTCGGTTGGACTTGAGGGAAGCCGAAGTGTGTTGCCTGGCTTGGCCTTTACGGAGCTGACCATCGCTTGGTCCAATGCGGCAATGAACTCATGCGCGGTCTGGAAACGCGCGGCTGGTGCCTTGGAGAAGGCTGTTGCAATCGCCTCGTCCACTCCCGGGGGAACTGGGTAGCCCACGTGTTGTGAGACCAGATCGGGCACTTGCTGAATGTGCGACAGGATTAGTTCTTCTTGCGAGGAGGCTGTAAAGACAGGCCTTCCTGTAAGCATGCGAAAGAGCACTCCCGCGCTTGCGTACAGGTCCGTGCGTGCATCAACAGGGCGGCCAAGGATCTGCTCGGGTGCAAGAAAGGCAGGCGTTCCAAGCACCATGCCTTCCGCCGTCTGAATGTGACGGCCGAAGGAGGCGCCCTCCTCCGGGTCGAGAATCTTGGCGATTCCGAAATCGAGAATCTTCAACACCACCGCACCTGCGTTTTGCTGCGCAAGAAAGAGGTTGGCTGGCTTGATGTCGCGATGCACCAACCTCGCCTCATGCACGACGGCGAGGCCGCGAAGCAGCTGCTTCGCGAAATCGATGGCGAGGGCCAACGGCAGAGCGCGTTCACGTTTAAGACGGTCTTGCAGCGTTTCCCCATGCAGCTTCTCAGAAACCAGGAACGGCTGACCGCTCAGCGCCCAACCAAAGTCCGTGACCCGCATCAAGTTCTCGTGGCTGAACCGCGTCAGAATGCGCGCCTCCACCTTCAAGCGCTCAACGATGTCGGTGTGCGTCTTGAACTCGGGCTTGAGCAGCTTCAAGACCAACTCAGTATCGAGATCTCGGTGGCGCACGACGAATACGTCCCCGAAGGACCCAGAGGCCAAGTGCGTTAGCGGAGCATAACGAGACTGAGCGAGCTCTCGAGCGGCAAGCTGAAGCGCAGACTCCGCAGACCCAGTGGATGGCGACACCCAAACGTATTTACCTTCAGGTCAAAAAACTGGACAGCTTCTGTCCACTTCTTTGCTGACGGAGTAACTATGCAAGTGAGGTGTTGCGTTGAGTCTTCCGGCTGAGGAATGGACGCCTGAACAGCAAAAGGACTCGGAGCAGCGGGCAGCGCTCGCAAATGAGCTCGCTGAGCAAGCCCTCGTTCCCTTTGCTGAGCACTTGAGTGAGGAAGGTTTGGCGCTCCTGCGTGCTGAGCTGGTCTTGCAGCTGCTTGGCAGTGTAGAGGGGGAGGGGATGCTTGAACGGCTCCTGCCAGCACCCGTCGTCGATCGAAGCGGGGAAATCCTCCGGTCGGAGGGCAACTCGGCGAAGGGCAAGTCCCGTTGACGCAAGCGCTGACGCCCGCTCAACAGGCTATGGTTGCTCGGCTCAAGCCAATCGTGGACCGGATGGCCCTTGGCCTGCGCACAGACGAGACCATGCGCGCTGAGCTGCGCTCCGCAGGGTATGAGGCACTGAGCTTGGCTGTACTGCGCTACCGCGAGGAGGCCGGAGAGTTCGAGCCGTTTGCTCGGCTAGCTATTCGCGGGGCGTTGCTGAGAACGATGGGCCGTGAATACAGGGCGCAACGCTCGTTAATACGCTTCAGCGAACGGCAAGTCAGTCAGATCCCAAGCCCACGTGAAGCCTCGTTGGAAGAAGCGCTCTCTGCGCAACTAGGGGATGAGCGCGCCGACATCGTCGCGGCTCTCGAACGTGTGGCTTGCGGCTTTCTGTGTGAAGCCGCCGTGCGGGCAGCGTTCGGTGAGGAGACGATCCTAGCGCGTGAAGCGGAGCGGGAGGTACTGCAGGCACTCGAAGGTGTTGAACCAGCGGATCGGACGGTGTTCTTTGCGCACGTCATCAACGGCAAGACCCACCGTGAGATCATCGCCGATACCGGCGTTAACCAGCGCACGTTGCAGCGCATGATTGAGCGCGCCGGCGATGTAGTGCGCAATCGGCTACGTGCCAAAGACCTCGGCCCTCAGGCCGACAAGGCCTAATGCGCCAGGCCAAGCGCCCGCCGCACCAAGGCGAGCACGGCCTCCAGCTGATTCATGACGGCGTCATGCGAGACCCGAAGCACGCTAAAGCCAAGACGCTCAAGGTCTCTATCTCTGCGGGCGTCCGCCGCGGCGCGCTCAGCGTGATACCCGCCGTCCACCTCCACAACGAGCTTGGCGGAAGGAGCCAGGAAGTCAGCGATGTACCGGCCCACTGGAACCTGCCGGCGAAACGGCACTCCCAGCCGTGAACCGCGAAGCGACTCCCACAGCCGCGCCTCCGAAAGAGTGGGCGAAGAGCGCATACTGGCCGCACGACTGGCGGTGAGGGCGGATGAACGAGCACGAGGCTTTGGAAATGAGCGCATAAGGACCTCCCAAGCCCCGCGGGGACCGGGGGCTTCTCCCTCCCAAGCGCAGGATCTGTTACGGGCTTGGGCCGGTCGAAGCGACCAAACGATCCAGAGCCTAGGTAACCGCCTTATGACCCAAGCCCGGGACAGAGCGTGCGCGACGGGAGAAGCCCCCGGTCCCCGCGGGGCTTGGGAGAGCGCGCTACTATGCGACATAGGTTCGTGCGGAAGTATCCGGCAGCGCACGTGAGGTGGACACTCCGCGTCCAGCTCTGGCTGGTCACAATACTAACCGTAATAATCTTCAACGCGCGCTCGAGTCTGTCGGCTCAATCCGCCATTCTCCTCTCCCCTGCATGGTTGCAGCTCGAAGCCTCCCCTGAGGCACTAGTCCACTCCCGTACTAACCAGAAGCCACAGCCCAGGCTAAGTTCAGCCAATAGCGGCCCGGCCTCCAGCCATGGCGATATCGCCCAAGCGACCGCCCCCTCCAGCCACGCGCCGAGCGAAGCGAGAAGCCTGGCTAAGGAGGGGGAGCGAGCACAGCGAAGCGTAGCGGAGCGAGCACGCGGGGGCGGCTTATCCACCCCCAACGGCAAAACCCTAACCGCCTCCCAATACCAATACGACCCAAGAGGCCACCTCATCCGCCAAATCTTCTCCAGCGGAGAAACCCTCGACCGACAAAGCGACCCCGCCGGCAACCTCTTCCGAAGCCAAGACAAAACCGACCGCCACTACGGCCCCGGCGGCGTCATCCAACAAGCCAACGGCACCCAATACACAGTAGACCCCGACGGCTTCCTCACCAAAAAGGTCCTCAGCGACGGAGCCACCTGGCACTACCTCTGGAGCCCCCAAGGAGAGCTCACCCAAGTCACCCGCCCAGACGGAAAGACCGTCACCTTTACCTACGACACCTTCGGTCGCCGAACCTCCAAGACCTACGACGACAAAATCACCGAATACATCTGGGACGGCGACGACCTCATCCATGAAAGAACGACCGACAATAAGTCCGGCCAGAGCTCCCCACTAACCACCTGGATCCAAGAACCCGGAACCTTCACACCATTAGCTAAGATCGAAGGTAGGAAACGCTACGGCATCGTCAGCGACCACCTCGGAAGCCCAACGCTACTAGCAACGGAAGCCGGCCGCGTCGCATGGCAAGCCCAGCTCGATATTTACGGCGTTCCCAGAGAAGAAGGCGCCGCTGTTCGCCCAGAGGACAAGACCGACAACCCCTGGCGCTTCCCCGGCCAGTATGAAGACGCTGAGACAGGGCTCTACTACAACCGATTCCGCTATTACGATCCCGAGCTAGGCCGTTACCTCAGCGAGGACCCGATTGGGCTCTTGGGCGGGGAGGCGCTGTACGGGTATGTGCATGAGCCGCTGGGGTGGTGGGACCCGTTTGGGCTCACAGGAACTTACTTCTTTTCAGACGGGACCACTTCCTACATCGGGAAAGGCCCATACGATCGAATGCTTCAATCAATGAAGGAGCGGATCGGTGGGTCCGATAATGCCAAGAACTGGGCTCATATCGACTTTGGAGACAACAATATGGGGCTGATGGTTGAGCAATGGCTAATCGACAAATATAACGCGGTTGACAGCTCTACATTTGCAAATAGCATACACTCGAAGGGTAGAAAGCTATTGGATGGCCTAGAGAACGAAGCAATTAAAGAGGAAGTGAAGAAAAACGCGCTCAAAGTAGAGCGGAAGTTCAAGGCTTCCTGCAAGTGATGCGGACCTGCGAGAAGTACGAATCGGTTCCTCTCGTAGGGGACGTTCGGATCGACTACAGGTACCTCCGTGAAGGGGTAAACTTCGCGAAACGAAAGGGGATAACGAGGCTACGGGTCGTGCCCCCATTCTACGGCTCCAGTGAAAGCGACTCGCAAACGCTCGATCTCGCTCCGCTATGGGGTCAGCAGTGGGTGACGTCGGTTGACGTGGCCTTCCATTTGGCTTCTCTGGGGACGAAGCTGAAGATAGAAAACATTGAGGCTCTGTACTCCCTGGGCACAACCCTCACAGAATTAGCGGTGGGCTGCTTTAACGTGGACCTGAATCGATTCCCGAACCTTGGCAAGCTGTTTGTCAGCGGTGCGCGGCCCGTTGTTTTGGGCGGCGCTCCATTGACTTCGCTTTCTTATATGGGTTCTCGAGAAAGCGATTGTAGGTTTGTCCGCGGGGTGAGCTCTTTAAGGTCGATCTGCCTCCAAACTACTAAGACGAAAACGTTAGCCGGCCTCGAGAGTCTGACTGAACTTGAGTGCCTAAAGCTGGTGGCGGCGCCTATTCTTCTCGATGCCTCCGCGCTCGAGTCGTGTCCAATCTTGCGAACCATCCACGTTGAAGCGTGCAAGCGCCTAGATCAATCCTTTCTTTCTCACCTGAAAGCAGTCAAGAAGCTGTTCATCGACAAGGTCGACTCACTCGAGTTTGTGAAAGAGTTGCCGTACCTAGAGGACCTTTCATTCTGGAACTGTTTGGATGGCGACTTGTCTCCAGTATTGGAATCGAAGTCGCTGCGGAATAGTTGGTTTAGTGTCGACCGAAGGCACTACAGTCATAAGCGCAAAGACTTTAAGCGTCATTTTGAGGAGAGGCAGGCGGCGCTGAAGTAAGCGTAGAAGAACCGGGAGCTTCCCGCAATGGCCTGTTCATGACGCGTTATGCGAAGGCGTCGGTACTCTTTGCCAACACGCAGCTCACGCAGCCATTCTCCTCTCCCCTGCATGGTTGCCGCTCCAAGCCTCCCCCGAGGCACTAGCCCACTCCCGTACTGACCCGACGCCACAGCCAAGGCTAAGTTCAGCCAATAGCGGCCGGACCTCCAGCCATGGCGATAACGCCCAAGCGGCCGCCCCCTCCAGCCACGCGCCGAGCGCAGCGAGAAGCCTGGCTAAGGAGGGGGAGCGAGCACAGCGAAGCGTAGCGGAGCGAGCACGCGGGGGCGGCATCACCAACCGATACCGCTACTACGACCCCGAGCTAGGCCGGTACCTCAGCGAAGACCCAATAGGGCTCTTGGGCGGGGAGGCGCTGTATGGGTATGTGCATGAGCCGCTAGGGTGGTGGGACCCGCTGGGGCTCACTTGTAAAGTCCGTAAGCGGTCAGTAGAGAAAGTTAAGGAGCTGCGCGAGGCATTCGATAAGGCGGGTGGAGCTCGCGAGCGGTTCCTGAAGTGGATGGCAACCACTCCAGACGCACCCGAGGCGTTTAGCAAGGCGGCCTTGCTACGTTTGGCAGCTGGTAAGGTTCCCAAGGGAATGGTCGTTCACCACATGAAACCTATGTTTAGAGGTGGAACAAATGCTCGTTCGAATCTCATTCTCATGAACAAGCGCACGCATCGCGCTAAGAATCGAGAGCTGCATTGGTATCCTGAGGGAGAGAATCTGTATGGGAAAAACTAGGCTTAAAGGTGATGCTGTTTACTGCGAAGTATGCCGTCGGGTATTCTCATTGGACCCGAAGCAACAGCAGTATTTACTAGCGTCGCGTTTGAAGGGCATGCGATTCATAGTGCTCAAGTGTGCTTTGTGTCGTGGAGGAGCCGGCGTAGATCCGCAGAGCCCATTGAGTAGGGGTGTGAATGTCGAAGTCGCTCCGGCACGTTGTCCCGTGGAGAGGTGTGCTGGGTATGTTTCACAATTAGACGGGATAAATGGGGTCGGCTTTGCGATGTGGGGTTGCGGTTCTTGTGGAACCACGTGGAAAGACGATGGTGAGCTTCAAGCGCAGATTGCCCGAATCGTGTCGCAGTACGCGCACAGGCGAAAAGCCTATGTATGGAACAAGTCTTCGTGGACGGGGCGAGTGAGAGAGTTGTCTGGCTACGAAGACGATGTTGCGAAAGAGGGCTTGCCCAAGAAGGCTGCAACGAAGAAGCCTGCAACGAAGAAGCCCGCAACGAAGAAGCCCGCAACGAAGAAGCCCGCAACGAAGAAGCCCGCAACGAAGAAGGCCGCAACGAAGAAGGCCGCAACGAAGAAGGCCGCAACGAAGAAGGCTGCGACCAAGAAGCCTGCGACCAAGAAGCCTGCGACCAAGAAGCCTGCGACCAAGAAGGCGCGACGAGGCTGACGGGCATGGGCTATCTGCCCGACGAAGGTTTCGAATCTGGGGCACGCTCAGAATCCGCATTACAACTCGTACTTTCTAAATGGCAAGAAGGGCGCGATCTTAGTCCGCACCGACTGAGAGAGTAATATGGACGTCAATGAACTAGAGCGCGTATTGCGCGTAGCGGGGGGCCACAGCATAATCATCGACGCGAGGCTTGCGGTCGAAGCTGAGGGGTACGTGAGACTGACCCAAATCCACGAGGACGCTTCTGTGACGATCGAGTTCGTCAGAGCTGCGGACTATTCTTTTGGCGAAGACGACGGCGCCCTTAAGCTGGTGGGAGAGTTTCCTGATGTGAGGGCCGCAGCGGCCTGCCTTGAGAGGTTCTTAGGGAAGCCAATTGCTGCTTGGCGGGACTTCTCAGCCTCGCCACTCGAGCTAGCGGACAACATGCCTGCAGCTGATCTCCCGAAACTGGAGGAACTCGTCAAAGCTCGAGCGGTTCCCGTACCCACCGACGGTAGATTTTACTTAGCAGGGATCCACTGGCGACATCTAGAACGCTACGGGGAGTACAGGCACGACAAGTGGGAGGAGGAGCAACAGGAGTTTCTTGAGCGACAGTATGGTGATGTGGGCGAAAAGGAAGACGAGTAGCTTAGATGGCAACAGGAAGTACGGAAATGCGGGCCCGCGGTCGAAGATCTCCGAAAAGAAATGCCATAGACGAGGCGATTAAGGAGCGGCGGCCGAACAAGCACGCTTCTGCCCAGTGCCCCGGTTAGTGAGCTGGAATCTCTCTGGGCTCACCGCAACATTCACCTGTTTGATGGCAAGCGAGCCGGTAGTTATTGAGTATCGTCCGCTCGCGATGATCGTTGGCTGGCGGCTAGGGCTTATATCGATTTTCAAAGAGAAGTATTGCGCCATCACCATATTGACCACGGACCGAATGCCGTGCCGCTTCCCAAAAGCGTGCATGAGGCCTGGAGTGGAGTTCTTCACTAGTGGATGCTAATCAGTTTGTTGCCACGATCGAGGCGCGCAGACCAGAGACCGAGTCTCTATTGGAATATGGGCTTGATCCAGATGAAGCAGAGGATGTTCGACGGACCTTCGAGTTTAAGTGTCTCTTGGAAACAGTCGTTTCAGCGGATCCACTGGTAGACTTACTTGCAAGGTACGACGTCCGTCGCGCAGAACTGCGTGGTTTTGAGTTCGTTCCGATAGATAGGGCGACTGTTGTAAAAGTAGGAACAAGCGAAACTGTTGTCGGTCGATTCGAGGCAGATCGAGTTGTCCGTACTGTCGATGGTCGAGTTTGGCTGGAGGACCATGCAAAGAGCGAGGACCGTTCTATCGTTGCGCAGAGTGGGGCTATGTTTCTCGCAGCGCTGGCGATCCCCTATCAGCCACCCTGCAACGACCTTTTGCGCGCTTGCGAAGAGCTGGCTGGTACGACCGGTGCTCCGTTTTGGATCATGTATGTTGGAGGGAGTTAGCTTGGTGGGCCAAGCGCCCGCCGGACCAAGCCGAGCACAGCCTCCAGCCGATTCACGACGGCGTCATGCGAAACCCGAAGCACGCTAAAGCCAAGACGCTCAAGGCCTCTATCCCTGCGGGCGTCTGCGGCGGCGCGCTCAGCGTGATACCCGCGTCCACCTCCTTGCATGTGATCGGGGGTGGTGTAGAAACAAAGATTGGGATGGCAGGTAAGCCTATCAATGGCGCCCCTGCGTTGAGTCTCACCCAAGCAACAGTAGTGAAGGAAAGCAAATCATCAATCCGAAAAGCGGTGGATCAGATACAACGTTGGTACAGCTTTGAGAGGGCCGATGGATAGCGAGTGGGTCTGGATATTCGTAGGCGCCCAGGCCGCATTTCCTGGGGGAGTGTTTACTGAACTTGAGAGAGCTGAGGCATGGATATTGAGGCACCAGCTCTCTGGTACGTTAAGTCGGTACCCTGTTGATGATGGCGTCTATGTTCATGCGCTCCGTCGATGCTGGTTTTCTCCGCGGACAGATGAACATAGAAGCTCGAGATTCATTGAGCGATTTTCGTCAGCCAGCTTAGAGCATTATCACTATGAGGGCGGAATGCGAGACGCTAGTTAAGTTTGAATGGGTTTTCCCCTCCTCATGCCAATGGTACAGTTTGTTGTTGGGACCAAGTGACGACAATCAAGTGCCGTGATCATACGTTTGAGCTCAGCGCCAAGCAGGAGGCGTTCCTGAGTCATGCTCGCGCCGGCAGCATGCCAGTAGCATACGTTGATTGCCCCCGATGCAAGCGTTCGGTTAAAGTCGAGCTCGGTCCTAAGGAGTTGGCATTGGAGGCGCCCCTGGCGCGATGCCCTGTTGCAAGGTGTACGGGTTGGGTCGTCGACATCTCTGACAAGCTGGTCGACAAGAAGACAAATCGCTGGGGCTGCGGAGAGTGTTCCAATACTTGGGTAGACGACAAGACTCTCTTTGCCGCAATCGACAGTATCGTCGGGAAGTACCCTCATCGTGCAGCGGTCTATGTCCGCAATGGCGGCTCGTGGTCTGGAGTCACCCTTTCAGCCGAGCCGCGAGACTATGTTGCACACGTGGAAGGCGAAGAGAATTGAATGGAAGCTCACGCCGTACCGGCTTACTGACGCTCCGTGTGGTGCCCAGGCAAGCACCAATCTCTGCGGGCAATCTAACGAGGTAGTCGAGAGTAAACGCCGCAGTAGTCCAACCCGCTTTTGGGCCCGGGACGTTGCTACATCTTCGAACAGAAGTCTGAATGGCGCATGGGCGAGTCGTGCGACCACGCTCTCGGAACTCCGCGGGTAAGGGTGATGAACTATGGGTAAATGGCCCTAACGATGGTAAGCCTCATCCACCTGTGGCTCTTGTCGTTACTAGCGGTTATTCATGTTATCCGTCTCCCCTGCATGGTTGCAGCTCCAAGCCTCCCTGAGGCACTAGCCCACTCCCGTACTAACCCGACGCCACAGCCCAGGCTAAGTTCAGCCAATAGCGGCCCGACCTCCAGCCATGGCGATAACGCCCAAGCGGCCGCCCCCTCCAGCCACGCGCCGAGCGAAGCGAGAAGCCTGGCTAAGGAGGGGGAGCGAGCACAGCGAAGCGTAGCGGAGCGAGCACGCGGGGGCGGCCCAATCTACCCCAACACATCCTCAAGCTGAGATGCGTCGAGGACCCGATCGAGCCAGCCGTCGAGCTCAGGAACCGGCGCCGCGCGTATGCGCTGGGCGAGGGTGGCGTCCACTGTGAAGCCGCGTCGATTCAATAGGTGCAACAGGGTCTCCGCCTTGCCCTCGGCTTTGCCTTCAGCCTTGCCCTCGGCTTTGCCTTCAGCCTTGCCCTCGGCTTTGCCTTCAGCCTTGCCCTCGGCTTTGCCCTCTGCCCGACCTTCGTCTTTCCAGGCTTTGATCACTAGCTCCCGCAATTGCATATCGTGGCTCTCCAACAAATCTCTCAGTGTAGCGCGAAGGTTTGCGTCTGACTTAGCAATCAGGGCCAAGTACGTCTCATGCAAAAGGGGATTGTCGCTTGCTGCGAAGGCCATGCAGATGCGCAGTACCTCCTGCTGTTCGCTGGGGGACAGCGTCTTCCACGCGCGGCTCTCAAGCCTCGCGAGCGCCGTCAGCAGGGATACCTGTGGGCGCGCAAGCGCCTCATCACCGGAGCGCACTGGGGGAAGTACGCCAGGTGATAGTACCGTGGGGGCGAACATTACGTTAGGACCGAGTTGCCGCGCCTTCCCCGCCCAGCGTGCAACCGCGCTATCGAGAGCTATCACCAACAGTGTGACTGGCGCGTTGTAGCGCTTGGTGAGCTGCGCAACGTAGAGCAGCCACGCGTGCAACTTGGTTTCATCGCGGTGCCGTTGAACCTCGACAACAACCGCCCGAAGAGGCGTGCCGTTCGGCCCGCTGATCAGCGCAACCAAATCGGCCCGCTGCGCGAGCGGAGCAGGCTCGGTGAGTTCGGAGTCAAGCACCGCGATGGCTGAACCCTCGGCTACCTCCTGCCCGACAGGGGCCAGCAGCTCGAGCAGCGCCGCTGGGGTCTCGCGCAGCATCGAGACAGGTGCCTCATGTTGCAGCGTTACGTTCGCCATAGGCGGCACCAGTGCAGTTGCGATGCCAACGGCGACCAAGCGAAAACGCGCGGAAAGGGCCTAGGAATCGAACTCCTTTGCTGGCGGTCGGCAGCTGAGGGCTGGTGTCCGCCAATGCGCTCTACGTGCCAATACGCCGCGCGCGGCTTGTCTCGCGTTCCGCTGCGGACTACGTGGCACGCTATGCCCACATTGATCGCAAAGCCCACTCGCATTACCTCCGCCGGCAACAAGCCCAAGCTCATCGATGAGTTCGTTGGACGTGTGAACACCGGAGATGAAGGCACGAGCGTCGCGCATATGCGGAGCCCCGGTGGTTGGATCGAGCCGGGGCAACGGCCAGAGTTTCGTGAGTTCACGGTCGTTCTGCGCGGGCTTTTGCGGGTCGAGCACGAGGCCGGCGCGCTCGACGTCGAGGCTGGGCAAGCCGTGATCACCGAAGCGGGCGAGTGGGTGCGGTACTCCACGCCAGGGGAAGAGGGCGCTGAATACATCGCTATCTGTCTGCCAGCCTTCTCGCCAAGCACGGTCCATCGCGACGAGTAGCGAGCAGGGGCTCGGCTCATGGTAGGCTGGCCGCTATGGCGCGTCGGTTGCGGGAAGCCCTAACCTTTATGCTGTTATCCGCCTGTGGTGGGATCGTGGTGCTCGATGACCCGGCCGGCCAAGGTGGTAATACAGCTAGCGATGAGCCGTTCGTTACCCAGGCCTGCCTCGACTACTGCGCTGCCGTTGCTGACAAGCCCGCTTGCTCCGAGGGTGAAGATTGTCATCAACGCTGCATGTCCTTGTATGCCAAGAACTGCAACGAAGAGATCGAGGGGCTGCTCGCCTGCATGCCCGATTGGATCTTGCACGACTGTGTAATGAATTATCCGGATGACCCGTTGGGTGGCTGCAGTGCTCCGTTGCATGCGCTCACGCTCTGCAGTTTGGAGTTTGTCGATTGTCAAACGAATAGCGGGCTCCTTGATGACGGCTTGGGCTGCGAGTCCAGCGGTATCTGTGCTGAGCAGCCAGTTGAGATTCGCTGTGACTCCAACCAGAACTGCACCTGCGTAAAGGGGGGTACCTTGCTTGGTGAATGCGCTATGCCTTTTGGCGGTGCGGAGGCATGCGATACCCAAAACAGCTGTTGTCGGTCGCTGTTTGGCTATTGAGCACTTCGGTGGCCTGCTGCTGTCGGGCGCTGACTACGGTTTGCGACTAGCGCTCCCCAGTTGCTGGGCCCGCGCTTCAATCGCCTCGCAAGCCTCGCGGAGGCTGCGGACTCCGTCGAGGCCGAGCTCGAGCTGCATCGGCCTTTCCACGGAGCCCTCGCGCACGACGAAGAGCATCTTCACCAAGAGGTCGCCAAGTGCATCGAGCTCGTGGGTGGCGACGCCGAGTTCCATACGCCAGCCGAGCCCAACGACTCTCGGGCCAAAGCTGGTTCGCGAGCGGTTGATTAGCTCCCCGCGAATCGTAGCGACTGCCCGGGCGTAGCCTTCACGGTGAAGTTCGACAATTACCTCATTGTCGGTTAGTTGCCGAAGGTCGGCCTCGTAGACCGCCCACGGCAGGTTGCGTGAGGCGGCCTCGCGGAGGAGAAACCGGGATGCACGAAGGGCCCGGCCGAGCACGTTATCGTTTACCGAGTGCTCTTTGGCAAAGGCCGCGAGCCTTTGCTCCACGGCTGCGGAGATAGGGTGTTCGAGGCTGGGGGATAGTACCGTCCAAATCGCACGCACGGCCGTCGGCGGCAGGTCGAACAGGGTTTCGAGATCGGCGGCGAGCCCCTCCGGTGAAGGTGCGCCGCCGAGGCATGCGAGGCGAACGCTCATCCGAGCCGGTCGTCGCCGATTTCGATGAGGACGCCAGATACTGTCTTGATGCGGTTGAGCGTGTTGACGCCAACGTCGACCGGGGAGGGCGTAACCGGGTTGGGGATTGAGCCGACGATGACGGGGCGATCAGGCCGTGAGTTCGTCAGGGTTTCCGGCGATCTTGATCTGGTCGCCGCTCGAGACCTTGAGGGTCCCTTTGATGGTCGTCGCGTTTGGCGTCATCTCGATCAAGAGGTCACCTGAGCGCAGCGTCACGCTCGTTTGGCCTTCGATCTCTATCTCCCTACCGCGCAGCTCCATCAGCTCGTCTGAGTGGAGCGTTGCTGCCGCACCAATGCGAACGACGGAACGCTTGGAGGACATGCTCATGTCGTCCTTCGACTTACGCATGACCATCCCACCCACCGTATCCACAAGGAATTTCCCTGCTGTTTGCGAGATGCTGCTCTGAACCGAGGTCGTCAGTTTGAGTCCGCCGATCACCTCAGTGAAGAGCTTGCCTGTGCTGTTCGAAATCGACCCGCCGGCAAAGGCGACCCAGGCTCCACCCACCACGCGCGTGAGGCGCTTGCGCACGTCGCGCGTGATCGTCCCTTTGAGCAGCATGTCCAAGGCCATCCCTTTGGCCATGTTCCCGAGCTGATCCCCTGTTGGGACGAGCGACTTCATCGCGCTACCAAGGTCTCCTCCCGATGGCAGCCCCAACGCTGACGTCACCGCCTGCCCAACGTCGCCGCCGCCTTGCATCGCGCCGATTGCAGCGTTCGCCATCGACTCGCCCGCGGACTTCGCCACGTCTCCTAGCCGCGCGCCAGAGCCTAGATCAACGAGCGAACTCGCGAACACGCCCGAACCACCGACTGCGTCGGCCGCAGCTCCCAACGTATGAGGCACAAGCGTCTTCATCATGTCCTTCGGCCCGGGGACCGACACCGACGGGATCCCTGCGAAGGTGAGGCGAAGCGATTGCGAGTAGTCCGCTGTACTGGACCATCAGGTTGCGAAGCGGGATAAACGATGTTGTCGTGAACACGCCGGGCTCAACCATCAGCCAAGCCGCGGTGACGGCTGCGTAGAACAGCCACCACGCACCTCGGATCCTATTCATGCTGCAACGCCCTCAGTTTGGTGACCATCTCGCCGTACAGCCGGAGCTAGAAGCGTGCCTAAGCCCGAGTGCTGATCTACGGCACAGAAACGTGGTTTCGGGCTAGGCGCTCCTCGCGGTCATCAAATTGATGGGCAGAACTCAATCTCAATGAGTTGTACCCAAGTGGCTGAGCCGTCGGGCGAGACTCACGGCGGTGAACAAAAGTCGGACGCCGACGCAACTGGTCCCGTTGGTGGGTGATGGAGCACCATGAAGCTACTCGCTCATGCCGCTCGAGCGGCGATGGTTGCTACGAGTTTGTCCTGCGCTCCGTCGAATGAGCTGCCGCCTGGGGAGGCTGTTGCTCGGGAAGAGGCGGCGCTAGGTCAGAATGCGCTGCAAAGAGGAGAGATGAAGCGTGCCCTCATGTCGATCTCCCAGCCGAATATGCGCCTCTTGCCGGAGGATGCCTGGGTTCGCATCGCCGGCGCGGTTGGTGATTCGGTGGAACCAGAGGAGGTCCGCGACGTAGATGAGTTCTTCCAGCGGCTGAACTTCGAGGACTACCAGGCCTTCAACTTGCGCGGTCCTCAGGCAACGTTGCTTGGGTCAGTGGTCTCGGTGGCTGGCACTGGTCAGCCTCATGAAAGCGTTGTCAACGCCTTTTCCCCACAGCAAGGAGCGTTGCCGAGTCCTGGCCAAGCGCTCTCGTTGGAACTCTTGCAGGATGCCTTGCGCGAGATGGGCTGTGACAGCTTACGGCCTGAGCTATTGCTGTATGCAGCCCATCAGCGAGAGGTCGCCGCAAACAACAACGCCGCGTTGCGTGCGATGCCGGTGGGTACAACGCTAGACGATGTTAAAGGAATGACGCTGGTTCCTAGCTGGCTTGACTCCTTCACGAACGAGCCAACCACGATCGCTTGGGAAGAGTCTTCCTGGATGGTAATGCATGCGCTCGATTACCCGTATCGGTCGGAGCATCCACCACTAGGAGCCAACTTCGATTTGGGCGAGATCGGGGAACTACAGGTTGTAACCGCAGCTGAGTTAGGTAACTACGTGGAGGGGTTCCGTCGCCTCCAATCGTATGCAGAGGTCATGGCGAGTAAGGAGGTCGTCTCCCCGCCCGTTGCCGTATGGAATGAGATGCTCAATCCCGCCCGAGACTTGGGCCAACGCTTGCGCGTTCTCTCCTCGATCCTCGATCGCATTGACCAAGATGGTAGCCTTCAGCTCGTCGAGCTAATACGCGAAGGGAAATCTGCGCCGTCGTCAATTCACTATCGGCTCACTCGATTGAGCTTTGAAGCCTCTTTGGCTAGTTGGCTCTATCATGGCTTTGACGAGGGTAACGTCGACGAGGTGATGGGCTGGCTGTTCTTGGAGTCAAAGGATGGTTGTGCGGCGCCCAGGCTTGATGGCTACTGCCTCGCCCCCTTAGACGTCATCCTCGACCGCACCAAACAGAAGCCAATCGATTGGGTGGTGCCATCGCTCATCATTCTGGATGGGGCTGGTAAGCCAACCTATTTGCCTTTCGGTCACGTCGAAACGTTGGAGGTGTCTGGAAGTGAAATCAAACTTGAGCGCACGGTGAGTGATACTTATCGCGATATGCGCGTAACTCCGCAGCTGACCCATGAACGTCCGCTAGCGGTTACGTTGCCGCCCCTGGAGCAGACCGCCAATCATGATCCGAAGTTCGTTCCACTCGCGGAGGTCGAGGGTGACTTGGTTGGGCTGTACGAAGGTGCTCTCTTTCGTGCTGGCGCGAACGCTACGCCCTATGAGCTTTCACTCGAGGGCGTGACAGCCCATGCTTTCACTACGCTGCTGCGGATTGATGACCGTATCTACTTTCTCAATCATCCCTCCGGTATTCTCGTGTACGAACTCGAGCAGGACGCCTGGTTCCATAGCGAGACCCGGCTCGATATCACCTTCTGGTCCGGTGCATCGTTTGACGGTGCTGTGGTGTCTGGCATCGACCAGGGGCTGCCTCAATCGCTCGACCTATCCGTGTTGCCACTGGACCCGCTACCATTCTCGAAGCCGGCCGCTCGTCGCGAGCCTGCTTGTGCACATAGCCCGCTTCGGCTTGGCGGCCCGTTGGTTGCCCAGTGTGATACGTGCGTAGGCGCGGTGGTTGAGGAAGACCCGTATTGCGCTCGCTACGCCTGGGACGAGCTGTGCCTTGCGGCTATGAGGCACTGTGATCCGTGACCGCTACTGCTTGGGTTCAACGCCGGTCTGAGTGCAGGTCCCGCCTGAGCAGGAGCGTGAAAAGACCTTCTTGCCTTCCCCACACGCCACGCGTCCAGAAACTATGCTGCATTTTAAGCGCACCGTCTCCTCGAAGCTGTGGGAGCCCATGTTGCCGTTACCGGGTATAAAGGACGACTGGCCGTACCGACGAAGCAGGATGACGCCGCCTCCGTCGGGCATAGCCGCATCAAGCTTAAAGTAGGTTCCGGCGGGGGTGTGGTGACTGAGCCCTCCACCAAAAGGCTGTCCGTCGGGGACCTCGCTGATAAACCATCCCTCCTTCGTCTCGAACGCTAAGTGCGTTTGCCCGTCCATCGGCTGCTCCACAAATGTCGCCAGACGCGTGATGGCCGGCGAGCCTGTGAGCGTGACCGGCTCGCTCATGCGGCACCTCTCGTTGGCGGTACCGCATACGGCCTCGAGCGTGTCGTACGGGCCGAAGCCGCGGTTCTTGTCCGATACTGGGTCGGCCGGGTCGGCTTTCACCACCGGCTCTGCAAGCGTGTCCGTGTCTTTGGCCGGTTCCGCTTTGACGTCGGGCTTGGACACTGAGTCAGGCGTGACGGGGTCAGGCTTGGCACTCGTTTTGGGAGCAGCTGCAGTTGCACACGCCGCGAGGGAGAAGAGGGCTGCGAGGAGCGATACCGATGGGGCGAAGGTGGAACTCATGCCCCGAAAGACGCATGAGTTCCGGCCTCGATCTAACTATGCGAATAAAGTTCGCGACTGTAAGGAATCGGCTGGGTAACCCGTTCGACTCTGTTACTGCGCCGCCGGGCGCGGCGGACTGAGGGGGCGACTCCGCGAAAGGCTCACCACCGCAGCGGTCACGGGCACCGCCAGCAGCGCTAGTTCAATGGGCCAATTCTTCGCGAGATTAAAGCTTAGTCCGAAGGCCTTGGGTACCTCTTGCGACAGAATGAAGACGGCCATCACAACTACGAACCACGCAAACCCTTTGCGCAGCATATCCGGTGGCACTTTGCCGGCTAGTTTGGCTCCAGCAAAGCTACCGACTACGGCCGCAAGCGTAACCATCCCGGCCAATGACCAATTGATCGGCGTAGAAGATAGATAACCGGCAAAACCGGCAAAGGACTTCATTGCAATCACGAGCAGCGAAGTGCCAACCGCGTTCTGCATCGATAGACCACCAAGCAGCACTAACGCAGGGACCACCAGGAAGCCTCCTCCTGCCCCCACTAGACCCGTAAAAGCTCCGACCAAGAGGCCTTCCCCCGCGACGAAGGCAATGCGCTTGAGCTCGCTTTGTGCGACGGCCGTCTGCGGCTTGTCGTCGGTCTTGCGTCCGCGCATCATGAACACGGCCGTAATCAACATCATTCCGCCGAATAGTAGGAGCAAGGCAGTGGCAGGTAACAGCTTGGCGACGCGCCCGGCTGAATAGGCGCCTACCATACTAGCCAATCCGAAGAAGAGGCCAGTCTGCCACTTGACTCGGCCGGCGCGGGCGTGGGGTACCAACGCGGCTACGCTGGTAGTACCAACGACCAACAAGGAGGCGGCGATTGCCTCGTGAGCGGGGAGGCCGAGAACATAAACCAAGAGCGGTACGGTCAGAATGGAGCCGCCGCCGCCCAACATTCCGAGCGAGATGCCGACGAAGACGGCTAAGGCGAGAGCGAGAACGAGCGTGGGAAGCGCAATGTCCATTACGGCACCCGTTTGACGGCTAGCCCAGCTTGGTTCCAAGCGAGCATGCCACCCTTCATGTTCATCACCCGCGTAAAGCCGAGTTCGACGAGCGCCTTGGCCGCTCGCCCGCTGCGGGCGCCTGAGCGGCAAATCATTATGATGTCTGCTTGGCGATCCCACCCACTGGACGCAGCGGAGACGGTCGCGAGCGGTACGAGGGCGGTCCCTTGGATATGGCCGAGCTCCCCGAGGTATTCATCGGGCTCGCGAACATCCACCAGCCGCGTGGTACCGGCGTGCTCGCTCAATTGCTTTGGTTCAATATCGCGATAGCCATCTGCGTGGGCAACAGCTTGGTCAAAGAGTGAGTCGGTCATGGCGTCTCCTTCAAACAGTCGGCAAGGCCTGCCCACAGGCGCGATTTGCGGGCACGGCAATATCAAGTTTCTTGGGCGGGGCTAGCGCGAGGCTCTGCATCAGCGACTCGAACTCCTCCGCGCTCTTCCCAGCGATGCGAGGGTTGTGAGCACGCTCCTCAGCTATCGTTGTCGACGAGAAGCCCTTGTAGTCATGCCCGGGCAACACCACCGTTTCCGCGGGTAGGCCAAACAGCACCCGGGTGATGGAGTCGAAAAGAGTGCGCGCGTCTCCATTTTGAAAATCGGTTCGCCCAGTTCCGCGAACGAGCAGGGCGTCACCCGTGAAGACGTGCCCTTCGAGTAGGAAAGAGAGGCTGTCGTCGGTGTGGCCGGGCGTCGCAAGCACCTTCAATTCGAGCTCGCCGATCGCGATGACATCCCCCGCATTGAGCTTAACGTCCACACAGGGAGCGCCGAGCGCTGAGGCTGCAGTCTTTGCTCCTGTGCGTGACCGAAGCTCTCCAGCCCCAGTCACGTGGTCTGCGTGTACATGCGTATCAAGTGCCATCACCAGCGTAAGCCCGAGTTCGGCAATCAGCTTCAAGTCACGGTCGACCTGGGCTGCCACTGGATCTATCAATGCCGCACGTTTCGTCGCTTCATCGGCAACCAGATAGGTGAAGGTCGAGGACTCGTGGTCGAACAGTTGACGGAGAATCATGGTCAGCTCCTAGCTCAAACCGTGCCAGTGACTCTGGCAGTCGAATCCTGCGTATCCCACGTGGGCTGAAACATTGTGAAACGCGAGCGAAACTGATTCAGCCCTGCGGATCCCCGGCGTCGTCTGTCTTGGTCTTCATGTTGAGCGGGATGGTCAGGTAGCGCATGCCGTTGGCTTGGGGCGACGGCAGTTTGCCCGCATCAATATTCACCTGGACGCTCTGGAACAGCAGTCGCGGTGGTGCCAGCGTTGCGTCTCGCTTCTGTCGTGCCGCAACGAAGTCGTCCTTCTTGGTCGAGGCCCGTAGTTGGATATTGCGCTCCTTCGACTTGCCGATGGTCGTTTCCCAAGCCACCGCCCTTCCTTGCGGTTGATAGTCGTGCCCAACGAACACTCGCGTCGCCTCGGGGAGCGCGTAAAGCTTCTGGATCGAGTCGAATAGGTCGCTCGCGCTTCCACGTGGAAAGTCACAGCGACCAGTTCCGTAATCGTCCATGAACAGCGCGTCGCCGGTGAACAGGGCGTCATCGATCAGGAAGCTTACGCACGCGGGGGTGTGCCCCGGCGTGGACAGTACCTTAATGTTGATCGTGCCGGCACTCACCGGTTGCCCGTCTTCAAGCAGGAGGTGGAACTGTGAGCCATCTGCTTTGAAGTCAGGGCCGAGGTTGAATACGCCCTTGAAGGTATCCTGGACCTCTCGGATGCGAGCTCCAATGGCGATCTTGGCGCCTAGATGCTTGTGCAGCCATTGCGACGCTGACAGGTGGTCGGCGTGCGCGTGCGTCTCAAGAACGTAGTGAAGGTTGAGTTGCTTCTCCCTCACGAACGCCGCCACTTTTTCCACGGACTTCGTCGAGGTCGATGCGGAAAGCGGGTCAAAGTCGAGGACCGGATCGATGACGACGGCGTCGCGCGTTTTCGCGTCGAAGACGACGAAGGTCAGAGTAAAGGTGGCTGGATCGTAGAACTCTTGGATTTCCATGGTGCAGACTCCAAACGAGAAAGCTTCGCGGACGTGGCGTGCTCGAGGAGCATCCCCGCTGTCATGGCCGCGATGAAGACAATGGCTGGGAAAAAGCCCGCAGCCGCAGAGGTGAGTGCAGGTCCCGGGCAGAAGCCACCAAGCCCCCAGCCGATACCGAAGATGGCGGCTCCCAGGAGCAAGCGCGGGTCGATGTCACGCCGAGTTGGTAGATGAAAACGCTCCTCGAAGAGCGGTTTCTTACTGCGCATTACGACGCGGAAAAGGACGAAGTGGACGGCAATAGCGCCCACCATGACGAACGCGAGGCTCGGGTTCCAATCACCAGTAAAGTCCAAGAAGGACACCACGCGCTCAGGCAGAGTCATGCCCGAGATGGCAAGGCCAACCCCGAAGAGAACCCCTGCCAGCAAGGTGACTAGTCGGCTATTCATGATGCGGCTCCCCGCACCAAGAGCACTGTGAGCGCTCCAGTTGCGATAAAGGTGATGGTTGCTACTAGGGAGCGGGGCGAAAGCCTGGAGATGCCGCAAACTCCGTGTCCGCTCGTACAGCCGTTCCCCAGCTGGGTACCGAAGCCGACCAAGAGCCCTGCTGCAACCACAGTAGCTAGCCCAGTGCTTTGTGTTGATGCGAAGGCTTGTGGCCAGATCACACGAACGATCAGCCCCGCCAGCAACAGCCCTGCGAGAAACCAGCCACGAAAGCTTGCCTCCGAAGGGTTGGGGCGCAAGAGCCCTCCGAAGATTCCGGAGATCCCGGCGACGCGGCCGTGGGCCCAAAGGACTAGCGACACAGATGCTCCGATGAGAGCGCCACCAACGAGCGGAGGTAGGAGGTCGAATGACTGGAGGTTCACGAAAGGGCTACTGCAGTAGGTGTGCCAGGTGGCTATCCGCCGTCTTGGTGCTTGATGAAACGCAATGAAACGTTTCTCGTTTCATTCCTCAGGACGCCTCACCCGCTCATTTCATCGTCAAGCACGCGCTCCTCTGCGGGGGCTTGGGTTGAAACATGGCTACGCAGCGTGATCACCGGCACCTCGGCTTGGCGCAGGACCTTTTCCGCTACAGAACCGAGCAACCAGTGCGAAAGGCCAGTACGCCCGTGCGTGCCCATGACGATGACCTCCGCGCGGTAGTCTTTGGCCGCGCGCAGAATGCCCGTATGGATTTCGTCGAGGATGACCGCGGTTTCTACCTCGACACAGTCATGTGCGATGCGCTTGCCAATGGCCGCCAAGCGCTCCCGCCCTGTGCGCATCGTATACTCGCCAACGGTGATCGGCGCTTCTTCTCCAGGTGGCGAGATGATCGTTTGCGGCGAAAGTCCGTTGGTCAGCTGGGTAACGTGGCAAACGACGACACGCGCACAGTGGGTGCGTGCGAGTTGAATAACCACCGGTTCAACGCGCTCTGCGCATTCCGAGAAGTCGTGAGCAAAGAGGATTACTTTCCACATGCAAGTACACTTGCACGAGGGATACCAAGCTCAGAAGTGAGTCACGCTGTTACGTAACGGCGGCGACGACGTGCCTTTGCTAAGCCAAGGAGCGCGCAGGCGAGCAGCGAGCCGTTCTTTCCAGTCTTGCTACGGTCTACTTGGCATTCACAACCGGCACCGCTCTCCTCGCTATCACTGTTGCCCCCACCGCTCCCGCCCGAGCCGGAGTCGCTACATTGCCCGCTAGCGTCGCAGGTCTCACCGTCATTGCAGCTACCGCAAGAGCCGTTGCAGTCATCATCACCGCAGGTGCGTCCGCTGCAGTCGGGCACGCATGTGCCTGCTGGTTGGCACTGGCCCGTTACGTCACAGGACTCGCCGCTCGGACAGGTTCCGCAGGAATTGCCGCAGCCATCATCTCCACATGCGCGCTCTTGGCACGCAAGAAAGCAGGCACAGTCGGCTGCTATGGGTAGACACTGGCCAACGCCTTCACCCTCGCAATAGGCATGTTCTGGGCAGGAGCCGGCCTCGCATGCCTGGCCGCAGAGGCCGTCCAAGCAAAGCCCACCATCCATACAATCACTGTCCTCCTGGCACGGCTCACACAGGGCAGCCTCGCCGGTGACTGGCCCGTAATCCATCTCGAAGCTCGTCAGCTGACGTGAATAGCTATTGTCTACTGGCACGCATTCGGAGCGATCGGCGCCGGGGGATAGCTGCCAGCCACAGAAGATAACATCGGTCCAGAACCACTCGGAGTTGCCATCAACTACGTGCTCGTCAATCAGCTGGGTGGATTGAAGGCCAAGGTCGCGGTCGGGCTCGATGCCGACCGGTTCACGAGTTTCGTCGCTGCAGTGATCTTGGAAGCACCCCCCCGAATCGCAGCGGTCGAGGTCGGTATAGTTAGCGTGCTTGCCCTCGGCCGAGAATACGAGTGGACGACCAAATACACTATTAACGTACTGAAACTCGCTATTGGTAAACCAATCGCCGGCGTCGCATCCGGTGCCGTAATGGGCAGAGAGGTAGCCTTCGACGAGGGACCATAGGCCGTTGCCGTCATAGTGGACGCGCAATACGATGAACTCGGAGTCGCCCTCGTGCGCTGAAACTCCGCCAAAGGTCGGGTCTCCAGCGTCGATGCGGTAAGCGAGCGCGTAGAAGATCCGCATGGTGAACTCGCCATCGGGGCGAGCCGCCCAAAAAGGAATACGCTCGGTCGCGGTTTCTTCCAGGCCGAACACCATTTCCGGCTCGAAGGCCGCTGCAACGGCGAACTCACATGCGTCATCCAAGCCGTCGCGATCCGCGTCCGCGGGAGCAACCACGCAGTCGGCCCAGGTGAGGTCGAGCTGTTCACCTGCCAAAGCTGCGGTTGGAGAGCAGAGCTGTGAGCCGACCGCGATTACGGCCAAAAGCAGGCTCGAAGACACCGGGTTGAAACGCACGAGGCACCGCATTGGTGCACGATTGTCACACGGGCCTTGGCCTGTGAACAACCCCGCCGCATCGAGACTTAGGGGATGGGGTGGTGGCGGGCGCGTACCTCTGCCGACACGGCTCCAGCGAGCCGTGCTGGGTAGCCCTCCACATCGAAGGCGTCGACATGCTCGACGGTGATGTCCCCCGAGTCGATTGACCAAGCAACGAACTCGGTAGGGAGGGTCGGCAACGTCACCTCGGACAGGGTCGGCGGAACAAGCAAGTAGTGAAGCCGCCCATCGTCGATCAGGAGCTGCACCATATCCCCTTTGGGTTGACCCACGTCGAACGAGATTGTCCTTGTTGAGCTGTCGAAGCTGGGTTGCGTCGGCCGACCAACGGCTCCCGGATTGAAGGAGGTCAATGCCTCGACCGGTTCAAACGCGAGAACGAAGCCCAGAGTGTCTGAGTAGCCATATTCGACTGTTGAGCCCGCGAGCCATGAGGCCGGCACCTCAAAGGGGCTCGCGAAGTCGCTAGACCAAAATCCGCGATAGAGATTGTCGCGCTTTAGGAATGCGTGAAAGGTCGCATTTTCAGCGAGAGGCTGCGTTGGCAAAAGGCCCACGTCTGCCACATCTTCAGCCGGCGTAAAGTACCCGAGCTCAACGGAGGTTGTTCCCAACGTAACCTGGCCTGATTCCTCGTAGTATTCGAGCTCACCGGCTTGGGTCAGTGAGAACGCAACCACGCTAAAAGAGCTTTCGCCGGGGCAGCCACGGTAGGCGTTAAACTGGCCTTCGATGTTGACTCCAGTGTAGGGGACGTTGTCGACGAAGGTGCATGAGGATCCAACGTAGGTAGTTCCACTGGGGTCGCAATCAGCACAATTGCCGAGAACCGTTAGCTGGGCAGTCGTAGCATTGCGTCCCACTTGGCCGGATGGGTCCACGAGGCGCAGCTCGGTAACGCCCTCAGTGACCATTACGCTAATTGCAACTCGTGGGTCCTCGACGGCCACTGTGAGCCAGCCACCGGCCACCACCTCGACCGAGGCCTTGCCTTGCTCATCAGTGTCAGCCAGATAACGGCTTTCGCCGTCTGCGCCGCTGGCCAATACGTAGGCCCCTGCAACGGGTACGCCCGTACTCCCGACGAACTCGAGGTTGAGGGTGCTGCCTGCGTTGCCGCCGCCGCTGGGGTCAGCTCCGCCATTCGGCGAGCTTCCGCCTGCGACCGTTTGCGCCGAGCCTCCCGTCGATGATTGAAACGGCTCGCCCCCGCAGGCCAGGAGCGTGGGGAGCGCAAGACAGTAAAGAGCCTTCACGGACGTGACCCTAGTCGAGTAAGGGTTGGCGTCAACTCTGGTATGAGTTCCCATCAAAACATTAGAGGGGAGAGAAGGAAACCCCTTCAGGCAAAAAGCCCACGACGTTGCGATAGCCAACCACAGGCGCCTCCTGGACTTGTGCAGCGATGTTTGGAGTGCCGTTGTACTTGCCTATCAAAAGAGTGCCGCACTCCGTGGGGATGAGTCGCATATAGGGCCGCCCCCCGCCGGCTGCATCGATTTGTGCGGCGCTAACCGGGATTCCGGCGTTGGGCTGCGTCGCGTTGAGGCCCAAAAACAAGGAAGGCGCCGCGAAGGCGGTTGCATTGACGACGGTGGTGCTCTCAGCGTCAACGGCGTGTCCTAGCAGGATTCTGCCCCCTTGTTCTTCGGGCAAGAGCGCAAAGGACGATAGGTGAAAGTGGGTCTCCGAGTTGACCGTGTTGACCGTGTTTCCCCAGACGGGCTTCCAAGAGCCGTCGCTCACATCAAGGAGGCTCAGGTAGCTGGAGGCGCCAGTGGTTAGCGGCGCGGTCATCTGATTGGGCAAGCCGAACAATAGCGGCGTAACGTCACTCCCCCCATGAACTCGGCCCGCAACCAAAACACCAGCTTCTGCCTTGATTAGGCGCATGCCGAAGACCTCGCGCGTTGGGTGAAAGATAGCCGTCGTCTGGGGACCGATCAGGTCGCCTGTGGGCTGGAGTGGAACGTCAAAGCGGAGGACCACAGAGATGTAATTGCTAGTTGCGTCCGGCGCTATGGGAACCACCGGCAACGTGCCCTTGTAGGCGCCCGTAATGTACAGCTTTTTATTATTCAATAATACATCGTTGAATAGCCCATCACTCCCCGGGAGCTCCCAGTCCTGATAGTGCGTGAGGGCGCCGGCTACGTCGAGCCGTGCGGCGAATGGTGCATAATTCGCGCCTGTGTGGCGAGGTACGCCCTCTAACGTTACGTCGCCGCGGAGTGAGCCAACGACCATGAGTCCTCCCGGCGTTTCCACGGCGCCAGTAAAGAGCCCAGCGCCCGGCCCAGCGAGGTGCTTGGCCCACTGCGGTGAGCCGTTGTGGTCGAGCTTTAGCGCGAAGCCATCTTCGTTGCCATCCATCACGAATGGCTTGAGTCCCTCAATGGTCAATTCTTGCCCAGGGCTCGTCGGAACGTCGTGAAAAAGCACCAGTGCGCCGTCAGATAGGCCAATCACGCGGTTGAGTCGCAAATTCGAGGACCCGTCCACGCGTAAGTGCCATACCGCAGCGCCGTTGCGGTCAAAGGCAGCAATCAACAGCGAAGCCGCTCCTTGGGGCGCGGCTGGTAGCGAAACGTCGTCAAACGTGAACGACTGATTGAAGGTCCCCGCAACGACTGTATTGCCAGTTACAACGGAGAAGGAGCCATCTGGCAGGGCCGAAAGCTGCAGCTCTGCACCGTCATCTCCGAAGTGGCCAATGAAGGTCGTATCTGGGCATCCTCCGCCTGCTCCGCCGCCCGCCCCCGCGCCGCCAACCCCGCCAGTTCCTCCACCGGTTCCACTCCCGCCGCTCGCCGCGCCGCCGCTGGCGCCCGCGGCGCCGCTGGCGCCAGCGCCCCCGGCGCCCCCAGCGTTTTCTGAAGCCGCGGTATATTCCGGTAAAATGCAACCGGATAAGCCGATAAGAAGTGATAGTTGGCTAAGGCTGGTCGCGAGGGAAAGGCCGGTCACGGTACGAATATAGACCGACGGCGCCAAGCTGTGCAGAGGCTTGCGCGCCGACTGTCCGTTGCTGCAGGTCAGCGACCAGTGCCCCTTGAGGACCAGGCGCAGGTCCTAAGTCTTCGATGCGTGACAAAGCCAAACTCCGAAGCTGAGGCCGCGCCTTTAGAGCGCGCTCACCCAACGGCCGTCGAATTGCTTACGGCGTTGTCCGCGCCTCTCGACGTCGAGGCGCTTCGTTTTGCCTTCAACCTCCTGCGGGGAGGCTAGGCCGAAAGCTCTGTCCGCCTCTTGTTCTCGAGCCCAATGATGAAAGCGGCTACGGCCCAAGCCAAGACGACGGCCACGTTTACTGCCGCATAGGTACGTACGCCGAACCCGAGCGCGATGAATCCGAGGGATGCGCCGCTCGAAAGCAGATCTCCAATGCGTACGATGAACGAGTCGATCGTCATCTTGGCGTTGTACTTTTGTTCACGGGAAGTGGGCAGCCACAGCGCTTGTTTGGTGGTGTTGTAGAGCGAGTAGTCGGTGCCGTTCTCAGCGATTTTGGCAAGTCGAACAAACGCTAACGCCGGGAAGAGCACAATGCCGCCGTAGGCAATCAAGCCAATCAGGGGCAATGAAAACAAGGCTGCGCGGATACCGAGATACTTGAAGATGCGCGAGACGAAGAACAGCTGGGTCACGGCACCAATCAAGTTGGTCCAGAAGAAGAAGTCCGCGCGAAAAGGGCCAACGAAGGCCTTGATCGCTGCCTTCTGAGCGCCTTCATCCAGGCTGTCATAGTTCGGAGTGCTGCGCTTGGCCTCCTCCAGGATGGTTAGGTCAAAGATGGTTTCCCCTGTGCTGTTGACCACATTGAGCAGCAAGATCAACGCAGCGATCAGGAGCAAGTACTTGTCCTCGAACAACAGGGCGAAGCCGTTCTTTCCGGCCATGGGCGGCTCAGGGGCTGCCGTGACGGTTTTGCGCTTGCCTTCGCGCGTGTTGGCGAACCAACTGAGGGCCAAGCAGACCATGAGGATGCCCGCCGAAATCAGCATCGTGACGTAGGGGCTCACGTTGGGCGGGCTGAGCTTGTCGTCAGGGTTCGAGTTCTGCGCGAACCACTTTGCGAGATAGGAGCCAGCGACGGCGCCTACGGAAGAGCCAATCCCGATGATCGCAAAGAGCCGCTTGCCTTGGTCTGGCGTGTACAGGTCGTTCGCCAGCGACCAGAACTGCGCAATGACGCATAGGCTGAAGCAACCAAGCCAAACGAAGAATGCGAAGCCGACGTACGGAACTTTGAGTAAGGCGAGCAGCCAAAACAGCACTAGATTGGAGGCAAAGAACACCAGCGTGACCGTGATCAACGTCATGCGTGGCAGCCGCTTCACCAGCGCCGCATAGGCAGGGACAAAGCCCATCAGCACAAGCGCCTGCACGAAGGTGGCGTAGTTCTTGAGCTCGACTCCACCGCCCTCGAGAATCAGCGGCTCCCGTACGGTCTTGAGCAGGTAGTAGGCCACCAACATGAGGAACACGTCCGCAAGCAGCACCAAGGCGGTGAGCCCTTCCCCTGGCCGCACTTCAGCAAAGAGCGATAGAAACAGATCAATCGGGCTCTTCTTGCCTTCTTCGGGTGCCACGCTCGGCTCGTTCTCAGACATCGCGCGATGCTAACGCTTCGGGATCTCGAGAGGCCAACAAAGG
The DNA here is from genome assembly GCA_044376115.1 of Polyangiaceae bacterium. Classification (GTDB taxonomy): domain Bacteria; phylum Myxococcota_A; class Polyangia; order Polyangiales; family Polyangiaceae; genus Xiheicaenibacterium. The sequence goes on along the minus strand of JBILLK010000015.1, from coordinate 191,259 downwards.
ATTTGCAGCCGCGGGTGGCCGTCGAGTAGCTCAACCCAGCGTCACTCCTTTTGCTGCAGGGTCATTTCCAATAGCCGCCAGGGCCGACTACTCTCGTCGACTCGATGGATGAAGGTACGGCTGAGCCACAGCTAGGAGCACAAAGCGCGACAGCCATGGCGGCGGAAGCTGTTCCAGCAAAGGTCAAGACGCGTAAGCCCAGCGCTGAAACCACGTTTCGCGTGCTGCTCCAAGAACAGATGAACCTGACGACGTTGGCCGACAGCAAAGCCAACATGATGATTCAGATCAACGGGCTGATCATGTCGATCATGTTGGCGTCGAGCAGCATTATTTTGCACACGAGGTTGTGGTTGATCTTGCCTTGCGCCACGCTTGCTGCGACGGCGCTCTTGTCGATCATCTTCGCGGTGTTGGTGGTGCGACCGAAACTACAAAAGCCCAGCCAGTTGGGCGCCGGCGCACTGCAATTGGGGCGCGGTAACCTGCTCTTCTTTGGCAACTTCGGTCGCCTGGAGGAAGAGGAGTTCGTGCTGCGAATGAAGGAACTCTTTACCGATGATGACCGCGTGTACGAGCACTTGAGTCGACACATGCACGCGCTCGGGCACGTGTTGCTCGGCAAGTTCCGCTTGCTTCGCGTTGCCTATCTCGTGTTCTTGGTTGGACTGTGTCTGAGCGGCTCGCTGTTTGTGTTCGGGTTGATCATGACGAGGTACTCGTGAGTCAGATGCTTCGCGCACGCACGCTCGGGGTGGCGTTGGTCCTCGCTTCGTTCGCTTGCAAGCCCACGGACCGGGTGGTGGTTCCACCGGATTTGACGGGACAGAATCCCCCTCGCGTGCTGGCGAATGGCTTGGGAATCAGCGCCATCGATAGTCTTGAGACTTTCAACAGGTTTTCGTATCGCGATGGCGGCCTCCTCCTCCCAGGCCGCACGCTCAAGTTCTTGATCGACCGGCGCGACCCGCAGCGTCCAGCCGTATACTTCATGAACTCAAATTTTACCGACTCGCGCGGTGAAAGGCCGGAGTCTGCCAAGTACCACTTCCCCTTCGCCGAGCAGGTGCTCTCCAATTTCTCTGAGACGCTGAAGTCGTTCGGGGCGGTGACCTACGACGTACAAGACAAGCGTTATGTCGCCGGGTCGATCCAAACCTACTACGTCAACGGCAATCCCGAGCCGCTCTACGGCGTTCAGTTCTTCCCCCAAGACGTCGCTCGCGAAGAGATGATCGCTGAAACGGTGCGAACCTTGTTGCCGCAGTTTCGTATCCCGGGAGCCAAGCTCGTGTTCGTTGCTACGGGCCTACAACAGCACGTGAGCGGCGAGGTAGCGGCTGAACTCGAGCGCGCAGGCGCTCCGTTTCGGTCGCTTGATGATGTTCTCGGTGCCACCGACTTCATTCCGCTCAATCGCGGCGAAGCTTGGGGCTTCTTGCGCATGTTCCCCAAGGACCTAGACGCACTTTCGCCGCTGGACATCCCAGTTTTCAACGAACTCCCTCTCGACCTTTCGGTGGTCGCCGGGACGATCTCCCACGCCTACCAAGATCCAACCTCGCACGTGAACCTCAAGTCGAAGGAGCGCGGCACACCCAATATGGTGTTGCGCAGTGCAGGGCCAGAGCACGCAGAGCTGTCCAAATGGGTCGACAAGCCGGTTCATCTGACCGTCATGGTGGACGGCTTCAAACTTGAAGCCGCCAGCGAAGAGCAGGTCCGAGCGATTCACGCCAAGCGCAACGAGCGGCCCTGGTTAGCGCTACCGTACTCGCCCTCCGACGAGCTCACTTCGTACGCGGACATGTGTCCCAAAGACCCCGCAGATTGTGTTCGTCTCACGGCCGTTGTTGGTGGCAAGGCCGCAAGCCTCGGCTTCCTTACAAACGGGGAGGTCTTGGGTCGGACGACCGACGCTGAAAGTTTGAGTGCGCGTTACGGCTATGACCTGGTCCCGGCAGGGCTCGGAGTGCCCTTCAAATTCTACCGGGACTTCGTTGAGTACGGGCCCAATCAGGAGCTGCGGGCTGCGCTCAAGGTCCTCGTTGAAGGTGCAAAGCAAGGTGACCTACCGCCGAAGGAGCTCTCAGCTCGCGCTGAGAAGGTTCGAGACCTGTTCCTTTCGTCAAGCTTTCCGCCGGGTATGGTCGAGCGGGTCCAGAAGCGAATCGGTGAGGTTTTACCGGGTATTCCGAAGGTCAAGGTGCGTTCGAGCGCCAACGCCGAAGACATGCCCAACTTCGATGGAGCGGGCCTCTACTCGAGTTTTGCCGCCAACCTCAAGAAGCCCGATGATTCGGAGGCCGTTTGCAAGATTGTGTCGGAGGGCGTCAAGTCGAAGGTGAAGCCGAAGACCCTCGCTTGCGCCATGAAGGCAGTATTCGGCAGCGTGTGGAACAAGCGTGCGATCGAAGAGCGGTCCTTCGCCAGGTTGGATCACTCCAGTGCGCTGATGGCCTTCGCGATCGTGGCTGACTACGAGCTGGAGGAGCCCGTTGCGGCGAACTCGGTGGTCGTCACCCGGGTAATCAACTCGCAGAACGTCTACGGCTATACGTTGGCCAACCAGAAGGGCAACGTGCTGGTGACCAATCCCGAGCCCGGCACCTTGGCGGAGAACGTCATTGCAGCCTTCAATGAACCTGGAGACCCTCCTTCTTTCGCCGTTACACGGTTTGCAACACCCGTCGCTGGGGAGCCGCCGCTCAAGGCGCCGGTGCTATCGGACAAGGCGTTGCGGGAGCTCGTAGAGATCACCCGCACTGCGGAGATTGCCTATTGTCGTGCCCGCCCTGACTATTACGAGAATGATTGCCGCTACGCTCCCGCGGACCCTAACAAGACTCGAGCGCTCGACTTCGAATTGAAGTTGCTCGAAGGGGGCCACTTTATCTGCAAACAGATGCGTGAATTCTCTGGCCGCTAGTTGTGTGGGGAGACCCTGTGGCGCTCAGCCTTCGAAGCGTCGTTTCTCGAGGGTAGCGCCCGAGGCTCCTGCCTTGACGACGAATAGGTCGCCGTAGTCGTCATCACCTAATTTTGGTGGCTCCGGCAAGCCCAGCGCCGCCGCGATTTCTGGCACCGTGTTCGAGTGACCAGCGACGAGTACATGCTTGCCGCTATACGTCTTCAGCTTCACGACCAGCGCAGGCGTGTCGTCCGCCTTCATGACCTCCACGTTGAGCCCTTGCGCTTTTGCTGTGGGCGCGACCGTATCCTGCGTACGTCGCCATTCACTGGCGAAGACTGCACTGAGCTTTACCGTTGAGAGCGCGGTCGCCAGTGCAGCGGCTCGCGCAGATCCCTTCTCTGAAAGTGCAGGGTCCTTGTCTTTGCTACCGTCGAGGGGGACGGCCTTTTCCGCGTGGCGTACGAGATGAACTGTAACCGCGTCCGCGCCGCAGCCCACGACCCAAAGCCCGGTTGCTTGCACTGCTATCAACGCTAACGCCTCACGTCGGGAACACATCGGCAGAGCCAAGCATCGCCACACCATTTTGTCGACCGGGTTCTGGTTCAGCGATCCCGCACCCAGGTAGCGGCGTGCCTGCACTGCTCGGAAAAATCCGCATCCTCCAACGTAGAGCGACAGGCGACGACGAAGGTTGGTCGGCCCGCGATATGAAAGATCTCCATGCGCAGACCAGGACCCTCCGTGACGTAGTGACAGGCCTCCCCCGTCGCGAGCACCGCTACTTCGTATTCAGCGACTTGCTCGCGGCGATCGCGCGCAAAGTCCTCCGCTGCACTCGAGCAGCTCCTTGCGGACCAACTCAAGATCGGGAGGTTGTCCACCTCGGCCACGATCGCAAGCGGCCTCTCGCCAAGTTTGACCAGCGCCAACCCACCATTGGCCTCGAGGTCGGCGCCTGAGGCGCCGTAGCGCTGTCGACTAAATCCATCTATCGCGGGGAGCGACACCTTGGCTCCCTTTTCCCGCTGCATGCCTGGCGGGTCGGCCTGCGGGTGTCGCTCGTTCCGCCTACAGCCCGAAAGCAGTACGAGCCCGATGAGAACTAACAGCGCTCGCACGAGCGCGATCAGCCTGTGCTGGCTTTCGCCAGATCGAGTCGCTCGAGCCAGCTTGCTAGCGCTGTGTCGAGATGAAGGAGCCCCTTCGTGGTCACCAAGAAGCCGTCCGCTCCCGTTGTTCTCATCACGTCTTCGAGCACCGGTGCACTGATGGCAGAGATCAGCACGGCTGGCCCTCCAGCAACGTTCCAATGATGGCGAAACATGCCTACGAGGCGGGGCTCAAACCCTGGCAGCAACGGATCAATGAGCAACAAGGTCTTTGCCGGAGGCAGCGTCTCGACGAGATGAAAGGCCTCGCCAAACGAGCCTGCAGCGTGCACTTCTCCTTCGTGGTTCTCCAAAATCCGCGTTACACCACGGCGGATATCGCTATCCGGGGCGACCACCAGACTTCGCAATGGCCCGAAAGAATGCCGGGTGAACGACGCCTTACGCGTGCGTTGGGAGGGAGGCGCTGAAGAAGCTATGGTCGTATACCGCCCGTTGGGCGTCGAACCGACAGTAGGTACCGTGCCGGACCGGCCCGGCTCCTTGAACCTTCGATCATCTCCGGTCATCAGGACTCCTTAGTGTCCGCTCCCGAGCGAGTCAACCTGTCGAGGTGACAATTGCGCCAACAAATGGGGGCACTCAGTCAGGACCAAGCAGAGCTGCGCTGAGCCGGCGCGCTTGCACACTCGACGGCCTGCATTCAGCGGCGGGCGGTGAAAGTACCCGAGGTGTCTCGACTGCCCTTGGATCCATCAGATTTTGGGGGGGATCTTGCGGCAGGCGGCGCCTTCGGCGATGGGTATCATCCGACCAATGGCTAAGACCGCCTTCGACTTTGTTCTCAACGGTGCCCCGGTTCGCGTGGAGGGCGCGTCGACCAACGTGTCGCTGCTTACCTGGCTTCGCAATAACGGCCGAACAGGCAGCAAAGAAGGCTGCGCAGAAGGTGACTGCGGAGCTTGCACCGTCGCGCTCGTCGATACCAACGCACACGGCGTACGCACCTACCGCGCGATCAACAGCTGCATCACGCTGCTGCCGATGGTCGCCGGGCGTGAGCTCGTCACGGTAGAGGGCGTGGCCTTTGAGCCTGCGCACCTGCATCCCGTGCAGCAGGCCATGGTCGACAACTACGGTTCGCAATGCGGCTATTGCACCCCCGGCTTCGTGCTCTCGATGTTTGAGGCGTATTACCGCGAAGACCTCGGCTCCGAGGAACGTCAGAAGCACCAGCTGGGAGACCAACTGAACGGTAATCTCTGTCGCTGCACCGGCTACCGACCTATTCGCGAGGCTATGCTGCAGTCGCTCGCGGCCCGACCCCAAGCCCCAGACCTATTCAAGCTTCGGCTCAACAAGCATGACGGCGCGGTACCAGCGTTCTCCTACGAGAGCCAAGGGGAGACCTTCTTGCGACCGAGTTCGCTCGCCGAGCTGCTTCAAATCAAGTCGGAGCTGCGCGAAAAGGCGGAGCTCGTGGGCGGTGCTACCGAGCTTGGCGTTTACATCAATAAGGCACACCGTCACTACTCGTTGCTGGTGTCGACAGAGGGCGTACGAGAATTGGCCACGATCGCTCAAGACGACCAGTTCTTCCGCATCGGCGGAGCTGCAACGTTGACGGCGATCGAAGAAGCGCTCGCTGGCGAGTACCCAATGATCGATAAGATGCTTTGGGCCTTCGCCTCGAGGCAAATTCGCAATCGCGCGACGCTAGCAGGCAACCTTGTAACGGCCTCGCCGATCGGAGACATGCCGCCAATCCTGCTCGCGCTCGATGCCGAGGTCGTCCTGGCTAAAGTTGGGTCGACGCGCACGGTGAAGCTTGCCGACTTCTTCGTCGCTTACCGAAAGACGGTGCTCGAGCCAGACGAGATCCTGCTGACGATCTTGCTACCGCGCAATCGCGCGCATGTGGCCAGCTGCCAGCGCCAAATGGACTCGTACAAAGTTTCCAAGCGGCGCGAACTCGATATCAGCATTACCGCTGCGGCTTTCGTTCTGGAGCTTGATGAGGCCAAGGTCGTGCGTCATGCACGTCTGGCCTATGGTGGCGTTGCCGCCACCCCCGCGCGAGCGCGGAAGACGGAGGCCTTTCTTTTGGGCAAGGCTTGGAGTGAAGAGACAGTACGCCAAGCCCTGCCCATCCTCGCGCAAGAGTTCACTCCGATCGATGACGTGCGCTCGGCCTCGCCGTTCCGCCGCCAACTGATTGAAGGCCTGTTCTTGAAGTTTTGGAGCGGAGAAACCAGCGAGGCCCAAGACAGGCCGATTCTGTTCCAAGTCGAGGATGACGCTGCGCCAATCTGTCGCCCGCAGGATAAGAGTCGTAGCCTCACGCACGAGAGCGCGGTTGGGCACGTTACCGGCTCAGCGCTCTACGTGGATGACACCGCCCGACGGCGCGACATGCTCGAGCTGTGGCCGGTGATGAGCCCTCACGCTCGCGCACGCATCACCTTGATCGACGTTAGCGCGGCTCTCCGCGAGCCGGGCATTGCGTGCGTGCTTACCGCCAAGGACGTCCCCGGCATGAATGACGTCGGAGCAGTTCGCCATGATGAGCCGCTATTCGCCGATGGCGAGGTGTTCTTCCACGGTCAGGTGGTTGCGTTGGTGGTGGGGCGTAGCGCCGAGGAGTGCCGCAAGGCGGCGCTCAAGGTGAAGGTCGGCTATGAGCCGCTGCCCGCCATCCTTGGCGCGCGTGAAGCGATTGCACAGCACAGCTTTCACTCCGAGCCGCACCTCATCAAAAGGGGGAACGCCGATGCGTCACTTGCAGCGAGTCCACACAGGCTCAGCGGTGAATTCGATATTGGAGGCCAAGAGCACTTCTATCTAGAAACCCACGCAGCCTGGGCCGAACCCGGTGAAGACGGCGAGATGTTCATCGCCTCCTCGACGCAGCACCCCTCCGAAGTACAGGCCGTGGTCTCCCATGTACTGGACCGACCGCGCAACAAGATCACCGTGCAATCCCCGCGAATGGGGGGGGGCTTCGGAGGCAAAGAGACGCAGGGTAACGCCTGGGCCGCCGCCGTTGCCCTAGCGGCGATGAAGACGGGGAAGCCGGTTCGGGTGCAGCTCGACCGTGACGTCGATATGCAGGTAACCGGCAAGCGACATCCATTTCACGCTCGCTTCGAGGTTGGGTTCGACGAGCAAGGCAAGTTGCTAGCGGCCAAGATCGACCTCTTCGCCGACGGCGGATGGGCCTTGGACCTCTCCGAGTCAATCTGCGATCGCGGCGTCTTCCACCTCGATAATGCCTACTATGTCCCGACCTGCGTTTTTAGCGGGCGAGTCGCAAAAACCAATGTTGTCTCGCACACGGCCTTCCGCGGGTTCGGCGGTCCGCAAGGGATGCTGGTCATTGAGGAGATCCTCGATCGCATCGCACGACGACTTTCGCTCAGGCCCGAGCTCGTCCGCGAGCGGAACCTTTATCGTGGTAGCGGTGAAACCAACACCACCCACTACGGGCAGGAGTTGGGAGATGAGCGGCTGCCAATGATCTGGAGCGGCCTGCTCGAGTCAGCGAAGTTCACCGAACGACGGGCTCAGCTTTCGGCGTTCAATGAGAGGAGCGAACGGATGAAGCGGGGTATCGCAATAACCCCGGTAAAATTCGGTATCTCGTTCACCGCCACGTGGCTCAATCAAGCCGGGGCGTTGGTCCTCATCTATCGCGATGGCACCGTGCAGGTAAACCACGGCGGTACCGAGATGGGCCAGGGGCTCTACACCAAAATGCAAGGCATCGCGATGCGCGAGCTGGGCCTCCCGGCAGACGTAGTGCGCGTGATGAGAACGCAAACCGACAAGGTGCCGAATACCTCAGCGACCGCTGCTTCCAGCGGTGCGGACCTCAACGGCCAAGCCGTGCGCGCGGCGTGCGTCACTTTGCGCGAGCGCTTGTCACCCATCGCGGCCGAGCTCCTCACCGCTGAATCCGGGACGTTGGTTCCGGAGGGCGCTGTCGTGTTCGAGCATGGGCTCGTGCGGGCTCCCCAAGTGCCCGGCCTCACTCTTCCGTTCGAGCGGGTGGTTGAACGAGCCTATATGAAGCAGGTTCAACTCTCGGCCCAGGGCTTCTATCGAACGCCGGGCATCGGCTACGACAAGAAAAAAGGTAAGGGCAAGCCGTTCTACTACTTTGCCTATGGAGCTGCTGTCACCGAGGTCGAGGTCGACGGCTACAGCGGCATGAAGCGCGTCATCGCCGTCGATATCCTTCACGACGTTGGGGAGTCGCTCAACCCAGGGGTCGACCGCGGTCAGATTGAGGGTGGCTTCGTCCAGGGGATGGGGTGGCTCACAGGCGAGGAGCTCAAATGGGGGAAGGACGGGCGGCTTCTCACCCATTCTGCCAGCACGTACCAGATCCCTTCGATTGGCGACGCTCCTGCCGAGTTCCGCGTAACGTTGCTTCCGAACGCAGGCCAGGAGGGCGTGATTCACGGCAGCAAAGCCGTGGGAGAGCCGCCGCTGATGCTGGCCATTAGCGCGCGTGAAGCCCTTCGGGATGCGATTGCCGCGTTTGGTGCGCCCGGCGGCGAGGTTCCGCTGCCCTCGCCCGTGACCCACGAGGCGATCTTGGCGGCTGTTCAAAGTCGATTGGCGTCAACGGTCTGACTGAAGTTCTACCGTGGTAAAGCATGATCCATGTGTGGATCGACTTTGGTTCAAAAGCATAGGATGAACGAGAGCGGAACTTTCCAAGCACCCGCGTTTTTCAGCGATCCGCTCATCCGTACGGCTTGGCGCGGCACGTGCTGATGGGAGGTCATGCTTCAGTCAAACCGCTGCCGATTGCTGGTTCTCGCCGCGCTGACCTTCGTTGCTCTCGGCTGTGGTGACGAGGCAGATGGTGAATCCGGTGGCGCCGATTCCGACGGGAACGCAAACGGCACGGGCTCGGCCGCGGGCGCCAGCGACGGTGCGGGTGGCGAGACTGCGGGCTCCGGAGCGGGTGGCTCCGCTGCGGCCTGCGAGGAAGACCCCAACACCTGCGTACAAGATTGTCTAAAGCCGGAGCTGCTGCAGCTTGGGGTGCAATGCCCCGATGAGGTATGCACTGCAGAAGCTCGCTGCCTTGAGCCGGCACTGCTTGGCGCCATCACCGAGGAGCAACTCGCGCTCCTCGCCGACTGCCCTGATGGGCTGACGAAGTGTGTTCCCGCGAAGTTCATCGAGACCGTGAACAAGTTCGATCTGAAGAACTGCACGTCGGTGAACGGCTTCGAGGGTCGATGCGTCTCATCCTGTCTACCGTCCGTCGCCGAGCAGGCTGCGTTCCTGCCGGTGGACGTATGCGAACTCGGCGAGAAGTGTGCACCCTGTTTCGACCCTTTCACGGGCGAGCCAACCGGCGCTTGCGGACTCAGCTGTGACGACCCGCCGGCGACTCCGGTCGAGCAAAACACCTTCACAGGTTGTTGTGCGTCCAAAGGCGTAGGGCATTGTTTGCCGAATAGCCTGGTAAGCGGAGCAAGTGGTGACGTCGAGCTTGATACAGCAGAGTGTGAGGCCCTCGGCCAGGCTGATACCAGCTGCGTCCCGGACGAGGTCTACCAGCAAATCACCAGCCAAGGGTTCTTCGAGGGCACGGCTTGTGAGCCCGACATCGTTATTCAGTTCAGCGGCGGAAGTGTTGAGGGAGCATGCCTACCGCGCTGCATTCCCGAGGTGGAGACCCAATCACTCTCGATTGAAGTGCAGGCGAAAGAATTCCCTTTTCATGACCTCGTGCTTCAAACCACTTGCCCCAATGGCTACGCCTGTTTGCCGTGTTATCTCAATGGCGAGCTGACTGGCGCTTGTGGTCCACAAGGTACCTGAGGTTAGTTCGAGTTGCTTGCCTCAATAGCCTCACAGGTTGTTCCCTCGAGCTGGGGGGCGATGCTTACCGGGGACAGTCGAACCCGATCAGGCAGGCCGTTGCCGGTTAGGTAGAATGCAGACGTGTGGAGCAATGGATCGAAGAAAGACTTGTCTGCTTTTAAACAGGTATCTTCCACAAGCTTTGGGGGGTCGCTCGCTAACGTGGCACGGAAGTCTACTACCTTGGTTCCGATCTGCGCCGAGTGAGGGCCAAGCCATTGCACTCCAGTATCTTTGGTGTCCAACGCGAAGGGCTCAATTACGTCAGTTAATGACGTGAGGCTTGTCCCTTCTTCGGTTCTTTGAAGCAACCACAGGGTGGAGTCCTCAGAAACTGGGGGAAGCGAGCTGGTTAGAATCCTAGGTTCAATAAAGCCTCCATCTTCGCCGATAAAGGCGTCAACCTCCACCGACTTTCCAAGAGTTAGCGTTGCTCCATCAAGGGAGAGCAGCAGTACAGTGCGTTTACCGCTGTTGTAGTCCGCGGCAGCGACCACCCCGAACTTCGTCTTTGCTCTATCGTAGAAAACGGCATCGCTTACAGGGAAGGCACCTCCCAGGTCCAGCGCTTGACTCGTGGCGTTGGCTGAGTTGAGGCTCAGCTGCCCGCTTCGCGCAAACAGCGGAAGCATGGCGTACGACTCCTTCTCTCCCGAAATGACGAGAAACGTGAGGAGCGCAATCGGTTCATCCTCGTTCGGAGGTGGAGGTTCACCTTGTTCTGTTGCCGTTGCCCGGTTTGGTAGCGCGATTGTTGAGACAAGCAGCGGAAGGTCTGTCTCGGCAAGCTTTAGCTTGTCGCGAACATCCTTGGCAAAGAAGTAGGGCGATAGTGGATAGCCGTTGATGTCTCCAGTGACGAAGCTCGCCGAGTCCCCCGACTGAAGGATGGCCAAGTCGTCAATGCCATCGCTAACCGCCGTCTCGCCAGCAAAATCTACCGACGATTTGACCTGAAGCTTGATTGGCAAAACCTGTCGGTTCGGGGCGCTTCCGAGAGAGACGGGTGGCGCTGGCACGTCAAACGGTCGACCAAAGTGGATGACGAGGCTTCGCTCAAGGCCCGCCTCTGGGGCAGGTGTGGTCGTTACGACAACGTCCTTGATGCCATTCCCATCCAGGTCAGCGACATAAAGTTCTGGGTTGTAACCTTCTATGACGAGTGGCGCTTTGGTAAGTGGAAGATCAATGCCACCAAAGTAGATGACCCCACCAACCGTCGACTCGCTATCCGCGCCGATTACATCCTCAAATCCATCTCCATTGACATCACCCACGGTGTAGTTTCCATCGGGGCAATCTGCGATGGCGCCTTTCCCCAGAAAGACGCAGTAGCTCGCATCAGGCTGCGTCTCGCGCACAATGAACTCTGTAGTTCCTGGGTTACCGTCCAGATCTCCTAACTCAATCCGCGAGATGTTGCCGTTCAGTGGGAGGGCCGACTCGACAGTGTTTACCGGAGTGAAAGCTGTTCCCGCCTCGAGTCCAGTGATGAAGGCGCCAAGATACTCCTGAGTCCCAATCTTGAAGGCAACGGCTGCTGCGAGCACAAAGTTAGAGCCATTGGGCTCGGTCGGTACGACTCGCATGGCGAATATCCCTCTGGCAGACGTCGTTGCGCAGCTACATGTGCCAACGCCGCACGCAGCACACTGATCGTTGCTCTCAAAGATCTCTTGGGACACTGGGACTGGCTCGATCGTGAACCCAGTGGGTGTGGAGCGTAGCCTGAATGCAGTCGCAGTCGCTTTCGCCGCGTACGCCGTCACGTAAGCGTTGGTGCCCCCGTTGCTGCGGAAGAACGGGTCGGTGATGATGGCCGATGTTGCCTCTTCAATAGAAAGACCAGGTAGCGCGTCTTCGAGGAGCGCACACTCGGTGTCCAACCCTACTCGGCAAAGCGCTGCTCCCGAACCCTCGTTCTTGTAGATGACGCCTAGCTGACGCAAGGAGCTGTCTGCGGCGTCAAAGTACTCTTGTTTCTCGAAAGTGCGCGGGGCTGGCGGGAGAGCAACCAACAACCCGCTGTCTGCGGGGACGCTTACCGACGATTGAAAGCGTGCTGCAAACCCTCTACTGGACTGCCCGGCAAGTACCCCAAGGGCGTCACGCGCGGTGGTGGGCGTGAGCAAGTCGGTTCGCCCGTCCCTATCCACGTCAACGGCCGGCCAGTCGTTGAAGTTGTTGGCCCCAACCACCACGCCGGGATTCACCGCTAGGCCGTTATCAAAGAAAGTCACAGTCCGGCTGCTCGAGCTGTCATGGACGAGGTCAACCTGTCCATCGCCGTCGAAGTCTCCGGTCGCTACCGGGTAAAGGCTTGGGAGGCTTTCCTCCGCGCCGAAGACGCCTGAAGCCACGAGGCAGCGCTCGCCATCTAGAAGCTTCCCCAGGCTACATCCCGCGGTCTCAGGTCCAGCGATCCACAGGCATTCGTGTTCGGTTCCAGCCTTTCCGCAATATCCAGTTGCGGCATCCCCGCCGTTCGGGAGGTCACATTGCTCCTGCTCAGCGCGCAGCCCATCGCCGCACGTATTGCCATCAACGGTGGGGAGGGTGGCGCAGCCCTGGAAGGCAACCAGGCCAAGTACCGGAAGTAGTAACAGCGCTGTTGAGATTCGGGGGCCTGATACTCGACGAGCCATTGGCTCAGCCTAGCAAAGGTCTGCCGACCTATGCGCGCTTCAGCTGGTCGATCGTTCTGCGGATGCCCTCGTCAAGACTGACGCGTGGCTTGTAGCCTAGGTCGGCGGTGGCCTTTTGATGGGTGAAATAGTGATGCGTCGTGAGATAGCGAATGGTGAAGCGAGTAAGGCTCTCCTCGGAGGTCGGGATGCCGCGAAGGGCGTCAACTGCCTCACGAATCGCTGCGGTCGTGAAGGCGATGGGAAAGGGCACACGAAAGGTTGGGCGCGCATAGCCAACGCCGTCCAATAGCTTTCCGACGAACTCCCAGAACGGGGTGGGCTCACCGTTCGTGACGAAGTAGGCCTGGCCGTTGGCTTTCCCGCCGGCGCCGAGGGCGTCCGCGGCGAGCACCAAGCCGTCCACTAAGTTATCAATATAGGTAAAGTCGCTAAGCTTCTTTGGGTCGCCGACGTACGCCTTCAGTTTGCCTGCCTTGGCCCTTCCGAGCACGGCTGGGAAGAAGCGCTTGTCTCCCGGCCCAAACACGATGTGTGGCCGAACCGCGCAGGTGTAGACACCCCGCCGATCATTCTCCCGCAACACCATCGCCTCCGCCTTCATTTTGCTCTCTGCGTAGGGCGCGTGAAATGAGGTCGGGTATGGCAGGTATTCATCACCCTTCTCGATGTCGCTGCCGCCGTACACGACGCTGGCGCTGGAGACGTAAACGAACTTGCGAATCTCAAGCTCATTGCAACTATCGAGCAGGTTCTGCGTTCCCCCGACGTTGATGTCGAAGACCTCGTCGGAGCCCGTTTTGCGGGTCTGTACCCGGGACGCTGCGTGATAAACCACGTCAGCTCCGATCAATGCCTTCTTGACGGATTCGCGGTCACGCAGGTCAACCGTCTTCTCCGTCACGTTGGCTTCGCTCGTCCCGGAACTCGCGATGTCCAACGCTGTAACGGTGACCCCGCTTTCTGCGAGCCGCGAGACGACGTGTTTTCCGACAAACCCACTGCTTCCAGTGACCACCGCATGCATGGGCGACTCTCTAGCAGAGCACTCGATTGCTTGCTATCCGACCGAAGTAGGTCGCGGCGGTTAGGGTTAGGTTGCGTTGACGCGCTCCGCTCCAATCATCTTTATACTGCCGCCAACTCGGACTTTGAGTGGTGCAGCCGGAGCCCCCGCAAACACCTCCCCATCCAAGGTGTAGGCGCCATAAAGGCTCAGCTCTTGGGCGTGCGGGAACTCTCTGATCGTTGCCGTTCCTGACTGAGTGTTGCGCATCAGGGTTGGAATCAATCGAATCAGTTGCGGTGTGCGCAGTTCGGTAATGACGCGAACAGGAAAGCCTGAGGCTCCAGGTGAGGGCAACGCACGCAGTGCCCCGCCAAACGCTGCCAGCTCACAGGTGGAAGCAAAGGCCACCGAGTACCGCGCAAGGTGAACGCTGTCCACGTCGATGGTGGTGGTGGGCGGGGTCAACCGCCAACCTTCCTTTTTCCAAAGCTCCGTCTGAAACAACGCTCCGCGGGTGGTCTCGAACAGCAAACGCGCAAGCCCAACAGAGCCGCCGCCAAAGCTCTCGTACATCTCGAGGGCATGCTTGACCAACTGCGAGCCGAACACGAAGCCGAAGCGCGGGCTCTCCAGGCTAGTTACCTCGAGCACGCGCAACTCCTTCTTAGGAATCGCGCCCCAAGTTCGCTGGGTCAGCCGCTGTAAGAACTCTAAAGGCGATTTTAGTGTCCGCCGCAGGGGGTCTCCCAGCGACTCAGCCACAATGTTCATCGTGCCTCGTGGTAACGGCACCACCACGCCTGGCCAAACCCGCCCGCCGTACACCAACGATTGCAGCGCGTGATGGAGGCTCCCATCTCCGCCAGCCACGACCAGGACGTTGACCCCACGTGTCATCAGCTCCCGCACGGCACCGTCCACTTCGCTAAGCGACGCGGTGCTCCTGACTTCAATCCCCGCGAGGGTCGATAGCTCGCCGGTGATCGCTTCAGCCGCACCTTTGCCCCGGCCAGCGTTGCGATTGACGAGCACGCCAATGCGACTTTCTGCTTGGGGAGCAAATGGATGCCTGGGCCAAGGTGACTCGGTAGACGCCCATGAAGTCGCAGCCGAAACCATAGCGAGAAGCTAGCTTGAGCTAGCGACGTTGCGCGCGGAGATAGCGTGCAGAATGTGTGGAGCGGGTGGAGTTGGCCTCAGCCGCCTCGTTCACTGCGGAACCAGGCCATGGTGTCGGCCAAGGTTTCGGGGAGCGGGCGCGGAAGGTGACCAAGCTCCTGCTCTGCGGTTCGCGGCATCGGGCGGGGGCTCGTCTCGAGCGCGTCCATCGACGCTTGGGTCAACAGCGCTGGCAGCCCTAGCGCCAAACAGGCTCGTTCGGCCAAGGGGGCTACCCGGGTCAGCAGGGCCTTGGGCAGTGTGAATAGCGGAGCACGCATACCCGCCGCCTGGCTGGCGATCTCGGCAAGCTCGCGGATGTTTCGCCAGTGGCCGCTTATGACGTAGCGGCTCCCAGTTTTACCGCGTTCAGCAGCTGCAATGGCGGCTTTGGCGACATCACGTACGTCGACCCAAGACTGCCCGCCGGCCACCGTCGCCAGCAGCAGCCCGCGGTCTTGAAGTTGAAGCACTTGTCCGATGTAGGAGGGCTTGAAGTCGAACGGGCCGATCACTGCGCAAGGGCTAACAACGACCGCGTCGAGTCCGCGTTGAACCTCATCGAGGACCAGCCGCTCCGCTTCGACCTTGGAGCGTTCGTACGAAAGTCCCTCGCCGGGCCGCAGCAATTCTCCGCGCTCATCGAGGGCGTGAATGGTTGAGAAGTGCACCAAGCGGCGCACTCCGTGCTCCAAGCACGCGGCAACCACATTGCGGGTTCCTTCGACGTTCACACGCGTTGTTGCGGCGTCTTCCGTTGCCAAGAGCGAGACGCGGGCTGCCGCATGAAAGACCACCTCGGCTCCTGCGATTGCGCTGGATACAGCCGAACCATCCTCGATGTTTACCGCGCGAGCTTCGAGCGAGAGACCCGCGAGTGAACGTCGGTCCGAGTTGAAGAGCGCGGTGACGGAATGACCATCCGAAAGGAGCGCGCGCACCAAGACGCTGCCAACATGACCCGACGCGCCCGTTACGACCACCTGCATGACGCGTGATTACCAGGCCACTCGAAAGGGGGCGAGCCTGGAATCTGCCATGCAGTTCAGCTTTCACGGTGAAAGAGTTAGCGTCATCGGATGCGGGCGATTGACGAATACCTTTCGAAGCTCTCCGACGAGCGCAGGCAAACGCTCGACGTGCGCGCGACAATCCAGCGGAATCTGCCGAAGGGATTTGTAGAGTCCTTCGACTTTGGCATGCTGAGTTACGTCGTTCCCCTAGCCAGCTATCCAAAGACCTACAATAAGAAGCCGCTCATGTTGGCTGCGCTCGCGGCTCAGAAGAGCCATTGCGCGGTTTACCTCACTGGTTTGTATGGCGACGCTGGGCTGCGCGAGTGGTTTGAGCTCGCTTACAAGGCAACCGGAAAACGTTTGGACGCTGGCAAGTCCTGCGTGCGATTTCAGACGCTTGAGGATCTGCCGCTCGAGCTGGTGGGTGAGGCCATCACCAAGCTCTCTCTCGAACGCTTCATCGCTCTTTATGAAGCGTCGAGAAAGCAGTAGTTAGATTGGGCCTCGTTCGTGGAAAAGGAGCATTTCAATCGTGCCTGCTTCGCGCAGCCACTGTTGATCATGCGGACCTGGGAGCACCAGGAGTTGATGCTTGATCTCGAGCGTGGCGAGTTCATGTGAGAGGGCGCGTGCGGAGGTAACAAATGCGTCGCCTTCGCTCGCGAGCAACTGAAGGTCCATTTTTCCGGCGTCTTCAAAGGCTTTGCCTAGCAAGCGCGCGTAGCTCTTCGCTCGATGCTCACCAAAAGCTGCCTGCACGACGCCCAGGCTGCCGAACACCTTGGGGTGCCGAGAAGCCACCTCGAGCGCGAGCGGCCCTCCCATTGAGCAGCCGTTGATCGCGAACTTCGAGCGGTCGCCGACGCTAGGGGCAACCTCGCCAAGCTCAGCGAGCGCCTTTGGGAGCACGCTTTCAACGAGCCACTCAGCGTACTCATCAAGGGCCTTGGCCCGGTTGCTTACGTTGCGGAAGTTGGGTGTGAACGGGCAGACAACGGCAAGCCCAGCCCAGCTTGCTTCGGTCAGCGATCCGTTTACGGCCACAAGCCGATCATCCGTCCAGTCTTTGCGCTTGTGCGTTCGCGAAAGGGGTGGACTCAGCAGCCGATCGTAGCTCGAACTCAGCCCGTAGCGGTCCAGCCAGGCCCGTGCTCCCGCCTCTTCCTCGAAGGACTCGCCCAGCCCGTGCAGGGCGATCAACAACTTTGTTGGCTTGGCTGGGATCAACAACTCGAAGCGCTTGGCATGTTTGCCCGCTGTTTCGAGGCTGCGGGTCTGGAAGTTAGGACTGGCTCCAACGGAGTCTGGCCCACAAACACCCACGAGGGCGGCGGCAGCTCCGGCAAACCAGCCTCGTCGACCGAACTTTGATGTGTCTGCCGAAAACATCCCCGACTGTCCGTTCGCTGATAACGTACCCCTCCTCGAATGGAGAGCAAAGGTCCGCCGCTCCGCCTTGAGGCCCTCGAAGCTTATCTCGACGAGGGTCTCGAACATGAAACGCAAGTTGTCGAGCTGTTGGTCGTAGCGCAGGCGCGCGGGCAGGCCAACCTCGAGCTCTGGGACAAGCTGCTATCTGCAGCTCTGCGAGATGATCGGCTCGTAGAGCTTGCGGCAGTGTTCGAGAAGCTCGCGACGGATCGGCGGGTGAAGATCATGCCGCCGCCTGCTCAGGCGCAGATATTCCTGAACACCGCGAAGTTCTTTATGCGGGCGCTCGGCGATATCGACGCTGCTGAACGCGCGCTTGAACGGGTTCTCGCGCTCGTACCGGGGCACCCGGACGCGTTTGAGCAACTGCGTAAGATCTTTGTCGAGAAGGACGACACTTCGAGGCTCATCGCGCTGCACCTGAGCGCTGTGGGACCCAAGACCGAGAAGGAGATCGCTCTTGAGCATTTGCGCGCGGCGCTTTCGCTCGCGGAGCGGGCTGAGGACGGCGTTGAGGCGGCGCGAATCGCGAACATGCTGCTCAAGCTGGAGCCCGGCTCCGAGCAGGCACTGACCGCGATCTGTGCCTCGCTCGAGAGCGCGAAGAAGTTTCCGGAATTGGCGCGTGCGTTGGAGCAACTCCTTGCGGCGGAGCCCCCCGTGTCTGAGGAGCGTCGAAGCGACGCGCGCGCGCGTCTAATCGAGCTCTACGACGACAAATTGCCCGACGTAGAGAAGGCCGTCCCGCACGTGGAAGAGGTTCTGGCGAAAGACCCGACTCACGCGGGTGCGCGTCGCGTCGCCACTCGGCTTTTGGGCATCAAATCGGTTGCTGCTCGAGCCGCGCACGCGCTCGAGTCGGTGTACGAGGCCGAGGGCGATAGCGCTGCCGTTACTCAGATGCTCGGTATTCAGATTGAGCAGCTGCGTGGACCGAAGAAGGCGGAGGCCCAGAAGAAGCTGGGCGCCTTGCTTTGGGATGTCGGAGACGACCCGGCCGCTTTCACCCAGTACGAAGCGGTGATCGCGGTGGACCAAGGCGACGATGAGGTGCGCACTCGCTACGTCGAGCTGGCGCGTCGCTTGGGCAAACAAGGCGATGCCAGCAAGATGCTGACTCGCGCCGCGGCTGCAGTGAAAGATCCGTCAGCGCGCGGTCGCATCAACCTTGAGTCGGCCCGTCTCTTGGCCGAGGCCGGCGACCCGAAGCGTGCGCGACTTATCCTCCAAACGGTGCTTGATCAGGCCGAGAGTGAAGTGGCGTTGGAGGCGGCGCGCGTGATGCGCGAGATCTCGCCAGACGCGAAGGCGCTGGCTCCAGTGCTTGAGGCGCTGGCCAGACTGTCGAACGATGCAGATGAGAAGCTTTCCTCGCTGACCCAGCTTGCCGAGCTTTATGAGGGCGACCTCAAAGACATGTCGCAAGCGATCCAGGCTCGTACCCGCATTCTTGCGCTCGACCCTACTCGTGATTCTGCGGACCTCGAGCGATTGCTCGAAACGCGCGGTGAGTACGACCGCTTGGTCGAGGTGCTGGAGGCAAGAGCTTCCGGTATGCCCATCGATGATGAACGGAGGGAGCTCTTGGTGCGGGCAGCCGTCCTCCACATCGAGCGGACGAACAACGCCCCAGAGGCGCGCCGAATTCTTGATAGCCTCCTGGCGCTACACGGCCCATCGCGTGAAGTGCATGGGCTGCTACTGCCCTTGCTGGCGGAGCCCGCGTTCCTCGAACAAAGGACAGCGGTACTCACGGCGGAATTGGAGATGGTCGGTGACGATGAACGTATCGCCGTCTCAGCCGAGCTCGCTGCGGCCCTGCTCGCCAGCGGTAAAACTGACCTCGCGCTCGACGCATTCGCAGAGGTGCTAGGTCTTGACCCGTCAGAGCCAGTTGCACGTCGGGAGCTATTGGAGCTCGCACAGAGTGGCCAGCCTGAGCACAAACTCCGCGCAGCAGCCGTTCTCGCGCCGATCCTGCGCGTGGAAGGTCATGAAGACCTCGCAGCGCTACTTCGCGTAATCGCCACAGAGTCGTCCGCAGCTGAGGTTCGCGTGGAGGCGCTTGAAGAGCTTTACTACCTGCTCGCGCCCGACGATGCCGTGGCTCGCCTCAAGCTTGCCGCGAAGGGGCTAAGTGAGGTCCTTGCGCTCGATCCGACGCGGGCGGGAGCCTGGGCCACGCGCGTCGAGGCGCAACACGAAGCTCCGCCAGTCGCGATCGCGATGGCTCTGGCCGCCCCGATCGACGCTCTGCCGATGTCGTCAGGTCCCATCTCCGACCTCGCAGAACGAGCCGCCGAGGCGCTCGCCTCTGCTGGTCGCGGCGACGCCGCGATTTCGCTGTTTCGTCGCGTACTCGAGGTGAAGCCCGATGACGACGCCATCGTCCACCGCATCGACGAGTTGCTCGAGAAGGCTGGCAAGCCTCATGAGCGCGTGGCTCTGTTCCGCGCAGCGCTCGAACGCAAGGGTACTCCGGAGCGAAACCGCGACCTTTACCTATCTATCGGGGCAATCCAGCTCGAGCAGCTGAGCGACGGAGAGTCCGCAATAGCGACCTTCCGCGAGGGCCTTGCGGAAGTCGCACACGATACGACCCTCACACTGGCGCTTTGCGAGGCACTTGAAGCTACGGGACGCTTCACGGAGCTTGCGGAGGAGCTCGAGAAAGAGCGGGCTCACGCCGCAACACCGCGAGAGGGCGCCGAACTCGACTTGAAGATCGCTGAGGTCTCGCGTCGCGGCAACGACCTCGAGCTTGCGGCTGCGCATTACAAGTCGGCTTTGGCGGTCGCGGAGTTCTTGGTGACCGACGCCTTACTCGACCCGATCGAGGAGCTTGCCAAGCTCACCGTCGACGTTGGCTTGTTGATCGTTGTGGCCGAGCGACGTGTCGGAATCGCCGATTCGGCAGCCGCTCGATACCGCGCGCTTGCTCATCTAGGCGCGCTCTTTGGTGAGCGCGGTGGAGATCCCGTTCGCGCTGCGGAGTCGTTCGCAAGAGCTGCACAGCAAGCTCGCGAGGCCGCGCTACTCACTGAGTCGGGCGAAGCGTTTGAGCGGGTGCTCACCTATCAACCCGAGAACAAGACCGCCCTCGGCGCGCTGGTGGAGTTGAATGCGCAAGCTGGGAATGGCGCGCGTTTGCTCGCACTGACCAAGCAGCTGGTCAGTCTGAGTGAATCAAGAGATGAGGCAACCGCTGCGATCGATAGGCTGCGCGGCGGCGCCGTCTCTCCCGATGATGTCCTCGGCTTGCTCGATCAATGCGAAGCTCGCTTTGGAACGTCTTCCGAAACTGGGCTGATCCGGGCTGACATTTTGGTGCAGACCAATCGCGAGAGTGAAGCGGTGGACCTCCTGCTGGGGCTCGCCGACGAACTCGAAGCAGGCCCGAGAGCACTCGCGCTGCTCGACGAGGTTTTTGCGGGCTCGGTGGTTGATCCGAAGCTCATCGCCAGCAAGCGTAAGTGGCTCGATCATCGAGTCAGGTCCGCGTCCTCTGGTGAACTTAGGGAGCGTCTGTTCGAACTCTTCCGCTTTGAACGTGACGTCGCCAAAGACCAACCCAGGGCCGAGGCCGCGCTCGAGCGCCTGCTCGAACTCGATCCCGACGACGACGCTGCTCTCGTCGTTCGCTTTGAGTTCGCTCGGGATGCCGGGGATTGGGACCAAGCTCAGACCACGCTCTCACGTCGAGTTGACGTCGCGGTAAGTGATGACGCGCGTGCGGAGCGGTCGCTAGAGCTGGCCGAATATCTCTCGCAGAAGTCCGAGGGAGTCCTCCGTGCTCTGTTCGTGCTCGAGCCGCTGCAGTCCTCGCACGGGGAGCACCCGGTCTTCCGCAAGGTCGCGGCGCTCGCGCTGGCGCATGAAGATGCCGCGGAGCGCGCGGTGGAGATGCTCTCTGCGGTGGCAGATGGTCTGCTCGACGTCGACGCTAGAGCTGCGATCTACGAGCAGCTTTTCGATAACGCGCCGAAGTCGGCGCTCGGGGAACAGGCAGCGAAGCTGTACGAAGCTTGGCTTGTTTGCCTGGACGAGGCCGACCCAACGGCGCTGAAGGTTGCCGCTCGCGCAGCAACGGCGCTTCCCGACCACGAGGCGTTCTGGGATCGCGTGGAGGAGCTGGCTCGTAATCAGAAGGCCCCCCAAGCCGTCGTTGATGCGTACAAGCAAACGCTCGCAAGCGGGGACCAGCTCGACCCTGAGGTGGCTCTTCGCGTGGGGGAGCGCGGTGTCGCGTTCCAGGAAGAGTGGTTCGACGACCAAGAGGCGCTCGTGCAGATGTTGCGGCGCATCGTCACGCTTGCGCCCACCGCAACGTGGGCCTTTGAGCGGTTGAAGCTCGTTTACAATGCTGCCGAGCGTTGGGCGGAGCTTTTCGACCTCTATGATGAGGTAATCCGCGGGCAATCGGACGCAGAGTCCAAGATCATGATCATCGAGGATGCGGTCGAGGTCGCGAAGGATCTCGTCGGTGACGCAGATCGAGCAATCCACTACCTCGAACAACTCCGGACCTTCCGTCCGAGTGATGCCAAGCTCGCAACGTCGCTAGAGCGTTTGTATGAGCGACACCAAAAGTGGCGCGCGCTCATCACTTTGCTGATGAGCCGCTTGCCGCACCTCGCGGAAGCAGAGGTGGCGCCGATGCGCCTGCGCATCGCAGGGCTTTGGGACACGCTCGAAGAGCGAGACTCGGCGCTTGAGGTGCTTTCACCACTGATCGCAGCTGGCGATGACGAAGCCATCTCGGTCGTCGTCGGCTGGCTCGAGCAGGTTGCGCCCTTGAGCACGACCATTCCGCGCTATGTGCGACTCTCGCGATCGTTGCCCGAGCAGTCTCCTTTCCGAAAGCGTGCAGCGGCTCTGCTCGCGCCAACCTTCAAGAGCATGGGTCAACTGACCAAGCTCGCCACCGCAATCCAAGTTGGTTTGGAAGCTGAGCTACCGCTGCCTCAGCGACTGGTGGAGCTGCGAGAACTCGAGACGGTTGCTGTCGACCTCAACGATCACCAGTTAGTGCTCGATGCTGGGCTTGCATCCCTGCTGCTGACTCCGGAGGGGCCGGACGCGGAGCTCGTCATCGACACCTGTTCGGTGAACATCGCGGGTGAGCGCGACAAGGTGGTCCTATTGGTGGACGCGCTGCTCAAGATGGCGAGCGAAGCAACCGAACGGCCGCGAGCACTCTTCCTGCTCACTCAAGGCGCCAAGATCGCTCGCGAAGAACTCAAGGACGAAGGTCGCAGTGTGACCTTTGAGCTGGCCATTCTCTCTCGCAGCGAAGGAGACCCGTCTGCTGCGTTGGCTGCTGCAAAGAAGCTCGATCATGACCTTGCGGCGATGGGTCGTGAGGCCGAACGATGCGCGGTGTTGGAACAGCTCGGCAAGCTAGCGCTCGAGCCCAGCGAGAAGCGCCAGAGCCTCATGGAAGCGGCACGCATCGCCGATGAGGTAATCGGCGACCGGGCGCGCTCGCTCGTTTCGTTGCGGGCGTGGCTCGCCGTGGACCCCAAGGATCTCGAGGTGCTCTCCAAAGTCATTGAGCAGCTCCGGACGCTGGGCGAGTTTGCGGCGCTGGCCGACGCGCTAGGCGAACGTGTGTCGTTGCTTTCTGACATTGCAGCGAAGACGAAAGACCAAGTCGAACTCGCTACCATCGTCCGTAAGGAACTCGGGGACAAGTCTCGTGCCGTGCACGCGTATCGTGCCGCCACCGTGCTCGCGCCAGAGCGAACGGACCTTGTCGACGAACTCCTAGTGCTCCTCCGCGAAGAGGAGCGATTCGACGAATTCGCGGAGCTGGTCGAGTCGGAGGTGGCCACTCGCCAGGGGCCGTCGCGCCGAGCCACGCTGCTCGCTCAAGCCGGCGATATCGAGCGAAAGCTCGGTCACGTCGAAAAGGCTCTGTCGTGCTACTCGCGCGCGCTAACCGAGGAACCAAGCCTGGCTGCCGCTCAGTCCGGCTTGGAGACGCTCGTGGGGGCCATGTCGCCTAGCGAGCCGACCTTTGCAACGGGTGTCGGCGTACTCGCCAAGAGCTTCGAGTCGGCGGGTCAGCTTGATCGATGGCTATCCTTGGTGCCCGCACGCCTGCTGTGCCTCAGCAACGATCTCGAGAAGTGTGAAGTGCTGCTCAATGCGGCCCGCCTCGAGGAAGAAGTTCAGTCAAACCCGGTGCGGGCTTTGGAACGCACCATTGCCGCATTTGCCTTGCGTCCCGCGTTTCCGGGCGCAGCCGAGCGCCTGCTAGAACGAGCAAAGAAGACAGAGCGTTGGGATCTCGTTGCGCCTCAGCTGCTACCTGCGCTTGAGGTCCGCGATCACGTTCCGCGCGGGATTGCCACTGAGCTCCTGATCTCGGCGGCAGAGTGGTTAGCAGGGCATGCGCCCAACCCCACGAGTATCGAGAATCTCCTGCGGACTGCTCATACGACCGAGCCTGCTGACGCGGACATCTTGCTCAAGCTCGTCGCCCATCGGCGTGCGACGCCAGGCCCCTCGCTGGTGGAGGCGCTGCTGACGTTGGCCGAACTCGAGGCGGACAACCTCGAGCCGCTGGAGGAAGCAGTAACTGTATCGCTCCGTGAGTTGGCAGACACCGAAGGCGCGGTTGCGATCGCTACGAAGCTTCGTGAACGCGCGGTGCTCAAGCTCAAGGTCGCAGCTGATGCTACGGCGGAGGATAAGGCGCTTTGGGCGCTGGAGGTCGAAGCTGAAGCCCTTCGAAAGCGCGGAGATTCGGCAAGCCTGAGGCGTCATCTGCTCGAGCTTGCAGACCTGCCTATCACCGCCTCTCATTGCAGGTCCTTGCTGCTTTCCGCGGCCGAATTGTCGACCTCGGAGGAGAAGGCGACGCTTTACGAACGCGTCTATGCGGCGGACCCGACTGACGCGATGGCGTTCGAGGAACTCAGCGCACTGTATCTCGAGCTCGACCGCAAACCGGACTTGGCAAGGCTGCGCAGCCGTATGGCCGAAGCCAGTTCCGACGCCGCAGAGCGCGCGCGGCTTCGCTTGTCCGCTGCAGAGCTCCAGTCCGAACTTGGTTCGAGGGACGCCGCGATCTCGACGGTCAAGAGCACGCTCGCTGAGTCCCCCAGCCACGAACCCTCGATACGCCTACTCACCACACTCCTTACGGCGAAAGACGCCAGCAGCGAGCTCGCGAGCCATCTCGAGAGTTCGGCGCACACGGTCGCGCAAGGCAATCGCGGCTTCGCAATTTCGCTGCTGGAACAGGCCGCAACCCTCGCCGAAACTCGACTCAAGGATGCTTCACGAGCCGTGCGCTCGGTGCAGAAGCTGGTTGATTTGGAGCCGACGGCGGAGCGATTGGATCGGCTGGCTACGCTGTTTCAGAAGGCAGCCCAGCCGCGCGATGAAGCTACCGCTTTGGAGCGGTTGATCGAGATCGCTGGACCCTCGGATGAACTCTCGTTGCGCCTGGCAACGGCGTACGGCAAGGCTGGCTTTGTGGAGCGCGCGCGCGAGCAGCTTGAACAAGCTGTCTCCGAGGGCCGAGGGTCCCCTCGAGTGCGCGAGGTCCTCGCCGAGATCTATCGGTCTGCCGGCGCGCATGCGCCCCTGGCAGAGTTGCTCGAGGCCGAGGCAAACGAAGCCACGGACGTCGCAACCAAGGTGGAGAAGCTGCGCGCAGCAGCCAACCTGCACGTCCACGAGCTGAACGATCCGTCGCGCGCCGCAGAGCTGCTTGAGGCAGCGATTGTGGCCAAGCCAGACGATCTGCAGACGCTGTTTGCGCTCGCGGACTTACGTCGCATCGAAGGCAACGTGCCGCGGGCACGCGAGGTCCTGGCGAAGATTCTGGCTGAGTTCGGTACACGAAAGCCAAAAGAGCGAGCCCTCGTTCACTTCGAGCTGGCCAAGTTGGCGCTCGCTGCGGGCGACCGCACGCAAGCTCTGACAGAACTGGATGCAGCCTCCAAGATCGATCCTACCCATGCAGGTGTCCTCAGCCTGCTCGGCGAGGTTTCATTGCTAGAGGGTCAGTTCCTACGCGCCAATCGCACGTACCGTGGCCTGCTACTGGTGCTGCGATCACACAAAGGGGACAAGCCAAAGGACGCGACTACGTCCAAGGCTCGCGTGCTCGTGGAACTCGCCTTCGTCGCAGAGAATCAACGAGAGCCGGAACGGAAGGCCGAGTTCATCGAGAGCGCCTTCACGACGGCGCGCGAGGACGCCTCTGAGTTCGAGCCGCTGCTCGCAGCGCTCGAGAAGCGCGGGTACACCGAGTTCTACGCTACTGCGCTCGAGGAGTGTTTGAAGAGCAGCGAGCTAAGCGAGGAGCGCCGGCTGAGCCTGCGCATTGAGCACGCTGTACTGCTGGGTCGTAAGTTGCGCCGGGCGGATGAAGGCGCTGCGCTGGCTCTCGAATGCTTGACAGAACTGCTCACCGATCGCGACGTGAAGGCTGAGCAAGCGATGCCAACCCTGCTGGGCCTGTTGGCCGAGTTGGGCCGCCTAGCGGATGTGTACGGCAAGTTGTTGTCGGTCGCCAAAGAGGCTCACGGCGCCGCGCGAATTGAGTACGTCCAGCAAGCTTTGCAGCTCGCTGAGAACGACATGAAGGACTCAGAGAAGACCGCCGAAGCGCTTGAGGAGCTGCTGCTCGCCTGGGACGACTCGGGCGAGGGATCCTCTCATGAGCGTCGGGGAGCGCTAAGTAAGCTGGATCGCCTACTTGCGCCAAACAACGGCTCGCAAGCTGGGGCTCTTCGGCATGTGCGCGTCCTTACTAGACTGGTTGAGCTGTCGAGTAGCGATGGGGAAACGTTCACCGAATACGGACCAACGCTGTATCGATTGCTCGCGATTCATCTGCGCGAAGCCGATTTTGACGAAGTGTTCGACGTGCTCGATCGGGCGCGCTCAGAAGACCCCGATGGCGACCGCTTCGAACGAGAACTCCGCGCCGTACTCGCACTGAACCCTGGCGAAGCGCGCTTTATCCGCTTGCTTGAGGATTTCGGCCGTGATCGCGGGCGTCGCCAAGCAACCATCGACGCTCTCCTGATGACCGCCGAATCCAGCGCCGATCCCTCGCTCTGCTTCAAGGAGGCCTACGAGCTCTCCACCGAACTTGAGGATCCCGCTCAATCCGAACGTCTGCTGAGAAAGCTCGTGCCCGCGTCGAAGGAGGACGACTCAGCGGACGATGCTTGGGCGCTGTCGGCCCTTGCGGATCTGCGTTTCGGAGCGAGTGACGCGAAGGGAGCCGCAGACCTCTGGGAGCGCGCTGCAGCCGTGTCAGACCCGGTGGAGGAGCGCGCCTTGATCATGCGCGTCGCTGACCTCGCGGATCGCGTTTTGGGTGATTCCGAACGGGCCATTGGGCTCTATGAGTCACTTCGCAAACGAGAGCCAGCTGACCGAGAACTCTGGCATCCGCTCGCGGATTTGTTTCAGCGAGCAGGGGACACGGAAGCCTTCGCGGCCCTGATGGTCGAAACCATACCGCTGGTGGACGACCTGAGTGAGCGCACCGGGCTGCGGGTTGCGCTTGGCGCCATGCTCGAGTCGAAGGACGTCGATCGAGCCGCCAGCGTACTCGCAGAGGCCATCGATGATGAGCCGAACAACGTCGAGGCTGCCTCTTACCTCGAACGCATCTACAACAAGCTCGGTCGCCACGATCAACTGGCGATCTTGCTCGAACGCCAGCTCGATGCAGCGAAGGATGCCTCCGACAAACCGCGAGTTGTCTCTCTCTCGAATCGAATTGGGGAGCTCCGCGAAAAGAGCGGGGACGTCGATGCCGCGCTCGATGCATTCCATGGCGCTCTCGACTGGGACGAGGACAACCTTGACGCGCTACGTGCCGCGGTTCGCTTGCACACCGAACGAGAAGACTCGGTCGTTCTTGGTGATCTGCTCGACCGCCTGCTCATGCGTGAGCAAGGGGATGAGGCGGTGCGTCTCGCGCTCCGCGTCGCAGACATGAAGCTTGCTTCCGGGGATGCCGTCGGGGCAGAGCGAGCGCTCACAGCCGGCTACAAGTCCAACGGTCGCAACACCGAACTGAAGCAGCGGCTGACGAACCTCTATTCTGAGCGAGGAGATCGTCTCGGGTTGGCGCGCCTTTCAGCAGGTGAAGCCCAGTTCATTCAGGACCCGAAGGCAAAGAAGGAGCTGCTGCTGGCCGCCGCTGAGACCGTCAAAGCGGATGGCGACCCGCGGGAGGCTGCCGACTTGTACTCGGACGCTTTCGACGTTGACCCAGACGATCGCGATACCCTGTTTGCATTGATGGATGCTTGCGCCACGACCTCCCAACATGCGCGGGCCATCGCTGCTGTCGATCGCGCGTTGGCGGCCGACGCGAAGGACGCTTGGTTGCTGTTTTCGCGGGCCGTGCTGCGTGAAGCGGTGGGCGAAAGCGACGCGGCCCTCGACGATCTCGAGGCTGCCTACCAACATTCGGAGGGTCAATACGCGGCAGAGTTGCGTGCTCACCTCGAGGCGGCCCTCAGTCGCATCACGACGGATCCAAGTGCCTCTCGCCGTACGGAAGGAGAGCTGCGCCGAAAGCTCGCTGAGGTATTAGCCGCGAGCGGTGATCCAGGGGCTGCTCGGACGGTGCTCGATTCGGAGCTCGCGCGCGATCCTCAGAACCCTGAGTTGCTCGCAACACTGGCGCAAATCGAGGAGAGTGCAGGGCGTGATGACGCCGCCGCCACCGCCTATGCCCGTGCCTGCGCGATCGCTAGCGGCGCGGCTTTGAGCCGCATTTCTCTGCGCCTCTACGAGTGTACGGTTCGTTTGGGCCGTCCTAGCCTCGCGCGTCCTGGGCTCGAGCGGGCTCTTGGCTCCGATCCGAACGACGAGGCCGTGAGGGCGGCGCTTCGTTCGGTCTACGAAGAAACCGGGGCAATCGCAGAACTCGCCGACCTGATCGTGGCGGAGGCGCATTGTCTCGAAGACGATGCGGCTCGTCTGGAGCGACTGCTTGAGGCAGCTCGCTTGCTGCTTTACAGCACGGGAGATGACGGCACAGTGACCGCCGCTGCGGCAGAGCGGGCGTCGCGGGTGCTCGAAGAAGCGAAGTTGATCCAGCACGACAGCCAAGACGTGCTGCAGCTCCTCGCAGAAGCGTTGGCCGTTCTGGGTCGTGGGGAGGAAGCGCGCGAAATCATGGCTGGGGTGATTGCATCACACAAGTCGAAGCGCTCTCGTGAACTAGGCCAAGCCTACTACGCGCTCTATCGTGTTGAAGCGAAGGGCGGCAACTTGAGCGATGCGATCGAGGCGTTGGGCAAGGCGTTTGACAACCAACCTCAGAACGGCAGCCTCGCTCTTGAACTTGGGCTCTTGGCGGTGGACCTCGACGAGCAAGATGTGGCTCAACGGGCCTTCCGTGCCGTCACGCTGCTGAAGCCAGACGGTAGTATCTCCACGCGTGACCGTGCGGTCGCCTACTTCCACCTCGGTAGCATCGCCGTTAAGGCTGGAGACGCTCGTCGGGCTAAGTTGATGCTCGAAAAATCACTGGCCGAAGACAGCACACTGGTTGAGGCTCGAGACCTGATCGCGCGACTCGGCTGAACGTTTTAGCACTTTCGACTTTCGCGGAAAGCAAACGCGTGTACTTTACGCACCGTTGCGCTGCACAGGCGCGCTCACCGAGTGGGGCATGCGTCCCCTCGATTTCCCGGAGGATGAATCATGGCAACGAACAAGGCAGCAGCACCGAAGAAGGCGAAAGCACTGACGAAGAACGGTCTCATCACGGCGATCGCTGAGGCGGTGGGTGAGGAGATTTCCCGTAAGCAGGTTAAGTCCCTGCTGGATTCGCTTGCTGAGGTTGGCCACAAGGAGCTGAAGAAGAGCAAGATCTTCACCCTCCCAGGCTTCGCCAAGTTCCGCGTGGTTGACAAGGCCGCCACCAAGGCCCGCACCGGTACCAACCCGTTCAACGGTCAGCCGATGAACTTCCCGGCCAAGCCGAAGAGCAAGTCGGTTCGCGCGCGGCCGATCAAGGCGATCAAAGAAGCCGTCGCCTGATCGCATCGCTGATAGCAAAAGAATGACTCGACGCGCTCTCGAGTCCGAAGGCCACGCTGACTGTGTGGCCTTTGTCGTTGGTAGTACGTCGCAGTCTGAAGGGAATGAGGTCTACAATCGAGGCCCGTGACCCAAGACCCGCTCACCGATCGCGACCCAGATAGCTTCGCTCTGGGGCAGACCATCGGGCAGCGTTATCGCGTGGACCACGTGTTGGGCGCCGGCGGCTTCGGAGTCGTGTATGCGGCCACCGACGTTCACGACGGAAGCAGAGCTGCGGTCAAGGTGCTTTCGAGCCGTGTGATGAACATGGCCGGCGGAGCGGATCGCTTTCGGCGTGAAGCTGAGCTCGCCCGCCGCATCGATCATCCAAACGCCGTGAAGGTGCTGTCGTCGGGGACTGATTGGGCATCAGGCGCTCTCTTCATTGCCTTCGAGATGCTCAAGGGAAGGAGCCTCGAGGACGAGATTTTGGCGCACGGAGGTATCGCTGCCCCGCGCGTTGCACGCATCGCACTCGAGATCCTCAAGGCGCTTGAGCACGCCCACTCGCTTGGCGTGATTCATCGGGATATCAAGCCGGCCAACATCTTTCTCATGGGAGGAAGCGAGGATGGGCGCGTCAAAGTGCTCGATTTTGGCATCGCAAAGTCGATCAACCCGGGCACGTTCGCTGGGTTGACACAGGCCGGTATGGCACTGGGAACTCCCGCCTACATGCCTCGCGAGCAGTTGCTTGGTGCCAACCTGTTTCCAGCAACTGACCTGTTTGCTCTTGGCGTGGTGATGATCGAAATGCTTGGCGGGCGGCCGCTGTTTGGCTCTGACGCGAGTGTGATGGACGTCGTCCGCATTCGCATCGAGGCCAAGCCGTTTGTTCTACCGAGCTGGCTTCCAGCATCACAGCTGGGCCCGGTCTTGGTGCGTGCTACACAGATTGAGCCCAGTGCCCGGTTTGCCAACGCGTCGGAGATGGCAAGGGCGATCACCGATTCTCTTCAGTCTCCCCCAGTCTCCCAACAACAGCAGGCGAAGGTCTCGTCCACAGCTTTCTCTCCGACCTCCCCAGGCGTGGCGTGGCCAGCTCAGGTGCATCTAGCTTCCGCGCCGTACGCCCAACCAAGTCCAGCTCACGCAGCCGTCGCACCTAGGAGACGTTGGCCGTTGATTGTGGGGGTGGTCACCGCCGTTGCGGTTGCTTCGGCGCTTGCGTTGTGGGTGTTCCGAGAGCCAGAAAAGAAGTCGCGAACAACTGATTCCTCCGACTCCCAGCCGAAGAAGAAAAAGAAGCGGGCAGTGATTGAGGAGAGCGATGAGGATCCCAGCGAGCAAACGCCGCCCAGGCCAAGCGCCAAGCTGCCATCAATTCCGGCGCCACCGCCCACTCCCACTCCACTGCCGACTGCGGAACCGCCCCCAACGCTTCGGTCGCAGACCTGCACGACGTTGACCTCCTCTCAAGCAGGAATCCGCTCGGCAATGGAACGGCTCGGTTGGCGTGTTTCGGGGACAGCGATCGTCTGCTCCGGAGATATGGTGAACTTCCGCTGTCTTGGGCCGGAAGGAAGAGGCAATACGTTCGCCCGAGGAAGCGAAAGCGGTACGGTGGTTGCGCTCAAATTCCCTTCGGAGTCTGCAGCTGAGAGCTACATCCGAGGACAGCGAAAAGGTTCCTTTGCGCGCCAAGGGTCGACCGTCTTGGAAATGGATCTTCCTCCCGGAGAAGCCGACCGACTCCTGCCGTCGGTTTGCAAATGACCCCGATCGACTGCGAACAAAACACGAAAGCCCACGCCTGAAGGGCATGGGCTTTGCTCTGACGACGAAGGGGCTCTACTTGACGTAGAGCTGGGCGGCGGCGACACCACCACCAGCCGTCGCGGTCATCACGAACTTGGCGTTCGCGCCGACGAACCCTTGCCAGCGAACACACGCGCCGTTTCCACCAACGACCGCGTTGCTCCCTTGCATGTTGTCCTGAGCCAGAACGGGCGACGCACCCGGGATGGGAGTGGTCAGCACGAGGTGCACGTCTAGCTCGCTGATCCCTGCCCCGGTGGCGGTGATCGTGTAGCACTTACCGGGCATCACCGTGAATGCTTGCTCCAACGTTTGTCCTTGTTGGAAGTTCCCGGCGAGCACCGGGCCCTCCTTCGTCATGCCTTGGGCATGCTGGCTCTGGAGTTGGAACAGCGGAACCACAGCGACCTGCGCCATGTTCGGGTCCATTGGCTGCGCCATGCCACCACCCGAAGCCGGCTGACCGGGCTGACCGGGTTGCGCCGGTTGCCCCATCCCGGGAAGCGTGAACCCGGGGATTCCGGGCAGAGAGAAGCCGGGTGCGGGTTGGCCTGGCTGCGTCGGCTGGCCCGGCTGGCCCGGCTGCGTGGGCTGGCCCGGCTGCGTGGGGTAGCCCGGCTGCGTGGGGTAGCCCGGCTGCGGTTGCCCATACCCAGGTTGCCCCGGCTGGCCGTATCCCGGCTGGCCGTACCCCGGCTGGCCGTACCCCGGCTGTTGCCCGTACCCGTATTGCGGCTCCTGCTGCTTGTCACAACCGACGAAAACCATTGCGAAGAGTGAGCCGAGAACGAGGGAGCGGTACACAGGGCCTCCTTGAGGATATGGAAGAACGTTGAAGAGCCGATGGGTCGAGAGCCGGACTGGTTTCAGGCTTTCAGAGTGTTCGACGCAATTTCTGGGAATGTATTCTCCCAACCCTTATTGGCGCAAGCTTGCGTATCCTAGCGCACCTAATTCAGAAACCCGTGTGAAAAGCTGGAGGACCGGCAGGATGAAGATCGGACAGAGTGTGTTTGCGGCAATGGTCGCGGTGAGTGGCTTCGTTGGGATGGGCTGCAGTAGCGAGCCCGAATACCCAGTGACTCCACCGCCGACGTACACCGCGCCGCCGGTAGCCACGACGACGGCTCCTCCGGTCGCTCAGGTCATGCCCTGCGATGCGGTTCAGCAGGCCAACCTTGCCGCCGCCATTGGCCAGCGCGCTGTTGGTGAAGCGACCGGGATGCAGCCCAAGTTCAACGTCTGCGGCAACGTGCCTGAGGGTGGAACCGTTTCGAGCGAGGCGTTCTACATCGACGCGTCCGTCTGTTACACCGCGATCGCCAACGGATTTCCCAACGTCACCGAGGTGGATGCGCAGCTCGTGATCGATCCGACGGTGCTTGGGCTTCAGCCAGCACTTGCACAGATGGCAGCGCAACCGTTGGCTTATGACAGCGATGTTGGAGCGATGGCCCGCATCAACTGCTACAAGTGGCAAATGCTGTTTGCTGCGCCAGTGAAGCTGGTTGTTCGCGCACGGCAAGGCGCCGGCGTCGTTGGTGGGGCGCTCTTCACCAAAAAAATCTAACTGAACCTCGCGAGATCCGCGCCGCCGAAGCCACGCTCTTCGCATAAGAAGCGTGGCTTCGCTGTCGGTGTCCTCGGGCGCTGCCTGCCGGAATCACTCAAGGGTTGCACCTGACCGGTCTCGCGAGTACCAGCATCATCGAAAAAGGAGCCAAATGATCGACGTCCCGATGCCGCAGCTGGGCGAAAGCGTTGCCGAAGGCACTGTGACCAAGTGGGTCGTTCGCGAGGGAGACCTCGTTGAACGCGAGCAGGTTCTACTCGAGGTCGCGACCGACAAGGCCGACACCGAAGTGCGCGCACCTGTGCGTGGGCGCGTGACGAAGCTCATCGCAACCGAAGGTCAGATCGTCGCCAAGGGCGGTCTTCTATGCCAAATTGACGAGACGGCTTCTTCCGGAGCTTCTGCTCCGGCGGCTGTATCACAACCCGTGGCTGTGGCGACCCCAGCCCCTGCTCCGGCCGGTGCGCCTCTGGCGTCTCCGAGCACACGGAGAATTGCGCAGGAACACGGCGTATCCCTCGCGGGGGTCCAAGGTACGGGGGAACACGGGCGGGTTACACATACGGACGTGCTGCGAGCTGCTCAAGGCGCTCCCGCGGCGGCGCCCGCTCTGGTGACGCCCTCGGCACCCGCCGTTTTGGAAACGGCAGCGCGCGCCGTTGCTCAAGCCGCTGCCTCAGCGCCTGCGGAGCTCTCGGCTCTGTTGGCCTCGGCTGGTGGCTTTGTTCCACCGGTCCCAGGCGTTGGCTTCGGAAGCTACAAGGTGCCCGCGTACAGCCCCAAGCCGGGGGATGAGGTGGTGCCCTTCAATCGTCGCCGCCGCATCACTGCAGACCACATGGTCTACTCGAAGCAGGTGTCGCCTCACGTGGTGACGGTCGCCGAGGTTGATCTCGCTGCTACGTCCAAGCTGCGCGACCAACACAAAGACCGTTTCAAGAAAGAAGGCGTTCCGCTGACGTTCTTGGCCTTCATCTGCACGGCCACGGTCCGGGCTCTCAGCGAGCACCCGGACGTGAACGCGCGAGTGCTCGAGGGCAGCTATGTGCGGCTTCGGGACGTGAACCTGGGCGTCGCTGTCGACACCCCAGGTGGGCTCGTGGTGCCGAGCATCAAGCGCGCGGACACGCTGACCTTGCGCGGCATGGCCTCATCGATCGACGAGCTCGCGCAGCGAGCCAAGGCCGGCAAGGTTACAGCCGACGACCTCTCGGGGACGTCGTTCAGCGTGTCCAACCCAGGCCTCAAGGGCAACATGTTCGGCGCAGCGATCATCTCGCAACCGAACGTGGGCATCTTGCGCATGGGCGAGATCAAGAAGCGCCCGGTCGTCGTAACGCACGGTGAAGAGGACAGCATCGCGATTCACCCTGTGATGTACATGGCGCTCTCCTACGACCACCGCATCATCGATGGCGTCCTAGCCAACTCCTTCCTTTGGCGTGTCGCTGACATCTTGAGTCGTGGCGATTTCGAGGTGCGCTGATGTCTTCAATTGAAGGTCGGGCACCGTTGTCCGCTGTAGACCCGGTTCTTCACGAGCTCATTCGTCGTGAAGAGCAGCGTGAGGCGGACAAGTTTCGCCTCATCGCTAGCGAGAACTACGCCTCCCAGGCCGTCTTGGATGCTTCCGGCTCCTGCCTGACGAACAAGTACTCGGAGGGCTACGCGAAGAAGCGCTACTACGAGGGCCAGCAGCTAATCGATGAAGTCGAAGAGCTCGCCAAGTCGCGTATCGCCTCGCTGTTTGCTACGCCCTTGCTCGACGCGAACAGTCTTCACGTGAACGTGCAGCCCTATTCCGGGAGTCCGGCAAACCTTGCCGTCTATCTCGCCTTCGTGAAGCCGGGTGAGACGGTGATGGGGCTTGGGCTACCTGCTGGGGGCCATCTCACGCACGGCCACTCGGTCAGCATCACCGGCAAGTTCTTCAAGAGCGTGCCCTACGGCGTTCGCAGCACCGATCACCGAATTGACTTGGAGGAGGTGCGCAAGCTCGCGCTCGAGCACCGCCCGAAGCTGATTTGGGCTGGCACCACCGCCTACCCCCGTGCTCTCGACTTTGCCGCGTTCCGCAGCATCGCCGACGAAGTGGGAGCGATTCTCGCAGCCGATATCGCTCACATCTCGGGCTTGGTCGCAGCAGGGCTCCACCCGTCTCCTGTTGGCATCGCCGACGTGGTGACCTCGACCACGCACAAGACGCTGCGTGGGCCTCGCGGAGGCATGATCCTCTGTAAACCCGAGCACGCTGCGGTGATCGACCGAGCGGTCTTCCCTGGTCTGCAGGGCGGTCCACACAATCACACCACGGCGGGCATTGCGGTCGCCGCGCTCGAGGCCACACTACCAAGCTTCAAGGCGTACGCGCAGCGTGTGGTCAACAACGCTCAGGTCCTGGCCAACGCGCTCTTGGAGCGCGGGTTCTCCCTCATCACAGGGGGAACCGACAATCACCTGCTATTGATTGATCTCACGCCCAAAGGAATTGGCGGTAAGCCCTACGCGCAGGCGCTCGATCGGGCCGGCATCGTTTGCAACTACAACGCTATCCCGTTTGATCCGCGCAAGCCGATGGACCCGTCTGGGATACGCATCGGAACGCCGTCAGTAAGTTCGCGAGGCATGGAAGCGCCGGAGATGCTCGCGCTCGCCGGCTTCATGGACGAAGTGGCGAAGGATCAAAGCGAAGCGACGCTCGCTCGCATTGCCGCCTCGGTGAAAGAGCTCTGCTCCAAGTTCCCGGCGCCGGGCTTGCGCGTCTAGCAATGCTCTTCAGTGCATCCGCCAAGGCGGATGCACTGAAGAAACGCCCGCTGGTTGGCAACGGAACTACTAGCCCGCCGTCGGGCACGAAACGCCGCTTAGTAAAGCGGCGTTGTTGTCTTCGAGACACTCGTTGATGGCGCTCGCACCCGCATCATCGACGTCCACCTCAACGAAGAATCCCAGGTCCGTGTCCCCAGGACCAACATTGTAATCGAGGGTCACCTCTTCATATTGGCCCGGCAGCAGGATCTGGCTGGTAAACGTTTCCCCGAGCAACGTTCCGCTCGAGCTGGCGCCAAGGTAGAAACGAACGCTGACACCTGCTGGTACGCCCAAGCTGCCCTGGTTGCGCACCCTGGCGACCAGTTGAAGTGCGTCGGGGCAGTTCTGCAAGCTTGCCTCGAGGCTCACTTGCAGATCAGGCGAATTGAATACCCCATTGCCTTGGCTCGACTGTCGATAGTTATTTAGCCCAGGCGGGAGCCAACTGAAGGACTCCGAAAGCGGCAGTGTGCCGTCACCGTTGATATTGGTAATGTGGTAGGCGTGCTGATTCCAAACCTTGCGGGTGCGAACCCAGTTGTCGGCCGCATCCCCGTAGGCGAACACACCATGCCTCGCGCCGCCTAGTCCGTAAGGGCAGGTATTGGCGTTATGATTGAGGTCATTGGCTACGATGACCACCTCTGTGTTGTTGTCTCCGTCGACGTCAACGACCACCGGGTACTCGTGAATCGTTGCAGAGGAGTTGGCTACTTCATAGAGCGTTGAGCCATCCGTTCCGCTGTAGACTCGGAAATAGCATTCGTCATTGTAGACGACCTCTGCGGAGCCGTCCCCTTGGAAGTCGAACACCGAGGAGCCAGTACGGTTCGAGGAGAGATCTTGGGTTGCTGACTGCCACTTCACGGTAAGGAGTGGGGTAGCTCCGCCCGTATACTCGTATACGCTGTAGGCACTGCCGTTCGCCGAGGCAATTTCAGGAATGCCATCTGCGTCGAAATCAGCAATCGTGGGCGGCCCGCCTACTCCAGTGCCTGGCATCGTGACCTGCGCAAGTACGGCTCCAGTCGTCGCCGATTGCACGCGCACGGTCCCGTTGGAGACAACGACAAGCTCGGGTGTCCCATCGAGGTCGAGGTCGGCGATAGCAGGATAGCCATCGCTCAGGCCATTATCCCAATAGAGGTCTCCGTTCGCACGGAAGGCGCGGCGGCCGCTGACCAGTTCTTGGGGTGGTGTTGCATCCAGGTCAGCAACGATGCTCACTGCGCCGTAGGTACTCAGGTTGGCGCCAACCAATGCGCCACTGTTGAAACGAAGCACGCCGGCTGAGCTAAATACGGCTCCGCCAGCGATAATCTCTGCTGACCCATCGCCCTCGAAGTCGGCGATAGCGAGCGTCACTGAGTCGAGCCCAACGGTCCATGGGGTGACACCGTCCGCTTGTGTGCTCGTCCACTTGACCGTGCCATCATGCTCAAAGGCAATCAGCCCACCTCCCATCTTGGCGCTGATGATCTCGGGTCGCATATCCCCGTCAATATCGGCGGCTGCTGGCGTTGCTCGTGGTTGCACCCGCGCAGCGTCGGCGTAGACCCCAACGTTGGCATCCCATTTCTCGACTCCGGTTGAGCCATTGAGTGCGCGCAAATACGCCGGACCGTTGGGGCTGAAGCCGTCTGAGGTAACGAACACGACGTCGGGCGTTCCGTCTCCCTCGAGGTCCACTACAACCGGCATGTTGATGACTTGTCGCGACGTCGGGAAGATCGGGCTCTCCGTCCAGGCCCACTCGAGAACGGGGGTCAGCGGCCCTGTCGGCGGCTTGTATTCACAGACTGGCTCGCCTGGCGGCTGTGGCAGGCACGCTCCCACCGCCGGATCGCAGAACTCATCCTCGTTGCAGTCCGCCCAGTCACTGCAAGGTGCACCCGGCGTCTCGCACTGCTCCGAGATGCAAACTTGACCGACATCACAGCAGGTTGCGAGGTCAGCCCCACAACGAATTGCCGAGTCACACGTGGGTAGACACATCGCCGAGACGCATTCTTCCGCACGTGGGTCGCAACAACCGCCGTCGCCACAGACGGTGCCAGTGCACTCCATAAACGTATTGCCGCCTCCGCCCGTGAGCTGGGACCCCGCTTGGCCTCCAATTCCCCCGGCGCCTGTGGCAGCTCCACCCGCTCCAACGCCGCCGCTACCACCCGCAGGATCGCCCCCGCTTCCCCCGGTCCCCGCTGAATCCCCGCAACCGTAGCCCGCCGAAATCAGAAGACCAAACGCCAACGCCGGAAGCACCCACACCCGTTTTGCGCGCATGGAAGACACGAGATGCGCTGCACGGAGAAATGTCAAGCGCGCGAAACCGTTGCTAACGGCTCAGAGACACTCGAGCGAAGTGACGCGCGTGGTTACCGGAATGCCTTGTCCACAGCTGGTTATGGCCTCGAGCGTCCTTTGCTGTGCGCCCAAGGTCGTAACCTCTTTGGTCGAGGCGTTGGCTGGCCCAACCTCGCCGTTGGAGGTCTGACATAGCGACTCGATGCTCAGCCGACAGGTGATTGGCAACTTGCATTGATTGTCGATCTCCGCGATGCAGCGACCACCGCCGCAGCGGGTTATGGCCATCGCACAATCACGCCCTGTCGGCATCGGCTCAGCATTGTCCACCGTGGCAACCTCCGCTGCCCCGCAACTGAGACATAGGCTTAGCAAAACCCCATGCACTGAGCTGGATCCCATGGTTAGCGGCTTATGCTGCTCTCGCGGAGTCAAGCAAGAGAAATGTAGCGACCGTGCCTCGCTAGAGCCGACCTTGATGCCAAAGCGAGTACAAATCCATGGAACAGGCAGCGGACACATGCAGGAAGACCCCGCCCCAGATGGACCGGTGCTTTACGCTCAACGTGCCTAGAACAAAGCCCGTTATGATTGATCCAACGGCCTCTGGTAGCGGCTTGCCGAAGTGAATCATGGCGTAGGGGACCATCATCAAGAAGATAGAGGAATAACCAATATAGGGACGTAAAGCTCTAATCGAGAAACCTCGAAAGAAGAGTTCGACCCCCACGAAGTTTGCAATGTAAAGCAACTCCCAGAGTACGAACCGCGGCCACAGCGCCTCATTCGCTGCGAGCTTGTAGTATGGGTACTTCGCCTGAAAGCCAGCGCCGAAAGAGGCCAGAAAAATGGCTGGCATCATCACAGCAAAGAGGAATCCGTAGGTTCTCGCGTGCTTACGTAGGTCTCCAAAGCCAAGTCCCAACTCAGCCAAGGAGAGCCCAGTCATTCGTGGGCCTAGCAACGCCGGAAGCAGGCCGTACCCAGTAACGCGCGCGCCCGCCCACCAGACCTTTCTCCAAATTTGCCCATTGGCATTCTTGGGGTCCATCAGCTTGCGGAACGCTTCGGCTTCAGTGGGAAGCCCGAGTGCCTTCAACCCATTAACTGCCCAGCCAAGTTCTGCCTCGTTTCCGGCAAAACGCACAAACATGAGGCACGCAATGACCAAGAGGACGGTGGTCGCAAGCCTCTTCTGAACGCTGACCCGGCCCAGTCGGGTCTCGGAGTCGCCACGGGCTTGCTCGCAGTCCGTGATGACATCTTCCCAGTAGTCCTTGCGGAGGAGCCGAACAAAGGCCGCTAGCATCGACGCGGTGGAACGCGTCCGCGGGGCGGAGTCAAGCAGTGCCGGCGTCGAGGTAGTCCAGCGAGCTTTCCCGCGAAGCGGACACCCGACGCTATCCGACCCTGAAGTTCAGTTGGCCGGCTTGGCGCTGACGCTCGTCGAAGCGCTGGTAACTGGCTTCGTGTTTGGGCACGCAAACGCAATGGCACGAAACGCATACTCCTTGCCTACGAATCCGTCTTTGAATCCGGTTCGTTTGGGGTAGGCGATCGCGTTTCCCCCTTGGCTGCGAGCCGCTTCCGCAAGCTCGTCCAGCGGAATCTCCTTGTTTTCGATCCGCGTGGTCTCGACCTTGCCCAGCCGTTTACAGGTGGGGGGCGGTTCCCCCGGCAGGCCATCGTAGCCGTAGATTGCGATTGGCTCAGCCTCTTCCTTCCCCGCTCGCAGACTCGCGCAGGAAGCGAGCAGAAGTGCTGCCAACAGTCGTACGCGAGCCATCATGCCCGGGAGGTTACAATGCTTGAGCCCAGGTGCGACAACATTGGTCGACGCGAAGCCTACAGATCGATCTGCATGCCGATCTCCACAACCCGTTCGGGCGGAATCCCGAAATAGCGCGTCGCGTTCTGGGAGTTCCGCGTCAGGAACGAGAATACCGCTTCCGCCCTTCCTGTCATTTCACCACGGCTCGTGGCAAGCAACGTCTCGCGGCCAAGGTAGTAGGTGTAACCTGCTTGAGCTCAAACGGCAGCTTGTAGGCCTTGATGGCGACAGCGAGGGCCCTCGGCACGTTGGGGGTCTCCATGAAGCCAACCCGAATGTTTAGCCGGTAGAACCCATGCTCCAGCGGCTCGAGTCGCAGCCGCTCCTTTGTGATGCGAGGTATGCGCTCGGTGACCACCGTAACCAACAGCACGTGCTCTTGAATGGCCTTGTTGTGCCGTGCGTGGTGGAGCAAGAGCGGAGGCGTGCCGCTCGAGTTGGACGTCAGGAAGACGGCAGCACCTTGAACACGAACGAGCTGGATCGCCTCGGAGCCCTCGTCTACAAATACATTCTTCCCAAGGCCCGAGAGGAAGGTCTCGAGGGGTCTTGCCGCACGCTGGAAATAGTCTCCGAGCAGCGCTCGGCCGCGTTTCCACACGGTCATCGCAAAGAAGATTCCGATCGCAATTACGACTGGAACGAATCCACCATGAAAGAACTTGAGCGCGTTTGAACCCAAGAATGCAAGGTCAACCAAGAGAAAGGTTGCAACCAACGGCACCGCCTGCGCCCTGCTCCACTTCCAGCGCTCGCGCGCGACGACGTAATAGGCAATAGAGGTGATAGCCATTGTGCCTGTGACAGCGATTCCGTAGGCCGCCGCGAGGTTGCTCGACTGTTTGAAGGCGAGCACCAAAGCCAGACAACCAATCGCTAGCAGCCAGTTAATCTCGGGGATGTAGATCTGCCCTTCCGTCGTGCTCGAGGTGTGAGTGATCGTTACACGGGGTAGAAATCCGAGCTGAACGGCTTGCCTCGTGAGTGAAAACGCGCCCGAGATAAGGGCCTGGGAGGCGATGATCGTCGCTGCCGTCGCGAGCGCTACCAAGGGGTAGATAGCGTGCGCGCTTGGCGCCAGTGCGTAGAACGGATTCGCCACGACGGTGGGCTTCACCGCTTCATCCGCCGCAATGATGAGCGCTCCTTGACCAAAGTAATTGAGCAGCAGGGCGGGCATGGCAACGCCGTACCAAGCAAGCTGAATTGGCTTCCGACCGAAGTGCCCCATGTCTGCATAGAGCGCCTCCCCACCAGTGATGCATAGTACGACAGCGCCGAGCACCACGAAGCCGTGGAAGCCGTTCTGCTGAAAGAAGCTCACCGCGTGGATCGGGGAGATCGCGACGAGCACACCGGGGTGTTTGGTAATGGCCAGGATGCCGAGCCCAGCAAGCGTGACGAACCACAGCACCATGATCGGCCCAAAAACCTTGCCGATCGAGTCAGTGCCCCGCTTCTGAATTGCGAACAGCGCAATCAAGATTCCTACGGTGATGGGCACCACGGCAGGTTTGAACGTGTCTGTCGCGACCTCCAATCCCTCCACCGCCGAAAGCACGCTGATCGCTGGGGTCAGCATGCCGTCGCCGTACAACAGGGCAGCGCCGAACAGCACCAACGCCACCAGCGCCGTGAGTTTGGCTGGCCGAGCTCCTCGGCTCTCCGGCAGCAATGCCAGTAGCGCGAGAATGCCGCCTTCGCCCTGGTTGTCGGCGCGCATGATGAACGTCAGGTACTTGTAGCTGACGACGCTGAGCACGCTCCAGAACATGAGCGATAGCAAGCCCAAGACGTTGCTCGTGGTGGCTTCTACGCCGTGCGAGCCGTTTACGCACTCTTTCAACGCGTAAAGCGGGCTGGTCCCGATATCACCGAAGACGATGCCCAGCGCGGCTAGGGCGAGCCCGAGCGCGCTGCCGTGATGATGCTCGTTGGTACGCGGAGAAGGCGGTGCGTCTTTGTTCTCACTCCCGCCGCCACTTGGCTGCGCTGGAGGTTGTGCGTCAGCTTTCTCATCACGGCTTGGGCCGTGAGAGGACTGTCCTTCGAGCTTGTGCGACATTCGAGAGGGCGTAACTCGCTCAGATCCGGACACCAAAGGTTCTCGCGAGTCTTTACGAAATCTTTACGCGGCGATGGGCAACCTTGACGGCTGACCCCACAGCGGTCGACATAGTTTGCGCTCGTGGACGCTTATCGTCGGAATTCGTCGGCCGAGCAGAACCTGCTACCGCGCGCGCGTTGGAGTGCGCTGAGTTTTGCTTTGGTTGCCGCGATCGTTTTGGCGGTGACCCGCTTCCTTTTCGCAGTCTGGCGGGGCGAGCCTCTCGTGGGTGAGCCATCGATCGCGCTAGTGATCGCGGTTGTTCTCGTCCTGGACCGGTTAAGCGTTTCGCGCCAGCGATAAGCTGCTACCGAGCGCCGATGCGGAGAGTTGGAACTCTCGCGTTTGCTCTGTTCGCCGTAGCCATCACAACCTTCGTCGCCGTCTTGCTCCGCGGACTGCTCGGGCTCGAAGAGATCGTGATGCTGTACCTCCTCGCGATCATGGTCGTTGCGCTGCGCACCGATCGCGCAGCTGCTCTCGTTGCATCGTTGCTCTCGGTTGCAAGTTTCGACTTCTTTGCTGTCCCCCCGTACTTGACGTTTGCGGTGAAGGACGTTCGGCACCTGCTAACGTTTCTCGTGATGTTCCTGGTTGGTTTGGTCATCGCGAATCTGACGGCGCAGGTTCGGCGGGCCAAGCTCGAGGAGATTCGCAGTTCCATCCTTAGTGCCGTCTCGCACGACTTTCGTACGCCGTTGGCGACGATAACCGGCGCAGCAACGACCCTGCGACAGGGGGCTTCCTCGCTTGCGGAGCCAGAACGAGCCGACATGGTTCAAACCATCTGCGAAGAGGCCGAACGTTTGGAGCGGCTCTTGGCAAAGGTTTTGGCGATGACGCGGCTGGAGGCAGGCGTCCAGCCGGATACGCAGGCCGTGCCCCTCGAGGAACTTCTGGGGGCTGCTCTCACACGCTTGGAGCAGCGGTTGACTCAGCATGAAGTCGAGTTGCGTTTGGGTGAGGTGCCTTTCGTGGCGTGTGACCCGGTCCTCTTTGAGCAGGTATTCCTCAACCTGCTGGAAAACGT
This sequence comes from Polyangiaceae bacterium, assembly GCA_044376115.1. GTDB lineage: Bacteria > Myxococcota_A > Polyangia > Polyangiales > Polyangiaceae > Xiheicaenibacterium. The sequence goes on along the minus strand of JBILLK010000015.1, from coordinate 148,596 downwards.
GGTTCGCCATACTCCAGCCGGTACCCACGTCATTGTGTCGGCCCACGAAGATGGTGGCTGGGTGGTGGTCGAGATCGCAGACGATGGTCCTGGGCTTCCCGAAGAAGTAAAGGCCAGACTCTTTCAGAAGTTTGTACGAAGCGCTGGCTCGATTGGCGTTGGGCTCGGACTCGCAATCGTACGAGGTATCGTTGAGGCGCATCACGGCCGAGTAGCGCTTGCGGATAGCACGCGTGGCACGCGATTTATCATTCATATGCGCCCAGCGGGGGAGCACACATGAAAGCGCAGTTGGTCAAGGGCCTCGTGGTCGAAGACGAAGCTCCCATGCGCAGATTTCTCCGTACGACACTTAGCAGTAATGGGTTCGCTGTCGTCGAAGCGAGCACCGCGCGCGAGGCGCTGGCGATGTTCTCCTCGCACCGTCCAGACTTTATCATCCTGGACCTTGGGTTGCCGGACGGTGATGGACTGGTAGTTACGCGCCAGCTGCGCTCTTTCACGAACGTTCCCATCCTGATCGTGAGCGCCCGCGACCGCGAGTCTGACAAGGTCGAGGTGCTGGATGCTGGGGCTGATGACTACGTAATGAAACCCTTCGGCACAGAGGAGCTTTTGGCGCGCGTTCGCGTGGCCTTGCGCCACTCAGCCTCACGTCAGACTCCACCGTCTTCGGTGACCGTTGGGCCGCTAACGGTTGACTTTGAGAGCCACCTCGTTTGGCTCTCTGGCGCCGAGGTTCACCTCACTCCGATCGAGTTCAAGTTGCTTGCGTTGCTGTCGAAGCACGTCGGCAAGGTGGTCACGCACAGTCAGCTCTTGACCGAGATTTGGGGCCCCAAGTCGGTTGAACAGACGCACTACTTGCGCGTGCACATGGCCCAACTTCGCCGCAAGATCGAGAGTACACCTGCGCGACCGCTGCTCCTCGTCACCGAGGCTGGCGTTGGCTATCGCTTACGTGAACCACCGCGCTGACGGCCCCAAGATTTCTACCCGGGGGCAATCCGTACCAGGTAGAGTTTGGAGATGATGAAACGTAGCCAATTGTCTAAAGACTTGGGCGCTATCGTCCTGAGCGTTGCTGCCGTTGGCTTTGGTTGCACTGAGGAAAGTGCTAGTACGGGGCCGGGGGCAGGTGGCGCGGCCGGGAATGAGTCCACGGGTGCGGGCGGAACGGGCGGAGCAGGTGGCGCCTGCTTTGGTTGTCAAACAGGGGGGGGTAGCGCTGGTGAACTAGCGCTGGTTCCGCCCTCCGCCACGATCGACGTGGTGGACGGTGTGGCCATGCCCGTCGACTTCAACGCCACACTCGACGGCGTGGAGGTCCAACCCAACGCCTGGGTGGTTGACCTCTCTGGCGTCGCAAATACAGATGGCACAGGCGTTGTGACCGCCTCAGGAAACGTCGGCGGACTGGTCACCCTCAATGCCACTTACGCCGGTATCACGGCGACCGCGCAGGTGACGGTCAACATCAAAAAGACCCTCAACCCGGGAGGGTTTACCCCCGAGGAAATCGCGGTCTTGCAGAATCCAACGGGGGGACAAGATGGGAGCATCACCTGGGCCTACCCCTACGACAAGACCGTCTTTCCAAAGGGCCTGTTGGCGCCCGAGCTGATGTGGAATGGCGGTGGAGCGGGGGACAAATACTACGTTAAACTGGTTGGGCCATTTACCGAATTCAACGTATTTACGACCGCCGACCCGCCTGCGCGTCACTTGTTGGACCCGGCAGTGTGGACACCTCTGACAGAAAGCGGAAACGGTGGCGCTGTCGACCTCAAGGTGAATCGCCTTCCGGCTGGGGGTAGCGCGGCAACAACGGTAATTGACCACGATTGGACCGTTGCCAACGGAGCGCTCCGCGGAACCGTATATTACTGGGCCAATAACATTGGTCGCGTGATGCGAATCAAGCCCGACGCTGGCGCCCCGGAGGACTTTCTAGCGGCTGCTGGCATCAGCAATACCTGCAGTACTTGTCACTCGGTCTCTGCGAACGGCTCCACCTTGATTATCGGCGGTGACGTAGCCACCTCGACTTTTGACCTATTGACGAACACGCAGGTCCTTTCACTGCCGAGCGTTGGCAAGCAGGTCCGCAACTGGGCGATGCCAGCCATATCGCCCGACGGTAGCACCGTGATCGAAAACAACGCACAGTTACCTGGTCCTCCTGGTGGCAGTGACGGCATGTGGAACGCGCAGACCGGTCAGAAGATCCTGGGGACTGGCTTGGACGGCGTCATGCTCGACATGCCGGCCTTCGCGCCGGATGGTTCGCGCATTGCGTATGTGGACCACGCAACGCTCGGTTTGGCATCCTATGAGTGGGATCCGGTTACCAAGGCGGCAACCAATCCGGTCGCCCTCGTCCCCGCCGGTGCAGACGGTCAGCTAAACGCGATCTGCTTCCCTAGCGTCTCGCCAGACGGCGAGTGGATTGTCTATCATCGCGGAGTCTATCCCAACTCGCTCGATACGCGCTTTGGCCCTGGCTCCATGTACCTCGCCAACTCTGCGAATCCAGGCGCGGATATTCGACTACGTAATCTCAACGGTGATGACTACCCATTTGCGGCGGGGGATCGCGACCGCCTGCTTGACTACGAGCCCACCTTCGCTCCGCTCGAAGCAGGGGGGTATGCTTGGGTGGTGTTCACCAGTCGTCGTACCTACGGCAACCGCCTTACAGGCAATTCTGGTTCAGTTAAGCAGCTATGGGTTGCCGCCGTGGACGCGGACCCCACGGACGGCGTAGACCCGAGTCACCCGGCCTTTCGAGTCCCCGGCCAAGACATCAACACGCTCAATATGCGAGGGTTTTGGGCGCTGGATCCGTGCAAGGAAATTGGCCAGGGTTGCACGAACGGATCTGAGTGTTGCAACCAGAACTGTGAAGAAGGGATCTGCACCGAGCCCGATCCGGGCGGCTGCTCCGAGACCGGTAACGCCTGCATGGAAGACAGTGACTGCTGCGACTCATTGGCCAACTGTGTGAATGGCTTTTGCAGCGAACCACCTCCGCAATGACGTTCAACTAGGGAGACGAGGGGTGCTATCTGCGGATGAGCACCCCTCGTTGCTTTTGTGCCCTGGTAGCTGTAGCTACGGCTGCTCTATTCCTTGCGGAAGGATCGAGCGCATGGCGTAGGAGCGCCAAACGAACGAGGGCTTCATCTCCGCCAGGCCAAGCTTTACTAGGTTATCGCTGGTGTGGCCGGGCCCGAGTATCTCCAGGGATACTTGGCCGGCCCCTCCCCATTTTAGCGGGTGACCGGTCTCAACGACGGTGCGCAGAACTTTGCCGCCCTTCGTTGACATCAAGACGAACGGAATACCTTTCGTCTCGAGCCAGCCAGCAGGCCCAACCGTCAACCGGAACTCGCCCTGCTGTTCCGCCTTGATCTGCGCCTCCGTGAATTCGGTGGAGATCCCAACTACGTATTTGGGATACCCCCAGATCTCCTTGCCAGCGGCGCACGCGTTGGCGGTTGTTACGGGTAAGTTGAGAAAGGTGCTGCCGTAGTTCGGCTGGGTTCGCGCGTTGACGAGGGCGCCCCAAGTTGACGGTGAAGTGCCCTTCCGCTTTACCTCAACGGCCAGCGCTACCTCGTTATAGGGGCCAATCGATGTATCGCGATACTCGAAGACCACCAGCTGCACGATAGCTTTGCCCATCAGGGTAAAGGGCTCAAACTCAGCCTGATCGGGTATCAGGGGAGCTACCTTCTCTGGCGGTAGCCGATACATCAGCCCAACCACCCCGCCGTCGCGGTAGAGGATTGGGAGTGCGCATTCCCCCGCGCTTGTGCTCACGTTCTCCTGCTCAACACCGGCAAAAAAGTCCTCAGACATCCCCGCATGTTGTCAAACTTGCAAGCGAAGGGCACTGGCAATCGCGCGTTGCGACTCGTGGATAGCTCCGCAGAAGAGTCCCCCCGAAAAGCTCGCTGCGGCTAAAGTTGCCCCATGGACACAGAAACAAGTCGGAAGGTATGTGAGATCATTGCTGGCCTTCTCTTTGCCGATGGCGAGTTTCACTCGGAGGAGGCCAAGTTCTTCTCGAGACTCCTGACGCGCTTCGGCCTTTCGAGCGACACCAAGGTCAACCGGGTGGAGGACGCAGACGCCGCGATCGCAAGGCTTCGCGAGCTTGAGGCTACTGATCGTACTGAGACGCTGTCGCTGTTGATTGATGCAGCTGTTGCGGACGGCGTCGTGCATCCCGCTGAACGCATCCTTATCGGCGCGGTTGGGGAAGAACTGGGAGTGTCGGAAGAGGTGATTGAGGCGCGCCTAAAGCTTGCTTTGGCAAAGTCTTGAGCCACCGCTCGCTGATTCGACTGGGCGCTGGTATAAGCCCCGCGTGACGCCGCGCTCAGTCTTTGTTCTGTCGTTCTTCCTGGTTGCCTGTTCGCACGCCGAGGGCGCTCCGCGAACAGGTCGGAGCGACGGTGGGATGCGCGAGGGCCCGACCACGCCGGTCCAGAGCACCAGCGCCCAGGCATCGGCCGTCGCCAGTGCTCCCGTGGCGCCCGAGGTCCCCTGTATCCAGCCCGCCGCGCGCAAGATGCCCGCCAAGAAGGCAGGTATGCTCGAGCTGCTCGAGGAAGAAGCAATCGCCGTCTACCTCGATCCGGCTGCGGTTGGTGTGGCCGTGCCGGATTATCTACGGACGTCGGACTACGTGATTCTCGACGTGGGCCATGATCTGCCGCGGCCGATCAAGAACCTGCAGTTTCACGACACGGGCTTTCAAGGCACCTTTTCCTTCGAGGGGAAGCCTTATGACGTTCGCGTCCCGTTCAAGGCGATCTTTGGTTTCGTGAGCCGGACCACCAAGAAGGGTGGCTTCTACTCGTCCGACGTGCCGTCAAAGGCGCTATGTGAGGCGGCTACGCCCTAGTGCGCTAGTGGAGCGCGATGCGGTTGAGGCTGCCGCGCCCTGCCTCGCAGGTACCAACGTAGACAGCCGTTGCATCCACAGCGATGCTGCAAGCGTTCTTCGTCTCTGCGAGTGTCTCGATTACTCCGCCCTGTGTGCCCACTCGACGTACGTGCCCAGCTCCAAACTCGGAGCGGGTTACGTAGTACACATGTGAGTCAAGAACGGTGGAGGCTACGATCTCGTGCGACTCGGCAGCGAGGGTGAGCAGTAGGCCGCCAGCCTTGGGTAGCTTGGCGATCGTCCCGCCTCCCCTGATTCCCTTGGTTCGGTAGCTGATCAAGACGTGCATATCCGTCAACGCCAAGGCGCTCACACCACCTGGTCGCGCAACTAATTCAGTCAGCGGCCCCGCTGTTAGCGACGTGCGGCCTACGCTCTCTTGGGTAGCAATGTAGATGTCCTTATCGTCCATCGCGATCGCGTTAATGTTCTCCGCTTCTGCCACCCGCCAGATGTCACCGACTCTGCGAGTGCGAGCAAAAACGGGGGTTAGGCTTGGCTTGTTGGGGGTGGTCCACGCCAACATAGTCTCATTGGCGGTCATCAATACCCGGTTCTCAGGGCCATCATCGAGCTGCACTCCTTCGGCGCTCGCGGCAGGCCGAAACAACGTACGCGTGGACTCGCTTTCCAGCACGATGTTGTCGCCTCCAGCGAAGTTTGAGAGCGTGGCAACGCCTGGTTTTGTCGCTCTTTGCGGTGTGCCGCCACAACGCGGAACCCGAAACATCGTTGACGTCTGGTCTACCCAGTAGACCTCTTCGCCGATCACGGTGATCGACTCCAACGCAGCAAGATTAGTCCCAAGCTGTGCAGGGCAGGTCTCGGCGCTCGGCGATTGAACGCCAGCATTACAACCGAGGAGAGCAAGCCAGAGTGCTAGTACGACAGGGCGTTGAGGGGAGTCGCTCACGGGGCTGTCCGTCACGGGGCCGTCAGGAGCGCGGCCCAAGCTGGTGGCAGGTCCTGTGGTGCAAGTTTGAGCTCCTCGGCGATGCTGCGCAGTCGCTTTTTCTCCACCTCGCTCAGCACTCCGTCTGCGTTCGCTGACTTCCAAGTCGTAGCGGTGAAGGACTGCACGACAACTTCGCGTTCCGCCGCGGTCAGCAACCCGAGGGCAATGAAGTCTCGAAGCTCTCGGCGTTCGGCTTCGTCCACCTCGGCGTTCGAGAAAATGCGAGCCAATAGGCCCTTGAACTTCGCTTGATGATCCATCGTTCGGCTAGCGTAGACGAAGACTGGGCTCTGCTGCGCTCACGGAAATTCTGATGCCGCGCCGTGGCCACCAGTTTATAGGGCCGCCATGTTGGTGGGCAAAAAGACCTTGGGGGCCACAATTCTGATCATGGCTATGGGCGCCTGCACGCCCAAGCCACTGCCTCAGCGCCAATTCTACTTCCCGCCGTCGGGCGATGGCATGGTCGTTCCGCCGAGGCCCCCAGTGCCGCCCCAGCAACCCCCCGCTGCCACCGCTCCTGGCGCCTACCAGGGGCTTGGCGTTGAGAGTATCCCGCCGGAGGTCTTGCGGCTCTACGCCGCCTCGCCGCTTGCTCCAGAGGTCAGTCGGCGCATTCAAGCCATGTTGGATCTGCGCAGCCCCGCGGCGGGAACCCCCTCGCCTGACGGGAAGAAGCTCTACTTTGCCTGGAGCATAACGGGTACCCCGCAGATCTTTCGGTTGGACGGCCCTATGGGTTTCCCGACCCAGCTTACCGGCGGGGAAGACCCCACGCAGCTGGTCGCCGTGACGCCTGACGGCAAGTGGCTCGTTGTCTCGCGTGATCGAAATGGCGAGGAGAACCCCGGCCTGTACCTGCTCTCGCCGGACGGAGGACCGCTCAAAGAGATTCAGCACAAGTCCAAGGTGCAGACTCAGTTGCAGTACGTTTCTTCCGATAGCTCCTATCTGTATTACCGCGCCAATGACGTAACGGCCGACTCCTATGCGATTTATCGTTATGAGCTTGGTACCGGCAAGTCGACCAAGGTCTTTGGCGAGACAGGTATATGGTCGGTGGCGGATGTGCGGTCCGGCGGGAAAGGCAAAGCGGACATCCTATTGCTCGAGCGGAGCATAGGCTCCAACATGGCTGAGATATATGAGTATGATCTCGGGGCGCCCCAGCTGAAGCCCCTGATCGGCCAAAACGAACGGGAGGACTACGTTGCAAGCTACGGTGCCGGCCAGGAGGTCCTCGTACTCACGCCAAAGCTAGGAGAGTACCGCCGGCTTTATGCGTTAGAGGGCGGTAAGCTCAAGCCCGTCACCCCCGAGCTTACGCATGACGTCGCAGGCTTTCGCACGGACCGCCAAAAGAAGCGCATTCTCTACACGACGAACGAAGGCGGCTACACGAGGTCGTTCGCACTCGAGGCCAAGAGTAAAAAGCCAATCAAGCTAGTCAATGTACCTACCGGTGACCACGTCACCTTTGGTGCCTCTAGTCCTGATGCAGCCGTGACCGCTCTCGTAGTGGATACTGGGGATGCTCCCCCGCAGAGCTACTTGTATAGCTGGGAGGGCAATAAGCTAACCAAGTGGCATAAGCCTGCCACCCCCGAGATCGACATGAAGGGTGTCGTACGGTCGACCCTGGAGTCGTTCCCTGCTCGAGATGGCACTAAGATTCCAATGTTCGTCCGTCGCCCCAACGGGTGCGCCCCAGCGGGCGCCGTCTTCGGCAAAGCCTGTCCGGTGATTGTCAGTTTTCACGGTGGGCCGGAGGCCCAGGCCGTTGCTGGGTTCTCGACGCGCGCGCAGCTCTTCGTCGATGCGGGCTTCATCTATGCCGAGCCCAACGTTCGTGGCAGTGATGGATACGGTAAGAGCTGGATTCACGCTGACGACGGAGCCAAACGTGAAGCCGTCCTAACCGATATAGAGGACGCCTCGAACTTCATTCGAACCAATTGGAAGGTTGCTGGGGTCTCACCAAAACTCGGAGTCTACGGCGGGAGCTACGGTGGGTACTCCACGCTCATCGCGATGTCCCTGTTTGCCGGCGCCTATGACGTTGGCGTCTCGGTGGTTGGAATCAGTAATCTGCTTACCTTCCTCGAGAATACGGCCCCCTACCGGCGCATCTTGCGCATCAGCGAGTATGGGGACCCAGAGAAAGACCGAGCGGTGCTCGAGCGCCTCTCACCGACGAGTCACGTGGATAAGGTCAAGGCCCCGCTGATGCTCCTTCAGGGCGCCACCGATCCTCGCGTCCCCGTTGGTGAGGCGTTGCAGTTTTACGAGGCCCTCTACAAGAAGGGCATCCCGACCGAGCTCATCATCTTCCCAGACGAAGGGCACGGTTTCCAGAAGCGGCCCAATCAAGTTCTTGGCATGGGCCACACGATTCGATTCTTTCAAGAGCATTTGAAGTAAAGGTGGCGAAGATGGCGACAAAACTCTCAGCAGACGCGTTCGTTGCACTGGCTGCCCTGGCCTGGGCCGATGGGGACCTTCGAGCAAGCGAGCGGGAAGGTTTGCTCAAGGCTGCAAGTACCCTCGAGCCAGCCGAGCTTGATCGGGTCAAAGCTGCGCTCGACTCGAAGACGGACCTGCGAGCCTTTGCTCCTGGGGAGATGAACGAGTGGCAGCGCGTCGTTACCTACGCCATCGGCTGTTGGTTGGCTCGGCTCGACGGGATCGTTTCGCTCGAGGAGCATGAGGCGCTGAAGCTGCTGGCCAAGGCTCTCGACTTGGCCGCGCCCGTGTGTGAACGAGCGGGGATCGCTGCGCTCGAACTGCACGTCATGCCGGATGGTGTTCGGCCTGGGCGCTTCGACTTCGAGAAGCTCGAGCTGCTCGTTGCGGGTCGCTTGCCCAGCCTCGCGCCGAAGGCTCAGTAGCCGCCGAAGAGATCTTGGACTTTGGCTCCGAGCGCAGTCGCGATCTTGTAGAGCGACGGGATCGACGCGCTGGATTCCGCGCGTTCAATCTGACTCAGTAGGGAGACGGAGAGGCCTGTGCGATGGGCCATCTGCTTGAGGGTCAGGTCCTTCTCCTTGCGAAGCCGACGGATCGTGTCGCCGATGACGTTGTGGAGCTGTTCCTCCGGTGAGCGAACGATGCCCTTCTTCTTGGCGATGCGGTCGATGACTTCGCGAAGTTCTTCCGCGTTGAACGGTTTCTTTAGGTAGTCGTCGGCCTGCAGTTTCATCGCCGCTACTGCCGAATCGAGGCTGGGAAAGCCGGTGAACATGATCACCGAAATGTCGTTGTCCGCTTTGCGGACGCGACGCAGCACTTCAATGCCGTCCATCTTGGGCATCATCCGGTCGAGAATGAGCATCTGGTAGTGGCCATTTTTGATCTCGTCTTCGACGAGCAGAGGGTCGCTTAGCGTTTTTACGTCGTGCCCATCCCGCGTCAGGAGCGTTTCGACGTAGTCGCATATCGCTTTGTCATCGTCACAGACCAGGATGCGAATCGGCGGGGTCGAGATGGCCACGGTGGCTCCTTCGAGGTTGAGAATGGCCGGAGCGGTCATTCCAGTGCCACTATAATCGCCTCGCGCTTCGCCGTGCAACAAGGCGCCTCTGGCCTGGGCGAAAAGTCTCGAAGCCGCCGAAGTTAGCGTTCGGACACGACGATTGTGCGCGAGCGGGTAATCGACGGGGACTGCTGCTCGTCCAGCGCCCTGACTTCAGCCTCTCGCGCGACGAATGTACCGGCGAGATTGAAGCGCAGTGGGATCGCCAGCACCTGCTCCGTTGCTCCAACCGAGCGGTCGATGTGCAGGCTGCCTTGGACCTGCCGAATACCTTCCTGGGGCTCCGCGAGCACGACCCCTGGAGGTAGCGGGATGGTTGCATGCACCCGGGTTTGCGCTGCGATCGCCTCCTTGACGAGCAAGGTCACGACCAGATTCCCGACGTCCCCTTGGGTCAGGGTTTTCGCGCAGGGCTTCTCGGGTGGACACATCGGCGCACTCGGGAACCGCACGCTCATGCGCACGTTGCCGTCAGCGTCCGACGGGGCCACGGAGAACGGCCTCAGATAGTTTCGGCTCACCTCGGTGAGGATGGGTTGGTCGGTGGAGACGGTCAGCGCATCAGCGGTATCCGGAATCAAGAGCGAGATGCTCTGTCCGGGCTTCACCAGCACGCTCTTGGTTCCAGCTTCACCAAAGTCGACTTCGACCGTGGCGCTCGCGAGTTCATCCTCGACACCTATGTCCAACATTGCGAGCAAGGCTGCTCTCGTGGCCGCCGCAGAGCCGAAGCTGCCGCGGGAATCGCGCTGGACCAAGAGCCACGCCAAGTGGCGGTCCTTCTCACGCTTGGGGGTTGATTCGGTTGCGCTGAGAATCATCGCCGCGTGCACGAGCGCTCGGCTTGCCCGACTCGCACCCGGATAATCGATCCTTCCATCCGCCGCCGGGCGCACCTTTGCGAGCAGCGTGTCTCGCAGCGCGCCGAGCTCTGCGGCACGGTGAGGGCGAGTCGCCAAGGCGACGATCCCGCGCGCGATCTCGTCGGGCTTCCCTTCATTCGAGAGCTCCTTGACGCCCCGAGCCGCAAGCTCGGTGAAGCATGCCAGCACGACGCCTTCTTTGGGCGTAGGTTCGGCGTCGAGCGCGGTCGCCAAAGCGGCACCGACGAGGGGTAGGTTCTCGGGGGGGCAGAAGCCCTTGCCGTTGGCTGCAACGTTGTCCAAGCGACCTCGTAAGCTGTAGCTGAGGGCGTCGTCGCGGCGGAGGTCTTGCGAGACGCGGGCGCGCGCAGCCTTGGTCACGATCTTCAGGCGATCGGCAAGAGGGTTCTCCGCGTCGCTCCGCGAGCGCAGGTAGCGCTCGAGCCGAGCGCTCGTATCGGCGATGTCGGCGAGCTCATCCGCGCTCGAGCTGGAGGTGTCCTCGAGCGCCGTCACCATCCGTTCGAGCTGCGAAGCGGGGCCGTTGAACAAGGTGAGGGTCGCGGCGCCGGCGCGTTGAAACGGTGACTTGTCGAGGAACTCAGCAAGCTCGCGATTCTCGCTGACCCATGCGGTACGAGCGATGTTCATCGCCGTCCCCGCCGGCTCGACGGTAACCGTATGTTGAGCGGTGTCGCTGGGCAGCCCAGGTGCCGAGGTAACGACGTTGAGTGAGCCCTCCCCAGCCCCAACTGCGCGCACGGGGATGCTGACGCTCACAGCGCCCTTTGCTGGGATCAGCGTGGGCGTTGCTTTGAAGTTCGGCGCGAGCGCGAGCGCGCCCTCGGCCGTGACGGATAACGTAGCAAGCGTATCTTTGTCCGTGCGATTGCGAAGGTGCACACGTGCCGACACCACGTCTCCGGTCGTCATTCGGGCACCGGCGAAGACCTTGCTCGACAGCTCCAGGTTGACCGGGACTTCGAGCGTGGATACCGCTGCTCCAGCCTCGTTCGGTAAACCGATGAGCGCGATTTGCCACGTTGTTTCCTCGGTACCGAGCTGTACTTGGATGCGAGCACGGCCGTTCTCGTCGGTCTGTACTGGCTCCGACATGAAGGTGATGCCCGACGTACCGCCGCGCCTCACGCGGTGCGAGCCGGCGAGTCGACCGCTGCCATTGCCGAAGCCGCTGCCAGTTCCGGTGCCGCTGCCATGCTCTGCGGCGAAGCCGCCGCCTAACGCAGTGCCGGTCGCGCGATTGAGGGTGTCCTTCCAGTTGCTGACGGTTTCATCGGCAACGAGCATGTCGAAGCGCGAATCAACGAGTTCATCCTCATGACTGGCGCGTGCGTAGGGGGTACCTGACTTGAGAACTCGGGCGAACGGGCTCGATACATCGTCAGGCGTACCCAGCTTTCCATCTGGGCCCGGCGAACTGAGGGAGAAGCCGCGCTTGAAGGAAATGAACGGTACATACTCCTCATTCGTCTTGTGGAAGGTAAGCGTCCCTCCCCACGGATCGAGCAGGTTGCCCTCCAATAGAGATCCTCGGCGAACGATCTTGCGTAATAGCGCATTAGGCTCATCCAAGATCGGCTCATCTGGATTGAGAAACGTCCGCTCGCTGCGCATCGCATCCAAGACATTGAACATCTTGAGCCGGGTAACGCGGCGCGCGACATTGTCGAAGTTGATCTGCGAGTCCTTCGCGATCAAGTCTGCGAGCGTCACGGTTTCTCCCCCAGGCGTGAGCGGCTTTTGGTCGATCGCGTCAGTCACCAGCGTCATGAGCTCAGGGTTGAAGACGAAGCGACCCTTCTCTTTGCGATAGACGTCAGGCAACGTTTCCACCGCCATCGATGACTCGAATACGGCTCCCTCCAACGACCTAACCACCTGTTGGAAGGTGCTATCGAACTTCGGACCAGCGGTCCCAGCGGGGTCCGCGAGCGGAGTTCCGTCCCCGGTGGGCCTGAGGCGAGCGCGGCGCAATGGATCGTGCTCTGCGCCCCCACTCAAAACCGCGTCGCAACGCGAGGGTTCTACGCCAAAGGTCGAACAAAGCGCGCCCTTGGTATCGAGTTCGAGCAGCGGGTCGAGGTTCGCTCCGCCGTGTTTATCGACCACCACGGCCGCGACCGTCCCAACCAGTGGGAGCCCTTTGCTGTCTTTCAGTACGGCGTCGATCGTTACGAAGCTGCCAGGGGCAGCTTTACCGCTCGCGATGGTTCCGTTCAGCGTAGGGAGTCGCTTGGGAAGGACCAGGATCCTCGTTCTGGAGGTCAACGTCGAACCTGTGAGTTGTGGTGCAGCCACGAGCAGGTCCATCGGCCCCTGAGCGTTCTCAGGAATCGTGACAACTTGGGTGCCTTGGTCCAGCCGAAGTTGCGATGCAGTGGAAGTGCCCTCGTTGATGCTTTCGCACAAGACGCTGACGAATTTGCCGGGCGCACCGATAACGCTTAGCGGAAGGCTCTCGCCAGCTTGGACCACGAGTTTCGCGGGGCGCACCAAGAACTTCGCCTCACGCTGCACCGGGATGCACAGGCTCATCCCGTCCGCGCCCACGAGAGCACCACCGAAGGCTTCACTCGTGCCACTCTCCGGCTGAACAGCTTTGAGCGTGAGCTGTGCGGCTACCTGATTGGGACACGGGCCGACTTTTCGGAACGCACCAGCCCCCACCGGAACATCCCACTCGAGTTCCGCTTCGCCGTGGCTGTTGGTCGTGAAGGTCGCTGAGAGATTGTCCCCTTTGGCGACGAAGGTTCCGACGATAGGTTTTCCGCCATCGCGCGACATCTCGAGCACGACTCGTTGGCGCAAGCCTGGGATCAACTCATCGTTCTCCGGGGTCATCCGCACGAAGCCGCGTTGCTGTCCGATCTCGATCTCGGCGCTGCTTTGGAGGGCGCGACCCTCGAGTTCGGTACGCACCTCCAGGCGATGTTGTGAGCCGCGGAGTGGCACCGTACTCGGCGTGTTGACCGTAGCGGTCACCTCCCCGTTGACGTCGGTGACCTGTTTCTCGGCGACCTTCTCGAAGTCGAGATCGGCTACGGGCGGCTCGGTTCCCCTCGGACCGTTCCAAATCAGCACCGACTGTCCACGGATCGGCTCGCCGGTGGCGTCACGCACGCGCACTCTGTAACGGGCTTTGTCACCCGCAACTGCCCATGTCTCGTCGAACGTGGCGCGAAACGTAGGTTGGCCGGGCAGCTCTTCCCGCGTCGTCAGCGTGGTCGACTTGCCGGTGCGAGTCGCGGAATCACGCGTGCGTGCCTCTAGCACGAAGGACGGTGCGGGGCCGCTGTCCCGGGGAATTCGGAGCTTGGCCGAGGCTGTTCCGCTAAGGTCGGTTTTGGTTTCAACGCGTTCCCGGACGACCTCGCCTTGGCTCAACACGAACTCGACGTCGGTGTTGGGCCGTTTGCCATCTTTGCCGCTGAAGATTGCCCAGGCCATCACCTCGCTGCCCGGCACCACCGCACTGTCCGAGACGAACAAGTCGATGTCGCTGCGTGCGGTGCGCTGGATCGAGTACTCGACCGTACGGTCACGCCCGTTGGCCTGAACGCGTAGCAGCAGCTTGAGTTCTCGCGGCGGCCCCGGAGGAACTGGCAGAACGAGCGTGACCCCACCGTCGGATGCGCTATTGGCGCGCACCGGAGCAGGTACGCTCGCGGGTCGTTCGTCGTCCTTGGACGAGAGCGATTCAGGATCCCAGGTCGCTTCGACCAGCGCGTTCTGAAGCGGGACGACTGTCGTCGCCGTCGGGAAACCCAGGGCAACGATGCTCAGCGAAAGGTTCTCACCGCCGGGCGCTTCGCGATCGGCGTGCACCCACAGGTCAAGTCCACGAGCTGTGGACGACGTCGGCTCGTTGGCCGCAGGGGCACTTTTCTGCGCGTTCGCCGAAGGCGGAAGAACAACCACCCCGCCGAGCATCGTTGTCAACAGGCCAAGTCGAAGGGGAAGGGCGCGCAGAGTCATGGTTGGCGCTAGACACCCTACACCCTCCCGAAGTTTCCCGACGGCGCCGATTGTTCGGCCGAGTCAGAGCGGAGGCAAAGACGTCGGAATCGACTTTTCTCGACCCCCCGCGTCCTTCGACTTTACGGGGCGCTTCGAAGGCGGAGGCGATGAGGCACAGGTGACGCGCAAGCGACGGACTGCGTCGGAGAGAAGCTGCGAGATGCGTGCTTCGGTGACACCGAGGACGTTTCCGATCTGGCGCAGCGTAAGGTCGTCACCGTAGTAAAGCTCGAGCACGCGTTTGAGCCGCGGAGGAAGAGCATCAAGCGCCGTCCGAAGTTTTCCGAGAGCCTCCACTTGGGTCATGCGCTCTTCGGGGCCGACGCTGGTGCTGTCGGCAAGGTCGACGTCGTCGTAGGTCTCGATCGAAGACGTCTCGCCACTTTGGGCTAATCGCAGCGCTGCACCGTAGGCCTCTTGGGAGAGCTTCAGGTGGCTGGCTACTTCGGCGTGCGTTGGCTTTCGGCCGTAGCTCAGCTCGAGATCGCGGTTCGCCTTGGCGATCCTCCGCGCTCGTTGGCGCATTCTGCGCGAAAGAGGGTCGGCGTTGCGTAGCTCATCGAGCATGGCCCAGCGCAGCCGAGGCATGGCGATTCGTTCGAGGTCCGAGAGGGGCATGCTCGGATTCTTCGCGTAAAGCTCGACCAAGGCTACGAAGCCAGCGCCAACCAAGTCGTCTGTCGATACCTGCGGCGGTAGTCGCTGTGCGACGCCGCGGGCAAGCCGCCGGATCAGCGGAATGAAGCGCACTGCAACGTCTCGCGGGATGCGACCCGTATGCCCGTCCCAAGCGATGTCGGAGCGTTCGGCGACCCAACGTCGGATCTGTTCTGCATCTCCTTCGTTGAGGTCCGACCAGCGAATCGCCACTCGGTAGTTGCCCTTCGGATCTCGTTCGCAGCGAACGACCGTCCCTTCACAGAGCGCGGGATCCAAACGTGTGGGCAATTCGACGACGGCTGTGAGTCGCTCGTTGGCTTCAAAAGGCGCTCTACTAACGACGAGCACCCCGCCTTCGGAGAGATTGATGAGCCGACCGTGAGCCCGCGTCGATTCAGTCGTGAGGATGATGGGCAGATCGACATCCGCCCGCGGAAAAAAACGCGGTTCAAGCATGGTCGTTCCTTTCTTAGAGAAGCTAGAAGTCAGCTCGCGATGCGCTTGCGCTTAACCATTTCGACGAGCGTCGTGCGGTTGAGCCCCAAGAGCTGCGCTGCGCGATTCTTGTTTCCGCCCGTGCGCGCCAGCGCCTGACGAATGAGATTGCTTTCGTACTCGTCCACGACGGCCTTGAGGTCGAGCCCCATGGCAGGCAGCTCCGAGGGCAGCCCGCTGCCCGCTGCTCCGCGGACGTCGCGCGAACGCACCGACATCGGCAGATCTTGCGCGCTCACTTCAGGACCAATGGCTAGCAGCACAGCGCGCTCCACGACGTTCTGAAGTTCGCGGATATTGCCCGGCCAACCATAGGTCTCGAGCAGTGCGAGCGCCTCGGGCGAGAAGCCCTCGAGATCCTCGCGGCCTAGGTCTTCCTTCATGCGCTCGAAGAAGTGAAGAACGAGTGCACTGATGTCGTCTTTGCGGTCTCGCAGCGGGGGAATGTGTAGCGGGATCACGTTGAGCCTGTAGTAGAGGTCTTCTCGGAAACGACCTGCGCGGACTTCCGCCTCGAGGTCGCGGTTGGTTGCCGCCACGACGCGAAGGTCGCAGCGGTAGGTCTTTGAGTCGCCAACAGGGGAGTATTCGCGCTGTTGCAAGAGGCGCAGTAGCTTCACCTGCAGCGCGAGCGGCATCTCCCCGATTTCGTCGAGGAACAGCGTTCCACCCTCGGCTGCTGCTACGCGCCCCTGACGCGTAGCGTGTGCGCCGGTGAAGGCGCCCTTGGCGTGGCCGAAGAGCTCGCTTTCGAGCAAAGCCTCCGGAATGGCGCCGCAGTTCAAGGTGACGAGCGGACCCTTGGCCCGCACGCTTGCGTCGTGAATGGCGGCGACGAGCATCTCTTTGCCCGTCCCACTCTCTCCCGTCACCAGCACCGTGCAGTTCGCTCGCGCAATGCGGTCGATGTTCTCCACGAGGTCCGTCAAGAGCTGGCTCTTGCCGACAATCTTCCCGCGGCTCGTAGGCCTCAACGTCATGCGCACGCGAGTAGTGTCCACCTGTTGCACGTTCATCACACGGCACCTCCATGTCGCCGACCGAGCCAGCTTCCCCACCGAGTTGTGGGAAGCAGCTCCATCTCCCGGGGCGATCCGGGACTAGGGTGCTGAAGCCGTTGCAATCCATCGAACCGGACCGCGCCGTGCGGGGGTCATGAATGCGAAGCTCAGCGTCTGCATCCACCCATTGCGAGAGACGTGCCACGTTTCCGACACCCGTCAGAAACATGTCGGTGTATGTCGTACTCGTTGATCTTGCTTGAAAAGTTGGCCCCAGCGCGAGCTTCGTGGAAGCGCCAAATCGGGCTGCCGAGCTGGTTGTTTCAACTCGGGAAGGAGCTGCTGCATCCGTGTTCTCAGTACGAGACACGTGAGCATTCACCACAGCCGCGGAGCTCAAGGCGAGACCAACGCAGTTATCCACAGCGAGGCCCGACAGGAAGGACAACGGACCCATGGCCCCGTTTGTGAAGAGCTCAGGCGCGCAAAGAGTCATCATTTTGACGAATCTTTCGTGTTGGCCGTTTGAGCCCCAGCGAGCGCCTCACGGATCTTATCGGCCAAGCCGAGGCCGCCCGCGTCTCCGACCGAAGTCGCAAGCGAGTCGACGATCATTGGCCCGTAGCCCGATTGACCTCCTTGTTCCCCAACTTTGGCGACGGTTAGCAGCTGCCTGAGAAAAACGCCCTCGAACTCCTTACAGATGCGGGCAAGCTCCGCGTCCTCCTTGGCCGATATCTGTGGCGCTTGGTTTGCGGTGGGCCCGATTTTCATTCGACCACCACCTCGGCCTCGAGGCCGCCAGCTGTTTTCATCGCGGAAAGCACGCTCGCCAATTCCCGAGCGGAGAGCCCGAGCGCGCCCAAGGCATCAGCGACATCGGCCAACGAGCCGGCGCCCTCCATGAACTGCACGGTGGGGATCTTCTCTTTGGCGGTCACTTCGGAACTCTGAACCTTGGTGCCTTGGCCGATCACCGGCTGAGAGACCTGCGGTGTTTCTTTGACGACGATCGTCAAGCTTCCGTGGACGATGGCCATCGGGGCCAGGCGCACGTCGCCACCCGCGATGATGGTTCCGTTACGTTCGCTGATCACGATTCGTGACTTGCGCACGGGCATAACCTCGAGCTCTTCGATCTGCGCAAGCAGCTGAACCGGGTTCTTCTTGAACTCCTCGGGGACCTTCACGCTCACCGAACCACCATCGAGCGCCTCTGCGACGCCTTCCCCAAGGCTCTTGGAGATCGCTTCGGCCAAGCGAGAGGCGGTGGTGAAGCTTGGGCTTCGAAGCGAAAGTGATAGCTCGCCCTTGTCGTTCAAGATCGACGAGACGACCTCACGCTCGACGATCGCGCCCATCGGAATCCGGCCTGCCGTGAGCGAGCCTTGCTTCACGGAGCTGCCACTCGCTCCCTTTCCAGAGAAGCCACCCACGATGATGCTGCCTTGCGCGGCCGCATACGTCTTTTGGTCGGCTCCTTTGAGCAGCGCTTGAACGAGGGTTCCACCCGAAAGCGACTTCGCGTTGCCGATCGAGCTGATCGAGATATCGAGTTTGGTACCGGGCTTGGCAAACGGAGGCAGCGTCGCTGTGACCACCACTGCCGCGACGTTCCTCAGCTGAATCTGCTTTGGATCGATGGCCACGCCCAGTCGGCGCAGCATCTCGATCGTCGCTTTGGCCGCGATCGGCGCGGTCGCATCGTCGCCGGTCCCCGCGAGACCCGTGACGACGCCGAACCCAACCAGCTGGTTGTCGCGTGCGCCAGCGACCTCGACCAAATCACGAACCTTGTCTGCGCGAGCGGTTTTCGCTGGCGCCAGGGTTAGTGCTCCCGCCGTGAGCGCTAACATGCAGACTCCACGGAGACGGATTTTAGTATTCATATTGCACCAGGTTGAGTCGATTGTGAGATGGTCATAGCGGGTTGACCTTGTCGAGCGCGCGTCCAAGCAAGCCCTTGCGCTGTTGGTCCGCGATGTCGCCTCGACCGGTGAACTCCACCTCGGCGTCCGCAATTCGTGACGAAGGCACCGAGTTGTCGCTGCTGATGTCGACTGAGCGAATCAGCCCTGACACGTACAGGTGATACTCTTCGTTGTTGATCATGATCACCTTGGTGCCCTCGAGAAACAGATCTCCGTTCGGCATCTGCCGCGCTATGCGCACCGCGATGCGACCTCTCAAGGTTCCCTTGCGGCTGGTGTTGCCTCGCCCAGCGAAGTCAGACTCGCTGAAGAACGAGAGCATGTGGCTTGGATCCAGCTCTGGCATCGCCGCCTTAACAGCGGATAGCAACCCAAATACATTGGTGATGCCCATGTCGAAGGAGCCTTCCTTGGCGAGCTCCGTGCTCGAGTCGCCGGAGGCGTCGGCCTGCTCGTCAATCTCGATAAGCACGAGATCGCCAACGCGAGAGCTGCGGGAGTCCTCGAAGTAGCCGCGATTGGCGTCGCTGAAAAGCGACCCGCGTGAGGGCGCATAAGACGGATCGCTGGCGGCGTATTTGGCCGGTTCGTAGTCGCGTTGCTTCGGCGCGTAGTCACCGATGTGCGGTGGCTCGCAGCCGAGCGTGAGCACCACCATGCCGGAGATCAGCAGCGTCTCCGTGTTACGTGCAATCGAGGATACTTCTGAACTCATGCGATTACTTCGCCTCCGTAACAACGTTGGAACTCTGCACCCGGCCTCGCAGGACCTTCCCGGAGTCGGCGACCGTAACAAGCACCGAATCACCCACGTCGGCGTCCGCGGCGGTGGTCGCGAGGGCGCTCACCATCACGGCTCCACGCTGAATGGTGAATTGCACCTTGGAGCCCTTGGGGACATCAGCGATCGCTGCTTCCTTGCTGAGGGCGAATTCGATATTGACGACCAACTTGCCAATCTCCTCACCGCCTTGCATCAGGTGAACCGTCGCGGCTGTGAGGTGCTTTCCCTCGCGGCGCGGGGGCTTGGCGAACTCCAATACTGCCGAATCGAACCCGTCTGCAACCACAGTCGCGGCACGTGGACGAATGCGGGTTAGCGTAGCTCCCTTCGGTAGCCCGCGAGCTTGGAGCGCCTCCCCCACAATCGACTCGATGTCGGTGACGCTCAGCGTCCGGCTTTTGCGAACCACGCGGACCAAGGCCGGCAGGCTCAAGCCTTTGCGATCGGCCTCCGGAATTGCGCCCTCCAGCTCTTCGCGCTTCAACAAGCGCGAAGAGCCCGGCATTGGGGCTGGCCCCAGATCGACGGCTCGTAGCGCCTCGGGCACATCGGCGATGTCCCCCAGCGTAATGCGCGGCGAAGCCAGAGCACGCTCCTTGGCTTTTGCCTCTGCGGACTCGCCCACCGACGGTACTGCGAAGAGCGATAGAACGATAGCGAAGGCTAGCTTCTTCATGGACTACCTCAATTGAGTTGCGGAGCGCAGCATCTCGTCTGCTGCTGCGATGACCTTCGAGTTGATCTCGTAGGCGCGCTGCGTACGAATCAGACCGATCATCTCGCCTACGACCTCGACGTTGGAGCCTTCCAATGCGCCCTGCATGAAGCGCCCACGGCCCTCGGTTCCGGGCTCGCCAGTAGAAGGGTCTCCACTCGAGCCGCTTTGGACGTAGAGGTTGTGGCCAATCGCATTGAGGCCGGCCGGGTTCGCGAAGTTGGTAAGTTCGAGTCGCCCCAAGTCGACCGGCGCCGCCTGGCCGGGAATCTCGGCTTGCACCCTGCCGTCGCTACCGACGACGATATTGACGGCCTCCGGCGGTACTGAGATCGACGGTTCAATCGCCAAGCCATCACTGGTCACGATTCGACCGTCCGACCCAACCTTGAGAGCTCCAGCGCGGGTAAAGGCCTGTGTGCCGTCCTCCCGTGTGACGGTTAGAAAGCCATTGCCCTCGATAGCGAGGTCGAGCGGGTTGCCCGTCTGTTGGATGGTGCCCTGGCTGAAGGACCGCGGAGTTGCGACTACGCGTGAACCCGAGCCGAGCTGGACCGAGGTGGGCCCACCAGCACCGCCTGCCGCCGACGCTCCACGCTGCGTTTGGTAGAGCAAGTCCTCAAACTCTGCGTCCTGGCGCTTGTAGCCAGTGGTATTCGCATTAGCGAGGTTGTTGGCGATCGTGTCGAGTTTGGTCTCTTGTGCAACCATTCCCGTGGCAGCGATTTGCAGCGAGCGAAACATTGTAGCCTCCGTTGAGTGGCTAAGCGAATGCTGTGCCAGTTGAATTGAGGCCTTATTCGCGGCATATCGTGGCTTCTCGAGGCTACCGCGCTCGATCGTCTTGAGTTGCTGCCACGAGCTTGGCGCCCAGGTGTCAACTTCTCGATTTGTTCGTCACTACGGCCGCTACAAAGCAAAAAAAGGCGCACCTTTTTGGCGCGCCTTCAAAAAGATTAACTTAGCTATCGCTAGGGCACCGGCTGCGGCACCTCCACCGTCAATACGAAGTCGACGCGCCGGTTCTGCGAACGCCCTTCCTTCGTCGAATTGTCGCCGAGCGGCTGGTACTCCGCATACCCCATTGCAGCAAGGCGGTTGGGCTTCACATCGGCGAGCGCCGCGAGCGTTGTTACGACGCTGGTGGCTCGCGCCGTGGAGAGGTCCCAATTGGAGCGGAAACGCCCAGTGGAGATCGGCTGGTCATCGGTGTGGCCCTCGACTCGGACCAAGACCGGCCGATCCTTGAGCTCCTCGCCGATCGCCTTGAGTACTAGCCGCGCGTCGTCGCTGATTTGGTCGTCACCGCTGGTGAACAGGATGGTCTCGTCAAGCCGCAGCACCAGCTCGTTCCCGCGGCGGACGATCTTGAGACCAGCCAGCTCTTTGCGCACCTTGGCCTGTGCCTCGAGCGCCTCGGCCAAGGCCTTGAGCTCGTCCTTGTTGCCGCCTTTGCCCTTTCCTTTGCCCTTCCCCTTGCCGCCCTCTTCAGGGACCTCCTCCGGGGGTTTGTCGCCGGGAAACATCCCTGCGCCTTCCGAGGGCATGATGCCTTGGCCACCCGGCACGAGCTCTATTCCGATGGCTGCTTGGAAGGATTGGGTAAACCGACCCACCTTCTGACTATCCACCTGGGAAACCGAGAACATAACGACGAAAAATGCGAACAGCAGCGTCATGAAGTCGGCAAAGCTAACCAGCCAGCGTTCATGATTGACGTGTTCAGGGTGCTTCTTTTTTCTCACGGTCCGCCGATTCTCGGTTGGGGTGGGAGTGGATCAGGCCGGTGCCTTGGCGCCAGCCGCTGCGCCAGCCTTCTCGTGCGAGGTCACATAGGCTGATAGGCGTTCACGGACGAGCTTCGGGTTGAGGCCCTCTTGGATCGCCAATACGCCCGAGAGCATCAGCTCCATCAGTTGTGTCTCCTCATGAAGACGGACTTTGATGCGACCCGCCAGCGGTAGGAAAAAGATGTTGGAGGCCGCGACGCCGTAGATGGTAGCGACGAAGGCGCCTGCGATACCGGTACCGACCTTGTTGATGTCGGAGAGGTTACTCATAACGTGAATTAGACCGAGCACGGCGCCGATGATGCCAATGGTTGGGCAGTAGCCACCGCCAGCCTCGAGCACTTTGGCGGAGTTCTCTTGATGCGCTTCGTCTTGGGAGATGACGACCTCGAGCGTCGCGCGGATGGCGTTGGAGTCCGAGCCGTCTACCGCCATCATGATGCCCTTCGCCAGGAAGGGGTGATGCGCTTCACCAGCGACCTTCTCGAGCGCCAGGATTCCGTCTTTTCTCGCGCGCTGCGCGAAATCCACAATCTGCTCGAGAATCTTCTCGGGGTCGTGGTGTGGCGGCTTCATGAGTTTGCCTAGCGCGCCCATGGTTTGCTTAACGATGGGCAAAGGGAACTGCACGATGACGGCTCCGACGGTTCCTCCGATGACGATCATGAAGGCGGGGGCGTTCACGATCGAGCTGAGATGTCCACCCTCCAAGACGTTGCCGCCGAGAATCATTGCGAACGCGACCACGATGCCGATGATGATGCCTGTATCCAAGAGTCGACTCCTTTCTTAGCGTCAGCCGTCGACGTCGCGACGAGACTGGGGAAATTCCGAAGCGACCATGCGTCGGAAAGCGATCACTCGCTCGATAAGCTCGTCCATGCTTTCGCGGACGAGGACCTTCTCTCCCCCGAGCAAGCACAGCGTCGTGTCAGGCGATGACTCCGCCCATAAAACGTTGTCTGGGTTGACCGTGATGGTCTGATTGTTGAGCCGGGTGAGTTTGACCACGCCCGCACCCAAGCAATCGTTGAGCCATCTCAGCCCAGGATTCGTGTGCGCTGAATGCGTGCAGCCCCTTACGGAACCGATGAGGACTGCGCGAACAAGCACGCGTTTGCGACCGCGCCCGAGGCATACGCCTTGCTGAAGGCGGGGCATGAAGCTGCTCGGACTTGTCGACCGTCTCGAACTTGGGTTGGACTATCACCTCGCGCGTCATGGTGTGCTCTCTGCAAACCTGGCGAACGTCGATACGCCCCAATATCGCTCGCGTGACATCGAGCGACTCGACCGCTTCGACTCGGCGCTCGAGGTGGCCATGTCCTCGACCGATGCGCGCCACATGCCGAACTCACAGAACGGCCTGCAGACACGCACTGTAGTGGATGAAACGCTGCCGGCTGACGCCGACGGAAACGCGGTCAACCTCGACCAGGAGGCCGTGAAGATCACAGCCAACCATGTGCGCTACGAGACAATCAGCACGCTCGTAGCCGCCGAACTCGGCTTGCTTTCCTACGTTGCTGGAGATGCGAAGGGCGTATGAGCACGATCACGAAGCTTCCTGGTGTGATGAGTGCGCTCGAGGTCGCGGCCTCTGGCCTGACGGCCGAGCGCGACCGTATGAACATCATTGCGTCCAACCTGGCGAATGCGCGCACGACACGCGGTGCGGACGGCGCACCGTACAAGCGCATAGACCCAGTGTTTGAAGCAAAGCCGCTCAAGCCGAACGCCACCGACGCAATCATGCGAAGCGTCATGCGCGTGGAGATGTCCGAGATTCGTGAGGACACGAACCCGGGCCAACTGCTCTTCGATCCCGACCATCCGGACGCAAATGCGGACGGCTACGTCGAGTACCCCAACGTCAACGTAGTGACAGAGATGGTCAACCTGATGACTGCCAGCCGGGCCTACGAAGCTGGCGTCGCCACCATCGAATCACTCAAGGGCATGGCGCGTTCAGCGCTCAAGATTGGACAGTGACATGATTGTTCGAGGCATTACCCAGATCTCTCAGACCGAAGCTTCCAGCGCCGTCAGCAACCTGTTGCCGACGGAGAGCAGCCCGCTAGCCGAGTCTGGCGCAGCTTCATTCGAGTCGGTCCTCGGCGGCATGTTGACCGAGACCTCGGCTCAGATGCACGCGGCGGCTGAGCAGTCGGAGGCCGTTGCGCGAGGCACCCTCGACGACCTGCATGGAACGATGATCGCAGTGAAGGAGGCGGAGATATCGCTCAAGTTGGTCGGTAGCGTCCGCAACAAATTGATCGAGGCTTTCCAGGAGATCTGGCGAACCAATGTCTGATTCCTCGAATGACAAGCGTAACGCCGATGCTGGCTCCTTTGGGGTCGTAGGGCAAACCTGGCGCGGCATTAGTCGACCGCTGCGAATCCTGATCGTCACCACCGTGCTCTGCGCGGGAGCGGGTGCAGCCTTCATTGGTATTCGCTCGGTGAGCGAGCCCTACGTGGTGCTGTTCGCCTCGTTGCCCGAAGACGATGCCGCCGCGGTAGTGGCCAAGCTCAAGGAGCAGAAGATCCCCCATCGGGTCGTTGATGGTGGCCGGATCGAAGTGCCAGAGGAGCGTGTGCACGAACTGCGGCTCGAGATGGCTGGAGCAGGCTTGCCGCGCGGCGGCGGTGTTGGCTTCGAGAACTTCGACAAGATGCGTCTCGGCGCGACCGAGTTTGAGCAGAAGGTCATGTTCCGCAGGGCGCTCGAGGGCGAGCTTGCGCGCACCATCAGCAGCGTTCAAGCCGTTGAATCGGCGCGGGTTCACCTCGTTCTCCCGGAGCGCAGCGTGTTCGCCAATCGACGCGAGCCCGCCTCGGCCTCCGTCGTGGTGAAGCTACGCGCTGGGCGCGAGCTCGGCGCCTCCGAAATTGGCGCGATCGTCCACTTGGTGTCCTCCGCGGTGCCCGGACTCAATCAGGACCGGGTGACGCTCGCGACCACCGATGGAGCGCTGCTCAAGCGCCCCAAGGCAAATCAAGAAGGCACCGATTCGGGGTTGGCCGATGATCAGCTCGCTGAAGTGAGGTCGCTCGAGACCTCCCTCGAGGAGCGCGCGCGCACGATTCTCGAACGGGTCGTGGGCTCCGGTCACGTGGATGTGCGGGTTTCGGCTGATATGGACTTCTCGCGAGTCGAACAGACCGAAGACCGCTTCAAACCACGCGACGCGATCTTGCGCAGCGAGGAGCTGACGGTCGAGAAAACGGGGAGTCCCGAACAAACCGTGGCTGGTGTTCCAGGCGCGGAGAGCAACCTGCCTACTGGTTCCGCCCCTGAAGAGGCGCTGGATGCGCCTACCGCTCCAGGTGTGGTTCGCCATCAGCATACGCGAAACTTCGAGGTCGATCGCGTTACCGAGAAGCGCATCCGGCAGATGGGTGTCATCAAACGGTTGACTGTGGCCGTGGTTGTTGACGGTATCTCCACCACCGACGAGGCAGGCACTGTCACGACCGCGGTTCGCGAGAAGGCTGAGCTCGAGCAGCTCGAGGCCCTGGTGCGTGGCGCAGTTGGCGCTGATGACTCGCGTCAAGACGTTGTCACCCTGCGATCGATGTCGTTTGCCGCGGCAACTGCCGTGAATATCGACCCGGCGCTGTTGGGGCCGCCAGTACCTACCGCCATCGATAAGTTCAAGCCGTACCTACCGTACGCAGCAGCTGGCCTTGTCTTCTTGGCGTTGATCGTCGCGACGCTCATCACCAAGGGGGGGAAACGCAAGACCACGATCACTGCGGTCGAGCTTCTGCCCTCGGGTGAGGTGAAGCCGACGAACCAACTCACGGCCGAAGCCCCCATTCTGCTGAACGCTCGTGAAGAGGCTCTGCGTCGAGCGGAGGAGGACCCCGCCACGGCAGCGTTGGTCGTGCGTCATTGGCTTGGCACTGCCGGCAGTAGTGCAGAAGAAGGCGCCTCGCGCGCCGCATGAGGACACGGGCATGGTCGTTGCTGCTTCACCTAACATGCTGACTGGACCGGAGAAGGCTGTCGTCTTCATCCTCTCGCTGGAGGAGAAGCTGGCTGGCCCCATCGTCGCCGAACTTTCCGAGGAGGAGCTGAAGAAGCTCCGCCTGGTAGCTGCCACGATGCGCGAGGTGAAATCGGATGCACTCGATATGACCTATCGGGACTTCGTCGAGCGAACCTCCAAGGCCGTTGCGGTTCCACGCGGGGGCCTGCCCTATCTTCGCCGCCTCACCGTGCGAGCGCTGGGGGAAGAGCGGGCTCGCAACGTGTTCGAGGAGGGCGTCTCCAGTCCCTTGAGTCGCCTGGAGGCCGCCGAACCGGACACCATTGCATCGCTCCTCTCGAAAGAGCCGCCCCAGCTCGCTGCCGCCGTTCTTGCTCGCCTCGAGCCCACCGCTGCCTCGCTGGTGCTCGGGGCGATGCCCGCCGAGCGTCAGGCCCTCGTCATGACCCGCGTCACGAAACTGACTGAGCTGCCTGCTGGCACGCTCGAAGAAGTAGCCAGCGCCCTTGCTGCCGAGTTGCCCAGTGGAGAAGGCGTCACGACGCTCAGTGTCGATGGCATGGCTCGTGCTGCTGCCATTCTGAACGCAGCACCGAAGGAGATCGCGGTCGGGGTTCTGTCCACGATCGAGCTGGAGCAACCCGATCTATCGCGCGACCTGCGTCTGGCGATGTTCACCTTCGGCGACCTCATTCGCCTCGACTCCAAGTCGATGCGGACGCTGCTGCGGGAGATCCCGACCGACAAGCTCACGCTCGCCCTCAAGGGAGCTGCAGACGACGTCATGGCATCCGTCTTCGCGGGTCTTTCATCGCGCGCTGCAGAGGTCATTCGAGACGAACTCGAGCTGCTATCGAATCCGCGCAAAGCCGATGTGGACGCCGCTCGAACAGAGGTGATCGAGACGGCGCTCCGACTCGAAGCCGAGGGCGTTCTGGACCTGGGAAGAGGTTGAAGTATGCGAACAAGCACCGCTGCGTCATGGATGGGAACTGGTCGAGCTTCGGAAGGTCCGCTGCCCTCATGGATGGCGCCTCCCCGCCCGCAGGAGCCCTCGCTTACGAGTTGGGCTGCTCCTTCTCGCGACCGCGGCTCGATCAACGACCCAAAGGCTTACGAGGCCGTTGCGCGAAGTGCTCGACCTCGGATCTCGGTCTTGCCGACCGGGGACGAGGGCAGCGATCGAATGCCGCCTCCTCCTTCGATGCCGGGTGAGTTCAGGGACCTGGCGCGCAGCGCGAACGGTCAGCGTGAACTCGCGGGTGAACTTCAGGAAGCGCTCGATTCGATGCGCCAGTCGTTGCTCGATTCACGGCGCGAGCTCTTGGAGAACTCAGAGACCGAGCTGGTCAAGCTCGCGGTGGCGATCGCTGAGAAGGTCGTTGGGCGCGAGCTCCATATGGACCCCGCCGTGATCGGACACTGGGCTCGAGAGGGCATTGAAGCGCTCGGCGCGCTCGATGACGCCGCCTGCATCGTCTCATCGCGCGTCGCTGAAGTGCTGATGAGCAGCGACCGCTGGAAATCCGGGATGAGCAACGTGCCCGAGGTCATCGTGGACCAACGGCTCGATGGCTTCGCATGTGAAATCCGCGCTCGCTACGGCAGGGTGGATATGAGCGTTACCTCGCGCATCAGCGCCGCTGCAGAGGCGCTGGGAGCCGTGCACCCGTGATCGATCTTGGCGGCTACGTCGATCGGGTCCGTGAAAGTCGCGGGCCCTCGCCCGTCGGCCAAGTTCATGACGTCGTTGGGCTGCTGATCGAGGTGGCAGGGCTTACCGCCGCCACAGGAGATCGCCTGGTCATTCGGATGGCGCATGGGCCATTGATCGTTCAGGTCCTCGGCTTCAAGAACGGTCGGCTGCTGTGCGCTCCGTTGGGGAAATCCGCGGGCGTTGAACCAGGTGCGCCGGTTCGCTGGCATGCCTTTGGTCCGACCGTTCCCGCCGGGGATGCGCTGCTCGGCCGCGTGATCGACGCCTTTGGTGCGCCTCTCGACGACAAGCCGCCTCCCGCCTGCTCGACGCGCGCTGCGCTCACGCGCGAGCCGCCTCCCTCCTTCGGCCGTCGTCCGATCGAGGTTCCGTTCGAGACAGGCATTCGCACCCTCGATGCTCTGCTACCGCTCGGTAAGGGCCAACGCATCGGCCTCTTTGCAGGCACTGGCGTCGGTAAGAGCACGTTGCTCGCGATGTTGTGCCGCAACGCCAAAGCCGACGTGGTCGTGGTCGGTCTGGTCGGCGAGCGCGGTCGCGAAGTCGGTGACTTCGTGCAGAAGGCGCTCGGCGAGGGCCTCAAGCGCAGCGTGGTCGTCGCTGCAACCAGCGACGCCGCTCCCCTCGTCCGCGTGCAAGGCGCGCTGGCAGCCACCGCGATCGCCGAGCACTTCCGCGACCAAGGAAAGAACGTCCTGCTCGTGATGGACTCGGTCACACGCTACGCGATGGCGCTCCGTGAAGCGTCGCTCGCGGCTGGTGAACCGCCTGTCACCAAAGGCTACACACCGAGCGTCTTTGCCGCCCTTCCCACGCTGCTCGAACGCGCTGGGACCACCGACAAAGAAGGATCGATCACAGCCGTCTACACTGTGCTGGTCGAAGGCGACGATCTCAATGACCCGATCGCTGACGCCGTGCGCGGCATTCTTGACGGTCATATCGTGTTATCGCGCACGCTCGCCGAGCGCGGTCAATTCCCGGCGATCGACGTCCTCAAGAGCATCTCGCGTGTGTTTGACGACGTTACGACCGAGCAGCATCGCAAGCTAGCGATCGAAGCGCGCGGTCATCTCGGCACGTACCGTGATGCCGCCGACCTGATCAAGATCGGCGCTTATGTGCATGGCGCCGACCCCAGGATCGACGTCGCGCAAAAACTCGTACCCAAGATTGAGACCTTCAGTCGGCAAGGTCTCACCGAGAGAACGGGCAAAGCCGAGGCTCTCGCAGCTCTCGCCGCCACATTGAGGACGTAGTGGAAGGGAACGCCCGCTTCGGTCGCATTTTGCGCATTCGTTCAATGCAACACACGGCCGCTCAGATGAAGCTGGCCAAGAGTGAAGAGGCGCTGCGAGAGGCTGAGGCCATCACAAGGCAGGCCCAAGACCGCCTGGAGGAGGTGGCCGACGACGCGTCGGTCAAAGGCGACTTCTCGGTGGAGGACCTGATGGAGTCGCGGGCTCGCGTTGCCTGGGAGGCACGGCGCTTGAAGGAGGCCAGCCACTCTGAAGTTCAAGCGAGCTCGAGAAGAAACGAGCACGCACGCGCAAGTCAAACCATGGCGCTCAAGGTACGGCAGGCCGAGTCGATGAACGACGCCGCTCTGATCGAGTGGCAGGCCTTCGAGTCGAGACTCGAGCGCATACGTACAGACGAACTCTCGTCACGCAGAAAGAAGCCCGCATGAGCATTCCCTCCCTCGTTCAATGGCCCTCGCAACAGTCGGCTGCAGAGCCCGCACCCCTTCGCGCCCCCAGCGCTGAGTCCCAGCTGGTATTCGAATCGACGCTGGTGGACTTTCTCTGCAACGGCTGGATGAAAGGCGAGCCTGCTAGTGACCCCGCTATCGCAATGCCGGCGGAGGATAGTACTCCCGCCCTGGCACTCGACTCCGAGCTGCCGAGCGAAGACGAAGAAATGTATGGCGTGGCGATGTCGATGTCCGCCGCTCCCTTCCTGGTTGAAGCTCGCCTGTGGAACGAAAGAGTTAGTAAAACGGCGAACCAAAGCATCAGCGATACCCCGCTAAGCGATAGTCAATTAGCGGGCTCGGCTGGCGCAGCACCGTTATCTGAGCTCGACCTCAATCCCACGTCCGCGACCAGCGCCAGTGAGGACCGCTGGAGCGCGTTGCCGGCGGTGCTCATGCCCGGCGTACCCACCGTTCAACCCGGCGCGGACCTCGAGGCCAACCGCGTCAGTAGCAAGCTCACTTCGGCGTTGCGCCCGTCTGCCGCCATCCCGCCTTTGCGACAAAGCGACGCTGTACGAGCGCGGCCTTCGTCCGAACCGAGCAGTGAAGCGATCCCGACCACGCAACGCGAGGGCGCGCGGGTGGGGAACCGCACCTGGCCCGAGGGAACTGCTCGCGTGGTCCGTGCCAGCGAATCGACGCCCGACGTCGATCGCTTGGCGCAAACGGCTGAGTCGATGGCGCAAACGGCTGAGTCGCTCGGCGTTGGCGTGGCCACGTTGAGCAACGTCAGCGCTCCGATAGCGACGGCGCCTTCTGCAAGCACGACGCGCTCAGAAAAGCGGCACCCAACGTTGCCGTGGGGTCAGGCGCGACCGACCCGAGATACAGCGCGGGGGCTGAGCGCCGGAAGCAGCGTGCCGCAGTCGCAGCTACAAGCGGCCCAGCTCCAAGGTGCGGCGGAGTCAACGCTGCTGCGCACGACGGTGCGCCCCGAGACAGCGGTGACCTCCCGACCCACCAGCGGTCTTCGGGTTCGTGGGTCGAGCGAGCCGCGACCCTTCACGTTGCCGATTGGAGTTGGCAGCATGATGATCGAGGCGGTCCCGCTTTCGGCCACGCCCCGAACGATGGACGCAGCTCACCCGGTGATGCGCGCCGACGTCGATGAGGCGATGCGTCGCGCCGATTCATCGACGTCGGTGAGCGGCGTGCGTAGCGCGCAGCGCTTGTCTCCCGCTGAGGAACCAGCGGAGGGCCCGCCCTCCAACGATTTCTCCGAGGTGCGCGTCGCTGTTGAAGCCGCCGTAAGCGCCGAACGCTCAGAGCAGCCGAAGGCACTCTCCGCTATCAACGAGGTACCCGCGCCGCTGCTGCCCGAGCAGGTCTTTTTGACGCCGACCAACGAAGGCCCGCTGCGCGAGGCGGTGCTGCGCTTGGTTGAGGACGCCAAGGGAGCCGTCAGCCAGGACGCTCGCGAGGTCCGTCAACGAGATGCCGACGCTGGCGTCGACGCGATGACGCTATCCCGTGGGATGGTGGCCCACGCCACGCTGCAAGACGGTGAGCGCGTCAAAGTGTCGGCGGTTCGTGAAGGCGCAAAGCTCGATTTGGACGTGCGGCTAGATAATCGTGAGGCGGTGGAGCTGCTCTCGTTGGTCCGAACCGACCTGATCCACGAGCTCGACAACGCCAACGTCGGTAAGGTTTCTGTCGGATATCAAGCCTTTTCCGGCTCGATGAACGACAGCCGTCAATCGCGGCAAGAGGCTCCTTCACGTCACGGTGATGAGGCTCGTTTTGATGGCCCTTCCGCCCCCGTTGCTGCTTCCGCCCCCGCCGCCTCGAGTCGGGTACGGGTCGTGCTTTAGGTTCGAGTATGCCCATTAACGCTGTTGATGGTTCCTCCACCGACGCAACGTCGCTG
Source organism: Polyangiaceae bacterium (assembly GCA_044376115.1). GTDB lineage: Bacteria > Myxococcota_A > Polyangia > Polyangiales > Polyangiaceae > Xiheicaenibacterium. The sequence goes on along the minus strand of JBILLK010000015.1, from coordinate 117,540 downwards.
GTCAGCCAAAGCCAAGGCACGCTCGATAAAGAAGCGTTCCTCAAACTACTGGTGGCACAGCTAAGTCACCAAGACCCGCTCAAGCCGATGGAGGGCACCGAGTTCGTTACGCAGCTCGCCCAGTTCTCCTCGGTGGAGCAGCAGATCACCCAGTCTTCCAAGCTGGACCTGATCAGCCTTCAGCTGCGCGGTCTCGCCAGCAACGAGGCCGCAGGACTCGTCGGCAAGACGGTCACCGTGAAGGGAGATGACAAGGTCGCCTTCGACGGCACCAACATTGAAGGCTCCACTACCGAGCTCACCAAAGCCACCGATGACGTGACCGTGACGGTGCGCGATGAGAACGGTGAGGTGGTCTCGACCAAGACCTACGATCATCTCGAGCCCGGTCCGCTGCCGGCCAACTTCTGGGACGGTAAGGTCAAAGGCGGAGCTGCAGCCGAAGCCGGTGAATACAGCATCTCGGTGACTGGCGCAGACGGCAAAGACGTTGCTGTCAATCGCGAGGTGACCGCCATGGTTACCAAGGTAACCTTCGAGAAGGGTTATCCCGAGCTCGTACTCGATAATGGCATGACCGTTGCCGTCAGCGACCTCATCAGTGTCGGCGGTACGGTGCCGGGAGGAACGCCAATTGGTTCGGGTTCCGGCTCGGGCTCTGGCAGCGCAGCAGGCTCTGCCTCCAATCTCGCCAGCAATCCCGCCCTTTCCAGTTCGGTATTGCAACAAATCAAAGATCTATTGAGCCCGCCGGGCTCGTGAGTCCTGGGGCGTAAAACCTCCCTGGGGCAGCTCTCGCGCCACGTGCGCAACAACGAAGGAGTTTGAATGTCGATCTACAAAGCGATGTGGACGGGTGTGTCGGGTCTTGCCGCAGAGGGCCAGGCCTTGGGCGTGGTTGGCGACAACATTGCTAATAGCAATACCCTTGGCTTCAAGATGTCACGCGCCATGTTCGAGGACGTCCTCGGCGGTGCCGTGGGCCAGAACGTGGGCGGCGGCGTACGTATGAATCGCGCCCAGCAGATCTTCTCGCAAGGCACGATGATCAACACCGGTCAGCCCACCGATGTTGCCCTTACCGGTGAAGGCTTCTTCGTGGTCAAGGGCTCAATGGATGGCGTGACCGGGGACTTCTTCACCCGCGCCGGTAACTTCATGCCCGACGCCAACGGCTTCCTCGTCTCGCCGCAGGGCCTGCGGGTACAGGGTTATGGCGTTAACCCGGATGGGACCATCGGCAGCACGCTAGGCGATATTCAGTTCCCGACGGGGCCATTGCCGCCGAAGGCGAGTACCTCGTTCGAGCTGGATGGGTCCTTGGACGCGAATGCGACTACGCCAGCAGCAGGTGCCTTCAATGTTGCTGATCCGGCCAATACATCGAACTTCTCGAAAACGATGACGGTCTACGACTCGCTGGGGAACACACACGACTTGACGGTATACTTTTCAAAGTCTCCTGCTCCCGCTACGAACGAATGGACTTACAACGTTACGGTTGAGGGAACAGAAGTGGGGCAGCCTACTCCAGGTCCGTTTGAGATTGGCAGCGGAACGCTAACCTTTGACACCAACGGCGCCCTGGATACCTCGGTGGTCGGTGTTCCGATTGCCCCAAGCTTCACGGGAGCAGCGCCCAGTCAGGCAATCGATCTCGATTTCGGTACAAGCATCGCCGCTGGTGGCACCGGTCTAGATGGCATTACGCAGCCCGCCGGCGCAAGTTCGGTCTCCGCCTCGGGTGATGGCTACGCCAGCGGCACGCTCTCCGGTGTCCGCATCGAGTCCGACGGCCAAGTCATGGGCGTCTACTCGAATGGCGAGGATATGGCTCTCGCCCAACTCGCTGTCGCCAAGTTCGCCACCAATGACGGACTCGGTCGAGCCGGCCATAACTCTTGGATTGCTACGCGTAAGAGCGGCGAAGCAATGATCGGTAAAGCCGGTGAAGGTGGTCGCGCTGCGGTCGTCTCCGGTGCGCTCGAGCAATCCAACGTCGATATTGCTGGTCAGTTCGTCTCGATGATTTCGCATCAGCGCGCCTTCCAGGCGAACTCCAAGACCATCACCACCGCCGACGAGATGTTGCAAGAAGTCGTCAACCTCAAGCGCTAACCATCAGTGAGCTAGACCATGAGTGAAAAGAAAGAAGACGCACCCGAAGGCGCCAAGGCCGAAGGTGGCAAGAAGGGCGGCAGCTCCATGGTCATCGTGGGCGTGGTGCTCTCGGCGGTCCTGGCCGGGGGCGCAGCCTACGGCGGTGCCCGCGCGGCCTCCAAACCGGCGGACCATCACGAGCCGGAGAAGCCCAAGTTCGCGCCGCCCGGACCCACCGTCCCGCTCGAGCCCTTCATCGCCAACATTCCTGACGCTGAGGGTAAGCCGCGCGCCATCAAGTTGACGATCGCCATCGAGTTGACGCGTGAGTCCAAAGAGGACGACTTCAAGGTGTTCATCCCGCGCGTGCGGGATGTGACCTTGGCCTATCTGCGGTCGCAGACCTTCGACCGCATCGCCGATCAAGAGAACACCGACGCCATGCGCAAAGAGCTGATCGCTCGCTGGCACGCCGTCGGCGCGGTTGCTGCATCTCAAGTTCTGATCACCGACTTGATTACCCAATGAGCGAAGCGAAGGACATCCGCAGCCTGCTCTCCGACCCGGGACAAAACGGGGCTGGGCCTCGTGTTCTGTCCCAGATCGACGGGCGGGCGCGGGACTTCGAAAGCGCGGTGAGACGCGCCGTCCCGATCCTCATGCGCAAAGGCGTCACTGTGGATCCGGAGCCGGCGCGGCTATGCAAGGCGAGTGAGCTGCTTACCGGGGTAGCGGAGCCGCACTATCATATCCCCCTAGCGACGGACCCCGGCGGTTCACGAGCCTTCATCCTGTTCGACCCGGGCGCTATTGGCTACTTGCTTGAAGCGGCCTTGGGTGGAGATCTGGACGCGGATGATCTGCCACCGGTGACTGACCTAACGGCGGCGCAGAAAGCCGCCATGTCTCGGGTCACTGACCCGATTGCCCGGCTGATCTCCGACGCGATGTTCGGCTTGGGCCTGCGCCTGCGCAAGCTACCCAACGAAAGCGGCCTGCCCAAAGAGGGCGAGTTCGCGGTGCTTGGGCTAGCGATCGGTGGCAACAAAGAGCGTCGGATCTTTATCGGGGTAACGCGCGACGCGCTTTCTTCGATGGCAGGCGGCGTCTTCCCCGGCGCCCGTAAAGGTGAAACCGCCTCCAAGATGCCGGCCATCCTCTCCCAGGTGGAGCTCGACTTGGTGGCCGAACTCGGCCGTGTTCGCAGGCGACTAAGCGTTATTGACGCCTTGCGGGTGGGGGACGTGATTCGGCTCGAGACTCCGGTTCGCTCGCCTGTGCTCGTTCGCATTCAAGGGCGGCCGCTCTTGCGAGCCCGACCGACCACCAGCGGAACCCAGCTGGCTGTCACTGTTTTGGAGCGGCTCGAGGAGCCGCGTCTCGCAGCGCCGGAGCCCCGCCCGCGCGAGATCGAAGCCGTAATGATTGAAACATCCCGAGAGGTACCTGCATGAGTGGCGCAAATGGCGAGCCTGCCGCAATCATCGATCACGGCGCATTCCACGTTCTTCGCGACGTCGAGGTCGAGATCACCGTCGAGATCGGTCGTTGCCGCAAACGGATCGCCGACATTCTGCGGCTAGCCCCCGGCCAAACCCTCGAGCTGGGCAAGGCCGCCGGTGAACCCGTGGACATTTACGTGAACGACCAGCTGCTCGGACGAGGCGAAGCGATCGTCGTTGGCGATCGGTATGGAGTTCGCATTACCGAGCTCTCAGCAGGAAGCGAGGGTGCAACGTGAGCGTGTTTCGTAGCAATATCTGGCGTCGTTCGGTGAAAAGTCTGGCTATCGGCGTCATCGGTTTGACACCGACCGTCGGATTTATGACTTCTGCCTGGGCCCAAGACGCCCAAAAGCCGATTGTTGGTCCGCCCATGCTCGAGGTCCCCGAGGCCGAGCGTCCGGCACCCGCCAGCGAGCCTCAGCAACCGCTCAATCTGCGTAAGCCCGCTGAAGGCAGCCCGCTCGAGTTGCGTCCCACCAGCGAGGGCATCGGCTGGGGTCCCAAGGTGGGCTTGGTCGCTGTCGCGTTTGCCGGCGCCTACTTGTTATACCGTCGAAAGAACGGCGCGCGCGGCGTCCTGCCAACGGGGCCGATGGCTCGCGTGGTAGGTCGCACTTCGATCGGCGGTCGCTCTTCCCTGATGGTCGTCGAGATTGACGGTCAGCGCCTGTTGGTCGGCGTCACCCCGTCGTCGCTCACGACCCTTACCGTACTATCCGATGAGCCGAAGGTCGGCGCGCATGAGATCGATGACGACCTGCGTGAGCCGCAAAGCGAGCGCGACGTCGTGCGTGATTTGGGCCGTGCGTCCAATCGCGAGTCGATGATTCGCGAGACCTCGATGAATCGTGAAACGTCGATGAATCGCGAGCCCGCTGCGCGGGAGTCTTCGAATGGCTTCCGTGAGCCGGCGGCCTTCCGTGACCATATGCGCGAGTTTGGTGGTAGCCGCGAGACCCCGCAGCGAGACCCCGAGGCCAATCCGCTTCGCTTCCCGCCCCGCGAGCCAAACAACACCATGAACCGTGAGAAGTCGGGTTTTGCCCCGTCGAGCAAGTCGTCGGATATGGAGGAGAGCCTCAATCGGCTACTGGCCAGCGCGCGCGCCGAGTCCGAGGAACGAACGCCGCGCTTCTCAGCCGTATCCAGCAACTCGCAGCCGACGTCTTTGGCAGCCAAGCGCAACCGTGCACGTGACTACGGGCAGCTCGAGGGTCAGGTACGTGGTCTCGGGGCGAAGCGAGGTGCGTGATGGGTGGCTTGCCCGACATGAGCAAGCTGGGCTTGTCGCCGCAGCTCTCGGTGCTGCTGCTGCTGACCCTGCTGTCGCTGCTGCCGGCAATCATCCTCACGATGACGAGCTTCACGCGCTTCATCATCGTCCTCTCCTTCGTTCGTCAGGGTATCGGTTCACAGCAGTCTCCACCCACGCAGGTCCTGGTGGGGTTGGCGCTGTTTCTCACGATGTTCACGATGGCGCCGGTCGCCGAGAAGGTCATGAGCGATGCTTATGAGCCCTTCCAGCGCGGTGAGATCAGCCAGATGGAGGCTATCGACCGTGGTCTCGCGCCAATCAAGAGCTTCATGCTCCGGCAGACGCGCGAAGCCGACTTGGCGCTCTTTTACGACATCTCCGGGCATCCGCTGCCCAAGACAGAAGGGGAAGTGCCGATCCGTATCGCAGCGCCAGCCTTCGTCGTTAGTGAGTTGACGACCGCGTTCGAGATGGGTGTTTTGGTGCTGCTACCGTTCTTGGTCATCGACTTAGCGGTGAGCTCAGGCTTGATGAGCATGGGCATGATGATGGTGCCGCCGTCGCAGATCAGCCTTCCGCTCAAGCTGCTCGTGTTTGTCTTGGTGGATGGCTGGCACATGCTGGTTCACTCCCTTGTAAGGAGCTTTACGTGACAACCGATGGCGCCATATCGCTGATTACCCGGTTCGTGGAGACAAGCCTTTACGTTGCAATGCCGCTCTTGCTCGTTGCTGCGGTGGTCGGCATCCTGGTTGGCGTCATTCAGACTGCCACGCAGATCAATGAACCAGCCATCGCTTACGCGGCGAAGGTAGCCGGCATGCTGGCCGTCATTCTGTTCCTGGGGCCAATGATCTTCGACAAGCTGCTGCTCTATACCCGCACCAGCTTCGACTCGATCGCGACGGTCGTAGAATAGCGAAGCGATAGAGCCATGCTGGCCGAACTCCTGATGAGAGAGGGCTTAGCCTTCGCGCTAATGTTCTCACGGACGAGCGGCTTTCTGCTGACGACGCCCTTTCCGAGCAAGGATGTTCCGCGTCCGGCGCGTGTGGGGCTCGCCCTAGCGCTCGCGTTCTTTTCGCTCAGCTTGGGCGTCGAGAGGCCACGAGACCTTGCGTTGAATCTCTCCCTCGTAATGCCGATGGCGCTCGAGCTGATGCTCGGCGCCTCGGTCGGCTTCATCTGCCGGGTCGTGCTCTCGGCTGGTGAAGTAGCCGGCGAATTGATCGGTCAGATGACGGGGCTCGGCTCAGCCTCCCTCTTCAACCCAATGCTCGGTACGCAAGATACCGTGGTATCACGCATCTTCACGCTGCTCGCTACGCTGCTGTTCGTCTCCTCGGGCAGCCATCGGATCGTACTCTCCTATCTCGTTGAGTCTTTTCAAGCGGTCCCGCTCGGGGCCCCGTTCAACCCTGCCGACGCCGTTCCCGTGCTGCTCGATACCACGGTCTCGGCCATCGCCATTGGGGTGCGGCTCGCCATGCCCGTCGTCGCGATTGCCCTGATCGTACAAATCGCCCTCGCGATCGTCGCTCGGATGGCCCCCTCGCTGCAGGTGTTCAACGTCGGCTTCCCCCTACTGATCGGGATAGGCCTGATTACGGTGATGTATTCTTTGCGCGACGTGTCCCAGGTGCTGGTCGATCACCTGCACGGGGTAGGGGAGGTCTTGGACCGGTTCTTCGAGGAGACTGCGCGTTAGCGCACACCTCAGAAGCCAGCGACGATCTTCTCGCTGACGTCCCACAACTGGTCCGCCATGGCGTCACTACGGCCGAAGCTCGAGCTGCGCGCGATATTGCAATCGGCGAAGTACTCCCCATTCACGCTCGCTACGCTCGGGTGGACCGCTACGTAGCATTGCGTTGCAGCTCCTTGGGGGATGGTCTTCAAGGCGATCGCATTGGCGATCGGCGCCAAGGCTCGGAGCACCGGACTCATATGTCGCCCGAGGTTGGTGTTGATCACCCCGGGGTGCAGTGAATTGGCCGTCTTCCCTGTTCCGCCGAACCGCCGCGCGAGCGAGCGTGCAAATAGCAGATTAGCCAGCTTCGCTTGGCCATAAGCTCCTCGCGGCGTGTAGTTGGACTTCAACGAAAGATCATCGAACTGAATGCCTGCCGCAGGGGCCCAGCGGTGTGCGGTGCTTGAAAGGACAACGACGCGCGCGTTGTCTGCGAGTTGGTCCAAGAGCCCGGTGACGAGCATGAAGTGCCCGATGTGGTTGGTCAGGAATTGCAGCTCTTGGCCAAGGACGACCGTGCGCTCCGGCAGCGTCATGATGCCCGCGTTGCACAGTAGTACGTCGAGCTTGAGCCCGAGCGCCTTCACGCTTTCAACGCAAGCCCGCACAGACGCAGGCTCCGAGAGCTCACAGGCAATAGGCAGCGCGCCTTGCCCTAGGCTCTCACAGATGGGAGCGGCCTTCTCCACGGTGCGAGCCGCGACCAAGATCTGTGCGCCGCGACTCGCGAGGACGCGAGCGCTCTCCAGACCAAGCCCCGAGTTGGCCCCCGTGATCAGGATGACCTTCCCTCGCAAGTCGAGCCCAGCGGTCACTTCCTCCGCGGTGGATGCATAGCCAAACCCACTCGCGCCCGACTTCCCCTTGATCAACGCTACCAGCGACATGGGCCGCAGCTTGATCGCAGCTGCGGTTTTACGCAAGCGTGATGCTACTTACTAACCCGAGACGGCCTCGAGCCGCCGAAGGACCTCTTTGGCACTGATGGTGGTTTTGAACATGTAGAGCGAAGCGAGATCGGCGCTTTCATCGACGAGCTCTTCACTGACCCGGAGGTTCTTCCCGGCCACCAGGATCAACGGGGGCAGGCCACCGAGCTGGAGCTGCGCAATTCGGTTGAAGATCGCTGCGCGGCTCCAGAAGCCGAACAGCTCGAGATAGACCTTTAGTTTCTTCTTTTTGGGCTGAGTAAAGACCAAGTCAGGGATCAGCGCGCCGCCGTCCCGTGCAACCAATAGCTCCTCACAAGGCGTTACCTGCCAGCTGGATTGGAGCGCCTTAAAGGCAACTCGCAGCTGCTCGAGCTCGGGCCGAGGAGGTGGCGGAGGCTCGAGCAGGCCATCCCCAAAGTCACCGGCGCTCACTTCGAATCGCAGCGGCGTTCGCTCTTGGCCCCACAACACCTCCGCTATGATGTTGGCGCCTTTGAGCGTTAAAGCCGACTTCAGAAATAGCCCCATCCGAAGTCCGTACTTCTGAATCGAGTCAAACATACTAAACGGGCCGTCCACGTTGATGACGTACCCTTCGGGTTGTTGCTCAATCGTATGCAAAAGACCGTGGAAACGTAGGCTGCGGAAGACGGCTCGCCAAACCTGCGGCCGCGGATCGCTCGCCCGCACCGTCATTCGTGTGGCTCGCAGTAACACCGCCTGTGCGACGGAGAGGTTGTAGCCCGATAGTAGCTCTCGTGGCGCGATAGGCTCCCAATGACGCGCCACTTGAGCCTCGCGCAGATCGGCGAATAGCGCTTGCTCAACCAGCTCTTTCGCCACGCCGAGCTTGTGCGCAGCGTCGCCAAGGACGGCCTCGCGATCGAAGGGTTGCCCAGTGCGGTGCGCGGTAGCTGCGAGCGCAAACACGGTGGCCCGGACGTCGGGCGGAGAGAGCTCACTTGCCTCCGCCAGCTCCAACCGATCTTCACACAGCTTCTTCAGCCCCAAGAAGACCAAGCGGTCCCTTGGTCCGTGCGGCACGGCCAGCACCGCTTGATCGAGCTCGGACTTCGGCTCGCCCACCATCGCACCAAAGGTCGCAACCAAGCTCTCGGCCATCGGGAGAAAACGTGGCCAGTCTTTGGGCGCGAGATAGCGAGGGTGCAGCGTGCCGGCCTTCACGCGGCCGCGCACCAGATCACTTGTAAGCACTGTGTTCCCGTCTCCGTTCGCTAGTGCGCTCCTCGCTGGTCCCGCCGGCCACGAGCTCATAGAGGATCGCGCGCTTGGTCGCGGATTTACGTAGAATACGGCCGAGCCGCTGAACGTGTTCTCGTACCGAGCCGCTGCCAGAAAGCACGATGCCGATGCTCGCGCTGGGCACGTCCACACCTTCATTGAGGACCTTGCTGGTAACGATGGCGAACAGCTCTCCGCGCGCAAAGTCAGCCAGGATCCGGGAGCGCTCTTTGACCTTTGTCTGATGGGTAATGGCTGGCAACAATAGCCGAGTAGCGATCTCGTGGACGGTCGCGTTGTCTTCAGTGAAGATCAGGATGCGCTCATTGCGGTGGAGAAAGAGTAGTCGTTCGAGCTGCCGCAGCTTGCCCGGAGCCCCAGAGGCCAGCCGCCGCTGCGTGCGATAGGCAAGTAAAGCTTTGCGTCCGGCTTCGGAGAAGGAGGCTCGGAGTAGGAACTGAGAGAAGCCGTCGGGGCGGCTCATCTCGATGCCGGTGCTGCGTAGGAACGAAGTGTACTCGGCGCGTACGCGCTCGTATTCAGCGCGCTCCTCAGCCGATAGCGGAATGCCAATGCGTATTGTCTCGTACGGGGCGAGATAGTGCCCGGAGAGCTCGCGGATGTCTTTGCGATAACAGATGGGGCCGATCAGCTCGTGATAGGCGTCCTCGCGCCCGTCGCTACGCTCAGGCGTTGCGGTAAGCCCAAGACGATATGGGGCGAGCGCCATGCGCGCGGCTGTGCTGTAGGCTCCGCTCGGTAGGTGATGGCACTCGTCGAAGATCACCAGCCCAAAGCGATCACCCAACCGGTCCATATGCAAATGGGCCGAGTCATACGTAGTAACCGTGAGGGCCTCTGGCTCGTGCGAGCCTCCACCGACCAGACCGACCTTGGTTCCAAACGTAGTGCTTAGGTTGTCATGCCATTGCGCCATCAGATCGAGCGTGGGCACTACGACGAGCGTGGACCTCTTCTTCCGGGCGATCGCGAGGGCAGCTACGAAGGTCTTGCCAGCTCCAGTTGGCAGCACGACGACCGCACTGCCTGACGCCGCCTCCCAGGCTCGCACAGCCTCCGCTTGGTGAGGGAAGGGGGACCTCTCTCCGAGCACGTTGAACGGCTCCTCGGTGTAGCGGCGCGCCGCGTCGACGAACGGGATGCCAGCCTTGGTTAGCAGTGTAACCAGCCGACGATAGTCGCTGGCTTTGGCGCGATGACAATTCTCCCGAGGATCCCACACCATTCCATACTTCTCGCCGAGCTCGACGCTGGCATCGTCGATGCGCAGCGTTCCAGCTTTGAAGCTGAGACGGACGGGGTTTTCTTGCGCCGTTTCGGTCAACGTTTGGTCCCTTGAGGCAGGTCTCGAAGGTGGTCGGGCGCTTCCTATCACGCCCGTGACGGTGGTGCTCGCTCGCGAGCTTGCAGATGCGTAACCTGCCCCACGGATGGCAACCCTCCTTCGCTACGCGGGCCTTTCATCGTTCTGCTTGTCCTTGGCTTCGTGTGGTTCGGCTGAGCCTTCGCCGGGCGTCGTTGACAACGCGGTGGCAGCTGCGCCGGGCGAATCAGCGCAGCAGGTGACTCTGGGGGCCCCGCTCCCAGCTGAGCCCTGCAAACCGGAAGCTCCTCCGATTGGGAAGCGCGTGTTGCGGCTCCCTTCGCGTACCGTCAAGAACGCCGGCGCTCCCAACTGCAGACTTGCGTTCGTCGAGCTTGGTCCAGCGCTCGTTGGCTCGCGGCCGGTGCTATCGGCGAGTCAAGAGGGCGTACTTGCGGCTTGGTTCGAGGACCAGGGCACGGTGGTCGCTCGCTTTCTCTCGAGCGATCTCGCTCCAACCTCGAAGCCAGTCAAAATCGGGCGATTTTCCGATCCCAAAGATGTCGTGGCGGTGGCGCTTTCAGGCGGCGGCTTGGTGCTCACCCGCTCGGTGGAGGCGGATGGTGATCATTGGTTTGCTTCCTTTTTGGACGCAAACGGGCGCGTGGTTGGTCCGCCGGTCGCAACAGCGCTCGACCCGCAGCAGGTGCTGCGCACGAACTTCGTCTCCGACGTTGGAACGGTGCACCTCGTGCAATACCCAATGTACTTACCGGGGAACGCTCCTTCGCCGCCAAAGCCCGTCGTTTCGCACCTGCTAAGCAAAGACAAGCCGAACGTGTGTCCGGTGCGCGTCGAGCTAGGTGGGGTGATTGATAGTCGGCACGAGGTGGTGGCTGTACAGGCGGATGCAGGTCCAGGATTTCTCCTCCGCTTCTTGGAGGGCGATCCGAGCGCTTTGCCTCCGCCCGACCAAGCGAAGGTGGTGCTCGTTCGTCACGCCAGTACGCTAAAAGATCCCGCAGCGGTCGTTGGCGGCGCGTCGGGCCCTGGGCGCTTGGAGCTCATTCCGCAGCTTGGGACAACCAAGTATTTGCGAGCGGCACCTGCAGCGCTTGGCGCCGTTACCAGCGAGCTTGCGCCGCCGATTGACCTCGCACCACTCTTGGGCGGCGCGCCGCTTGACCCAGCGCAGCTCGGTGAGGTCCTTTGGACGGGCAAGCAGAACGCAGTCCCCGTCACGGTCGCAGCGTCAGGTCAGGCGCGCTTCATTCAGGTGGACTGCAAGTAAAGCCGCGGCTTCTCTGCCTTGCGTCGGCGACCTTTCACCAGGTAACGCGTTGGGCGTTGCGCACGAACCGCCATAGCCCTAGCAGCGCGGCGCCATTCATCACTACGAAGGTCCTCGCTGCTCCGGCCGCTTTACCAGCGCGTGGACCGACAGCGGCAAGGCCGTAGAAGGCGACCTGCCCCAGCGCAACCGCTCTCATCGCGGTAGTCCACCATTCACTCTCGTCTTCATCGGGGGCCACGGCTTGGGCGACTGTCGATGCAGCAAAGGCGCCTAGCATCCACGGCCCAGCGAGGCGAAGGATCTTGTGCGAGAAGGTCTCGAAGAAGGACGGATTGAGCCCTGGAATGAGGAGCGCCGGCATGCGTGCAAATACTTGGTAGTTGCCAGCGAGCGTTCTCACCTTCCGACCAAACTCGCGGTCATCGTCAAAGGCCAGATCGGTAGCGACAGCGTCCTTCTCGAACAGCACCTTTTTACCGCGTAGTCGCAGGCTCATCGGCGCAAACACGTCGTCGAGGATGATGTCCGTTGGAAGCTCCGGAAGGTTCTCCTTGCGCAAGGCATACACAGGCCCAGTTACCCCGATCATGCTGCGGAAACTGCCCTCTTGCTCGCGGATCCAATTCTCATAGCGCCAATAAACGCCTGAGCCAGCATCCCCCTCCAACACCAAATTCCCCGAAACTGCGCCCACCTCGGGATCCGCTAGATGCCGAACCAACGCTCGCAACGCGCCCTTCGCTAGCGGCTGGCGCGAGTCCGTCATCAGCAGGACCTCTCCGCGCGCTTCGCTCTTCATGCGATTCACCCCGCTGGGCTTCCCCGAGCGCTCGTCGCTGCGCAGGTAGCGGATGCGCGGGTCGGCCGCCGCTCGGCGTTGCAAGATCGCGTCGGTCTCGTCGGTGGAGGCGTCCGAAAGTACGAGCACCTCCAGCTTGTCAGCTGGGTAATCCAGGCCGAGCACGCTATCGAGCTTGGCCTCGAGGTAGCTCGCGACGTTGAAGGCCGGGATCAGCACGGAGACGAATGGCGTGTAGCTCTCATCGCTATTGGTCTTCATGGGGCGGAGCCGAGCGAGAAGACCGATGGTCAGCGGATAGCCGACGTAGGTGTAAGCGAGCAGAGACGCGGAAATTAGCGGGATCTTTCGGCTCATTGACGTAGGGCTCGGAGGGTAGCGGGCGCACTCGCAAAGCGGGCGAAGAATCGTTAGCATCAGCCCATGGTCGCGCTGGCACCGGGCTTCCTGATCGCCTCTCCGCCTCTTGGCGACCCAAACTTCGAGCGCACGGTCGTGTTGCTCGTACTTCACGGCAGTCAGGGCGCCCTTGGCTTTGTCGTGAACCGCTTGGCGCCGTTATCGCTCGGTGACGTGCTCGGTTTCGCTGGTTATGGGCCGCGAGCAGGCCAGGCTCCCGGTCAGGTCTTTGTTGGCGGGCCAGTCGAGCCCGGCTCGGGGTGGGTGCTTGGCCCTCGCTCTGACAGTGAAGAACGGCCAGAAGGCGCCTTGGCGGTCTCCAGTCGACTTTGGATCAGCTCGTCGCGCGGTGCCTTCGATGATCTCGCCCGTGATCTTGAAGCACCGGAGCCCGGCGTTGCGGCGCACGGGCTTGGTCGCCGAATGGTTTTTCTTGGGTATTCGGGGTGGGGGCCTGGCCAGCTCGAGGGCGAAATTGCTGGCGGCTCGTGGTTGCCGACGCCCTTCGACGAGACGGTGTTGTTTGACGTTTCCAATGAGCGAAAGTGGGAGAGCGCACACGCGCTGATCGGCGTGTCGCCCGCGATGGGCATTGGAATGAGGATCATCGGGGACGCTTGAGCCCCGCACTTCGATGGTTGAGCTAGCTCGCGTCTTCGACAAGGATGCCGTGGCCGAGCTGCCCGGGGGGCACGCTCAGTTCTCAATCACGGTTTCGAGCGACTACGCAGGTGAGCATTGCGAGATCACAGCGGCCCGGTCACTTCGCTGCGTTCCTTGTGATGGCGGCGGCTGTGATGCTTGTGCCCGGAGGGGCGCGTTTCGCCTCGCCGATGAGGCGGAATTGCGGGTGTTCTCCGTGCAACTGCCAAACCCGCTGCAGCAGTCGGTGCGGATCCGCATCCCTGCGCCGTTTGGCCCTAGCTCGGAAGTGGCTCTGCTGTTTCTGCACGTGGAACTCGCTGAAACTGCGTCGGCGAGCGTGAAGGTGCTTCAAGCCAATTTGCTCCCCGCGAGCCCGGCCACGGATGAGTCAAGGCGCCTGCCGCACTGGCCTGTCTTTGTCGCACTTGCCCTAGTTGTGGCGGCCTTGTTGTGGCGGCTGCTTTGAAAGACTCGTCGATAGTGCACGGCATCACAAAGCCGACGCTGTAGACTGCGCCGCATGGAAACCTTGGTTCAGGTTGATACGAGCATGGGAGCGTTCACGATTGCGCTGGACGCAGCGAAGGCGCCCAAGACAGTTGCTAACTTTCTCGCGTACGTGGATGCGCAACACTACGACGGCACGATTTTTCACCGCGTTATCAACGGTTTCATGGTGCAAGGTGGAGGCTTTGATCAGCGCTACGAGAAGAAGCCTACCCTCGCGCCGATTCAGAACGAGGCAGACAACGGCCTGCTCAATACGCTCGGCACCGTGGCAATGGCTCGCACCGGTGATCCGCACTCTGCCACCGCGCAGTTCTTCGTCAACGTCTCTGACAATACCTTCCTCAACCATCGCTCGAAGCAGGGCGCCGAGTGGGGTTATGCGGTGTTTGGCAAGGTGACGAGCGGAATGGAAGTCGTCGAGCAGATGAAGGTCGTACCGACGGGTGAAGGCGGTCCTTTTGCCAAGGACGCCCCGCTGACGCCGATTGTCATTCGCTCAGTCCGCAGACTTTAATCTGCAACGAGCACAACGAGGCACGATAGGCGAATGGTGCTTAGTCGCCACTCGCCTCATTGGCTCATCAGGCTGTGGCGGAAACGTCCCACCCAGTGAGCTACCCCACGGCAGGCGCCGCTTATGAGGGCATCGCTGCTGAACCCACGCTCGGGATCGCAGAAGCGCGCGCGGCACATTGTGTGCTCCTTTACCCACATGTCGCAAACACTTGGGTTCGAGGAGTCGATTCGTGAAGTTTCAGGGACGCCGCTTTCAGATTCCCTTGTACCGGGGGTGATGGTGTCGCCTCACCTTCGGTTGATTCGACCACTCGCGCATGGCGGCATGGGATGTCTTTGGGTCGCTGACCATCTCGAGCTCGGGACGCTCGTGGTCGTTAAGTTCCTGCACAGCTCGCAATCCCCCGCAGCTGCAGCTGCGCGACTGCGTCGGGAGGTGCGCGCGACAGCCCGAGTACGCAGCGCTCACGTCGTGCAGGTGCTCTACCAGGACTCCTTTGACGGGCTGCCTTACATCGTTATGGAGCATCTGGACGGGGAGACGCTCGAGACCTTCTTGTCGCGCCGTGGGCGGCTTCCGCTCGAGGAAACCGTTCAGATCGTGGCCCAGATTGGTAGAGTCTTGGTCCGGGCGCATGAAGCCGGCGTCATTCACCAAGACATCAAGCCGGACAACCTGTTCATGCTCGATACGGAGGCTGACCCGTTCGTAAAGATCATCGACTTCGGTATCGCTCGGTGTGACGGCGGTGAGGTGTGCCCGGTACCCCACGGGGAGTTCGTTGGCACGCCGCAATACATGTGTCCCGAGCAGCTCGGTGGGCTCGATGCGGGACGGCAGGCCGATCTTTGGGCGCTCGCCGTGGTGGCGTATATCTGCCTAACCGGGGCCTTGCCGTTCGAGGGGCACGGCGTAGTGGCTGTCACGTGTGCAATTGCACGCGAGGACTTTGCTTTGCCAAGCGCGCTCGTGAGCAACCTTGATGGGCGTTTGGATGGTTGGTTCAGGCGCGCCTTCGCTCCGCGCCTGAGCGAGCGGTTCGCTTCGGCGGACGCTATGTTGCTATCGTTGGAGCGTGCCGCATCTGGCCAAGAGCCTCAGCTGACGGCTTCACGAGCGGCCGCGGATGTTGGTGCTACGACGGTTACGGCACGCTCGCGACTGTTGGCTCGTTCCCGAATGGTCGACCTCTCCGTTGCTATCTCGGTGTTGGCGCTCACTGCAATGGGAGGTTGTGCTGTTATCTACCAACCCCTATTTGCCTCGCATTCCGAGCCGCTCGGCGAGGTCTCCTCCAAGTTGTAGAGGCGCCGCGCAGAAACGAGAGCCGCGACCGCTCGCTCAGCGAGTCGCGCTCTCAATCGCCGAAATGAGCTGTTGCGCAGCGACCGGCTTGAGCAGCATGGCGTCGACTCCGAGGTCGTGGAGGCTGCGCCAGTCTTTGGCTCCGCCATCCCCGCTCACTACGACGATATGTGCGGATTGGCCATGCGTACTGCGCAGCGCCGAGGCGAGCTGTATGCCCGTCATGTCGGGCATTTGAAGGTCCAGCACAAATACGTCGAACCGATGCTGCGCGGCCGCGGAGAGCGTATCTTTGCCGCTTCTTACTTGCTGAATCCGGCTGCCTGGGCCGAGCCCCACCGAAAGTACCGCACAGGTGAGCATGCGCTGGTCGTCGTCGTCCTCCGCGACGAGCACCCGAAGCCCACGTGACGGCTTCTTGGTGGGGCGCGCTGCTGGCGCAATTGCGCGATCGAGCTCTTGAGCGAAGTCCAGCGCCGAAGCATAGCGATTCTCCGGCTCCTTCTCCAAAGCACGTAGAAGCACGCGGTCGACCGCTTTGCTCAAGTCTCGCCGCAAACTACTTGGACGAGGAACCGGCGAATGACGGTGACAGTCAAACAACTGCTGCGGCGTCTTGGCGTCGAAAGGCACCTGGCCTACGAGCAGCTCAAAGGTCGTAATGCCTAGTTGGTAGACGTCCGTCCTGGCGGCGAGACTAGGCAATACCGGCCTTTGGGAGACTTGCTCCGGCGCCATATAGCGGGGTGTGCCTGCGGCATTGCCGAAAGCCCTAAAGCCGGTGACCACGCGTGAAAGCCCCAAGTCGGTTACCACGACTCGGCCGTGAGGATCGATAAGGACGTTGGCGGGCTTTACGTCGTGGTGAACGAGCCCTGCGTCGTGGATCGCGCAAAGGCCCGCTGCCATCGCGCGCACGAGTGCAGCCACGTCAGCAACGGGAGGATTCGGATGCCTCCGAATCCAGTCCGCGAGCGTTGTCCCATCGACGAACTCCATAACAAAAAACGGCCAACCCTCATGGATGCCGTAGGAGAATATCTGAGCCACGTTCTCGTGCCGCACCCGCGCCATGTTGCGGGCCTCAACGACGAAACGAGCTCGCCAACTTGGGTCAGATACCAAGTTGGTGCCGAGAAATTTGATCGCAACCTCGCGGTCGAGGGAGACGTCCTGCGCCAGCATGACGAGCGCCATGCCCCCGCGACCAAGCAAGCGTCTGAGCCTGAATTTCTCGTCAATCAGCTGTCCCCTACCGAGCTGTGGCGACCACTGACTCGCTCGCTGAGAGCGGTCGGTCGGGAGCGTGGGGGTAGCCCGGTCCGACGCGCCGCCGACAGGCACGCTCGTATCAGCGTGCACGTCGAGGTTGGCCGTTGGGCGGATCAAAGCGCACATCCCTTCATGGTCTCGCCCCTTGCAGCTAAGGAAGAGTGATCTTGCGAACGCGGTGGAACGGAGCCACCTCGCCGCTGGTTCCATCGGCCAGGTAGAGTACGCCTTCACTTACCGCGATGCCCTCTTGGCCCGAGAATCTGGCGCTTTTGCCGTCGCCGTTCTTGAAGCCAACCTCTCCGTCGCCCGCTACCGTCTCGACGATGCCTTGGGCACTGATCCGGCGAATGCGATGATTCCCAACGTCCGAAACATAGAGGTTACCGTCTGCGTCGAGCGCCAAGGCCTGTGGAAGGTTGAAGCGTGACTCCGCCACTGGGCCATCGATCAGCCCGGCTGCCCCATCGCCTGCAAAGGTCGTCACCTCGCCCTCGCTGCTGACGCGACGAAGTCGATGGTTGCGTTGGTCGGCGATGATCAGATCGCCATTGGGGAGCTTCACGAGGCCGTACGGTCGATTGAACCTAGCTTCCTCCGACGGGCCATCTGCAAACCCGGGGCAACCGCGTTTGCCTGCGAAGGTGCTGAAGGTTTGACTCTCAATATGAAAGTAGCGAAGATCCTGCCCCTCAATATCAGTAACTGCCAAACCGGAATCGCCGATCGCCACGATGCCGCGAGGTCTCCCAGCTTGGAGCGCAAGCGCAGTGGGAGGCTCTTGTCCGCCGTTTAGTCGCCACAACACGCCGCCAGCAACTCCGGCGTTGACTCCTGTCTCGTCGTAGTCGGTGCCGACGTAGAGCTCCGCTGATGGCCCGAGGGCGAGCGCAAACGGCCTCGCGAAGCCCGTTGCTTGGGTAAGAGTTTGCACCATTCCTCCGGCCGTCACCGAGCGAATCCTCCCGTTGTCAAAGTCGGACACGACAAGACTGCCGTTTGCGTTGCGTAGTACGCTCGTAGGATTGTTGAAGTGAGCTGCGGCGCCTGCGCCGTCCTGCGTTCCTGCCACTTCGGAGCCGGCGAGTGTTGTAACGCTGACCCCTGAGAGGGCAATGACGACGTCAGGAGCGTCGGGGCCCGCCATTGGATCCCCGTTGCAGTCTTCACCGCCGAAGCCGGAAGCGCCGCTTCCGCTCGAGCCGCCGCTATCGGTGCCTCCAGTCGAGCCCAAACCACCACCACCGCTCTCGGTGTTGGTGGCACCAACCCCGCCACCCCCTCCACTCCCTCCAACCCCGCCACCCCCAAGCGAACTCTCTGCTGAGTTGCTACAAGCAACGCCGATTGAGACGATTATCGAGAAACCGAGTGCACTCTTCATGGCCTACGGTCAGCAAGGCTCGGGCCGTCCGCTCTCTCTGTCGAAACCAGCCGTCAATCTTGGCAATTGGGCGTTTGTGCTCCGTGAAAGTACGGCACGCCGCTCGACCCCAGAATGGGGGCACAAAGCGACACTGAGACGCCCGCGCTCAGGCGCAGCAACCGCCGCAAGAGGGGTTGCTTATCGAGTACTCACCGTCATTGTGGACAGCGTCTCTCGAGACATCAAAGCCATGCCTACCCAAAGACCACCGCTTGCTACACGGCCTGACGTTGCGGAAGTAACGAGCGTCCCGTGCCTCGAGCTTCTAGTGGAGACAATGGACGGTAACGAGGTGCCGTCGCAATCGTTTACCTCTAGTGATGTATTTCGCATAGGCGCTCATCGGTCCAATGACCTGGTGCTGGAAGACCCCTTGGTGTCGCAGTTTCACTGCCGGTTGCGAGTCGTTCAGCACGCGTGGGAGATTGAGGACTTAGGATCGCGCAACGGTACTGGCGTTAACGGGGTGCGAGTGCGAGAGGCGCACGTCCCTCTGCCGTCATGCCGTCTGCGGTTAGGTAACTCTGCGGTGCGCGTGAGCGTCGTCGGCGCCCAGGAGCAAACGGAGCCTCCAGCGAGAAGCCATTTTGGACAGATGCGTGGACGCTCGTTGGTGATGCGTAGACTGTTTGAGGTCTTGGAGAAGATCGCTGACAGCGATGCTACCGTGCTCATCCAGGGGGAGAGCGGAACCGGCAAGGAGCTCGTTGCCACGGAGCTCTATCAAAGGGGGCTCCGTCGCGAAGGAAAGCTCGTAGTCGTCGACGGTGGCGCGCTGGCTCCCGGGGTCGTAGAGAGTGAGCTCTTCGGTCACGCGCGCGGCGCTTTCACTGGCGCTGACAGCGAACGGGTCGGAGCGTTCGAGGCAGCCAATGGCGGTACAATCTTCTTCGACGAAATTGGCGAATTGCCGCTCGACCTGCAGCCCAAGCTCCTGCGAGCGCTTGAGTCGCGCATGATTCGCCGCGTCGGTGAAACCAAGCTGCGCCACGTTGATGTGCGAGTAATCGCCGCAACAAATCGTTCGCTCGAGGTGGAGGTCAACCATAGGCGGTTTCGCGAGGACCTGTTCTTTCGATTGTCAGTCGTGACGGTGGAGGTGCCGCCGCTACGTGAACATCTCGACGACATCCCAGACTTGGTCGAGACCTTTGTTGCGAGCAGCGGCGCCAAAGGTGCTGCGGCACTATTCACCGCCTCTGTTCTCGCCGACTTGGCGAGTCACCAATGGCCGGGCAACGTGCGTGAGCTCAAGAACTATGTAGAACGGGCGATTGTGCTCAGGAGCGCGACTCCCGCCAAGGCGACCAGTCGCCGCGTAACCCAGCCAAGCATACCGCTCGGGGTTGACCTCGACGTGCCTTTCCGCGACGCGAAAGAGGTGGCTGTCGAGGTGTTCGATCGCTCCTACCTCACAGCGCTGCTCGGATGGTCTGGCGGCAATGTGAGTCAAGCAGCTCGCCGAGCGGGTATGGATCGTATCCATCTGCATCGCCTGATTCAGCGCTACGGACTACAGACGAAGCCGCGAATGCCATCGTGATGGCCTACTAGTAGGTCGCCATGGCCTGTTTGCGCAGTAGCTTCAGGGCCTCGTGTGATGCCTCAAAGCAACAGTGCTCGACGATAATTGTCAATGATTTGGTCAATATCGTGCGGCCCTTTGCTTGCTAAGGCCTGGCCAGTCAGGAAAGGCAGGTCTACGGATGAAGCAACGGGATAATAGTTTAGTGGCGTGTGTGTTGGCTCTTAGTGGCTTTGCCTGCAATAAGCAGGTAGGCGCGTCGGACGACGAGGGCTCTGGAGGCGCAGAAGAAGGTGGGGGGGCCGCACAAGGAGGCGGGGGCATCGGAGCTGGGTCGGACGACGGCGGTAACTCTGCAAGTGGTGGCGGCGCCGCCCAAGGAGGCTCCACCGCGACCACCGGAGGCTCGGGCGCCGGTGTCGACGGCGGTGGGGGCCCTGGAGGAGGTAATGAAGGTGGTGGACGACCTGGCTACGCGGCTTACGACTGCACGCATGTCGGATCAGGCGTTGACTACCAAGTAGGACCCGGCAAGAGCTATGAGAACATCGGGGACGTCCCAATGGAGTCCCTCGGGGCGGGCGACACGATGAGGATCTTCTGGCGGCCCGAACACTATCGCGAAAAGTTGATGATTGGTGGCCAGGGGACGCTCGAGCAACCCGTTCGTGTCTGCGGAGTTGCCGGCCCCCAGGGGCAGTTGCCGATCATCGACGGTGAGAACGCGACCACGCGCGCGACGCTCCAGTTCCCCTACGATGGACACCAACGAAGAGGGCTTATCATCGTGGGGCACCCGCATGACAAACCTTATGAGTATCAACCTGCGCACATCATTGTTGAGAGTCTAGAGGTCATCAACGCCTCGCCGCCCTTCACGTTTACTGACAAGAGTGGCGCTCAGCAGGCGTACTCCGATGTCGCCGCCGGCATCTTCGTTCAGCGCGCCGACGACGTAACCCTCAGAGGCGCTGTGGTGCACAGCAACGATAACGGCGTCTTTATTGGTACGGCTGGCGATGAAGAGCTTACCAAGCGCGTGCTCTTGGAGGGTAACTATATCTACGGAAATGGGGCGATAGCCAACTACTACCACCATAATGTCTACAACGAGGCGAGCGGAGTTGTGTACCAATACAACCACTTCGGCGAGCCGCGCGCAGGCGTTGGTGGTGAAGTGCTGGGCTCTAATATCAAGGAGCGGTCGGCTGGTGTTGTGATGCGCTATAACTATATCGAAGATGGCGCGCACATCATTGATCTGGTTGATGCGCAGGAGGCAGCTAGTTCGACGTTGGCCCTGCCAAGTTTTCACGAGAGCTTTGTCTACGGCAACGTGATTGTGCGCAATGGCGCGGGAAAAGGCTCAATGATCCATTACGGCGGTGATAGCTATGTTTACGATCACTATCGTAAGGGAACCCTCCACTTCTATGAGAACACGGTGGTGGTCAACAATGACGGTGCCACGGACTACCAAACCCCAGCCGTGTTTGAACTCTCAACCAACGAGGAACGGCTCGAGGCAATAAATAACGTTTTTTATAGCTCCGCGCCGCCGAGCTTGCTCACTCCGATCTGCCTGCTAGGGAAGCGGGACGGGGTGGTCTCGGGTGTCGCTGAGTTTACGAGCAACTGGCTCACGACCGGGTGGTCACCGTACAGTCAAACGCCTGGCAACGTGGATGTGGTAGTTGCTCAGATTAGCGGCCTTGCAGGCTCACTGAGCGGCGTAGCCCCGGGCTTCGTGGATCCAGGTTCTGGAGACTTCAGGCTCCAGGCGGGTGCACCCGTTGTGGCGGCTGGAGTTGTGCTGCCGGAAGGATTGCCGCCCGTGAATGCGCAATACGTAGTTCACCAGGCGGGCAAAGCTCGTCCGGCTGAGGGCCTGCCCACGCTGGGTGCGATGGGAGCGCCTTAGCTCGCTGCGAGGTTTATCTGGCCTCGAGACGGTCGGCCACCTCGCTCAACCTAACGAAGGAAATAGACCGTTTGCGCAAGGTTGGAAGGGCCTCGCGCAGCCCCTCAAACGCAAAGCGGTTTGGGCGATGTCCGTGCAAGATGACGATCGCGCCGGGGTTGGCGGTAGCCAACGCCCGCTCGACCCCGGCCTGGTCGAAGCCGGCGCCGCCGTCGCCAGCTACGCTGAATCCCATTGGGACTTGCCCCAAGAGCTGGGCCGCTTCTGTGCAGACATCGTCGAAATGCGCCGTCCCAGAACGGTAAAACTGCGGGCGGTTCCCGGTCATGCCCTCGAGCAGGTTGGCGTTGTCGTTGATCTCGGCGATGGCCTCCTCGAGGGTCCGCGTCCCGGCGATGCCAAAAGCCGAGCGGCCGTTTACTGTACAGGGCTTGTGTCGCGATCCGTGATTCGCAATCTCGAGGAGCGATTGCTCTGTAAGCCAGCGAAGCTCCGTCGTGTGGTGACGCGCCCATAACCCCGTAATGAATACGGTCGCCGGGATTTGCTCTGCTGCCAGCAAGTCGAATAGAGCGTTATCGTAGCTCCGTTCATCCTTGCCGTCACACAGGTCGATGGTGAGGGCTATCTCGCGATCGCGGGCCGCAAATCGAAAGACCACACCCGCCGCGTTGGGTCCAAAGCTGCGCGGCCGCCGGGCCTCTAGTTGCTCGGCTACGCCTCGCGTCGAACGGTCGCTGTTCGGGCGCGGGGGAGTCGACGAAGTGCGGAGCTCTGTAGACGCTGGAACGGGAGCCGGTCGATCGACCGTGGCTGATTGCACGCTTGTACTTCGGACTAGCGGCTTCGGTGCCGAAGTGCCTTCAGGCGTTGTCAGCCCTGGGTCAGGTCGACATGCAAATAGGGTGACCGCCAGCCCGAGCTCCTTGACGAGTCCTGTTGTACGTGTGCAGCTTGGCGGCATGGGCGTTGAGCGAGGTGGTTGCACATGGCCTGGGACGGACACGCTTTATTGTGAGTACCACGACACTGAGTGGGGAGTCCCGGAGTATGACGATCGC
This sequence comes from Polyangiaceae bacterium, assembly GCA_044376115.1. GTDB lineage: Bacteria > Myxococcota_A > Polyangia > Polyangiales > Polyangiaceae > Xiheicaenibacterium. Next base: position 94,758 of record JBILLK010000015.1, on the reverse strand, counting down.
GCATTGTTCGAGAAGCTGGTTCTCGACGGCTTTCAAGCCGGCCTTTCCTGGATAACGATCTTGCGCAAACGAGCCGCCTTTCGCGAGGCGTTCGACGGCTTTGCGCCTGAGGTCATAGCCCGCTATGACGCCGAGAAGGTCGAGCGACTGCTAGGTAACTCCGCCATTGTTCGTTCGCGCCTCAAGGTGAATGGTGCAATCAAGAACGCCCGCGGCTACCTCGCTATCATGGAGCACGGGAGCTTCGCCCAGTACCTGTGGGGCTTTGTGGATGGCAAGCCGGTGCAGAATCGCTTTCGTACGATGAAGGAAGTGCCCACTCAAACAGCGATGAGTACGGCTCTGTCAAAAGATCTGAAGAGGCGCGGCTTCACCTTCTGCGGGCCTGTGATTGTGTATGCGTTCGCGCAGGCGGTTGGTCTGGTGAACGACCACATGGTCGACTGTCAGCGACACGCAGAGTGCGCACGACTCGGGCGCGCCGGTTTTGCAGCTCGTCGCTGACTGCTAGCGCGCTTTGGCGCGTGAGGCGGGAAAACGGCAGGAGGATGTACTAGGCTTCAGGCCCATGACGTCTCCCTTTTCCAGCGATGCCGACTCCTTTCGTCGCTTTACTGGTACCGACCGCTACCTGACGAACGAGGCGCTCGAGAGCGCCGTCAATTGTGCCATTGCCCTCGAGCGGCCGTTGCTCGTACGCGGGGAGCCGGGAACCGGCAAAACGCTCCTTGCCGAGGCGATTGCCGAGGGGTTGGGCCTCGAGCTCCTGACCTGGCACGTGAAGAGCACCACCAAAGCGACGGAAGGCCTGTACGTCTACGACACCGTACAGCGCCTTTACGACTCGCGATTCGGTGATGGCGACGTGCGCGACATCAAGCGGTACATCAAGCTCGGAGCGATGGGTCGTGCGTTCGCCAGTGAGACGCGGGTCGTGCTGTTGATCGACGAGGTCGACAAGGCCGATCTCGAGTTTCCGAACGATCTCTTGCACGAGCTCGACCGCATGAAGTTTCGCATCGTTGAAACTGGGGAAGACGTGGCGGCGAAGCTGCGGCCGGTCGTCATCATTACCAGCAACAACGAAAAGGAGCTTCCTGATGCATTCCTGCGTCGCTGCGTGTTTCACTTCATTGACTTTCCGGATCAGGAGTTCATGAAACGGATCGTGGCGGTTCATCACCCTGAGTTAGACCAAGCCCTGCAAGACCAGGTGTTGAAGGTGTTCTATGAGGTTCGTGATGGCCTGCGGCTGCGCAAGCGGCCCTCGACGAGTGAGCTGATCGACTGGATCGCCGTGCTACGTCGGGCCGGAATCCGTGAAGTGAAGCTCGAGAAGAGCCTTCCGTTTTTGGGCACGTTGCTCAAAAAGGAGCAGGATCTAGCTGCGTTTGCCGACCAGCTTGCTGGCGGGAAGCGTTACCGGTCCTGACGTGTTCGTCGACTTCCTGTACGAGCTGCGCGGTCGCAAGGTTCCCGTGGGAGCCCAGGAGGCGGTGCATCTCGCGCGGGCGCTGACGATGGGCTTGCACGACAGCTCGTTGGAGGGCTTCTACTTCGTCGCGCGTTCGATCCTGATCCACGATGAGCGACACCTCGATGACTTCGACGTCGCCTTCAGCGCGCACTTTCGAGGCATAAAGATCGAAGCCAAAAAGATCGCGGAGGAGCTGCTCTCGTGGCTGCGCGATCCGATCAAGATGCGCGAGCTCAACCCGGATGAACGCGAGACTCTGGAGGCGCTCGACCTCAACGAGAGCCTCAAACTATTCGAGCAGCGGCTGGCCGAACAGAAAGAGCGCCACGACGGTGGAAACCGCTGGATCGGAACGGGCGGCACCTCGCCGTTCGGGACCGGCGGAGTGAACCCGAAGGGCCTTTCGGTCGGTGGGGGAGGCGGCAAGGGCGGTGCGATGCTCTCAGCCGATGCGCGTAAGTACAAGCCTTACCGAACCGACGTGCTGCTCGACACGCGTCAGATCGAGGTCGCGCTGCGCAAGCTGCGTGTGTTTGCGCATGAGGGCGCTCCCAGTGAACTCGATATTGATGACACCATCCGCGAGACCGCGCGCAACGCCGGGGAACTCGAGGTGGTGGTCAAGCCGCCGCGGCGCTCGGAGACGCGTGTCATCTTGATGATGGATGTCGGCGGGTCGATGGACCCTTACGCGTATGTTATGTCGCAGCTCTTCAGCGCGGCAAAGCGCGCTTCTCACTTTCGAGAGTTGCGGACGTACTACTTTCACAACTGCGTCTACGGCCGGGTTTGGAAGACCGACACCTTCCTCGAGCCGATGACCGTTCAAGATCTGATTGCCGAGTGCGGACCAAAATACAAGCTGGTGCTCGTTGGTGACGCGCTGATGGCCCCCTATGAACTTCTCGGGTCGAGCGGCTACGTTGGGGATGAGGGCCGCATTCCAGGTATCGAGTGGTTGCGCCGCTTGCGCGATCATTTCTACCGCACGGTTTGGCTCAACCCAGAGAATTGGCGCAACTACCGCGGGACGACGATCGATCCGATCTCGCAGATTTTTCCGATGTTCGACCTCACCGTCGAGGGTCTGGGTGAAGCCATCACGGAGCTGCTTCGCGGAGGGAAACGGTGACGAGCGAGCTCGTCAAGCAGGCGTGGGCTGCCGCCCAGAAGGTGCAGAAGTCGGCACGCGGCGCAACCACGCTCACGCTGCAGACGGTGGTGGTTGCATCGGGCGTGGTCGCGGGCGCGAGCCTGGCTCGATTGGGCACCGAGCAGGCGCGCTTGGGTGCTACCGCGCTCGTACTCGGGGCGTTGCTGGTGCCGGCCTTGTCCGAGGCCTATCGCTGGTACAAGAACCGTGACCCGTTGCTCGGGCTCTTGCGAGCGACCTCCCAGACGCAAGCGGAACTCGCGGAGGCGATTGGTCGGGCTCACGACCTCGCGCTGCGAAGCAGCGCCGACCTCGATTTGGTGGAGGAGGCGACGCCGGCGAAGCGAGCGAGCGCGGAGCTTGCGGACCTGCATCTGCAGCGCAAGCTATCGCGCATCGACTACGCCGCGCTTTCCGCAGGTGCACAGCGGCTGGCGCTGCGGGTCAGCGTCGGGGCGCTGCTCTTGGCTGCTGCGCTCATGGTCGCCGTCGCGATTGAGCCAACGCGGACACTCGAGGGGCTTTCGGTGTGGACTGCGCGCAAAGGTGTTGGTGCATTCTCGCTACTGTACGTGGACCAGGTTGAGCTTACGGTGGACGCGCCTCGTCATACGTCGCTTGGTCGGTTGGTTTTGACCAGCCTGTCTGACGTCGAGCTGCCGCGCGGCAGTGTGATCACTTTGCGTGCACGCCCGCTACACGCCGGTCGCAACCTCGTGCTGACCGACGGGGTCAGCAGTGAGCGGTTCGTCCCCGATGGTAAGGGCGCGGTGGTCGCACGCTGGACCGTGAAGAACTCAGCGGACCTGCGCATCGCTGCGGCCTTTGGTTCGGTGCGCGTAGAGCAGCATGACGTGCTCGCGCTCGAGAGCGTGGCGGATGAGGCCCCGCAGGTCGCGCTCGCTGGCGCGCCTCAGAAAGTAAAGCTCGTCGACAAGAAGTCGCTATCGCTCTCGTGGCAGGCAACGGATGACTACGGTCTCGCAGAGGTGGCACTCGTGCTGCGGGCTGGAGAAGCGGAAGAGCGGCGCTCCTTGAGTAAGCCGCACACGCAAACGAAGTCCGAACAGGGGTCGTTTGAACTTTCGACGCAAGAGGCCTTCTTCAAGCGGTCCCACATTCCAGTCGAAGTAACGATTCAGGCTCGTGACAACGACTCGGTCATCGGCTCGAAGTGGGGCTCGAGCCAGGCCTTCATCGTGATTCCGCCTATCGTCGGTGAGCCCGAGGCGAAGCGTCACTTGGCGCTCACACAAGCGCGTAATGGCCTTGTCGATCTGCTCGCTGCACGGCTGAACGCGACGCCGGGAGCCTCGATGGAGGCTCTCGCTCGAGCCGACGAGAAGGCGGAGAAGGTCGCGCTCGGCATCGTTGAGAGCGTCCTTTCGGAGAGCTACGGCGGGCTGCGCGTGGTCGGCAGCACGCGTCGCGTATTCGCCGGCCAACTGCGCCGTTTGGAAGAGGCCGGGAAGGCCTTTCGCGCAGCTCCCAGCAGCAAAGCGCTCGAGACGCTCACGACCGTGACCGAGGAGGTCGTGCTGGCGGTTGATTCTAGCGTCCGCGGAAGTGCCAACAGCGAAGCCGGAGTGATCGCGAAGAAGCTCGCGCTGGTCGCGGAGGATGCGCAGAAAGCGGCAAACGCCGCACAGACCGAGGTCGAGGCCGAGCGAGGTCGCGAGCGGCTAGGCGCTGCGCTCTTGGTCCTGGCGCCCGCCTCCCAAGAACTCTCCAAGCTGGGCGATCTAGGTGCCGATCTGGGGGACCTCACTCGCTCAGGGACCGAGAAGATTCAGCGTGCGGTCGATGCCGGCCAATGGTTCCAAGCGGAGCTTGCAGCGCAACACTTGGCCGAGCGTCTGCGGCAGCCGACCTTCAGCATTGGGGGCGGTGGGCGGCCGGGTGTCGAGTCAGGCGGCAGTGACGGTTCTGGCGTCGCCGACGGTGAGGCCTCCGCGGCCCACGACCTGGCGGAGTCTGCAGGGAAGTCCTTGGAGGAGCTCATCACTGAACACCAAGCCGAGCTCGACAAGTTGGACCGCGCGCTGGAGGATGCGACCACCAAGGAAGAGCGCGACGCACTTAAGAAGCTCGCGCGCGAACAAGCCGAGGCGCTGCGTGAGGCGGTGAAGAGCTTGCCCAACTCGGGTGCGCCGGGGTCGGCCGCGGAGCAGGCCGCCAAGGCGAAGCAGCGCGTTCAATCGATGGCGACCAAGCTGGAGCGAGGCAAGATCAAAGACGCCATCGCGGAGGGCAAGGAGGGGCTCGCTCAGCTGCGCGAGGCAAAGAAGCGTGCGGCACTCGAGGAGTTCGTTGACGACGAAGTCGTGGGGGCTGAAGCCACCCGCGCCGGGAATCGTGTCGAAGAGGCGATCACAGCGCTCGAGGCCTTGCAGAAGGCCATCGACGAACAGGCCAAGGAGCGGGCCAAAGACGCGCTTTCGAAGGCGGGTAAGAACGAGGGCAAGCTCGCGGAGAAGGCGGATGCGCTTCGTCAGCAGGGCGAGCAAGGCGACACCGCGATGCCCCAAAGCCAACTCGATCGCCTTCAGCAAGCGGCTGAGGCGATGCGAGCCGCCAAAGAGGCCCTGGAGAAGGGCGATGTCGAACAGGGTGCTGAGAAGCAGCGTGATGCACAGCGCGTGTTGGAGATGTCGCGTGACGTGCCGGATGACGCCCGCGAGCCGAGCAACGACGCGCCCAGCGCTGCGCCGATGCCCTCTGGTGAAGGGAAGCCCGGACAGGAAGCCGAGATCCCTTCAGCGGACCAACACAAGAATCCCGAAGAGTGGCGCAAACGCGTGATGGATGGATTGTCCAAACCCCACGATAAGCGTCAACGCGATGCTCTGCGTCGCTACACCGAGGGGCTACTTCGATGAAGGTAGTTCGGTCCATCGCAGCGGCGCTCCTCGGAGTGGTGATGTTGGGGGCGCAGCCCACCCAAGCTTCGTTGGGCGACAAGGCGCTGGCCTCGCATGTGCGGTCGTTGGTCTTGGAGCTCAGCGTCGATGAGGCGGAGGCAAAACTCGCGCTCGCCGATCCTCAGGACGGTATGGTGGCGATCGAGCGGGCGCGCCTTGAGCTCTACAAGGGGGATTGCGCAAGTGCGCTGGCTACCTTGGGGAAGCATGACTTGCTCGAGGATGAGTCGGGCCGGCAAATCGGCGGGGCTGCGCGCGGTTGCATATCCGCGACCGCGGGGTCGGTCGTCTTTACGGATGAAGCCTCGGGGTCTTGGGTACGGCTGGCAGATGCTGAGGACGCTGTGCTGTTGCCCTCCATCTACGACGTCGTCTCGCGGACCCGTTCACTGTTCCAGCGTGAGTTGAACGTAGTGATGCCGAAGTGGGTGCGCATCGAGTTGGTGCGCGATCAATTCAGCCTCTCGAAAATGACCGGCCTACCGCTTACAGCCGCCCGCACGACAGGGACGATCGGCATCGCCAAATGGGGCCGCGTGATCATGGTCTCGCCCCGCGCCGCAGACGGCGGCTACGGCTTTCTGGACACGATGGCCCACGAACTCACGCATCTTGCGTTGGCTCGCGCGAGCACCGATCAAGCTCCGCTGTGGCTGCAAGAGGGCGTTGCGCGCAGACTCGAGTCGGCTTGGCGTGAGCCGTCTCCCTTCGACGATACCCCGCGCGCAGTGGACGTGGCTGCGTTGGGTTTGAGCGGCGGTATCGGGCCCGACATCGACGCGATCGGCCCGTCGATCGCCCTCCTGCCGAGTGCCCTCGAGGCGCAAATCACCTACGCCAAGGTGCAGAGCTTCATGACCTTCTACAGCGAGGAGGCCGGTGCTGCCGGCCTGTCGAAGCTGCTGCAAGAGTGCAAGAGCGGCGGCTCGATCGAGAATCTTGTGGAGCGGGCCAGCTCGCGAAAGTTCTCCGAGTGGAAGGACCAGTGGAAGGCCCACGTGTCGCGAGAAGGTCGCGAGATTGACCCAGCGCTCCGGCCAGGCGCTCCTGCTCCCAAAGTCCTGCCCAAGGCCCGAAAGCACTACCGCCTGGGCGAACTGTTGCTCTCGCGCGGCCACGCAGCAGCATCAGAGCGCGAGTTTCAGCTAGCGAAAGACCTACTGCCGCGTGAAGCTTCGATCCGCGGTTTGCTGGCGCGCGCCACTGGCCGCAACGGACGCGAAGAGGCCGCACGCGCCTTGGTGAGCGAAACCAAGGATGTGGCGACCGGTGACTCGGTCTGGTGGTCGATGCGCGGCGTCTTGGGACACGAGGACGCGGTGCGCTCAGAGCGTTTTGCGATCATGGGGGCCCCTTACGATCCTTGGGTCGCCTGTCGCGAACTGGATCCTCCGCAGCTACCGAGTGAACCCGGGTTGGCCGCTCTGTGCAACGCAGCTCGCAAGAAGCCTCACGGGCAGTAGCGTCACTGATCTTTGAGCCAACGACCGATCGAGTTGCGCCCAACCTCGAGCCGTTTCGCCGCTTCGGTCTTGTTTCCGTCGCAGGCCTCAAGGGTGGCCTCGACGTAGCGGCGAGAGGCTTCTTCAAGCGACAGACCGAGCGGCAACTCCAAGGCTTGAAGCGGGCTCGCGGTACGCATGCCCGCGCCGGGGGAGCTCACCTCGGTCTGCGGGAACAGCTCCCCTCGAATGACGCCATCTGGCGCGAGCGCGACGGCGCTCTCGATCCAATGCTCGAGCTCGCGGACGTTGCCCGGCCAGTCGTGGGCGCGTAGCTGCGCGAGTGCGTCCGAGGTGAAGGTCGGTTCAGGCCGCCGGTAGCGAGATGCGTACTGTTCAGCGAAGTGGCGCGCCAACCCGAGCACCTCATCGCTCCCGCGGTCCGCTAGGCGTGGGGTTCGAATCTCCACCACGCGAACGCGGTAATAGAGGTCGGCTCGAAAGGCGCCGCGTGCCACCTCCTGTTCGAGGTTCTTGTTGGTGGCGCACACGATGCGGAGGTCCGCTCGGAGCGTGGTTCTACCGCCGACCCGCTCGAACGTTCGTTCCTGAAGAAAGCGCAACAGCTTGGCCTGAGCATCCAGCGGAAGCTCGCCGAGCTCGTCGAGGAACAGCGTGCCGCCATCGGCCAGTTCGACCTTGCCGGGGACCCGCCGATCGGCCCCCGTGAAAGCGCCTCGCTCATGTCCGAACAGCTCGCTCTCGACGAGTTGCGCGGGCAGAGTCGTACAGTCGACGGTGATGAACGGCCGATTCTGGCGCGCCGAGTTGACGTGGATTGCCCGCGCAAACAGGCTCTTTCCCGTCCCGGTCTCCCCGGTAAGGAGCACGGTGGCATCGGTTTGCGCGGCGAGCGTGATGCGTTCGTAGACGCGTGACAGCGCCGGACTGCGACCGACGATCTTGTTGAAAGGTCCCCGCAGGATGACGCCCGGACCGAAGCCGCCGCGCAGCGTGGTCATGCGCAGAGCGCGCGCAAGCTGAGCCGCCAGCGCGTGGAGATAGCGTTCATCGTCTTCGTCGAAGGCGCCCTCATGCTTGTTGAGCACCTGAATCACGCCCCGCACAGGGCTTTGTTCGTCCTCGCGGATCGGGCACACCAGGGTCGAGCGCGTGGTGTAGCCGGTCACTTTGTCGACCGACGAGTCGAAGCGAGGATCGTTGCGCACGTCGTCGATGCGAACGGTCACCGCCTGTTCGGCGGCGAAGCCAACGATGCCTCGCCCGCTGGGCATGCGTAAGGACGGCAGCTCGGGCAAAACGGCCACCCGCGTAAAGAGGTCCCCCCGTTCCGCGTCGACGAGCCAAATGCTGGCGCGGTCAGCATGGATCGCTTGGGCGAGCCGATCGCAGGCCGTTGCCAAGAGCGCATCAAAGTCGACCTCGCGGGCGAGCAGCGAGGCGAGATCCACAAGGAGCGAAAGGCGCGACATGGTGGGAGTGCTGTCTGGCGCCTGGCGATAGGCGTCTTTGATCACGATAGCGCTGACGCGGTCCTCGGAGCAGCCGTCCTCTTCCTCCATACCGGCGCGTTAGCCAGCATCGTGCCAGCACCCTTTTCTTTGCTCTTTCTCGAACGAGCGGAATTGAGGCGGGAATCCCTACGTTCTGAAAGCGGCTGGCTGCAAGCTGTTTTCTCCTGCTGCCCCCGAATCGAGCGATCGCACCAAATAGGTGCGCTTCGGAGCGGTTGGTGAAGTGCTTGGTTGACCTCTCAAGAACGGGCCGCCTAGCATCGCTGCTCTTGCCTGATGAGCGTTGCAACCTACGCAGCAGCACAGCTTCTTCGAGTCCTCCCTCGCGTGCAGATCACGCGCGCGGTCGGGAAGCTCGCTGACGCTTCCATTCCACCTCCGCTGTCCAAGCTGGTGGTCGGCCTATTCACCAAAGCCTACGACGTCAACGTCGGGGAGAGTGTGCGTCCCCCGGGGGCCTTCGATAGTTTCGACGCTTTCTTCACGAGAGCCTTGGTGGCTGGTGCGCGTCCCGAATGCCCATCCAAGAGCGCGATCGTCAGCCCTTCGGATGGTCGCCTCGACGCCGGTGGCGACATCACCGAGGGCGGCTCCTTTCAGGTGAAGGGAAGGCCGTACTCTGCGGCCGAGTTGCTCGGTAGTGAGGTCGAGGCTGCACGCTACAGCGGCGGGCAGTTCTTCATCGTCTATCTATCGCCGCGGGATTATCACCGCGTTCACGCCCCGGTGGGTGGCACCATCTCCCGCGTCCGTTCGATGCCGGGGGACCTCTTCCCCGTGAACTCGATCGGTGAGCGTCATATTCGGTCGCTCTTTTCCATCAATCGCCGCGTGGCGATCCCGATCGATTCGCCCGATCACGGGCGGGTCACGGTGGTCATGGTTGGCGCAATGATCGTCGGCCGCATCACGGTCACTGGGATCGACGAGCGCGACGTTTCGCCAGGTACCCACGTCTATCCCGAGCCTCGCGACGTCGCTCGTGGTGACGAGATTGGCGTATTTCATCTCGGATCGACGGCGGTCGTCTTTCTCGAAAAAGGGTCCCCCAAGCTGACTCATCCGCTGGGTGCGATTCGACTTGGTGCGCCTGTGCACACGCTCTCTCAAGAGGGTGATGGCGCTCCCACCGGAAGCTCATCATGAGTCGAGAAGATGAAACCGCCTCGCGGGGTGGTCGCAAGCCCTCAATTCCTGCGCCGGCGACCGTTCCGCGTCCTTCGCGTCCTCCCTCGGCGGGGCCGGCCTCGTCACAAGGTGGTCGCAAGGCGACGCTCGACGGAGTCGCGCCGCACGTAGCTGGTTTTGCGTATGCCGAGCCCGTTGCGGAAGACTTTGATTCCGAGCGAACGGTCGTGGTTGATCAGTCGGATCACGAGGACGGTCCGACGGCAGACTACGATCCTCGGATGGTTGGTTATGACCCTCGCGCGCGTGGGGTCTTTCCGCCGGCGACCCCTAGCAACTCGCCGCTGCCACCCAGGGTCGAGGTTGAAGCTCGACCGAGCGAGATGGGGCGTAAGCGGAACTCGCGACGGACGGTCAAGCTCGTCGACTCAAAGAAGAGCGCTCATGAAGCGGCGGTCGATGGCCCGAGTGATGGGACGCTGACGCCAGTCTTGCCGGAGGTGATGGAGGCCGATCCACCCACGACGGTTGGTGCCCAGACTTCGGGATTTTCCGAGCTGCCCGATTTTTCGGATGCGGTGGCCGACGAGATAACGGTGGTTCGTGCGCTGCGCATCATCAACGTAGGGAACGAGCCTCCTCCGCCGATCAAGTCGGCCCAGGTGACGTGGCCGCCTCCCCATGACCCCTCCGAGATCGACACCGGCTGGACACCGATCGCTCCGCCTGTAGCTGACTACCCACCTCCTGGTGATTACTCAGCGCCGCCCTACGCCGAGGCGCCGCCCGCTCCTGCTGCATTTTCTCCTGCGGCCGAGCCGATTCGCGTGCCGTCTGCGCCGGACATCCCCATCATCACGGAGGAGATCGCTCCCCTCATTGAGCTTGATTCGGACCGCATCCCCGATGAGCGCGATGACCTCATCGAGGACATCGAGCCCGATTCGTTACCGCTCCCTGATGCGCCGCTGCACACGCCCAAGAAGCCTCCGCCTCCTCCTCCGAAGGCGCGCCCCGAACCAAAGGCCGTCACCGAGCTACCGAAGAAGGGCAAGCCTTGGTGGGAAGACATCTTCTCTGAGGAGTACCTGCGCACGCATGACCGGCCCGACGATCTGACCGTTCAACGCGAGGTCAACTTCATCGAGGAGAGCCTGGGCATGGAGAAGCACGCGGTCGTGCTCGACCTAGCGTGCGGCGCGGGGGACCACACCATCGACTTCGCCTTGCGCGGTTACAACGTGATGGGCCTCGACTATTCGCTGGGTCAACTCGCCATCGCTGAGCAGCGACTGAAGAACCGCACGCGGGCGATCACTGCCCCCACGGTTCCCACCTTCGTTCAAGGCGATATGCGAGAGATGGCCTACGAAGAAGCCTTTGACGGCGTCTACTGCTGGGGGACGAGCTTCGGCTATTTCGACGAAGAGAAGAACCTCGCCGTTTTGCAGAACGTACATCGCTCACTCAAGCAAGGCGGCATGTTCCTGCTCGACGTCGTCAATCGTGACTACGTCGCTTCGCGAGCTCCTGGGCTGGTTTGGTTCGAAGGCGATCGCTGCGTCTGCATGGACGATACCTATCTCGACTTCTTCACCAGTCGCTTGCGCGTGAAGCGAACCGCGATGTTCGAGGGAGGGCTCTCGCGCGAGCTCGACTACTCGATTCGGCTCTACACCTTGCACGAGCTCGGCAAGATGCTGCACGAGGCGGGGTTCAAAGTGATTGAAGTGACCGGCCTCACGGCTCATCCGGGTGTTTTCTTCGGCACCGAGTCGCCTCGTATCATTGTGTTGGCCGAGCGTGCCTGAAGGCCCTGCTGAACTGGACCTGTTCCGCGAGCTCCCGGGCGTCGCGGTCAGCTCTTCCCCTCTCGATCGACAAAGCTACTCGCGCGATCTTTGGCCGCGCCATCACATCAACGTTAGCGCGGGGCAGTTACCGAGTTCGCGCCCGCTCGCCGTCGTCTGGCCGGACACGGCTGAGGCCGCAGCGCGGGTCGTTGAAGTGTGCGCGCGAGAAGGGTTACCCATCGCACCGTTCGGAGCGGGCTCGGGTGTGTGCGGAGGGACCCTGCCCGATTCGCGCACGGTGGTCCTGGATCTCAAGCGGTTGAACCGCGTTCGGGCGATCGATCGAGAGCGCGGCGTGCTCGAGGTCGAGGCCGGGGTCATGGGCATTCGACTCGAGGAAGACCTCAACGTGGCCGGCTTCACGCTTGGGCATTTCCCTTCCAGCATTCTCTGCTCGACAGTCGGAGGTTGGCTGGCTGCGCGGAGCGCCGGGCAGTGTTCAGGTCGCTACGGCAAGATTGAAGACATGGTGGTGTCGCTCGACTGCGTCGTTGGTCGCGGCGAGTCCGTGCGGTTCCGTCGGCGCACTCAAGGGCCAGACCTGACCCCGTTGATGGTGGGCAGCGAAGGAATTCTGGGGCTCATCACCAGCGCAGAACTTCGGTTGCACCCCTTGGCGAGCGCGAAGGCGCACATCGCTTATTCGTTCCCGAACCTCGAGGCGGGCTACGAAAGCCTGCGCGAGATGTTTCAGGCCGGTCTTCGGCCGGCCGTCTCGCGACTTTACGACGCATTTGACTCGTTCATGGCGAAGCGCGGAGCTGTGAAACGCCGAAAAGACGCGTCGAAGTCGTCTCCAGCTGCGGGTGCGGCGCTAAAGGATGCGGCGCTCCGATTGCTGCTCCGTTCGCCTCGCGCGATGAACTTTGCGCTGGACGCTGCGGGCGACAAGACCTTCGGCGGCACGTTGCTGATTCTGATCTTCGAAGGCGCGGCGGGCGAGAACGCAGAGGACCTTGCTCGCGTTGCCAACATCGCCGCTCGGAACGGTGGGCAGTCGCTGGGCGAGGTACCAGCGCTTCATTGGGAGAAGCACCGCTATTCGGTCTCCTATCGTCAGGCGCCCGTGTTCATGTCCGGCGCCTTCAGCGACACGATGGAGGTTGCGGCGCCGTGGTCGAAGTTGGCCGCCCTGTACCACTCCGTTCGTGAGGCGATGCGTCCGTACGTCTTCGTGATGGCGCATCTGTCGCATGCTTACCCGGACGGTTGCAGCATCTACTTCACGTTCGCCGGTTCTGCGAAATCGCAGGAGGAAGCCCTACGGAAGTACGACGCGGTTTGGCGTGAAGCGCCGCTCGCTGCGGCACAGGCCGGAGGAACCATCTCGCATCATCACGGCGTTGGTCGCAGCAAAGCGCCTCGCCTCTCGGCCGAGCTCGGCTTCGGAACGGAGGTTGTTCGCAGCGTTGCGCGGGTGCTCGACCCAGCCTCCGTGTTCAACCCTGGCAACCTCCTGCCCACCCCGTCGACGCCTCGCGGTCAGGCGCCGGTCGGTTTCGCCGGTTCGCTGGAGGTGGATGATCGATCGCTGCTCGTTTCAGCGCGAGGCGACAGGTTGCTCGGGGAAATTCACGACGAGGCCCAAGCTCGGGGCATGAACTTGGGGTTGAGTCAGTTCGACCGCAACGAAACGCTGCGCAGCTTCATCGCTCGAGGCGGGCCTGGCACACGGGATCCGTTTGAAGATCCCGTGGATCACGTGATTGCAGGTTTTTCAGCGACGCTTCGCAGCGGCTCGTTCTTTCACGTCGGAACAGGACCGCGCAAGGCGGTTGGTCCGGACTTGTTGTCCCTCTTTTGGGGCATGAGCGAGCGGGTGGGCCTGATCGAACACGCTGTACTCAGGCTCCATCGCAATGGTCTAGCCGCGCGGCCGATGGGCTGCTCAATCGAGCGGAATCCAGCTGTATCGGCCGCAGAGTCGAGCTGGGTCGACGCATTGACCGAGGCGGCGGGGAACGCCTGAGGTCGCAGCCCGTCCGTGTCTGAAACAGTGGTAGGGCACGCTCAAGTTTTCTTGTACCTTCAGCGACCCGATGGGTCGTCTGTTAACTACACGAGCACTTCAGTCGCTCGTCCTCGTATCAGTAGCGGCTCATTCGAGCATGGCTCTGGCTCAAGCTCCTGCTAGCGCGGCGCCCAATCCTCCCGCGCCAGCTACAGAGTCCGCGCCTGCCGAAAAGCCCAAGGTCACTGCCGGGCCGAAGAAGCGCCCCGGTCCGGCTCCGCCGTCAGACCAGGCTGCTCCGCCGTCAGAGCAGGCTGCTCCGCCCAGCCCCACACTCAAGCCGGGTGAGAAGCGCGCTGTGCAGGACTACGACGGACGCGAAGATACAACGTCCGTAGCAGAGGATGCGTTGTGGCTGCCGCGCATCGTGCTGTTTCCGGTCTACCTGGTGGTGGAGACCTTCATCCGCTTACCGGTTGGTGCACTCACCGTCGCGGTCGAGAGCAACGACGTGATCGGCGAGCTGACCAACGTCTTCTTGTTTGGCCCCGACAACAACATCGGCATCGTCCCGACAGCGTTCCTCGACTTCGGGTTTCGGCCGAGCGTCGGCGTTTACAGCTTTTGGAATGACTTCATCACGAGAGGCAACGACCTGCGGCTGAATCTCGGCTTTGGTGGGTTGAACTTTTGGCGTGCTTCAATCGCCGATCGAATTCCGGTCGATACGCCGATTGGTACCGAGCGGGCGAGATCCTTTCTTCAGGTTGAGGCCAACGTGCTCACGCGGTCGGACCTGGCGTTCTGGGGGATCGGGCCTCGTAGTCGCACGGAGGACGAGGGTGGCTATTCGCTGACGACGTTTGGCGGAGGAGGGCGCGCCCACGTTGAACCCTGGCGCGGTACCTTTGTCGAAGCCTGGGCCACCGTGCGGAAGACGACGACGGGAGCCGGATCTTGCTCCAGTCAGGTCAGCATCATCGAGAACAACTCCTACACGCGCATCTGTGAAACCCCGACGATTCGGCGCAACATTTTGGACGGCGTTTACGAGGCTCCACCTTCGTACGGTCGCCCCTACACCACGGTAAAGACAGGCTTGCGAGCCGCTTTGGACTCACGGGAAGAGCGTCCGGCTCCTGGCTCTGGTGTGGCGGTGGACCTCTCCGGAGAGCTCGTTACCGACATCGATGAGCCGAATCTCGCCTCGTGGATCAACTACGGCGCAACCGCCGCTGGTTTCGTTGATCTGACCGGCACACAGCGTGTTCTCAGTCTGACGATCGCAGCGCGCTTTCAAGACGCGCTCGAAGACAACAAGACCATCCCATTCACAGAGCTGGTTGGCGCTACTCACATCGAGAATGTTCCCGATCTGGATCTGCTGCGCGGCTTTCTGCCGGGGCGGCTCCTTGGGTCGAGCGCGATCGCCGCGACGGTCGAGTATCACTGGCCGATCTGGGCGTTCCTCGATGGCACCATGCAAGCTGCCGTTGGCAACGTCTTCAATGGGGCGCACTTGGATGACTTCGATCCTGAGCTATTGCGCTTCTCGTTTCTCGGCGGCATTCGCTCGCCCAATCATCGCGATCACTCATTTAACCTGCTGGTCGGCTTCGGCACCGAGCCATTCATCGATGGCGCCAGTCCAACCAGCTTCCGCTTTTTGATCGGCGGAACAACAGGCTTTTGATCGAGCTTTCCGGGCGCGCGCGCTCTGGATAAGGTCCCCAAAAAGGAGCACGAAGTGGAACTACGCAAGATTCTGGTCATGCTCGTGAGCGCCGGATGCTTCACGGGTTGCGGCTACTCCGAAGAGGAGTGGAAGGCGCAGCTAGCTAAGTACAAAACGCTGGAGGAGCAGTCTCAGGCCGCCGAGTCGAAGCTCAAGGCGGATCTCGAGGCTGAGCGCAACCGAGTGAGTCAATTGACGCAGGAGCTTCAGAACGCGGGCGTTGATATCTCGAAGCTCAAGTTGAGCTTGGATGAGTCGGGCACACAGCTGAGCAAACTCTCTCTGACGGTGGAGGAGCAGCAGCGGGCCTTGGTTGAGTATCAGGCGAAGGCCAGGCAGCTCGAGGCGATCAAGGCGCGCTTCGAGACGCTCAAGAAGAAGCTGGATGCGCTGACCAAACTGGGTCTGGCCGTCACCATTCGCAACAACCGCATGGTCATCTCGCTACCTGGTGACGTGCTCTTTGACTCAGGTAAGGAGACGCTGCGCAAAGAAGGAAAGGAGATCCTTTCCAAGGTGGCTGGCGTCATCAAGGCCGACAGCTCGCTCGTGCAGCGCTACTACCAGGTCGCTGGCCATACCGACAGCAAGCCTTACGCTGGCGTCTTCCGCGATAACTGGGGCCTGTCGTTGATGCGCTCTCGCGAGGTGTTGTTGTTCCTCGTCAATGACACGACGACCGGGATGCCAGCGGCCAAGTGGAGCGCCGCAGGGTTTGGCGACACCGATCCGATCGCTGATAACGGCGCGGATGAAGGGCGTCAGCGCAATCGACGCTGCGATGTGATCGTGGTTCCAAGCGTCGAAGAGATGCTTGATCTCAAGACGATCGCCAACTGAGCGCCGGGCGGCGCGGAGTCAAAGGCTCCGCGCCCGCATCCGCCCCAGATAGAGCAATCAACACTCCGATGGATTGATGCACTCACCAGTGCGTTCGACAGCGCTGCCGGCGCCGAGCCCGCACCATTCAGGAAGGTCTGCGGGAACGCCTTGTTCGAGGTAGACCGACTGTCCGGGGCTGTTCCAGTACGGGTGGTCGAGGATGAAGTCCCACATCCCCTTGTACTTTGAGAAGCCCTGCGGGCCCTCGAACGGGGGCTCCGAGTGGCCACAGTTGTGAATGCACTCGACGAAGAAGTGCCCGTCTGCGGTTAGGTTCTGCTCCAGGTCTGCCGAAAGATCCTCGAACGAAAGCAGCCCCTGACAGGTGTCCCCGCTACCGCCCCAAAGTACCAGCCCAGGCAGCCGATGTTCTGCAGTTGCCCAATCTTTGATGGCAAATCCTCCGGTGCCGCCCGATAGCGAGACGAAGGAGCTCAGGTGCGTGCTGCGCTGGTGTGCGAGTTGATCGGTAAACAGTGCTCCAGCGCTGACACCAACGCTCGCGACGCAGTTGCTATCCACCGAGAAGGAGCTCGCGACGCACGAGAGCATGTCGTCGAAGAAGGCTAACTCTTCATCCACGCGCGCTTGGCTTTGGGTCTTGTCGTAAGGCCAAACGAATTGGATATCCCCCTTTTTCTCCGGGATGATCGCGATGAAATTTTGCGTGTTGGCGGCGAGCTGAACCTCGGCACGGTTCAGGAATTCGTCGGCGCTGCCACCTAGCCAATGCCAAAGGAAGAAGACGGGATAAGAGGCCGTGGGATCGTAGTTGTCTGGCAGCACGAGGATGAACTCGCGATCGTTGCCAGAGGAGACGAGCGTATTGGCGCCGGGTTCAAGGGTGGGGCATGTACCCTGGTAAGTTGGAATCGGAGCGGCGACCTCGGCGCCTGCCGGTGGTTCCTCTCCGCAGCGACCAACGTAATTTCCAACGTTGCCGCCGCCCGTGGCGCCTTCCCCGCCTCCGCCCGCGCTCGCGCCACCCGAACTCGCGCCGCCGAGATCACTCCCTCCTGTGCTCGCGCCGCCAGCGCCGGAGCCGGCGCCACCGCCTCCACTGTTGGAGCTGGAAGCACCCGCTCCGCCGGAGCCACCAGAGGCACCGTCATCACAGGCCACCAAGGACGCGAGAACGAGGGATGCTGAGAGCGCTTGGGAGAGTGATCGCATCTCCGCTGCGTACGGCAGCTCGGTGTGGCGTTCAACGGGGAGCGAGCGCGAGATGCTGACTCAGACGCGGAGCGTCAGTTGAGCCCAAACGCGTTGGGGATGTCGATCGTGAGTTCGACATTTCCGGCTTGGCCAGCCCAGCCGTCAACGATGATGTAGTAGTCGCCGGGGGTTACGTTCACGAGGGTGAACTCCGAACGGGTGGTCAGGAAGCCGTCGTCGTTGCAGACCTCAGAGGCGGCGGGACCGCAGTTTCCACCGCGCACATAGAGCACCGTGTCGAAGTTGGTTCCAGGGTTCATGGTGGAGAAGGTGATGGCGCTCATCGTCGAGAGCACGCGGTACATCAGCACCAGCTCGCCCCCGGTTGCGGTCGAACAATCGTCGAAAAAGTCAGTCGGAGAGTAGGCGTTGGGCGCGCCCACGGTGCTGCCCGTGACGACCACATCCAGGTTGGTGTTGGCGAAGGTGACATCGTAGATCGGCCCACCAACGCCCGCGCAATTCTGCAGGAACAACTCTTCATCGTTGTCAGCTGCGTTGCTGCAGCCAGGATCGCTCAGGTCGACGAAGCCATCCATGTCATCGTCACTACCGTTCTGACATTGCGAGCCGACGCAGCTCGAGGTGATGTAGCCGTTGCAGTTGGCGTTGCAGGCCAAGGTCCCACCTGCGAACCCCTGCGTAACGCAGGTCTGCCCTGCCAGCGTAGAGCCGTCGCAGATCTCCGTGCCTTCAATCGCGCTATTGCCGCAGGTTTGCCCGGTGCATGCCTGGAGGTTGAGCTGGCACTCCGAGTTGCACGAAAGGGAGCCTCCATTGAAGCCCTGCGTTACGCAGGTCTGCCCAGCGAGGTTATTGCCGTCGCAGGCCTCGCCTGCCTCGACCAAGCCATCACCGCAATCCGTACAAGCCGCTTCATTGAAGCTCTGGCAGTTGGCGGAACACGTCAGTGTTCCGGCGTCGTGACCTAGAATTGCGCAGGTATTCCCGTTGAGATTGGCTCCATCGCAAACCTCCGCCGCCTCGAGCGTCCCGTTGCCGCAGCTGTAGCATTGCGACGTATCGAGCGTGCAGCCAGCGGTGCAGGAGACGGTGCCGGCGTTGAAGCCGGCTGCGCTGCAGGTTGCGCCGCCGAGCAGGTTTCCGTCGCATTCTTCCCCTGCGTTGAGCGAGCCATTGCCGCAGTTGGGCGGGGAGGTACAGGCGCTCGTGTCAAAGGAGCAATCGGCTGCGCAGGCCAAGGTGCCACCTGTGAAACCTTGCGCGATCGAAACGCAATCCTGCTCACCAAGCAGCTCGCCATCACAGGCTTCCCCTGCGTTGAGCATGCCGTTGCCGCACTTGTTTTCGGCGCCGCCGCTGCCACCGTTCCCGCCGTTTCCCGCGCCTCCCGTACCCATTCCGCCGCTGGGCTGCCCGCCTGTGCTGGTCTCTCCGCCAACGGCGTTGCCTGCTCCGCTACTACTTGCGCCCCCCTGTGAGCTCCCGCCGTTTCCTCCCGTGTCACCTCCACCCGTAAGCGCATCGCCCTTGGCGCAGGCGCCTAGCATCATCAAGAGGGAGACAAGAGTGCGGGAGGTAAGGAAGCTCGTTCTCATGGTGCTGCTCGGGTGATGGCCGCGGAGGCGCGGCCCTCGAAGCATACCGTTTGGAGAACACATTGAGTGAAGTGCGCTTTCTCGACGCTCGCTCGCATGAGCTAGTCATGATCCCGAACGTATGTCTAGCTAACTCCCTTAAATAGCGCTTTTTCGCAAAGTTGCTTGCGGCTTGACGGCCCGGTTGTTAGGCATCGCCCTCGAATTGGGCGGGTGCTCCCCGCCCCACGCTATTTCTTCAAGGAGGATCTGATGGCCGGTGCGAAATTGACGAAGCCCCAATTCATTGCGGCGGTGGCCGAAAAGTCCGGCCTTGATAAGCGGCAAGTGAACGCGGTCTTCGACGCACTCACCGCCCTCATCAAGGATCAGCTCGGGGCGAACGGGCCGGGCGAGGTTGCGGTGCTCAATCTGCTGAAGCTCAAGGTCAAGATCGCTGCTGCGACGCCTGAGACTCAGAAGCAAAATCCGTTCACCAAAGAGATGCAGACCGTGAAAGCCAAGCCTGCGTCACGCAAGGTGAAGGCAACGGCGATGAAGGGTCTGAAGGACCTCGTCGCAGGCTGAACTTTTCCTACGACATCCGCCTCCGGCGGAAACTCGGAGTTGCAGGCTGGCCGTCAAAGGCGCCTCAACTCCGAGTTCTTTTTTTGCCCTAGTGCTTCAAGGGCCCCAGCGTCGTTAGCGGCGTCGTTTCTCGACAGAGTTCCCCGAGAAGCTGATCAAGCCGACTCCGCCCGCTCCAGTTCCCGCGTACCCCGCGTCGGAAAAAAACAGTTCCACAAATGGTCGGGCCAGCAGCTTGAAGCTGAAGGTCTGATGGTTGTTCAACGCCTCAAGTCCAATTTCGGCAAGTAGGCGTACGGAGCCGAACGTTTGCGAGCTGCTCAGGTCGTCATCGACGTCGTAGACGCCAAAGCCGAGGCCTGGGCCGAGGACCATTCGAATGTTCTGCTCTCCCGGCCCAAAGTTGAAGAAGACGTCAGACTGCCAATAGGCGCCGATCCCGAAGGCGGCCAACAGGATGGTGTTGGTTATCGGGATGCTCAGGTCGAACGAGTAGTCGTCGTCGTCGAGGAAGATCTGCCCCTCCAAGGTGAAGGGAGAGAACAGCGGTAGGAAGTCGTTCGAGCCATCGAAATAGGATGCGCTGGGTATTCCGTCGTCAAGCAAGGCCATCACGCCGCCGCTGATCCCCACGCCCAGTCCAAACACTCGTCTAGGGTAGCTTTTGCGCCACGAGCGACGCTTCTTGCTCCGCTCCCTTTGTTGTTCCGAGATCCCTGTCTCGTCCGTTGATGATTCCGGCCGAGCGGCGACCTCCTGATCGGGATCGTCGAAGTTGGGTCGCTCCGGATCGCCCGTAGGCTTGGTCGGCTCATCGGTTTTACGCACTCCGTACTTTTCGGAGCGCGGTACGACGATGGTCAACAATGTGCCCGCCTCGTTCTGCTTGAGGGCGAACGTCGAGGTCGCCGGTTCTCGCAGTTCGAGCACGAGGTTCGCTCCACCAGTGGTTTGCTCCACGGTGACCGAAGTGACCTGCGTCGCGAAATACTGCGTCACCAGCGGAAGCCGATTGACCCGCTCGGGTACAGCCACTCCGCTGAGCGAGTAGACGATGCGACCTTCCACGCGTTGTTCAGCCACCTGCACGGGGCCGCGCACTTGGAGCGACACCACCGAGCTACCGTCACGCAGCACCTCGAACCCAGGGTAGTTGACCACGGGAGGGCCTGACGGAGTGCCGGTTGCTGTCGTTCCCGTCGAGCCCGAGGTGCTGCCACTCCAGGAACCCTCCGGTAGGTCGGTGGCGGGCTCTGTCGGCTTGTGGGCGACGGTTGCGTGACAACCCGTGAGGGCGAGGGATGTAAGAAGAAGCGCGGGAATCCAGCGACGGGGGATCACGGCACGATTACACCACGCAGCGAACACGACAGCCAAGGAACCCGTCGAGTTCGAAGCCTGTGTGGCGAACTGCCGTGCGAGCTCTGCCGAATCGCCTCGCCTGGTCCTGTGCGGCCAGCTCCAAAGCTGGAGTGCAAAGCCGAAATCAGCATTGGTGAGGCCACAGCTCCGGTGTAGCTTCGCCCCATGTCCACGTTTTCTCGCTGGTTCAGCGTCGCATTCGGGGTTCTTGCTGCTTGTGGGAGTTCGGACGCACCCCCGGCGGCGCCCGGGCGTCCCCTCAATCCACCGCAGGAAGACAACTCGCTAATGGATCTGTTCGACGCCGCCTCGAGCAGCCCGCAGGCTACTGCGGCCCCAACCAGCGTTGCTTCCGTTGCACCGACGGCTGCCGCTTCTGCAGCGCCGACGGCGAAGCCCACCGCTGCGCCGACAGCGAAGCCCGCTGCGCCGACGTCGAAGCCCACCGCTGCGCCGACGTCGAAGCCCACCGCCGCGCCGAGAATGTAGCGGAACTAGATCGGAAGGCGCGCGGGAGCGGCCCATTCTTCGCCGGGGCCGAACCGGCCTTTGTCATCTCGGGTTACGCGCGCCATCGCAACGTTCGGATCGTGGGTAAAGAACAGCCGTCCATCGCGCGCGGCGAGCGACGAAAGCAGCTCCTCTTTCTCCTCGATCAAACGCTCGGGGAAGCGATCGTAGCCCATGGTGATCGGCAAGTGCATCCACGGCCGGCCCGGGACCAAGTCCCCCGCAAAGACGATCGGACCCTGGTCACTCGGGGTCTCGAGCAGAAGTAGCCCTGGGGTATGTCCCTCGCTCAAGTGAAACTTGAAGTCTGGCCCTAGGGTCGAGGAGACAGGCCCGTCGACGACCTCGAGACGGCCGGAAAGCTCGAGGAGCTGATTGAGTTCAGGAATGAAGCTGGCCTTGTCCCGCGCGTGCGGTTTGCAGGCTCGTTCCCACGCTCCTCGGCCCACGACGTACTGCGCTCGTTCGAACACCAGCTTCGGCAGGCCGTCGGCGGCCCAGGCGCTCAGCAAGCCGCCGGCGTGGTCAAAGTGGAGGTGCGAAAGTACGACGACATCGATGTCGTTGGGCTCGAGTCCGAGTCCCGCCAAGTTCTCCACAAGGACGTGATTGGACTCCTCAACGCCGAACCTGTCTCGCAGCTTTGGGTCAAAAAAGACGCCGATCCCAGCTTCGCAAAGAATGCGTCGACGCGACGGTTTTGCACCCGGTTGGGGTGAAATGCGCTCTTCCTCAATTAGCATCGCTCGACATGCGAGCGGGATGCGGTTGCGACTATCTGAGCTGATCCACCTCTCCCACAAGGGCTTGGGTGCATTGCCGAACATGGCTCCACCGTCGAGCCTTTGGGTGTTGCCAGGCACAGAGGACACAACGCGAGACACCACGCTCATACGCTCGTTCTATGGCACTCCACCTGCAGGAGGGGTAGACCCATTCCACGAGTCATTCAAAAGATCGTGGACGAGGAGTCGAAACGTGAAGGCAAACATCCAGGTGACGGGCATGGTGTGCGATGGCTGCAAAACGCGGGTGGAAAAGCTCCTAGCAAAGCTTCCTGACCTTGCAGCTGTCGAGGTCGAGCTCGGCCGCGTGAGCCTGGACGCCAAGGATGAGTCGGCTCTCCAGGCGGCGGTCGCTGTGCTGCAGAAGGCCAAGTACGGCGCGCTCGTCGAGTCATGACCAGCTCAGCCGCCGCAAGCCCTCTGCAGCCCGAGCGGCTCGAGAGCCTTCACCTTGCGGTGGACGGAATGACCTGCGGCGCTTGTAAAACTAGCGTGGAGGACGCGCTCCGCGAAGCGCCCGGCGTCGCCTCGGCATCGGTCAACCTGCTCACGCGAGAGGCCGTCGTGCGGTTTGACGCCGCACAAACCAACGCGGACCAATTGGTTAGCGTGGTGGTGGACAGCGGCTACGAAGCCCGCGAAAAGCAGAAGGACGTTTCCCCGCTCGAGGAGCAGCTCACCCTCGACAAGGATGAAAAAGCCGATTCGCGCAGGGCCACGGTGAAGGCGACAGCGGCGCTTGGTTTGGCGCTGTTGGCGATGGTGCTGTCGATGCCGCTGATGGGCGGGCACCATTCGAGCGATCCGTTCGAGCGTTGGTTCATGGCAGTGACCGATGGCCCCATGCGGAGCGTCATGCCCTGGCTATTCACGCTACCGCGCAGCGCTCTCGAGCTGGCTCTTGCCGCGATTGCTGCCGTGGTGGTTGGGGGAATCGGCGGCGATTTTTTTCGCAAGGCTTGGCGCGGTCTGCTGCACCGACGCAGCGACATGAACACCCTGGTCGCGCTCGGGGCTGGGGCTGCTATCGCGGCCTCCTTGCTTTCGCTCGTGCTTTCACAAGGCCACGGCCAAGCGACCTCCTATTGGGAAACAGCGATCTTCATCGTTGCGCTCGTGCTTGCAGGAAAGGCCGTCGAGGCGCGCGCGCGCGCCAAGACGTTGGGAGCGCTCCACGAGCTAACCCGCTTGGTGCCAGACGAGGCGACGCTCGTGAGCGGCCGCACGCTCAAGGCCGTCGACTTGGTGGTGGGCGACCTTGTGCTCGTGAAGGCATTTTCTCGCGTCGTCGCCGACGGAGTCGTCGAGCAAGGGAGCAGTGCCGTTGATGAAGCCATGTTCACCGGCGAGCCAATCCCGGTGCTCAAGTCGGCGGGCGAACGCGTCTTCGCCGGGACGATGAATGGCGGCGGTTCACTTACCGTGCGGGTGACGGCTGGGGTCGCGGCCAGTCGCCTTTCGAGCATCGTTCGGCTGATTCGAAGCGCTGGCGTATCGCGCGCGCCCATTCAACGCATGGCCGACGCAGCCACGCGGGTGTTCGTCCCCGTGCTGCTAGCCCTCTCGTTATTGACGATCGCCGCGTGGCTTTTGATCGAGCCTACAGCGCCGGCCCAGGCCTTCAACATGGGACTCGCAGTGGTAGTGATCGCCTGCCCGTGTGCGATTGGCTTGGCGATCCCAACGGCGGTCATGGTGGCCACCGGCCGCGCAGCAGAACTTGGCATCTTGTGGAAGGGCGGCGAATCGCTGGAACGAGCCGCCCTTGTTCGGACCGTCATCCTCGACAAAACGGGGACCATCACGTTGGGCAAACCCGCTGTCGTTTCTGCGGTCCTCAAGCTTGATGGCACCTTGAGTGAACTCGCGCTCGAAGACCCGCGGGTGAACGCGGTGTTGTTGCTCGCCGCTGCTGTCGAAAGCAGCAGCGAACATCCGTTGGCCGGAGCAATCGCGGCAGCAGCGAAAGGGAGCGTCAGTCCCGCTCAAGGCTTCGTTGCGATGCCCGGGTTGGGCGCGAGTGCGCAGGTCGACGGCTTGCGTGTTCATGTCGGGAGCGCCGCATTTCTTGAGGCCGAAGGGGTCGCGTGCGCGCCGCAAAACGACGCGCTCGAGGCGATGAACAAGCGCGGTGAGACCAAGGTCTACGTCGCGCGCGACCAGGAGCTGGTCGCCGTTTTTGGCGTAGTCGACCCGGTGAAACCCACGAGTCGCGCGGCGGTTGCCTCGCTCCGTCGAGAAGGCCTGGAGGTCGTGCTCCTCTCCGGTGACAACGAGGCGGCGGTGAAGCGGGTGGCTGAAGAGGTCGGCATTGAACGCTTCGTGGCAGCGGCCTCGCCCGAGGCCAAAGTGGCCTTCGTCGCATCGTTCACCGAAGGTAGGGTGGCGATGGTCGGGGATGGCGTGAACGACGCAGCGGCGCTCGCACGCGCAGACCTTGGGATCGCCATGGGGGCGGGCGCAGATGTGGCGCTCGATGCCGCCGACATCGCGCTGCTCTCGAACGACCTCAAAGCGTTGTGCGACGTCTTCGCGTTGGCTCAAGCGGCTCGTCGAACGATGCGTCGCAATCTCGCGCTTTCGCTGGCCTACAACTGTGCGGCGATTCCGCTCGCTGCAGGCGTCTTTTATCGCTCCTTCGGTGTAGCGCTATCGCCAGCGATTGCCGCATTGGCCATGGCGGCCAGTTCCATCAGCGTGATGGCCTCGAGCCTTTGGTTGGCGTCCTTCAAACCGACGTCGCCGTGAACGACGCCGTCAACGGCTCTCGCGGAGTTGGCTTCCTAGCGACGCTAGGCGCGCGCGAATGGCCGTCGCATCACCAAGCCCGCCGTAGGTGAAGCCCTCGTAGTCGTTCAGCGCACTTTTGAGATTGGCGCATTGCTGCGGCGTTAGAGCGCTTTGATCCAGCTTGGCGCGAATGACTGCAAACGTGTCTCCGACTCCCAACGTGATGCCGTGGTTTCGCAGCTCCTTCAGCAGTTTGACAAGCTCTGGCAACGTCTTGTCCTCGGCGAGAAGCCTCTGCTTTTTCTTTCCGCGCACCAGTCGGAGCAGCAACCAGCCGAAGCCTAGGACGACGAGCGCCATCGCCATCTCGAAGCCCGTTCGTTGGGCGAGCCAATCGTCAGCGATCTCCCAGGTCGTACGGACTCCGTCCAGTAGCGCCGGGAACCACCTGGTTTGCTCGGTAGGCTGCGCTGCAGCCGAGGTATCCATCGGCGTTGGGTCCATCGTCTGCCATCGTTCGCTCAGCCAGATCTCGGACCAAGCGTGTGCATGGCGCTCACGTACGATGGCGTAACCAAACGGAGACTGCTCAACGACCCGGTAGCCGCCTACGAGGCGCGCAGGGACCTCGGCTCTCCTGGCCAGGAGCGTGAAGGCGGAAGCGAAGTACTCGCAGTGGCCCTGTTTGTTGCGGAGTAGAAAATCGATGATGGGCTCACGATTCGCGTTCCGCTCGAAGTCTGTCGAATAGACGTAGTCGCTGAGTAGCCGACTCTGAATCATCTCGACGCGCTTGCTTGGCGGGTCCGATCGCGAGATGCCCCAACTGCGCAACACGCTGTCCAGTGTTGGCTGGAGGTAGTTCGGCACGGCCAGGTCGACTGCGCTGGGGGCTCTTGGTGGGGCGATGTTGCCCTTGTCGAACCACAGCCGTTTGCTGAAGAAACCCGGGGACACCCACAGGTTGCCATAGACGTCACGTTCGAGGACGCCTGTGGTGGTCGTGATATCGGCAGCCCCAAGCGGTACGAAGTAGCGGTCGGGCGGCGAGGAGAACTCCAGCTCGACGTCGGCGGTAAGCTTTTGGACCGGCGTCTCTACGACCTCTCGCGGTTCATTCCCCGCTTCGGCTTCCCATCGTCTGCCGTTGTAGTTGTCCCACGTCATCCCGCGGATGAGCGGCGGTGCATCTCCGCGCACGCGCACCACGACGCGCTCCGACTGTTCGAGCCCAGCCAGCGAGCCGAGTTCCATCGAGTCGGAGAAGCCGGCGCGGGAGCGGCTCCAACGCGCGGATAGCCGTTCAACGACAGCCTCGTACAGCTTGGGAAGCGTGAAGCTCATTCCCACCGCGAGGCCGATGCCAAGCGAGAAGCCGGCGAGCAACACGATTGCGTGGAACCGCGATAGCTGAGCGAGCGGCGCCCGAGATGTGTCTTCACTACGCAGGGCGAGCAGCGCAAAAACGATGAAGGCGAAGGCCGCGAGTGGAAACAAGAGCCCTTGTTGCACCCGACCCGAGGCCACCAACGTACACAGACTCGACATCAACGTGAGTCGCACGCCGCCCGTGTTCGGTTGCCGAAGCAAGGCGCGGAAGGACGCCAACATCGAGGTCGGCAAAGCGAACAGCACCACCAGGTTGTCGAGTGCGCCGGAGATCGGCTCGAGCGGTGCGGTGAGCTGGGCCAGCACCAACCCCGCTACCAACACCACCGCCGAGCCCAGCGTCTCCGTGAGGCGGTCTGCGGCCAGTCTCGGACCAACGAGGACCGCGATAACGGCCGCCAGTAGCACAACCGCGCGCATCACCTCGGACCCTGGGGGGGTCGCCAGCGCAATGGCCGCTGCCAAGCCAGCGAGTGCGGTTGAACGGCTCAACACCGGATCTCCGCCCCTTGCACGATCCCACTCATCGGAACGAAGGACTCAACGTCGCTGACCCTCGTTTCCCCGTCCGAAGTCACAAGGATCGCCCTCACCGGAAGTCCGCTATTACGCAGCTCATTGAGCACCGTACTTCGGCGCTGGTCTGCGTCGCACGCAATCACAAGCAGTGAAGAAAGCCCGGATGCGCCGTCCACCACGACGCTGTCGGGGAGCGGCTCGTCGCTGAAGTTGAGCAGGCCCAGCCGATCCATGATCACATCCAAACATGCCCGGCCTGCTGAGCGGTTGAGCCTCAGCACCTCGCGTCCGATCAGCAACCGTTCCAAGGCATCACCGGCCTCGAGTAGGTGACGAGCGACCCCGGCCGCCAGCATCAAAGTCGCTTCTTTCGCGTCTTTCGAGGCGTCCAGACCGTCAGTGAGGATGAACAGCCCGAGCTTGTCGTTGCGCTCCGCAAGGAAGGTCTTCACGTGTGGCTTGCCCGTTCTCGCCCACGTGCGGGCGTGCAGGTGTCGCAAAGAGTCCCCAACTCGGTACGGCCTCACTCCGCCGAACTCAGCGTCGCCGCGGGCCAGAGACGGTAGTTGTTTTCCGTTGGCCCTGGGCGCGATCGCCGGGGCTTTGACTGCAACCACCGTGGCAAACCTTGGAACAACCACGAAATGGGGGGCCTCACTCGCTCGCCGTGGGCCGAGCGCCAGCCCCATGGGGACGAGCAGCGCCGCCTCGAACGGATCGATGTGGTGTTCGCCTCGCGCCATGAAGGTGGCTTCCGCCGTGAGGACCGCCTCTCGTCCTGGTTCAATCACCGCTACGCCAGCGGAGGCTTGTTGCCATCGGCCGTCCCAAGGAAGAAACGGTGTCAGTAGGCGAATGCCTGCCAAAGTGCGGGTGCCCTGATTGGAGAGATGCACCGTGAATCGCTGAATCGCGTCCATCGTCACGCGCCGTGGGACCTCCACCTTGACCACCAACGTCCGCGCCCGAAAGAGCGGTCGGGTGATCAGCGATACGAAGATCAGCCCCACGAGCATCGCAAACAGCAAATGAATCTGACTGCGAGCAACGTCGAGGCCGGCAAATCCGATCAATAGCGTGAGCAGGAATACTGCTCGGCCCTCGCGGCTCAACGCGGATATGCCGGACATCCAAGGTCGGACCAGCACGGCGAACTTGCTCTGCCGATAGCGATCGCGCTCGGCTTTGGTTGCAGGAATTAGAATGTGGTTGAGCCGAGCGAGCTCCCGTTTGGAGCTAAGAATGTCCCGCATGCGCATCCACGCCGTGCGTTTCATCTGGGAACGGGAACCTCTTTCAGCAGCGTGGTGATGACCGTGTCCGTGCTGATTCCGCCGTAGCGCGCTCGCTCGGTGAGCATCAAGCGATGGCCCAAAACCGCATAGGCAAGGTCCTGAATATCGTCTGGCGTCACGAAATCCCGCGAGTGAACGAACGCTCGCGCTTGGCACGCGCGGTAGAGCGTGATGGCCCCGCGCGGGCTTACGCCCAGGGCAACGTTGTCGTTGTTCCGCGTCTGCGCCACGAGTCGCCGTAGGTAGAGCAGTACACGTGGCTCTACGCGTACCTGACGGACCTGCTGCCGCACCTCGGCAAACTCGGCTTCGCTCGCGACAGGCTTCACCTCTCCCAGTGGAAACCCGCTGCCTTCGCGTACGAGCATCTCAAGCTCGTCTTCTTCGCTTGGGTAACCCATCGCCAGGCGCAGCGTGAAGCGGTCGAGCTGCGCTTCAGGGAGCGGATAGGTGCCTTGAAAATCGAGCGGGTTCTGTGTCGCAAGCACGATGAACGGCCCAGGAAACGAATAGGTACGGCCATCAACCGTGACCTGCCGTTCGCTCATCGCCTCCAACAAAGCTGATTGCGTGCGAGGGGATGCTCGGTTGATTTCGTCAGCCAGGAGCACCTGGGTGAAAACAGGCCCCTTCTGAAACTGAAGTTGCCCATCCGGTCCCAACGTCTGCGCGCCGATGATGTCTGTGGGCAGTAGATCGGGCGTAAACTGAATCCGCGAGAAGCTGAGCTCGAGCGAGCGAGCAAACGCCTTGGCGAGCGTAGTTTTTCCAACGCCGGGAACATCCTCGATGAGGACATGCCCCTCCGCGAGCGCCCCAATGATCAAAAGCTCGAGCGCACGCGGCTTGCCTCGAATGACACTCGCGAGAGAGTGCGCAAGTCGTGTCGTCAATGCCTCGCGATCGGCCACTTGGCCTGAGTACCACACACAACAAGGGATTTCATGGACGGCTCGTGGCGCTCATGCAATTAGGCCCCCATGTCCGCCTGGGGCCCGCTTTCCTACCTTTCGCCCAAATCCATCGCTGAGAGTGACCGCAACGTCATTCGCGAGCTTTGGGATCGGCTGGCTCCGTTGCCGTTCGGCAAGGGGCTCTTCAGTCGTGCGATCGGGATGGCTGCCCCCTACACCGGCACCATTGACGCGAAGGTGACCACGTTGCGCACCGGCTATGCCGAAGTGGAAATGCACGACCGTCCAAGTCTGCGCAACCACCTCTCGAGCGTGCATGCGGTTGCGTTGGTCAACCTCGCTGAACTCACAGGCAACGTTGCGCTCGCCTATTCCTTGCCACCCGACGGTCGGTTCATCGTCTCTGGGCTCAGCATCGAGTACCTGAAAAAGTCTCGCGGCAAGATTCGAGCAACCAGTGAATGTCCGGTTCCCCACTCGAGCGAACGCGCCGAGTACATCGTGCCCGTACAGATGTGGAACCAAAAGGGTGAAGAAGTGGCTCGTGCGGAGCTGCGCAGTTTGGTGGGCCCAAAGCGCCAGAAGGCAGACTCATGAAACTCACAGGTAAACAGATTCGTTTCTTGCGCGCTCTCGGTCACCACTTGGATCCCGTGGTCCAGCTAGGAAAGAACGGGCTTACGGACCAGGCGACCCAAGCCCTGGACGAGGCGCTAACGCGACACGAGCTCATCAAGCTGAGGATTGGAACCGAGTGCCCGGAAGACAAAGCGGAAATCGCCGAGCGCGTCCCCGGCGCGTTGTCGGCGACGGTTGCTCAGGCGCTCGGACGGACGCTGCTCATTTACCGGCGCAACCCGAAGAAGCCGGTCATCAAGCTCCCAACGACCGACGACGCCAAGAAGGCCAAGCGCGAGGCCGAAAAGAAGGCCAAAGCGGCGGCGAAGGGCCTCCCCGCCAAGGGCGTTCCCGCTAAGGGCACAGACTGAAGGTGGCCCGGCGCGGGTGGGGTTCAATCGCGGCCGCGAGCGTGCTTGCGACACTCGCCTGCAACGAAGACCCCCACCCAAGCACGCTAGAGCCGGGATCTGGGGAAACCGCCCCCGCTACCGACGTCCCCCGAGCAGACTCTGCGGAAGCGCCGGCTGTCCCGGTTGTCGGTTCTGGGCTCGTTGCTTCAGCTGGCCCAAGCTCGAGCGCTTCACCGCTTGCGTCGGCCAGCGTAAGCGCCGATCCACTCACCATTACCCTGCCACGTGAGCCCTCCCTCCACTCCTTCGAGGAGGGGCCTTTTTACTTTACTGCGGCGTTCGATGGCAGCCTCCGCTACTCGCTTTGGCTGCGCACGATGGCGTTCTCACGCAGGATGGCCGGCGCCTACCAGCGTGCTCCGCATTTTACCTACTTCGTCAATGCAGCGTTCTTCTCCACCTCGCCTGGCAAGAGCGACGTAGGCAAAGCCATGTCGCGGGCCGAGGTGCTGGTCCGACGTGCTTTAGCGCAACAGGCCATCAACGAGGGGCACGAGATCGCCAACCATGGCGCAGGGCACCTCGATGGCCGCTTCTTCGACCGTACGGCTTGGCTCAATGAGTTTGAACGCTTTCACCAAATCATGGCCTCAGCTGTATTCGAGCCGATCCCAAACAGCGAAGGGGAGGGCTTCGTCTTTCCTCGTTTTGACGCGTTGAGTACCGCTGCGGCGGGAGAACTCGGTGCGGCATGTACCACCGATGCCGACTGCACTTCCAAGCGTTGCGTCTTCCCGTCCGCGGGCCAAGGTATTTGCTCTGAACCCTGCAACCTCAAACAGAAGTGCCAACCCGGTTTTGCCTGTGGAGCACCGATGTTTCGCAGCGATACAGACTTGTGCTTGCCCGTGCCGACGTTCCCAGTGGAGCTGGACGGGCAGACGCTCTTTGACGCTAAAGGTGAACCCAACTTCAAACACCCCAAGCTCAAGCCTTACAAGATTGTAGGCTTCCGCGCCCCATACCTCGGGGCGAACAATGAGCTATACGAGGCGCTCTTCGAGCGGGCGTACCAATACGATACGAGCCAGTCGGCGAGCCCAGGTCCTCCCTTCGCCTTTCGTGATCAGCTCCGAACCAAGTCGGTGCTCGAGTTCCCGCTCACGGTGCATCAAGGCGTTCTGACCATCCCAATGGACTACAACTACGCCCAGCTGGAAGCGACGCCGGAGCGAATGTTTAAAGACTATAAGACAGGAATTGCAGGAGCTATCGCCGGCAAGCGAGTGCCCTTCAACGTCGGCCATCACTTCGCTATGTGGAGCGAAGGTGGCTACCTCAAAGTGCTAGAGGACACGGTCGAATACGTGCTTGCAGGATGCAACGCTGGAGCCGAGGCGCAATGCCCCAAAGCTGAAGTCGTTTCCTTCAGGGAGCTCGCTGGCTCTTTGCTCCAGCCAATCACCAAACCGTGACGCGTGCCCTCCTAGGTAGATAGCCGAAGGCCCATTCGACCTTCGGCTCCTCGCGAGCCGCTACTTCACTTGGAAACGATGGTGGCCTTGCCGGGCGTCACGTACCGCTCAATGGCTACGTCTCCCGTGAGGTACGCATCATACTCGCCAATGTCACGTAGGTAGCGCTCGAAGAACGCTGCCACATAGGCCTTGGACATTCCATTGACCTCCGCGTTGGGGGCTGTGGCTGCGTTGCAGAAACTACAGGTGAATCCACAACTAGCCACGTCGTCGAGGAAGCTCATGTGATTGGCACCATTCACCGTCACCTGGAACGAGGGGGAGTTGGCGCCAGCGTAGAAGGTCGTGAAGTTGTCTGCGGCCGGGGCGCAGGGCTGAAACCCGCCGGAGGCGTCGGTTGTTTCTCCCAGGAAGCCGGTGGGCACGTTGAGTGAAGGCATGAGCGCGCTCACGTCGGGGCAATCAGCCGGACTGCAGTTCATTGAGCTGTCCACCGGATCGAGCGCGATCACCGCCTTGACCCGGGCATCATAGGTTGCGGCGAGCAGGGCGCCCTTGCCACCCAAGGAGTGACCCGTCATCCCAACGTTGGTCGTGTCCGCAAGCGAACTCACGCTAGCGTTGGTGGCGGCCCAATCAATCGCACCAATCATATCCCGAGCCACCTCAACATGACTGATGCCAAAGAAGCTCGTCGGGAAGTCAGGCAGCAGCGCGACATAACCGAAGGACGCCAGTCGTTGCGCATACCCCTCATACTGCGTCGTCGGCAGCTGGAAGCCGTGGCCAATCACGACCACGGGGAAGGGGCCACCCGAGCTGGGAGCGAAACCCGAGATTGCAACCATGTTGCCCGTGGCCGCCACGGTGGTGGAGCCGCTTACGGCCATCGTCGCGAAAGGCCCGTCAAGGTTCGGGTCGGGGACGCTGGCTGCGCCGCCTTGCCCTTGTCCGCCGCCTCCAGGGCCTTGTGCGCCTTGGTTCTGGCCGCCCTCTCCTCCACCTGCGGCGTTTCCGCCTTGAGCTTGCCCGCCGCCGCCAGTGCTGGTGGCGGCACCGGAGCCAGGATTCCCAGCGCCCGAGGAGGTGTCCCCGCCAGCACCGGCTGCGCCCGACCCGGTGTCGTCAGAACACCCCACCAGAGCAGCGATCACCGTGAGAGCAAGCATTCGTGAAGCACGCATCGGAAGCCTCCTAAAGTCGGATCAGCACGTCCTACTGCTCTGCAAGGGCGTCAAGCCGAAGCGAATACCCTGGCACGCAGCTGGACTAGCCCCCCGCGAATTGAACGTCCGAGAACACCAGCGTCGGCGTGAGGGTCGAGGAGTACGGGTACGGGTCGTTGCCTACCATGGTCAGCTTCTTCCAAAGCTCAGCCTGATTGCCCGAGATATTCATCTCGCCGATCGGTTTGACCAGCACTCCCTTGTCCACCAAGAAGCCTTGAATCCCAAATGAGTAGTCGCCGGTGGTGCCATTGGAGTTGCCGCCCAGGAAGCCGGTCACCAAAACGCCCTTACCCACTTTACTTAGGATCTTATCCAGCCCGTCCGCTCCTAGGGCGAACGTCAGATTGGAGGAGCTACCCGTCGTCGGAGCGAGCTTCAGCTTTCGACCGTAATAGTCATCAATATAGTAGCTCTTCAGTATCCCCTGCTCAATCACGGGAAACTTCTTGGCCGAGATGCCCTCTCCGTCCCATAGACGAGATCCAAGCCCTCTCGTCACGAACGGGTCATCTGTAATGCTCAATAGCTTGGAGCTGACCTCCTTGCCGATCTTGCCGTCGAGGAAGGACTGCTTCTGTTGCAAGCTACGTGCACTCAACGGCCCCAGCAGGGCGCGAACCAGCCTGGCCCCGACTCTGTTCTCCACGATCATGGGCAGCACCGTGCTGTCCATTTTGGTCGAGCCGATGCAGGCCAAGGCTCGTTCGGTGGCCTTCTTGCCAATGGCTTCCGCGTTGGGCAGGTCTGCGAAGTAGCGCGTCCCAGCCGCATCGTAGCCGTCAGGGCGCCTTCCGTCGGGATCTTTGACGGTCGTCGCGGCATAGGCACTAAAGCTGGTGACGCGCCGCTCACCGACGAAGCCGTTCGAGGTAACCCGTGCACCTTCCGAGCTCGTATCGGAAACGCTGCTCTCTACGCTCAGGATCTCGCCCTTACCACTTACCGATCTCGCCGCTTCCTCGAGCGCCTTGGCGAGCTCGCGGCGCTTGTCAGCCGTGACCGAGTCGTAATCGGGGTCCTCACATTGGAGGTCCTTGGTGGTGCGCCCTTCGTACAGCTTTGGATCGCACAAGGTCCTGTTCTGATCGGGAGACAGCGTGCGTGCCATGCCCAGCGACTCATTGACGAACGCCTTGAGCGCGTCCGGCCGAAGATCACTCGTGCTGACGACCGAATAGCGCCCATCCACGTAAAGCGCCAAAGAGACTCCACGCGAGGTGGCCTCACTCACCTTCTCGACCCGACCATCCCGCCAGGCAATCTCTACTTCGCGACTCTTGTAGGCGCTGGCCATGACCTCATTGGCGCCGCCAGCCTTCGCTACCTCAACCACCTGCTGCGCAACCGTTAGAAGCTCACTCATGACTTCTTGCTCCCGCCAACCGTGATCGCGCTGACGCGCACCGTGGGCATACCTTGACTTACGGGGACGCTCTGACCGTCCTTGCCGCAGGTCCAGCCGCCTTCATCAATCGTCAGATCGTCGGCCACCATGTCGATGCGCTCCAATACCTTGGGGCCATTGCCAATGATGTTAACGTCCTTGATTGGGCGCGTTAGCTTGCCGTCTTCAATCATGTAGCCGTTCTTGACATAGAAGGTGAAGTCGCCGGGGCCGATCTTCACTTGGCCATTGGAGAAGTTCGTGCAGTAGATACCCTTCTTGACGCTGGCGATGATCTCGTCCTTTTTGTGCGGCCCATTCAACATATAGGTGGAGCGCATGCGCGGCATCGGCACGTGTCGGAAGCTCTCTCTGCGCCCGCTGCCCGTCGGCTTTACGCCATAATGTTTGGCCGAGATCGAGTCGTGCAGATAGGTGGCTAACGTGCCGCCCTCGACGAGCATCGTCTTGTCGGCGATGTTGCCTTCATCATCGACGTTGATGGAGCCACGGGCTCGGTCGATCGTCCCATCGTCAACGATATTGACGAACGGTTGAGCAACAGGTTTGCCGATCTTGTCGGAGAAGATCGACGTGTTCTTGCGATTGAAGTCGGCCTCCATCCCGTGTCCGATCGCCTCATGGAGCAAGATCCCAGAGGACCCTGCTGCCATCACGATCGGTAGCTCGCCGGCGGGGGCTTGCACGGCATCAAACAGGATGACGGTGCGAGCGATAGCCTCTCGCACCATGCGGTCGAGCCGCTCCTCCGAGTAGAACCCGATGTCCTCGCGCCCCGCGATGTTGTACGAGTTTTGCTCGCGTACGCCGTTCTGCTCACCTACGCATGAGAGCCAGAGCTGCGTCATCGGCTGGGTATCTTCAATGAGTCGCCCGCTGGAGTCGGCGATCAGCACTGCGCCGAACTCATCCGACATGCCCGTCGTGACCTTCTTGATCCGGGCGTCCGCTTTGAAGGCGCGTTCGTTCAGGCGAGTCAGAAAGGGAAGCCGCTCCTCGGGTTTCACGTCGTTCCACGAGCGCGTTAGCGCATAGCGAGAGGGAAACGCTGCGTGCGTGCCTGGGTCTGCGCGGAAGCTCTGCGGCGCCTCTCGCGAAGGACCGTCAGCGATCGCTGCAGCCGTCGCTGCGGCCCGCTTCAATGCGTCCGCCGTAAGTTCCTCGGTATAGCCATAGCCGGTCTGGTCTCCCTTCACGACTCTCACGCCAACCCCAAGATCGACAGAGGCGTACGCGCGGTTTACCTCGCCATCTTCGAGCGCCATCGTGCGGGAAACACGATGCTGAAAGAACACGTCAGCGTAGTCTCCACCCTTGGCTAGCGCGGTCGATATCGCCTCGCGAATCATGGCCTCGGTCACGCCGAACTGCGCGAAGTAAACAATCTGTGCGGGCCCTCGCGGTGGTGCTCCTCCGCCTACTAGCGGCGGCGAGTTCAGGACCGAACTGATTGAGGGGTTGCAGGCCGCCAAGGTGGCCGCACCAACCGCTGCACCAAAATGAAGGACGTCACGTCGGAACATACCGGCGAGTGTAGTGAGTTCAGCCCTGGGCGCCAGGGATCGTGCGCTGGTCGTTGGTCGTTTGGGTCTGTTAGGGCGTTGGAACACATTGGCAGTTGGCCTGTTGCAACCGGAGTGATGCTCGGGAGACCTTTTCGTTCGCAAGGCTGCAGCGCGGATCTTCAGAACCTGCAAGTCGGCAAAGAGCCGTGCTGGCCCGCTTCATCGACGCGAAGGCCGAGCAGCTCCGCTCGCAGCCAGTTGTGGCCGGGGCTTGCATTGGAGCCGCAGGGGTTGGCGCGCCTGCGGCGGACGGTGCAACAGCGGGAACTCCAATCCCTGCGAGCTCAGCCTCGGCGCGCTCGAGCTCCGCTAACAACTCCTCCGCGCTGGGCTCAGGGCCCACCGCGTAGCTTTCACCTTTCCCCGCGGTCGCTTGCGCTTCCTGCTCGGGGGCGCGAGCGGTGGGGCGAGAGGAGCAGTTGAGGAGCCCCACCAGCAGCAAGCTCAACCCGAAAGCCGATAGCTTCATCGTCTTCGACGTTAACGCGATTGTGGTCCGCGCCGAAACTCTCGTACCGCGAGCGGTTGAGACAAGCGCGAGTCCTGCGGCTCGGGTAGTGTGCAGCACCCATGACTGAGCCCGAAACCAAGCGCGCCATTCTCGTTACGATTCAGCCGCCGCATGTGTCCGATCTCGAGCAGCGTGAAAACGTCGAAGAACTTTCGCGCCTCACGACGACGCTTGGCTTGATTCCTGTCGCCACGGTCAATCAAAAGCGAGCCCATCCGCGCTCGGGCACCATCTTGGGCGTTGGCAAACTGAAAGAGCTTGCTGCGCTGACTGGCGGCACCGGTGTAGCGGACGTCCCCATTCAAGGCCGAGCTTCGGGCGAGGGGGAGGACGACGAAGAGGATGAGCCTTTCGAGGCGGCAGCTATCGGCGAGGGGCGTGAGCCAATCGCCGATGTGGTCGTGGTGGACCTGGAGCTCTCGCCGAGCGAACAACGCAATCTCGAACGAGCGACCGGCAAAGAAGTGCTCGATCGCACGCAGGTCATCGTCGAGATCTTTCATCGGCACGCCAAGAGTCGTGAAGCCAGGTTGCAGGTCGAGATCGCGCGGCTCACGTACGTCGCCCCACGGCTGCGGGAGGCGGGCGCTGGGCGTGACCGTCAGCGCGGTGGAATAGGTGGTAAGGGAGCCGGTGAGAGCGCGCTCGAGCTTGATAAGCGGCGTATTCGTGACCGCATCTCCGAACTCAAGCGCGAGATTGAAGCAATCCGCACCGAGCAAG
This sequence comes from Polyangiaceae bacterium, assembly GCA_044376115.1. Taxonomy (GTDB): domain Bacteria; phylum Myxococcota_A; class Polyangia; order Polyangiales; family Polyangiaceae; genus Xiheicaenibacterium. The sequence continues at coordinate 57,954 of JBILLK010000015.1, read as the reverse complement.
CCACGCGGCGCGCAGCGCGCAAAGAGCAGCGACGCGTTGCGCTCGTGGGCTATACCAACGCCGGCAAGTCCTCGCTCATGCGTGCCTTAACGGGTAGTGAGGTTTACGTCGCCGATAAGCTATTTGCGACCCTCGATACCACCGTACGCGCGCTGCGTCCGGAGACGAACCCACGCATTCTGGTGAGCGATACCGTCGGTTTCATCAAGAAGCTTCCCCATGAGCTTGTCGCCTCGTTTCGCTCGACCTTGGATGAAGCGCTCGAGGCTTCCCTACTGCTGTTTGTGGTGGACGCAGCCGACCCGACCTTCCGCGCCCAGCTGGAGGTGACGCAGTCGGTGTTGCGGGAGATCGGCGCTACCGAGATGGCCTCGACGATCGTGCTCAATAAACGCGATAAATTGACAGAGGAAGAGGTGGCGCGGATCGATCGTGAGGTCCGTGCGGAGGTCTCCGATCGGGTGCTTTGGATCTCGACTCGAGACCCGGAAGACGTGCTCAAAGTAAGGGACGCTATCGTTGAGCACTTTGACGGAGCCTTCGAGGAGGCTGAAGTATTTGTGCCTTACGCGGAGCACGCCCGGATCCACCACATCCACGCGGAGGCTACTGTCTTGTCTGAGCGGCATGATGACGAGGGCACGCACTTGCGCGTGCGCGCGGCTCACGCGGCCCTAGAACGGCTTGGCATTGATACTCAGGTAGTAGCGGCGTCAGACTGACTATTGCTTCTCGAACACTGTTTCGCCGTTGTCCCTACGCTCACGGATCGCTGGTTCTGGCTCCGTAGTGCCCTCCCCACCCCAAAGTGAGAATCGCGTTGAGAGGCCCAGGGAGAAGACGCCATAGTTCGTGAAGGTCGGCGCGTGGGTTAGCGTGGCTATCCGCACCCGAGCGGCCGCATCGACCGACCACTGCTCGGCGAAGCGCCAAGCAAGCCCCCCACCCACGTAGACCTCGGAGCGCACGTTGGTGCCCTCGAGGCCAACCTCTCCTTGCCAATACTCCTCGGTTTCGTGAGCGAAGGTGCCTTCTACGAAGGGATTCAATTGGCCATCAAGAAAGGCCACACTAACCCGTTGATTGGCGTATAGCCGCGAAGGCGCGCGGAAGCCTTCATCGTTCTCGTACACATTGAGTAAACCCGTACCGGACAGCGCAAGCGTGACGGGCGTGCTGGTATCTTCGGCGAGGCGCAGCGAAAGCCCAACTCCGATGATCGGAACGACGGTCCCAGTTCCAGCTTGCAGGTGCTCATGGCTTTTGCCCTCTCGTCCAAGCACGTAGGGGTCTGGTTCGGTGCGGCCTACGGGAAAAGAGAAGCCAAGCCTCATCATCGTAAAGACGTTGTCTCGGCTTGCGGCGAGCCTTGCTACGAGCCACGGGTCCGTCGGATCCACGAGCGTCTCGTCGTGATGGTGGATGTCATTGGGGACGAGCTTGGGTGTACCGTCCAATTCGCTATAGGTCGGATTGACGTCAGCAACGCGAAGGGACCAGCGCGCGTCGATGGCGAACCACTCGCTGAGACCGAGCGATAGGTCGAAGACCGTCTCCGCCATGAGTTGGTCAACGTGGTGGTTGTAGGGCGTGGGCGGGGCCCCACCGCCGAAACACTCTGGCCCCAAGTCCGGACACTCCGCGACATGCGATACCGACATAGGCGCGAACGACTGCTCAAGCCGCAGGGCCAGCTGTCCTGGAACGATAGGAAGGTTGCTCGACCCGCCGACCGGCAGGTTGGGATTGGTTCAGGCCCCTCAGGCCTCGGCGAAGAGCGCCCTCGGCCAGGCCGCGGCAATCACGAGCAGGGCCAATGGAGTAAGCCTCCTCATTTCGCCTGTTCGGCCTTGGTCAAGGCCGCCTCGAGCTTGGGCAAATCGAATCCTGAGACCGTCGCGACTTGGTCACCCTTCTGATCGAAAACCAGAACGTGCGGCAGCACGCTTGCCCCTTTGAGATAGCGCGCCGCTAATGGTGTATCCCAGTCCCCAACATCGAGCTTGCGATAGGCGACGCCGGGCTTGCTCTCCATCAGCTTGAGCACGGCCGTATCCAAGTTGCGGCACGGCTCGCACCACTTGGCGGAGAAGTCCACGATGGTGACCTTCCCAGCTGCCAGGTGGGGTTTGAGGTCCGGAACGTCCTCCCCGTCGGTGGCGACCTGCTTTACATCCATTCCGGCTGCGGGGGCCGCCCAGTCAATGTAGGCGCCCTTGCCGGCACCGGCGACCAGGTTCCACTCCTCGTCCTTCGGCTTACTCTTCTCGGCGAGCGCCAACACATCGACGGACGCCTCCGCCACCACCGTAAGCTCAGCTTTGCGCTGGTTGAAGGCGGTCTTGAACACCCCATCCTCGGCGATCAGTGCTTTGGCCATGGATTCACCGCACTCTGCGCAGTCCAGCTCGGTGAAGGATAAGACAGTGGTTTTTGCGTCGTCAGGGAGGCCGCCAGCCTTGCAGGCAGTGACGAGAAGTAGAGCTCCAAGTAGCCTTCCTAGGTTTTGCCGTGCCATCAGAGAACGCTTCTAGCACCGCTTGGCAGAGGCAGCTCGCTGCATTCGAGAAGGAGCGCGCTCAGTTCTGCTCAGCGACACGCAGGCGCAGCGTAAAGGGCTCCTTGCTGCCGATCCCCTCTTGCTCCACCTGGAAGGCCCCCAACTCTGCAAAGCTCTTCAGCACCTCCGCCTCGCACGCCGCTCGCGTTTCCGACGTGTTCGGAGCATTCAGCCGATCGAGGAGTGAGAGCTTGAACTCACTTCGACTGAACTGCAGCGGCGTAAGGCTGGGCGTTTGCTCGAGCAGTTCCACCGCTCGTAGGACCCGCTTCAAACTATCGCTAAGCGGCCCGGGCGACGCTTCCGGGGCGCGCTTGCGCTGATACGAGAGTCCAGCTCTCCCTTCCGAAAGGTCGAGGGCGTAATCCGATTCATGACCGATCAGAAGCACGGCCGGCCCGTGGTGAACGTGGCTGTAGTCCACAACGTCGATCAGCGTCTCGGGAAGCTTCTTCTCCCGGATCCAGCCGTGGAATGCCTCTAGAACTCGGGGGAGCTCAGGTGCAACGCCATTAATGTAAACTTTGAGAGCGATTCGCGAGCTGAGCATATATGTCCTAAGAGGCCGCTTGCGCCCGGGCTTGCACCATTCGCTCGTAGCACTGATACGAGACATCAACGAACAGCTGCGCCTCTTCGATGCGTTGGTGGGCTGCCTCGGCAGAGGACTCATCCCCGTCCCTATGGGCCTTGAACAGGTAGTGGGCAAACTTGGCGCCGGCAAACGGGTCGAGAAATAGCTTGGAGTCCACGAGCTCCGTGCGGAACGACTCTACGATCTCGTCGGCAGCCTCCCCGAGATCCGGGAGCCTGTCACGAGCAAGCGCGCGCGCAGCCGTTAGCATGGCTCGGTAGGCACGTTGCGACGCGTCTTTGGCGTTCCCCTGATCGAGGAGAAGCTGAGCCTCGAACACCTCCCGCTCGGCAGCAGCAAGTGCCATGATCACGAACGGTACGACTTCACCGGCACACTCGCCGACGCCCATATCGCCGATCGTGTATTCGCGGGGGTCGCCCCAGTCCGAATAGAAGCTGCGGTCAGCTTCGTAGGCTGGCGTTTCGGCTAGCGCCTCGACCATCGTGCGAATCTCCTTCTTGCCAATTCGCTGAACAAAGTTGGTGAAGGACTCTGCGGGCTGTCGCTCGGCGACGAAGCGAGCGGTCAACCGCTTGACCATCTCCGGTACGTTCTTCGACGGTATCGCGCCGATCGCTAGGCCGAAGGCCCCGCCGTTGGCTTCCCATTGGCCGCCAACCACCACCTGGAAGTGCGGTACGCGCCGCCCGCTGACATTGCGGCTGACGCCCAAAAAGCCCAGGTCGGCGACGTGATGCTGGCCGCACGAGTTGAAGCAGCCGCTGGTCTTGATGTGCAGCGCGCGCGCCTCAGGAGCAAGTTGGTCTTGAATGACCGTTAGTCGCTTACGCAGCTCGCCGGCCAATCCACGCGAAGACGAGATTCCAAGCTTGCAGGTGTCAGTCCCTGGGCAAGACGTGATGTCCGTTATGGTGCTGGCTCCGCCCTCGGCCAAGCCAATGGCTTGAAGCCGCTGAAAGAACTCTGGTGCGTATTCATTGCGCAACCAGCGCAAACAAAGGTTCTGCTCAACCGTGGTGCGCATGGTGTCGCCGGTTAGCTCACCGGCGATCTCGGCTAGTTTCCGGGCTTGATAGCTTGTTAGGTCACCGAGTGGGAGCGTGACCGTGGCCACCGAGTAGCCTTGCTGGGCTTGCGGCCGCAGGTTGGTCTTGGCCCACGCTCGATAGGCATCGCTCTCAGCCACCAGCGGTCGCGCAGCTGCGGCGATCGGCTTCTCATCGGTAGTCGTCAGATCCGCGAGGTACGCCGTGGCGCGTGGGTCCGCCTTCAGCTTGAGGCGCTCTTCTCGCGCGAGTCGAGCGAACTCTTCGATACCGAGCTTCTTGATTACGAACTTGAGCCGAGCGCGCGCTCGATTCTCTCGTTCACCGTACTTGGTAAAGAGCCTGCAGACCGCCTGCATCATCGGCAAAAGCTCTTCCTCAGGGACGAACTCTTCCAGCAGTTTGGCCGCATGAGGCACGCTGCCCAGGCCGCCACCGACGTAGAAAGCAAAGCCGCGTTGCTTGCGCCCGTCCACCTCTCGAATACGTGCAACGCAGCCAATATCATGGAAGCTGGTGAGCCCGCAGGCGTGGTCGGCGCAGCCTGAGAAGGCGATCTTGAACTTCCGCCCGAAGTCCTGCGTATCGTCGTGGCCCATCAGAAAATAGGTTGCCGCGTGGGCATAGGGGGCGACGTCAAAGGACTCATCGTTGCAAACGCCGGCGTACGGACAGGCCGTGATGTTGCGCACGGAGTTGCCGCAGGCTTCACGCGTCGTTACGCCTACAGCGCCGAGGCGCCGCATCATGTCGGGAGTGTCCTCGATGTGAACGAAGTGCAGTTGGATGTCCTGCCGCGTCGTTACGTGCAAGATCGCGTCCGAGTATTCCTCTGCGCACTCGGCTAACACCTCGAGCTGCTCGATCGTCACCTTGCCGTAGGGCAGCTTGACCCGTTGCATCCCTGGGGCGTCCCACAGGGTTTGCGGTCCCTTCGTCAGCTCGCCAGAAGGGTAACTGAGCTGCTGTTGCGCCTCCCCGTCATGCCGCTGCCCGTTGTCGTAGCGCTGACCATAGACACCGCGACGAAGGCGGGTCTCAGCAAATAGCTTCTCCTCGAGCTTGCCGCGCCGTCGCAGATCAATCTCGGTCTCGAAGATGTCGATCTCTCGGCCGAGGTTCTCAGGAAGAGACGTGGAGAGCCGTTCTTTCCAAGCAGTCATTGCTCTTCTCCTATAACAGAAGAGTGTCTGTTGGAAAGGAACTATTGGTTCTTTCGTACCTTGCCCCGCGGGCGTTCAGGCTCTTTTTCGGCGCTCTCCGCCAGCCCCGCCTTGGCGGGGTTTACGCTTACCACCACGATGTGATCGCCAGGCGCTGCCATGAACTCGTAGTCGGTCGCCTCTCGCCGCCCAATTTGGATGGTGACGCGATGCTTGCCCGGCTCGATCGGGATGGCTCGACCGGGCTCCGGCACGAGCAGCACGGCACCATCCAACTCGACCTCGGTCCGGGCCGGTAACATCGGGAAGGTGATTGAGGCTTTGGCGTTGCGGACTTGCATGCGCCGACCGATCACCAGCCCAAGGCCCAGCGCGAACACTAAACCAAGCGAGAGCGCCGCAATTGTGGCCTTGTTGAACCCCGGCTTGGCCGGAGCAACATTGTTCGTCTGTTCGATCAGCGTGCGCGCATCGATTGGCGGTGCCGCTATTGCCACCGGCTTGAGCAGCTGCGCCACGGTTCTCGACACGGGGGCGGAGCGCACGACGCGCGGCGCCTCAGGATTGCGATGTAGCGCCGAGACAAGCTCTCCGAGGACCGAGCGGTCAACGGTCTCAGCGGTATCGCAGAGCTCGCGGGCGGTCGGCCGTACCGCAGGATCCCGCGCGAGGGCCCGAGCCAGGAGCGGATGGGCCTCGAGTTCGGCGGGGAGAGACTCCGCTCGTGTTGCGGCCTCAGCAAGATCGGTCTCGTGAAAGAGGTGCCGACCCAAGATCGCCTCCGCCACGATGATCCCCCACGCCATCACGTCGTCTGCGGCGGTTGCCGGCTTCCCCAGCGCAGCCTCCGCAGAGGTATAGCCAGGCTTTCCGCCCGGCCCATCCCGCGACGCGCCGAGTTTGTACGCGAGCCCGAAGTCGATCAGGGTGACCTCGCCAAGCTCATCGACCAGCACGTTCTCAGGGCTGATGTCGCCGTGGACGAAGCCTACTTCATGAAGTTTGGCCAACACCAACCCCAGCTCTCGGCCGAGGCCCAGCGCAATATCATGGGCCAAAGGCCCTACTGAGAGCAGGCGGTCAAGCGAGGTTCCCTCGACGTACTCGAGGACGAGGTAGGGAAGCCCGCCCAGGTCGGAGGACTCCACATAGCGCGGACATCCGACGAGTCCCTCGCTACGCAATACGGCAGTCTCGCGCCGCAACGACTCCGCGATGGCGCCTGCGGCCGGCTCCCCCAGAGGCACGCGCTTGACGACGAAGGAGCGACCCGACCGATCACCGAGCTTCACCGCCCGATAGACCTCGGTCATCGAGCGCTTCGAGAGCTTGTCGATGAGCAACCATTCGCCGAAGGTCTCGGGTTTCATGCTCCCACCGTTGGCAATACCCAGCCGCCAAACTCGGTCTCCAAGACCTCCGCTACACGGATACCGACATGGTCATTGCCTTGCGCGGCCACGATCTGCACGGTGACGGGGAGCCCGCGCCGCTCGAAGCCAACCGGCACGACCGTCGCAGGCGTCTCCAAGACGTTGAATAGTGCAGTATACGCCGCCGCCAGCGGCATTCGCCAGGGAGCATGGTGCTTTGGAGCAGGGCAAGGAAACGGAGGCATCAAAAGGATGCCATTACTGCCTAGTAGCTCGCTGAACTCGCGCTTCAACGCTTGCCCTTGCTGGTATAGGCCTTTTGCCTGTTTAGCGGTTAGCTTTTGAATGACGTTGCTGAGACCACCAATCGCCAATGCGGCGAAGGTATGGTTGGAACGCCCAACCGAGGCGAGCGCTAGTTCACGCAGGATGGAGATCTCGCTCTGCCCCGAACCCGACGCGAGGATAGCTTCATAGGACTCTTCAGACAGCTCCGCGAGCGTCGCGCCCCAGAGTTCCATCCCTGGCGCGAGCTTCTTTGTATCGAAGGTGCGAATGGTGGCTCCGCGGCGTTCGAGCCTTAGCGCAGCATCTTCCACGGCTACCTGCATGACGCGTTCGGAGCCAGAACGCCCGTTGTCCTTGGCGACGTAAACAACGAGCTTCGCCAGATCCACTGCGTCAGGATCCCCGAGTGCCCTGTGTTCGCAGTAGGGGTCAACCTGGTCGGGACCGGCCAGGATCCGTAGCAGCGGCATCAAGTCGCTGGCGCGTTTGGCCATCGGCCCCGGGGATAACAGCGTTAAAGCCTCACCGGCTGGGGCAGGGAATTGGCCTGTGTTGGGGATGGTGCGTCCCGTCGGCTTGTGCGAGGCGATCCCGCAAAAGGCTGCCGGCAGCCTGACCGACCCGCCGATGTCCGAGCCCAACCCGAAAACCGAGCCACCCGCAGCGATGATGGCACCCTCACCCCCAGAAGACCCACCGGGGGTTCGCTTCAGGTCCCACGGATTGTTCGTCCGCCCGTAGACGCCGTTGTACGTCTCGAACCAGATGCCTCCCTCGGGGACATTGGTGGTTCCCACCACCACGGCACCGGCGTCGCGCAGTCGAGCGACGGTGGGAGCGTCGGCTTCGGCGAGGTGGTTCTTTCGGGCGACGAGGCCTCCAGTCCAAGGGGCGCCTTCGACCGCGAAGAACTCTTTGATCGTGCACGGAACACCAGCGAGCGGCAGCGCCCTGCGCTCTTCATTCGAGAGGGCGTCAATACGGGCCGCCTCGCGCCGTGCGGATTCATACCGCTTGTAGACCACGGCGTTGAGCGCTGGGTTTACCTCTTCGATTCGAGCGATGCAGGTAGCCAGCGCCTCTTGGGCAGAGAGGGCTCGCGAGTGCACGGCTCGTGCAACCTCGAGCGCAGAGGCCGAGAGGACGTCGAGAGATGCGTTGGAGGCGGTCACTCGCGCGTTATGCCATGGACCGGGGACTGACTCACCCCACATTGGTTGCAGATTCCTCAGTGCGGTCGTGGGATGCTGCCGCGACATGTCGGACGATCGCAAGGTCCCTCAGGGAAAGTTGTCGCGCTTTGCAATGCTCGCCTCGGTGGGCGCACGCACCGGCATGAGTCTCCTGAGCAAGGGCGGCGCGAACGCCGCGGCTGAGCGCACCGCTGAGGTTTTGGGGCGAATGCGAGGTCTGGCCGCCAAAGTCGGTCAGATAGCGAGTTACGTCGACGGCGTCATTCCGGAGGCCAATCGCGAGGTGTACGAGGCAGCGCTCGGCAAGCTACGTGACCACGCGATGACCTCTAGCTTTGCGGAGGTCCAGCGGACGATCGAAGCGGACTTTGAGCAGCCGCTCGATAAGCTGTTTCGCAACTTCGAGCAGGCGCCGTTCGCTAGCGCGTCGATCGGTCAGGTCCACCGAGCCGAGCTTGCTGACGGACGCGCAGTCGCTGTCAAAGTTCAACACCCGGGGGTGGCTGAGGCTGTCGAGCACGATTTAGCCAATGCAGGCGTACTCGAGCCGCTCGCCAGCCTCGCCGGCGGACGTAAGGTTGATTCAAAGGTGGTGTTCGAGGAGATGAAGGTCCGCCTGCGGGAGGAGCTTGATTACTCACTAGAGGCAACTCGCCAATCGCAATTTCGCGCGATTCACCTTAACGACCCGACGATTCGCATCCCCGAGGTCATTTCTGACCGTTCCTCCCAACGGGTGCTGACGAGTGAACTCGTCGTGGGCAGAAGCCTGGCCGAAGTGAGCCTGGTCTCGGAAGCGGAGCGGCGCGCCTTCGCCGAGACGATGTGGCGCTTCGTCTTCAAGGGCAACTTGATTGGGGGCATGTTCAACGCAGACCCTCACCCCGGGAACTACATCTTTGGTGAGCATGGACAGGTCTATTTCATCGACTTTGGCTGCGTCGAGCCGATCGTCGGGGAGCGTCGCGAGAACGCCCGCGGGCTCCATTTGGCTGCACTGCGTAAAGACGAATCCGAGTTCGCCTTCTTCGCCAAACGGCTGCTGGCGACCCAAGGCGGGCAATGGGAGGAACTCGCGGTGACCTACTCACGCTACTGCTTCGAGCCAATATTTGGCTCGCCCTACCGCATCACCCGCAGCTATGCCGCCGACTTGGTCGCCCGTCTGAAAGAGATGGCCAAGATCGCCCGCAAGTTGCCAAAAGGGGAGAACGTGCCGGTTCCTAAAGGGATGATCTTCATGAATCGGCTCCAGTTCGGCTTCTATTCCGTGCTCGCTCGCTTGGACGTCGAAGTCGACTACGCCGAGGTTGAGCGGCAGTTCTTGCAGAGCGGGGGTCTTCTGTGAAAAGAAGAGGCGCAAAATGTCCAAAATGGCCAAACAGCTTCGGTCGGTGGTCAAAATCCTCACCGTGTCGAACGCCCCGGACTACGAGCAGCCCTGGCAGACGCATGGTCCGGTAAGCAGCACTGGCTCCGGGGCCATCATCATGACGAAGCGCGGGCTTCGCGTGATTACAAACGGCCATGTGGTCCAGAACCAGGTCTTCGTCGAGGTTCGACGGAGCGGCGAATCCAAGAAGTATGTAGCGGAGGTCGAGGGTGTGAGCCACGAGTGCGACCTCGCGCTCTTGCGCATTCGCAAGGAGGAGTTCTTCGAAGGGGCCGAGCCGATCGAGTTCGGCACGCTGCCGCTCCTGGGGGACTCGGTCACGGTATGCGGTTACCCGATCGGCGGTGACCGCCTGTCGATCACCCAAGGGGTGGTTTCACGCATCGAGGTGTCCGCCTACGCACACAGTCAGCGGCCGCTCCTTTCGATTCAGATCGACGCAGCGGTCAATGCTGGTAACAGCGGCGGGCCCGTGTTTCAGGGCAACAAGCTAATTGGTATAGCGTTCCAATCCCTCGACGAAAGCCAGAACATTGCCTATGCCATTGCGCTGCCCATCGTGCAGCACTTCCTGCGCGATCTCGAGGCTGGTCGTCCTGCGCTCTTCCCCAGCTTGGGCGTAGTTTGGCAGCGGCTCGAATCAGAGTCTTTGCGCCGGTCGCTCGGGATAAAGCCAGCGGATGGCGGCGTGCTCGTCGTGCGGGTGGCCTACGGCTCTACGGCCTGGGGCCACCTTCAAGAAGGGGACGTCCTTTTGGCGATCGACGGTGGCGCCATTGGTCGCGATGGCACCGTGGAGCTACGCGCAGGGGAGTTGATTGACCACAGCCATAAAATCACCCTCAAGCACGTCGATGACCCGATCGTGCTGACGACGCTGCGCGATAAGAAGGTGTTCGACATCAAGCTAAAGCTCGAGCGCCCGGCGCTACTCGTCTTGGAGGACCAATACGATGTAGACCCAACCTACTTCGTTTATGGCGGTTTGCTGTTTGCCCCTCTCTCGAGGGACTACCTCAAGAGCTGGGGGCACGAGTGGTTCAAATCGGCCCCTAATGAGCTAATCACCATCTACGAAACCAAGATCCGTACCCCGGAGCGCCAGGAAGTCATCATTCTCCAGAAGGTGCTCGCGGACCGAGTGAACCAGGGCTACCACGAATACGAAAATCACGTGGTCGCTAGTGTCAACGGAGTCCAGGTGGCGAACATGCGTCACATGGTGTCGTTGATCGAGTCAGACACCGGACCGTTCATCACCGTCGGGCTGGAAGACGGCCAGCGGATCACCTTGGACCGTCAAAAGGCACACGAGCGCGGCCCGGTTATTCTTGACCGCTACAATCTCCGATTTGATCGCTCGAAAGACTTGCGGCAGGCGTCCGCCAAAGCCGGCGCGAAAAAGAAAACCCGGCCCACCAAGGGCTAGTTGAAGCGGTCGCGCCCACCGCTCAACGAGCGTTCTCTTTGGTGACTTTCTCTTTGGGCGGGGTCACGCTGAGGCTCCCAACGGCTTTGGCGCCGGCCCGATCCGGGCAGGTAAAAATCACCTGCCCAAGTTCACGCTTCAGGCACGCTTCCTCCGCGGGGGTGAAGGTATGCGCGCCCAGCTCCACCGCTTCCACCTTGCCGTCTTCGCCCAGGGTGGAGGTCACCGGGACTTCCCTCGGTTCGGTCTGCGCAACGTCGAGGCATCGGGTCAAATCGCGTCGAAAGTTGCTGCCTATTTGGTTGGATGGTGACGCGGGAGGGGAGTAGCTGATTCGGCCGCGTGGAGCTCGAGTCACCGCCATGAGCCCGCTCGCGGAGCCCGTTCCCGCCTTGAGCGTCCCAAACTTGGGAGCCTTGCCGCCGGCGCTTGGACCAACGTTGAGGAGCAGACGGCGGGGGCTTTCCCCCTGGCTTAGCTTCAGTGAAGCTGAGCCGGAACATACGCAAGGGTCTCCCTCACAGCTCCCGACCTTCCCGGCCGGATCGACTTCGAGCAGCGCCAACCCGAAGTCACGTTCGCACTTGGCGTACTTGGCTCGTGGAAACGAGCTCGGTTTTATTGGTTTGGGAAACGCACCGAAGGCATCAATCGAATAGACCTCCAAAGGGCCGTATCCGCGGCGCACGACCTCCGGTTGTTTGGCCGCTGTAAAGTTCGCAAAGGGGAGCCCAGCTCGCGTAAGGCTCTCCTGCCAACTGGCTAGCGAAGCGGGCAAGTCAACCTTGGCAATACGAGCCACCTCGGGCTCTGGGCCTTGCAGCGATGAAAAGTAGGTGCGGTGCTCGCTGATACGAGAGGTCACCCGTGGCCCCTCTCCTTTGCGATAGACCAGCAGCCTCGATTGGCAGTCTGTACCCAGACACGAGAGATCGAGATGAACTTGCTGGCCCTCGGGGTATTGAGCCCTGAATACGTCACTTACCGCTGGCGCTAATTGACATACAGGCCCGTTCGGCTTGGCCTTGCCTTGTTTCGCCAGTTCGTCGAGAGCGGCGAGCTCAGACGGATCAAGTACGTCGGCGTTGGGCAGTTGCTCGAGGGCGAGCAATGCCGCCTGCTCGAGCTTGGTTGCCTCGGGCGCAAAGAGTGGCGCCTGGGAGCTGAGCGAGAGCAGGCCTTGCGGCGCTCTTGGTGGCGGTGGGACTGGCGTGGGGGCAACCGTGACGGTTGGAGCGGGGCTTGTCACCACGGCGGGCGGGCGTTGCGGCTCCGGGGGAGGCGTCGCCGTACAAGCGCCACCAAGCATACAGATCAGCGCACCGTAGAATCGCATTCCTGTTCTTTCGCCGATCCCTGCGTGTCCCGCCAGTGGCCAAGTTGGACAGTCGACGAAAGGTCCTGCCACACCTTGGCTCGATGCAGCTACGCTTGCCCCAATGGGGCGCTGTTGTTTACCGCTACTGCTACTGGTTGCCTGCGCCGAGGGCACCCCCATTGGAGCCGGCGGAGCGGGTGGGACCGCTCAGGCAGGCGCTGACGCTGATACCGGCGGCGGCGGCCGTGGTGGGCAGGGGGGGCTTGGTGGCCTTGGCGGAATGGGTGGTGATGTCCAGTCCACAGGCGGCGCTGGCGCCGGGGGAGGCACGGTTATCGCCAGTAATTGCAATGCCGGGTCTTGGGCGACTGGCCTCGACGCTAACGGCCAATTGGTCTGCGCGGGCGTAGAAAGAGTGAGCCTCTCTTCGGTCAATGATGGTTGCTCCGTCTACTTAGGTGTTCGAGACGGTTGCACGACCTGCTCTGATCCTCCGTCGAAGTGGGGGCGCGTAGATGGCAGCAGCTGTGAGCTTGGAGCTGGGCTCGATAACACCTGCACCAACCCGGTATTGAGTGGTAGCCCAGTGCAGCTGTTCGGCTTGAACACGGATGGCGACGTTGATGAAAACGACAAGCTACATCTCGGGTTCCGCTGTGACCCTCAAACGCCCGGGGCTGGAGCCTGCGGCGCCGGGTCGTGGCTGATTGGTTTCTCCGGGCAGGCTCCAGTATGTGCACCGGCCTCCGCGTTTGCACTCCAAGCCGTGCGTGAACGCTGCTCGCTCTATTGGGGCTGGCGAGACGGTTGTGACGCCTGCAGCTCAGCGCCTACGCACTGGGGGCGAGTCGCTACGGATAACTGCTCAGCGATCGTCGCTGCGGGAGATACTTGTGTGCCAACGATGCTTGGTGCCGAGCAAGTATACTTGTTTGGGCTGTCGACCGGCGGGGACGTCGACGGCAATGATAAATTTTACGTAGGTATGAGCTGTGCAGCCGTCGTCGGCGAAGCGGCGCCTGCCGCGGAGATGTGCCCAGTCGGTCAAGCGGTTAAGGCCATCCTTGCGAGTGGCGAGTTGATGTGCGAAAGCCCAGCTGAGGACTTGCTCACGCAGGTACGGCCGCGCTGTCGGCTGACCTTCGGCTGGATCGATGGCTGCAACGGCTGCACCTCTCCGCCCGCGAAGTGGGGCCGCGCGGGAGACGGCTTCTGCTCGAACGACAGTGGTCTCGACAATACCTGCGCAGCCACGCAGTTAGGGCCGGACAATGTGCAGCTGTTTGGTCTTTCGACCGACGGTGACGTCAACGACGACGACAAGTTCTTTGTCGGCTTCCAGTGTCAGTGATGGCTAGTAACGTTCAAGGCGGCTAGCAAAGGGCAAGAGCAGGCTCTGATACCAATCAAATGTCCGCTGCGTGTGCTCCGGTAGCGCGCGCGTCCCCCAAATCACGGTGAGGGTTCGTTGTGTCTGATCGTCGGTCTTCGTGCGCTGCGAGTCTTTGACGGCGTTGGCACATGGCCCGTCGGCGTCGAACAAGCAGAGCAGTCCAGCCACGTCGATGGTCTGGCCGGCTGGATTGAAAACATAGGCTGTCCCGGCCGGTGCGAGCCCGAGTCGAAACGGAGGTTTGGCTTTATCGAGGTCGACGACGCTGATCGGGAGGCCGCTGTGGTAGGAGGCCGCGTTGCAGGCATCGACGGCTGGGTTGATGCTACGAAGGGCTCCTTCTCCGACCGCACGCAATAGGTACTCGGAGGCAGGCTTTCCGCGTCCTGTCGGCTTGTAGCCGCCTTGTCGCAATAGGTCGCGGACGGCACCGCGCACGTCGTCGGATGACGAGACGGGCGCTTTCGCATCCGCCGCTAGCAAGGTGAAAAGCGTGGACTCGGCGCTGAGCGTAACCAGCGACGCCCGGAAGTTTGTCTCAAAAACGATGGGGTCGAGCAGGGGGTGCGGATCCACGGCGATGGCCATACCAACTGCTCCTAGCGCGTTCGAACGAACGAAGGGTTCATCGCGGCGTCATATCAGAAAGTGCGTCGCCGGCGTGCCGAGCACACGCCAGCGGGCACCTTCCCCTCACGCAGGGCTCATTCTTTCCAGGCCGCAGCGTTCTCCCTCGCGAATACCTCAAAGCTCATGGGTGCTCGGCCGAGTAGGCGCTCTGCCACCGGGCTGACGGCGGCCGCATAGCCAGCCTTGTCAATGGCGTGTAGCTCCATCATCGCCGCGGTCATCCAGTCAGGCATCCCGGCTGCAAGCATGCCAGCGCGCGCAGCCTCTTCGGGCACGTCCACATAGTGAATCTTACGACCACTGACCTCACTGAGAATCTCCGCTGCGCGACCGATCGTCAGCGCTGCTGGTCCGGTCAGCTCATACGCCTGGCCCTCGTGCCCGGCAGTGGTGAGAGCAAGTTTTGCAACTGCAGCGATGTCAGCACCAGCGATGAAGCTGCAACCCGCGCTTCCCCAAGGTAGGTAGATCGCGCCGTCGGGTTGCGCTCGATAGTAGTTGATGAAGTTCTCGAAGAAGTTGTTCGGCCGCAGGAAGGTGAACGCCATGCCCGACGCTTCCACAAGCTTCTCCACCGCCCGGTGCCAGCGCCCGAGCTGAATCCCCGGCTCATGTTCGCAGCCGATCGCTGACAACTTTACGATGTGTTGGACGCCCGCTCCTTTGGCGAACTCAAGCAGTCGTGCTGCTAGTTCAACCTGATTGGGCGCAAAGGGTGTTAGCAGGAAGACCTTGTTCGCACCCTCGACGGCTCGCTTGAGTGTGTCCGGATTGTCGTAGTCGAAGTCGACCGAGCTGACGTTGTTTGCACCGGAGACTCGCTTTTCTCCGCGGACGGCGGCTCGCACGGACACCCCGGGTAGGTCGGCCAAAGCTGCAACGACCTGTGAACCAATCGTGCCAGTCGCGCCCGTAACGAGAACTGTGTTCGCCATGATGAACTCCTTGTTTGAGCTTCGTGTGTGAACGCAGCGTGCGTCGTTGCTAGCTATCGAGCAAACGCATAGATCTAATAGAGACAATGAATGGGGTGCATCTTCGGGAACTCGATCTGAATTTGTTGGTCTTGTTGCGCGACCTGCTTGAAACCAAGAGCACGGTAAAGACTGCCAAGCGCTCCGGCCGGACCCAATCTGCGGTAAGTCATGGGCTCGGGCGACTGCGCATTATGTTCGCCGACCAGCTCTTGGTGCGAGTCGGTAGTGGTCTCTCGCTCACGGTGTTTGCCGAGGAGCTCTTGGCACCTTTGCATAGTCTGCTTGCGGAGACCCAGCGGTTAGTGACGCCTGCACGGCCCTTGGACCCAAGTCGGTTGCAGCGCACGTTTACGCTGGGCTGCACCGACTACGCTGAAATCGTGCTTGTCCCCAGGCTGATGCAGCGGCTCCGCACGGAGGCCCCCATGGCTACCTTGGTCACGCGAGCGTTGGGGGCTGAGGCGGAATCTGCGCTCATCGCGAGGGAAGTGGATCTGGTGTATGGCACGCGGTTCAAACAACAAGCCGCGATCGTGGAGGAGCCGTTGCAACGCGAGAACATGCGCGTTTTGCTCCGTTCCGGGCATCCAGCCCTTGGGCGCCGGCTTACCCGCAAGGCCTACGCCGCGCTGGAGCACGTGCTGGTCACCCCACGCGGCGCTCCTGGTGGCTCAGTCGATGCGGCTCTCGCTCCGTTTGGTTTAGAACGTCGCGTGGTGTTGCGATTGCCCAACTTCCTTTCAGCGGCGCTGATCGTGGCGCAGACCGATTTCGTGGTGACGTTGCCACAGGGGTTCGCGCAGCGTATGACTGAAATCGCCAAGCTGGTGTCCTTGCCCGCGCCGGTGCCGATCGCGGACTTCACCTTCAAGATGGCCTACTCCCGAACCTTGGAAGCAGACCCTGCTCACCGCTGGTTTCGGACGCTGTTTGCTGAGGCTGTTCGCGACAGCACTCGAGGTCCCGGAAGCAAGATTCTTGATGTCGGGCCGTAAGCCCGAGTCTAGCATTCGGCTTCGATGTCTGACCTCTCCACCGATGATGCCGAGGATGTGGCAGGCCGCGCCATTGGCAAGTACGAGCTGGTTCGGCTCGTGGGGCGCGGGGGGATGGGCAACGTCTACGAGGCTATCAACCCGAGCATCGGCAAGCGAGTCGCGCTCAAGATGCTCGATAGTGAGGTGGCCAAGCATCGCGATGCCGTCGCTCGTTTTCAGCGCGAGGCTCAAGCCGCAAGTGCGGCGGAGAGCCCCCACATCGTCGAGATCTTCGACTCCGGCATAACCGAGGACGGCGTGCCATTCATCGTGATGGAGCTGCTCCGCGGAGAGTCGCTCGCTTCGTTGCTCAAGCGCGAGCCGCGGCTTTCCTCAGAGGAAACCACACGCATCATGGTGATGGTACTGCGCGGCTTGGCCCGCGCTCACGAGGCGGGCATCGTTCATCGCGACCTCAAACCCGACAATATCTTCTTGGTTGACCGTCAGCCCGAGCCAACCTTTGCGAAGATCCTCGACTTTGGCATCAGCAAGATTGAGCGCACGCGGACCACAACCACGCTGACTCGTGAAGGTACGGTCTTGGGAACGCCGAGCTATATGTCGCCCGAGCAGGCCCAGGGCGAGGCCGCTGTGGATGCGCGGAGCGACCTCTGGTCGGTGGGGGCCATCTTGTACGAGTGCCTTGGTGGGCGACCACCGTTTGAGGGTGTCACCTACGAGCAGATCATCGTTCGCATTTGCACAACCTCTCCGCGGTCGATTCGTGAGCTCGCACCGAACACTTCGCCACGGCTTGTCGAGGTTGTGGAACGCTGTTTGGCGCGTGAGCGTGACGCTCGATTTGCCTCCGCGGCGGAGGTCTTGGCGGCGCTTGGGGATGGTCCCGCATCAAGCGGAGCCGTTCGGATTCAATCGGTGAACCCGATGGCGCTCACGCCCACCTTGGAGGCTCCTGCTCGCGTGGACCTTGCTGCTTCGACCAGCGCGCCGCGCTCGAAGTACACGCTGCCGATCGGGTTGGGAGCGCTCGTGTGTTCGGGCGCGTTCGTTGTTTGGGGCATGGGCTCGCCCAATGAGCAACCAACGCCTTCCGCTACCGGTGCGGCCGCCAGCGAGGTCGGTGCTGGCGCAGCCTCAGTTCCGAAGCCCACGCCGGTCGTCGCGCCTGTGTCCGCGCAGCCCAGCGTCGAGTTGCCAGGGGCAAGTCCGTCGGTATCGACGAACGCCTCTGCTGTTGTCTCAGCGGCTGTGCCAGCCGCCAAGGAACCGCCTCGACCGAGTGTTTCCGTCAAGGCAAGTGCTACCTCAGCGGCACCTGTTGTCAGCGCCGCGGTTCCAAGCGCAACGGCTGCTCCCAAAGGAGTCGCGGGTGATCTTCAGATCCAGCATAAGTAGAGCGGGCTTGCTGCTTGCTTTGGCGCTACCGAGTCTGGCGCCTGCACAAGAGTCCGCTCCAGGTTCGTACGAGCGCCACATGGACCTGGGCGTGAGGTTGTTCGAGGACCGCAACTACGATGCGGCTCTCACTGAGTTCGAGCTGGCCTACGCCGAGAAGAAGGTCGCTAGCCCACTGATCAACCTAGCGCTCTGCCACAAGGGCCGCTTCGAGTATCCGCGCGCGGTTGAGTATCTTGAGCGCGCACTTCGAGACCACCGGGATTCAATTGAGTCCCCAGAGAAGATCGAGCGTGCAATCAGCGAGTTGCGAGAGCTGCTCGCTGTTCTGGTTGTCCGCGTCGAGCCCGCCGGAGTTCCATTCAGTTTGACCTTGGATGGTGGCGAGCTGCCGCTGCAAGCAAAGACCAGCGTAAGTCCAGGCAGCCACACCGTCGTGGCGCGCGCAGAAGGGTACGCCGAGGCCCGCGCAGCTTTGCGTATCGCCAGCGGGGAGCAGAAGTCGATTGTCCTGACGTTGGTCCCGACCTCAGGGATGCTCAAGGTGGAAGCTCCCGATGAGCAGGTCAGCGTGACCATTGACGGCGTCGCAAAAGGCGAAGGGCGCTATCAAGGCCGGCTGGAGGCTGGAACGCACCTGCTGGTGATTGAGCGAGATGGTGACCGCTACAGTCTGAGCGTACCAATCGTTGCGGCGGCGGAGACCAAGGTCGTCATCACTGGCAACGGCTTCGTGCAAATAGGCGACGGAACGCCTCGCGGGCCAGACGAGGTCGAACGACCGCCGATTCGCGGAATCTACGCTGAGATTGGTGGCCTCTTCGGCGCGTTCGCCGGCGCAAAATCAGCTCCCTTCGGCGGCTTTGACGTTATCGGCGGCTACCAGGTAGCCAACAGCGTTGGTATCGACATCCGGTATATCCAGGGTTTCGTAGACGCCGACAACGCTCGAACGCCAGACAATCAGGTCGTCAATCTGAGTTCGCAGCTGCCATTTTCTACGAGCCAGGTCGGAGCTGGGGTTCGTTTCATGACCAACACGCCAGCCGTTCGGTTCGTTCAGTCGCTGCACTTTGGCGCCGCTTTGCTCTATTTCCCAGAGGCGAGATCAACGGCTTATGGTGCCTTTCTCGCGCTGGAGCCAGAGCTGGATATCGAACTCAGTCGGTTCTTGTTCGGTTTTGGAACGCCTTTGGTGATCAACATCCTGCCCGATGCTTCCGCGCAACCGGCCATTCGTTTGCACTTTGGTTACGGCTTCTGGTGAAGGCTCGCGGGCTCCGGATCGCGATGCTGGCCGCGGCGACGAGCGTGGCAGCGCTTACAGTCGCGAAAGCCACCCGGGACACGTTGTTCGTCTCGGTCTTTCCGCTTGATTGGTTGCCCTACGCACTGATTGCTACGGGTTTGGCCAGCGCCCTGTTGGTCAGCGTCTACACGCGTCTTGTAGCGCGCTACGCGCTCGCGACGGTAGGCCCGTTGCTGCCGGCATTTTTCGCCCTCTTGTTCGGTGGCTCAGCAATCCTTGCTCGCGATAGCCAGAGTCGGCCGCTGGTGGCTGCGCTGTATCTGCTCCTTGGCGTCGGTGCGAGTCTGGTTCTGAGCGCGTTTTGGTCGCTGTTCTCAGAGTCCACCGACGTCCGTTCGGCAAGATTGGCGCTGCCGTCGTTGACGCTAACAAGCTCGGTTGGGGGCCTCGCTGGGGCGCTGCTTTCGAGCGTGCTTCTATCATCACTCGGGCCGTCCGCCCTGCTCCCGTTGGTCGCCGTGCTCAACTGTGTGACCAGCGCACTCTTGTGGACGATGCGCCCATCCGCGCAGGTCGTCGTTGCTCGTCCTGCTGGGCCGACTGAAGGCGCAGGGCTGTGGGCTGGCGTGCGTGGCATTGCAAAGTCGGAGTACCTCTCGGGCGTTGCAGCGTTTGTGTTCTTGCTCGCGATCGCCGGAGCGTTCGCCGACTATTCACTCAAGGGCGTTGCGCTAGCGCGCTACTCAAATGCAAGTGGGCTGGCGCAGTTCTTTGTAACGTTTCACGGTGTAGTGGCGGGCGTTACCCTGGCCTCACAGCTCCTCGTCGCGCAGCCGATGTTGGAGCGGCGAGGGCTTGCGGCGACCCTCGCGGTGCTGCCTTGTTTCCTCGTCGTCGTGGCAACGTTCAGCATTTTCTACCCGTTGCTGATCGTGGTGGCGGTGCTGCGCGGCGGCGAGACCGCGCTCAAGAATTCTGCCCACAAGGCTGCCTACGAGCTTCTGTTCGTTCCGCTCACCAGTCTCGATAAACGGCGGACGCGAGCGGTGTTTGATACGCTGCTCGACCGCGTTGCGGAGGGAGCTGCGGCCGTACTGCTCTTGGCGTTGATTCTGGTCGTGAACTCACCGCGAGTAGTAGCTGGCGGAATCGCTGGGCTCGCCCTCGCCGCGGTTGCGCTCATTCCGCGCTTGCGCCGCGGATATCTTGGCGCTGTGACGGCGCGACTTCACGAGGCCTCCGAGGAAAATGAAACGGATTTTGAGCCGGCCATCTTCTCGGAGGTTCTCGCCGCAAAAACGATGCAGCTCACACTTTCGGCGGCCAGCCCTGCAGCGCGTGAGCGACTCTCGAAAACGTCCTTCGGGATGGCGTTGGCCGAACGAGGCAGCCTAGCGATTGCTCCGAGCGGGACGCTTCGCGCCGCACCGGTGATCAAGCTTGAAAGTGCGGAGCGAAGCCTGCTCGAGGAGTTGCGGGATGCGGACAGCACACGAGTTCGTGCCGCGCTCACGCGTTGGGCTGGACAAGACCGAAGCGCGCTCTCGGCGGTGGTCGAATTGCTCGATCATCAACAACTAGCCGGCCTAGCCAGGCGCACTCTGGAGGCTACGGTCGATCGCCACGTTGGTGCGCTTTCGGACCTTCTGCTCGACCGCGCTCTACGTACAACGCTGCGGCGGAGGATCATTGGGGTGATGGCTTCGGCGACGACTCCGCGGGTGCTCCCTACCTTGATGGAGGTCCTATCCGATGAGGACGAGGAGCTGCGCGGTCGCGCTGCGAAAGTATTGCGGAAACTCGCGCAGCGAGAGCTTAGTCCGGCTGTTGAGGCGATCGACTCAGTCATCGCGCGCGAGCTCGCGCGTGAAGGTGTGTCCTCAACGATGGAGCAGTTGCGGATCGTGTTCGACCTGCTGACCCTGCGATTGCCCGCACGCCCCGTCGACCTTGCTTTTGACGCGTTGTCAAAGAACGACGCTGCCCGGCGACCGCTAGCACTCGAGTACCTCGAGAACGCGTTGCCCGAGGCCTTCCGCATCGCGATCTTTCGGCTACTCGACGCTCCAAACGAAGTGGTACCGGTCGCCTCGCGGCGCGCTATCGAGCCGATCGTGGCGGAACTTGAGCCAGCCGCGAAAGAAGAAGATTGAGTGTCAGCCCAATGCAGCCAAGGTGATTGGCTCACAAGGACTTAGGGTCTTTGCGAGTTCTACGACTTGCCCAATGACCAGCACTCCCGGGCCATCATGATGTGCGAGCTCGGCGTGGGCTAGACAGTTCAGCGTACCCAACCAGCGCGTTTGCTCAGGCTGCGAGGCGGAGCAAACGATGGCTACGGGGGTTGTCGCTGAGAAGCCACGTTCCATTAGGAAGTGAGCAATGTCTTGGCGCGCGGCCATTCCCATGAGCACGACGATGGTGACACTAGCCGCGCTCAATCCGGCAAGAACGGGCTGCCACGCAGTTGGTGCATGTCCGCTCACTACGACGAAACCACTGGCCAGCCCGCGATGGGTCACGGGGATCCCAGCGAGGGCAGGGCCGGCCAAAGCCGAGCTCACTCCCGGGATGACCTCAAACTGCAACCCGGCAGCAAGCAGCGCAATCGCCTCCTCACCGCCTCGCCCGAAGACGAAGGGGTCCCCAGCCTTGAGTCGCACTACGCGCTCACCGCGTTTGGCCGCTCGAATCATGATGCGATGAATGGTGGTTTGCTCAAGCGAGTGTCTGCCAGCGCGCTTTCCAACGAAGAACCGTCGTGCTTTGGGGGCCAACTCCAAGAGCACCTCGGGCACGAGTGCGTCGTTGAGCACGAGATCGGCTTTGGAGAGGCGGTCAAGTGCGCGCCGTGTGAGCAACTCCGGATCCCCTGGGCCAGCCCCCACCAAGGCAACAACGGTACTCATCAGACGTCGCCTTTCGGTGCAGTTGCAATCAACGCCTGGCGTAGTTTTTCGCGTCGTGCCGTTAGATCGAGCGCTGCGTCCTTCCACTGAGAACGCTGCTGACGTGCGAGTTGGATCCACTCGTCAAGGTCGGCGGGAAGCAAAAGGTCGAGTGCTTCACGGAGCAGACCGGCCAGTGCTGGCGCTGCACCGCCCGTCGAGATCGCAAAGGTGACGCCCCCACGCCGAACGACGCCGCCGAGATAGGCAGTCGCTAGCTCGAGATCGTCCACTACGTTCGCGGGAATGCCTAGCGAGTTGGCCTCGGTCGCGACCGCCCGGTTGACCTCTTTTGGGGCCGCCGCAACCACAAATCGGGCGCCTGCGAGATCTCCTTGCTGGTATGCGCGCTGCTCAACGGTCACACCCTCCATCAAGCAGCGTGGATCAATGTCCGGCGCAACCAGCGTGACGCGTGCGCCAGCACTCAACAACCCCTCAAGTTTGCTTGCCGCTACCGGCCCAGCGCCCACGACCACCACCCGTGCACCTTCAAGCCGGAGAAACACCGGATACACAGCACGTGAGGCGCAGGATTCAGCTTCCATCCGTTATCTTGGATGAGATTCCTAGCAGCTAAGTCGCTTTTGGGCAACCGCAGCAGACGAGCGTCTGTTGTGACGTCGAGAGATGCACCGCGATGCAACAATCCCACGCGAAAGCCGCCAACCTGAGAGGTCCTGGTCGCTCTGGAGCGACTCACGAACGACTATAGGACTCTCGAAAAATTGCGCGTTGCGGTCGCGGATTTTGGCGGAGGGGAAGAGATTCGAACTCTTGGATGGGTTACCCCATCGCCGGTTTTCAAAACCGGTTCCTTAGACCACTCGGACACCCCTCCTATTTGGGTGTACCCATCTTTACGGACGCAAGACCTTCGCCTCGTCGGGCGAAGCCGTCAAGTCACTGATGAAGAGTCACGTCCAAACGTCGGTCCGGGGCTTGGTCTCGCGGGTCACTCTCCCGAAGCACCTGACGAGATGCGGATAACCGCCTGGCCGGTGTACCAGTTGAGCGCGAGGTAGTTGTACTGCAGGTCGTGAACTTGCACCGTCTCTTGAAAGGCGCGGTACTCGTCCTCGCGCCATGAGGCGTTGGCGATGTACTCGTCGAACACGAGGATCGTTCCCGCTACGAGCCGCGGGGCGAGGGCGTCCAAGACGGTCTTGGCGCTCGAATACAAGTCCGAGTCGACGTGAATGAGGCTTGGAGGCGACGTCTCGTGCTCCAGGAAACGGGGGAGCGTCTCGCTGAACCAGCCTTTGTGGACGGTAACCGACGGTGGCAAGTCCGGGGGCGCCCCACCAGTAGAGAAGGCAAATCTTGGTAGACCTTGCCAGGCCTCCGGCAGGCCCTCGAATGAATCGAACGCGTGCAGGTCTTGGTTCAACGCCGCCGCCAGTAGCCTCGTGCTCAGCCCGTGTCGAACGCCGAACTCGAAGCACGGTCCTGCCAGCTCACGCTGGCTACAAGCGAATTGAAGCGTAGCGGCGCGGCTCGCGAAGGCGCGGATGGGGCGGCTCGCTCCGGCGATGTAGTTCACGATATCCCCTAGCGTCGCAACGACGGTCCCTTGTGCAAGGGTCGCCTCGGCCTGCTCGACCGCGCCCTCGAAGGCCAACCCGCAGGCCAACGCGAAGCGTGCGTGCGCCCACCCGGGGTCGAGCTCAACGGCGCGCTCGAGCGCGTTTCTCGAGCGCGCCGGGTCTATCGAGAACAGCACCTTGTGCAGCACAAAGTGCGTACCAGCCGCTTGTGGTTGAATTTGCTCGCTGTGCTCGGCTTCTCGGATTGCCTGCTCGTGCTCCCCCTGCTCGAACAGCTCCTCTACAAGCGCTAACCGAGCACCCATCATGGTCGGATCAAGTTCGAGCGCGCCACGAAGGGCTCGCAAAGCCTCCTCAGCTTGGCCAATGACCAGCAAGCCAAAACCTCGTTCGCGATGAGCCCGCGCGTTGGTCCCGCTCAGCTTGGATGCCTTAGCAAACGCCTCAGAAGCTCCGTGCGAGTCCCCGCACAAGACCAACAATGCGGCGAGGTTCATCTGCGCGTCGAGGTTCTCTGGGTGAACCGCTAGCAGTCTCCCATAGAGCTGGAGCGCCTGTTCGTAGTTCCCTTTCTTGTGTGCACGAATCGCCTCAGCGAGTTCAGTAGAGTCTGTGGTCCGCCCATACCGTACGGGGATCTTGCGAGCGCCGCGGGCCTTACTAAGCCGATGGTGGGACATCGTGGTAGCCCTTAGCAGAGCCTCCTCCAGCAATCGTGCACTAGCCGAAAGTTTGCGCCCTGCACGCTTCACTGGTTCAATGGTGGAGCTTCGCGCTTCAGGATTTTGGAGGAACCATGTCTCGCTCGGGTCTATTGCGTCATTTCGTTCCAGCTGCCCTCGTTGCCTGCGGTGCAATTTCATTCTCTGCTGCAGGGTGCGTCGAGGCCGAGGGGCGCTTTTACGTCGACCGCACCTGCATCAAGAAAGGGGATGGAACACTTGAGTGCGAGGACCTCTACATTCCATCGGTCAACGTTGGTTACGCCCGATGCAGCGATCTCAGCATCGCTTGCCCCGACTCAGATCCATTGCTCGCCTGCGAGGTAGTCGAAGTGGAAGGCGAGTTCACCACCGCCTGCCATGAAGGTCTGTACGTTGGCGTGCTCCTCGTCAACGCGATGGAGCCTTCACTTAATAACGACGCGAACTTCAACGACGTCGAGACGTCGAACATTTTCGTCTCAGGGTATGACGTTCGCCTAGACAACGGAGTTTCGGAGCGGACCTTCGTCTACAATGCCTCGGCCAGCGTTCCGCCGGCCCTCGGTGAGACCGGCATATTCGTGCAAGTCGTGCCCCTTGGCGACGATGGCCAAGAGGTACTTGAAGAGGCCGCCGCAGCGGGGATCACATCTGGTTTTGCCGGCGTTAGGTTCTATGGACGCACGAGTGGTGGCATTGACGTCGAAACCCCAGAGTTCTTTCTGGCAGTAACCTTTGCTCAGGTTGGCCTCTAGTTCCCTCCTTCAAGCAAGGCCTGCGCAAGAAGCTCTGCATTGGCGGGGCTTCTCGCGTTTGTAGGCCCACATTGACTTGAGCGAGCGCTGGGGCTACATGCTGAGGCCCGGTTTCTAGCGAATTTTTGGGTATTGTCCCACTCGGCGCCCTTCTTCCACACCAGGAAGCTCGCATGGCAACTTACGTACCGTTACTTTTGTTGTTCCTGATCGCGGCGCTCATTGTTGCCGGGATGTTCACCGCTACCTCTTTGCTCGGCCCGAAGAATCCTCCCTCGGCCGAAAAGATGGAGCCGTTCGAGTGTGGCAGCGAGAGCGATGGCGCACGCCATGTGAAGCTGTCGGTCAAATTCTATATGACGGCGATTCTGTTCGTCGTGCTCGACGTCGAGGTTGTGTTGCTCTACCCGTGGGCCGTCACGGTCCGTGAGTCGGGGTGGAGCGGTCTTTTCACGATGGCACCCTTCCTACTGCTGTTGGTGGTTGGGCTAGTTTACGAGTGGAAAAAAGGCGCCATGGAGTGGGAGCGGTGAGCGAAACACGCGTTATTGAGGGCTCAGAGAGCGGCTTTGCAACGACGAAGTTCGAGGCTTTGCTCCACTGGGCGCAAAAGTACTCCCTCTTCCAATACCCCTTCGTCACAGCCTGCTGTGGCATGGAGTTCATGTCGATGGCGAGTCCGCGCTTCGACATGGCGCGCTTTGGCGCGGAAGCTCCGCGCTTCTCGCCGCGGCAGGCGGACCTTCTGTGGGTCGTGGGTACCATCAGCCAACGTCAGGCACCTGCGTTGCGCCGCATCTACGAACAGATGGCCGATCCGAAGTGGGTGCTCGCGTTTGGAACGTGCGCCTCGTGCGGCGGTTTCTACGACAACTACACGACGGTTGCGGGCATCGACAAAGTGGTGCCCTGCGACGTTTACGTGCCTGGATGTCCACCTCGACCTGAGGCTGTGCTTGATGGGCTGTTGCTTCTTCAAGACAAGATTGCCTCCGGCAACCGAACGCCAGCAATCGTGAAGCCGCGAACCGATCCGGTGCCAGCCGCAAACGAGCTGATCTCGAAGGATCGGCTTCGCTTTGGCCCTTCCGGTGATAAGCGGGGCGGCTGAGTCGGAAAACAGCTGTGCCTCGCGCTAGCGTGGGGATCTCAGCCTCTGCAGGTTGATCAATGAGCCAACAAGTTCTTGAAGTACTCAAGCAGCGCTTCGGCAGCGCGATCGTCGAAACCCACAGCCTGTTCGGAGATGACACGGCTGTCGTTGAGGCCGACCGCTGGTTTGAGATTAGCCGGTTCCTCAAGACTGACCCACGAACGTCAATGAACATGTTCATTGACCTCACGTGTGTTGACTACCCCGACCGCGAGCAGCGCTTCGAGGTCGTAATGCACCTCCGCAGTCTCGAGCGAGGCCATCGCGTTCGCCTCAAGGCTCGCGTCGGCGATATGGAGGGCGATACCGCAGAGATCGACAGCATCACGCCGGTTTGGCAGGGCGCTAACTGGTTTGAGCGTGAAGCGTTCGACATGTTCGGCGTGGTCTTTCGAGGTCACCCAAAGTTGCGTCGCATCCTCATGTACCCCGAGTTCAAGGGGCACCCGCTTCGCAAAGACTACCCCGCGAACAAGATTCAGCCATTGGTTGAGTTTCGCGACGTCCCCGAGAAACAGTTCCCATTCCATCCGGATGAGGGCATGAGCTTCGGGCGGCAAACCCACGAATTTCACCGAGATGACCCTTTGATGGTGGAAGCGCGTCGTGCTGAAGAGCAAGCCGCACAAGAAACGCCCAAGAAGGCCTTGTCGAAAGCCGAAGGAAAGAACTGATGGAGCCGCTCGATCAAGATCTCGAGGAGGGAGAACTCGAGCTTCCTGCTGAGCCGATGAAGCTCAACATGGGGCCTAGCCATCCCGCAATGCATGGCACTGTTCGAATTGTCGTGCAGCTCTCGGGCGAGACGATCACCGATGCCGACGTTCAGATTGGTTACTTGCACCGCGGCTTCGAGAAGATGTGTGAGCGCGGTACTTGGAACCAAATCTACCCGTACGTCGACCGGCTCAACTACGTCTCGCCGATGTTGAACAACGTTGGCTTCTCGCTCGCCGTTGAAAAGATGCTTGGCATCACGGTTCCCGAGCGATGTCAGTACTACCGCGTCGCGCTGGGTGAGTTAGCGCGGGTCTGTGACCATCTGACGTGCAATGGCGCTATGGCCATGGAGCTCGGCGCCTTCACGCCGTTCCTATGGAACGTTCGCGCGCGCGAGATGTTGTGGGACATCTTCGAGGAGGAGACGGGGGCGCGCGTAACGCACAGCTTCGGTCGCGTGGGCGGTATGGCCAAGCCTCCGACCCGTGACTTCAAGGCGGCCGTACGAGCTTCGCTCGAGCAGGTCCTCGTGGTTGTCGCCGAATCCGAGAAGTTGCTGCTCAAGAACCGCATCTTCCTCGACCGGCTCGAGAACGTTGGACGGATCTCGAAGGAGGACGCGCTCGAGCTGGGTTGGTCCGGGCCCTGCCTTCGCTCAACGGGCGTTTCTTACGACGTTCGTCGCGCGCACCCGTACCTCGTGTACGACCGAATGGAGTTCGATGTTCCGGTTGGCACAACGGGTGACAACTACGACCGCTTCATGTGTCGCCAGGAAGAGATGCGACAGAGCGCCAGGATCATTCGGCAATGCCTGGATCAGATGCCAGATGACGGCCCGATCAACGTGCAGGACCCGCGCATCACGCTTCCCGAGAAGTCGGATGTCTACAACACGATCGAAGCAACCATTCAGCACTTCAAGATCGTGATGGAGGGCATCAAGGTGCCTGCTGGTGAAGTCTACTCCTACACCGAGGCCGGAAACGGTGAGCTCGGCTTCTATCTCGTGAGCGATGGCAGCGGTACGCCCTACCGGGTGCGCATCCGACCGCCCTGTTTCGCGATCACCCAAGGTCTCGAGAAGCTGATCGTGGGCGCCATGATTCCGGACGTTGTGCCCACCTTCGGCTCGATGAACATGATCGGTGGAGAATGCGATCATTGAGCGCGGTCGGTCCTGTTTGTTGATTCACTTGGTTACGTGCATTCGAGCAGCTACGGCTGCGTGAATTGGGAATTCTGAAAATGAGCACGACAACGCCCTCGGCAGCCGAGCAGCCCAAGCCCCCGAACATCATCAAGCTCGACGGTCGCGAGATCCCGTTTGAGCCCGGGGACACCATCATTCGTGCAGCTCATCGAGCGGGCATCGATATCCCCCATTATTGTTGGCACCCTGGGCTCAGCGTCGCCGCGAACTGTCGCATGTGCTTGGTGGAGCTGCCCCCGCCCAAGGGCCGGCCAGCCATGCGCTTGGACGTCCTCAAGTGGGACCCGCAAACGAAGCAGTACGTCCAGGACAACAAGCCCAAGCTTCAGCCCGCCTGCCAGCAGACCTGTGCGCCGGGGATGGAAGTTCTGAGCGAGTCGAGCGCGCATGTGACGGAAGCACGCGCAGCGGTTCAAGAACTCCTCCTTCTCAACCACCCTGTTGACTGTCCAATCTGCGATCAGGCCGGCGAGTGCCGACTGCAAGACTACTGGCTGCAGCACCAGCGAACTGGCAAGCGCATGCACCAAGAAGTCGTGCACAAGCCCAAGGCGGTCGATTTTGGGCCAACCATCGTTTACGACGCCGAGCGCTGCATCATCTGCACACGCTGTGTCCGCTTCTCGGAGGAGGTCGCCAAAGACCCCGTGCTCAGCGTGCGTGAGCGAGGCAACCTCAACGAGATCACCGTCGCTCCTGGGCGCCAACTCGACCACGACTATACGTTGATGACTGAGCACGTTTGCCCGGTCGGCGCCCTTACGTCCAAGGACTTCCGCTTCAAGGCTCGCGTTTGGTTTCTGCGAAGCGCACGCACCGTATGCCAAGGCTGCTCAACGGGCTGCAACGCCTTCCTGGACTTCGACCCTCGGACGAACACGCCGCACCGCCACCGCCCGCGCGAGAACGCCGAGGTGAACAAGTTCTGGATGTGTGACGAGGGCATGCTCTCGTACCGCGACGCCATCACTGGGCGAGCCAAGACTGCGCTCGTGGGCGGTGCTGCCAAGCCCGTTGAAGACGCAGTCGCTGCGGCCAAGGACCTGCTCAAGGGGGCCCTTGGTAAGTCCGAAAAAGTGGCGATCGTTCTCTCCGCACAGCACAGCTTGGAGGACAACTGGGCGCTCTACACGCTCGGTCGCACCTTCCTTGGTGTCGAGCGTTTCTTCGTCACAGGCAAGCCGCTCGGCCGCGCCGACGACATCCTGATGTCAGCCGACAAGAATCCGAACACCAAGGGCGTTTTGAAGTTGTGCGAGGGGGCAGCACCCCGCCCGCTCCAAGATCTAATTCAGAGCGAAGATAAATTTGAGTACGTGATTGCGCTTGGAGCACACGTCGAGGTTGATGACGCTGAGCTGCGAGCTGCTTTGCGCGGCAAGAAAGTCGTCTCGATTGCAACCCACACAGGGCCGCTGACCGAGAGCGCGAAGGTCGTACTGCCAGCAGCAGGTTGGGCAGAGGTCGACTCAACCTGGGTCAACAAGCAGGGACGTACTCAATCCAGTGAGCGCGCGTTGGTACCGCTCGGTGATGCTGAGCCCGGCTGGCTGCTCATTGGCAAACTTGGGAAAGCCCTCGGTTTGGCTACGAACTGGCGAAAGTTAAGCGAAGTGCGCAAGGCCATGGTGGGCGCTCCCGCTTCTTCAGCGAAGGAACCCGAGGTGCGGCCGTGATCGTCGAGCTCATCTTCTCCGTTCTCAAAATTGCCTTGGTTATCGGGTTTTGCCTCAACTTCTCAGCGATCGCCGTTTGGGCAGACCGCAGGCAGAGCGCGATGGTTCAGCACCGCGTTGGGCCTAACCGTGCGGTCATCAACCTGCCGAGCGCAGTCATTCGCGGGATCTTGGCGGCGCCGGGTTTTCTGATTGGAGCGCTCTCCTTCGCGACGCTCGGTTGGACGTTGCAATCGCCTGCGTCAGCCATCGACCGAATGGGCGTCAGTTTGCACCTGTTCGTGTTCGTCGCTTGGTTCAGCCTCACCGTTTTGGCGTGGCGAATCGATCGTGCTGGCGCAATGAACGCAGCCGAGCAGCTGATTGGGCAAAACCTCCCGCGCACGTACTTCTACACCGGGATGGTCTTGCACATGGTGGTGTTCATCGTGAACGCCATCCTTGAAAAGCGGCTCGCTTCCGGAGCTCTGCAGGCTCCCACGACCTACCTGATGGCGCGCGGAGCGGCTGCTCTGTTGGGTGGTTTGATGGGGGCGGCTGGCGTTTACGCTGCCCTCCGTGTCCCCGCGGGCACCATCGGAATTCGATTGGCGGGCACTCTTCACGGCATCGCTGACGCAGTGAAGATGATGTTCAAGGAGGACTTCATTCCGAAGAACGCCGACCGCCTGCTGCACTCGCTCGGGCCGATGATCGCGATGTTTCCTGCTTTGGTCGTGATGGCGGTGACGCCGTTCGGCGACCAGCTCTGCTTCCAAGACATCCCACACAAGATGGCCGACGGAACCATCGCTAAGCCCGATGGTGTCTTCCAGTTCGATGAGATCCTTCGTCTGACTGCGATGATGCCGCGTGACGGAGTGTGCGAGGGGCACTCGGTCAACCTGCAGATCGCAGATCTCAACGTTGGCATCCTCTACCTGTTCGCGATGTCTTCCACGGGCGTCATTGGCGCGGCGATCGCCGGCTGGGCAAGCGACAACAAGTTCTCTTTGCTTGGCGGCCTCCGAGCTGCGAGCCAGATGGTGTCTTACGAAGTGGCGATGGGTCTGTCTCTCATGGGCCTTTTGCTCATCTACGGCAGCGTGCGCCTTGGCCCGATGGTTCAATGGCAAAACGATTTCGCCTGGGGCATCTTCGTTCAACCGATCGCGTTCCTGATGTTCTTGGCCGCAACCATGGCCGAGACAAAGCGCGTTCCCTTTGATCAGCCTGAAGGTGAGAGCGAGATCGTCGCGGGCTACTTCCTCGAATATTCGGGCTTTAAGTTCGGCATGTTCATGGCCGGCGAATACGTCGAGGTCCTTACCGCCAGTGCGCTGATCATCACCTTGTTCTTCGGCGGGTACTCGCTGCCCTTCCTCTACAGCGACGGCATCCACGTCACCTTCGGTGATTCGACGCTGTTGCACTACAAGATGAACCATCTCGCTGTGACCGTTTTGCAGGTGCTGACCTTCTTTGGAAAGACGCTCCTGTTCAGCTGGTTCCAGATCTTCTTCCGCTGGACCTTGCCTCGTTTCCGATACGACCAACTGATGAAGTTTGGTTGGACGGCGCTGCTACCGCTCGCGATTGGCAATCTGGTGGTGACCGCAGTGGTGGTGGTGGCTCTCGATTCGGCCGGTCCTGGAGCTGCTCGGCTGCTGCATCTTGCAGGTGAATTGACGCAGTTCGTGGTGGCCTTTGGGCTGCTCGCGATGCCCGTCGGCTTGGTCTGGTTGATGCTCCGCCCAGTGGAAACCAAGCGCTTCCTCGACTCCACCGCAGCTCGTCTCGTCAATGAGCGTGGTGGCGTCAAAGCCACTCCGATGCAGGCCTGAAGGACAACGACTATGGGCAACGCAGCCGCCAAGAACACAGCTGAAAACACCCCGTGGATGAAGCCACGCGGGCAGGCTCCGAGCGTGAAAACGATCGCCCGGCCCCCCCGCACCTTTGAGGTCCAAAGCTATGTGCCCGCGATCGCCAAAGGCCTCGCGCAGACCATGTCCACCTTCTTCACCAACACAAAGGAGATGGTGTTAGGCCAGAAGAGAGACCCGATCATCGAGGCTCTCTCGGATGGTATTACGACCATCTCCTACCCTGAAGAAAAGCGCCCTTACTCGGAACGCTTCCGGGGCCTGCACCGGCTCACCATCCGAGACGACGGCTCACCACGCTGTGTCGCCTGCCTTTGTTGTTCGACGGCTTGTCCGGCGCAGTGCATCCACATCGAGGCCGGGGAGTACGCGGCAGATGATCCGCGTCGAGGTTACGAACGCTACCCCAAGACCTTCGTCATCGACGAGCTGCGCTGCATCTTCTGCGGCTTCTGTGTTGAAGCGTGCCCGTGCGATGCCATTCGCATGGACACGGGGTTGCACGCGGTTCCCTATGATTCGCGTGAGCAGTTCATCTACGGGCGCGAGCTGCTAGCGGGAATGACCGGAACCGACCAGACCCGGGAGACAGCAAATCCGAGACATGAGCCCGGGGACGCCTCTCACCCTGGGATCGATCGCGAACACGGTCACTGAGCAGTCCGCTGCTCATCAAGTGCAGGCTGCTCGAGAGTAGGCCTGCACTTCGTCTTTTGTATAACCCGGTTTCGGGTTGAATCAGCGCGCGACGAAGGCAAACAGCAACACGCCGATGGCTACACATGCCACCGCCAGCAGCACCAAGAGAATGGTCACGAGCCGAATAAGCTTGTCGACCTTGTCGGCTTGGACGGGCTGTTGGGCTGCTTGTGGCGGTGGCTCCTGTTGCTGTGCGGCAGGCATTATCAGCCGAATCCCTGGGGAGGTCTCGTCCTGCCTGCCAAGGTTCTTCATCGGAAGCGTGGACTTTAGCTCCTGAGCGAGCTGAGCCTTGGCCTGCGGCAACGCATCGGGCGGCGCGGAAAGCGGCGAACTCGCGACCGTCGCCTTGGCCTCGTTCGGCTGTTGTACGAGAGCAGGCCCAGGCGCGACTCCCCGCCCAGTGAACCTTCGCCAGCGCTCATCAGCGCCACGTCCAGTGGTCCTCATTACGTTGGGCAGCGCAGTCTCAAGCAGCGCCGCAAGTTCACTCGCCGACTGCGGGCGATGAGCGGGCGACTTCTCCAAACATCGCAGCACGATCCGTTCAAGCTCCCGTGGAATGGCGACCAGCGAGCTGGGCGCTGGAGGCGCTTCGTGAACGTGGCGCGCGACGATTTGCAGCGGCGTCTCTCCAAGGAACGGAGTCCTCCCGCAAAGAAGCTCAAACAACAGCACGCCCACGCTGTAGATATCGGAACGAGCGTCCACCGCCTCTGCACGCCCTTGCTCCGGCGACATGTACGCCGGAGTCCCGACGAGACTACCAACGCGCGTCAGTTGGGCTCGCACCGACGTACTGTCGCTTTGGAGCTCAATCTGAGCCTTCGCGTCGAAGATCTTCGCCGTTCCGAAATCGAGGACTTTGACGATCTCCCTCGCCGGCGAATCCGGCTGACGACAAACCATGATGTTCTCTGGCTTGATGTCTCGATGCACCACGCCCTGCTGATGGGCGTGCTCGAGCGCCTTGCACACCTGCACCACGATCGCGATAGCGGCATCTTGCGTAACCGCTCCCCGCTGCTTGATTCGTGCTGATAGGTCGTCACCGAACAGCAGCTCCATGACGAAGTACGGAATTCCCTGGTCTTCTGAGGCGAAGACCGTCCTTACGATGTTTGGGTGCGTCAGCCGCGCTGCCGCCTGCCCCTCCCGCACGAAGCGCCCGACGATCTCCTTGTCGCGCGAATACTCTGGGTGGAGCACTTTGATCGCCACGTTGCGCGGCTCTTGATTCGAGAGGCCAGAGAAGATCTGCGAAACGCTGCCTTCACGGATCAGTGCGCTCACCTGAAAGGACCCCGAGAGCACGCGGCCCACTAACGGATGAACCGGGCGCTCCGGGGGCCGCGCTGCGCTCAGGGCCTGCTGAACGGCAGCTCGCGTCTCGTTGGTATCGATGGCCAATGTGCGTCGTAACTCGCGCAGGCTAGAGGCATTGCCAGAAGAGCGCAGCGTCGAGTCAACCGGGGCCTCTGCGGCGGGCCTAGCCATCTCGTTGGGCCGCTGACTGCGAGGGTCTGCGGCAGCCGCTGGCGGCAGCGCAGTGGCCTTCGGTTGTGGCGTCGATAGATGTTGCCAACGTTGGGAAGAAGTCGCGGAAAGGTCTCCAAGCAGGAGCAACAGCTCGTCCGCGACATCGCGCGCGCTGCTCGGCCGGTTGGCGGGCTTCTTCTCCAAAAGCCGCATGACCAAGCGCTCCAAGTCTGGATGGATCGGTGCAAACGAGCTCGGCTTGGGTGGGGGCTCTCGAACGTGCCGGGCAATGATCTGCAGCGGCGTTTGCCCTTCGAACGGCAATTGGCCGGTCAAAAGCTCGAACAGTAGACAGCCAGCGGAGTAGAGGTCGGAACGATGGTCGAGCTTCTCGGCACTCCCTTGCTCTGGCGACATATAACCCGGCGTACCCACCCATCCACCGACTCGCGTCAGCACCGAGCGAAATCCAGTCGGCGCCTCGTCGGGCAGCTGTACGCTCGTATGTTCGTCGAGTATTTTGGCAATCCCGAAGTCGAGCACCTTCACAATCTCGCGCTGCGGCTCCTTTGGATCGCGGCAAAGCATCACGTTCTCCGGCTTGATGTCCCGGTGAATGACGCCCCTTTCATGCGCGAACTGCAGCGCCGCAAAAACGTCGGCCATGATCTCGACGCTTCGCATCTCCGTGAAGGAGCCCTTCTGCTTCACGCGAGCCGAGAGATCGTCACCGAACAATAGCTCCATGATGATGAACAGCAGTTCGCGGTCCTCACCTACGCTCAGAATTCGTACGATGTTGGGGTGGGTCAGGCGGGAGGCAATCTTCGCCTCTCGGAGGAATCGAGCGACGATCTCGCTGTCATCGGCGAGCTCGGGGTGCATCACCTTGATTGCTACGTGCCGGGGCTCTTCCGCTTGCACGCCGCAGAACACTTGCGCCATGCCGCCCTGGCAAATGTACGACGCGACCTGGAACCTCCCTTGAAGCACTCGCCCGATCAGCGGGTGTTCGGGATCCCATGTTCCAGCAGTCATGAAGACAGGAGAGGATAGCCTGATAAAGCCACGCGGGCACCTTTAGAAGATCTCTCCGACCCAAGGAATTAGCGCTCGAAAAATGTCGTCGAGCGCCAAACTGCGATTTTGCTCAGGTAACACCCGCCCAATGGACCGCACGAAATGACTCATGCCAAAGTCGACGGTTCAACGGGGCCTTCGGCCGATTCTCTCGAAGAGGGCACGAGTCATTCTGTCCGCTGCATCCGCCTTCGGCGGAATGACTCATGCCAAAGTCGACGGTTCAACGGGGCCTTCGGCCGATTCTCTCGAAGAGGGCCCGAGTCATTCTGTCCGCTGCATCCGCCTTCGGCGGAATGACTCGTGCCAAAAGTCGAAGCTCAATCGGGCCTTCGGCCGTTGTTCGAAAAGAGGGCCCGAGTCATTCTGTTCACTGCATCCGCCTTCGGCGGAATGACTCATGCCAAAGTCGACGGTTCAACGGGGCCTTCGGCCGATTCTCTCGAAGAGGGCCCGAGTCATTCTGTTCACTGCATCCGCCTTCGGCGGAATGACTCATGCCAAAGTCGACGGTTCAACGGGGCCTTCGGCCGATTCTCTCGAAGAGGGCACGAGGTTGAAGCGGTATGTAGCAACGCTACAAGAATCTATCGGCTGCCTCGAACAGAAGGCGCCGGAAGTCACCTCGCGCAAGTGGCCTCTCGGAAGACAGCGTGTGGTTGCAGCGCGCCGAATAGGCGAGCGAGTACAAAAGAGATGCCAACGCTGTCGCGCGTTCCTCTTCGGTAAAGCTACGCCCCCGAGCTTGTTGGTAGTCCTCAAGGAACGCTTCCAGTTCATCTACCCGGGGTACTGGATCGGGCCCACGTTCATCCCAGCTGAAGGCGTGGGCTGCAGCACCAACTGCAACCGGTTCGAGCTCGAAGTGCAGGCTGTCCCAGTCGAAGGCGAGTGTGGCTATGTGCTCGCTCGAATCGAAGCGTAGATGCTCGAGTCGCCAGTCGAAGTGCGCAATCACTTTTTGCCCAGCGAGTCGCGAGCGTGCCTCCAAAGCCCGCTGAGCGATGCGATCGATCTCCGCAGCGCTGGCCGCTCGGGAGAACACGAGGCTCGGATCGTGCGGACGCGGCCAGAGTTTGTCTGCGGGGACGCTGGTGAACCACGCGGCGCCTAAATGTTGGGGATGCTCATACGAAGCAGCCAGCCCAATCCAATTAGCTAAGGCACGCGCTATCGCAGCTCGGATCTTCGGCTGGTGTGGATCGACGCGCGGTCCCGCCTCAACGAAGGATAGCGCAGTGATGAACCCCGACTCGAAGGGCTCTGGCGCGAACAACGTTTCCCCAGCGGGGTAACCGCGTGCCGCCAAATGCGCTCGAATGGCTTCGCATTCGGCTAGGAAGCCTGCACCTCGCCGACGCTCCGTGAGCTTGAGCACTAGCGATAGGCCAGTGACGAGCGTGAGCCCGATGACCAGCCCCGAGCCGACGCGATAGAAGAGCTGCCGCTTAAGCGCCGCTCCAAACCTCTCTTGGCAATAGCGCGAGAGTCGCTCAAGCACATCGAGGCGTGAGATGTTGCCGAAGATGCGGACCTCGAGCGAACTCGGTTGCCCCGTCAGATACTCGCTTGAGGCAGTCACCATCGTTACGAGTCATCGTTGCATATCGACGGCTCCGAGCGTCGTGTAACATCCCGCCGCATGAGCAACGCGCTTTCGGAAGGCTTCGGTTGGCTGCGGGACCCACCGGATTTTCGTGATGTCACCTTCGAGTCCCACGAGGTCCAAGGGATCCTCCGCATCTCGAACTCCTATAAGGCGGTTTCGATGCCGTCGTCGGTGTTGCCTGCGAGCGTAGACCTCCGCAAATGGTGCACGCGCATTCGTAGTCAAGGCTCGCTCAACGCCAGTACTGCCTTCTCGGTTGCAGCGTTAATGGAGTATTACGAGCGCCGCGCCTTTGAGCGCCATGCGGACTTCTCCGAACTCTTTCTTTATCGCGCTACGAGAGACTTGCTCGGTTATCGCGAAGATATTGGCGCCAACTTGCGCACCACGTTGCGAGCTTTGCAAACGTTTGGTGTGCCCGCCGAGCACCTCTATCCGTATGAGCCGGCCAAGCAAGCTGAGCTTGCCCCGCCCTATTGTTATGCCTTCGCGGACTCCTTCAGGACGGTGCGTTACTTCCGAATTGATGAGCCAAAGCTGACTAGCTCACAAACTCTACTCAACGTGCGGCGATGTCTCGCCGCGAGGATGCCTTCGGTATTTGGCTTGAGCGTTTACAGCTCTTTCCCGCTCGTGGGAGAAGGCGTGGAGGTGTCTATGCCCGAGCCGGGAGAACAGCTCCTCGGCGGACACTCGCTGATCGCCGTTGGTTACGACGATGAGAAAATGATGGGACCGAATCAAGGAGCCCTGCTCGTTCGCAATTCGTGGGGAGCTGGCTGGGGAGATCGTGGCTACGGTTGGCTGCCGTACAAGTATGTAGAGGCCAGACTGGCAGTGGACTTCTGGTCGCTCATCCGTCCGGACTTCGTCAACACGGACCTCTTCAACTAATCGACGATCTGCACGGTGACCTCGACCACCCCCGCCCGCACCATGTCGAGCTCCTCGGCCGCGGCGCGGGAGAGGTCGATGATGCGGTCCTTGTTACCGAACGGGCCACGGTCGTTGATGCGCACTCGTACGGCGGCCTTGCCCGGCCGGGAGACTAACACCCAGGTCCCGAATGGCAGCGTGCGGTGGGCAGCAGTGAGGGCCTTTGGATCGTACGGTTCTCCGCTCGCGGTGCTGTTGCCTGCGAGGCTGTCGGCGTAGTAGCTGGCGCGGCCCTTCTGAAGGCTGCCGGTGCGCGCGGCGGCTTGGCTCGGCTGCGGTGCCGAGGCACAACCACCGAGCACGACCGTAGGTGACGCAAGCTCGGCGACGAGCGCAACCCATGCTACCAAGCGCCAGACCATGGCCACATCTTACGGCGACTTCGAGCCTGTGATCGGTCTCGAAGTTCACGCACAGCTCCTTACACGGACCAAGCTCTTCTGTCGCTGCGAGACGAGTTTTGGCGACGCGCCGAACGTTCATACCTGCCCAGTGTGTCTCGGCCTCCCTGGGAGTCTACCGACGCCCAACGGGGAGGCCGTGCGCTTGGCGGTGCTTGCTGGGCTCGCGCTTGGCTGCACGATCCAGCGTCGTAGCGTGTGGGCTCGCAAAAACTACTTCTACCCCGACCTACCCAAGGGCTATCAGATAACCCAGTACGAAGAGCCCTTTGCGCTCTCGGGGCAGGTGACCTTCTTGCTGGAAGGAGAAGAACGAAGCCCGCGCATCCTTCGTATTCATATGGAGGAAGACGCTGGCAAGACGCTGCATGGCGTTGGCAATGCGTCGGTCGTCGACCTCAATCGAGCGGGCACCCCATTGATTGAGATCGTCGGCGAGCCCGACCTACGCAGCGCCGCCGAGGCAGGGCTCTACCTCAAGCGGTTGCGAGAGGTGCTGATGGCGGTTGGGGCCAATGACGGAAACCTCGAACAGGGGAGCTTTCGCTGCGACGCCAATGTCTCGGTCAGGCGGTTAGGGGAGACCAAACTTGGTGTCCGCACCGAGCTCAAGAACATCAACTCCTTTCGCTTCGTGGAGGAGGCGATCGACGTCGAGATCCGAAGGCAGATTCGTGAGCTCGAGTTGGGCCGGGCTTTGGTGCAGGCGACACGCGGCTACAACTCGGAGAAGCGTGAGACCTACTTGCTGCGTGAGAAAGAGAATGACGCTGGGTATCGCTACTTCCCAGACCCGGACTTGCCCGTTCTCATTCTCGACGAGGCCTTCGTGGACGTCGCCAAGCAGGCGCTGCCAGAGCTGCCCGATGCCCGTCGAGTTCGTTATCAGAGCCTTGGTGTCCCCGTCGCTGCAGCGCAGGTATTGACCAGCCATCCGAGAATCGCCGGCTTCTTCGATGAGTGCCTGGTGTGGTCGGGCGATAGCGCAGTCGACGCAACGAAGATTGCCAACTTCATCATCGCGGAGGTCCTCCGTGACGCGAGTTTTGCAGGGCTCTCAGCGAGCTTTCCCGTCAGCCCCAAACAACTGGTCGAGCTGCTCTGTCTCGTGCAGGACGGCACCATCTCGGGTAAGCAAGCCAAGGCCCTGCTCGTGGAGATGTCAGGCACGGAAAGCTCGCCTGCTGAGCTCGTGAAGGCCTCGGGTATGGCGGTCATGAGTGACGAGGCTGCTTTGGAGGGCATGGCGAGAGAGCTGATGGCTGCAAACCCCAAGCAGGTTGCTCAATACCGAGCCGGCAAAGCGACGATGCTTGGTTTCTTTGTCGGTCAAATCATGAAGGCGACGAAGGGCAGCGCCAATCCAGCCCTGACTGACGCCATTCTGCGACGGCTGCTGAGTGAGGTGCCCGAGTGAAAGACCTAAGGCTTGGTGACGTGGTTTTTGCCGGGCGGACTGCCGGCTTTGCCGCCTACGGTATTGGCACCTTGGCGCGTTGGGAGGTGGAGTCCCGCGGCAAGAATGAAGCACAGTGCGAGGCGATCCTGTCAGCGACGATGGAGCGGTTCGGTAAACATATGAGCGCCCTATTCGGCATTCATGTGACCACCACGGGCAAGTCTCCCGACGTGCGGGTCGGCTGCAAAGACGAGCGCGGCCGTGGCCGAGTCTTCGTGGTCAATCACCGCTCGAGCTTGGATATCATGCTGATGCTGGCGCACATCGAGGGGAAGCTCGTTAGCCGCGCGGACCTCGCTAATTGGCCTATCGTCGGTCCGCTGGCACGTAAGTCGGGTATTCTGTTCGTTGATCGCGAGGACAGGCGCAGCGCGGCCAATGTCGTCAAGGAGATGATCACCAAGATTGAGGCTGGTCTCGGTGTCATCATCTTCCCGGAGGGGACCACCTATCCTGGAGATGAGGTGCGGCCCTTCAAGCCGGGCGCCTTCGCCGTTGCGCGTAGGACTGGCTGTGAGCTCGTTCCCGTCGGTATTGCGTACGGTGGCGCTGCGATCGAATACGGCGATGAAACGTTCGTGGACCATATGCGGCGTGTAGCCGGCTCTGCGCGAACGAACGTCGGGCTTGCGGTTGGTACCCCCACGCGGCCGCTACCCGGTGAAGACTCTGCTGCGCTGGCGAAGCGACTTCACGCCGAAGTGCAGTCCCAAGTGGAAATCGCACGGCGGTCGCTTGGCTAGGCGCGGACGCAGGTGGCTCGCGTGCCTGCGCATGGTAGGAAGCGCCGATGTTTAGCGATCTCCGCTACGAAACAGCCGGTGCCGTTGCAACCATCACCCTTGACCGACCTGACGCTCGGAACGCGTACTCGAGCGAGATGGTGCAAAGCCTGGTGCGCGCTTTCGATACGGCCGAGGCAGACCCTGCAATCATGGCCGTGATACTGACGGGCGCTGGTAAGGCATTTCACGCTGGGGGTGACCTCAAGCAGATGCGCGCCGGGGCTGGCATGTTTGCAGGCGGCCCGGTTGAACTCCGCAAACAGTATATCGAGGGCATTCAGACCATCCCGCGCCGGATAGCGCAGTTCGATAAGCCGCTGATTGCTGCAATCAACGGAGCGGCGATTGGCGCCGGTCTGGACCTGGCCTGTATGTGTGACGTGCGTATCTGCGCGCGCGGAGCTCAGCTCGGGTCGACGTTCGTCAAAGTGGGCTTGGTTCCTGGAGACGGCGGCGCCTACTTCCTTGCGCGTACGATTGGCTTTGCGCGAGCCTTGGAGCTGGTGCTCACCGGCCGCGTGGTAGACGCGGACGAGGCCCTTGCCTTGGGCCTCGTTCATCGCGTGGTGTCTGCCGAGGAGTTGGCTGATGCGGCGAGGGCCACCGCCGAGCAAATTGCGCAGAACTCGCCCTTGGCAGTCCGGCTCACGAAGCGCGCCGCTTATCGCAGTTGGGACTCCGACTTGGAGACGGCCTTGGAACTGGCAGCGAGCTACCAGGGCATGGTGCAAAACACCGACGACCATCGCGAGGCGGTCGCAGCGATTCTGGAGAAACGCGCCCCGACGTTTAAAGGGCAATGAGGTCCTAGTTCGTGGCGCTTGAACCGAAGGTGTCGGGCGTAGTCATCAGCGCACAGCTGCAAGACTTCCAAGCTCGGTTTGGGGAGGCGGTGATGGATCAGGTGCGCGCCGCGCTACCGGCCGATATCCGTGATGAGTTTGCGCTGGTGACGGCCATGTCCTCGATTCGGTGCACCAGCATCGAGAAGTTCTACGAGGTTGCCAGTAAAGTTCTGAACATCCCAGCGGCGGAGCTACACACCGAGACCGCCGTGCGTGTCACCGGCCGCACGGTGACCTCCGTTTGGCGCGTGCTGTTGCGCATCGCGACCGACGACATCTTGGTCGCGCGAAGCCCGTCCTTGTTCAAGAAGGCCTACCCGCAAGGCCGTCTCGAGGTGATGCGCTCGGGTAAGGGCTTCGCTGAAGTGCGAGTGGTCGATTGGCCGGAGATGAGCGAGTTCGCTGTGCGCGGTTTGCGAGTCGGGGTCGAGAGCACGCTGCGGGCCGCTGGTAGGAAGGACCCTAAGGGCAGCGCGCGCAAGACCGCGGACGGCGCCAGCTTTCGCTTCGATTGGGTGGTGTGAGCTTAGGCGAGCGCGAATTGGGCTGTATCAGCGTTGTAAACGAACAGCTCGCCGCGCAGGTCATAAACCCAGCCGTGCAACGTCATCTCTCCAGCCTCCAAGCGAGATTGGACCCCCGGATAGGAGGTTAAATTCGCCAGTTGGTCGAGTACGTTCTCTTCGACAGCGAGACGCCATTGCTCCGATTTGTCTGCGTTTTCAGCGCGCGCTGCAGAGTTGAGCACCGCTGCATCACGAAGCCAGCTCTCGAGCTCGGGCATCTTCTGCTTATTGACGCCCTCGATCATTGCTTTGACCCCGCCACAACCGTAGTGGCCGCACACGACGATATGGCGGATACCCAGCGCCTCGACCGAATATTCGAGCGCCGCGCCAACGCAGCTGTCGGCGCGCTGTGCGGGCGGTACAAGATTGGCCACGTTACGGACGACGAAGAGCTCTCCCGGCGCTGAGGTGGTGAGGAGTTCAGGGATCACGCGGCTATCGGAACAGCCGATGACAGGGCGTCTGGCGACTGGTGTTCAGCCGCCAACTCATCGAGAAAGGTCTTGCTACCGGCGACGAACTCGCGCCGAAAGGTAGCGTGCCCCGAAAGCAGTTTATGCATAACTATTTAGCCTTTGGGGTTGCCTGCTTCTTGGGGGCAGGCTTTGCGGTAGCGGGTTTAGCTGCAGCAGGCTTGGGGGCAGGTTTTGTGGTAGCGGGTTTGGCTGCAGCAGGCTTGGGGGCAGGTTTTGCGGTAGCGGGCTTGGCTGCAGCAGGCTTGGCTGCAGCAGGCTTTGGTGCAGCGGGCTTGGCTGCAGCAGGCTTGGCTGCAGCAGGCTTAGATGGCGCCTTCTTGGTGGCGCTCGATTGCGGAATGCTAGAAACCAATGTGGCGCTTGGCTGCTTTGGGGAGGCCTTCTTTGCTGCACGGGCAGCTGCTGTCTTTGCGCTTGCCTTGGTCGTTGCGCGCCTACCCGTCGTCTTGGCAGGTGCCTTCTTGACTACCTTCTCGCTTGGGGCGCTTCCAGTGAGTGGCCGCCCGGGCAGCAGCTCAGGCTCATGGGGGACCTTTTGCGCAAGGAAGATGGCTGCATCAAGCCTGTAAAAATTGCGCTTGTGATACCACTTCAAGGCGTCCTTGTTGTTCTGCGCGACCTCGAGCACGAGATGGGTACAGCCGTGCGCCCTACCCAAATGTTGTATCTGCTCCAGCATGAAGCCGCCGACGCCGCGGCCCTGAAAGTGTGGATGCACCGCGAGCTCGTCGACGAACAAGGGCCGCATACCGCGCTTCTCGAAGTAGCGTGGATTCATCCAATTGTCGGCACCAGCAGTCGAGTAAGAGCACTCTGCGTAGCCCACGGTCTTGTCACCAACGACGAACAGCAGCTGATCCGTCTCCTCGCTGTCGTAGACCTCGAGGAAGCGATGCTTCGTTCGCGGCCGTTGGTATTCGAGCGTATTGCGGTTTACGTCTCGAAAGACGAGCTTGAGAAAGTCCCAGGTGCGATTCAGATCTCTCCGGTGCACCCTGCGGACCTGAATGATTTCACTGCTAGCTCGGTTCGTCATGGTCATTTTCCGACGTTGAAGTCTTTCCGAAAAGCCTCGTAGGCACTCTGGGTTTCGTCTGCGAGTTCTTTGGCTTGGGTCCTGAGTAGGGTCTCAAACTCACGATCGATGGCGAGCCGCGCTGGCTCGACGATGGGGCTGACGGCGCTCTTCTTCTGATGCTCTGCAGCGAGCAGCAGCCCAGCCTCACGGGCAAGATCGCGCAGGTCGGCCTGCGCGCCGAGCCGCTTGATGCGAACCTCCTCATAGTTCGGCAGCCACTCATTGGTCCAAAACGTTGAGCCCGGGAGCAGCGTTGGTAGGAGTAACGTCTTGTTGTTCGCGAGCTCTTGCTGCTCTCTACGTGCATCCGCTGCCCCGCTCGGGATGCTTTCGAGACACGGGCTGTTGCTGCGGTCTGCGAGCTCTTTTAACTCCAAGATGACGTCGTCCTCGGCCTTTGCCGACGGACCCTCCAGCCGAAGGAGATATTTGCGCCCGAGCGCGCTCCCTATTCCGAGCTTGAGCGTGCCCACTTTTTTTAGTGCATAGAACGAGTCGGGGCGCTTGTAGTTGGCTTTGCGCTCGGCCTGCATCAGGGCCGTCAACCCTTCACGCGCCAAGGCCTCGTTCGCCTGATCGATGGGTTGCATGGCCTTGTCTGCGTTGGCTAAGAAAGTCGAACGGTCGGGCGAAAACGTTGCGGAGAGCGCCTTGGCGAACGCGGGTATCTCCTTGGGCAGAGCGACCTTGGCGAGCCCATCGCGGTAGCCTGCGAACAGCGCCGTCAGCAGGTCCTCTCCCGAACTCGTCGCGTCCTCGCCAGGCTCTGCCCGTTGTCGTGCGGCCAGCACGAGCGATGTAGCAAAGCGCACTAGGTCGAGCGCCGCGGGGCCTAGCGAGGCATCGTCATAG
Source organism: Polyangiaceae bacterium (assembly GCA_044376115.1). Lineage (GTDB taxonomy): Bacteria > Myxococcota_A > Polyangia > Polyangiales > Polyangiaceae > Xiheicaenibacterium. Next base: position 14,099 of record JBILLK010000015.1, on the reverse strand, counting down.
TCGACGAGGGCGCGCCCGAGCGAACTTACTGCGTATTGTTCGACGTGCGCGTCGCCGTGAAGGCGGACCTTGGGCAGTGCAACGAGCCGAGCGCCAAGCCTTTTGCAAGTCGCGTTTCTAAACTGGGTATTGGTGAAGCGGAAGTAGGCGTGCGGGCTCTCGCCGATTCGACGAATGAGCTCCGCGTCCTTGACCACATCGAGACTTGCTGGGTCGGTGCTCAGCTCGCCACGTATGAGCGGCTGTGGCTTCCTTGGCTCTTCAGTCGCCGAGGATTGCGCGCTCGACGTAACCGCGCGTCCACTGGCGGCTGGTGCCTTCGCTGTTGGGTCTACCTGCGCGCCGGCCGTACAGGAGACAAGCCCAAGCACGAGCCAGCTAAGCATCCGCATGGCGTGGCATCTTACACGGGCGGCTCGGTCTTTCTCCTCTGTCGACGACGATAGGCGGCGAGCTGTTGCAGAAGCACCAAGGAGGCGAAGATCGCGGTGCTTTGCCAAAGCCGCTCGCGGAAGAACTGGATCAGCCGATCAACCCAGCTCGAGGCGGCCTCGCCCAGGTAGAAGCAGGTCAATACGAAGGCAATTTGTCCAACCACCATGGCTGGGAAAAAGCTGCGGTGCGGTACGCGTACGAGGCCGGCTAGGATGCTGGTTGCGTAAGCAGGCCAGAACAACAGCGCTGCACGCGGGAACCTGCGATAGGTGCGTTCCAGAAAATGGGCGATGCGTGTGACGCGAGGGAGCGTCTTCGACGACCATGAAAGCACCCTTCGGCCGAACAACAATCCGAGCCCATACGAGCCCACCATGCCAATGAGGCGGCGCGGTAGCGCGATGGCTAGAAGCGTAGTGAACTCGAGCTTCCCGCTGACCAGGATGATGTTGCGCGCGTCGGCGGCCGAGGCAAGCAAGAGCGCTGGATGCTGTACCAACAGGTAAGGCAAAAACGCCGTACCAAGCGCCGCCGCTGCGCTCGTTATGGTGACGACCGCGTAGTAAAACCTCCGCTCTCGCAGCGAGAGCGGAGGCTCTTCTTGAGGGGGCGGCTCGAGCGGAGCCTCGACCTGATTCAGCGGGCTTTCAGCGGACTTCTTCCGCTAGCCATGGCTGAAAGGAAATCCCGGTTCAGCCGGGCAATGAACTCGACGCTGATCTCCTTGGGGCACGCAGCCTCGCACTCGAGGTGATTGGAGCAGTGGCCGAAACCCTCGGCGTCCATCTGGGCAACCATGTTGCGAGCCCGCTCGGCGCGCTCGGGTTGACCTTGCGGTAGGAGGCCTAGGTGGCCGACCTTGGCCGCGACGAACAGGCTTGCCGAAGCATTGGGGCATGCGGCGACGCAGGCGCCACAACCAATGCACTGCGCTGCGTCCATCGCAAGATCCGCGTTCTCCTTGGGGATGAGGATCTCGTTGGCGTCTCGCGGTGAGCCTGCGCGCGCCGAGATGTATCCGCCCGCCTGAATGATGCGGTCGAAGGCCGAGCGATCCACCACGAGATCCCGGAGGACGGGGAAGGCGTCCGCACGCCAAGGCTCAATGGTGATCGAGTCACCGTCCGAGAATTGCCGCATGTGCAGTTGGCATGACGTGGTGGCTTTTTGCGGGCCGTGTGCTTCGCCGTTGATGACGACGCCACACATTCCGCAAATGCCCTCTCGGCAGTCGTGGTCGAAGGCGATTGGCTCTTGGCCTTTGGCCAAGAGGTCCTCGTTCACGACGTCCAGCATCTCCAAGAACGACATATGTTCCGAGATGCTCTTTGCTTCGTACGTCTCGAATTGGCCCGCGTCTTTGCGGTTCTTCTGCCGCCAAACGTGGAGCGTGAGATTCATGGTTTTGGACATGACTGGCTCCGTCTGCCTACTTGTAACTGCGCTGTGAAGGTTTCACGAACTCGAAGTTGAGCAGCTCTTTCTTGAGCTTGGGCTTCGACACGTCTCCCGAGTACTGCCAGGCGGCGACGTGCTTGTAGCCCTCGTCATTGCGCTTGGCCTCACCTTCCTCGGTGGTGTGCTCCGTGCGGTAGTGACAACCGCACGACTCATCACGCGAGAGAGCGTCCATACACATTAGCTCGCCCAGCTCGAGGAAGTCAGCGACGCGCCCAGCTTGCTCGAGCGTTTGGTTGAGCTCTCCGGGTTCACCTGAAACGTGCACGTTCTCCCAGAACTCCGCTCGTATTTCCGGTAGACGTTTGAGGGCCTTTGTCAGGCCTTCCTCCGAGCGAGCCATACCGCAGTAGTCCCAGATGATCTGGCCGAGTTCACGGTGGAACGACATGGGTGAACGCTTGCCTTTGATGGAGAGAAACTTCTTCGTTCGCTCCTCCGCCTCTTTCGTTGCAGCTTTGGCTTCAGCGTGCCCCTCGTCCACCTTGGGTAGCTTGGCCGTCGCTAGGTAGTTACCAATGGTGTAGGGCAATACGTAGTAGCCGTCAGCGAGACCCTGCATGAGCGCGCTAGCGCCGAGTCGGTTCGCCCCGTGGTCGGAGAAGTTGGCCTCGCCAGCGACGAACAAGCCTGGGATGGTGCTCATCAGGTTGTAGTCAACCCACAGCCCGCCCATCGTGTAGTGGGTGGCCGGGTACATGCGCATGGGAACTTGGTACGGATCTTCCCCGGTGATGCGCTCATACATTTGGAAGAGGTTGCCGTAGCGTTCCTCCACCTTCTTCTTGCCGAGACGGTTGATGGCGTCCCGGAAGTCGAGATAGACGCCGCGGCGTTGATCTCCCACGACCGGCCCGACCCCGCGACCCTCATCGCACATATCCTTGGCGCGACGAGAGGCGATATCCCGCGGAACCAGGTTGCCGAAGCTGGGGTACAGCCGCTCTAGATAGTAATCTCGATCCTCATCGGCCAGGGTGCTCGGGTCTTTGGTGCAGTCTTCAGCTCGCTTGGGCACCCAAACGCGGCCGTCATTGCGCAAGGACTCGCTCATCAACGTGAGCTTGGATTGGTAAGAGCCTGCTTGCGGGATGCACGTCGGGTGAATCTGCGTGAAGCAGGGGTTCGCGAACAGCGCACCCTTCTTGTGGGCTCGCCAGATCGCTGTCGTGTTGCAGCCCTTGGCGTTGGTCGAAAGGTAGAACACGTTGCCGTAGCCACCCGTCGCCAGGATCACCACGTCTGCGGTGTGGGACTCGATCTTCCCGTTGGCCAAGTCGCGGGTGACGATGCCACGCGCCACGCCGTCAACGACGATGAGTTCGATCATTTCGTGGCGGGGGAACTGCTTTACGTTGCCGGCTTCCACCTGGCGCTCGAGGCCTTGGTAGGCGCCGAGCAGCAGCTGCTGGCCGGTCTGCCCGCGGGCGTAAAACGTGCGCGAGACCTGGGCGCCGCCGAAGGAGCGATTGTCTAGTAGGCCACTGTATTCGCGGGCGAAGGGAACGCCCTGGGCAACGCATTGGTCAATGATGTTGACGCTGACCTCTGCGAGGCGGTGCACGTTGGACTCACGGGCGCGGAAGTCTCCGCCTTTGACCGTGTCGTAGAAGAGACGGTGAATGCTATCTCCGTCATTTTGGTAGTTCTTGGCTGCGTTGATGCCGCCTTGAGCGGCGATCGAGTGCGCACGCCGGGGGCTGTCTTGGTAGCAGAAGACGGCCACGTTGTAGCCCTGCTCGCCAAGTGTCGCTGCCGCCGCAGAACCCGCCAAACCGGTACCAACGATTATGACTTTGTACTTGCGACGGTTGGCTGGGTTGACCAGCTTCATCTCGAAGCGATGTCGCGACCAACGCGTGTCGATCGGTCCACCCGGGCATTGGGAATCAGGCGTTGTTTCGGTGGTGTCCATTCGTGCTTCCGTGGTTATCGCGTTGGAAGTTCAAATCAGCGGATGACGCCCGCCAGAACGGCGAGAGGCATGGCGATGTTTCCGGCTGCGACGCCAACACCAATCGCCTTGGGGATGAGTCGAAGCATTGGGTTGTAACGTGGGTGACTGAGGCCGAGCGTTTGGAAAAGGCTCCACGCACCGTGATAGAGGTGGAAGCCCAAGCAGGTCTGTGCGGCCACGTAAATGAGCGTCACCCAAGGCACACTGAAGCCGTGCACGACATTGCTGTAAACATCCACATGCTCATGCCGGTAGTTGCCCATGGCCACTCCCGGAAAGGTGAAGTGAGCGAGGTGAAAGAGGATAAAGAGGGCCAGCGCCGGTCCGCCGTAGCGCATGGTCATTGCTGCGTAGTTGGTGGCCGCTAGCGTCTTTTGGCGATAGCCAACGGGGCGAGCACCCGCGCTGCGACCGACCAATGACAAAGTCGTCATGATGTGGAGCAGGATGCTGACCGAGAGCACACCGCGAACACCCCACACGAGCGCAGGGGTTGCCTTGAGCGTCGCTGCGTAGGCGTTGTACTTCTCTGGTCCGAGGAAGACCTGCAGGTTGCCGGCCATGTGGACGATGACGAAGCCGTACAGGATCAGCCCTGTGGCCGCGGCGATGGCCTTCTTACCGATGGTCGTGTCGTAGATGCTCAGCGTCTTTTGCATGACTTAGCCTGGTGGCTGCTTAGTCGATCTCGTGAGAGAAAGGAAACCGACTGCCAGAGTCACTCCTCTGGGTGCCCGGGCTGTAGGGTCAGCGCAGCCGATTGAAAAGCGCCCTTCGACCGAACGCTGTGGCGCTGCGCAGGAGCGGCTTAGCGACGCTTGGGATCAGGAAGGTTGACGGCCAGTACCATGGTGCCGCCGCCCAGCTCTGAGTCGGGAACGCGGTCCATCTCGAGGGTGCCGTGCCGTGGCAATTCCGGCGGAAATGGCGGCGGAGGTGCTGGCAGTGGTGGGTTCGGCGGTGTGGTTTTGGAGGGCGCTCGCCCCTCGGTCGCGGGGGGGGCTGTTTTTTGCGGGCGAGCCAACAAGATCGCGGCGCTCTCAGGTGACATGGCCATGGTCGAGCCCACGACATCGTCATCGTCTTGCTCGTATTGGGCGGCCCGCACGACCAAGACCGGGGCGTTCGCTGCGGATTGGAAGTTCGGAATGGGGACCTGATGGGTGTTGCCTGGGGCATAGGCGGGCCAGCCAGGGCCACCAGGGGCATTGAGCCCCGGCGGCGGAACGAGCGGCGCCAAACTAGAAGGTGGGCCGCCAAAGGCAGCTACACCATGGGCCGGCGAGCCTTCAGGCGCCCGGCCGTGGGTCGGTGTGTGTGCAGCCGCGGGTTGAGCCGCGGCGCTCTTGGCTAGCAGACCCTGCGCGGCCTCCGGCGTGAGCGCGAGGGTGCCGCTCCCACCTCCACCAGACATGGCCGTCTCAGGCTCGAAGTCGAACGAGTGGGGTCTCGCCGCTGGGGCTCCGCCCGCTGGGAGGTTGGCAAAGACGTTGGTGGACGATTCGCGTTCCGGAGCGTGAAAACCAGGCTTGGCTGGCTGCGCCAAAATCGCCGGGTTCACCCGTTCGGTCTTGGGGGGCAATAGATCACCGATCGAGTCGACCGAGAAAACGCGCGTCGCGGCTGGGGCACTCGGTATCGCTGAGTCGTTCAGGCTCGCCGCGGAGCGCGAAAGATCGACCGGCTGGCCCGCCAGCTCGACGCCGGCGACGACCAGGCATTGTTCCGGCTTTGCACTCGTTGGAAACGGCATGGTCGCGCGCCACACGGCGTTCACCTTCATGCGATCCGTATCGATCGACAGGGTATCGAGCTTGAACTCGAGCGCGCTGCCGTCCCCTGCGGCCTCGTAGAAGCGTCCGACCCCGCGAGCCTGAGGCAGCTGCGACGCGAACTGCGGTTTGCCTTCAACGAGATTCTGAAGGTACAGGTGCTCACCGCCGCGCAGCGCCGTCGCCTGTTGGTCCTCGGTTGCTCCCAGGAAGAAGCCCCACGAAAGATCGTTGGGCATATCAATGCGTGGCCCGCACAAGTCACCCGCTTTGGCTGCTCTCGACTGGCCGATGAAGCGACTGCGCATCGGCCACGCGCGCGGGACCGGGGCAAAGGCGATGGCTGCGGCGGCGTCCTCGGGATCGTAGAGGTTCGGCGCCATACCGCTGCCCTTGTTGACGCCGACGGGATTGCGCAGCGGATCGAAACAGGCCCTCTGCCACGTGAGTGGCATCTTGCGGAAGGGCTTCGGCTCGCCGGCACCGATGCGATCTCCGACCACTCGCACGGATTTGTCCACCAGCACCTGAGCCTGAGACCGCACACAGAGCCTGACGACCAAGTGCGTCGTTGGGGTTGGCGAATTGGCGTGGCCGACGACGTGCACCTCTGCGCGTGGCTTGTGCGGTACGAAGTCGACGTCTTCGATCAGCGCGCCGTCGTCGGTGACTCGCTCCCAAATCACGAGTTTTTCAGGCGCGATAAGCTCCATCACGCCTTCGGTGAGGCCGAAGGTTGCCTTGATCGCAACAGTGAGCGTGGTCCGACCAACGTGGGTCCACAACATCGTGCCGCCGACAGCAGCCGTCACGGTCTCGATCGGAATTGCCCAGGGCGTAGTCACGTTGAGCAAGGGTACTTCCGGGCAGGCCGAATGAGTAGCCTCGCGTGCATTCCGCGACGTTCATTCACTGCGGCGAGCGACGATCCGTACCCGCTTCACTTGGCGGGGCGATGCGGCGGTGATTTCTAGTTCAGTACCGTCGGGCGTTTGGAAGCGTTGGCCTGGCTTCGGAATGCGGCCAGCGAGCTCCAAACAGAGGCCTGCGATGGTCGTAAAGCCCTCGCTCTCGGGGAGTTCGAGCTCGAGCTCACGGTTTACGTCGCGAACTGGGACGTCGCCCATGACGACCACCGAGCCGTCCACCTCACGGTAAAAAGGCTCGGGACTCGCTGCCTCGTGTTCACTCGCGATCTCACCGACCAGCTCCTCCACCAGGTCTTCGATCGTGATGATGCCGCTCGTGGCGCCCGCCTCGTCGATGACGATGGCGAGCTGGATTCGTCGCTTGCGCATCTCGCTCAACAAATCCGCAGCCGGCATGCTCTCGCTGACTTTGAAGGCGGGGCGAATGGCGTCCTCGAGGACCAGCAGCTGCTTCTCGACCAAGAGCGCCAGCAAATCCCGGATGGTCACGTAGCCCACGACGTTGTCGATCACTTCGTCGTAAACGGGCATCCGCGTTTTGCCGTGTTCCATCACCAGCTCTTTGAGCCGCTGGTGCGAGGCGTCGCGCGGAATGCCGATCACCCGTTGGCGCGGCACCATCACGTGGACGGCCTGCAGGTCGGCGAAGTCAAACGCTCGTGAGGCGATCTCACCGGCCTGCCGATCGACCGCCCCCGCTTCGGTCGCTTCATCCACCAGCTGTTGGATCTCGCCGGGCGACAAGCGTGATTCGGCGAAGTTGGTGCGGTCGCCAAAGAGCCGCAAAATGATGTTGCTGCTGAGCGTCAGGAACCACACCAGCGGTTTGGCGACGAAGGAGAGCATCAGCAGCGGTCGCGAGATCAACAGCGCGTAGCGCTCGCCGGAGCGCAGCGCGAGCGACTTGGGAACGAGCTCACCGATCACCAGCGAAAGAAAGGAGATGGTGCCGATCACCAAGCCGAGCGAGAGCTGCTCCGCGTTGCTCTTGAGCAGCTCGACGCGCGCGATCACCGGCACCAGCTCATCGGCGATCGCTGCACCGCCAAACGCACCAGCCGAAGAGCCGATGATCGTGATGCCGATCTGCACCGTCGCCAGAAACGCCTCTGGGTCTTTGCGTAGCTTCTTGAGCGCAACGGCGCTCTTACGACCCTCCTCCAGCAGTTTCTGCAGGCGCGTCTTGCGCACAGAAACGACGGCGATCTCTGAGCCGGCGAGTGCACCATTCACCAGAATGAGCACGAAGATGACGAGCAGCTCAGCGAGAATCTTGATCTCCGATCAAATCGACAGGGGCGGTCAGTTATGGCGCAGGAACGCGCGTTTTCAAGCTGTCGACCGCATGAACCGGCGCTTGGTCACCGGCCATTAGGTGTTTGATTGCACCGAGCACCAGCCTTTGGCTCTCCAACATGCTCTTGCCTGCGAAGACGGGCGAGACCACGTCGAGGCGGTAGTGACCGCCAGAGCCTTCGACGGCGACGATTGCATCTGGGATCTTTTCGAGCACGGCGGCCTTGACTGCATCGTCGATCGAACCCTTGAAGGTCGTGAGGTGGCGAGACATGGGTTGATTCTGTCAAACTCGAGGCGCCTTGGGAACGTATGCGCGCTTCGGGCGAATCAAGCCGCAAGAGCTTCTCGTCGGGGGGCGATTGGATTAGAGCCCGAAGCAGCGTCTGGAGGAATTCGTGGAACACGCTCGTTTGCGCCCGTCCGACACGTTCATTCGCCGACATCTCGGCTCAGGTTCCGCCACCATTGCCGAGATGCTGCGCGCTATCGGCGCCACGTCCATGGAGGAGCTGGTCACGCAGACGGTGCCTGCCTCCATCCGTCGAAAGGAGCCGCTGCGGCTTAGCGGCGCTGCTGCAAGCTCCAGCACCCCGCGCGGTGAAGCGGAGACGCTGGCCGAGTTGCGCGCCGCCATGAGCGCCAACGAGTGCTTTCGGAACTACATCGGCATGGGCTACAGCCCAACCATCACGCCGCCGGTGATCTTGCGCAACATCCTCGAGAACCCCGGCTTTTACACGCAGTACACGCCCTACCAGGCGGAGATCTCGCAAGGCCGTTTGGAGGCGTTGCTCAACTACCAGACGATGGTGGCGGATCTGTGCGGGCTGAGCCTGGCCAACGCGTCGCTGCTCGACGAGGGCACGGCAGCCGCAGAAGCAATGACGATGTGTCATCGCGTCGCGAAGTCCGGCAATAAGTTCTTCGTCGCCTCGGACTGCAACCCTCAAACGATCGCCGTCGTCGCCACGAGGGCCGCGGCGCTGGGCCTCGAGATTGAGATTGGCGCGCCCGAGTCGCTCGATGTGGATGCGCACGACTTCTTCGGTTTGCTCTTCGCCTACCCGACGACGGATGGCCGCGTCGAGGATTACAGCGCCCACATTGCCAAAGCGCATGAGAAGGGCGCGCTGGTGGTGTTCATCGCCGACCTACTGTCGCTGACGCTGCTCCGTCCGCCGGGGGACTTTGGCGTGGACATCGCGGTCGGGTCGTCGCAACGCTTTGGCGTGCCGCTCGGATTTGGCGGTCCGCACGCGGCGTTCCTGGCGACCGACGAGAAGTACAGCCGCTTCATTCCGGGGCGCATCATCGGCATGTCGAAGGACGCGCGCGGCAAGAAGGCCCTGCGCTTGGCCTTGCAGACCCGTGAGCAGCACATTCGGCGAGACCGCGCCACCAGCAACATCTGCACGGCGCAGGTGCTGCTAGCGATCATCGCTGGGATGTACGCGGTTTATCACGGACCGGAAGGTCTGAAGGAGATCGCCTCGCGGGTGCACGGGCTCACGCGCTTGCTCGCGGACAGCTTGGCTCGGTTGGGGCACGCGGTTGCGGACAAGCCGTTCTTCGACACGCTGAAGGTGCAAGCGAGCCCGCAGCTCGCGAAGGTGCGCGCTGCCGCAGAGGCCAAGAAGATCAACCTGCGAAACTATGAAGACGGCGGGCTCGGCATCTCGCTGGACGAGACCACCACGCTCGCGGACGTCGCCGAGTTGGTTTCTCTCTTTGATCCGGCCGGCGTGGTTCCCGACTTCTCTAGCGCTCGCGCCGAGGTGAGTCTGCCGTCTTCGCTATCGCGAACGACGCCCTTCCTCACCCACCCGGTGTTCCATTCCTACCACTCGGAGACGGAGCTCCTGCGCTACATCTTCCGGCTGCAAGGGCGCGATCTTTCGCTCACTACCAGCATGATCCCGTTGGGCTCCTGCACCATGAAACTGAACGCGACCAGCGAGATGATCCCGGTCACCTGGCGTGAGGTCGGCGACATCCACCCGTTCGCTCCACGCGAGCAGTGGAAGGGCTACCAGCGCATGCTCAGCGATCTCGAGGGCTGGCTCGCGACCATCACAGGCTTTGCCGCCACCAGCCTGCAACCCAACGCCGGTGCGCAAGGCGAGTACGCCGGCCTGCTGGTGATTCGCGCCTATCACGAGAGCCGCGGCGACACGCATCGTGACGTCTGTCTGATTCCGACCAGCGCCCACGGCACTAACCCAGCGAGCGCCGCCCTCGCGGGTATGAAGGTCGTTGCCGTCGCCTGCGACGCCAACGGCAACGTCGATCTCGAGGACCTCAGGGCCAAGGCTGAGCAGCACAAGCAGGCCCTATCCTGCGCGATGATCACCTACCCCTCGACGCACGGCGTGTTCGAGGAAGAGGTGCGAGCCATCTGCGACATCGTGCATCAGGCCGGCGGGCAGGTGTACATGGACGGCGCCAACATGAACGCTCAGGTGGGGCTCTGCGCTCCCGGGGAGTTCGGCCCGGACGTTTGCCATCTGAATCTGCACAAGACCTTCTGCATCCCGCACGGCGGCGGCGGTCCGGGTATGGGTCCCATCTGCGTGGCCAAGCACCTCGCGCCGTTCTTGCCGATGAACCCGCTCGAGTACCGCGGCAAACCAGAGAAAGGCGCACCGATCGGACCCGTCAGCGCCGCACAGTACGGCAGCGCCAGCATCTTGGTGATCCCGTGGATGTATATCGCGATGATGGGCGGGCACGGTTTGACCGAGGCGACCGAGCTAGCGATCCTCAACGCCAACTACATGGTTTCGCGACTCGAAGGCGCCTACGAGGTGCTTTTCAAGGGCAAACACGGTCGAGTCGCGCACGAGTTCATCCTCGACTGCCGGCCCTTCAAGAAGGCGGCAGGCATCGAGGTGGAGGACATCGCCAAGCGCCTGATGGACTACGGCTTTCATGCTCCGACCATGAGCTTCCCGGTTCCCGGAACGCTGATGATCGAGCCGACCGAAAGCGAGTCGAAGGCCGAGCTCGATCGTCTGTGCGATGCGCTCTTGGCGATTCGCGCGGAGATCCGCCTGATTGAAGAGGGCAAGCTCGACCGCGCCGACAACCCGCTGAAGTTCGCCCCGCACACGGCTGAGGTCGTTACCAGCGATGAGTGGGGTCACTCCTATTCGCGCAACATGGCGGCCTACCCAGCTCCTTGGGTGCGCGAGTCGAAGTTCTGGCCGCCGGTCTCTCGCGTGGACAACGCCTACGGTGATCGCAACCTGGTGTGTACCTGCGAGCCGATGGACGCTTACCGCTGAAGGCGGTCAATCTGGGAAGAAGCAGACCCCGAGGCTATCCGAGGTGATGGCGTCGGGTTGGTCTACGCAGGTGAGGCCGTTGGGGCAGTCGTCGTTGTCTTTGCAGTTGAAGAGGCAAACCGGCGTTCCGATGGCCACACAACTTTGACCCAGTTCGCAGGCATTGTCCGGGAGGGTGCAGTCGAAGGCCGCACAGATCAACGCCTCCGGAACTTCGCCGGACTTGAACGTCGCGCACTCGGCTGGGCACTCCTCGGTGCTCGCGATCACCGTGAACTCACAGTCCCCGGCGCAACCATCGAGAACGGCGCTCGAGGCGGCGAACATGAAGATCGAAGCACCGAGGTGCTTTCGGCCGGTTCTCGTGAAGAAGCCGCGAGTGGTTCTTTCTGCTGCGTTCCTGAGCATCACCCGCTGATTCATATCAGGTCCCTGCGGGCCAGAATATCCTGCAAAGCGCCGGCCTCACGGCGCGAACAACCAATGATTCGGGCGATGCGCAGATCCGGGTCATCGGCCTCGAGTTCGCTCGCGGTTCGTTCGAGGATGTCGGCTCGCACAGCGCGAGAACCGAGCACAGGATAGCCGAGCGCCCAATACAAGGCGCGAGGTCGCTGCGGGTCCACTTGGAGCGATACCTCCTTTCCCGTTGGCCAGTGATAGCGCCCCTGCTGCGTGCGGGTCGGTTCTTGGTGAAAGGCACGCGCCAGGATCAATCGCTTGGCTACGGCGCGAGGGCGCAAAAGCCCCGACGAAAACACCGAGAAGCTACCAAGCGTCAGGCCCATCCGCGCGATGGCGGCTTTATCGGCGTCAGTTAGGTGGTTGCGATGCTCCCAGGTCGCGGCCGCGTTGGCGGTGCCGAGGCCCATCTGAACGACGTAGAGCAAGCCCCGCATCGCCGGACTCAACGTGGGCGTGGGCTGCACCGGCCGCAGCAGCTCGAGCACCCAATCTCGCGCGAAGGCTACGAGCCGGCGGTGGGCCTGAAGTCGTGCACCGCTTGCGAGATCGAGCAGCACCACCACGTCAGGCGCAGCGATATCTCGGCCTTTGCTGAGCCGGCCCACCGCGGTTTCGCGCCACAGGATGCGGCCGAGCTCATCCACCTCGAACTCCTGTTGCCCCGCCTCGAGCATGCGTTCGAAGGAGAACCCGACGTCTGACTGCGCCGGCTCGGGCTTCAACAGTGCAGCGAGCTTCGCGAACGGTGAGCCAGCCGCCTGCTCGCGTGCTTTGCTCGAGGTGGCAGGGCGTGGCGCTGGTCGTTCGGCTGCAACGAAGCGTGCAATCACGGCGCGGTGGAGCGCATCACTCAGCCGATCCTCCACCGAACGAGCTTCTTCCTCTAGGCCGGCGCGCGGGTCGACCCAATCGGCCTGGTTCGTCACGTAGTTCCACAGCCGCACGTCAGCGATCCGATCGAGCAGGGTCTCAGGGTCATCCGCGCTATCCGAAATGGCTCGAAGCTGCGTGCGTACCCAGTTCGGATCCAGGGTGTGATTTTCGTACAAGCCGAGGAAGATGCTCTCCAGCTGCGCTGCATGTTCGGCGAACAGCAGCTGTCGGTAGTCGGGAATGGTCGCGACTTGCCACAACAGCTTCACCTGCTCCGGCGTTTCGAGGCGCCGAGCAATCTCCTCCTTGGACGAGAGGTGCTCGAACACGAGCTCGTCCATCGCGTTGCGCGTGCGACGCAGACGGTCATTGGGCGCAGCCAAGCGCAAGGACGTGAGGAGCGCGAGCGGAGAGGCAAAGTCGAGTGACGAGTTACGATAGAAGGCGCTCTCGAGGCGAGGAAAGCTGTGTTGTTCGACCCTGCGCGCAAGCTCTCTTGGGAGCCCGGAGAGCGGCGTCAGGACGCCGAAGGTCCCGTTCTTGGTGTAGCGCCCCGCGCGCCCAGCGATCTGCGCGAGCTCCGCCGCCTCGAGCGCACGTTCGACCTTGCCGTCAAACTTGCGCAGGTCGGCGAAGGCGACGTGGTCGATGTCGAGGTTGAGCCCCATGCCGATGGCGTCGGTGGCCACCACGAAGTCGACCTCGCCAGCTTCGTACATTGCGACCTGCGCGTTGCGCGTCCGCGGCGACATCGCGCCGATCACCACCGCAGCTCCGCCACGCAGCGCTCGCAGCGCTCGCGCCAGCTCGAACACGCGCGGCAAGCTGAAGGTGATCACGGCGCTGCGGCGCGGGATCGAGCGCAGGCTCAGCGGCTTCTGTGCCGACAATACCGACATGCGCGGACTCTGGGTGACCGCCAGACCAGGCAACAATTCACGCAGTAAAGGTCGCGCCGTATCCGCGCCAAGGAACCATGTGGTCTTGGTTCCACGAGCGTGCAGAACGCGGTCGGTGAAGATGTGGCCACGCTCCGAATTAGCGATCAACTGGACCTCGTCGATCGCGACGAACTCGGTTGAGTGATGCATGGGCATGGCCTCGACCGTTGAGATCCAATAGCGGGGATTCGCTGGAACTCGCTTCTCCTCGCCGGTGATCAGCGCAACTTGACTCTCGCCTACTCGCACGGAGATGCGGTCGTAGACCTCGCGTGCGAGCAGCCGCAGCGGCAAGCCGAACATGCCCGACTCGCACTCGAGCATGCGCTCGATGGCTCGATGGGTCTTGCCAGTGTTGGTCGGACCAAGCACGGCGACGAGAGAGCTGCGTGGGGAATCGTCGCTAGGCATGGTGAAGGCGCGCACACGGGAAATGGTGTGACTTCGGCTCCCACTTTAATGCATTCAGACCGCGCATAGGGCTTGAGCTTGAGCGAGTTGGTGCCGTGTAATTGCTCGGTGACATCCATCGCCTCGTTGCGGGTCAATGCTAGTGAGTTGGGCCAGCTGGTTGCAGGTCTTCGAGAGCAGTTGCGGGGTGAGCCAAAGCTCGTATTAGCGATGGCTTCACCCACAGTCCCGCTCAAGGAGGCGCTGGGCACGCTGAAGTCCGGTTTCCCCGATGC
>JBILLK010000054.1:0-20211 GCA_044376115.1 Polyangiaceae bacterium | reverse complement strand
GGTCGTCGACCGTCTCCTCAAGGTCCTCGTCGCGGTACTCGGCTCGGCCCAGCCCTACGACCGCGCCAAACGACCTGTGCAAAACCTCGCGATCGCGGCTTGACGAACGGTAGGGAGTCCGTGCCCGATCTCTTCTCTCTCTTCTCTCCCGCGCCCGCCCGGCTCTTTTCAGAGATCGGGCACGGGCACGGGCACGTTTACGGTCGGAGAAGGAAGCCTGCTAGTGCACCGGCGGGATCGAAGCGTGCTCGTGATGATGGCCCTTCGCGCGATGCGAGAAGATGAGCAGCAGCGACGAGAACACGACCGCGATACCCACCACGGTCAGAGACTGAGCATGAAACAGATGCCCCGGTTCGTGCACCATCAGGGCGGGCAACGCCAAACCGAGCCCGAGCAGGACGGCTACAATGCGAGCGACCGGACTCACGCGTGAGGTCGCGTGCTCATGCGACTCAGCGACGTGTGAGACGGCGTGCAGCAGCAAACCGGCGACCGCGGCATGAACCCAACCCTCGGCTCCGCCGACCGCGGCTTGCGCAGCCTCACTGCCCGAGAACCAAGCGCCGAGCGCGCCACCAACGGCGAGCACGATCACGCGGCCGGCCGCAGCGGCGGGGCTCGCCAACGAGCGAATCGCCAGCGTGAACGCGGCCACGATCGGCACCGTGTGAATCGTCAGCGAGCCCATCGCCAAGAGCGCCGTCGACTTCGGCGTGACCGTGGTCTCCAGCGTCCCCAGCGCGAAGCCTTCCACCACCTGATGGCCGAGCAACGCAAGGAAGCCGAGATCGATCGACATCGTCGCCGCGCCCCCAACGCGCGGACGTAACCCGACCTCCAACCCCACCGAGAGCACGAGCGCCACGCAAAACGGCGCCAACGCCAAAAGCCCCAGGTCCTCCGCCGATTCGGGCAGCAGCTGAGCAAAGACCGCACACAGCCCCGCGCCAAGGCCTACCAACCGAACCCACCCGAGCTTGGACAAGGCGCCTGGACGAAGGCCGATTCCCCCGCCCAATAGAACGAAGGCAACGGCAAAGAGAATGGCCCAGCTCATGGCCCTCCCGCCTTTAGTACATCCGCGCAAAAGTTGCTCACGCGATCCTGCCGAGGGCCCGCAGGGGGCCTGGAACGGCTCGAGCCCGTCGAATGGCGCTACGTCTTAAGGCCGGAGAGCGAAAGACGCGGCGGTCTTTCAGCCGTGCGCGGCTCATACTCGAGCTCCACCGCAAACACCTTCGCGACGTCCCCGGAGCCGAACACCTCGTCCACCGTGCCGGCGCGTACCAGCGCACCGCGCTCGAGCAGCACGAGCTCATCGCAGGAGCGAGCAGCGAGCGCGAGATCGTGAATCACCGCGATCACCGTCACGCCCTTCGCGGCGCGCTCACGCAGCAAATCGAACAGCGCCAACTGCCAAGCCGGGTCTTGGTGCGAAGCGGGCTCATCGAGCAAGAGCGCCGGGTGCGCTGCGGATGAGGCCTCCACCTGCAGCAATACCCGCGCGAGATGCGCGCGTTGTCGCTCTCCGCCGGAGAGCGAGCGGACGCTGCGGTCGAGCAGTGAAGCAAGCCCGACCTGGTCGGCGACCGCGATCACCGCCGCACGCACTTGCTCCGGCCGTTTGCGGACAAAGGGAGAGAGGCCCATCGCGCACAGTTCGAACACCGTGAACTCGAAGGCCAGCTCGGAGGCCTGCATCATCAGGCCGCGTTGTTGCGCCTTGTCCAACGCCGAAAGCGAGCTCGCATCGCGCGCGTCCAACCTGACCCGACCGCGAACAGGCAAAAGCTCGCCCGCGGCCACGCGCAACAGCGTGGTCTTCCCGGAGCCGTTGGGCCCGAGCACTCCGGTCAATTTGCCCGGCGCAAACGAAAGCGAGAGCCCTTGGAACAAGGCCCTGGAACCCAGCTCGACGCTCACCTCTTCAAGCTCGATCACGGGCTCGCCTCGCGGCTTCGAACCAACAAAATCAGGAACAGCGGCGCGCCCACGAGCGAGGTCAAAAGACCCACCGGCACCTCGAGCGGCGGCGCGATCACCCGCGCCAACGTATCTGCGAGCATCGTCAAAAGGCCACCCACCAGCGCCGAAACCGGCACGACCGAACGGTGGCTCGCACCAAAGATCAACCTTACGAAATGCGGTACCAACAGGCCGACGAAGCCGATCATCCCAGCGGCCGTCACCGCCGCTCCAACGCCGAGCGCCAGCGCCGCCACCACGGCCCTTCGCAACCGAGTGACGTCGACGCCAAGCAGAGTCGCGTCTTGTTCACCGAGCGCAAACACGTCGAGCTCCCGCGCGTGCCGCAGCCCGAGCCCGAGCGCGATCAGGACCAGCGGCAGCGAGAACAACACCCGCCACCACGAAGCTTGCCCCAAGCCGCCCAGCGTCCAAAAGGTGAGGTTGCGCAGCTGTGCGTCGCTCGCCACGTAGCTCAAGAGCCCGACCAACGCGCCCATCAACGCGTTCATCGCGATGCCGGCCAAAAGGATGTTCACCACCGCGGCGCGCGTCCCTCCCCGACCCAAGCGCAACACCGTCAACGTTGCCGCGATGCCCGCCGCGAAGGCGCACAGCGGCAGCGCCGCCGAGCGCAGCCAATCCGGCGATTGCTCGAACAGCGGCCCCAACAGCACCAGGCCCACCGCCGTACCCAAGATCGCTCCCGCGGAAACGCCGATCAAGCCCGGGTCGGCCAGCGGGTTGCGGAAGAGCCCTTGCGAGAGCGCGCCACAAGCGCCCAGCGCCGTCCCAACGATCGCCGACAAAAGGGCACGCGGCAGCCGCAACTCCCAGAGCACCACTGGCTCGTGAGCGGGAAACGCGGCGGCCGCACCGAGCTGCTCGGGATCGAACAAGAGCGCTGGGATGTGCGCCAGCGGCAGCTTGGTCGGGCCGAGCACGATCGACAAAAGGAAAGCCGCCGCCCAGGCGACGCTGAACGCAAGCAGCCAAAGCCGCCGAGGAGCAGCGGCCCGAAGGCCGCTCACAGCTGTGCCACAATCACGCGCCGCTCAGTTCGGCTTGGGGATGGGAATCGGAGCGAAGCGTGAGGCCTCTCCACGCCGAACCTTCGCGAGTAGGACGCTCCCCGATTTGGCCGCTGCCAGTAGCTTCTCGAGCTCGTCGGCGTTCTTCACGCTCTTGCCGTCCACCTCGGTGATGATGTCGCCGGGAGACAGCTCTTTGATCGGACTGCCGCGGCCGATCGAATCGACGCGCACTCCCTCACCGCTCTTGAGGTTGGAGACCTGGATCCCGAGTTGGCTGTTGGACGGAGCCGGCTGCGGGCGCACCGTCGGAGGCGCCGGATCGTCGTCGAGCGTATCGAGCGTCGCTTTGATCTCCAGCGTCTTGCCGCCGCGCGCCACCGTGAGCTTGATCTCCGAACCGGGCGCGTTCTTCGCCACGCGGCGCGGCAGCTCGTCACCCTGACCGATCGGGGTGCCGTTCACCGCCAGAATCACATCCCCCGGCTTGATCCCCGCGCGGCCCGCTGCGCCGCCCGGCTCGATATGAGCGACCAGCGCGCCCTTCGGACTATCGAGCTTCAGCGCCCGCGCGAGCTCCGCCGAGATCGGCTGGAACACAAGGCCGAGTTTGCCGCGCACCACGCGGCCCTTTTCACGCAACTGAACCAGCACGTCTTTGAGCGCGTCGATCGGAATGGCGAAGCCAATATTGTTTGCATCCGGGCGAATCGCCGTGTTGATGCCCACGACCTCACCCCGCCAGTTGAACAGCGGCCCGCCGGAGTTGCCGGGGTTGATCGACGCGTCGGTTTGGATGAAGTCGTCATACGGGCCAGCGCCGATGCTGCGCGACTTGGCGCTGACGATGCCGAGCGTCACGGTGTGACCCAGACCGAACGGATTGCCCACCGCCAGCACGTGCTCACCGATTCGCAGCGCTGCACTCGAACCCAGCCGCGCAGCGGGCAAGTCAGTGGCGCTCTCCAGCTTGAGCAGCGCCAAATCGAGCTTCGGATCGCGCCCGACGACCTTGGCGACAAACTCGCGATCATCGGCGAGCCGCACCGTGACCTCGTCAGCGTCGGAGACCACGTGCTCGTTGGTGATCACGTACCCCGCCGGATCGATGATGAAGCCGGTGCCGGCCCCGGTGCGCTCACCGCGCGGCGCTCCCGGCGCAAAAAAGAACTCGAACGGATGACCCTCCGGCAGATTCACCCGCTGCCGCGTGGTGATGTTCACCACCGTTGGGCTCACCGCCTGCGAGAGGTTGGCCACGTCGAAGGTCGCCGGGACCGGAGCTTCCGGCAGCGGCGCCGGCAACGTCAGCGGCGGTAGCGCTTTGCGCATCGCTTGGTCCGCTGCAGCCGGGTCCACTTCGGCGCTCGTTCCGGCCTTGGGCGCCGGCGTCACTTCGGCGCAGCCGACCACGAGCGCGAGCGTTACAGCCAACCATCCAGACCTACGGATTCGCGGGAACTCCAACACGTGCATTGTCATAGCCGATTCGCAGCGTTGTTCCATAGGCCGCTGCACTTCATCGCGCCATCCGCCTGGATCGGCTAGCGTCCGCGCATGACGACCGAGAAGCTCGAAGGGAAACGCATCGGGTTCCTAGGCGGCGGAGCCATGGCGGGGGCGCTGATCAAGGGCCTGCTAGCCGCCAAGGTCCCCAGCCAGCAGGTGCGCGCGAGCGACGTGAAGGCCGCCCGCTTGACCGAGCTCGCGACCAACTACGGGATTGAAACCAGCACCGACAACGCCGAGCTCGTGCGTTGGGCCAACGTGGTCGTGGTCTCGGTCAAGCCTCAGATCGTCGATCGCGTATTGCCCGTCCTACGCGACAACATGAGCGCCGATGCGCTGATCATCTCGATCGCCGCCGGCGTGCCGATCGTGGTGTTCGAAGAGGCGCTGCCCAAAGCCGCCAAGGTCATCCGCACCATGCCCAACACCGCCGCCATCGCGCTGGCCGGAGCAACCGGGATCGCCGCTGGCACCGCTGCCACCGAGGCCGATCTCGCCACCGCCGTCGCGCTGTTTGAAGCGGTCGGACGTTGCGCCGTACTCGATGAGAACCTGCTGGACGCAGTGACCGGGCTCTCCGGCAGCGGGCCGGCGTACGTGATGCTGATGATCGAGGCCTTGGCCGACGGCGGCGTCAAAGTCGGGCTCGGTCGCGATGTGGCGCTGATGTTGGCAGCACAAACCGTGTACGGCGCCGCGAAGCTCCAGCTCGAAACCGGCGAGCACCCCGGGCGCTTGAAGGACATGGTGACGAGCCCTGGCGGAACCGCTATCGCCGGCTTGCATACGCTCGAGTCCGGGGGCCTACGCCGCACCTTGATCGACGCTGTCGAGGCTGCAGCCAAACGCAGCGCTGAGCTCGGTGAACAGCTGGTTGAACGCCGCCGCCGATCCATTGCTTGAGCTGCCCGTACAGGCCTGCGAGGATGAGCGCGATGCGAGGTTGGACTATTGGGTTTGCCGTACTTCTCGTGCTTGGGGCCAGCTGCACCGCGGACCTCGAGACCGGTTGCATCGACGGTGAATGCACGTCGGGCGTGCCCACCGTCAGCCCGCAGGGGGGTGCCGGTGGTGCCGGTGGTGCCTTCGTTTGCACCCACGACAAGACCTTCGGCCTCCCGTGCGACGTCTACGACACGCTGAGCGAGATCTGCCAAAACTGTCACTTCGAGGAGAACGTGCCCAACGTCCCGTTTGGGCTCGAGAGCTTTGAAGACACCCAAGCCGACTTCTTCGGAACCCCGGTGTGGTCGCGCATGGAAGCCGCCACCAAGCTCTCCGATCCGCCGCCGCTTCCCTCCATGCCGCAAGGCAGCTACCCCCTCCCCCCCGAACGGCTCGACGCGCTCACCGCTTGGTTTGAGACCTGCAAGGCCGGCGCGTGCGCCCAAGGTGAAGGCATCAATGAGGGCGGCGCGACCGCTAACGGAGGAGCCAGCGGGTCAGGCGCAGCTGGCGCTGGCGGCGCTGGCGGCATCTAGCTTCTCAACGAGCCGCACGAAGCGAAGACCATCGTAGCGCGCAGTCGGCGCTCGGCGCCCCAGCGTCCCCTATCTGCGCGCAGTTGTTCGAACAAGCACGGGCAGCTCGCTTCACGCTGGAAGCGGCTGCCCGGGAAGTCGACGAGTGGGCGAAGGCCGAAGACGCCGCCCGCACGCCGTGAAACGGTGAGGCTCAGGCCGAGAAGGAGGACCCGCAACCGCAGGTGCTCTTCACGTTCGGATTGCCGAACTTGAAGCCTGCGCCCTGCAAGCTCTCGACGTAGTCGATCTCGGTGCCGTCCAGGTACTGGTAGCTCAGCGGATCAACGAAGAGCTTCACGCCCAAGCTCTCAAACTCCTCATCCATATCGGTGGGCTTGTCCTCAAAGTAGAGGTCATAGGAGAACCCTGCACACCCACCGCCAACGACGCGAAGCCTCAGGCCTTGTCCGCCCAAGTCTTCCTCTTTTGCGATCTCGTGGACCTTCGCAGCTGCTTTTTCGGTAATGGTGATCATGTGACGCTCCGTAACGTTGCGTTCAACCCTAGTCTGCTTCGAGCGGTTTGTCGCGTGGAGAGTTTGCTCAACCTTTTTCGGGCTGGCAAGCCTCGTTGCGTTTGACTGCGAGAGCGGCTAGCTGTGCGCGGTCGCTGATGAACAGACGATCGCTGGTGTGGCAACACACGAGAGGAAAGTCCGAGCTCCGTAGAGCAGAGTGCCGGGTAACGCCCGGTGAGGGAGACCTCGAGGAAAGTGCAACAGAAAGACACCGCCGGCCTAGCTGCCGGTAAGGGTGAAATGGTGGGGTAAGAGCCCACCGCGCGTTTGGTAACAAACGTGGCTAGGTAAACCCCACTCGGAGCAAGGCCATGTAGGGAGGCGATGAGGGTGAAAGCCCTTGGAAGAGCGGCTCGCTCGAGCCTCCGGGTAGGCTGCTGGAGGTGCGCGGTAACGCGCATCCTAGAGGAATGATGCGTCATCCGACGCTGGGCGACCAACGTCGGAAACAGAACTCGGCTTATGAACGTCTGCGACCGCACCGACAGCTTCGGCTGTCGGTGTGCTTTTGTCGCCAGCAGTTCGCGCGCGAGGCTACTGACGCAGCGCCGGAGCGCGCTTGGGTGCCGCCGGCGGCAGACCGCGCAAGCCTTCGAACAAACGCAGCGATTCGGTCCAGCCGAAGTTCTCGAAGGAGAGCCCCAAGCAGCGACCGCGGTCGCCCGGACGCCGACCGTGCAGCACGCGCGCAACCGTGGCTTCTACGTCGAACCACTCGCCGGTCTGCGGCGCACGGAAGCTCACCAGCAGCTGGTCCCCGGTGAGCACGCGCTCATAGGTCCGCACCTGGATGCCCTCGGTAGAGAGGTCCAACGCGAGGTTGGACACCAGGCGAAAGTCACGTTCACGAACCACCTGACAAGGCATCAGGACTTCACGCCGAAAGGCGCGGCGATCAACTCGGCGACGAAGAATGGCGCTCATGTAAGGAAGCGTAGAGAAGGACTTTTCGCCCGGGCAACTTTCGGCTCACTTGCCTGTGAAGCGGGCCTCCCGACGTTCGATAAAGCTCATCATCCCTTCACGAGCGTCCTCACTGGCCAAGATCCCCGGCAGCACCGAACGCAGGTGTTCGGTGGCCGCGGCTTGACCGCCCACCTGGGCGACGCGCGCGTTTTGCAGCGTTTGCTGCACGCCCAGCGGAGCCTGCCGCGCGATCAGCTCGGCTAGCGCCAAAGCGCGCGCGCGCTCGCTGCCCGCCGCCACGACCTCCTGCACCAAGCCGATGCGCAGCGCCTGCTCGGCGCCGAACTCCTCGCCGGTAAGCAAAAAGCGCATGGCGTTGCCCCAACCCAACTTCGCCGGCGCACGAAAGGTCGCTCCGCCGAACGGCAAAATTCCGCGGCCCACCTCGAGCTGACGGAAGCGCACGTCGTCGGCCGCGATCACGATGTCGCAGGCGAGCGCGAGCTCGATCGAGAGCGTGAACGCGATTCCCTGGACCGCCATCACCACGGGCTTAGGCACTTGAGGCCGCCAAACGCCGAACGGGTCGTAACGCCGATTGCCGGCCAAGGTCTGCGGCCCATCGGCAGCGACCTTCGGCCCGACCTCCGCGAGATCGAGCCCCGCGGAGAAGTGCGCGCCGTGCGCAAACACCACAGCCACACGCAGCTCCGGGTCGTCGGCGAATAGCTCATAGGCTGCCGCCAAACCGTCAATCGTCTCGAGGTCAAACGCATTGCGCTTTTCGGCTCGATTGACGCCAATCGCGAATACGTGGCCGAGCCGCTCGGTGGTGATCTTGCTGGTCATTGGCCGCTCCGCGCCGAACGCTTGCGGCCCCACACAGCGAGCGCCAGCGCTAGCCCAACCAACGCTGTGGGCCCCTGCTCCCCTCGCCCCGTCGCACAGTCGCAGCCGCCCGATTCAGCGCTATCCGAACCGCCGCCAGCTTGACCCCCGCCGCCGCTCGAAGCGCCACCGCTACCGCCTTGCCCGCCGCCAGCTTCGGAAGAGCCGCCCGCTGCGCCTCCCCCGCTACCACCCATACCGCCCGTGCCCATCGACACCGGGCCATCCACGGTCGCGCGAATCACCCAATCTCCCTCGACGCCCTGCTCACAAGCATCCACCCAGTCCGGCATGTTCAGGCGGATCCAATTGCGGCCCGGTGTACAACCATCGGCGTCGCGCGCGACCCCGGGCGCGCCGTCGTGCATCGCGAGCAGCGCCACGCGAATACTGCCCGGCCCTTCATGGGTGATGCCCTCGGCCGAGACATCGATCTCGTGCAGCACGTTGTCTCCCGGCATAATCGAGTAGTCCGCCGAATAGAGCAATTCCCCAGGGACCGCAGCGCCTTCATCGTCCACGAAGATCTCGAGGCGTACGCTGGTATCCGCCGCTTCAGGCCCATAAAGGAAGCGCACCGATTGCACAGTAAACGTGCCCTCGACCGGGCCCAGCGTCACCTCTGCGGCCTCGTTGCTTACGAAGCCCTGTTGAAAGGCGGCGTCCCCCTGATCGCCAAAGCCGTCATTGACCAAATCAATCGGCTCCGACCAAGCGGCGGTCGGAAGCATCAGCGCAAACGCAGCAACAAGCGGTCCCCACAACGTTCTCATGCGGGGTTCGTATCATTGGCGCCCGCACTCCGAAAGCCACCTCGGCTCACCGCAGCAGCAGGCCACCGAGCAAGGCTTGAAGGAGCAGACCAACGAAGGTAGCGGCCACAGCCCGCCCCTTGCTTACTTCGAATAGGCGGGCTGCGCGCAATGCCGAAATCGCCCAAACGCAGAGCGGCGCAATAGGCCCATAAAAGCGCATCGCCTTCGCCAGCGCGGCGTGCCCAGCGACCAAGAACACAGCCGTATCCGGCAGCACGAAGAGACCCAAGAGCGGCCAGCAATAGGCCGGTGCAAGCCGCTCGAGCGCGACCTCGAAGGGCACCTGTTTCCCTCCCGCGAGCCGGCTGGTCACGCCCACGAACAGGCTTACCAGCCCACAGAAGAGCGGCAGGATGAACAGCGCCTGCACCAAGTAGTACGATGAAGGATCGAGCAAGAGCACCCGCTTGGGCGCAATCCCGGCGCGATACAGCAGCAAGGAGAACGCCGCATAGCCAAGCGAGAGCACGAGGATGGGGACGTTTCGCAAGGGCATAACGGGGCTTGCTCCGTATACTCCGAATCATGCGCGCCTTGGTTCTCGATGGCTCCCCGCGATTGTCGAACAGCTTCCCAGAGCCGTCGCGCGCTGAAGGCGAGGCCTTGGTCGCGGTCCACGTCGCAGGCGTCTGCGATACCGATCTTCAGCTCGCCCAAGGGTACATGGGGTTCAAGGGCGTACCTGGCCACGAGTTCGTCGGGCGCGTGCTCGAGGCCTCGACACCGGATTGGGTCGGGCGCCGCGTGGTCGCCGACATCAACGCTGGGTGTGGAACGTGCGAAGACTGTCTGCTCGGCGCGGGCCATCACTGTCCGACGAGGACGGTGCTCGGCATCCTCGGGCGCAACGGCGCCTTCGCCGAGCGCTTGGTGATCCCCGAGCGCTGCCTCATCGCTGTACCGGAGAGCGTCAGCGATGAGCGCGCTGTCTTCGCCGAGCCGATCGCGGCGGCATTGCACGTAAAAAAGCAGCTCGCCGAGCCCAACGGGCCGATCGCGGTCTTGGGCGACGGTAAGCTGGGCCTGCTGATCGCGCTCTGCCTAGCGCAACTCGGGCATGCGGTGCAGCTGATCGGCCACCACCGCGAGAAGCTCACGATCGCTGCCGCCAGCTCGATTGCGACCTATCTCGAGACGGAGGCCAGCCCGCTGCTCGGCACGATGGCCACGGTGGTCGAGGCGACCGGCAGCGCCGCTGGGCTCGGGTTGGCGCTACGCCTCTGTCGGCCGAAGGGCACCATCGTGCTGAAGACGACGGTGAAAGCGCCGTTGCCCGTCGATCTCTCCTTGGCGGTGATCAACGAGCTGCGGATCGTCGGTTCCCGCTGCGGCGACCTGGCGGAGGCGATGAGCGCGCTGGAACAAGGCCGCATCGACCCAACGCCGCTGATTGCGGCCCGCTATGACCTTGCCCATGCGGAGGCTGCGTTCGAGCGAGCGGCGACCCGTGGGGTGCTCAAAGTCCTGGTCGACGTGCAAAGAGCCACCTCGATTCAGTCAGATGACTTAACGTTGACCCCCTAACGCCCAATGCCGTCCCCCAACGTTCCCGAGAGCCCCAACGCCGAACTCGAGAAGTTCGAGCGAGAACGTGTCCGGCGCAAGCTACGCAATCAGCTCTTCGGTGAGCCGCCCCAAGCGCTCAAGATCAGCCGCTTCGAAGTGATTGAACGCTTGGGCCAGGGCGCCTGGGGCGTCGTCTACGCGTGCTTCGATCCGGACCTCCATCGCGAGGTCGCCGTCAAACTCGTCGCTGCGAGCTTGGACCAAGGGCAGATCCTCAGTGAAGCGCGCGCGCTCGCGCGGCTCACCCACCCCAACGTATTGACCGTCTACGAGACCGGCGTTCACGAAGGCGTACCGTTCATCGTCTCGGAGTTCGTGCGCGGCGGCACGCTGCGAGCGTGGCTAGCCGAGCCGCGCAAGCCAGAGGACGTCACGCGGGTGCTGCGGGCGATCGCGGTTGGCCTCTACGCAGCACACCAGCGCGGGTTGGTGCATCGCGACGTGAAGCCGGAGAACGTGCTGATCGGCTTGGACGGCCGGCCGCGCGTGGCCGACTTTGGGCTGGCGGTAACCGCATCGGACCCGAGCCCGGGAGCAGCCGGGACACCGCGCTATATGGCCCCGGAGCAACTCCGCGGCGCCACGCCCGACCCACTATCGGACCAATACGCTTACTGTGTAATGGCCTATGAGGCGCTATTCGGCAATCTGCCGTCCGAGCAGCAGCCGGATCGCACACATCGCTTTCGCGCCTGGGCGCCGCTCCTGCTGCGCGGCGCAGCAAACGCGCCGGAGTCCCGCTTCCCCTCGCTTGGCGAGCTGATCGCCGCTCTCGACCAGGCGGCCGCCCGCCCGCTTCCTCGAGCGGCGCTGGCCATCGCTGGCAGCACCCTGGTCGTTGCCGCGGTGGCAGCGGCCTACCTGTGGGGCTCGGGCAAGCAGCCGCCGAAGCTCAGCCGCTGGGAGGTGGAGAAGCCAGCGACACGGTCCACCACGTCAGCGCCCGCGTCCTCAAACTCGGCCGCCTCGGTGGAGTACCTCGCCCGGCGCGCAGCGGAAAAGATGAACCACGGCCAGTGGCAAGAATGCCTGAACGTCTTGCAGGAAAACCCGGGCTCGGCCTTCTTGTCAGCGATGCAGGTCGACTGCGCAAGAAAGGTCTCCAGCGCCGAGCTACGCACGGCCTGCAAGCAGCACAAGACCAGCTTCGGGGACCTGCTGGACGGCTGCACCGAGACCGACCTGCAAGCGTTCGCGCACAAAGAAAAAGGGGATTACCCCGCCTGCGTTCGAGCGTTGTATGCCCTGGACTGGTCGAGCCAACGGAACATTTTGCTGACCGATTGCGCCTTTCATTGGAACACCAAGGAGGCGTTTCTGCTCTCCTGCCGCTACGCTCAGAAGAGTCCAGACTCCCCCATCAACGCAACCAAATGCCCGAGCGCTGAAGAGTTCGGGGTTGTCTTTAACGAGATACCGTGAACACCGATCCGAACGTCGACTCACAATTATTCGAGGCCTGGCAAAAGGGAGACCGGCTCGCGGGGCAACGGCTGTTCGAGCGCCATTTCGAGTCGGTCTACCGCTTCTTCGAGAACAAGGTCTATGGGGACGTGAGCGACCTCGTGCAGCGTACCTTCGTAGGCTGCATCGAGGCGGCGCCGAGGTTCCGCGGCGCGTCGTCCTTCCGCACCTTCCTCTTCGCCATCGCCCGCAATGAGCTGTACGGGCATTATCGCAATAAGAAGCGCGACGAGAAGCTGGATTTCGGCGTCTCCTCGGCTGTCGATCTTTCGCCCGGACTTTCGTCGATGGCGCGCAAAGTCACCGAGCGCGCCGCACTGGGCGAGGCCATTCGCAGCCTCCCGCTCGACCTGCAGGTCACCCTTGAATTGCATTATTGGGAGGGCCTCTCCGGCCCGGAGATGGCCGAAATCCTGGACGTCCCCGAAGGCACCGTGCGCAGCCGCTTACGACGCGGCCTCGAACGTCTGCGCGACGGCGTGCTGAGCAGCCCCGTCGCTGGCCTCTTCCCCCAACTCGGAGAAGACCTCGATTCGTGGGCTGGCAAGCTGCGCGACGCACGCTCGGGCGGCGAACAGCCCGCCGATTGACGCCAACCCAACTAGGCCACGAGCCGCGAAAGCAGCTTGAGCGCGGGCCGCGCGACCTTGGCAATATCCACTTTACCGTTCGCCGCGGCCCACTCATCGATCGCCACGCGCAATACGCCCACCGCTGCGGCGGCGAAGTACTTGGCTTGGCGCCGTTCCACCGCACGCTTCGACCGCTTGGCCACGGCCTCTGCGATCACTGCCTCGAACGCCCGATCGACCTGCTGGTCGTGGGCGGACAGCTGGGGCGAGCTCGCAAAAAGCGCGCGTTCACGAAGGATGCGGGCGCTGTCACGCTGGTACTCGGCCCCCAGCGCTGTCAGCGCCTGCTCGATCGCGGCAAACGGTGGGACGTCCGAGGCGGCCATGAGCGCCGACTTGAACGCCGCGAGCTGCGAATGGCGGCGCTCCATCAGCACCGCCTCTTTCGTCGCGAACGTACGAAAGAACGTCCGCCGCGATACCCCAGCGCGCTCAGCGATCTCCTCCACGCTCACGGCATCGAAGCCGCGCGCGGCCGCAAGCTCGAGCGCCGCTTGGCAGAGCGCCTGACGAGCCTCGAGCTTCTTGCGTTCGCGCAGCGAGGGAGCGTCGCTCACCGTTCAACCCTCGCGCTGCGGCGTAAACAGCATGCTAGCGAAGAAGACCAGCAGCTTCTCCTGTATGGGTCGCGGCAGCGCGTTCAGCAAGGCATTGATGTCGGCCATGTTACTCGGCATTGCGCCTCCCCCGCCCACCCCGAGCGAAGCTACGAGCCCGGGCAACATCGCTACTGCATTGGGCCCGGCCAGCTGCTCGGCGAACAGCGCGCCGGTTGCCTTCGCCTCTTCATACGCTGCGCGCCCGGCCTTGGCCTCCTCCACCGACTCGGCGAGACAGCGCAAGAGCTCCTCTACCCACGGCACATTCGAGGGCTGAATCGTGAGGTGGAGGTTCTCCCTCGACGGGCCATACGCCAATTGCGGCTGAATGTAGAAGCCACGCTTCTTCATCGCATCAGCGATGGGGAATACAGGCACCGTCTCGGAGGTGAAGGCGATCAAGCTCATCTCCGGATCGCCCATCACCGTGAGCCCAGGGATCTTGCGGATGCCGGCGACCAGGGCGTTCTTGGCCTCCAGCAGCTTCCTGGCGATCTCGAGGTAGCCGCTATCTCCGACGTAGTTGAGTACGGCCCAAGCAGCTGCCAGCGGCCCGCCCGACTTGGAGCTTTGGATCGTCGGGTTGATCATCGTGTAGCCGGCCCAACTCGCACAGGCGTAAAACTGCGGACGCCGTAGATCGTCATTGCGGTAGAGCACGACGGAGGCACCCTTGGGCGCTAACGCGTACTTGTGAAAGTCCATCGACATGCTGGTCACGCCGGGGACGCGGAAATCAAACGGCGCGATCTTGGCGCCCAAACGCTCGAAGTACGGCAAGAGGAAGCCGCCGATGCAGCCGTCTACGTGGCAGAGCAAGCCGCGCTCCGCGGCGAGCGCAGCGATCTCAGCGATCGGGTCAATCACCCCATGGGCGTAGCCAGAGGCCGAGCCCACCAGCATGATCGTCTGGTCATTGATGGCGGCGGCCATCTCGGCGACATCGGCGCGGAAGGATTGTGCGTCCACGCCCGTCGTCCGGATCTTGATACCCAAGTAGTGGCCTGCCTTATGGAAGGCCGCGTGCGCGGTAACCGGCACGATCACCTCGGGAGCCGTGATCCCGCGTTGCTCTCGCGCTAGGTCGCGTGCGGCTTTGAGCGCCAGGATGATGCTCTCGGTGCCGCCGCTGGTAAAGGAGCCGCGCACCTCTTCCGGTCCGTTCAAGTGCGTGCGCGCCATATCGACGAGCTCATTCTCAAAGCGGAGCAAGCTCGGGAAGGAGGTCGGGTCGAGACCGTTCTCGGTCAGGAAGCTTGCGTAGGCCTTCTTGGCGACCTCCTCGATCTCAGCCCCGCCGTCATAGACGTACGCAAAGGCCTTGCCCCCGCGCCAAGCGAGGTCCGCCTTGCGTGCGTCCTCCAGCTTCTGAAAGACCTCTTCCTTCGACCAACCCTGACTCGGAATGCGCATGGCCGATAGGGTGCAGCCAGTGGCACTCAGTGTCAAGTGGCACTGAGTGCCATTTTTAGAAACAGCGTTCTTAAACGAAAACCTCTCACCGGCCAGCGGGCACCGGGAGAGGTTCGGCTCAGGTTGGCTGTAGCCACCCGGGGCGGGCGAGCGAGGCGCTCAGCGAAATTTGTCGGTGGCGAGGATCAGCTCGTGCAAATTGCCGGGCTCGAACGCTGCGTGCCCGGCGTCTTTCACCATCCGCAGCTCGGCCTCGGGCCACGCCTGCTTCAAATCCCAAGCTGATTCGGGCGGGCACACGACGTCATAGCGGCCTTGAACGATCACGCAGGGGATATGCCGAATCTTGGCGATGTTATCGAGCAGGTAGGTCTCCTTCTCGAAGAAGCCTTGGTTGATGAAGTAGTGACACTCGATGCGGGCGAAGGCTGTGGCGAAGTCATCTCCGCCCATGCGTGCGATCACGGCGGCGTCGGGGAAGAGCAAGCTCGTGGAAGCCTCCCAGATGCTCCAGGCCTTGGCTGCAGCCAACGCGACGGCGCGGTCTTCCGAGGTGAGCCGGCGGTGATAGGCCTTTAGCAGGTCCCCCCGCTCTTCGACCGGGATGGGCGCGAGATAATCGGCCCAAGCGTCGGGGAAGGTGCGGCTGGCGCCCTCTTGATAGAACCAATCAATCTCCCACTTACGCAGCAAGAAGATGCCGCGCAGCACGAGCTCGGTCACGCGCGCTGGGTATTGCTCAGCGTAAGCCAAGGCCAACGTAGAGCCCCAGGAACCACCAAAGACCAACCACTGGTCGATCGCGAGATGGGTGCGCAGCTTCTCCATGTCCTCGATCAGCGCCCAGGTGGTGTTGTCCTCCAAGGAGGCGAACGGCTTGGACTTACCGCAGCCGCGCTGATCAAAGAGCACAATGCGATAAACGCTCGGGTCGAAGAAGCGCCGATGCTTCGGATCGGTACCGCCGCCAGGCCCGCCGTGGACGAAGACGGCGGGCTTCCCCTTCGGATTGCCCGACTCTTCGAAGTAGATGCTGTGCAGGTCCGAGACCTTCAGCATGCCCTGGTTGTAGGGCTCAATCGCGGGATAAAGGGTTCGCAACTCGGTCATGTGGTTTCTTTCGTATTCCACCGGAGGTGGACGCGGCAACAAGAATGACTCGGGCCCTCTTCGAGAAAAACGGCCATAGTCGCAGCGAGCGACGGTCTCATCACTCGGCGAACAGCCAATAGTGCATCGTGCCGAAGGTCTTGGGTTCGGGCGGAAGTGGCTGGCCATCCTCTCCAAGCTTACGGCGCGCCATCAGCTGACCAGGCACAGCGGTGATGGTCACCTTGTGAACGCCGGTCATCGCCTTGAGCGGAAAGTCGAGTTCGGTCCAGACGCCCTCGGCAAACTGAGCTTCACCCACTACAGCCTCATCCACCGATATGGAGACCTTGATCGGCTCCGGGGCCGCTACCCGCATCACCAACACAGGATTGGTCGTGCCGGTAAAATTGAGCTTGAACGAATCGTACGTTCGCCTGAACCGACCGCCGTCGCCAAGCTCGTCCCCAGCGTCGTTCCAGGCGTTGACTACGCGGTTGTCACCCTCGGTTGCCCACGGCGAAATATCGTAGGCGTGCTCTTTCTCCGATTCGACGTCGGCTACGTCCAGCTCGTCGACGAGGGTGCTCTGGCGCTCGCGCAACATCGGCCGCGCGCCTCGCCCCAAGTTCGACCAGTCGGCGACGAAGGCTACTTTGGTGTTACCGCCGAGGATGCTCTGGTTCGTCACCGTGGCCGAGAACAGCTCTTCACCGAGCACGCCTGGAATACCCATCCATTCGGGGTAGACGATAAAATGGGTCGGCAGTTTGTCGGCGCCGAGCCGTTCATAATGCTCATATCGGCTCCCTGAGCCTTGGACCCAATAGGGAGCCTCGCCCTGCGTGGTCAAGCCGACGACATCGAAGGTCCTTCGCTCAGAGAAGTATGCAATCGCCCCCGTGTCGTTGAGCCCAATGCGCGCGTCCGCTGGCAGGTTGTCCTTGGCCCAACGACCGAGCTTGACCTGCTGCTCGGTGATGGCGCGCGAGCTATTGGCCAGGTCGTTGAGCGCCCAGGTGAGCTTGGTCCCGAGAGCGCCGGCGAAGACCCCGGTGACGATACCAGCCACCCAGCGCACGTCCGTCTTGGTGAGCTTGCCGACCATCGCAGCGATCTCGTGCCCGAGACAGGCGACGAGTACGAACCACGCTGGCGCGTAAGGCCAGATGTAGCGCACGCGGTTCCATAGGATCGTAATGAAGGTACAGGGGATGACGCTGCTCAGAACAAACAGCAGAATCAGCCCGCCGACCTTGTAATTCTTGGTTCGAACGATGATGGCGAGAAAGGCCAGCAGCCCTGCCGCCAATACGTAATGCGTATAGTCGGGCAAAAATATCGTAGTAAACGGGCCAGCCGAAAGCAGCTCGGTCAGGAACATTTGTACGTTCCCGAAGAAGAACTGCGAGAGCCGTTCCCCGACGTAATAAGGGTTACCGGGCCCCCACTTGACCATCGTCGTCGTCGAGCGCGCATGGCCAGTCAGCAGCCAATTGAACACTGGCGAGATCAGCACGCCAGCGGTCGCGAGCGCAGCGGACGAGAGAGCGATGCGCCGTTGGTTCCGAAAGCTGAGCAGCAAGATCGCGCCGGCGACCACCAAAGCGATGAAGCCTCCTTCCGGCCGGAACAGCGGACAGAGGGCCCCCGCGATCGCGGCCTTGCGTGCGAGCGCGCCCGTGCGCTGCGCCGGCGTTGCCTCCGCATAGTCCGCCGTTAGGCGAATGGCGCGCGTCATCGACCACGCCAGCCCCATCGTCTCCATCCCGCTCCAGGCGAACCACGCGAAGGCGCCGAACAAGAGGCACATCACCGAGGCGCCCACCGCTGCGATCGGCCCCGCGACCTTCTCGGCGAGCCGCTTGGTCTCGAGCGCGGTAGCCGCATGAAGCACCGTGCCCAGCAGCCAGGCCGCCCAGATGATCGAGCTGTCGTGGAAACCGATCAGGTAGAACGGCGCGAGCAAGAGCGGCCACAAGAAGCTGGTCGCGCCGCTGGTCGGGCCGTCACCTGGAGAGAATACGAACGGCTCAAACTGAGCAAAGCGCTTGGCGTAAACGAAGTGAATGTACGAGTCGTCGAGCGGAACAGCCGGACCTTTGGCGTCGGCGAAGATGTTGCGGATCGCGAGCCAAGCCAGCAGCGAACTCGCGATGAGATACGGTGCATAGGGGCGAACGCGGGCTCGGAGGCTTGTAATCAGCGCTTTTGTGCGCGAGGAAGGCGGGGATGTCACTTTCGGTTCCGATCGGCGGCGCGGGAGTGTACACGCGTCTCGCCATCGATGGATAAGGTCGTCAACCCCCGACATCCCTACGCTCACGCGGCTCAACTTCCGCCGGGCGCAGATCCCGTTGCCTTCCCTGAGATCTTCCCCGGCCGTGAAGGTCCGTGGGAGATCGAGATCGGGCCTGGTCGCGGCGGCTTCATGTTCGAGCGCTGTGCAGCAGCTCCCGAGGTCACCTTGCTCGGCCTAGAGATTCGCTTCAAATGGGCGAACATCGTCGATGAGAAGCTGAAGAAGGGCGGGCTCTCGGCGCAGGCGCGCGTGCTCGCCGCGGACGCCAAGATCGCCTTAGACCGGCTTCGCCCGGACGCCTCGGTGCGCGCGGTCTTCCTGATGTTCCCCGATCCGTGGTGGAAGAAGCGCCATGAGAAGCGGCTGGTTTTGGGCGAGGAGCTGCTGGTCAACATCGCGCGCTTGTTGACCCCCGAGGGGCACTTGTTCATCCAGACCGACGTGGAAGAACGCGCGCAGCGTTATGAAGCGTTGGTCTCGGCTCACCCTGCGTTCGAGCCAGCCGGTGATGAAGCGGGCAACCCGCACATGGTTGAAAACCCGTACGGCGCGCGCAGCCCGCGTGAACACCGAGCGATCGCCGATGGCTTGCCGATTCATCGGCTGCGCTATCGGAAGCGGGCACCGGCCTGATAGCCTACGGGCCGCATGTCTGAGCAGGCCGACATCGTGATCATCGGCGGCGGGATCATGGGTCTCGCTACCGCCTACAATCTTGCACGCGAGCACGGTGTCAAACGCGTCGTGGTGCTCGAGCAAGGCTACCTCTGCAGCGGAGCCTCCGGCCGCAACGGCGGCGGCGTACGCGCACAGTTCTCGAGCGAAACCAACGTTCGGCTGATGCAAGAGAGCCTGCGCATCTGCGCGGATTTCGCCTCGCAGATGAAGATCAATGTGTGGTTCCGCCAAGGCGGCTACCTGTTTCTCGTCCGCAACAAGGAATCAGAGGCGTCGCTCCACGCCAGCGTCAAAGTTCAGAATGAATGTGGTCACGCCACGCGCCTGCTTACAGCCAAAGAAGCTCAGAAGGTCGTGCCCGAGCTGCAGGTCGAGGGCGTGCTTTCAGCGAGCTACAACCCCAATGACGCGGTGGTGTTTCCCTGGCCATTCGTTTGGGGCTACGCCAAGGGCGCCGAGTCGCACGGGGTTTCCATCCGCACCTTTACCAAGGTCACCGGCTTCCGCACGCAAGGGTCGAAGATCCTGGCCGTGTGCACGGACCAGGGAGAGATCGCGACCAACCGCGTGGTGAACGCTTGTGGCGCCTGGAGTCCCGGGGTTGCGGCCATGCTCGGCGTCGAGCTCCCCAACAAGCCGCACCGGCACGAGATCTGTTCCAGCGAGCCGCTCAAGCCGTGGCTCACACCGCTCGTCGCCGACTTGTCAAATGGCCTCTACTTCTCCCAGTCGACGCGCGGCGAGATCGTCGGCGGCATATCGAACCACGATGTACCGGAGGGCATCGATATGCGCTCGAGCATCAAGTTTTTATCGCTCTATGCATCGGCGCTGGTCAAAACCGTGCCGAGCGTCGGCGCCGTCAAAGTACTGCGCCAGTGGGCTGGCTGTTACGATTTAACGCCCGACCAAAACCCGATCGTTGGCCAGGTGGACGGCGTCGACGAGTTCTACCAAGCCTCAGGCTTCATGGGGCACGGCTTCATGATGGCCCCGGTGATGGGCAAGCTGCTCGCAGACCACATCGTAAACACCACAGACCTACCACTGTTTCAGCGATGGAACTTGAGGAGGTTCCGCGAAGGGAACCTCCTCAAGGAATCAATGATTATCGGTTAGTTGCGCTTGCGGCGCCGGCCGAGGCCGACCGCGGCGAGCAGCGCTGCCAAGAGTCCGAGCTGGTTCTCCTGTGAGCCGGGCGCCTGTCGACAGTCGCATAGGCCTGCGCCTTGAGCGTAGACCGTCGGGTCCACGTCCTCGTCGGCCACACATTCGCCGATGGTGTCGTCTTGCGAAGTGCAGGTCTCTCCG
>JBILLK010000053.1:0-20734 GCA_044376115.1 Polyangiaceae bacterium | reverse complement strand
CCAACTCGTTTCTCTTCATCGTTGTTGCAATCACGGGGTCGGGCTCCGGGTGCTCAGGGATTTCGAGGTAGGGAGAAAAAACGTCCAAGCTCAGGATTCGCAGGTGGACGCGCCAGCGTTGAGCACGAGGGTGCCCTCGCAAGCGGGCCCGCTACCGCCGTTGGGCGCGCCTGCGGCTCCCGGTCCGCCGCTGCCAGGGCTGCCGGCGGTGAGGCTGGAGTTTTCGCCGATGACCGCGCCAGCTGCGAGCGACGCAATCGCTGCAGAAGGTCCGCCGAGGCCACCGGCTCCAGGTCCGCCGTCTCCGCCTTTGCCGCCGCTGCCGCCGTTGCAGGCCGTCGAAAGTAGCGGGTTGGCGCCACCGTTCGAGGCGCCATCCTGGCCGCCTAGCGAACCTCCTCCTCCAGCCTGTCCCGGGGCTCCGGCTCCGCCTTGTCCGCCGCTGCCGCTGCCTAGTTGGCTATCCGTGAGCGTGACCGTGGCGTTGCTTAAGAGCACCAGCGCATAGCTGGCTCCACCGGCCCCGCCCGAGTCTCCGCCCGCGCCGCCGCAGCCGCCAGAACCACCGCCGCCGCCGCCTGGGCCGGCGGTCACGTTGAGGACGCAGTTGAATCCACCGCCACCACCGCCGCCGCCTTTGCCGCCAGCGCCTGCGCTGCCGGGCGCCGGGGTCGCGGGGATGTAGCCGGCGAGGGTGAGAGTACCGAGAGTGGTTGGGGCTGGGGCTGCTGTGCCGTTGGCGCCGGGGGTGCCGTTGGAACCAGTCCCGCCGTTCGCGCACGAGATAACCCCCGTCTGGCCTTGGCCGGCCGTGCCACCGCCCATTGCGCCGGGGCTTCCGTTTCCACCCTCGCTGGTATTCGTCCCATTGCCGCCGATGCCCCCAGCGCTTGCCGGCGTACCAGCGTCACACACGGGCGCGGGACCGCCTGTTCCGCCCAAACTCGCCGCACCAGCGTCGCAACCAAGTTCGCCCATCGTCCCGCCGGTGCCCGAGGGTGCGGCGTTCGCTTCGGTCGTGGCGTTTGCACCCGCTGCGCCATTGCCAGCCGTAACCGTTGTTCGTACGAGCTCGAGCGCAGCCCCGTCATTGGCGAGTAACCCAATGCTGCTCGCTCCAGGGTCGGTGGCGTTCGGCGCAGAGACTGCAACGTCTTGCATCAACACGCTGCCCGTTAACACGGTGACCGTTATTGCATTAGCCTGCCCTGTGAGCTGCGCCTTCGGGTTAGCAGCGGCGTACGTCCAATTGCTGCAGCTGAGTCCGCCAAAGACGGTTAGTCCGCTCGGGATGGTGAGGCTGCCAGTGAGCGGCGCATCTCCGCAGATATAGACGGCGCGCGAAGCGCTGGGATTCGCGGCGGCTTGGTCCAAAGCCTGTTGCAGATTGCCGGTCGGCGAGCCCTGTGTGCCGTCGCCTGCGGCGCCGGGGTCGACGAAGACGCCGCAGTTCGGGCCAATCGGCTCGCCTTCGGTTGGCGTGCAGGTTGGCGGCGGGGCGCCGCCTTGCCCGCCGTTTCCACCATTGCCGGCCCCGCCGGCGTTTCCGCCAATCCCGCCCTCGCCGCCTTGGGCTCCGGCTCCGGCGGTGCCTCCGGCTCCGCTGTTCGATATGCAGGTGAAGCCTTCGGGACAGCTCGAGTCATCGCCGCAGCCCGCCAATTCCACCGCTCCAAGAATGACCAGAGCCAGAGCAGACTTGGCTGCCCCCCTCGGTCTCGCGGAGCTCGCCCGGTCCCCCCAAACTCGCGCGCTGCGCTCGCGGGGGGACTCCGACTTCCAGAGACCGTTGAGCGGGCCAAGAGCCAACTCGTTTCTCTTCATCGTTGTTGCAATCACGGGGTCGGGCTCCGGGTGCTCAGGGATTTCGAGGTAGGGAGAAAAAACGTCCAAGCTCAGGATTCGCAGTTAGACGCACCTGCGGTGAGCACGAGGGTGCCTTCACACGAGGGGCCGCTGTTGCCGGTGGGCGCGCCTGCGGCTCCAGTGCCGCCGCTGCCAGGGCTGCCGGCGGTGAGGCTGGAGTTTTCGCCGATGACCGCGCCAGCGGCGAGCGACGCAATCGCTGCAGAAGGTCCGCCGAGGCCACCGGCTCCAGGTCCGCCGTCTCCGCCTTTGCCGCCGCTGCCTCCCGAGCAAGCCGCCGAGATGAGCGTATTTGCTCCGCCATTGGGCAACCCTTGAATTCCGCCCGAGCTGCCTCCTCCTCCGGCCTGTCCCGCGGCGCCCTGTCCGCCTTGTCCGCCGCTGCCGCTGCCCAATTGGCTATCGGTGAGCGTGACCGTGGCGTTGCTTAAGAGCACCAGCGCATAGCTGGCTCCACCGGCCCCGCCCGAGTCTCCGCCCGCGCCACCGCAGCCGCCCGAACCACCGCCACCGCCGCCTGGACCAGCGGTCACGTTGAGGACGCAGTTGTATCCACCGCCACCACCGCCGCCACCTTTGCCGCCACCGCCTGCGCTGCCGGGCGCCGGGGTCGCGGGGATGTAGCCGGCGAGGGTCAGCGTGCCAAGAGTGGTTGGGGCGGGGGCGGCTGTGCCGTTGGCGCCGGGGCTGCCTTGCCCGCCGTTCGTACATGCCAGCGCCGTTTGGCCCGCACCGCTGGTACCACCGCTCATCGCGCCGGGGTTTCCGTTTCCACCCTCGCTGGTATTCGTCCCATTGCCGCCAATGCCCCCAGCGCTTGCTGGCGTACCAGCATCACACACGGGCGCGGGCCCGCCTGTTCCGCCCACGCTCACAGCTCCTGCATCGCAACCAAGTTCACCCATCGTACCGCCAGTGCCGGCGGGCGCAGCCATTCCAGGGGCTGCAGCGTTTGCTCCCGCTGCGCCATTGCCAGCGGTAACCGTTGTTCGTACCAGCTCGAGCGCGACGGCGTCATTGGCGAGTAACGCAATGCTGCTCGCGCCAGGGTCGGTGGCGTTAGGGGCGGCCACGGCGAGGTCTTGCAGGAGGACGCTGCCGGTAAGTACGGTGAGCGTGATTGCGTTCGCGCTACCGGTGAGTTGGGCCTTGGGGTTGGCTGCGGCATACGTCCAATTGCTGCAGCTGAGTCCGCCATAGACGGTTAGTCCGCTGGGGATAGTGAGGCTGCCAGTGAGCGGCGCATCTCCGCAGATATAGACGGCGCGCGAAGCGCTGGGATTCGCGGCGGCTTGGTCGAGCGCCTGTTGCAGGTTGCCGGTCGGCGAGCCCTGTGTGCCGTCGCCTGCGGCGCCGGGGTCGACGAAGACACCGCAATCCGGCCCGATCGGCTCGCCTTCGGTGGGGGTGCAGGTTGGCGGCGGTCCGCCGCCCTGGCCGCCTTCTCCACCGATGCCGCCGCCGCCAGCGTTTCCGCCCTGGCCGCCCTCTCCGCCTTGGGCTCCTGCGCCTGCGGTGCCTCCGGCTCCGGCTGCGCCTCCGGCGTCAGCGCACGGGGCGTAGTCACAGAGCGGGTAGCTGCAACCGTATTGAAGGCCAAAGGCAAGGACGGTGATCCAGGGGCTCGAGCGCATGTCAGTAGACTCCTTGCAACAACAGGCCGGCGCTGCCGGGGGCAACCCACGGGGCAATGCTCACCTTGGGATTTTGTGGTTCATCGGGAAGAACGAGGTAGATGACGCCGCCGATCAGCAGCGCTCCGCCGGCGATCAGCATCACCACGCCACCGCTGGAAAGGCTGGCGGCGGCGTCGAGATCGTCAGCCAAGCCAGCACACTCCGGGGAGCCGCCACCGCTGGCGGTGCACGTGCCACCGGCTGCGGAAATGCTCGCGCCCGTCGCTTCGGCGTCGGCCAAGCCGGATTGCCCGACGCCGAGCAGCCCTGCGCCAACGCCAGCGGCGGCAAGCCCAACTCCGCCGAGGAGCCACCCCGGCCAGGACGGCCTTGGCTCCTCGACCGGTATGACTGGCACAACGGGAACAGTCGGCCCCTCCGGGCCAGCGTTTCGCTTCTTTAGCTCGATCAGCACCTTGGCCACGCGCCCGCCCTCCACCACCACGTCCATCGTGGTCGACTCGTAGCCTTCTTCACTGCATTCGAGTTTGTGCGCCCCCGGAGCGAGGAAAAACGGTGCGTCCGAGCGCAGCACCCGCGAGCCGACCTTCACGTTGACCACGCGTGGACTCGCCACCTGCACGGTGCCCACCTTCGACTTTGCTAGCTCGAACCGTTCGGTCAGCGCCTTTTTCTGGGTTGGCGTGGCGAGACCGCCGATGTGGGTGACCGCGTAGTCCAGGTGCTCGGCGGCCTCCACCCACTTGCCCAGCTCCGCCTCGGTCAGCCCGAGGTTGCCCGCAATGTCCCAGCTCTTGCGGCCCGCCCACGCCTGCTCGAAGGCCGCCTCCGCCTCGGCGATCTGCCCCTCTTTCGCCAGCTTCTGCCCGCGGGCAAACGCTTCATCGACGCCGTCGGCTTGGGCCTCACTCGGAAGAACGCCGAGACTCAGCGCGCCGATCGCCACAGCGATCGCCACGGCTCGTTTGCCAATCATTGCTTTTCTCCTTCTAGGACGTACATGCCGGTTGCAGACGGTTTGGCTGTAGCGGCGGGTGGCTTGGCTGAGACGGTGGGGCCAGGCTTGGCTGAACTCGCTGTACTGCTTACGGGGGGCCCGCCGCTCGTCCCGCTGGGCAGCACCGGCGTCACCGACGGTTGCGCTCGGCTCGTAGCGGTCGGACCGTCGGGGTGGGTGCTGACACTGCTAGGGACGCGCAACGTGCTGCTCGCAACCGCAGCGCTTGTCGCGCTGCCCACGGATTTCGGCGGCTCATCGCTCTCGAGCAAGCTGCGAGCCGCTAGCCAAATCAGCGCTCCCAAGGCCAGCAGCGCCACCAGCGCCAGCGCGATCAAGCCGTTCGACATGCGGCGCTCCTCGTGCGACAGCGGCGGCGCGGTTTCCTCGTCGCTGGCCGGTCCGGAGGAAGGCGCACCGGCGTTCACCGAGGGCTGCGTCAGGCTGCGTCCGCGACGCTCCGGCGCTTCGCCGTTCGCTGCGGCTCCGCCGTCGGGGACAGGGGGCGCAAGATCACGAACGGTGTCCTGACCGAGGGCGATCTCGACAGCTGGGAGAGCCGGTTGCGCCTTTGCATCCAGCCGACGCAGCAGCTCTTCGGCACGCACGACGCCCACGCCGGGCATATCGTTTTGCGCCTCCTCGGCAACTTCATTTCGCTTCTCGATCGCGTGACGGAAGTCCACGTCGGACTCGAGGCGCTTGACCAGTTCGAGCTTGCGCGCTGCATCTTCCGCGCTGGGCTCCGCGAGCGCGGCTTTGACCAATCCGAGGGTCTCTCTGGAAGCAGGCTTACTTGTCATTGCGCACGACTCGGTAGGTAAGGCAGGACAATCACGCCGTAGGTGTGCAGCAGCAGCAACACAATCGCCACCAGGCCCAGCACGATCAGCGCAATGATGGTGGTCAGCACGTGCTCGCGCGCGCGCTCCCAACCACCCGCGCTGCGAAGCTTTTCTGAACTCGCGCGCTCGGTGGCTGGAACGCGCTCCTCGGAACGGCGTGGGGCCGGCACCACACGCGAGCGCCCCGTGGGCCGAAACACCCCGCTTGGCTCGTAGTGGCCGGGCGGCAAGAGCTGCAGTTCAACGTCGCCGAGCGTGAAGAATTCTCCCGCGGCGATGGTGTCGTACTGGACCGGCTCGCCGCGCAGCTCGGTCCCGTTGCGACTACCAAGATCCGCGAGCGCGTAACGCAGGCGCTGTTCATCCTCCAGCTTCAACTCAGCGTGCTTTCGGCTCACGCTTGGGTCGTCGATCACGATGTCGGCCTCGTCCTCCCCGCGCCCGAGAATGGCGCCGCTTGCGACAACAAACCGCCGCTGCGGCTTGCCCTGCTTGCGGATCGTCAACGTGGGCACCGCCATCGTCGAGTCGAGGCTACACTCGGGGTTCTTCAGCACCTGACCCGCGGATCGTCGCGGCCCGGTTACGCTCGGACCAAGGTGATCGGGAAGGTCCACCCGACTGCGTGCGAGCACGAGCGGCCTGGAGGCCGGTAGCGCGACGCCAGAGCGTCCCACCGCTAACTCGGGCCGCACACCGGCGGCGTTAGGCGTCGGCGTCATTTGCGGGTGCGCGGCCAGGCTGCGCAGCAGCTCGTCGCTGCGGTTGGCGACGAGCGAATGGAGGTGCTGCTTCATGGTCGCGGCTGCGGCCCCCATCGAAGGAAACCGGTCCGCCGGCTCGCGTGCCAAAAGCCGCGCAATGATCTGCCACAACGGCCCAGGACAGACCGTCTCCGGCGGAGGATGAATGGTGGCAAACAGCTGCCATGAGGCTTCAATCGCCGGACTTGCATCTCCCGCATTGCGCCGCAGCTCCTCGAAGGCGTGTTCACCCACCACCATCTCGTACAGCATGTGGCCCACCGCCACCTGATCGCTGATCGTTCCGGCCTTCTGACCGCCGAGCTGCTCCGGACTCATGTAACGCACCGTACCCATGGCGTGCGCGCGATCCGTGGTCCGCCCAGAGTAAGGCGCCTTGATACAGCCGAGGTCGAGCAGCACCAGGCCGAACTCGTCATTGGGCTGGTTAACGATGAATACGTTCTCCGGTTTGAGGTCGCGATGAATGATCCCGGTTGCGTGCAAATCATCCGTGATGTTGGCGATCAGCACGGCGAGCGAAAGCGCGCGTGGGATTCCGAGCGCGCCGCGCACGGCCAGGATCTCCCGCAGCGTGTTGCCTTTGAGCAGGTCCATCACGATGTACGGCCCCACCCGCGTATCAACACCAGCGGCGTGAACCTTGACAATGCCAGGGTGATTGCCGAATTCGGCGAGCGCCCGCGCCTCGGTCTCCATGCGTTGACGAACGTCCGCGCGCAGCTGGTAGCGCCGCGAAAGCACCTTCACCGCGAAGGTTTTGTGCAGCATCTCGCTCTTGGCCACATAGACCTCTCCAATGCCGCCGCGAGCAAGCAGGCCCTCCACCAGCAAATCGGCGATGCGATCGCCGGGGCGCAACATCAGCGGGTCTTCGTGGCCCTGCGTAGCGCGCGGATCAAAGTCAGCGTCCTTCGCCACCTCGCCAGAAGCTTGCTGCACGGAGGGCGCGGGAGCGGGAGTTGGAGCAGGGCCGGTCGGCTGGAAGCCGAACTCGAGCCGTTCAAGTTCACGCACGGTGTCCGGCACCCGAGCGCCGCTCCCCGCAATGACTTTCAGTGTTCCCTTCGGCCCCTTCACGACGTTTGCCTCCGCTTGTACCACACGCTTTCGAGCTGCGGCCGCGCTCATCGGCTCATCCGCTGGAGCAAGATGGCGATCACCAGAGCGACAGCGACCAACGCCAAGACGCCAATACCGACCTTGACCCAAATCAGCGCGGCACCTCGCAGTTCATAAGGATGCGCGGGCTTGTTCGCGCGGCCTTGCGGCTCGGAAGGCGCTCGCTCGCTCCGCCCCCTCGCCGACCGCTGCGCCGCTTGCGCCGCCTGCGCGTCACTCATGCGCATCGTCGGTCGCGTATCGGGCCGAGCGCCCGGCGTAAACACCGGCAGGCCAGGCACCGTAGCCTCAACAGCAGGGCTCGCAAGCGCCTCGACGACGGCGCTTGCGGGCGCGACGACGCTCGGCTCGAGCTTCGGCAAGGCCTCGAGCGCAGCCAGCATCTCGCTGGCCGAGCCGAAGCGATCGCTCGGTTTTTTCTCGAGCGCGCGCAAAATGAACGCGTCAAGCTGCGTGACGTCAGCGCGCCTTTGCGCGTCCACCTCCGCCGAGGGAGCGGTGGGCGCATCCATCACGTGGGCGCGCAATAGATCCAACTGGGTTTCACGTTGAAAGGGCGCGCGACCCACGAGCAAGAACCAGAGAATTGCGCCGGTTGAATAAAGGTCTGCACCCTGCCCAACACGCACGCCAATCGCCTGCTCCGGAGCCAAATAGGCTGGCGTCCCCACCAACATGCCCTCGGCGGTTGGTGCCACGTGACCCAGCTTGGCGCGCACCTCGTCCTCCACCACGCGCACGATGCCGAAGTCGAGGATCTTCACCAGCTCGACGCCAGCGGCTCCCTTGTCCCCCTTGGAGCGGCAATAGAAGACGTTGTCGGGCTTCAGATCGCGGTGGACGATGCCAAGGCGGTGAACCTGCAAAAGCCCCAGCAGAATCTGCCGAGCGATCTCCTTGACCTGCGCGGCCGAGCGCCAACCCTCGGTTTGCACCAGCTCCTTGAGCGTGCAGCCCTCGAGAGCCTCCATCACCAAGTACGGCCGCCCGCTCTGGGTGCGCCCGAAGTCATGCACCCGCACCACATGCGGACTATCGAGCTTGGTCAACACCCGAGCCTCGGTGCGCATGCGCAGCGCAAGGTCCTCCACCCCCGCCAAGTTCGAGCGCAACAGCTTCATCACCCGGCGTTCACCGAGTTCCACGTGCTCCACCAGCACGACCTCGCCCATCGCCCCGCCGGAAAGCTGTTT
Organism: Polyangiaceae bacterium; assembly: GCA_044376115.1. Lineage (GTDB taxonomy): Bacteria > Myxococcota_A > Polyangia > Polyangiales > Polyangiaceae > Xiheicaenibacterium. Next base: position 12,310 of record JBILLK010000053.1, on the reverse strand, counting down.
CACGAAGCGATAGGGTGTGCTCTCGACCTCCACCGTAAGGGCAGTCTCTGCAGCAGAGCGTTCGGCAGCCATACGGGGTTATCGCCGTGAGCTGACCAACGTGGCCACACTATTCTCGGGTGGCGAACATCCGTGACGGTACAGACACCTAGTCAGACAACGTTACCCGCTGGGCCATGTCACCAACCTTCCCGGTCTCTGGTCCTGCATCCCGGTTCATGTAGCCTCCAAATCGGTTCGCGTTACCAGCCTTCCCGGTCAGTGACTCGAAGCCACCGGTTCGTGGGCCGACCTTCCCGGTTCGTGTCACCCATGAACCCGGTTCGTGTCACCAGCCTCCCCGGTTCGTGTCACCCATGAACCAGGTTTGGCTCGTTCCGCTTCTCCCGCCGAAAAGCACTCAAGTGCCCCTTGCCCGCCGCGTTGCATTAAAAGAGGGCACTTGAGTGCCATCGTTTTGCTGCAGCGCATAAAAATCGGGCACTCAAGTGCTCCATTTCTGCTGCGTCGCGTTATAAATGGGCACTCGAGTGCTCCTTCTTGACCTGGTGATGTCTTACGGGGGCACTTAAGTGCTTTTTTGCGGAGATTTGCAGTTCGGGAAGCAAATCGACAGGCTTCTGTCGATTTCTAGTGGCCAAACTTCGTTTTCAGTCGCCTTCTTGTCGGGACCAGCGTTTGGGGGAAGCGCCGTCACGGGGCATGAGGCCGCGGGCGGGGCGGAGCTCCATGGTGCTGGTGCAAAAGGAGATTCGTCATGACCATGAATGGCCCCTCCCAATCCAGTAGTGCGGACGGCTCGAGTGATTTCTCGGTGGCGCTGCAAACGGTGCGTCCTCAGCTGAGCGCCATCACCGAGGCCGATTACGCGCCGCTCAACGTCGACATTACAGCGAGCTGCACGGCGATCCTTGTGCGCGTGCCGAAGATCCTGTCGCTGCGCGCCCAGGTGGTGCTCGAGCTGCCGGTGTTCGACATCTCGCATTTCGACACGCTCGAGGTGAAGACGCAGGCGGCGATCCAAACCCAGTTTAACCACCTATTGGCGAGCGCTGCGCCCGGGGAGATCCCCGAGTACGACGCAAAGCTAAACCGCTATCGCACGCTCTTTCTCTCCGACATCAATACGCTCGCCATGCGCGGGATGATCGACAACAGCAAGCTCGGGGACCTCAAGAGCCCCAACGGCTACAAGAACCTCGCGGAGTCGGTCTCGGCGCTTGCTTCGCATATCCGGCGCAACTGGAGCACGATTCAGAGTCGCGCAGCCGTCACGCAAGAGGAACTCGCGGACGCTGAGGAGACGGCTGTGAAGATGCTGCTGGCGGTGGCAAACCAGGCCACGCCGCTGGCTCCCACACAAGCGGCCGTTGAGCGAAGGCAAGCTTACACGCTCTTCATCCGCAGCTATGACGAGGTTCGCCGTGTGGTTACCTATCTACGCACGCCGTTTGACGATGTGGAGGAGTATGCGCCTTCGGTTCGTTCGGTGGTGAAAGTGGAGCGTGCGGAGCCCAAGGTCGAGGCAGCAAAGGAGCAAGGCGCGCAACCGGCGGCCGGCACTACCCCAGTGAACTTTGCGCCAGTTCCAGCTCCGGCAGCGGCCGCAGCCGGCCCGCTAACGCGCCCCGGATTGCCCAACAGCAGCCCGATCGGAGAGGGCTGAGCCGCAGATGAGACCCGCGCTCCATCTGGGCGTCACGCGGCCGCTCGATGGTCGCGCGGAGCTCTCTACCCTTCAATTGCCGGCGCACCATCTGGTCACTCACTGCGTGGCTGTTGGTATGACCGGTAGCGGCAAAACCGGCCTGGTTACCGTCATGATTGAAGAGGCCGCGCGCAATCAGGTCCCCGTTCTCGTGATCGACGTGAAAGGGGACCTGCCCAACCTGCTGCTGCAGTTTCCGTCGTTCAGCCCCGAGGTGCTCGTGCCTTGGGTGGAGGGCGCAACGCCGGATGAGGACGTCGCGGCCTACGCGGCGCGGCTCGCGGAGGAGCGGCGCGTGGGCCTGGAGGCGTACGGTATCGGCACGCCCGAGCTAGCCGACTTCAGCGACAAGACGCATGTCCGCGTGATCACGCCGGGGGCCGACGCTGGCGAGCTTTTGCACGTGCTCTCCTCGCTCGAGCGGCGCTCGGCGCGCTGGGATACCGATCGGGATGGCGCGCGTGCAGCGCTTTCGGCGGCGATCTCGCTGGTGTTGCGGCTGCTCGGGCGGGACCCGGATCCGGCGAAGAGCCGCGAGCACGTTCTGCTCGCGCTGCTCGCCGAGCGGCGGCTGCTGGCTGGGCAGTCGGCCGAGTTGGGCGCGCTGCTCGAGGACGTGCTCACGCCGCCGATCGAGCGGGTGGGCGCGCTTGAGACCGACGCCTTTCTATCGAAGAAGGCGCGCAAAGATCTGGCGGCCGGGCTCAACACGTTGCTCGCCTCGCCGAGCTTCGCGAGCTGGCGGCAGGGCGAGACGCTCGACGTGGGCGAGTGGATGAAGCCGGTGGAGTCGAGCACGGGCGGCAAGAGCAAGACGCCGATCACCGTGGTGAGCGTCGCGCATCTCGATGACGACGAGCGCGCGCTGGTGCTCGGGCTGGTGTTGGAAGAGGTCCTCACCTGGGTGCGTGGCTTGCCCGGATCGCAGCGCCTGCGCGCGCTGGTGGTCTTCGACGAGGTGTACGGCTTCTTACCGCCGCACCCGGCGAACCCACCGACGAAGCGACCGCTCGTCGCCCTAATGAAGCAGGCGCGCGCCTTCGGCGTCGGCGTCGTGATCGCCACGCAGAACCCGATGGACCTCGACTATCGCTCCTTGAGCAACGCAGGCCTCTGGTGCTTGGGCCGACTGCAAACCGACGCCGATCGCGAACGCGTGATCGACGGCATCGTCAACCAAGCCCACATCGGCACGAGCCTCGAGGAGCTCGACCACCTGCTCAAACACCTCAAGCCCCGCTGGTTCGTCACCAGGAACGCGCACGCCAACGCAACGGCGCTCTTGCAACCGCGGTGGGCCATGACGTTCATGCGCGGCCCGATGACGCGGGTGGAGATCAAGAGGGCGCGGGGAGGGTAGGGGAGGGCTTCACCCCGATTCAGGAGCATCAGGGGATAGCCTGCGCGGAAGGGTGAGCGCGTTCGCGGTGGCGCTTTGCTGTCGCAGGCAAGGTCCTAAGCAACCATCGACTTCGGCATGCCCACTGATTTCGGATCGGCGATCGCGCGTCTCGAATCACACCGGGACCGTTACCACCGAAACGAACGCGGAAAAGAGGAGGCCAGACCGAAGCGAGACACGAGCGTCTCTCCTTCTTCACCGGCGCCGGCGCTGCGGTTGGCGGCTTGGGTAGCTTGGCGCGCTCCAGAACTAGTTTGGTCACGTGGGCGAAGGCTGCCGGCCCCTTTCCAGCGTAGTGCAGGCGGGCAGTCAGCCACGCACAAGGACTGTCAACGCCGAGGTCGAGCGGCCGAGACCACCTGCCGCGTAGTGCTGCAGGTGTCCGTCTAAGGCCCGTTCAGGCGCGATAGTGGCCGATCGGATCAAGGGATCGGAGCGCACCGCTGACCGCGCGCTACGCCCCGCGCGGTCGCGCAGCGAGTGCTCGACGCGGAGCGAGCACGCTCGATCGCTCGTCCCTCGCGTCGATCGCGATGGTGCACGTGGCCGCGCCGAGCCACCCGGACCGGCCCGAAGAAACGGTGCTCTACCGGACGCTCGAGGCCCAGTGGGCGGAGTTCCGCTATCGCCTCGGAATTCCGATCCTCGACGGCCATTCGGCCGACCCGCGCGGCCGCCTCCTGGGACCGATGTCGACGGTCTCGGGAAAGGGAAGCTTGCGCGCCGCGGCCAAGGCACTGACGGACGCGTTCAATACCGCCATGCTGGCGTACAAGAACGAGCCCGACACGCCCCCCGATTGCTCCTTCTCTCGTCCGTTCCAATGCTCCGCTTGTTTGAGCAGGTTCATGCAATGGGACTTCAAGCTCTACTCGGCAGAGTGGGAACGCGTCCAGCTCCTGACCCAGAAGTCCTCAGCGTCCCCCAATCTATTGCTTCTGAAAAGCTTGGACGACGACTGGAACAGAACGCGGCTGGGGGTCACCGCGCCCTGGAACCGGTGATGACGGGTCCTGCCGAGGACGGCGCCGTCGACCTTCACCGACTGGCGGTCGGCGCCGACGTTGACGATCCGCTTCACAGGGGTGACCGCGGCTCCGTCGTTTCTGGAGTAGCGTCGCATGCCCGTAGCAAACGTTTGCAATGCGCCATGACGGCTCGTCCCGACAAGCGTACGTTCGGGGCTCCACTCAGGAGGATACCCTTGGCTGTGCCGAAGTCGATCGTGGCCGCACTTGAAGCGCTGAACTTGGAGCCCGGCAGCGGCGCCGCTTACGGCGCGACGCTTCTCCGCGGCCTCGGCAACCAGATCAGACCAGGAACTGGGGTTGGCTTGGGCAAGTCAGCAGACCCATTCTCTGCGCAGCGGTACAGAGCTATCCAGAGAGGGATGTCTCACGTGACGTTGGCACAGACGGGGACGCTGCCGCGCCGCTTCGAAAGGCGACTTGCCGAACCCAAGATCGAAGAACTGGAGGCCTGAGAGTGGAACGACCTAGGTGGGGCTCAGCGATATCGAAGCTGATGGGAGTTTTCGCCGTCGCCTCGTGCCTGCAAGCGTGCCGCGGATCCTTGGAGTCAGCGTGTAGAAGCGCACGATCGCTCCAGCCAGGCTTCCCCGGATCGACCACTTTCGTGCGACCCAACATGGCTCGCGAAGGATTCCAACAGTACATGGTCGTGTACTTGTCGTTCGCAGAACGAGGCGAGATTCAGGCTATTCCGCAGCCGCCCTCAGCCTCTCAAGAAGACGCTCGCCGGTTTGGAGTCAGCTGGGCAGCGCATGCCCTTCTTCGAGCCGAGGGGAGTACGGCGCAGTCTCTCATGACGGGGTCATGGGGCCGCGGAGCCGGCAACGACCGCTACAAGCGCGAGGTGAAGGAACGCTTAGAAACCTTATACGCCGGTCAGCCGATTATGTTCGTCCTCGATCGGCCGAGCCGCGTAAATGAATGGCAGTTTTCGACCCCAGCATACTCAACCATAGTCATTGCTCCACCGCTCGAAGGCTCAGGCCCTAGCTATTCCGCGTGGGCCTCAATGGCCATGTATGACCCAGAGAACGTCAACTTGCATGACGCAGCAATTGTCGTCTCGCCCGCCTTCGAGCCGGTAGCGTCCCTGTCCCGGCGGATTGGAAGGGCCATTGGTGGGTTTCTCGGCCTTCGCGAGCTCACCGACGCGGGCTTTCTTATGTCACACGAGGGCCAGGGAGACGCATTCGGTACCGTGCAGAATGTTTTCGATCCGGCAAGATTGGTCGATTCCGCTTCGCAAGCATGCACACCGAGCAGCTTCACGAGAGCGCAGGCGGATGGCCGTATCTTGTCGACCGCTCTAGCGCCGCGGTTGTTTGCAAAAGACAAGACTCTGGTGCTGGACCCACTGTATGCGTCGCCGTTTCTAAGAGCAACCAGGTCGCCAATCCGGTCCCCTATCCAAGGCGAAGACGACTGCAGGGCTGTCGGGAGCACCGATCACTCAATACTTTATGAATGTAGTCATTCGACCAGTGCGTCTCCGGAATGCCAAGGGGTGGCGGTGGAAAGCGAGGACACGATAAACGTCTGCTATGAAATCGTTCAAGTTGAAGTCGAAGTTGAGAGAGCGGAGGAGCCGCCGCCGTACAACTACACAGACACTGGAGGCAGGACAGATACAGCAAACTGCCATGTATCACGCAGCGGTCAGACGGTATGCTCGAGGGAGCTTCCAAAGGTCCTGATAGCGAAACCCGCTGAGACCGACAACAAGCGGGCAGAGCGAATCGGAAAGTGCATATTTAGATCGGGCGCGTATCGGTCATTCTTGACCGAACAGGGAAAAAAGACACTTACAACTAATGAGCCGAAGCCCGGAGAAGCGAACTGCACCAGCTTTGTGAGTGACTACATTGCCGCTGTCTCTGGACCCATCGACGCCAGCAGCCCTGCGGGCCATGTGCTTAACGTTCGCCAGGACCGTCTTGGAGCAAAGCTAGCTGTCTGGCCAGAGAGCCTCAGCTATGACTATGATCAGAACGACTATTGGACCCACATCGTCAATGGGGAGGAGAGGTGGAGAGGTGCGCCGGGTGCGATAGTCGCCTCCGGCAAAGGCTCATACGTTGAGCCGAAGGCACTCACCGTGGGAGACGTTGTTTACGTGTCCTTTCGACGTACCCATGGCGTGGAGGGCCATCAGTGGATTGTGAGTAGCGTCACGCAGACCAAAAAGGATGGCGGGGTCGTTTGGCTGGATATTACGGGCGTGGGGGCACACTCAAAACAACCTGTAGGCACGGAGAAATGGTTTAGGTTCACGCTGGTCGACGGCAAGGTCGTTAAGCTCGAAGGGATGGAAGGACTGACGACAGAACTGGTGGTTGTGTCGGCCACTCGTCTGGACCATCGCCACATCCGTCCTGATATCGTTGAGCAGCTGAACTGCGGCGACTCGCCTGATGGCCAGTAGCACCAAGACTCTCACCGACGGGATGGCCTGCGCGCGGCGCCTGACCATCGCGCCAAGAAGCTGCTCGGGGCGTGATGAGCGGCGTGACGCTCAGCCACGCCGAGTGATCGATCCGCGCGATAGGGCGAGCTTGAGGAGCGAGCGATCGGTCCGTCCCGCTACCCACGTTCGGCAGCGTCGACCAGCCCGGAGGCGTGGAGCTGGCGCAGAGGCGCACCAACTCCACCGGACCGATCGTGCTTGACCTTGCCTCAGAGCGATTGGAGAAGGCCGTGCTCTTTCCAAGCGCCCTCGCGATCGCCCCTTGATGCCGGGCCTCCTTGAGACAGCGACGGGCCTCCGCGTACACGGGTACGGTAGTCCAGTACCGTGCGCTGCAATCGCCCGCGAGGGCAAGCGAGACGGCTCGAAGTATGGCCTCTAGAAGAACTCGCCGGAGAAGAACGCGATTAGCGCCGCGACTGCGCGCTTGCTGCCGTGATCGCCGCAGCAGTTCGACGCGGAGCCCCAGCTCGAGCTGCCTTTGCGGATGGTGCCGTCTGAGTCGATCTTACCGATCGAGCTGCCGCCCTTGCGCAGCGTGCCGTCCGAGTCTACCTTGCCGACGCTGCTACCGTCTTTGCGGATGGTGCCGTCCGAGTCTACCTTGCCGACGCTGCTGCCGTTCTTGCGCACGGTGCCGTCTGACTCGATTTTGCCAACCGAGCTACCGTTGATGCGCACGGTCCCGTCGTTCTCGATCTTGGCCCAGCTCGAGCCGCCCTTACGCACGTCGATGTCGGCGAGCGCCGCCTGGGAGAACGAGAGTACGAACGCGCTGGCAAGGGCGTAAAGCGACTTCTTCATGTTGCGAGAGCGTACGCTTGGCCTCCGTCAAGCGCCTAGGGGATTCGAACCGCGATCCGCCCGGGATGCCTCAGGTACTTCGAGCTCGCTCATTCCGAACAAGAGCTCCGTATGCCTCACGTTCTCCGATGTGACCCTCGAGCGCGGCTCCACCGACGACCGCGACCTCTTCGACTGGTTCCAGTACGTCGCCATCACGTCTTGCGGCCTCGGGCTCACCGACACGAACTACAAGCGCAACTTCCACGTCGTGCAGCAGGACTGCGACTGTGTGACCTGCGTCGCGGGTCGCTCGCGCGCGCCTGGCCGATCAAGTTCGTGGCCGGCAAGTGGGACAACGAGAGCGACGAGAACGTCATCGAGCACGTTCCGCTCACCTACGAGTACTTCGAGCTGGTGCGGTAAGCGACGGGCCCCCGTGGTCTTGCGGGACCGGGCGTTCCCCGCGCTACAACCTCGGGATATGATCCGCCTTCCGAGGGGCGAGCATGAAGATCTACACAGAAGGCGGCGAGGCGCTGCACGAAATCCTGAAGGCAGCGAGTTCCGACCAGGGGGCGACGCTACTGGTTCCGGACCTGCAGCGCCCCTACGTATGGACACCAAGTCAGGTCACGCTCCTCGTCGACTCGCTGCTACGAGGGTGGCCGTTCGGCACGCTCTTGCTCTGGAGCGTCCACAAGGAGAAACTCGCCGGTATTCCCTCTCGTCCGTTCTGGCGCGTTGCGGACCGCACCGGCGAGTTCGATGATCAGCAGGTTGGCAAGAGCAACCCTCCCGCGCAGTTCCGCATGGTCCTCGACGGGCAGCAGCGCCTCCAGAGCCTGCTGATCGCGTTCGGTGGAGACGGTTGGGGGTTTCGTCTCCTCGACCAGGAGTGGTCGACCGTCCTCGATGCCGAGCGCCCGAAGGGCAAGAATGCGAAGCGTCACTGGTCCCTCGGGCACCTTTGTCTCGACGTCTATGCATTCCGCGACCGGCTCAAGGCCGCGGGTGACGTGGAGAACGTAGACTTCCGTGACGTGCTGGCGTGGGTCGTGCAGAGCCCGAGCGAGGGACGCTCAGCGTGGCCAAGACCAGCGAACTACAAGTACCCGATCACCAGCTCGCTCGATGCGGAGAACAAGGGCCGGTTTGTCCGCCTTAGCCGGTTATGGGAGTTGGCGCCGACGCAGCAGAAGCCTTCCGAGAAGTTCTTCCGCACCAAGCTTGAGCCTGTCCTGAACGACCACGACGTACCCCCGGAGGTCGTCAGCGGCGTCTTGGACGCGCTGGCCGAGCTGCTGATCAAGGTCGTCGACGTCAAGCAGGCCACAGTTTCGTTCCTCCAGCTCTCGCCGTTCGACGCGGATGTGGGCGGGAGCCAGGACGTCTACAACGACGCGATCGTCAACATCTTTACCCGCCTCAATACGGCGGGCCGGGCTCTCACCCGCCAGGAGATCACGTTCGCCTGGATCAAGAACGGTTGGGGCGATGGAAGCAAGACCGGTAACCGCACGGCTGGTCGCTGCTTCGAAGACATGCAGGGCTCGCTCTCCGAAGCAGGAGTGAGCATGGACATCGATGACCTCGTCGGCACGGTGTCCGCGATGTGGTCGGTGCTTCATCGTAATGGCGCGTTGCTCACCGCAAACGACCTGCTCCGCGGCGAGAAGGTGCGTCCGATGGCGGAGGACCTCGTGAAGAGCTGGGATACGATCGTCGCGAACGCTATGGAAGGCGCACAGCTTGTGCGCGATCGAGGCTTCCTTTTCGGCGCCCACTACCGGTCGTTGAACGTGCTCACGCTACTTCTCGCATGGCGTCTGCTCGGTAGGCAGTGGCTCGCCGGGCACCCACTGGCTGTTACCGTCCACGATGGGTTTGAGAAGTCGCTCGACACCGCATTTAAGGACAACTGCGACCGCTGGATCTTGATGTCGCAATGGTCAGGGCGGTGGGGCAAGTCCACCGACAAGGCCTTCGCCGACTACGTGAAGGATCTCGCGGGAGACTGGGCGAAGGTCGCCACACTGGCCTCGCCCGATGCCGTCGTCGCGGTTCTCAAGGCTCGCATGGAAACCTGGATCGGGGCGCTGCAAGCCGAGTCATCGAAGTACGTCGACGGCCTCGCCGCGCATACGCGTAATCGCGTTCACGACTACTACCTTCCGCTGTGGCTCTGGCATCGCCTCGATGCGGAGCGCTGGAAGGCCTCGGCGCTTCCGCTCCGCGAGTCCAATCGCGGCAGCTTGAGTCTCGACGTCGACCACGTCGTGGCAGTGAAGCTATGGGAGACGTTGCCCGGCGCCCAAGTGCAACCGGGCGCGGAGGACGAGACCGCGCTCAGCGCAGACGACCTCTCGACGACGATGAACGCCCTCGGCAACTGCTGCTTGCTCGAGAAGTCCTTCAACATCGCGAAGGGAGCGGAGCCGCTCGGGGCGTTCCTTGCCCGCGTTCACGAGTTCAAAACCGGAACGCTCACGTTGGATGGATGGACCAAGGATCTCGGCGTCGACGTGACGCTCGTCGACCCGTGCGGCAAGCGCGCCGCCGACGTTCGCGTAGTGGTCGAGGCACGAACCGCGACGATGAAGGCCGAGCTCAAGGAGTACCTGGCCGGCACGCGGCAGCGTGCTGACGTGTAGGACAGCACTGCCTGGCAGCGCGTTGCAGGCGTCGTCACTGCCCTTCGATGCTCGCGCGCCGCATTCGCAGTAGGTTCGCGAGGAGTGCGTCATCGTTGGCCGCAAGCTCGCCAAGAACGGCGAGCAGATCGACACGGTTCCTGCTGGGAGAGAGACTCTCGACCGGGTGCCGTACATGGTCGGCGAGGGCGCCAGCGTCGGCTGGGGCTAGGTCCTCTATGGCGACCGCCTCTTCGCCTTCCTCATTTCCGGCGCTAACCTACTGCCCAGAGTACGCGCTGACGAAGCTCCCGGTGCGCCCGATCTCTGGGGAGCGCCGCGCTGCGTTCGTTGCCGGAAACCGCATCGAGACGATGCTCCTTGGCGCCAGCTGCTATGCGACGACGAAATAGACGGGCTGATGTCGATTTCAGCCGGGGGAATAAGAAATAGCCAACGGCGCCGATATATATCGGATGGGCGCCACGGTGGCGCGCCGACGATAACCTGAATCAAAGGAGGCGCAATGAGTGATCAAGAGAAAAAAGCGCTAGAAGAGGCGTTCAATAGTTCGCCGCTACGCAAGCTGCGCTAGCGGTCAAAGGAGGCCAGCCATTGACTTGTTTGGTCTCCTCCAGTTTTTGGATCCAGCAGACAGAATGACTTGTGCCGTCGGCAAACTGGCCGAACGCGCCGACGAACCTTCGACTTGGCCCGCCGCGATTCCTTCTTGGGACGGCGCAGTCTCTCCTGCACAATCCCACGATGGCGCGACGCGATGATCCGACCACCACGCTGGTTCACCAGGCTCCGGTGGTGGAGAGTCAACGGCCTGCGCCCCGGGGCCTCCTGGTCGCGTTTCCGAGGAGCGTCTATCTGCCGCTGCCGCCGATCGGCGAGCCGGTCGGTCGGGCGTGGCTCGCTGCGCACGGGCTTGCGGACTCGGAGGTGTCGACGCAACACGCGTGCTTCGTTCGCGCAGGGAGCCACTTCGCGCTGATTGACGAGGGCTCGCGCAATGGGACCTTTCTGGACGGCGAACGGCTCGGTTCGCGGGAGACCGTCAACCTCCACGATGGAGCGTTGATACGGCTGGGGCGTACGTTGCTCGTGTACCGCGAAGCGGTGCAGAAGACCGAGCCGGCGCCGCCGCTTGGGAACTTGGTGGGACCGTGGGGCCTCGGTGCGGTTCGGAAATGGCTTGGCTCGCTCCACGCGTCGGGAGCGCGCAACGTGGTCATTCAAGGCGAGACGGGCACCGGCAAGGAGCTTGTTGCCCGCGCAGCTGCGCTCGCGCTGCGCCGTCATGAGCGCTACGGCACGGTGAACATGGCCGCGATCAGCGAAGGCGTGTTTGAGGCTCAGCTGTTCGGTTGGAAGAAAGGCGCTTTCTCAGGCGCAACCGAGAGCGGCCCTGGGGTGTTCGCGGCGCACCAACGCGGCGCGGTCTTTTTGGACGAGATCGGGGATCTTCCGCTCGCGCTCCAACCCAAACTCCTGCGCCTGCTCGACAACCGCGAGGTGCAGCCGATCGGGGCTGCGCGCGCCGAGCCCGTGGATGTCGCCATCATTGCGGCCACCCATCGCGATCTCGACGGCATGGTCGAGTCCGGCCAGTTCCGCCGCGATCTCCTCGCGCGCTTTGATCGCCGTGTGGAGCTGCCCCCATTGCGCGACCGCCCCGAGGATATCTATCCGGTGCTCGAGAAGCTCGCGCAGGGGCGCCGCCGCGAAATCGATCCAAACCGCATGGAGATCGAGGCCATTGAGCGCCTGCTGCTCCATGATTGGCACACCAACGTGCGGGGCCTCGACCGTGTGCTCGCGGAGCTCGATCCGACCGGACCTATCACGCTGGCTGCCGTCGATCGGATCCTCGGTCGCGCCTCATCCGCTCGGGTGGCACCAGCGCTTACGCGCGAGTCCGCTGAACGCGCCCTGGAGGCAGCCCAGGGCAATCAGGCCGCTGCGGCAAGGTCGCTCGGGATCGCCCGAGGCAAGCTCCTCCGCCTGCTGAAGAAGGGTGATCGCTGAGCGGATCGATCGATCACATGGGTGATCGCGATCACTAAACGGGTCGAAGTTTGGCCCTAATACCCGGGAATAGTGTCAGTCGCGAGCAGGCACGCACGCTGCTGTAGCGGGTGCATGAACCAACCCGCCATCGACCTTGAAGTGGGCACGCTCTAGCGGACAGTTGATTAGGAAGTTCACGCCGCGAGTATCACCTGCTGCTCGTATCGTAGAGGACTTACGTAGCCAAGGGTCGAGTGTCTGCGGGTAGGGTTG
>JBILLK010000014.1:0-237895 GCA_044376115.1 Polyangiaceae bacterium | reverse complement strand
GCGACAACATCACGATGGACATCCAGCTGATTGCCCCCGTCGCTCTCGAAGAGCAGATGCGCTTCGCTATCCGCGAAGGCGGCAAGACGGTTGGCGCAGGCATCGTCACCAAGATCATCGAGTAATCACCCACCAAGGAGCGCCCGCAACGCCCTCGAAAAAGTAGAGGGGCCTTGCGGGCGGTCGTCCCTGCGGCCCAATCGCCGGGAACGGCAACAATTCTAGGGGTATAGCTCAGTTGGTAGAGCAGCGGATTCCAAATCCGCAGGTCGGGAGTTCGAGCCTCTCTGCCCCTGCAAGAACTCTCAGCGCTGACCCGCCTCTCCCGAACCACCATGGCAAAGCGAACTTCCGAAGAAGACCAAGACCGCGACCTCGATGAGGGCGAGGCTTCTTCGCGCGATGACGGTGACGAGGACGCCGACGACGAGTCGAACGACGCCGACGACGAATCGAACGACGCCGACGCCGAATCGAACGAGGACGAATCGGACGAGTCGGAAGATTCGACTGACGACGAGGGCTCAGGCGATGAGAACGCGGAGGCCGCTGCGACCGCCGATGCGTCGAGTGAAGACTCGGCTGCTGGTGAAGGCGATGAGGAAGAGTCGCTTCCGGCTCAGCTCGGCATTCAGCGCTACGTTTACGCTGCCGCCTTCAGCTCGATCCTGCTTGGTGCGTACGTCTTCGGAAAAGCCATCGATGGGCTTTGGCAGTACGCGTCGGCGCGCGACTTCGTAGTCCTCCGCGCGCCGTGGCTGGCGTCGGTGCCCGACGAGTCGAAGGCCAACTACTCTTTGGTGATCGGCGGCCTGTTGGCGCTCCTTATTGGGCTTCGGACCTATCGCAAGCCGTCGGTTCGGGCTTGGTCGGACGAGGTTACGACGGAGCTGGTGAAGGTGAAGTGGCCTTCACGAAAAGACGTCATCAACTCGACGACCGTAGTGCTCACCACGACGGCCGTAGCGGTTGTTTACCTGTTTCTACTCGACCGTTTCTGGGGCTTCGTAACGGGCCTCATCTACGGAGGTGGCACGTGAGAGCGATGCCGCGCAACCCAACCTTGGAGCAGCGATGATGCCTACCGAGAAGCCCACAGCCGCGCAGACGCCCAGCTCAGGTTCGAATACGCTCAAGTGGTACGCCATTCAGGCTCACTCTGGCTACGAGGCCCGCGTTCGCGATTCGCTGCTGCAGCGAATCAAACAAAACGCGATGGAGGATTTCTTTGGTGAGATCCTGATTCCGACGGAGCAGGTGAGTGAGAATCGCCCCGGCGGGAAGACGCGCGTCAAACAAAAGATCAGCTACCCTGGCTACATCTTCATTCAGATGAAGATGGCCGAGAACGCTTGGCATCTCGTCAAGGGCACGACCAAGGTGACTGGTTTCCTCGGAAATCAGACGCCGTTCGAGGTGCCTATGTCCGAGATCGAGAACGCGCGCCGCGGGACAGCTGAAGGTACAGCCAAGCCGAAACCGCGTCTGACCTTCGAGGTCGGCGAAGAGGTTCGCGTGCTCGATGGGCCGTTCTCAAACTTCACCGGCACGGTCGACGAAGTGAACGTCGACAAGCAGAAGCTGAAGCTCAAGGTCAGCATCTTTGGGCGTCCAACCAGTGTCGAGTTGGACTTCTCGGCAGTGGAGCGTCGCTAATCTCTCTTCGTTGCTCGTCCGCGAAGCCTCGCGGCTAGTTAAATCTTCGGTTCACGTTTCAATCGATTCGGGGTCGTCATGAAGAAGGTCACTGGGTACGTCAAGTTGCAACTCCCCGCCGGCAAGGCCAACCCTTCGCCGCCCGTCGGTCCCGCGCTCGGTCAGCACGGCGTCAACATCATGGGCTTCTGCAAGGAGTTCAACGCGAAGACGGCGAACCAAGGGGATCTGATTATCCCCGTTGTTATCACCGTCTTCTCGGACCGCTCTTTCACGTTCATCCTCAAGACGCCGCCGGCCAGCGTACTGCTCAAGAAAGCGGCGGGCCTGCCGACCTCGAAGAAGCCGGGCGCCGGCTCCAAGGAGCCGAATAAGAACAAGGTCGGAACGGTTACGAAGGCCCAGCTCCGGGATTTGGCTACCCAAAAGATTCAGGACACGAACGCGGCCTCGGTTGAAGCGGCCATGCGGAGCCTCGCCGGTACCGCGCGGTCGATGGGAATCGAAATCAAGGATTGATGCCGACTCCGGTCGGCTCAGGTGGGTCGTCCGTTGGACACCCAGTGCAGCAAGCAGTAAGGCGGAAGAAACGACCACGGAACGTGCACCCACTTCTGGGTGTGTCGTGAACCGTGGGAGGCGAAAGCCGTAGAGAAGGAGACAGAATGCCGAAAGTCGCCAAAAAAATGACGGCGGCCATTCAGAAGGTCGACCGAAGTCAGCGGTACTCGCTCGAACAAGCATGCACCCTCGTGAAAGAGTGTGCGTTCGCCAAGTTCGACGAGACGGTTGATGTAGCGGTCCGTCTTGGTGTCAACCCGAAGCACGCTGACCAGATGGTCCGCGGCGCAGTCGTTCTACCCCATGGAACTGGGCAGAAGCTGCGAGTGCTCGTGTTCGCCAAGGGCGAGAAGGCGAAGGAGGCTGAGGCAGCCGGCGCGGACTTCGTGGGCGAGTCGGATCTCGTCAACAAGGTTCAAGAAGGCTTCATGGACTTCGATCGCGTGATCGCTACCCCGGACATGATGGGTCTCGTTGGTAAGCTCGGACGCGTCCTAGGTCCGCGTGGCTTGATGCCCAACCCCAAGGTTGGGACGGTCACGATGGACGTGAAGACGGCCGTCTCCGAAGCTAAAGCGGGCAAGATCGAGTACCGCGTTGAGAAGGCGGGCGTGGTCCACGCTCGAATCGGGAAGGTCTCCTTCCAACCCGACCACCTGCAAGCAAACGCACGAGCACTCATCGACGCACTCGTACGGCAGAAGCCCTCGACCGCGAAGGGTACCTACCTACGAAGCATCACGGTCTCCAGCACGATGGGGCCTGGTGTGCGTGTTGATACGCTTCAATTCTCCGGCGTGAAAGAGGAGGCCTGAACATGGAGCGCAAGCAGAAGGAGACTCTCACCGCCGAGGTGAAGGAACGCTTCGGGCGCATGAGTTCGGTCGTCATTCTCGACTTCAAAGGGCTCACCGTCGACGCGGTCACCAAATTGCGAAACGAGTTTCGCAAGCAAGGTGTCGAATATCGCGTCGTGAAGAACACCTTGATCAAGCAGGCGATCAAGGGTCAACCGTGGGCTGACGCCTTTGGCAAGACCCTTATCGGGATGACCGGTGTTGCTTGGAGTTACGAGGACCCGAGTCTAGCGGCGAAGGTTGTCAAGGCGTTCCGCAAGGACAACGAGAAGCTGAAGATCAAGGGAGGGCTCATTGATGGTCAGCTGGTTGCAGCCGACCGCGTCGAGTCCGACCTCGCAACGATGCCGGGCAAGGATGAACTCCGTGCCCAGTTCCTCATGACTCTGCAAGCCCCGTTGCAGCAATTCGTGCAGCAGCTTGCAGCTCCTGCCACCAACTTCGCCTACTTGCTCAAGGCGAAGGAGGAGAAAGGCTGAGAGACCGGGCTGCGGCCGCTGGACGGTTGGACCGACTGGTCCCCGCGAAGAGGCAGGGTGAAGCCCCGTTTCCAGCCGACGTTCCGAGCGATCACCCGCGCTCCGAACGGTCAAGAACGATAACCCCAAGGTTTTTCTTTGGCGCGCTCGGTAGAGCCGCCCGTTTGAAGGAGTCTCCCCATGGCAGACGTTTCTCGTGATCAGGTCGTTGATTTCCTCTCCAACCTTCCCGTTATCCAGCTTGCCGAGCTCATCAAAGAGCTCGAGAACAAGTGGGGCGTGAAGGCTGCTCCCGCCGCCGTCGCTGTGGCTGCTGGTCCCGCAGCTCCCGCGGCAGTCGTGGAAGAGCAGACTGAGTTCAACGTTATCCTCGCCAACGCTGGCGCTAACAAGATCCAGGTCATCAAGGTTGTGCGTGAGCTCACCGGCCTTGGTCTCAAGGAAGCGAAGGACCTCGTTGAGGCTGCACCGAAGCCCGTCAAGGAAGGCGTCAGCAAGGCCGACGCTGAGGACATCAAGAAGAAGCTCACCGAGGCTGGCGCAACGGTCGAACTCAAGTAATTCGGTATCGGCTGCCCCGCTTGAGTTCACCAAGCCCCGACGATGTCGGGGCTGCAAGCGGGGCGGGCCGTCGCCCTCTCAGGGCGAGAATCCCACGACAGTGGGTATCCAGCGTCGAAGGCGTTGGGTGGTGAGCGGCGTCCCGCACGGGCGGGGCCGAGTTGCGTAGAGCTTTGAAGCGGTGACACAGCCGCACCGCCACCAAGAGTGGCGGCGTCTCGAAAGAGCACGTCCGGAGGACCCATGGCGTCGATCGTTCAGACCAACTTCCGCGTCCGCAAGAATTTGGGGCGCGTCCGTCGCATCGTCGACATCCCCAATCTGATCGACATCCAGAAGTCGAGTTACGACAAGTTCCTGCAGATGAGCACGCCGCTGTCGCAGCGGCAGGAGACAGGCCTTCAGGCCGTCTTCCGCTCCGTTTTTCCGATCAAGGACTTCAATGGCACGAGCGAACTCGTGTTCATGTCGTACAACCTCGAGCCTCCGAAGTACGATGTTGAAGAGTGTCGCCAGCGCGGCATGACTTTCTCGGCGCCGATCAAGGTGACGATCCAGCTGATGATCTACGACACCCGAGATGGTGGTGAGCGGATCGTTCGCGACATCAAAGAGCAGGAGGTCTACTTCGGCGAGATCCCGCTGATGACCGACACGGGAACATTCATCATCAACGGTACGGAGCGCGTCGTTGTCAGCCAGCTGCACCGTAGCCCCGGCGTCTTCTTCGATCACGATAAGGGTAAGACCCACTCCTCGGGCAAGCTGCTGTACTCGGCCCGGGTGATTCCCTACCGCGGCTCCTGGCTCGACTTTGAGTTCGACCCGAAGGACATTATCTACTGTCGCATCGACCGTCGTCGGAAGATGCACGCGACGGTTTTGCTGCGCGCACTCGGCTACACCACGCAGGACCTTCTCAACTACTTCTACAATACCGAGACGATCTATCTCGAGAAGGGTGGCAAGTACGCCAAGAGCATCGAGTTTGATCTGCTCCCGGGCCAGCGCGCCACGCGTGATATCAAGCTTGGCGCTGACGTCCTGGTGAAGCGCAACACCAAGTTTACGCGTGCAGCAGTGCGCAAGCTCAAGGAGGCAAAGCTCGACCGCCTGCCCATCGAGATTGACGAGCTCATCTCGAAGGTTGCCGCCCATGACATCGTTGATCCCGAGACCGGCGAAGTTCTCCTGGAGTGTAACGAGGAGATCACCGAGGCCAAGCTCAATAAGCTTCGCGACGCAAACATCGAGGGGCTGAAAGTTCTCTTCATCGACGGGCTCAACGTCGGCAGCTACCTGCGCAACACGCTGCTTGCTGACAAGGTCAAGACGACCGAGGACGCGATCCTCGAGATCTATCGCCGGCTTCGTCCGGGCGATCCGCCGACGCTCGAGACGGCCCGCTCGCTCTTCCAGAATCTGTTCTTTAACGCCGAGCGATACGATCTGTCCAAGGTCGGTCGTCTGAAGCTCAATTACAAGTTCTACCGCGACGTTCCCGAAGAGCAGAAGCCGCAGATCGACCTGACGATCCTTACAGCGCAGGATATCCTCGAGACCGTTCGGCACTTGATTGAGCTGAAGAACGGCAGAGGCTCGGTTGACGACATCGACCACCTCGGCAATCGCCGGGTACGTGCGGTCGGTGAGCTGATGGAGAATCAGTACCGCATCGGCCTCGTGCGTATGGAGCGCGCTATCAAGGAGCGCATGAGTATGTCGCAAGAGATCGACACGCTCATGCCCCACGACCTTATCAACGCGAAGCCAGTCTCCGCGGTCGTCAAGGAGTACTTCGGTAGTTCTCAGCTATCGCAGTTCATGGACCAGACGAACCCGCTCTCGGAAGTGACGCACAAGCGGCGTCTGTCCGCGCTCGGGCCCGGGGGTCTAACGCGCGAGCGAGCAGGCTTCGAGGTTCGCGACGTCCACGCAACCCACTACGGCCGCATTTGTCCGATTGAGACGCCTGAAGGTCCGAATATCGGCCTCATTGCGTCGCTCTCCACCTTCGCCCGCGTAAACGAGTACGGCTTCGTCGAGACGCCCTACCGCCGCGTGTCTGAAGGCCACGTGACCGACGAGGTTCAGTGGTATTCGGCACTTGAAGAGGAAGGGAAGTACATCGCCCAGGCGACGGCGGATCTCGATCCTAAGGGTAAGTTCCGCGAGAGCCTCGTGTCGGCCCGGTACAACGGCGAGTTCAAACTCGTCACGGCCGACATGGTGGAGCTGATGGACATCGCGCCAAACCAAATGGTTAGCGTCGCCGCCGCGCTCGTTCCGTTCCTTGAGCACGACGACGCGAACCGCGCCCTCATGGGCGCCAACATGCAGCGGCAAGCTGTGCCCCTCATTTGCTCGAACGCTCCTCTCGTCGGAACCGGCGTGGAGAACCGCTTGGCACGCGACTCGGGCGTCTGCATCACCGCGAAGCGAGCCGGTATCGTCGAGAGCGTCGACGCGACCCGCATCGTCGTTCGGCCGCGTGAAGGCGCTGGCTCCGAGATCCCCGACATCTATCACATGATGAAGTACCAGCGGTCGAACCAGTCGACCTGCTACACGCAGAAGCCGATCGTCCGGACCGGCGATGTTGTGCAGCCCGGTGACGTTCTCGCCGACGGTCCGTCGACGGACATGGGTGAGCTAGCGCTCGGTCAAAACGTGGTTGTCGCGTTCATGCCCTGGCAGGGTTACAACTTCGAGGACTCGATCCTCATCAGCGAGCGCATCGCCAAAGAAGACGTGTTCACCTCGGTGCACATCGAGGAGTTCGAGTGCGTCGCGCGCGACACCAAGCTCGGCAAAGAGGAGATCACCCGCGATATTCCGAACGTTGGAGAAGAGGCCCTCAAGGACCTCGACGAGTCCGGCATCGTTCGCATCGGCGCCGAAGTGAAGCCCGGCGATATCCTCGTCGGAAAGATCACTCCGAAGGGCGAGACGCAGCTTTCTCCTGAGGAGAAGCTCCTGCGCGCAATCTTCGGTGAGAAGGCAGGAGACGTTCGCGACAGCTCGCTCAAGGTTCCTCCGGGCGTTGGTGGCATCGTCATCTCGGCCCGGGTCTTCTCCCGCAAGGGTACGGACAAGGACGAGCGCGCGCAGTCGATTGAAGACCTCGAGCGTGCCCGTATCGAGCGCACCCGCGACGAGGAGATCAAGATCCTTCGTGACTCGTTCTACCGTCGTCTCAAGGAGATGTTGGTAGGGGAGACGACCAACGGCAAGCTCGTTGACGACAAGGGCAAGGTATTGCTGGCGAAGGGCATCGAGATCGACGAGCCGTCGCTGGTGGAGATCCCGCGCAAATATTGGGGTGAGATCCCGACTGAGCAGGCCGAGAAGATCCAGCAGATGCTGCGGGACCTCGAGGACCTGGTGCGCAGTCGTGAGGAGCACTTCCGGGACAAGATCGAGAAGTTGGCCAAGGGCGATGAGTTGCCTCCGGGCGTCATCAAGATGGTCAAGGTCTACATCGCCATCAAGCGCAAGCTTCAGGTGGGCGATAAGATGGCCGGTCGGCACGGCAACAAGGGTGTTGTCTCGCGCATTCTGCCGGAAGAGGACCTGCCCTACTTGGCCGACGGTACCCCTGTCGACCTCGTCCTCAATCCCCTCGGCGTGCCCAGTCGTATGAACGTTGGGCAGATCCTCGAGGTTCACCTTGGTTGGGGCGCGCGTGAACTCGGCCAGCAGCTCGGACGCATGGTTGAGGAGAAGCGCTCCGCAATCGAGATCAAGCAGCGCCTCAAGGACGTCTACAAGGGCGATCACAACCACGAGGGCCTCTTCGACAAGATGGAGGACAGCGAGGTCATTGATTGCGCTCGCAAGCTTCGCAAGGGCGTCTTCATGGCGTCCCCTGTGTTTGATGGTGCTTACGAGGCCGACATCAAAGGCGCTCTCGAACTCGCCAACCTGCCGCGTAGCGGCCAAACAGTGCTGTTCGATGGGCGGACCGGTGAGGCGTTCGACCAGGACGTGACGGTGGGCGTCATGTACATGCTCAAGCTTCACCATCTCGTCGACGACAAGATTCACGCGCGGTCAATCGGACCTTACTCGCTCGTCACCCAGCAACCGCTCGGCGGCAAGGCGCAGTTCGGCGGCCAGCGTCTCGGTGAAATGGAAGTCTGGGCTATGGAAGCCTACGGAGCGGCCTATGCGCTCCAGGAGTTCCTCACCGTGAAGAGCGATGACGTCATGGGTCGTACTCGGATGTACGAGGCGATCGTCAAGGGCGAGTACACGCTTGAGGCTGGCTTGCCGGAAAGCTTCAACGTTCTGATCAAGGAGCTCCAAGCTCTCTGTCTGAACGTCGAGCTGGTGGAAACCGGGGCGCTCGCAGCGGCAGCCGAGGAGGAGTGACTTCGGTCGCTTCCCTCTGGCCCACTGCTAGTCCGAACGTTGGGACTTCGAACGGAAAGTAACACCAATGCGCGATATTTTTAGTTTCTTCGAGAAACCCAAAGACCCCCTTTCTTTCTCAGCGATTCGTATCTCGCTCGCCTCTCCGGAGAAGATCCGCGAGTGGTCTCATGGCGAGGTCAAGAAGCCCGAGACGATCAACTACCGGACGTTCAAGCCGGAGCGGGACGGGCTTTTCTGCGCCAAGATCTTTGGGCCCGTCAAGGACTACGAGTGCAACTGCGGCAAGTACAAGCGCATGAAGCACCGGGGCATCGTGTGCGAGAAGTGCGGCGTCGAAGTCATCCAATCGAAGGTTCGCCGCGAGCGTCTCGGGCACATCAACCTCGCGACTCCCGTCGCGCACATCTGGTTCCTCAAGAGCCTTCCGAGCCGCATCGGTGCGGTGCTCGACATCTCGCTCAAGGATCTCGAGAAGGTTCTTTATTGCGAGGCCTACATCGTCGTTGATCCCAAGGACACCGACATGAGCCGCGGCGACTTGCTCTCCGAGGATCGATACCTTCAGATCCTCGAGGAGTACGGCGACGACAAGATCGTGGCTGGCATGGGTGGCGAAGCTGTCCTCGAGATGCTCAAGCAAGTTGACGTGCACGCCCTCGCCGAGCTCCTACGCACGGAGATGCGGAGCGCGACGAGTGAAGCCAAGCGAAAGAAGCTCGCTAAGCGGCTCAAGGTTGTTGAGGCCTTCCGCGAGAGCGGCAATCGCCCGGAGTGGATGATGCTCACGGTAGTACCCGTGCTTCCGCCGGACCTCCGACCTCTCGTGCCGCTCGACGGCGGTCGCTTTGCAACCAGCGATCTCAACGACCTCTACCGCCGTGTGATCAACCGGAACAACCGGCTCAAGCGGTTGCTCGAACTCAACGCCCCCGAAATCATTATTCGTAACGAGCGACGCATGCTGCAGGAGGCCGTCGACGCATTGTTCGACAACGGCCGTCGCGGCAAGATCATCACGGGGCCGAACAAGCGTCCGCTGAAGTCGCTCTCCGATATGCTCAAGGGCAAGCAGGGGCGCTTCCGCCAGAACTTGCTTGGCAAGCGCGTTGACTACTCTGGTCGATCAGTCATCGTCGTAGGCCCGAGCCTCCGCCTACACCAATGCGGTCTTCCGAAGAAGATGGCGCTCGAGCTGTTCAAGCCGTTCATCTACAATAAGCTCGAAGAGCGCGGTTACGTCAACACCATCAAGAGCGCAAAGAAGATGGTGGAGAAGGAGCGTCCCGAGGTTTGGGACATCCTCGAGGAAGTCATTAGCGAGCATCCGGTACTTCTGAATCGTGCACCCACGCTGCACCGTTTGGGTATCCAGGCGTTCGAGCCCGTGCTGATCGAAGGCAAGGCGATCCAACTTCACCCGCTCGTCTGTGCGGCTTTCAATGCCGACTTCGACGGCGACCAGATGGCCGTACACGTGCCCCTGTCAGTGGAAGCACAGATGGAAGCGCGGGTGCTCATGATGAGCACCAACAACATCCTCTCGCCTGCGAGCGGAAAGCCCATCATCAATCCGACGCAGGACATCGTGCTCGGCCTCTACTACGCCACGCGCGAGCGGAAGTACGCGAAGGGTTGTTACCGTCCTGACAGCATGAAGGTGACTGAAGACGGCAAGATCGAGGGGCACCTGCGCGGTGTGTACTCGAGCCCGGAAGAAGCCCGCATGGCTTACGATTCCGGTGAGGTCGCACTACACGCTGGTATTCGGGTTCGCGTGCCGGTGGTTGATGAAGAAGGCCGGGTTGTCAAAGACAGCCATGGCCGCACCAAGAAGCACCTGGTGGACACCACCGTTGGTCGCGTCATCGTTGGTGAGGTCCTGCCGCCGAAGGTTGGATTTGAGTACGCCAACAAGGTGATGAACAAGAAGGCGCTGACGAATCTGATCGACGTCTGCTACCGCGTTCACCGCAACAAGGAGACGGTCCTCCTGGCGGATCGTCTCCGTACACTCGGCTTCGAGCACGCCACCAAGGCGGGCGTCTCGATCTGCATGGACCACATGGTTATCCCGGATGAGAAGAAAGTCCTTCTCGGGTCCGCGCAGGAAGAGGTCGAGAAGGTCATCGAACAATACCAAGAAGGCCTCATCACCGACGGCGAGCGCTACAACAAGATCGTCGACATCTGGGCGGACGTCGCAGACCGCGTCACCGACGAGATGATGATCGTCATCGGAAACGAGACGGTCACCGATCCGGAGACGGGCGCCGAGGCGCGTGAGCCAAGCTTCAACCCGATTTACATCATGGCTGACTCGGGCGCTCGAGGCTCGAAGCAGCAGATTCGTCAGCTCGCCGCTATGCGTGGCCTCATGGCAAAGCCGAGCGGTGAAATCATTGAGCAGCCCATCACGGCGAACTTCCGCGAAGGTCTCACCGTGTTGCAGTACTTCATCTCGACCCACGGCGCTCGTAAGGGCCTCGCGGATACTGCGTTGAAGACCGCGAACTCCGGTTACTTGACGCGACGTCTCGTCGACGTGGCTCAGGACGCCGTCATCGGTGACATTGACTGCGGCACGCTCAACGGTCTGCGAGTCGCAAAACTCGAGGAGTCGGGAGAGGTCATTCAGTCGCTCGGAGACCGCATCCTTGGTCGGGTTACCTTGGAAGACGTCGTCGATCCGCTCACGGGTGAGGTGCTCATCCCTGGAAACACGGAACTCGGTGAGTCTGAGGTCAAGCAGATCGAGGACGCTGGTATCGAGGAGGTCATGATTCGTTCGGGCCTAACCTGCGAATCCCGCCGTGGTCTCTGTGCACTTTGCTACGGGCGTGATTTGGCTCGCGGTTACCGAGTGAACGTCGGTGAGGCGGTCGGAATCATCGCAGCTCAGTCAATCGGTGAGCCCGGAACCCAGCTGACGATGCGTACCTTCCACGTCGGTGGAACCGCTGCCCGCGGTAAGATCGAAGCCAGCTACCTAGAGGCCCGTACCGACGGTACTGTGCGTCTACGTCGCGCCGTCGTTCAAAAGAAGAAGGACGGATCGATCATCGTCATGAACCGCCACGCTGAGCTCGTCGTCGTTGACGACACCGGCCGTGAGCGCGAACACAACCGGCTCGTGTACGGCGCTGTCCTCAAGAAGAGCGAAGGCGAGAAGTGCAAGGCTGGCGAGCTCTTGGCCGAGTGGGATCAGTTCGCTGTTCCCATGTTGACCGAGGTCAGCGGTATCGTGAAGTACGGCGACCTCGAAGAGGGCGTCAGTGTTCAGGAGCGTTTGGACGAGGTGACGGGCCTTTCTCGAAAGGTCGTCATCGAATCCAAGGCGGGCGACCTTCGCCCCCGCATCTCGATCAAGGACCCCAAGTCCGGTGAGACCCTCAAGCTCCCCGGTCTGGATCTCGACGCTCGTTACCTGCTCCCGGTCGGCGCTCACATCGTCGCTCAGGAAGGTGACCTTATCGAGGCAGGCGATATCATCGCCAAGATGCCGCGCGACGCGACGAAGGTTCAGGACATCACGGGCGGTCTCCCCCGCGTCGCTGAGCTGTTCGAGGCACGCAAGCCTAAGGACCATGCAATCATCACCGAGATCGATGGCGTGGTGACCTTCGGCAAGGACACCAAGGGCAAACGAAAGGTGCTCATCACTCCGACCTCTCCCGAGGGCGGCTTGATGTCGGATCTTGCTCGCGAGTACCTGATCCCGAAGGGCAAGCACATCCAGGTTCAACCGGGTGATCGCGTCCGCGCGGGTGATCCGCTCCAAGATGGCCCGCCGAACCCGCACGACATTCTTCGCGTGAAGGGTGAGAAGGAGCTCGCTGCTTGGCTCGTAAACGAGATTCAGCAGGTCTACCGGTTGCAGGGCGTGCTCATCAACGACAAGCACATCGAGGTAATCGTTCGGCAGATGTTGCGACGTGTTCGGGTCAAGGAGGTGGGTGACACCGCCTTCCTGATCGACGAGCAGGTCGAGAAGCATGTCTTCGAGGCCGAGAATGAGAAGGTCATCGCCAAGAATGGGCGCCCGGCCATTGCAGAGGCGTTGCTGCTCGGCATCACCAAGGCAAGCCTCTCAACCGAGTCCTTCATCAGCGCCTCGTCGTTCCAAGAGACGACAAAGGTTCTGACCGAGGCGGCGATCTGCGGCAAGACCGACGACCTGCGTGGTCTCAAGGAGAACGTCATCATGGGTCGGCTGATCCCGGCCGGCACCGGCCTCTCCGCCTACAAGCGCCTATCGGTGCTGGTGGACGGGGAGCCGTTGGTGATGCCTCGCGAAAATCCGCGCCCGCGACCGGTCATCGAAGAGCCGATGCCCGCCGTCAACGAGGAGTAAGGCTCAGGCCTTCAAGGCTGAAAACGCCGCGCAAAAGCGCGGCGTTTTCGCTTTGTACTCTGCAAGCTAAGGCTCGAGCGTTACCCACAGCGTGTACGTACCAACGCCGAACTCGTCGTCATTCCAGCCGTCCGCGAAGATGAAGTAGTCCCTCGTGTCCAAGGCTGGGAATGACACCTCTTCAGTCAAGTACCAGCCCATCGCGTTGTCAGAGCAAGCGACCTCTGCCGTGGGGTCGCCGCAGTTGCCCTCGCGCACATGCAGAACCCGATCGTAACAGCCATCGGGGTAAGGGTATTCGGGCTCGGTCGCGCCGCAGAAGGCATTACCGTCGAGGTCGTTACCGAGCCTCACGCGAAGCGTTCCCGGTTGGAGTGGGCGTACGCGAACGACGTGGTCGGGCGCCGCGAATAGGCTGACGCCATCTGGCTGCAAGCTGCAGCTTCCCGTCCCGCTGTCGTCGGCTCCTAAGGTGGTCGCGAGCGGCGCAGTCGATGGGAACTGCAAAACCTCGCCGACTGCAATCTTGGTTGTCGTTCCGACGCTAGCGCCCGCGCAGGTATCGAGCGAGGGGTCTGCGGGTTCGGCTTGGCACTGCGCATCGCAGCCATCACCTGGAGCCGTATTGCCGTCGTCGCAGACCTCTCCCTTGCTGACCACCGCGTCTCCGCATACGGGCGCTGTGCAGCGTGCAGTGAGTGCGTAGGTCGAGCTACCCGTCCCCGCATCCGAAAGCACCACCCAGTGCACCCCGGATTCGAGTGGCAGCACCAGACGCTGCAGGGCGCCCGACTTGTACGAGCATCCGCTGTCGATTTCACAGCCCTCCGAGCGAATGGAAACAACGCTCTCGAAGCCTGCGTCGCCATCGACGAGCAGGTCGACGACGCAGTCGTCGATCAGGGTCAACTGGTGCACAACGTCCGGATACGAGTAGGGATCCCCGTAGTCAGCACACCAGGTGTTGTAGTCGTCCAAAGCTCCTTGAAAGGTGCCGTGACGGAAGGCGAGATCCCCTGGTGCGAGATCGATAACCCCGGCATCAACGCACGTGTCGTTGTTGACTCCTGCGAACGGGGTGCCGTCTAACGGGCCTTCTGGAGTTGGAATTGGATCGAACTCGGTGTCTGGAGAGCTGGAGTCGGCTTGCGGATCGTCCAGCGTGATGGTGCACCCGCTCACAATCGCAAAGCATAAGAATCCAACCTGAGCTGAACGCATCGAGGCCTCCTCGGTTCAATCCAACGATCGCGAGCCAATGGTCCGCACTCGTTCAACGGTTCGCCGCGGGCCTCACTCAAGGTGCTAGCGCCACATTTTTGACGCACACACAAACTCGTTCCCGGTCCGAGCGATCCCTGATGCTCTGGCGTACGGCATGAACTAGCGTAAGCGGCCGTGACGGCTGCATCGAGTGGCTCAGATTCGCCCAAAGGCCGGTCCGTTGAGCTTGCGGAGCAGGTCCCTGAGCCTCCGCCCCAGAAGCGTGGGCGGTCAGCGGAGCGAGAGCGCCCAGCGGCTTCGAGCCGACTCCCGGGCGACCTCCTCGCAAGCTTCTTCTCGCAGAACCACATTCTTGCCGGTGCTGCGGAGGCGTTTCGTACGCACGGGATCGAGGGCGCGACGGTGGAGGACATCCTCCGCGCCTCCGGCGTTTCACGGCGCACGTTCTACAAGGCGTTCAAAAGTAAAGAGGACGTTCTCGATGCCCTTCACCGCGGCTTGGCCGACCTGTTCATGCAGGCGATTCGATTGGCGTCGGCCTCAGCCAAGCAAGGCGAGGAGCGTATTCACAACTGCATCGACATCTTCCTCTTGGCCGCGCAACGCTCTTCGGGATTGATGCTGCAGTTGCAAGCTGAGGCACAGCGTCGTGAACGATTGGGTTTGCGGCGGCAGGCGATGTTTCGGGAGCTGGCAGCGATGATCGAGGACGGGTTTCGTGAGGCCGGACGAGAACCGCCGAACAGCTTGTTGGTGCACGGGCTTCTGATCGGACTTGAGGGCATCGTGCGCCACCAGCTTGAGACTGGCCGCCTTGCGGATACCGATCTCGCGCAAGCACGAAGCGCAATGCTGATGTTGGCGCGCGGCGCACTCGACATGACTGGCCGCCCAACGCCTACAAACACCGGAAATCACACACTGACGTAAGGCAAGCCTTGCGAAATCCGAGCAGCCGAGGTACTCGGGCGCCCCCCTGGCGGCCCAGGCATTGACAGGCCGGTCGTTCAAACGGCTCGTCCAGGGTGAGCCCGGTCCCCCGGGCGCGAGGAGATCCTTGGACATGACCATTGCCCGATTAGCCGGTCTCGCGGTACGCGCGCGGCGCCATTTGCTTCTGTTGATGACCCTCGTGGTCGTTGCAGTCTTCCTGCCGAATCTTGCGTTCGGAAGTGGAGACTCCGGCCACCAGATGGGCGGCGAAGCCAACCTTCAACTGCCGAATCTCTCCGACGCCAAGATGTTGGGCACCGATGGCCGGACGTTGATGTTCGGCGGCATCGTGGTGTGCTTCCTCGGTCTTGGATTCGGCTTGGTGATTTTCTCGCAGCTCCGCAACCTCCCGGTTCACCGGGCGATGCGAGAGATCAGCGAGCTGATCTACGAAACCTGCAAGACCTACCTGATCACCCAGATGAAGTTCATCGGGTACCTCTGGGTCTTCATCAGCGTGATCATGGTTGCCTACTACGGGTACTTCGCCAAGTTCCCGATCACCAAGGTCGCCTTGATCCTCGTCTTCTCGTTGGTGGGAATCGCCGGTAGCTGCTTCGTGGCTTGGTTCGGTATCCGTGTGAATACCTTCGCCAACTCGCGCACGGCCTTTGCGAGCCTCGAGGGCAAAGGTTACCCCGTTTATTCGATCCCTCTGCGCGCCGGCATGAGCATCGGCATGCTGCTGATCTCGGTCGAGCTTCTGCTGATGCTCGGCATCATGTTGTTCTTCCCGGACGTTGCCGGGCCGTGTTTCATGGGCTTCGCCATCGGTGAATCGCTCGGCGCCTCGGCGCTGCGTATCGCTGGCGGTATCTTTACCAAGATCGCCGACATCGGCTCCGACCTCATGAAGATCGTCTTCAAGATCAAAGAGGACGATGCTCGTAACCCCGGCGTTATTGCCGACTGCACCGGCGACAACGCTGGTGACTCGGTTGGTCCCAGCGCAGACGGGTTCGAGACCTACGGCGTCACCGGCGTCGCGCTCATCACCTTCATCCTGCTCGCGGTCGAGAAGCAGTACCAGGTTCAGCTGCTGGTCTGGATCTTCGTGATCCGCATCGTGATGGTCGTCGCTAGCGCGGTGTCCTATCTCATCAACGAAACCGTGGCGAAGAGCCGATACAAGGACGCCTTCAAGTTCAACTTCGAAGCACCCTTGACGAGCTTGGTTTGGCTGACCTCGATCGTGAGCGTCATTGCGACCTTCGCTGTTTCCTACTTGCTCATCCCCACGCTCGGCAACGGAGCGTACTGGTGGAAGTTCTCCGTCATCATCAGCTGCGGAACTCTCGCCGGAGCAATCATTCCCGAGGTGATCAAGATCTTCACGTCGACCGAGTCGGGTCACGTTCGCGAAGTAGTCACGAGCTCCAAAGAGGGTGGAGCTTCGCTCAACATCCTCGCAGGTCTCACGGCCGGTAACTTCAGCGCCTACTGGATGGGCGTCATTCTCTGCACCTTGATGGGCGTTGCTTACTACGTCGCCCACCTCGGCAGCCCCGGCATCGTCGGCGAGCAGCCGCCGGTTGAGGCACTCGGTAACATCATGTTCCTCAACAAGCAGGACGTGTCGGCTGTGTTCGCCTTCGGTCTCGTCGCGTTCGGCTTCTTGGGCATGGGCCCGGTGACCATCGCTGTCGACTCGTATGGTCCGGTTACGGACAACGCCCAAAGCGTTTACGAACTGTCGCTGATCGAATCTGTGCCCAACGTCATGGAGGAGCTCAAGAAGGACTTCGGTATCGACGCTCAGTTCGAGAAGGCCAAAGAACTCCTCGAGGAGAACGACGGCGCCGGCAACACCTTCAAGGCGACGGCCAAGCCGGTGCTCATCGGTACGGCGGTGGTCGGAGCGACCACGATGATCTTCTCGATCATCGTGATCCTGACTGGCCTCGACGCTGCGAAGCTGCAGCTGCTCTCGATCCTCCACCCGCCCTTCTTGCTCGGCCTGATCGCTGGTGGTGCCATCATCTACTGGTTCACCGGCGCTTCAACGCAAGCAGTGTCCACCGGTGCTTACCGCGCCGTCGAGTTCATCAAGGCCAACATCAAGCTCGAGGGCGTCGAGAAGGCCAGCGTGGAGGACTCCAAGAAGGTCGTCGAAATCTGCACGATCTACGCGCAGAAGGGCATGTTCAACATCTTCCTCACGGTGTTCTTTGGAACGTTGGCGTTCGCCTTCTTCGACAGCTACTTCTTCATTGGCTACCTGATCTCAATCGCGTTGTTCGGTCTGTTCCAAGCCATCTTCATGGCGAACGCCGGCGGCGCCTGGGACAACGCCAAGAAGGTTGTCGAGACCGAGCTCAAGGCCAAGGGAACCGCGCTTCACGACGCTTGCGTCGTTGGTGACACGGTCGGCGATCCATTCAAGGACACCTCCAGCGTAGCCATGAACCCGGTCATCAAGTTCACCACGCTCTTCGGCCTTCTGGCTGTTGAGTTGGCTGAAGTTCTCGGGAAACAGAACCCGAGCATCCGCATCGTCGTTGGGCTGGTGCTGTTTGCGCTGACCAACTTCTTCGTCTACCGCTCGTTCTACGGAATGCGCATCGAGAACGGCCCTTCGAGTCATGGGAAGACCGCAGACGCGGCCAGCTGACTTAAAGCAAGCTGCGCGGCGACACTGAACTTGTCGCGCTACGCTGGACTCGCCCGGGCTATGCTGGAAGCAGCACCGCTCGGGCGATTCTCTTTTGTCCGACGACCTCGTCTCCAATGCAGAACACGAACAACGCTTCCAATCAGCGGCTTGCCGACCGGATGATGTCGGATGGAGTTCTCGCCGCCGACATGCACGCGACGGTGATGGCTTACGTGGGCCTCCACGGAGGACGCGTTGAAGACGCGATTCTCGAGAACCAACTTCTGAGTGAGGTCGAGCTTCTTCGCTACATCTCAACGCTCCACAACACTCGATTCGTCTCTACCGAGAAGCTCTACAAAGCCGGATTCGATTCAAAATTGCTGACCCTCGTGCCGCGTAAGCTTGCGGACCAGCACTGCGTCTTTCCCGTCATGGCCGATGAGGTCTCGCGCACGCTGACCGTCGTCACGGCTGATCCGCAGGACCTGAGCGCGTTGCATGAAGTAAAGATTGCTAGCGGCGTGCGCGACGTCTTGACGATCGTCGCGCGGCCAGCGGCGATTCGCGCTGCCATCGCGCGCGGTTACTACAACGATACAAACCCGTTTGCTGAGCTCATGCGAGGTGGCAGCGGGCTCGTGCTCACCGTGCATCGCTTTAGTGGAACCGTAACCAATTCCGGCCCCATCGAAGAGGCAGCGCAACCGATCGCGGGGATCGTTCATCAGCTTCCATCGCGAGCCCGTCAGGATCTCAGAGCGCCGTCGGCGCCCGAGTTGCCGCCCCAACCACCTCCTCCGCCGCCGCCGCCCCCACCGCCGCCGCCGCCACCGCCTCCACCGCCGCCGCCCCCACCGCCGATGCAGGAGGCGCCTCCTCGGCTAGATCCGCGGCGCGCGGGTAGGCGTTCGAGCGATGCTGATCTGCTCGCGTCGCCGCCCGTCACGCTGACCGTCGATTACGTTGAGACGCTCAACGTTTTGGTAACGCTGCTCGAGAACAGTCGGCCTGAGTTGCGCGGTCATTCTGCGCAGTGCGCCCGACTCATCAAGCGTGTTTGTGACCGCATGAGCCTACCGGCGCCGCAAACGGTGGCCTACGTCGTCGCCGCCTACCTTCACGATCTCGGTAAGGCCGGCACCTATCACCTCACCGCTCTCAACGTCGCCGAGTACGACGGGCACCGCGCCGCTGCGCAAAAGGTATTCAACGTGCCCGACCGCTTCTTGCAGGCGGTGGGACTGCATGCGGATTCAAAGAGCGCCCTCAACTCGATGTACGAGCGGTTCGACGGTCGAGGGTTCCCGCTCGGCGTTGGGAACAAGGACATCCCGCTCGGTGGTCGCATCCTGGCGGTGGTGGACTCTTATGCTGATCTGACGATGAATACGCGCAACCCGGCGCGTCGTATCTTGAACGCGGTCGAGGCGGTCGAGTTCCTCAGCAAGTATCGCGGCACCGTGTTCGATCCGACGGTGCTCGACTTGGTGAAGACCGAAGTCGCGGGTGAAGACCTTCGAGCGAAGATCCTCGCGGAACGTAACAACGTGCTCCTGGTCGACCCCGATCCCGAGGAGTCGATCATTCTTGAGCTGCGCCTGATTGAGGCGGGTTTCGATGTTCGAATCGCGCGGACCTATCAGCAGGCGATTCACGAGCTGAAGAGTCGCGACGTCACGGTGGTCATCAGCGAGGTCGATCTCGACTCGGACGATGCAGGGCTGAGCCTGCGCACCGCCGCCGCCGCTGAGCCCTGGGGCCAACGCGTAATCGCTTGGATTGTTCACACTCGTAAGACCGATCGTCAGCTCGCTGAGATCGTCTTTGAGCTAGGCGTTGACGATCTCGTGTCGAAGCCCACGCCTGCGGAGGTGCTCGTGACCAAGCTGCGCCAGCTCATTGAGCGAAAGCGCGCTCGCGCACCCACGGCTCCTCGCGGGGTGAGCGGAAGCCTCGCCGAGATGGGGATTCCCGACGTCGTCCAAATCCTTTGGCACGGCCGCAAGACCTGCACGATTCGGCTCAAGACGCGCTCGGCGTCGGGTGACATCGGGTTTTCGGAGGGCCAGATCGTCGATGCTCGCTACGGCACCAAGCGCGGCGAAGAGGCGTTTTACGCGATGCTCGCGATCAAAGAGGGGGACTTTCACATCGACGCGGACGTGGTTCCCACCGACCGCACGATCGACGTATCGCCGGAGGGCTTGTTGCTCGAAGGTATGCGCCGGCTCGATGAAGGCCTTCTGGGCTAACCGCGAACCAAGTCTGTCGCGTTTGGAGCTGCTGAGGTGGCACCCTTTGGCACTTCCGTTCTAGCCCAGTCAGTGATTCAAGCGCTCAGACCTAGGGGCGGCGCACCACAGGCTCTGGTACGAACGTTGCTGTTCGGCCTGGATCGTCGATGGAGGGTTCATGAAGAAGGCTTTGCTTTGCGGATCAATGCTGCTTGGAACGTTCGCAGCCGTGACGCTTTGGTCGCCAACCGAGGCGAAGGCTTGTGGTGGTTGCTTCGTATCGCAGACCGAAAATACCCAAGTGACGGGGCACCGAATGGCCCTGAGCATCTCGACGACGCAGTCGACGCTCTACGATCAGATCACCTACTCGGGGGCACCAGAGAGCTTCGCGTGGATCCTGCCAATCCGGGGTCAAGTCGACGTTGGCCTGTCGTCGGACGCGCTTTTTGCGGCGCTCGAGGGGGTCACCCAGGTCTCAATCAACTCGCCGGTCATCAACTGCAATAGCGGTGGAAGTTGTGGATCTGGCGGCGGGTCCTTCGGGGCCACAGGCGCTGGTGGTAACGGCGGTGGGGATAGTGGCGTCGAGGTCATCGCGCAGGAGGTCGTGGGTCCTTACGAGACGGTGCAATTGTCTGCCACCGATCCTGAGGCGCTCGTGACGTGGCTAACCAGCCACGGCTACACCATTCCCGCCGACATCACGCCAGTGATTGACTCGTACGTTGCCGAGAAGTTCGACTTCCTCGCCATGCGTTTGGTGCCCGGCCAGGGGATTGACTCGATGCGGCCCGTTCGCATCACCACCCCAGGAGTCGGCGCAGGCCTGCCGCTGCGCATGGTCGCGGCGGGGACGGGGGCCAACACCGCAATTACCTTGTGGGTCGTGAGCGAGGGCCGCTACGAGCCGCAGAACTTCCCGACGTTCCAGATTTTGCAGCAGGAGCTGGTTTGGGATTGGGACGCCGGCAAGAGCAACTACTCAACGATTCGTGCGAACCGCTTTGCAGAGAGCAACGGCTTTGCTTGGCACCTCGAGTCTGGCGAGCCGCTGTATGACACGTATACCTTCGACTCGCTGGTGAGCCTCGCTTCCTACGACCCGGCGGCGAGCGGTTACGGTGACGCTCAGGGCGCTGGCGCAGTGGAGGAGGCCCAAGCCGATATCGACACGCTCCTCTCCGGAATCAACCCGCAGAACCTTTGGGTCTCGCGAATGGGCGCAGAGCTCTCGCGGGCTGCACTGGGTGAAGACCTCGTGCTGCAGGCTTCGGAGCAACAGCGTCCAATCAATCGCTGGTTCAACGTCGAGAACGCGATTGGGACGCCGCCCGCGTGTCCGCCTCCGCCTCCCCCGTGTGATGACGACGGCTTCGGAGACGGCAATGGCGGTGCGAGTGTCGGTGGTGGTGGTGGCGGAGCTGGCTGCGCCGTATCTCAGAGCACCAATTCAGGTTGGGTGCTCCTCGGCCTCTCGGCGATTGCGGCCTTGTCTGTCTCCCGTCGGCGTCGTGCTGTGCGCTCCACCGAAGGGGGCTGATCGGTCACCAAAACCAGCGTTGTCACGTAGCAAAGCCAAAGGGCCGTCCGGTACACCGCGACGGCCCTTCGTCTTTTCCGCCGAAGCGGCAAGGCTCAGTGAACGTGCGCGTCTACCACCGGATCAACCTCGGGCTCATCGCCGACGCGAAAGCCGTTGGGCTTGAAGCTGTGGGCGGCCGCTGGGAACGTCCCCTCGCTGACCTCACGCACGTAGTCCCGTGTTGCGGCCACGATGCTGTCTCCTACCTCGGCGAACTTCTTCGCAAACTTGGGTGACAAGCTGCGGTACATGCCGAGTAGATCGTAACAAACCAGCACCTGACCATCGCATTGCGCACCGGCTCCGATGCCAATGGTTGGGATGCTCACGCTCTGCGTGATTTGCGCCGCGAGATCCGGTGGGATGGCCTCGAGGACGATGGCATATGCACCCGCTTCTTCGAGCGCCTTTGCATCTCGAAGCACGCGCTCAGCGTCGTCCTCACGCTTGCCTTGGACCTTGAAACCGCCCATTGCGTGGACGCTCTGCGGCAACAGCCCGACGTGCCCCATCACTGGGATCCCAGCGCAAACGATGCGCCGCACGTGTTCGGCAAATTCCACTCCGCCTTCCAACTTCACGCTCTCAAACGCGCCGTCCTTCATCATCTTTCCAGCGTTCTCGAGCGCGGCGATGGGAGAAGTTTGAAAGCTCATGAAGGGCATGTCTCCGACCACATGCGCTCTCTCGGCTCCGCGGGCGACGGCTCGTCCGTGGTAGCAAATCTCGTCGACGGTGACCGGCAGGGTGGTCTTGTGGCCCTGCACCACCATCCCGAGCGAGTCCCCGACCAGCAGGAGGTCTGCACCCCCTTCGTCGAGCAGGCGCGCCATCGTGTAGTCGTAGGCCGTAATCATCGCGATGGCAGGCCCCGCGGCCGGTCCACCTGCTGGGCCCACCCGCTTACGAGCGCGAATTTGCGGAACGGTAACCTTGGAACGCGGCGCACTCGCGCCGTCACGAACGGGTCCGTACATTTTCCTCCGGGTCGCGGCCACGAATGGTCCACGCCTCCTGTTCTTATAGTGTCGCCCGAGGGCTCACACAACTGCGGTCTTGTCGGCTTGGCTCGCTGGTGGGGTGAAGGTGCGGACGGCAGACTCCAAAAGCAGCAGCGCCAGCAGTAAAAACGCGACGAAGGCTGAAACGTCGCGATCCCGAGCGCGGCCGCCGAGCGCAGCGTCGTTTGCGCCCTCAACTACCGGACGAACACGAAAATCGATCTCCCCTTCGGGGATGAGCGCCATTCTTTGGCTTGATTTGTCCGCCGTGACAAAGGTGTATCGCCCAACGAGCGCCGTTGGCAGTGAACTCCCGGCCGCCGAGCGAGGGAGCTGCGACTTGTTGCCGGTGGCGGTCGTTACGAGCTGCCCCGGGCCGTCGGAGGGAGCTTTGAAGGTGAGCGGCTGGCCCACCGTGACCACGCCTAGGCCGTGGCTCTCCTTCGCAACGCTGACGAAGCCGTCGAGCAACGAAAGAAACGCGGGCCGCAGAGGGAGCTCGCTGTCCTCCAAGCGGAAGCTCGTGGTAACCGTCGTCACGCTTCCGCGCCCGAGTGCCCGCCGCAGGACCAGCGGCGCCCCGTCCTTCCATTCACATAGCGTCTCCGCGTCACGATAGAGCGGCAGTTCCAGTCGGACACGAGAAACAGGACTCAACTCGGCGAGGCTCTGTGCGCTCTCTCCAAACACGCTGCAGCGGGAGACCTCGGCTCCCTTCGGAGGCGCACTGTCCAGCCGCAAAACGCCAGGGACTAGCGCACCAAAGGTAGCGGCCAGCGATGCTGACTCTGCGTTGCGGCTCAGCGTTACCAGCAGGAAGCCGCCCGCTTCTACCCACTCGATCAACGCGGCCCGATCCTCTGGGGCAAGTCCAGCCGGATCGTCGAGAACCAAGCCCTTCAGGCTCGCCAGTTCCTCTTGTGATGGGATGGTGGTCAGCGCGCGAATCGAGGCCCCTGAGTCGAGCGCCGCGAGCGCCTGCTCCACTGGCGACGGCCCACCCGTCTCGACCTTGGAGCCTTCGGTATCAACCATCACCCCGAGCCGAAATTCGTTGTTCTCGAGCAACACCGGGGCTGCATCGTCTGCCGCGATGGTGTCGGCGGGAACGAGTCGGACGTCGAGCTCGGTTGGGCTTTGGTTGGATGCGAGCTTCAACGTGACCGTGGCTGCGTCTT
This sequence comes from Polyangiaceae bacterium, assembly GCA_044376115.1. Taxonomy (GTDB): domain Bacteria; phylum Myxococcota_A; class Polyangia; order Polyangiales; family Polyangiaceae; genus Xiheicaenibacterium. The sequence goes on along the minus strand of JBILLK010000014.1, from coordinate 214,242 downwards.
TCGGTAGCGGTGCTCGGGCGACCACGGCGTCAGGCTTGCCCGCTTCGTGAAGCACGACTTCACGCGACTGCTCCGAACTCCCAACGCAGCGTGCGTTCACTTCGACCGCTGCCCCATGCTGCTCGGCCGAAATGACTGCGCAGTCGTAGCTTGCTTCATTCGCACGAAGCTCCGGGGCGGGGTACCAAAGTACCGCGCCCTCGCTTGCGAGCTGCCCTTCACCTGACGCATCGGCGAGGTCCGATAGCAACACGATGCGCTTGTCCGCTTGCGGCTGCCGCTCGAGCAGGGCGCGCGCCGATTCGAGCGCGAAGCTGAGGTCTGTCGCGCGGTCGGACGGCTCGAGCGCCGCGAGCGCAGTGGCGGCGCTGGCCTTGTCGAGCGTGGGCGCAAGCTCGACTCGCACCGGCCGGCCAGCCAGCACAATCGCGTACGAGTCTCCCTCTGCGCCGGCCTCCACCAGCTCCAGCGCGGCCTTGCGAGCCGCTTCCAAGCGCGTCTCACCACCTGGCAAAGGGGCGCGCATCGAAAGCGAATCATCGATCACGAATACGAGCGCAATCGAAGCACCGTCTTTGCGATTGAGCGCCAGGTGGGAGCAGTGAACGAAGGGCGTTGCGCCGAGCATCACCAGCGCCGCGATCGCGAGCACCCGTAGCGACAAGAGCAACCTGTCCTCGAGTGCGCTGCGTTTGCGAGCCTCGGGCAGGCTGGCTGCGAGCAGCTTGGCCGTCGGCAACACGATCTCTCGCGCGCGCTGACGACGGAGCAAATGTGCAAACAGTGGTACCGCCGCTAGTACGATCGCGAACAGGGCAAAGGACGTAAGAAAGCTCATGGCGTCCTCTCCCCAGCGGCTTCACTGAGACCGCGAATTCGGTGCAGCAGCTGGACGACCACCTGAGCTGGCTCCTCGCTCGTGAGCGCGCGCGTAATGGATCCTCCGGTGCGTGCAAGCGAATCACGCCAACGCGTCTCGAGTGCAGCGAGCTCCTTGAGATAGAGCTCCCGTGCTGCGATCGGGTTGGCCTCGACGACGAAGTTGCCCTCCAAGCTCGTCCAACGCGCCTGTTCTTTGAAGGGCAACGTCGCTTCTTCCGGCGAGAGCACGCGCACGACGTGAACCCGGCGGTTTCTCGTCGCTAGCTCCGTCACGCGCTGCAAGCCTTTTTCAGGCAAGTCTACGAGGTCACTGAGCAGCACGATGGTCGAGCCTCGACGCGCCTTCTCATGGAGCGGTGCCAACGCGTGCTCGAAGTCTCCGTCGCGCTCCGACCAATCTCCGGCGGGCGTCAGCTGTGAAAGTGCGTCACTGACGCGATGAAACATCTCACGAGCCCCGGAGGCTTGGAGCAAGCTCGGCGTCTTGCCGCCTACGATCAGTAGACCGACTGGATCTCCACCTTGCAAAGCGACGCGGCACAGCACCGCCGCAAGTAGCGCCGCAAACGGGTACTTCGACGCAGGACCGCCGCCGCGAAAGCTCATCGACAGCGTGGCGTCGACCACGAGCCACAAGGCTCTGTCGGTCTCCGTCTCGAACTCGCGGAGCATCAGCTTGTCGTGGCGAAGCAGGGCCCGCTTGTCGACGAAGCGCAGATCATCCCCGCGGACGTACGGGCGCTGCCCGGCAAACTCGACGCCGCTGCCCTTCAACACGCTGCGGTGCATACCGGCGTAGAGGCCCTCAGCGATGGTCGCTGCCCGCAATCGAAGCGGCAGAATGCTGCCCCAGTCGACGGCGTAGGGATCGAACGGCCCCTTCCTTGATGCCACGGCTTTCTCTAGCACGGAGCGCCGCCAAGCAATCGTCGATTGCTAGCTTCTCCAAGCTTCGCTTGAATGGAGCCGTGCAACGGTCCGAAGAGGTCGTGCTCCTCCTCGGGCCGCGAGTTGGTTATCGCGTTTTGGCGAGTGAGCCGCGTAGGCATCCTTGGCGTTCGGCGGCTCGCCGCGCGCTCTTCTTCTTGCTCGCGATCGGGCTCGCTGTGTCGTGTTCGGTGACGCGAGAACCTCGACTCGAACACGTCCTGCTATCGGGAGCGGCCTGGGCGTTCGTGCCGATCATTCAGCTCGCGTCGACCTGCGTCGTGGGCTTGGCGCTGCGCCGGCGCGATCTCGCTGCGCTGTGTGACCTCAGCTTCGCTGGCAACGGGCCGCACGTCGTGAGCGCGATGCTGATTGCGGTGCTCTCGTGCTTCGAACTGCACGGGCCGCTACTGCGCTATGGTCCGATCGTTGGGCTCGCCATGTTGGGGCAGCTTTACGGCGGCTTCATCGCCTGGGCGTTTGTGCGTGAGGTGTTGAAGCTGACCGCGGCTCGAGCGTTGGGCGTTCTGCTTGCCGAGTGGGTCTTGCGGCTGGTGCTGCTGCTTGGCTGGTACGGGCTGATGAACAACCTCCTGCCACAGGCGTTGGGAATTCGCTCATGAGCCGAGCCCGCGGACTTGCTTGGGTGCTCTTGCTGGTGCTCCTTGGGTACCTCTCCTGGTCGCGAGAGCGCCCGTCCCGTCAAGCGACGAAGCACGATGGGCTGTTGCTCGTGGAGGGGGACTTTCACGTGCATACGCGCTTTTCGGACGGCATCGTATCCCCGGCTGACGTGGTGTTGCTGGCCGAGGACCGTCAACTCGATGTGGTCGCCGTCACCGAGCACAACGTCACCTTTCCAGCCAAGCTGGCCCGCCTCTTTGCCGAACTCAAAAGCTCGCGCGTGCTGGTGCTCGTCGGTGAGGAGGTCACTTCGCGGGATGCTCATTTGCTCGCGTTGGGCATCGAAGAGACGGTCGATCCGCGCCAGTCTGTGCATGCGGTCGCGGATGCGGTTCATGCTCAGGGCGGTGTGATCGCAGCGGCTCACCCAGTGAAGCTGTATTGGCCGGCGCTCGAACCAGCCTGTGCCCAGCTCGATGCGGTCGAGCGCCTCCACCCGTTGGCCTTCCGTGAGCCGCAGGCGTGGGGAGCGTGGAGCGACGTGGTCGAGTTTCAGCGACGTTGTGGAAACCCACCGTCGCTGGGGAACTCCGACTTTCATTTTGGCCCTGATTTCGGGGAGCCACGCACGTATCTGTTCGTCGAGAGCCTAACGCGCGAGGGCGTGCTCGACGCGATTCGCGCGGGTCGCACCGTGGTGAGAGACCCTGACGGGAGCCTGTTCGGAGAAGAGCGTTGGGTGCGTGCACTACCCGCCGTTCCGGAGCCGCCGCGGGTGCTACCGCGGAGTTCGGCTAGGCGCGTGGTCGGCTTCCTTGCGCTCCTGCTGTTCGCCGCGCTGTTCGTAAGCGCCGCGCGGGAGCGCACGGCTACTTGAGGGCCAGCAGCACGCCGAGCACGATGCAGGTAACGATGGCTGCCGCCGCCACGAACTTCCAGCGCTGCTCCAAATGGTTCGGCGCTCCCGCGGGCGTCGGTGGGGGTGCAAGTTCGGTTGGTCGGTCCCCCTCTGCCAGCCGAGCCTTGGCCTCGGCGAGGGCTTCGGCTGCGCGCAGCGCCTCCGTCGCGCTGCGGATCTGCGAACGGCGCAGGCTCAGCTCGGTGTCGCTATCGTGAAGATCGCTGCGCGGCGTGGGCTGCAGACTGATCACGCGTCGCTCGCTGGCCGCCTCGATCGCAGCGCGCAGCTCCCGCACCGAGGTGTAGCGATCCTCCGACGACTTCTCCAAACAGCGCAACAGCACCGTCTCCAAAACCGACGGAATGGCTCGATCCTTTGCGCGTGAGCGCGGTGGATCGAGCGGTTGGCTGAGCACCGCGGTCATGGTCGCGAGTGGCGTCTTGCCGCGAAAGGGAACGCTCCCCGTGAGCATTTCGTAGAGGATGACGCCGCACGCATACACATCGCTGCGCACGTCGGCGTCGTCCCCGCGGGCTTGTTCGGGAGCCATGTATTCGGGCGTACCAAAGATCATGTCGCGCTCGGTGAGGCCGGTGTTGAGGTGCCCTCCATGGACGACCTTCGCGAGACCAAAGTCGAGGATCCTCGCTGTCTCCATGCCGTTGGCAGCGGTCTCGACCATCACGTTTCCAGGCTTCAGATCCCGGTGAACGACGCCTGCCTGATGCGCGGTCTCGAGCCCAATACATATCTGCGTGGCGATCTCGAGCGCCGCTTCAATCTCGATGGGACCTTGTTGAAGACGATGCTCGAGAGACACTCCACGCACGAGTTCGAGCACGATCACGAGCAGGCCGTCGTGTTCGATGAAGTCCAAGAAGCGAACGATGTGCTCGCCGCCGATCTGCCGAAGGATCGCCGCCTCGCGCTTGTAGCGCGCAAAGATCTGTCGAGTGTGACAGTGCTCGCGATGGATCACCTTGAGCGCAACTTCCACGCCGCTGTCGCCATCGACGGCGCTGTACACCACGCCAGAAGCCCCCCGCCCAAGTACGGCCTTGAGCTCGTAGCGCGAAGCAACCAACGCGCCGAGTTGCAACGGATCTGCAGGCAAGGAAGCGAGGCTCACGGCGTTGCGTCTCGCGGAGCGGGAGGAGGTGTGTTCGGTTTGGATCTGGCGAGTTCGGAGGCCTTTGCGGAGGCAGCAGCAGACGCCGAAGTTTCAGGCTTGGGCGCCGGCGAGTTTGCGCAGGCGGACAGAACTTTGGGACTCACCCAGATTGGATCCAGCACGACCTCGATAGCTCGTCTTCGCCACTCTACGCAGGTCTCACTTGCGAGCGAGTTCTCTCCGAGTGCGACGTACGCCTTGACCAACTCAAACAGCACCGAGGCTGTGACTTCGTCGGACATGTCTTCGGTGAAGCCGAGCTGGTTCGCCAGAGCGACGGCCTCTACGTATTGCCCCTGTCGCACCGCGAGCTTCAGGCGCGGCAGTTCACGCACAGCTCGCTCCTCGTGGTCGCGGCCTTCCCCGCGCGTCTCGCCGAGTACACGCTCCACCGCGTCGAGGGCCGCCTCGCGACCTTCATCGGTCAGCGCCAAGTCGGTGACCGGAACAAGCACGACGTCCCCTGGTTCGAGCGTCGCTCCACGCAAATCATTGAAGCGATCGATCACGTACGAATGGTCCCGCTTGCCGAGGAAGCGGTAGGCGATGCTGGCGGTGCTATCCCCTCGAGCTGCGACGTAGCGAAGCGGGTAGGGGACGACGATCTCCTGGCCGGGCTTGGGCGGAATCCACGGCATCGTGTCGTTTGACAGCGCGAGCGCCTCCGCACGCGCCGGGTTGCCCAGCAGCGACTCCGCCAAACCAGCCCAGGAATCGGTCTTCTCAGCGCGAACGAAGCTGACGGCGGGAACCTCGATGCGCATGCCGGGCAGCAACGGCACCTGATTCTCGAAGCCGTTGGCCGCGACGATCACCTTCTCCAACTCGACCTTGCCGTAGAAGCGCTCAGAGAGCGAGGCGAGGGTATCCCCAGGCTCCGCGGTGTACGGAAAAGCAGCCGCTTCCTGCTCGTGCAGCGAACACAAGAACCACACGAGGCAAGGAGCAAGCAACCGACACAGGCGCATCGCCCGTCAGATTACGCGCCGCCCGCTCGCTTCTACAGCCCTATTCGCGCGTGGCGCGCTCGCGAACGCGGCGCAAGTACGTCCGCGCCACTTGGGTTGGATCAAGCTTGAGGAACTTCGCGTACTCCTGCAGAAACCCTTGAACGTAAACCAGCGCGGGTAGATCCCCGGTGCGCTCTTCTTCGATCGCTGAAAGGTGCATCGAAGAAATCTTCGTTCGCTGCGCAATCTCGACCAACTCAACGTTTTGCACTTCGCGCACCTTGCGCAACAGCGCCCCCGACCACTCCGTCTCTGCGTGGACTTCACGCGATACTTCGTGCGCTAGCTGCAACAGTTCATCCGCTCGGCGCGGGTCGATCGTCTTGGGCGGTGCGGTCCCCTCGGGCTGCTCGAGTGGGAAGGTCGACAGGTCGTAGCTGCGACGTCGATTGGGATCGAGCAGCGTGTCGTAGGCCTCTTCGATGCGAGCCTGCTCGTCGCGCAGCGCTTTCTCCGTAACGATCGAGACCACCGGAAAGCTGCCATCGCGGAACACTTCGCGTTGACGCTTGTAGGCCCTGCGGATCTCGTCGTCGGCCGCCGTGCGCGCGACGCCCAGTACTTCATAGAGGTTCTTCGGCCCGGGTCGACGGTACTCGCCCGCGAAGTCGCGAGAGATCGAGGTGTCCGGCTTGGCCTCGCGGGGCGCGTCACCGGACATGATGATGGCCAGGATTCGGCGCGCGATGCGCTCGATGTTTCGGGCGCTCTTCGAGGTTGGACTCTCGATCAAGAGCGGCACCCGCTTGCGCACCGAGAGCCAGGCAGCGTCGTCGTACTCGACGTGGCCGACGTAGTCGATGTCGACCCCGAGGAAGCGCCCGCTGATCGCGCTCATGGCTGGACCAAGCTCCAAGTCGGAGCGCAGCCGCGTGTGACCGACGACGAGGCGCGGGGCGAGCCGCGCAAGCTCACGCGAGGCCGTATTACCGAGCGCGTGATCGTAACGATGAATGGCCTCCACGATGTCGATCGGCGTCGCCATCGGCGGCAGTGCTTCGATCGCGCGTTCAACCAGCTTGAGCTTGAGCCGCTCCTTCATCAAGCGACGGCGCAACGCCCTCGCAAACAGCGCGCGCAGAAAGCCGTACGTCGTCTCGATCGCGATCGGTTCAGGTGCCGTCACTGCGATCGCCACATCGGCCATCGTGAACAAGTCGAGACCGACCAGCGACATGTTCGACCCGATGTGGATCAGCACGTAGTCCGCCTCGATCTGCGAGAAGACCTTCTGCCAAGAGAGCGATCGCGTTGGCTTGACTGGAGCCATCGCCAAGAGATCGAAAGGCGACGGTAAGAGCTGAAGCCCCGGCACCAAGGTGGTGACCGGCTTGATCGGCGCCGCATCGTCCGGGTCGAAGGAGATCAGCGGTGCCGCGGTGAGGCCGACCATCGCGTGGAGGTTGGCGAAGCCGCTGTCCGCGTCACAAACGACGACGCTCCGCCCGAGCTGCGCGAAGTAGACGCCCAGGTTCAGCGTCAGCGTCGACTTGCCGACGCCGCCCCGCCCGCCCCCGACGACGATGAGACGCTTGCCGCGCAGGGTCTTCAGTGGCGGCAGCGTTGGTGGCGCAGGCAGCAGGCTGGGGGCCAACTCGTCGTCGTCGTCATCGTCCGTCACCGGGGCACTATACTCACGGCCCGACGGCCCGGTCATCGATCCTCGACGCTGGCGCTGTGCTGAGGCATAAGCGAACGCTCTTCGACCACACCCTTCGAGAACCACCATGGCAGATATTCGGCCTTTTGCTGCATACCGACCGCGTCCTGAACTCGCCGTGCGCGTAGCCAGCCCTCCCTACGACGTCGTGTCTTCCGCTGAGGCGGCTGCACTCGCCGAGGGAAACCCGTACAGCTTTCTTCACGTCGCTCGGCCCGAGATCGACCTGCCCGCCGGCGTGGATGAGCACGACGAGGCCGTCTACATCAAAGGCCGTGAGAACCTCGAGGCGTTCATCGCTGAAGGCACTTTGCGGCAAGACGCAGCTCCGCGCCTGTACGTGTACGCCCAAACGATGGGCAGCCATCATCAGGTCGGGCTCGTCGCTTGCGCATCGGTCGCGGACTACGAAGCCGACATCATCAAGAAGCACGAGAAGACGCGAGCCGACAAAGAGGATGACCGAACCAAGCACATCGACGTGCTCTCGGCCCACGACGAGCCGGTTTTCCTGACCTATCGGGCGGAACCCGAGATCGATGCTGTGGTGAAAGGCATCACGCAAGGCGAACCCGCCTTCGATTTCACCACGCAAGACGGCGTGGCCCATCGCGTGTGGGCCGCTGACACGGAGCTCAGCCAGCAGTTGGCGGCTCGCTTCGCTGCGGTGCCTGCGCTGTACGTCGCGGACGGGCATCATCGCTCTGCAGCCGCCGCACGCGTGCACAAGTTGCGGCGCGGGGACGGAGGGGAGCACGGCTTCTTTCTCGCCGTGATCTTCCCCCACAATCAGATGAACATCATGGCGTACAACCGCGTGGTTCGCGATCCGCAGGGAAGGAGCGCGGCTGCGCTGCTCGAAGAACTGCGGAAGCGCTTCGATATCGTGGCGACTTCCGAGTTGGGTCGGGAGAAGGGCAATGAAGCGATGCCCTCGGGGCCGAAGAAGTTCGGCGTCTACGCCGGTGGGGCTTGGTACGAAGCCTCGGTGCGCGCAGGGAGTTTCGATGCGAGCGATCCAGTCGCTGGGCTCGACTGCTCGATTTGTCAGGACCAACTGCTGGGCCCGGTGTTCGACGTGAAAGATCCGCGCCGTGACAAGCACGTGGACTTCGTCGGTGGAATCCGCGGTCAGCAGGAGCTCGAGCGCCGCGTTGATTCGGGCGAAATGTCGATCGCCATTCACCTCTACCCCACGCAGATGCTCGAGCTGATGGCGGTGAGCGATGCTGGTTTGTTGATGCCGCCGAAGAGCACCTGGTTTGAGCCCAAGTTGCGAAGCGGGCTCTTCGTTCATGTCTTTTGATCCTGGAGTCGCCGATGTTGAAGCGAGTCTCACCGAGCGAAGCGTTCGAACTTATCAACGCTGAAGGCTTTCAGTATCTCGACGTTCGCACCGAGGCCGAGTGGAATGCAGGTCATCCAGCGGGCGCACACAACGTGCCGTTCATGGTGTCAGGCCCAACGGGCTTGGTACCGAACGACGATTTTCTGCGCGTGGTGAAGAGCCTCTACGCCGCTGATCATCGGCTCGTGCTTGGCTGCAAAGCCGGTGGGCGCTCGCTCAAAGCGGCCAAATTGCTGCTGTCGGAGGGCTTCACCGACATCGTCGACCAGCGGGCCGGGTGGGACGGTCTGCGCGACAACTTTGGCCGGGTGACTGAGCCCGGCTGGACTGCAGCAGGCCTGCCCAGTGAAGAGGCGACGCTGGGCGCCTCCTATCAGGAGCTCAAGTCTCGTTCGAGCGGCTGACGGCGTGATCGAAGCCCGAGTTGCTGCTCGAGGCGCAGCACGCCGCTGCGGGTGATGATGCCGACGATGATCGCGACGTGCCATGGGCGAAGCCCGCTCTTTTCCCCGCGGTAGACAGGCCGCACCACGACCTCGCGTACCCGCTGGCCGTGGCGAGCGAGGATGCCGATCAGATCGTTGGGGTAGCCGTAACCGACCCACATCGGACACGCCTCGATCGCGACGAGCGCTTCGCGCGTGATGGCCGTGTAACCACATTGGGTATCGGACACAGCGGCACCCGTCGCGACCCTCGTCATCAGCGACAAGGCTCGACCAACGTGAAAGCGAGCCCGCGGCATGGTGCTATCGACGGCTGGGTGGCGGAAGCGATTGCCCTTCACGTAGTCCGCTTCGCCATCGAGGATCGGCTGAAGCAGCGCCGCTAGATCGAGCGGGTCCATCTGGCCGTCGCCAGCCATCACCACCGCGATGTCGAACCCGCGGCTGCGTGCGTGTTCGTAGCCGGTGCTGATGGCAGCTCCCACTCCGCGCCGGGTTTCGTGCTGGAGCACGACGGCGCCAGCCTCTCGAGCTGCGCGCGCGGTGTTGTCCGTACTGGCGTCATCGATCACCACCGCCACGTCCACAAAAGCAGGCAAGGTGGTGACGACCTCAGCCACGCGTTCTTCTTCATTCCGAGCCGGAATGACGACTGCAATGGTACGTCCGGCTAGCACTCAGCCTCGCTTTTGCGCGCGTCGCTGGAGATGGTGATTGAGCACGCGCCGGTTCTCTCCATGCCCAAAGAGTTTGTGAAGGGTGGCTCGTTCAACCTCGCCCGCTGCTCCTTCTGCAAGGCGCGCGAGCTGTCGCAGCAGCTCCTTCTGCTCAGCGATGACGCCGCGCTCATGTTTGGCAACTCGTTCGATGTAGTCGATCGCCGCGAGCTCCGCGTCCTCGACCACCGCGTTGACCAGACCGAGCGTGAGGGCCCGCTGGGCATCGACGCGTACGGCCGTGAACAGAAGCTCGCGAGCCGCTAGGGGGCCGACGCGGTGGAGCAGGCGCTCTGCACCTCCCCACGCTGGCGAGAGCCCCATCGCCGCGTGGCGAAAGGTAAGGCCAGCGGAGGCCTCCGCGAAGACCGCATCACACAGGAGGAGCAATTCGCAGCCCCCACCGAAGGCCTCGCCCGAGAGCGCGGCTACGATAGGCAGCGGGCTCGTTTCCAGCGCTCGCAGGTGTTCGCCCATCGAGATCACCGCGTCGGCACCGTCATCACGGTCGAGCAGGCCAGCGAGCTCGTCGAGATCGCCGCCCGAGACGAACACGTTCAACTGCCCCTCTGCGCGTCGATGGCTCAGCACGATGCCGCGCACCTCCGGGTCAGCCTCGGCCTCCCGCAGGCTCGACAGCAAGCTCTCGATGGTAGCGAGCCCGAGGGCGTTGCGCTTCTCCGGCCGGTCGAACGAGAAGATCCGCACGCAGCCGCGTTGTTCGACGGCGATGCTCACCCGTCTGCCTCGATGATTTGTGCGACGGTGGCTTTGCCCATCCGGCGCCGCTTGTTCTTGCGAGCGAACTTCTCGATGTGCGCCACGATCGCCCCAGCTACGTCCACGCCGGTGGCTCGCTCGATGCCTTCGATCCCGGGTGAACTGTTGATCTCGAGAATGCGCGGACCAGCCTTGCCCTCGAGTAGATCGACCCCGGAGACTTCGAGGCCCATGACCTCCGCTGCCTTGACCGCGATGCGCTTGTACGCGGCGGGCAACGTCACGTTGGTCCCGCGCCCACCGCGGTGGAGATTCGCTCGGAACTCGCCCTTCTTGGCCTGTCGCCGCATCGACGCCACCACCTTGCCTCCGACCACGATGATGCGGACGTCGCGCCCTTTGCTTTCACGCACGTACTCCTGCAGCACGATGTCTTGTCCCATCGCCCAGAAGGTCTCGAGCAGCGCGTGCACCGCTTGTTCGGTGTCGGCGATCATCGTGCCGATGCCTTGCGTGCCTTGTTGCAGCTTGACGATCGCAGGCGAACCACCGACCAGCTCGAGGGCGGCCGCGAGGCCTGCTGGCGTGCGCGCACAAACGGTCGTCGGGATGTCCAGGCCGGCGCGTGAAAGTAGCTGCAAGGCCCTGAGTTTGTCGCGGCTGCGAGCGATCGATGCAGCGTTGTTGAGCACCGGCACGCCCATCAGATCGAACTGCCTAACGACCGCCAGTCCGTAGTTGGTGATGCTCGCTCCAATGCGAGGAACCACCACGTCAAAACGCGGCACGCGGGCACCACCAACGAAGAGCGTTGGCCTACCGCGCAGCACGACGATCTGAAAGTCGAGTGGATCGATCACGCTCACTTCGTGCCCGCGTGCGCGCGCCGAAAGCACGACTCGACTCGTCGAATAGAGAGAAGGGTTCCGAGACAATAAGAGGATGTGCATGCGCGCCGCCGAGGCTAGTTCCGCAGACACCCCGAGTCATTCAGCGAGTCGCCCGACGCACTGTCTTGTGATGCTCAAAGAAATCAATTGAGCAAAGACAAATTTAGTGTACGAAAGAATTATGTTCCAGCCCTTCACCGAAGAAAACGACCAGTTTAGAAAAACCGTCCGAGCCTTCGCCGAGAAGGAGCTCGCTCCGCACGTTGACGAATGGGAGGAAAGCGGCTGCTTCCCCAACTCGGTCTTCAAGCGCGCAGGGGAACTAGGGATTCTGGGGGCGCACTTCCCGGAGGAGCACGGCGGTGGCGGCCAGGATTACTGGTTCTCGGTTGCAAAGGCCGAGGAACTGCCGCGGTCCCGCGCCGCGGGCGTTGGGATGGGCTTGCTGGTCCAGAGTGACATGGCGACGCCGGTGATCAGCGACATCGGAACACCGGAGCAAATTGAAGAGTTCCTCAAGCCCGCGTTGGCTGGCGACAAGATTGTCTCGCTCGGGGTTTCGGAGCCGGCTGCAGGCAGTGACGTCGCCGGTATCAAGACGGTCGCCAAGCGTGACGGGGATGACTACGTCATTCGCGGGCAGAAGACCTTCATCACCAACGGTACACGCGCAGACTTCGTGACCTTGCTGGCGAAGACCAACCCAGATGCCGGAGCACACGGCTGCACGTTTTTCCTCGTGCCCACCAACACCAAGGGCTTCGTGGTGTCGAAGGCGTTGAAGAAGATTGGGAACAAGTCGAGCGACACCGCCGAGCTCTTCTTCGAGGACATGCGCATCCCTGCTCGTTACCGCTTGGGCGAAGAGAACATGGGCTTCATGTACTTGATGCAGAACTTCCAGACGGAGCGTTTGATCGCTGCCGTGAGCGCCGTTTCCGGCAGCTTTCTCATGGTCGAGGAGGCGATGGCCTACGGCCGCGAGCGCACCGCGTTCGGCAAGCCGATCATCAAGCGTGAGGTTTGGCAGCACAAGTTCGTGGATCTGCTGACGCGCCTCGAGTCGGCGCGGGCCTACGTCTACCTGACCGTGGATCGCTACAATGACGAACGCTACGTGCGGAAGATCCCGCTCAGCATGGACACGGTGAAGCACATCAGCATGTGCAAGATCCTGGTCGGTGATCTTGCGAGTGAGGTCGCTGACACCTGTCTGCAGTTCCACGGTGGTTGGGGCTACATCGAGGACTACCGCATCGCGCGGGCTTGGCGTGACCAACGCTTGTTGCGGATTGGCGGTGGAACCACGGAAACCATGCGCTACTACCTCGCCAAGATCTTGGGGATGTAGACCTTGCTTGCGGGATCGGACCGAAAATCGTTCGACCTTCTGACGCCGTGAACGATTTTCTGGGACAGGCACGAATGGTTTGGCTATAGAAGCCCGACCTGTCCGGGGCTGTAGCTCAGTTGGGAGAGCGCCTGCATGGCATGCAGGAGGTCATGGGTTCGATTCCCTTCAGCTCCACCGGAAACACTGCCTCTGCAAAGAGGCGGTGTTGTTTTGTGCCGCTGACGTAGGGTCAACGTCAGCCATGCGGCCCGCACCCGCGGCTCGACCTCGTTGACATTGTCGGGCGCCTCGGTTGATGTCGTCGGGCGCGGCGCCGCGACGTATCGAAGGCGCAACGCTACTTCTTGGCGCTCGGCTCGAGATCTTCGGCGAGGTAGCCCAGGATCACTTCGTCCAAGCTCTTTTCGCTGATCAGGTCCTCGCCAAAAATGCTGCTGCCCTCAAGTGGGCGGGTAGGCCCGAAGATGCTGGCTGGCCGTGAATGCGAGTAGCGGTGGTCCTTGTCGCTGCGGCTGGCCGGTTCAGGCGAGGGAGGCGCATCTTTGCTCGGGGCGTGTCGAGCGGGCTCCTTGATCATCTGTGGTGCCTGGGGCGTCACCGAGCGGTAGCTGGTGTTGCGCGACGCGCTGGGGCGCAACAGCGTCGCAGGCGGAGGCGGAAGATCGCGCAGCTGCTGATAGACCGGTGAGTTTGTTTGTTCGGCGGCACGTTCGAGCGCCTCGAGGTCGAGCTCGAGGCTCTCGGAGAGCGGAGGCCTTTGCGCCGCGGCAGGTCGGAACGATGGGTGTCGCCCGGGTTTCGCGCTGGCGGGGGCGCGCTGGGGCTCCTCCGCGCGCACCGGCCTAAGCCCCTCGATGCCAGGCATGGTTGGCGCAAACGGCTCGACCCCGCGAGCAACGCCGCCCTTCGTAGGGGCGGCGAGGTGGGACAGTGGCTCGCCCTTCTTCGGTGGGGGAGGGGTAAGGCGAGATCGCGATGAGGGAGGTTGCGAGGCCAAGGCCGAAAGTAGCGGCCGGCTTCTTCCCGCGTCGGAGGGCGGAGGCTCGGGGACAGCCGCTTTGGGCGGCTCGACCTCTTCGACACTTTCAACACTGGGCGCGGCAACCACCGCTTCAACCGGAGCGACTGGCTCAATCGGAGCAACTGCCTCAGCCGGAGCGACTGGCTCAATCGGAGCAACTGCCTCAACCGGAGCAGGAGCTTGCGCGCCCTCCGCAGACTTCGCTACCACCTGCTCGGGCGATGCTTCCGCGTCCGGAAGCATATGGTCGAACTTGCCGGCGCGGAGGGCGATGAACATCGCCTTGTGCTGCTCCTGCATCAGCCCGCGAACCTTCTTCGCGAGGTCGTCTTCGCCGAGGAACTCGGCATACGAGGTCTTCGTCGACTTCAGGATCCGACCACCATCCGCGAACAGATGCGTGATGACGTGCGGGTGCTTGACCCCTGAGTCTTCCGTCTGAATGTGGAAGACATGTCCCTTGTGTCGGACGTTGTTGTTGAATCCGAGCTGCGGAGAGATGTGCTTCATCGCTAGCCCGGCTCCAATGACTCCACGTTAACACAAGACCTTAGAACGAAACCCCTCTCTTCAACCGAAGGTGCAGCAAGCGAACGGAATGCGCACTCAAGCCCGCGTTTAGAAGAAGCAGCGCTCGTAGTCGTCGAGCGTGTTGGCGTTTTGCGCGCAGTCTGCTTGGGCATTGGTTAGGCTTTTCGCGCAGCCGCGCAACTCTAAGAGGCCAATGGGGGCCGGATCGCGCTCGTTCGACAAGGCTTGGCGATGCGCCAGCGTCTTTTGGCATAGGGCAGCGCCGTCAGAGGTCGTCCATTCGCAGGAGTTCAGCGTGGGAAGCAGCAGGCTCACGGAGACGACAGCGACGATCTGCAGACCCGCTCGTTCGTCTTCAGCGTAAGCAGTCATTCACTTTCGACTCGGAGTCTGCCTTCTCGATGCACGCCAGAGCATTCTTCGACAAGGCCTTGCCCAAGCATTTGGCGATCTCCTTGTCGCCGTGCGTGCGACGGTAGGCCTCGATTCGCTCCTCGATTACGGCGCTGTCCTGCGTTCGTTCCCGCAGGGTCAGCTCGGCCGTCTTGCGAAATATGATCTCGCACTCGGCTTCGGTCGCTGGGTGACTGCAACCTACCGAGAGCAACACACCGAGCGCTACGCCGAGCTTCGCCAAAGCCATGTCTTGCGCAACCGTCGCTCAAGCTCGAGCCCCGTGCAAGCCCGTGTTCAGCCGTGCTGCAAGGTTTCGATGTAAGATTCTGGACGCACGTATAGGCCCTGCTAGATTAAGGCCTGTGACGCGCGCCAAGTCCCCAGGTGCCGTGACGCCGGCTCCTCCCAAGGTTGTTCGGCTCAAGACGCCGCGCCCGGAGTCGCACCGCGCCTCCCGGCCACCGCCCAAGCGAGGGGCTAGGCCGTCGGTGAGGCAAGCTCCCCCCGAGGCGTTGGAGCGGCGCTCGAGCGCTTCTTCGCCGGAGGAGTGTCTGTCGCGCGCCATGGTGGCGGCAACCGCGCGCGCTCGAGGAATCTGGGCCAGGCGGGGGCTCGCTGCCCGTTCGAGAATCGACAAAACCACCCATGCGATGTTGCTGCGCCAGCTGTATCTGGCTCATTTCGAGCAACGTCAGTTTCGAGAGGCCGTTCAGGTGGTTGAGCAGTCTCTTCCGCTGGGCATCCTCGCTGACGTCCTGCATCAAGACGCGGCTCGTGCGGCCTTCGCCCTCGGTGATGTCGACCGCGCGGCCAGGCATCTGCGTACCGCCGCGCGGGTGGGCCCCGCAAGCCGACGCGCCTTCCATTGGTGGACGCTGGGCAGTCTCTTCTACTTGTCGGGCCGCTACCGCGATGCGGTCGGCGCTCTTTCGAGGGCTGCTCGTTGGGGCGTTCGCGATAAACCGCTCTACGAAGCTCACCTGGCGGTAGCACGCTGCGCAAACGGCGAGCGGGTTACCGGCCTTGGCCGCATGTTACGCAAGCTCGCCGAGGTTCCTGCAGGGCAAGGCTACGGGCGGTTTGTGCTGGGCTTGCTGGCATTCCACCACAACCGTACGGTCGATGCCCGCGCACATCTCGAGGCCTTCCTCCAACGCACCTCCGAGCGTCCCGCTGTGGCTCTGATTGCGCTCGACGGCGAGTGTCGGCATGCCGAAACGCTGCTCGCGACATTGTCGCGTGTAAACGCACACTGAATTGTCTACTGGCCATTGCCCCAGTCGTTTTCTGCTCGAAACGAACGTCTTCGGGCAACGTAGCAAAAGCGGCTGCATCGCTTCGCACGGCGACGTAAACTGCCGGAACCCAACCCCTGCCAAGATGGTCACCATGGGAAGCCAACGAAATCACCGCTCTCCGATTCCGCTTTGGACAGCTTTGATGCTGCTCACCGTTTTGCTCGTTCCTACCGCCGCGTTCGCGCAAGACAGCGAGTTCAGCGCGGCCTTGGAGGTTGGCGTCGGGAAGGCCGCGCTCGTCTCCTTCGTCGCCGGGTTTCTGACGAGCCTCACGCCATGCGTCTACCCGATGATCGCCATCACGGTGAGTGTCTTCGGCGCCAAACAAGCCAAGTCGCGCGCTGAAGCGATGCTGCTCTCGACGGCGTTCGTCATGGGCATGGTGGTGCTGTTCACCGCCATGTTCGTGATTGTCTCGCTCACCGGCGGCGTGTTCGGTTCGGTACTGCAAAACAAGTGGGTCATCGTTGGCATCGCGGTGGTGTTCATCGCCATGGCGGCCTCAATGTTTGGCGCCTTCGAGCTAACGCTGCCTGATTCCATGATGCAGCGGCTCTCGGGGATGGGCGGCGTCGGGTACGGCGGCGCCTTCACGCTCGGCCTTGTCAGCGGTCTCGTCGCCGCTCCCTGCTCGGGTCCGGTCCTGATCTCGATGATGGCGGCCGTCGCATCGAAGCAGAGCGCGGCTCTCGGCATCACCTTCGGTCTTTCCTACGCCATTGGCTTGGGCATGTTGTTCTGGTTCGTCGGCACCTTCGCTGCGGCCCTTCCGAAGGGTGGCAAGTGGATGGTGTGGGTGAAGTCCTTCTTCGGCATCGTGATGCTGGTGCTTGCGTTCTACTACTTGAAGAACGCGTTTCCGGTGTTGGCGGATGCGGCCAAGCACGAGAACGCCTTCCTCGCGATCGCGGGCGGCATCGCGGTGTTCGGTCTGGCTCTCGGTGCCGTGCACAAGAACTGGGATGAGGGCGCAGTCGCTCGCGTCCGCAAAGGGGTCGGCATTCTGGCGGCTGTCACCGGCAGCTTCTTGTTCCTAGCGGCGATCGAGAAGCCGAAGCAAGCCACCGCCGAGGCGATCCAGGCCGAGCAAGACAAGCTGGCCGCCAAGGGGGAGAAGGTGTGGCCGGCGCTCGAGTTTGGTCACGATGAGGAGAAGGGCGTTGCTGCTGCAACGAGCGAGAAGCGCCCGATGATCGTGGACTTCGGCGCGGATTGGTGCGGCGCCTGCAAAGAGCTCGAGAAGCACACCTTCAGTGACGCCAAGGTCAAGGCTACGGCTGGCCGCTTCGTGGGCGTGAAGGTGGATGCAACCAACGAAGAAGACCCGAAGGTGGTTGCGCTCACCAAGAAGTACAACGTGAAGGGCCTACCGACGGTGGTGATCCTTGATTCGCAGGGTAAGGAAGTGAAGCGCTTCACGGAGTTCGTCGATGCCGAGAAGTTCTTGGCGGCGCTCGAGCCCGTTCAATAAACCAACGCGCTGTTTGTGCTGAACACGCCGGGCTTAGCCCGGCGTGTTAGCTTTGTGCATCCTTATGGCTCGATTACTTACTGCTGCTGCTGGGGCGAGGGTTTTCGTTGGCGGCTCACTTTGGCTTGCGGCGCTAGCGGCGGTGAGCTGCGGCGGCGCCGAGGGAAGCGTGGTTTTTGGGATCAAGAGCGAGCTCGACGCAGGGTCGGACATCACCTCGCTCGCGGTGCGAATGGAGTTCGACGGAGAGGCCATCCTCGAGCGCACCTTCACGGACGACCTCGCGTTTCCGTTGGAGCTCGACTCGGGCGCACTCGAGCCGGGTGGCTCGCTCTCGGTTCAGCTCTCTGCGATGCAGGGAGAACGCGTGTTGCTGACCAAGACAGCGATCACCGACGTGGTTGATGGCAAGCGCGCGCTGTACCGGCTTTCGCTCGAGACCGACTGTGTCGACGTGAGTTGCAGCGAGGGCACGACCTGCACCGACGGAGAGTGCGTCTCGGCGACACAGAGCGGCAGTTCTCTCCCGGACTACTTTGAAGGCTGGGTCGGCGGCAATGCCACCGACCGTTGCAAGCCTGGCGGGCCGCCCGAGGTTGTACTTGGTGAGGGCCAGGCCGACTATCACGCCATCGATGAAGGGCAGGTCCTCCAGGTCGAGCAAGGCCCTCAGGGCGGCTACCACGTGTGGGTCGCCGCTCGGCTCAAGAACCTGCGGCAAGGTGGGTCGATCACCGAAGTGTCTGGCTCCTTCGTCGATATCGATTACGACCCGACGCCGTTCTCGATCGTCTTTTCGTTCGACCCCGACGAGGGTGATTACTGCAAGATTTTCGGGCTCCGCTTTCGGCTTGATGACGAGGCTCACCCGATTGAACAGCTACTCGGCGAGCGGCTCGATCTGCGTATCAAGATCACTGACAGCGATGGGGACACCGAGAGCGACACGACTCGGGTCACGCTCTCCGACAACTTTATTTGAGCCTGGCGCTGGCTTTGGTTCCGACCTCGTCGCAGCTCTCGCACTCACGGAGACCCGCGAGCGTCGCTGAGAGAACCAGCCACCCGTGAGAGCGTCGAGCTTGGCCTCCTCCACGATCACGGCGAGCCACGCGTCATTCTCTGCAGCGAGCGGGTCGAGTTGGGCGCCCTTCGCCTTTTGCCAAGCGGTGAAGGCGGTTAGCAGGTCCGAGACAAGCTCACGCTCGAACTTGGCTCGATCGAGCGAGAGTTTGAGTAGGCCCGGTTCGTCCGCTGAAAACACGAGATGGTCGAGGTTGAAACTTGCACGAGCCTCGAGCCAGGTGGAGACGCCACCTCGCAGCGTCAATCGGTCGGGATCATATTCGGTTGGAGCGAGCGACTGATCTTCGGCGACCTCGCGAGCCAAACGCAGCTTCAGCTCAGGGACAAGGCCGGTCAAACGCGCTCGCACAGCCATCGTCTCCAGCGTGTCGGCGAAGTCGGCACTGCGGTGTGCGGCGAGGGCGGCCTTCACCATCTCTTCGACGAAGAGACCGTCGGCGTGGAGCGCCGCACGCAGCTCCGCCTCGTGGTCGAGCTCCTCCGCTGCTGCAGGCGGTGAGCCCGCGACCGCTGCGTCGAAGGTGCCGCCAATCAAGAGAAAACCAGCGGCCTCGAAGCGCTCCGCGTCGCGGAACCGAAGCGAAACCGCCGGTGAGATTTCGAGCTTTGGAGGTGGGGTGAGCTCAACGTCTTCCACCTCCCAGCCAAGCACCGCGCTGGGCATGTCCAGCTCCTGCGCGAGAGCCTGGCTTTGGAAGAAGAGGAGCAGCAAGCCGGGGATAGCGGAGCGAGCAGAGCATCGTTTCATGATGCTCTTTCACCCATTGCCGCTGGCGGTTGCGTATTGGGCGTAACTAAATCCGCCCTGCCCAAGAGAGCCGAAAGGGCCTAGCGCAGCAGCCCAGCGTGAACGAAGGAGGACGCCTCGGTCAGGTTGGAGGCCCACACGATGTCCGAGCGCACCAGCTCAGAGGCGCCATTGGACCAGCTCGTCACGCGGGCCTCGTCACGACTCTCGCCCAGGTTGGCCACGTGCACGACGCGCAACGAGGGATCTACCCAAACGCCAGCAGGGAAGCGCGCCGTGAGGCCGTCGGACCCATCCGTCTCAGCCCACTCGAACGAGTCCCCTGCGAGGGGGCGCTGCGGCGCCTGGGCTTCACTCCAGCTGCGGTTGACCCGCGCGACGTCTGTGGACGGTGCAGCGCGAGGGGTCGTGATCGAGCTGCCGATGGCGAACGGCGCAAACTCGTCGGCCGACTCGGTGAGCACCGCTTCTCCCGTTGTAACGGCAGCGCCCACCGCGATGGTCGTGGTGCGCTCGTGGGACTTGTAGCCGATGGACACCCGCACGTTGGCCTGGGCTGGCACACCGTAAAGAAACAGCTCGCCAAACAGCGCTTCAACCTCGATGTCTCGCACGGTGGTTTGGGGCGCTGGCTCCCCAGGAACGACGGTTACCACGCGGATGGTCAGCGCGCCCGATGCCTGTCCGCTCCGAGCGGCAGCAAAGGTTGCTGGGCGAACCTCCCAATAGAGGTAGACGGTGTGCGGATCGATCGCGAGGGCGACCACCTCATCAACCTCGAAGGTGGGGAGCTCGGCCTCCGCGTCGTCCTCTGCGTCCGCGTCTTCCACCGCTTGGGCGGCAAGCTCGGCAAGCGGGGCTTGCTCAGCTGCGTCGTCGCTTGCAGCCGGGCTGTCGGAGGCGAGCTCAGCAGCTTGCTCGGGCGCAGCTTGCTCGGGCTCCAGCTTGGCTTCAGCTGCCGTTGGCTCTGCGTCCCCAACGCTGGCGACAGACTCGAGCTGGGTCGGAACGGCCTCCAAGACTGGGGGCGGAGACGAGGGCTTCGTCTTCTGAACCTGGGCGACGAAGCGCTCGCGCAACGCAGCGGCCTCTTGGTGGCTGGGGTCTTTGAGCAGGACTTCGTCGAGCGTCGCGATGGCACGTTCGAGGTGACCTTGCGCAGCGTAAATCTCCGCCAGCGTGACGGTGGGCAGAGGAGGGGGCGCGCTCGCGATCGGCCGGCCTTCGTTGGGCCGCTTTGCGTCGGTCGCGAGTCCGCGATCGATCACGCTCGTAAGCAGGTCACGCGCACGGCCGAACCACCCTCGCGAGGTGCGGGCTCCGCGTTGGTCTGCGCGTACAATCTCATCGATCAGCTCAGGAACGGTGAGTGCGCGGGGACGCACGACTCCGAGTGATGTTGCCTTTTCGATCAGGGCTTCACGCGACAGCGTTTCGAGCTCTTTCCGGTCCATGGCGGGACCCTACCACAGCCGCGGCAGGTGGGAACCGGACAGTCCAGCGATGGCCGCCCCAACGTGAACGCGCGATACGCCGCCGCCTAAAGCTGACCGTCTGCCTCGAGCAGGCGCCGCGACTCCGCAACGTCGAGTGTCATTTGCGTGACGAGGGCCTCGAGTGAGTCGAACTTGCGCTCTTCGCGCAGCCGATGCTTCACGTGCACGCGCAGCCGCCTGCCGTACAAGTCACCGTCGAAGTCGAGCAGGAAGACCTCCACCTTTACGCCGTCATCCGCGTCGGTGGTCGGGTTCGTGCCAACGTTCATCGCGCCCTTGGCGATCACGGTGCCACTCGCTTCATCCTCGACGAGCACGGCGTAAATTCCGAAAGGCGGGAGCACCTCGGGTACCTCGACGAGGTTGGCCGTTGGAAAGCCGATGGTCCGGCCCAGCTGTTTGCCGCGCCCAACGAAGCCGCTGAGCATATGTGGTCGGCCCAGAACGTTGCGTGCCTCGTCGAGATCGCCCGTCTGGATCGCCTTGCGCGCGCGCGTCGAAGAGAACGGCCCACTTTCGTCCCCGAGCAGTGACAGCGACTTGGTTTCGAAACCGACCTCGACTCCGAGGGCTCGGAGCGTGTCGAAGTTGCCTGCCCGTTCTTTACCAAAGCGAAAGTTCTGCCCCACGACCACGACGCGCGCATCCAATTCGGCGCGCAACCGCTCGGCGAACTGACTCGGCGACTGGGCCGCATAGGTGCGGTCAAAAGGATGCAAGACCACTCGCGCCTGCGCATCGATCGTCGCGACCAACTCTTGTTTGCGCCGCGGAGAGGTGAGCAGCGGCGGCGCGCTTCCACCGAGCACCGCGCGCGGATGCGGAGTGAACGAGAGCAGCATGAGTTCCAGCCCCCGCAGCGTTGCTTCGGCGCGGGCCTCGACGAGCACGTGTGCGTGCCCACGGTGCACGCCGTCGAAGTTTCCGATCACGACGATGGCTGACATGGCGAGCTGCTTCGTTCACCCATCTGTCGACTCGGTGCAAGCTTGCTCAATCTCCGCGAGTGTTTCGCTCAATCGGTCGCGGGACCGTCCCGTGTGCGGCGCCGTTCGAGTGAACGTGTCGTAGACGCCGCTTGACGGCGCTCACTGCGGCTGGTACGCGCCCCGCAGTCTTTCGAGGTGCGGCATGTTTAAGCGGGTCAGCATCTTCTCCGGCAACGCGAATCCCCAACTCTCGTCGGAGATCTGCCAGCATCTCGAGTTGCCTGTAGGCAAGGCGAAGGTGTCGCGTTTTAGTGACGGGGAGACCTTCTGTGAAATTCAGGAGAACGTTCGCGGCGTCGACACCTATGTGGTTCAGTCGACGAGCGCTCCGGTCAACGACCATGTGATGGAACTGCTGATCATGGTGGACGCTCTGCGGCGGGCGTCGGCAGGGTCGATCACGGCGGTGATCCCCTACTACGGCTACGCCCGGCAAGATCGCAAGGTCGCGCCCCGCACGCCCATCACGTCGAAGCTCGTGGCGGATCTGATTGTCGCTGCCGGCGTCAATCGCATCGTCGCGTTGGACCTCCATGCAGCCCAGATCCAGGGCTTCTTCAACATTCCGTTTGATCACTTGTTCGCCATGCCGGCACTTTTGGACCAACATCTGAAAGCCAACTACTCGGCCAATGACGTCGTGGTGGTCTCCCCGGATGCGGGCGGTGTCGAGCGGGCGCGCGCCTACTCGAAGCGGCTGCACGGTGCTCTGGCTATCATCGACAAGCGCCGCGAGAAGGCCAACGTCAGCGAGGTGATGCACATCATCGGTGACGTCGAGGGCCGCCGTTGCCTGATCCTGGACGACATGATCGACACGGCCGGTACGCTGGTGAATGCCGCGCAAGCGCTGATGAAGGCTGGCGCGAAGGAGGTCGCAGCCTGTGCAACGCATGCTGTGCTCTCCGGGCCCGCCGTCAAACGCATCATTGATTCGCCACTGTCCGAGGTGATCATCACCAACTCGATCGCTCAGTCGGAGGAGGCCAAGGCGAGCGGCAAGTTCAAGGTCGTCAGCATTGCTCGGCTGATGGCCGAGGCCATTCGCCGGATTCACAACTCCGACTCGGTCAGTTCGCTGTTCGTTTGAGGTGGAGGCGCCGCGTTCGTACGTGCGGCGCTCTTCAGTACAGCGGACTAGAGGTTGACGGGCTCGCACGCGCCGGTGTCGATCGGAAAGCCCAACACCTCCATCTCGCACGGCGCACAGTTCTCGTAGTCTTCGCTGCAGTCCCCTTGGCTCACGAGGAACGAGTCAGCAGACGGGACGCACTTGGGGACGCAAACGCCCTCTGCGCCGCCGCCGATGAATCCACCGGTGGTGCAGCTGGGCCAGATGATCTGCGTTGCACCCGCTTGTTGCGCGTCGAAGATGACGTTGGGCACGCAAGCGGAATCAGGCTGACCCAAGCTTGCGCACTCCTCCTTGTCGAGCTGGTCTGCGGCTGCTCCAACGATCGAAAGCGGGATGCATTTGCCGCCGCCCTTGTCGGCGCAACATTCCTTGAACGCGGCGGGAGGCTCTTGCGGTGCGTCACAACCAGGGTTGCCCAGCGTGCAGGCGCCGGTGTCGGAGCCGTCGATGGGACTGTAGCAAGGAACGCAGAAGTGGCCGGCGTCGCAGCCAGCGGTGGGTAAGCCGTTGGTGATGCCCTGCTCTTTTACTTGCGGGATGCACTCGGAAAGGCAGCGGCCTTCGGCACCGAACAACGACTCGCAAACGATGGGCTCAGGGCTGCCTTTGGTCTCGATCAAGCGATCGGGCACGCACTTATTGTCGGCGTCGCAGGCAGCGAGAAGGTCCGCTTGGCTACCAGGAACGTTGCCGTTGGCCACGCAGTGGCCGCCACTCGAGCAAATGTCGGTCGGGCAAGGCGGAAACACGTCGGCCGGGATGAACGGCTTGCCCATGTCCAAGCAGGCCTGATCAAAACAGGGCGTTGCGGGATCGTCGCACGTCGCGGGACCACCGCTCGAACTCGATCCTGCCTCGCCGCTCGAACTCGAGTCCCCGCTGGACGAGCTGGATTCTCCCGCCGAGCCGCTGTTAGGTCGATTCTCTCCATCACTGCCCCCGCTTCCGTCGAGGTCCGAGCCATTTACGCAGCCCGCGTAGGCCGCACCCAGAAGCGTCAGAGAGATCAAACCAATGAACCGCTGCGCGTTGCCCATGTTGCCCATGCTCCCCCCCTGGCACACAGCATGCCGAAGACGGGTGCATACCGTTCACAGCTGTTCTCACGGGCTTTTTGCAAGGCAGCTGAAGCGATTCAGCTCAATCCAACCATTGATTGACGGTCGGTCGATCCATGCATGGATCAAACTTTGACCATTAAGACGGACTTGAAGTCAACCTCGGCGAAGGGGTGCCCCCAAGCCGAGCCGACTATCTTCTGTACGAGTCCGCAAAGCTCTGCTAGGAAGCCCACCCGTTTTTGGATCGTTCGGAGATTGCACCATGGAAATTGTGAAGCTCGCAGCAGAGAAGCGCGTCAACCAAGGCAAAGGCCCTTCGCGTCGTTTGCGCGTTGACGGGAAGATCCCGGCGATCGCCTACGGCAAGAAGCTCGCCGCTACCGCGCTGGCGGTTGATCCCAAGGCGCTGCGCGTCGCTATCACCGGTGCCCACGGTACCAACAACGTGCTCGAACTCGACGTCAAAGACGGCGAGCGCATCATGGCCATGGTTCGCGATTACGCGCACCACCCCGTGTCTCGCGCCTACGTGCACGTTGACTTCCTCCAGGTCGACATGAACGAGCCGGTGGACGTGTCCGTGCCGTTCAAGCTGATCGGCAAAGCCAAGGGCATCGTCGTCGGCGGCTTGTTGCAGCAGGTTTTCCGCGTGCTGCCGATCCGCAGCCTCCCCGGCAAAATTCCGACCCACATCGAGCTCGACGTGACGGAGCTCGGTCTCGGTGACTCCACCAAGGTTCACCAGTTGAACTTGCCGGAGGGCGTCAGCGTTCGCCTGCCCGCCGAGCAGACGGTTGCTTCCGTCGTTGCTCCCGAGAAGGCCACCGAGGAAGAGGCCAAGGCCGCTGCTGCTCCGGCAGGCAAAGACGCCAAGGCTGCTCCGGCTGCCGCTGCGAAGCCTGCTGCCGCCAAGAAGAAGTAGTTTGGGTTTGCGCCGGGCTGAAAAGCCGAGAGCGCGCTTTCTTCGCGTTGGGCTCGCCTCACTTCGGTGGGGTGAGTCCATCTCGTTTGTGGCTGGCCTATGTGGTTGATCGTTGGTTTGGGCAATCCGGGCGCGGAGTACGCTTCGCATCGGCACAACGTGGGCTTCATGCTCGTGGATGAGCTTGCGCGCGAGTTAGGCGCTGACCCTTTCCGAGCGAAGTTCTCGGGCGAGATCGCGAAAGCTCGCGCTGGTGCCGAGGAGATCCTGCTGCTCAAGCCGCAGACCTTCATGAACCGCTCGGGGCAATCGGTGCAGCCAGCCGCGGCGTTTCTGAAGGTCCCGGTTAGCAACGTGATGGTGATTCACGACGAGCTAGATGTGCCGTTCGCCGAGCTTCGGCTGAAGGTTGGTGGCGGTCATGCGGGTCACAACGGCCTGCGTTCGATCATTCAGTCGCTGGGCTCGCCAGAGTTCGTGAGACTGCGCATGGGTATCGGTCGACCGCCCGCCGGCTTTCGAGGCGACGTCGCTGACTTCGTCCTGTCCGGTTTTTCGATGGATGAACGAATTGCGTTGAGTGATGTCTTGTCTCGCGCGCGGGCTTCTGTGCTAGAGGTCCTCGCCCGCGGGGTGACCCCCGCAATGAACAAACTCAACACGAAGCCTTCGTCAAAGTCGCAGGCCTAGTCGAGAGTTCCTCCTCGCTCCTCGGTTCGCCCGAGGGGCCTTGTCCAAGGGGAATCCCATGAGTCGAATGGTTACGGCGCCCGGTAGGGCCCGAGAGTACGAAACGATCTACATCCTGCGTCCCGACATCGACGGCGAAGCCGCTGAGAAGCTCGGTCTGCGCGTTCAAGAGGTCGTTCAAAAAGAGAAGGGCACCCTCACCAAGGTTGAGCTCTGGGGTCGTCGTCGCCTCGCGTACGACATCGCCAAGCACAAGCGTGGTGTGTACGTGTACCTCAAGTACCTGGGAGACGGCCGCGTCGTTTCCGAGGTTGAGCGCAGCCTTCGTCTCAGTGACGGCGTGCTCAAGTACCAGACGGTACTCACCGCGAATGACGTTGAGGTGGCTGCTGTCGCCGTCAACGCTGAAGAGGTGAAGTTCGAGCGCGTTGAGCTTCCGCCCCTCGAGGAGGATCGTGAAGATTCTCGCGAGCGTCAGCTTGGCCTGATTGAGCCGGAGCGCGCACCGCGTCCGGAGGGTGACTACGTTGAAGAGCCCGAAGGCGAGCTCGAACTTGGTGAAGAGGAAGGAGCCTGAACATGAGCCGTGACATTCAGGAGTACAAAGGAGCATTCGACGACGACCGTGAGTTCGGTCGCACGCCGGACCTCAACTCGGATGCCCCCGGACGTCGCCGTCTCGGTCGCAAGCGCGTTTGCCGCTTCTGCGCCGACAAGGCCCTCGTCATCGATTACAAAGACCCGCAGTCGCTGAAGTACTTCGTCTCCGAGCGAGGCAAAGTGGTTCCGCGCCGCATCAGCGGCAACTGCGCCCTTCACCAGCGCAAGGTCACTCTGTCGATCAAGCGCGCCCGTAACATCGCTCTTCTACCGTTTACGGTAGGGGCCTGACGGAGGCGAGACATGGCTTCGCATATTCACGTCGTCCTTACTCAAGATCTGGCCAACGTCGGCAAAGGCGGCGAGCTCGTCAAAGTTCGTCCGGGCTTCGCTCGTAACTACTTGGTGCCGCGCGGTCTCGCCATCGGTGCGACCGAGGGCAACATCAAGCGCATCGAGCACCAAAAGAAGGTAGCCGAAGCAAAGGCTCAGAAGGTTCTCGCCGAGGCCAAGACGCTCGCCGAGAAGCTCTCTCAGGTCAAGCTGACGGTCACCCGTCAGGTCGGCGAGGGCGACAAGCTGTACGGCTCTGTCACCCATCGCGACATCGAGGAGGCCCTTTCGCAAGCTGGCTTCGTCGTTGACCGTCGTCGCATCCTCAGCGAGCCGCTCAAGGCGCTCGGGACGCACGAAGTTCAGATCCGTCTCGCGCCCACGGTTACGGCGACCATCAAGGTCGACGTTGCTGCCAAGGCCTGAGCTGAACGCTCCCAGCGTTGAAACCCCGCTTCTCCTTTCGGAGAAGTGGGGTTTTCGCTTTCCATGGTTCCTAGCTCGTCGCAGCGCTCACTCGGCGCGCAGGCGAAAGCCGGTGGGACGCTCTCGCAGCAGTTCGAGAAGCTCGATCGAGGCGCACAAGAGCGGTTTCTCGGGCCCGTATTGCCAGCGGATGAGTGCAGCTCCGTTGTCGACCATGAGGCTCGGGTTGCGGGCCGGCAATAGCTCCATCAGCGCCTTTCGCCCCTGCACGTCCAGTGGCGCATCACCCTTCGTGCGCAACGCGTAGGACGCGTCGAAGTCTTCATCGCCGGTCCTTTGCTCAACACCGAAGCGCGAACGATTGGCGAACAAGCGCTTTTTCCAAGCGCCGCGGCTCAACACCAAGAGCGGTGGCGCGGCGGCTGGGACGGCGGTCGAAAGCGAGGTCATGGCGATGGTTGCGCCCATCTCGAGCGTGACCTCGAACAAGCAGGCAATGGGCGTGTTGCGCAGCCTTGTTTGTGCGCGACACACCCACGGTAGTGCGCCGAATGTAGGTTCAACCTCCCAGTCAAACGCAACGTCTTCACAGCCAGCCAGGCGGAGCGCTGCGCCCACCTGCTTGGGTAGCTCGCGCGCTTCGCGAAAAACGCCTCCTTCGAGATCGAGCGGCACAGCGATCGGACCCAACAGCCCGCTAAGGATCCTTGGTGGGGCAGGGGCCTCGGGGGCTGGAACGGTTACAGCCGCTTCGAGCTGATCGGCGTTGGCCGAGAGCACTTGCCAATGCGCCAACAAAGCTTCGGCGTCGTTGAGTGCGGTCTCCAGCTCCGGCTCTGAGAGGCTGCTGAGGTGCTCGTGCTGCTCAATCACGCGCTCTCGAAGTTGCGTCCAGCTCGCGAGCTCGTGTGGCGCACGTGCGTGAGCGATCTCGAGCGCTGTGAGCAGTTTGAAGCGTCTCTCGAGATCTTCGATCTGGCTAAAGACGCTATTGAAACGCGCCAGCTTGGCGTCACGGTCGCTGCGGTAGGCCGTCATGGCTTTGCGCGCACGGGCTCAAAGCCTCGCAACAGTTCCTCGACCATCGGTGGGCCCAGCTCTTGGTAGCCACGAATCGTTAGGTGGATCCCGTCCTTTTGGACCTTGGGCGTCTGCTCCTCACGCAGTCGAGAAAATGCGCCTTTCCCGCCCAACAGCGTCCACACGTCTAGGTAGGCGCAGCCAGCGGCCTCAGCACCTTTGCGGGTGGCCTCGCGCACTTGGGCGACGCCCTCTTCCGCGTCGGCCCGATCGGTTGGCGATACCACGAGACAATCGACCTCTGGGTTGGCCTTGCGCACACGCGCGACGAGTTCGGACACCTGCTTTTCGATCTTGGTCACCGGCGGATTGAGGTCGCCCGCCTCGTTGGTACCAAGTTCGAGAATCACCAACTGCGGCTCGCGCCGCGCAGCCTCGTTCACCCAGGCCGCCTCATCCCAAGCCAGCATCGTCCCGTAGCGGGCTCCGTTGATGGCAAGCGTATCGAGCACGATGCCCGGCTTCGCTTCGTCCACGGCTTCAACGACGAGCCCGCAGAGTTCGGCTTTGCCGAACGGCGTCACGCGAAGTAGCGCTGGCTCTTTCACGCCATCCTGCAGCGTCCAATCAACGTTCGTTCGCCACGTGTGGTGGAGCACCGTTTCGCTCTTGCCCTTCGGTACGGTCAGCGGCTTCGAGTTTGGCGTCGCGAGGTCTTGTACCTCAACGCGATCCGCAGCGTCGTGCAGCCGGTAGCAAAGATCGAAGGACACCGCTTGAGGCCGCCAGCGCGCACCCAACTTGAGATCGACGCGTGGTGAATCCTTGTAACCGCCCATCATCAACCCGCCGAGTCCAAAGACACCGTCGGCCTGTCGTTTGACCCCGACGGGTTTCTTTGGGCGCATCCGCCACTTCCCCTCGATCTCGAAGCGCACGTCGTCGTGCCGGTAGTTCTTGTAGCCAAGATGCAGAAAGCCCGGCCCACCGTCGCCGAACGCATCGCCCAAAAGTCTGCGCACGCGTCCGGACCAGAAGTCCGCTTGGCCGTGGGAATCTCCAAGCCAAAGGATGCGGCTGGGCGTTTTGCGCTTCCCAATCGAAAGATCGTAGAGCGACTTTTGGAAGTGCTGCAGCTGGGAGTTGCTCGTAACGAACGCGGGCACGGCGGCGGGCTCGGCCGCCAGGGCTTTGGCCTCGGGCTCTTGCGCGACAGGGGCGGCGCTCAACTGCGGTGGCGTAGAAGAGGCTGCGGAAGGTGCGGGTGTGACGACAGAATGGGAAGCGGAGCCGCAGCCTGCTGAGAGAAGAAAACTCAACGCAAGTCGCAGTCGACACACCATCGCCCGGCTTTATGTCGAAGCTTTGGGCGAGTCCAGCGCTTGCCAGGAAGAATCCCGCGCGACTGGCCCTTCTCACTTGCGCGGAGCTTGGCTTCTGACTCAACTCCCAACGTGCAACGAAGAATCTGGCTCGCACATGGCGCCGCGTGGCTCACGCTCTCGGCCTGTGGCGATCGCGGCACTCCCGTTCCGGTCTCAGGATCTGCTGCCTCTACTGTCGTTCCACCGTCGGCTGTCGAGCGGCCGCCCGGCGTTGAGGCTGTCGCGACCTTCGGCCAGTTGGTCGCGCTGCATGAGCTGCTGAAGGATCACTACGACACCGGCTTTGTGGCGTCGCATTCCTGGGCTGGGACGGCGGTTGCGCTCTTGGGATTGCCGCTGCAAGCGGCGCAGACCGTCGATGAGGCGGCGCCGATTCGTCTGCTGTCGGCGTCTGCAGGCGAGCGTTTGATCGCCATTCCGTTGCGCAATGCAGACGAACTCTTGGCGCTGGCGACAGCGGGGCTCGGCGCCCGTTTCCGCCGCGTGACAAAGGGGCCCATCGATTTCTTGGAGCTGCTCACCGGCGCGGGCGTTGCTGAACTCTGCGTCGTGCGTAACGCGCTCGTGGCAGCGCGTTCGCGTGAAGGGCTCGAGCAATACGCCCTCCACCTCGCGACGCCGGAGGCCGCCTCGTTCAGCGTTCTTCAAGCTGTCGACGATCGCGATGATGCGCCGTTGCGTGCTCGTGTCCTCGCTGCGGCTGTGCTTCGTGAAGTCAGCGCGCGCCTGGGTGCAGCGCCTGCCGCGCCGTTGCTGCTTCGAGAGGTCGTGAGCGCCAGCTTGCAGCCGTTGCTGGCGCCACGACCTGAGGCGGAGCTCTCAATGTTCTGCCGCATCTCACGCGAGCTGCTTGCGCTGGACCTCGTGCTTGCGGAGGGCGCGTCGCTCGGCTCACTGAGTCCGATTGCCAAACAAGCGTTGTTCGAGATGCCGGCGGGACCAGCTGTATCCCTGGTGCTCGGTGATGCCCAAGGTGGGCCGCTCGCGTCGGAAGCTGCTCTGGCGCTGCTCCCGGCCGAGCTCCGACCCCTCGTCGACGCCCTGCAACGAATCAAGGGCGGGGTGGCCAAGCTGTCGGTATCGATTGGTCGGACCGGCCGACTTGCGCTTGCCAACTTCGCTCTCGAACGCCCCAGCGGCTTGACCAGCGAGCTTGAGCGGACCTTCAAAGCGCAAGCTTTGCTCGAGTCCCCTCCGGAAGTCGCCCTCGAAAAGATCGTGCTCAATCGCATTGGCGACTGTTATCGGCTGCGCTCCTCAATGAAGGGCCTCGAGGGTGCGATCGCGCTTCGAGTGGAGGGCTCGCAGCTTTGGTTGGGGGGCGGGCAGGACCCGCTGCTGGCTCTTTCACAAGGGTTCGAGCCCGTGGAGCGCACGCTGCAAACCGCAGTGCCGCGGGAGCTTCAGTCCGCGATGCCCGACCAAGTTCTACTGCTGTGTGCCGTCGATCTTGGCTCGCTGCTTGGGCCTAGGTCCGAAGAGCCAGCCAGTGCCTGGGGCCTGGTTGCGATCTTTCAGCAGGAGAAGGTACTTCGACTGCGTCTGGTCGCTACACCGCTCGCGGTGTCTCGCTTGGCCCGATGGCAATGACGTGCGCAGGACGACGTTAGGCAAACATCGCCACGATGGTAGAAGCGAAGAACGGAACGACGCCACCAAAGATCAGCGCCATGGTGAAGCGCGCAGGGGCTTCACCCGGTAAGAAGTAGAGAAACGTCGGCGGCCGGAAGTAATAGGAGACCGACGAGGGCGGCTGGACAAAGGTGAAGATCAGCCATGCGAGTCCATAGAGGCCGGAGATTGCGGAGAGCAGATACACGAAGATCGACATGGGAACCCCTCGACCAGCGAGCCTACAGCCTCACCTCCACCTGGTCGAGCAACCGAATTCCGCCGAAGGCGGATCAGTGAACAGAATGACTCGGGCCTTCTTCAATAACGAACGGCCGAAGGCCCCGTCGGTCACTTGAACTTGGCACGAGTCATTCAGTGCAACGCTTCGCAACAAACCGTGCCTTCGCGCTCAGCTCAGCTCGGTGACTTGAGGGGTGGCGCGAATCGCAACGAAAACCAGCGCGAAAGGTTGGGGAACCAACGGGAGATGGCATAGGCGCGCGGATAAATGATCCTGGCCTCACGCAGTTCCACCGCCCTCGCCACCAATTCAGCCAGCTCCTCCGCGGTTCCCCATGGGGCCATGGCGGCGACCGAAGTGGCTTCGTACTTTTCGATGCCGCTGTCACCCATCGCGGTGTGCACCGGGCCTGGATACACCGTGAGAACGTTTACCCCGGTACCGTCAAGCTCGCCGCGCAAGGCCTCCGAGGCGTTCGCAAGCCCACCCTTGGAGGCGTTGTAATAGAGCATGTTGGGGACGGGCGAGAGACCGGCCATCGAGGCCATGTTCACGATCGTTCCCTGTTTGCGCTCCAACATCGATGGCAGCACGTCGTGGATGAGCCGCAACGGCGTGGCGACGTTGAGCGCAAGCAGCCGCTCGCCTTGATCCGGGTCTGTGTCTTGGGCGGCCGCGATGATCTGCACGCCCGCGTTGTTCACGAGCACGTCGATCGGGCCCTGGTCACTGGCGCACTCCGCCACGGTCGCAGCAGCCGCCTTGGGGTCCACCAAGTCTGCTGCATAGACGTGGCTGCGGGAGCCGAGCTCTTGCGCTAGCTGCTCGAGCTTTTGTTTGCGCCGCGCGATCAGCGAGAGCGTTGCTCCGCGCTTGTGAAACTCTCGCGCTAGCGCTTCGCCGATCCCTACGGAAGCTCCGGTAATCACCACATGCATAGCGCGGTGCTACCACTTTTGCGTGAGCGGTTGGGCTAGAGCGTACGTCCCTTGAGCACGGTCTCACTTTCTTGCACCTCTTCCAACGATTCGGTGCTTATCACCAAGTGCGACAGGTCCGATTCGCCCACCGCGTCCCAGGTCTTTCCCTGGAACTCGACCGTGCGGCCGCGCGGCGTGAGGTAGTAGTTGCCGAAGCCGGTGGAGAGCGCGGGTTCCGGCTCGGGCCGATTGACTCGGTTGCCAGGGAAGGGATCCGGCGGTTCGGCGAAACGGCGATCCAGAACCACCGGCTCGGAAAGAGGCTCAGGGCCACGCAGCGAGAAGGTCATCGAAGATCCTTCCGCGAAGCTCACCTCCAAGCTCGACCCGGAGGCTCCAACCACGATCCCCGGCGTATGCTTCTCGATCACGACCTCCTCGATCTGTTTGCCAGCGATCAACAGCAACTTGTGACCGGGCGTGATCTCGCGACCTCCACGCTCTGCCTCACGTCGCAGGGTGATCGTGTGTGAGGTGTAAAACTGGAGGTTCTTCAGGTCCTTCGTCTCGAGCCGGTGCTCATCCCGCAACTCTTGGGAGAACGGAAGGTAGGAGGCGCAGCCCGAGCCGAAGGTGAGAGCTAGGAAGGCGATTGTCGAGCGAAGAAGCGGTCCCATAAACGCTAAACGTACTCCTACGCCGTTCCTTACACGCTGAGTGCGCGATCGATGTCGGCGAGGGCTCGCAGGCAGGTCGGCGACCTTCGATCGTTGAAGAAAGCGTGCGGCGCACCGACGTACTCGAAGCGCTCGGCTTTCGCCCCCGCGCGAACGAGGGCCCGCTCCATCTGCTCGGCCTGCTCGTGGGGGACCAGTCGATCGGCCGTTCCGTGGAGCAAGACCGTTCGCGGGAGCGGCTTTGCGCGGTGGGAAGGCGAGGCCACAAGCGCTGCTTCGTGCGACGCCGAGCCGAGCACCAAGCCGCGAAAGAGCTTGAGCAGCGGAGCATCCAACGCAGTGAAGTCGTAGAGGCCAAAGCAGGAGACCACTGTCTCGACGTGGTCGAGCTCCTGCTCGCTGGCGAGCAACGCGAGCGTCGCGCCTGCGGAGCAACCGAGAAGCACGCCTTTGCTTGCGACTCCGGTCTGCCGTTGGGCGTGGCGCGCCGCGGCGCGGACGGCGTTTTCGACCGATTCGCGCTGCTCGGGAAGCTTGATGCCGCCAGCGCGAGCGAGCGGGTAGTCCGCCGAGTACACCTGCCAGCCGCGCGCGAGAAAGTACGCCGCGATGGTTCGCGACGGCTTCATGTTGCGCGAGCCGGTGGTGAAGCCGCCACCGTGAATCACCAACATCCAACGTTGGTTGGGGTGGTGCGGTTGGTAGACGTCCATGAGCGGAGGCCGTGCGCCCCGCCTGCGCGGCTCGTACTCAAAAGTAGCCGAAGGCAGCGGGAGAATGTCCGTCTCACCGAGCCGCAGTGTTCGGACGGCCTCGAACGAGCCGGCGAGCGCGGAGAGTGTGGGCGACCTCACGGCGGCATTATGGCAGCAGACCTGGATTCCGAACGACCTTCGTGCTGTGCTTTTGCCATGAGCGTCTTTCGGGTCGAGCAAGATGGGCACGTGGCTACGCTGTTTCTGGCCAATCCTTCGAGACGGAACGCGATGGGGCCAGCGTTCTTCGAGGAACTACCGAAGGTGGTGGCACAGCTCGATGCCGACGAGGCGGTGCGCGCGGTGGTGGTGGCGGCCGACGGCCCTCAGTTTTCGACGGGGCTCGATCTAGTGCAAATGGCACCCGCGCTCGGAAGCGCCTTGTTGGATGGTGGGCTGGCCAAAGAGCGGCTCGAACTACTGCGTTTGGTCGGCCGCTTGCGCGCAGGTTTCGACGCGATCGCCGCCAGCAACAAGCCCTTCATCGCCGCCATTCACGGCCTGTGCATCGGTGGTGGCTTGGATCTCGTGGCAGCGTGTGACGTGCGGTTGGCCGCAAAGTCGGCGCGCTTTGGCATCCGTGAGACCAAGATCGCCATCGTCGCTGATATGGGCTCCCTACAACGTCTTCAAGCGGTCGTTCCGCGCGGTCACTTGCGGGAGATGGCCCTCACCGGGAAGGACATCAGCTCTGAACGGGCGCTGCGCATCGGCTTGGTCAACGATCTGTTCGAGAGCGAGGTCGACGTGCTGCAAGCCGCTCGTGAGGTCGCACGTGAAGCTGCTGGCAATGCGCCCCTCGTGGTGCAGGGCACCAAGGCCGTCCTGCGGGTAACCGAGGAACAGGGTGAGCGCGCCGGGCTTGAGTACGTTGCGCTTTGGAATGCCGCGCATCTCGCGAGTAACGACCTGAAGGAAGCGATGAGCGCCTTCATTGAAAAGCGAGAGCCGCGCTTCACGGGCAGCTGAGCCGCCCGGCTCGCGAAGCTCAAATTCGAGGGTGTTTTCTGGCGCCCGCCTGGATACAGTGCGTGCCCTATGGCAGCCAAAAATGGCAGCACCGCAAAGGTGAACAAGAAGTCCGAGAGGGCGATCGTGCGCGCGGTTGAACCGCATGTAGCCTCGACCTCACCCGGCTCGGATGGGCAATCCTTCGGGCTGCAATTCGGGTCAAAGTGGTCGTACGCGCCGGCGCCCGAGTCAGCCGACCACGTCGTGATCGAAAAGCGCTACGAGCTTTTCATTAACGGACGTTGGCAGAAGCCGCTCTCGGGTCGTTATTTCGACACCGTCAGTCCGTCCACCGAGGAGAAGCTCGCTGAAGTCGCGGAGGCGGACGAACGCGACGTGGACAAGGCGGTGGCTGCTGCACGTCACGCTTACGAGAAGTATTGGCGCCCGATGCGACCGATCGATCGCGCCAAGTACATCTTCCGCATCGCGCGCGCGCTGCAGGAGAAAGCTCGTGAATTTGCCATCGTCGAATCGATGGATGGTGGCAAGCCGATCAAAGAGGCGCGTGACTTCGACGTGCCCACGGCCGCCAACCACTTCTTCTACTACGCAGGCTGGGCAGACAAACTGAAGTACGCGTTCCCAGGCGCAACTCCGCGGCCTCTGGGCGTTGCCGGGCAAGTCATCCCCTGGAATTTCCCGCTGCTGATGGCGGCTTGGAAGCTCGCTCCGGCCCTTGCTTGCGGCAATACCTGCGTTCTCAAGCCCGCTGAAACGACTCCGCTCACGGCGCTCTTGTTAGCGAAGATCATAGAGGAGGCGGATTTGCCGCCAGGCGTCGTGAACATTGTGACTGGCGCTGGGAAAACGGGGGCCGCAGTGGTCTCTCATCCGGACGTCAACAAGGTTGCCTTCACCGGCTCGACTGCGATCGGCAAGCGAATCCAAAAAGCTCTCGCAGGCACCAAGAAGCGGCTCACGCTCGAGCTCGGTGGCAAGGCCGCCAACATCGTGTTTGACGACGCTCCGCTCGACCAAGCGATCGAAGGCATCGTCGGAGCGATCTTCTTCAACCAAGGCCACGTGTGCTGCGCTGGGTCGCGGCTCCTGGTGCAGGAGGGCGTTCACGACCTCGTGCTGCGCAAGCTCCACGACCGTATGAAGACGCTGCGCGTGGGTGATCCGCTCGACAAGAACACCGACGTCGGCGCCATCAATAGCCGTATGCAGCTCGATAAGATTCGTGAGCTCGTTGCAAGCGGGGAAGAGGAGGGCGCCGTTCGCTTCAGCACTCCGTGCGAGTTGCCCAAGCGCGGCTTCTGGTTCGCGCCGACGGTGTTCTCCAACGTCTCTCAATCCCATCGCATCGCGCGTGAGGAGATCTTTGGGCCGGTGCTTAGCGTGCTCTCCTTCCGCACTCCTGATGAGGCGGTGGAGAAGGCGAACAACACGGCTTACGGGCTCTCGGCGGGCGTGTGGACGGACAAGGGCTCCAAGAGCTTCGAGATCGCTCAGAAGCTGCGCGCTGGCGTGGTCTGGGCCAACACCTTCAACAAGTTCGATCCCAGCTCCCCCTTCGGTGGCTACAAGGAAAGCGGCTTTGGCCGTGAGGGCGGGCGACAGGGGCTTCTCGCGTATCTGGAGGTCGAGTGATGGCTCGGGTTCGAACCAAGGCAGCTAGCGCTGCCGTGCGCACGTCAGCAGTCGAGAAGGTCGTGACCGATGGTCCGGCGGAGTGGCCCCGGGCATCGTTGGCCGTTCGCAAAGCCTACAAAATGTACGTCGGCGGAGCCTTCATCCGCTCCGAATCAGGGCGCTACACACAGGTGGTTGAGTCGATGGATCCTCGAGAAAAAGGTACGCGCGAGAACGTCCCGCGAGGCTCACGCAAAGACGCTCGAGACGCCGTTCTCGCCGCGCACGCAGCCTTCTCCGGCTGGTCGAAGCGAGCTGCCTTCAACCGCGGTCAGATCCTCTACCGTCTCGCCGAGATGCTCGAAGGGCGAAGCAGTGAGCTCGCGAAGTCGCTGGTTCGTTCGGGCGTTCCAGAGGCCCTCGCCGATGAAGAGGTGGCTGAGTCCATCCATCGCGTGATCTCCTTCGCGGGCTGGACCGACAAGTTCCAAAGTCTGTTCGCCAGCCTCAACCCAGTGGGTGGCCCTCACTTCGACTTCACCCTGCCCGAGCCGGTGGGGGTGGTCGCCGCGGCGGCTCCCGCACGGCCCAGTCTGCTCGGACTCGTCGGTACCATCGTGCCGATCATCGCGGGCGGTAACACGGTGGTGGTGCTCGCCAGCGAGCGAGACCCGCGTACGGCTCTCATCTTTGGGGAGCTTTTGGCGACGAGTGATCTGCCCGGAGGGGTCGTGAACATTCTGACCGGCAAGGTCAAAGAGATGCTCGTTCCGATGGCTCGGCATATGGAGGTCGGCGCGCTTGACCTGCATGACGTCGAGGCCGGGTTGGTGCGTGAGGTCAGTGACTTCGCCGCAGACAGCGTCAAGCGCGTGCGCGTCCGTAGTCTCAGTGAGAAGGCCTGGTACGACCACGAGGCCTGCACCTCTCCGATGTGGATCGAGAAGTTCCTCGAGCACAAAACGATCTGGCACCCGTCTGGCAGCTGAGACGACTCAATCACGGAGCTAGCGGCGCATCACTGCCGCTCAGCACTTCCCGGAGAGCTGCGTCGTACCAGCGGTTGACGCTCTTCGGGAAGGGCCACATCCAGCCGTACGCGGCTCCCGTGAACTGCGACACGATGCGTTCGCGAAGCGCAGGCATCATCAGCGCCTCGCGCCCGCGCAGCTCGAGAGTTGCTCGCAGCGTCTCGGTGTACGCCTCCCACTCGAGGCGAGCGCGGAAGTACGCCATTCCCAACGGAAACGGCAGCAAGAGGTAGAGCAACGTCATCCCTGGCAACGTGAGGCGACGTCGTTGGCGAAGGTGGACGCGCTCATGGCGCAGCGTGATCACCACGTTGATCGGGTCGAGTTCATCAAAGCCTGTTGGCACATAGAGCGTGTCACCGATCACGGTGAAATAGCGGCTCATGAACTCGCGCTGCCCGCCAAGTGTCAAAAGCTTCAGCGCCACATCGATCGCCTTGGCGAAAGAACTATGGTCCTTCTTGATGATCCTGAAGTTGGGGAATTCAGCTTGGATTTCAGCGATGAAGCGGTCCCTGATCGCAAGCTCATCCTCGGCCATGAGGTGATGGTAGCAATAGCCGTCGACGATTTTCTCAATCGTGCTGGCGCCCGCCTTCTTGTACGTTCCGTGCGGAATGAGCGGGTTTCGAGTTCGAGCTGGCGTTCTCGCCACAGTCGTAGCGACCTTGATGGCTGCACCAGTCGTGGATGCACAGCCTGCAGGTACCCCACGAACGCCTGGCGCGCCGGCCAAACCCTGGTCTCCTCCTCCGGAGAAGCCAGCACCACCCGCTGAGCCGCCCGTAGCAGCTGCAACCACGTCAGCCGTTCCCGTGGCCCCCAAGGACCCACCGCCCGCTGACATCGCGAAGGCCAAGACGCTCTTTGCCGCCGGAGGGAAGTCCTACGAGAAGGGCGACTACGCAGCGGCCATTCAGGCATTTGAGCGCTCGTACACGCTCAGTGGCCGTCCGAGCGTGTTGTTCTCGCTCGGGCAGGCCTACAAGAAGCGCTTTGCCGAGTCGCAAGACCAACGCCATCGCGCTGCCTCGATTGAGAACCTAAGGGCCTATTTGGCGGCTGTTCCGACGGGGGGCCGGAGAGCAGACGCGATTCGTGCCCTTGAGGACCTCGGTCAACGAGATCCCGGCCCGTCGGGCACCGGTTCCACCCAAGCGGCGGTTGAACGCAAGACCATCCTGTCGATCGATTCGCCGACGCCCGGTGCTCTCATTTCGATCGACGGGGGGGAAGGCGCGCCGCCCCAGGTGGATGCCGAGGTTGCTCCTGGCCGCCACACCATCAAGGTGTCTGCACCAGGGTTTATCGAACAAGAGTTCGTGATGCAGGCGCTGCCCGGTCAAACGGAAGCTGAGACGTACGCACTCGAAGAAGCGCCCGTGTCTCTCGTGCTGACGATTCCAAGCGGTGCGACCGTGCACATTGACGGTCGCGATCAGGGCGAGTCCTCCAAGTTGAGCGTATCGCCGGGGCGCCACTTCCTCTCGATCTCGAAGTCGGGCTACCAGAGCTTTGGAAAGCTGATCGAGGCGCAAGGCGGCGAATCGCGCGAAATTGCGATTGACCTCACCACCACGGTTCAACGCGACGCTTCTCTCGGGCTGATGATTGCCGGCGGGGCAACGATGATTGGTGGCGGTTCGATCTTGGCGCTCGCCTTCCTCGCCCAAACCGACGCCCAGGCGATCGAAGAAGAGCGTCTATCGACTGGAATTACGTCAGACCAGAACGAGGCCTACAACGAACACGTCGCCAGGCGCGACCTACTCCGCGCGGCTGGGGTGCTGGTAGGTGGAGTTGGTTCGGTAGCCTTCCTGGCGGGCGGCGCGATGTTCTTCCTCGACCGTCAAGGCCCGCTGCCGGTCCCGATCGACGAGGGCAAACGGAAAGCTCCTGTGAGCACTCCGAGCGTCGAACTGACGTTCGCTCCAGTTGTCGCCCCGGATGAAGTGGGACTGTTCGTGGGTGGGCGCTTCTAACTCTCTCCGAGCCGCTGCCCGAGCGTGATGGCGCGTCCGCTCAACAGCTCTGCAGCTGGTAAGGCCTTCTTTCCTTCGAGCTGCGCGATCGCGATTTCGATTCGGCCTGCACTGCAGGTCACCTCGATGCGGCCCTTCTCAGCCACAACCACGGTTCCAGGCGGCGCATCAGCAGCTGCGTCCGGCACTGCGTAAGTCCTAATCACTTTGAGCGTCTTGTTGTTGAGGCTCGTGGTGGCGCCCGGCCAAGGGTTCATCCCTCGCACGTGATTGTGAACGGCCTTGCAAGGCTGATCGAAGTTGATGCGGCCATCTTCCTTGGTCAGCAGTCGCGCGTGTGTCGCGCGCTCGTGCTCTTGCGGCGTGGGGAGCAGCTCTCCCCTTAGAAACTTGGGCAAATCCTCGCTGACCACGTTCGCGGCGCAGGCCGCCAGTGCCGCGCTCAGCTCCTCGGCGTTCGCGCTCTCGGGGATCGGGATCTTCTTCATCGAAAGTACCGCGCCGGTGTCCATCCCCTCATCCATTTGCATGAGAGAGACACCTGTCTCGGTTTGGCCATCAACGATCGCCCAGGTGATGGGAGCGGCGCCTCGATACAGCGGAAGCAGCGACGCGTGCAGATTCACGCAGCCAAGTCGCGGCGCGTCGAGCACGGCTTTGGTCAGGATGCGTCCGTAGGCCATTACCACCGCAACGTCGGCGGCTTGGTCGCGGATGAGCTCGGCGAACTCGACCGTCCGAACCTTCGTTGGCTGGTGCACTGCGATGCCCAGTTCAAGCGCACGCTCTTTCACTGGCGGAGCCGCCAGATCGAGGCCTCGACCCTTGGGCCTATCGGGTTGACAGATCACCAACGTCACCTCGGCCACCGCGCATAGCGCATCGAGCGCTGGAACTGCGATCGCCGGAGTACCAAAAAAGATCGCCTTCATTGAGCTTGCTTCTCTTCGTTGCGAGGTAGCTTCTTGCCGTCGGCATCGAGCGTTCCGGGTACAGCGCAGCAGCGAAATCCGGTTTCGTAGAAGACGAAACCAGGCTCATGTGCGTCGTTCGTTCCGCGACATCCAGTCCAGGGCTTCGCCCAAAAACCACCCATCAGGGCACCGGGGAATCGACGTGACTTCCGCGTGGTCACCCACTCCTCGACGTTGCCCATCATGTCGTAGATGCCAAAGGTCGAGACGCAGGATTCAAAGCGCCCGCTGGGCGTGCCTTGCCAAAGCCGCTCAGCCTCTTTGCGCGTGTCTTCGTCGTCGGTCTTGAACTTGTCCCAGTCGACGGGCATCCACTTCTTGTCGCTGTTACATCGCTTCTTATCGACGGCCCAGCCATAGGCGAGCGGTCGGAACTCAGGGCCTTCACAGGCCAGCTCCCACTCTTGTTCGGTGCACATGCGCTTGTGGCGTGCCTCGCAGTACGACTTGGCTGTCTTGTACGACTTCATCACGAAGGGCTTGGCGCCTCGCTTGTTGGGCGCTTCGTATTGGTCCATACAAACGCGGATCTCGCTGGTGGCGCCCTCCATCGCCGTTAGCCCGTCGAAGTACTTGAAGCAGTGGGTGTCCTTCGTGTCCTTTTGCGGATCGACACACAGATGCTGCACTTCGTCGTAGTGCGTCCCAACGACGAGGCGCATGTCGTTGGGGCAAGCTGGGTCCGGACCAGGATCGAGGGATTGCGCGGGCGCGCTGTCTGCCAGGTAGAGCGAAAGGGCGATAAACGCCGCCAGCGGATCGAGCATGCTCACGTGGGAGGCGACAAGAAGAAGTAGACGACGCCGAAGCTGACCGCCGCCAAGATCAGCGCCACGATGATCGAAAGCAACACCGTGCGCAGGCCACTCTGTGGTTGCGCTGGTGGTTGTGGCGCCCTCGGGGCAGGCAAGGGGGGCGGAGGGTAGCCAGCGCTGAGTTGGTAGCTCGCCGGCACTTCCATTTGTTCGGTTGCAGCGAGGAAGTGCCCGCTGCCGATGCCCGTTGCTGGAAGGCCCGTTGCTGGTTGTGCGGCTGGGTTGTTCGCTGCCATTCGTTGTTCTGCAGCGGCTCGACCAGCAGCAAACGCCCGGGCGGCATCCCCGTCGTGCATGGCCAACGTTCCATTGAGCGCGGTGGGAGAGGAGGGAGACATCGGCGAGGCGTCTTTTTGCGGCATGAACTTGGTCTGTGCGTTGTCGTCGATCTCCTCGAGTTCTCCGCCGCGGGCTGCCGCAGACAATTCGGGGAGTCGCGGCGCGGAGAGCTCTCTCGGCTGCACCGTCGGTGCTGCTTTGCGACGCTGGTCGATCTTGGCCTCGAGGTCCATGAACGTCACTCCGCCTTTGGATAGCTCGCCAGAGAGCGCCTGGCCGAACCAAGCCATCTGTTGCGGTGTGTTGCGTTGCACGAACGCAGAGAGGGACGCTTGGTCGTCCTCCCCGAAGCCGCGTTCGTTTCGCCATTGCATCAACAGCTGCCCGAT
This sequence comes from Polyangiaceae bacterium, assembly GCA_044376115.1. Taxonomy (GTDB): domain Bacteria; phylum Myxococcota_A; class Polyangia; order Polyangiales; family Polyangiaceae; genus Xiheicaenibacterium. The sequence goes on along the minus strand of JBILLK010000014.1, from coordinate 172,719 downwards.
CTCGCGGGCGGAGTTGAATCGTTCATCGGGATTCTTGCGCAAGCAGCGTTCGACGATCTCGACGAAGATGGGACTCGTTCGGCGGATCTCCCGCAGGTCCGGCGGGTCCTTGGTGGCCACCGCCACCAACATCTCGAGGTCGTTGACACCAGACCACGGCCGACGGTCAGTCAGGAGCTCGAACATCACCACGCCAAGCGCGAATAGATCCGCTCGTGCGTCGATCGTCCCTCCGCGTGCTTGTTCCGGCGCCATGTACGCCGGCTTGCCCTTCATCATGCCGATGCGGGTGCTGGTGAGCCGCTCTTCGGCTTTGGCGATCCCAAAGTCAGCGATCTTCACCATCCCGTCGAAGCCGCACAGAACGTTGCCCGGCGTGAGATCGCGATGCACGAGCCCGAGCGGGCTCCCGTTTTCGCCGCGAAGCTCGTGCGCAGCCGTTAGCCCAGCGCAGATTTGCGAGGTGATGTTGGCGACGGTTCGTTCGGCGAAGGGCTCTTTCTTTTCCTTCGACTCCTTCATCAGCCGCGACAAGCTGACACCTTGAACCAGCTCAACCGCCAAGAACATGCCGGCGTCATCTCGTCCCCAGGCTTCAACGCGTACGACGTGGGGGCTGGCGATCGTGGAAGTGATCCACGTCTCGTCCAGGAACATGTTCACGAACTCTGGCTCTTGTTCAATCGCGGGATTGAGCCGTTTGACTGCGAGAGCTCGTCCACCGAGCCGACCCCCAGCCACACGACAAAGCTGTACGATGCCCATCCCGCCCCGCGCAATATCCGCTAGCGGAACGAGTTTGAGTTCTTCCGCCGGAGGCAGGGCGGAGTGCAGCATGCGCGAATCCTACACGCACACCCCCCTTCCGGGCGAAACTCCACAACACTTTTCGACGCGAAAAGGATTTGACGGGGACAAAAGGGGGCCTAACGTCCGAATATTCGGGTTCGACGCCCACACGGGTCGCTCCCTCCTCCGAGGAAACCATGTCCGACAAGAAGAACCCTCCCCCGGTGCCCCCGCGTTCAGACGAAGAAGTTGTTTTCGGGGACGAGCTACCCGTCCTTCCGATCCGCAACGCCGTGCTTTTCCCAGGCGCTGTTGCTCCTTTCGATGTAGGCCGCGAGAAGTCGGTGGCCCTGGTCGAAGACGTTGACAACCTAAGCCAGCCCGTAATCGCAATCTTTGCCCAGCGCGATCCCTCGACGGACGACCCTGGCTACGAGGACCTCTACCACGTCGGCTGTGCAGCCCGCGTGCTCAAGGCCCTCAAGCACAGCTCAGGCAACTACTCGCTGATCCTTCAAGGTTTGGTGCGTATTCGCCTGGATACGGTTCTGCAGCAGGCGCCGTACATGAAGGCGCGCATTCGCAAACTCGAAGAGCCTCAGACGGAAGACGTCGAGGCCGAGGCTTTGGCGATGAGCCTTCGGGATATCGCCAAGCAGGTGATCCAGCTCATGCCGGAGCTGCCGCGCGAAGCTGGTTCGCTTATGGACAGCATCCAGGCACCAGGCGCACTCGCCGATCTGGTCGCTGCCAACCTTGACGCACCCGTCGAGGAAAAGGCCCAGCTCGTCGAGACGATCGACGTGAAGGACCGCGTCCGCAAGGTGTTGCGGCTGCTCACACGTCAGCTCGAGGTGCTCAAGATGCGTGAGCGCATCAACTCCCAAATCAAAGAAGAGATGGGGAAGAACCAGCGAGAGTACGTTCTCCGTCAGCAGCTCAAGGCGATCAAAGAAGAGCTCGGTGAAGACGACGGCGATCAGGGTGATCTCGATGGGCTCGAGGACCGAATCGCGAAGGCCAACCTGCCGAATGAAGCCGAGACGGTTGCGAAGAAGCAGCTCAAGCGCTTGCGGACGATGCAGGTCGGTTCAGCCGAGTACACGGTGGTTCGGACCTACCTGGATTGGATTCTCGACTTGCCGTGGACCAACACCACCCCGGACAACCTCGAGATCGCGAAGGTTCGCGAAGTTCTGGATGAGGACCACTACGGTCTCGAGAAGGTCAAGAAGCGCATCCTTGAGTACCTCGCTGTTCGCAAGCTGAAGCAAGACAAGAAGGGCCCCATCCTCTGTCTGCTCGGCCCGCCGGGTGTTGGTAAGACGTCGCTAGGTCGCAGCATCGCCCGCGCCCTAGGACGTAAGTTCCACCGCATCTCCTTGGGTGGTGTTCATGACGAGGCCGCCATTCGCGGTCACCGTCGAACCTACGTCGGAGCGCTACCCGGTCAGATCATTCAAGGCATGAAGAAGTCGAGCACCACCAACCCGGTGTTCATGCTCGATGAAATCGACAAGATTGGTCATGACTTCCGCGGAGACCCTTCTGCCGCGCTGCTCGAGGTTCTCGATCCGGAGCAGAACAACACGTTCGCTGACCACTACCTCGAGATCCCGTTCGACCTCTCGAACGTGATGTTCATCGCGACGGCGAACGTTGCTGACCCGATTCCTCCTCCGCTCCGTGACCGCATGGAGATTTTGGAGATCCCCGGGTACACCCGCCGTGAGAAGCTGGCGATCGCACGCCGACATCTGCTGCCCAAGCAGCTTTCGGAGCACGGGCTAACCGAGGAGTACGTCGAGATCACCGACCAGGCCCTCGAGAACATTGCTGACCACTACACCCGCGAGGCCGGTGTTCGATCGCTCGAGCGTCAGGTCGCCGCGGTAATCCGCGGAGTCGCGGTGCGCGTTGCCGAGGGCGACTCGAAGAAGCGTCGCGTCGACAACGAGGACGACCTTCACGAGTTCCTCGGCGCGGCGAAATACACCAGCGAAGTTGCAGAGCGTACCGCTGAGACCGGCGTCGCGACGGGTCTCGCATGGACGAGCGTCGGTGGAGAGATCCTCTTCATCGAGGCCACGCGCATGTATGGCACCGGCAAGCTTCAGCTCACCGGCCAACTCGGAGACGTGATGAAGGAGTCAGCGCAGGCCGCGCTCTCGTTCGTCCGGACCAACGCAGAACGCTATGGCATTCCGAAGGACTTCCTCGAGAAGAGCGATCTGCACATCCACATTCCCGCTGGCGCAATGCCGAAGGATGGACCTTCTGCCGGCGTGACGATGTTCACCGCCCTCGTATCGCTGCTCACCGGTATCAAGGTTCGCCACGACGTTGCTATGACCGGAGAGATCACCCTTCGCGGTCGCGTGTTGCCGATTGGCGGCGTGAAGGAGAAGGTACTTGCTGCCCATCGCGCCGGTATCAAGCGCATCCTCCTTCCCGAGCGCAACCGGCCGGATCTCGAGGAGGTTCCGAAGGAAGTGGTGGACGATCTTCAGTTCGTCTTCTGCAGCCGTATGGAGCAGGTTCTTGAGGCAGCGCTTGAGTCGATGCCCATCCCGATGGTCGTCGAGGAAAAGCCCGCCGAGGTAAAGCCCGCCGAGTCGTCCAACTAGGTCTGCTGGAGGATTGTGCGGCTCATGTTGAACCGCACAATCCAACTTGCTTCCTCAACCCCAGTCCCGATACCCTCGGAAGTCCTCGATGAGGCCCTGCCCTAGTTGCGGATGGATGCTGCAAGACACGGATCCGTCTTGCAACATGTGCGGCAATGCGATGCCTGGCGCTGCCCCTGGGCCGGCTGCGCCCGCTCCACCACCACCGCCTGCTGCCTTTGCCCCGCCTCCCGTTCCCGGTCCGGCCGCTGGAGCGTACGCGCAACCCGCTGGTGGTGGGTATCCAGCCCCACCCGGAGGGGGTGGCTTTGGCGGAGCACCCGTTGCTTTTTCGGCGGGCGGAGCTGGCGGAGAGATCCCGCTTTCGCCCTGGGCGGCGATGGCGCCCGTTGGGCGGGCACCGCCGCCAGCGCCAAGCCAGCAACAAGCGGCACCTCCGATGCCGCAGGCTCCGATGCCGCAGGCTCCGATGGCGCCGGTCGGGTTAGCCGGGCCGCCGGCTGTCGTGGGCTTCGGTGCTCCACCCGGCATGCCACCGGTTCCGCAAGGCTACCCGCAAGCACCTCCTGGCTTTGCGCAGCAGCCTCCGGGCTATCCTCAACAGGGAGGCTACCCGCAAGCGCCTGCGTTCGCCCCTCCACCCAACGTGTCGGGTCAGATGCTCGCGCCGCAGCTGCAAGGGCCTCCGCCGATGAGTGGGGGTGGACCTGTTGCGCCCCCACCGATCGTTGGCTTCGTCGGTGGCGCCGGCCTCGCTTCCCCGGCGCCGCCAATGGTCGCTCAGGGGCCAGGGTTTGGTCCGCCACCGCCCGTTGTTGCACCGCCGCCGCCCGTTCCTCCTGCGGCGCTTCAAGAGGGTCCTGGTGCGCTTTCCGGCCCAGCGCGAGCCCCGATGGCTCCCTCCACCGGCTCGGGCATTCTTGTCGGCTTTCTAGTGACCTTTCAGAACGAGCCCAATGGGATCTTTTGGTCCATTCGTTCTGGGCGGACACAGCTTGGGCGTGCGGGTTCAGACCGCGTCGACATTGGTATAAACGACGCAAGTTCGTCTTCACGTCACGCGTCGATCAACGCTGACCCTGCCACCGGGCAGGCCTACGTTCAGGACGACGGCTCAAGAAACGGCACGTTCTTGAACGAACAAAAGCTTGGTTCGGGCGAGCAGCGGCAGCTGCACGACAACGACCGGCTGCGTTTGGGCAGCACCACCCTCGTTGTGAAGCTGTTGGTCTCATAGAAAAGCCGGCTCCCGGGGCCGGCTCTCTCTCGAACCTTCGGTTGGCGTCGCTACCCAGTCGTCAGGGCCCAGCGCACTTCTTCAGGCCTTCCTGAAGCGAGCAAACCTTGCTCAGACAATCGTCGTTGCCGATGCACGCCTGCGAGTCCTCACACCGCTTCGCGCAGAAGCTGCCACCGCAGTCGACGTCGGTTTCTGCGCCATCCTGAATCCCGTTTTCACAGAAGGGCGGAGCAGCGGGGATGATGCATTCGTAGTAGTTGATGGGAACAGGACTCGCGTCCTCGAGCTCTCCTTCAATGGGCGGGTAATAGATGAAGAGCCGTACGACTCCGGCCGTCTCCACGCCACCAGAATTGAACTGCAGCTCCGCCTGCGGCGCGATCGCTTGGACGCCTGGGCAGTCGGCGAGCTGAAGCCGATTGAAGTTGAAGGAGCTCGCAGAAATTCCCAGCGTTGGGCAAGTCACGGCGAGCGTATCGGAGTCTTTACCGCCCGATATGTTGAAGGTCCCACCGACAATGAACTCATCGCCGAGATCGGCTGGGTCGGTGCCCGCAGGTATTGGGTCTCCCTCGATCGTAATTGAAAAGTCGTACTTAGCGCGGAACTCGATTTCGCCGCACTTGGTCGCGTCGGCGTTGATCATCTTGACCTTGATCGGCGCGAGGTTGTCGGGGGGGGGACTGGCTAGATCAATCGGCGGATCGAATAGCACTTGCCCGCCGCCCGTGAGGACACACAGATCCAACTTCTCGCGAGTCAGGAACTGCCCCGCTTGGGTCGTAGGCGTTGCTCCACACTTGGTCTCGACGTCGATGAAGAACTCGCGGTAGCAATTCTCCTCGTCGCGAATCCAGCCGCAAAAATCGTCGAACTGCGTCGGCGAGTCGCAGCCACCGGCCGACACAATCGCGATCGGCAAGAGGCTGGATGTCGCCAGCAGGACACGCATCACCAACCGCGCGCTGCGGTTTTGAGTGATTGGCGCGGACTCTTCACGTGGAGTACGTCCTGCGCGGTTTTGCATTGCTGACCTCGGTAGGGATTTCATCGAACGATCTCCGAAGCTCAAAACTCGGTGTATCCGCCAGCAACAACGTACGCGTCGTCAACCCCAGCGTAGGTGAACGAGCCCCAACACTGCAGCTTGTACTTCACCGCAAAGCGGACGGCGTTGCCCAGGTCGGACTTGGGTGCCAACAGGGCGAGGTTCCCGCGTCGCAGTCCCCACCAACCCGGGCCGTGCTGCAGCAGCGAATCATGAAGGTCCTTCGCCGCCGCGAATCGATCCTTGAGGACGGCCAAACGGAGACGCAAGACTTCCGGCTCCTCACCCTCCTCCTGGCTGGTGATTTCGTACCAGTAGAGATCTCCGCGCGCCTTCCTAGGTTTGAGGTTAAGCCCGCGTGACGCGAAGAACCGCGTCAGGTCTTCCTGGTCGAGATCTGCCAGGGCCATCCTGGTGTCGATGCCCTCACAGCTCTTCTTGGAGAACTTGAAGTGGGTAAGGGAAACAGAAGGCTCCTGCGCTCCCTCAGGCGTGAGCAAGTAGTCGTCCAACTCGACGTCGGACACGTCTGGATAGTCGATTCCAGAGGTGAGCCCTGGCTGACACCCTACCGAGAGTAGGAGACCAGCCAACGCTGCGCAGCGCGCACGAAAATCCCAAACACCGGACATGGTGCTGACGATATTTCATTGCACCCCCCTGGGGCAAACTCCGCGTGACGTCTAGCCTCCGAAGGGTGGCGCTTGGCCTGGTGCACGCAGCCAACTTGGCTTTGCCCCTCGCCCTCGCATATCGTGGGGGCGTGGTTACCCATCGACTTTGCGCGCTCGCGTCATTGAGCTTTGCACTCGCCGCGTGCGGCGGCGCCCCGACAGCCCCGAAGGAAGACGAGGTCTTCTACCTGCACGGCGGTGGCGTCATCGACAAGAACCGCAGCTACGAGGTGTACTTCCCGAAAATGGACGAGGAAAAGAGCATCACCGTGCCTCGTCTCGTCGGGGTTGGGGTGTTGGATGGCGACGTTCGGCTCGCCCGCCCGATTGACTGGTCGATTCGCGACGCTGACTACACAGCCGAAAAGCGCTTCATTTCCTATCAGTCGCCGCGGCAGTTCATTTTCTCGATTCTCGAGCGAGTGGACCCTCCGACCGATCCGTGGTCCGAAGTCGAGAAGCGCTACGAGAGCGAGACGCGTGACCTGCTCGGTAAGTTCCTCGCGTCACGGCACCCCATTGGGACAGCTAACTCACAGGGCCGGTCCTACATTGTGGAGTCCACCGTGAAGTCGAAACCGGAGAACCTCAAGTCGTACGCGACAGAGATCCTCGTCCGATCCGACAAGCGGGTGTTGCTCGTTCAGGTTGTCCACCGCGGTGATATCGAGACGATCGGCGATGAAGTAAACGCCGCGATCTCGAGCATGATCGTCTACTGAGCGCGCTCAAGCCTAGCGCTTCCGCTTACTCGAACGGGTTGGGCTAGAGGTTCAGCCGAGCGCTTCGACTTCCTCGAACGGGTTGGGCGGGGGCTCAGCACGCTCAGTCTCTTCATCGTTCTCCGGTTCCGGTTTGGGATCATCCAGCGGAACCGTCAACACAAAGGGCTTCTTGGGTCCACCCAGCCAGGCCGTTCGCTTGAGCGTCGAGGCTCGCGGTGAGCCAAGCTGATAGCGTGGAGCGGCGTCTGGTTTAACGTGGAGCTCGAGCAAGACGTCGTAGATGCCACGCGTGAAGACGGCGCAGATACCACGCAAGAGAGGCCGCTTGTGGCCTCCCGGAAGGAACGCCAGGTAGTCATCGTACCCAAGCGGACCAAGCACAATCTTGTAGCGGCTGGACGCGTCGAACACGTATCGACCGATTGTCAGGGATTGGCCCAAGTTTGCGTTGGCTTCGCCTAGTCGGTTTCGATACGGCTTCTCGATTGGGGTCCACGCGCCGACGAATTGCTCGATCTTCACGCCCATGTTTCCGAACATCTCGTGCAGGGCCATGTTGAGGCCACGCGCGCTTCGGGCACGCCAAGCCAAGAGGGGGGCGTAACGCAGAAAAAGAAACTTGTGGATCGGTGGGCTGTGTGGACCGAAGCCGTCGATTCCAGCCGCGCACAACATCCGCTTGGTGAAAGGGTCTTCCCCCTTCGAGCGGTAGTTGACGTAGAGCCGGTACTTCGCCCAGGTGCGATACAGCAGCGTCTGAATCCGGTGATGAATCACGTCGATCAGATCGCGAACCGGTTGAGCTTGGCCTTGGTACTCCTCCATCGCGATGTTCTCGCTGATCTGTGAGAAGAGCGGCGACGAGGTCCCGTAGAGGCTCAAGAAGGTGGTGGTGACGCGGGTGCGCTCGACGCCATCGGCCCCTTGGATGGAACTCACGGAGTGCACGTCGCTCGCCGGAAAGCTCAACGATGCGTTAGGCCGAACGCGCACCCGTTCTAGCGCCGCCGGGCCGTGGCCACCGATGGCTGGCGCGTCACTGTGAACGCGCTCCAATAGATACAAGAGCTGATAGAAGCCATACCGGCTTCCCCGCTCGATGAAAGGGCCAAGGGCCGCTTTCAGATCAGGTAGCGGTGCCCGTTCTTCGGCTCCCATTTGTATTCCACGCGGGTGTTTTGTCCCGTCACAGTAAGTTGGGTGAACGAATTGAGGGCGACGTAGGAAGCAAACATTTCGTTCAAGATGCTCGCGAAAAGGTACATGTCCCCTTCGCCAGCGAAACCACCTTCTTCAAGCTCCATACGAGCAGCAATGCCCCGAATGGGGGCTCCACGAAAAAGTCTGTCGGTGGGGCTTACCTCCACCGACTTGATAGCGGCAACGCGCAGTTGGTTTGCACGGGCTGCCTGGCGGTCGATCAGCGCCTGAAAGTTGTAGATATCAACCGTTCCACGAAGCACATCCAGCTCGGCGATGGAGCGATAGGTCATCGCCATGTGAGCAAGAACACGCCACTGAAGCTCACGTCCGATTGGCGGTGGGAGGGGCGGCGTAACCGGGGCAACGTTTGCGAAGGTCGCAACGGCAGGTGAGGTTGCCGTCGAGACCCGCAGATCTCCCAGCTTTAGCTGCGCAGGCAGGCGACGGTTTGTGCACGTTGCCTCGATGCTGATCACGTCAAAGTCCGGTAGGTTTTTAACGTCTGCTGGCGTGCCAAACGACAAGTAGACGTCGGCTCCATCCCCTACCGCGGCCGGTCGCAGATGATGCTGGTAGAAGACTCCACGCTCTGCCGCTTCTGGCTCGATCTCATGCTCAAACGACAAGAAGCTTGGAAGCTTCACGCGTTGGCTGGTTTTGCGCGCGATGCCGATCACGTTGTCGATCGAGTACATCTCGTAGCCGCTGGGATCTCCTCCCGACGGTCGCACCAAGTATTCGTGTTTGGCCTGGTCAGGCTTTATCGGGTCCGCCGGATGGGAAAACAGATTTACCACCGGCGAACAGAAGAGCTTGAAGTTCTCCTTCGTCACTCGCGTGTTCGGTGGCAAGGAGTCTTTGAACTGAATCAGGATAGCGAATCGCTCCCCGACCTTCTCCCCAACGATCTTGTCGAATCCACCAACCTCAAAGAACGCAAACTTTTGCGGTAAGGTGAAGTACTCCTGCAGCAGCCGAAAACCTGGATACACCGTGTCGGGGTAGGGGATGAGCGCTTGCTCCTCAGCAAAGCCGATGAGCTCGAGCGAGCGCCTTTGCGGCACGGTGAGGACGTGATCCTTCCCCGAGCTATCAACCGACGCGAGAGCGAAGCTATCAACGTGCTCTCCAAGCCATAGGCGAAGGTCATCCTGGAGTCGCCGATCGCCGTGGATGTAGAAGCGAATGGCTTTGAGATTCAGGGCAGCGAAGTTCGCGCCGCCGGTCATGCGCAACTCAATCCTCAACGTCTGCGCAAGGGTTTGGCCCGTGTCGACGCGCACGTCGTCAATCGCTACAGGAAGGAGTTCAACTTCTTGCGTTGTGCGAAACCGACAGGAGACGCCATCTACCGGAACGGATCCAACTTCGGCGCCGCGCTGCACCACAAGGCGTTCGCGGACGACGTTGGGTAGTGGCGTAAACTCAACGATGCTGGTCGAGGGAACTTGCCGCACGTAGTGGGGGAAGAGCAGCGCTGCCACTGAGTGGATGACCTCGGGCAGTTCGTCGTCGATCTTTTGACGAATCTTCCCCGAGAGGAAGGCCGTGCCTTCTAGCAGACGCTCAACGTCCGGGTCGCCGCCACGCTCTGCGAGCATGGGTGCGATGCCAGGGTAGGCTGACGCAAACTCTTTGCCGAGATCGCGCAGATACGCGAGCTCGTCCTGGAAGTACTTGTTGAACATCCGGCGGACTCAGTCGACTCGAACCACCCGTTCCCTGTCAACTGGTGTTCTACATCTCTTGTAGCTGAGCGTTGCCATGCTCGTCGAGCGAGGCGCCAATCCTCACCGGTTGCCGACGGCCATCCGGAAGGAGGATGTGTCCGCTGACCTCGAAAATCATTGCGGGCATTCCAACGTCGTTCGTATTGCGCACATGTCGAATCTGAACGTTCTTGAGGCGAGGCTCGTAGAGCTGAATGCTAGCCTTCACCCCCCGCTGCATCAGTCCGACGGCCTCCGTCATGTCGTGGAGCAGGTGGGTAACGTCTGGAACGCCGTAGTCGGGGCACGTAAGCGAAGAGCCCTGACGCGTGCTCAGCATGGTTCGCAGATGTGACACGACCGAGGTCGCGAGATCCTCTGCCCGCCAGGCGCTGCGTTCACTGCTGTGCGGGTCCGCCGCCCGTTCGAGTTTCGTGAAAAGCGAGTTCGACATGGGTCCCCACAAAGACAAACTGCCAGCGCGCAGAAGCGCACTGGCAGTTTGCACGAGTTGGTTTTGAAAGTCAGCTCAGTTGGGAGCGAGCCAATCGTCTTGCCAAACCTTGTTTCCGAGCTTCCAGGTGCCTTCGATCTTTTGGTAGACCAGGCTCACTACGATCATGTTCTCGTAGCGCTGGAGGTCGGGGTTCTTGTTGTTCAACATCTCGAACTCAATCTTCGAGACGAACGCGTTGGTGAGCTTCACCTCGTAGGTCAAGGTCTCAACACCCTGACCGCCGGCGGTGCCGAGCTTGTTGGCCGAGAAGAAGGCGAGCACTACGTTCTTCAGTGACTCGTTGTAAACGAGCGCCTGGTGCCACATCGGCAGCGACTGATCGTAGTACATGCGGGTGGTGATCGGAGCGTGGATGCGCTTGCCGGTCGCCTGGCCGCTTGCGATATCGCGCGGGCTCATGATGTTGTGGCTGCAGGCGATGATCTCGATCCAGCCTTCACGGCCCTTCTGGATCACGCCGCCCTTGAAATTGTTCTGCTTCTCTCCCTGAACCGCGCTGAAGTAGGCGTTGAGTGCCATTTCTTGAATCAACTCCTCGGTTGCTTCATCTTGGATAGAGCGCTCGGCGTCTTTGCCGGACGAGCTAAGCGAGACTGGCTAGCCGATATTCCCGGTGGTTGAACACGCCGCGGACAGGGCAACCTTCCCTCCCCGAGCACGTGCGCCCTTGGCCCGAGCACCAAGGTAACAAGTCAAGAGGCTAAGCTGGTTTTAGTTCGCGTCAACTGTGCCGGCTCAATAAAGTGAGATACTGTGTTCTAGCCATTTCCAGCCTAAAATGCGGCAGTATCGCGTGCTGGCCTGGCACGAACAATGCTGTCGCACCAGCTCCGACGTTGAGGCCGACCTTACGATTGTTACCAGCGACAATTTTTCCCTTTTCCGCGGTCGTGTTACCAATCGGTTCTCATGGTTGGCTCCATCAAACGCTCAGGTGTTTCTCGTTCGGTGAAAGCCGAATGCGGGGCTCTTCTTTTGACCTTGCTTGGCGGCTGCACGGAGCCGTTTGAGAACCAGAAAACGCAGGTGGAGCTGCGGTACGTCACCCCCATTTCGGTTTGCCGGTCGAAGCTGCCTCCGGTGGGAGACGAGTCGCGCAAGGGAACGGTCGTGCGCGACTTGGACCCAGCGCAATGGCTGGAAACGATGGTGCCCGGTTACAACGACGAAGAGGGAATTACTCCCACGTCGCTCGATTGCACGGGTAACTACGTGTTTGCGAATGAGTCGTTGCGCGGCGGCGTCAGTGATCGCGGTTGGCCGAGGGTGGTTGATCCCGATGACATGACGATCAACACCGGCCCGAACGGGATGCGCATCCTTTGGCTCCGTTCCTTGAAGTTTGAGAACGGGGAGGAAGGTGGCCCGATCGCGCTAGCCCGTGCCTTCGGTGACAACGCTGAGATTTACGGTGTTGGTAGTTTTCGAGGCCCGAAGGCCACGCGGTTTCAGACCGCTCGCGTTGGCAATGAGACGATCGTGGTGGCTGAAACAACCGAGTGCGATGCGGAAGCCGAGACCTGCCGCAAGCGCGCATACTTCTTTCTTCCGCGGCGTGGACGGTTGATCGAGGGGGCAGTGGTCGACACGGATCGAACGGCTATCGTTCCGTCGGTCAGCGAACGCGGGCTCTACGCGCAGTACCACCTCAGCACGGACATTTCGTATGAGAAGGACGGCATCGTCCTGCTTGAGCAAGTTCACGTTCGCATCATGCGAACCGAGATTCCCGACCTCGACTCAGATCGAAGCCTTCGTACGGTTGAGTTCTCTCGTTTCCTCAAGGTCGAGAGGGACACGCTTTTCTCGAGTAACGAGCCGCTTTGGGAGCGAGTTGTCGGGCGAGACTAACGCCTGACCTAGCGGTTCTTCAATCTGAGGCACGCAGCCTTCCAGGGTGCGTGCCTCACTCGTTCCATGCGACCCAGAACGTCGGTTGGGCTTGGCATGTAGACGCTGTTTCGGACTCGTATCGCGTGTTTCGGACTCGTATCGCTATCGGTTTGGGCGCCAACCGTTCCGAGCCAAATGAACAAAGCGAACGCAGCGCTGGCCCAAAGAACCAGCGCTGCTCCGTGCGTGTCAATCGGGTGCTGCCAAGCAGCGCCCACGGCGAACTCTCACCAGCAGACGATGTTGTTCCCGTAGCCGCAGTTCGGCTCCTGAAGGAGTCCGTACGCGAGGCCTGTAAGGAACCCCGTGATTACGCCAGCAGCGACACCGACGCCGATCTGCGCGGCGTCCTCGTAGGGCTGGTCTGGGGAGGAGGCGACGCCGCGACCGACGCTTGTAAAGACCGACGCGGCGAGGGGCACGACCACGTTGCCAATGAATGAACCCGCGTGAAATTCGGAGTCGCTATGAACGAATGTGTCGGCGACCCAGATTCCAATGCCGCTGCCGGTAGCGCTCCACGCTGCGAAGGAATGCGTCGAGGGCATACCGTAGGATTCGCAGTTCGAACCGGCAAACCCGCTTTCGGTTTCCTCCACGGTGCAATCCGGGCGCGTGCCCTCACCGAGATCCTTGATGGGAATGTCGACGAACAGGGTAGCGGCGGTCAGGGTCATGATCGGTGCGAGCACCGAAAGGTGCCAGCGCGCTTTCCATCCGACCGTAGCTTCAGGGTCGTTGTAGTAGACCCGTGGCATGAGCGAGACGGTGGAGACACCGATCAGCATTGAGACCGTGGAGACGGTCTCCCAGTTTTCGTCGCGTTCGGCAACGGGCGGAATCACCTGGGCGTGAGCTTCCGTCGCGGGGATGGCTGCGAACGCAAGCGATGCGAGAGCGCCTGCAAGAAGGATGGTCCTGGGTCGCATGATGGTGTGCACGTAGCCTACGTGTGACATTGGATCGGGCAAAGAAAACAGCCGGTGAAAAGGTCGATGGGTTCTTTCATTCGGGTCCGCGTTTCCCTCCCGCCATCGTGAAACGGCCGAGTTTTGCACTAGCGTCACCCTTGTAATTTTCTCCCGCTGCAGCCGAGTAGGCCCTGGAGAACTGGGCGCCGAAAATAACAAGGAAGGTTTCCTTGTCTTCGCCGGCGTAGTCGCCGTGCCGAACTTCGTAAAGCTTCCACAGCGCTTCGTAGCGATTAGAGAAGAGGCCACCTTTCTTACCGGCGCGCTCGAACTCCGCCTCGAGAGACTTGGGACTGAGCCTCGACAACAGTTGCTTCACTCCCTCCATGATGCCGTTCATGAGCGCAACTTGATGGCTCATCACCTCGACGAAGGTGTTCTGAAGCGAGTGCGCTGTGTCTGGATTGGCGTGGTGGCCTAACAGGACGACGCCAAGCTCCTTTGCGTCTTTTGCCGCGGTAACGGGCTCTCGCGCGTTCTTCTCTCGCGCCAAGACTTCCGTCTCGAACTCTTGGTAGCCGTCGCGCAAGCTGATGAAGCAGCGGAGGAAGACGTCCATTGCGTCACGCAGCCTTTTGACGAACGCGAGAATGGTGGTGACGTCATCCGGAAGCTTTGTTCCCGGTGCCAAGGTGGCCGCAAGTTCGCCAAGTGCCGCCAATGCGGCATGCGGGGCGCCCGCATGCGTGAATACTCGAAGGTCGACCCCATAGTATTGAGCGATTTTTCGGAAGTCGCTCTCGAGACTGACCGCCGGGTGTTCGGAGCCAAGCCTGCGCAAGAAGCTGGTCCGAATGTCTGGCGGAAGTCGAGTGAGCTGGTCGTAGATGATGCGGTAGACCGTCTGCCACGCCTGCCGGTACGCGTTGATGTACGGCGCGACGTTTTGTACGTACGGCTCCTCCGCACCGGCCGCGATCGCACCAAACCTCTGGGCACCCGCGTGCGCATCTGCGCCTTGGTAGTCGAGGACGCCCAAGTCCTTGTTGCCGTCGACGATCGGCTTGGTCGCAGCAACGAGCCCAACGCGAATGACTACCGGCCCAATCGTGATCTCGGGGGCCTGGGTGATCTCAACTGGCTGATCACGAACGAGGCGTTGGCCCATGTAGAGGGTTCCGTTGGTGGAACCGAGATCCTTCACGAAGACCTGGGTGTCTCCGCGTACTTCAAACGCCGCATGGAACTGCGACACGTATGGGCGGTCGATGGACAGATCATTGAGCTGGTTTCGCCCGATGCGCACGGGGAACCGCTCGAAGGTCGCCTCGAAGCTCTGATTGGCTTGGGTGTCGAAGACACGCGCAACGAGCGCGATGGACATTGACGCGAGGCTAGCAAAAGGAAGGCGTTAGCGAACATCGGAGTGCAAGAAGTTGCCCGTTTGTCCTACATAGTAAGAGATTGTGCGTCGACCTCATGAACTTCCTCGAGAAGATCCCCCCCTTGGTTTCGGCTCTGGCTTTCGGGTACGGCGTTGGTATGGCCGCGCCGGAGGTGCCGCATGGTGTGCGGTCTCCTTTCACCTGGAACGAGCCGGTAGAGACTGCTGGACCCCGTCGCCCGGCTGTGCAGCCGCTCAAGGAGTCGCTCGAGAACCGTTTGCCAGGTGGAGAGTCCGACGCACTACGGGAGCTCCGTTCGCAGCGCGTACCGTCGCGTTACGGGCTGGCGTCGAACAGTCGATTCGACGAACAAGGCTCTCATGGCGGCCAGCTGCGTGATGAGCGCCGCGTCGAAGACGAGGATCTCGAGCAGGTGGACGACTTCGAGGCGTCCGGGGGCGCCGCCGTTTCGCGGCTTCAGTTGCCGGATCTTGGCTTAGGCGTTTCTCGGCAAACGTTGAAGTACGTCCGCTTCTTCACCAAGACCGATCGTGGTCGAGGAATGTTCGAGTCATGGCTGAAGCGCAGCGGTCGATACCAGGACATGATCCAAGAGGAGTTCCGCGCCCGCAGACTGCCCGAGGACTTGATCTGGGTAGCGATGATCGAGAGCGGATTCGATGCGACGGCCAAGTCTCCCGTCGGAGCGATGGGCTTGTGGCAGTTCATGCCTGCGACCGGAGCAGTCTATGGCTTGCGACAGAACAAGTTCGTCGATCAACGTAGGAATCCGCGCCTCGCGACGCAGGCTGCCGTTCACCACTTGCGCGATCTCTACATGCGCTTCGGACAATGGGATCTGGCGCTGGCGGCCTACAACATGGGCTACGAGCAACTACTGGATCGCATCGATCGGGTTGGGACCACCGATTTCAACGAGCTCGCGCGCGCCGGAGTTTTGCCCGATGAAACGGCGAAGTACGTACCGAAGATCATCGCGGCAGCGATCGTTGCCAACAACCTCGAGCGCTTCGACTTCGATGAGACCTCAGTGGCCAAGCCAGTTGATATGGCGGAGATCGCTGTTCCTCCTCGTACGCCGCTCGACGTCATCGCCAAGGCCGCGGGCGTACCCACGGCGGTCATTCGCAAGTTGAACCCCGACATTCTGGGGAAGGAGATGCCCCCGGGCAAAGGTGACCTTCTGGTCAACGTACCCCCCGAAACCGTCTCACGAGCTGTGGCAGCGATGCCCGCTATGCTCGATGGTCACAAGCTTCGAATCGACGAGGACATGGTTGATCCGTTGGACCTGATGAGTCCGGAGGGATACCGGCCGCGCGCCGCGGAAAGCGATGAGAGCCTGCTATCCCTGCTGCCAAAGCCGAAAAAGAAGCGTCGTGCGCTACGCGATCCTCTTGCGGAAGGACTCGAGGGCATCGCAGCGCTCGAGAACGAAGGGCTGGATGCGAGTGACGACGTTGAGCCCGCGCCTAAGAAGAAGAGCGAGACGGTGCTCTATCGCGTTGGCAAAGGGGACAAGATCGAGGACATCGCGCGACAGTTCGAGGCGGACCCCGCCGAAGTTGCTCGCGATAACGACCTAACGCTTGGCTCGAAGCTAAAAGAGGGCACCCTGCTTCGACTCACGCTCTCGAAGCCGCCCGTTGCCGCTAAGGGCGAGGAGCGATCACGGAAAGCAAAGCGGCGCTCCAACGGTTGAGCTTTGCGGGCTTGCGCGAACCGTCGTGGAACCGAGTCCAAGCAGGTTCACGGAGTGCGTTTGGCGCTAAGTGAACTCGCGTTTGCCTACGAAACATGCGCATTCGCTCGATTTCGCGAAGCGCCTGTTTCTCGCTTTTGAAAGCGGCAGATTGACCGGTAGCATGCCGCAACCATGCAGGTTGATCAGAAAGCCCTTCTCAAACGCCTCTCTCCGAATTGCACCGCCGCGCTGTCTGCAGCCGCTGAAAAGTGCGTTGTTGGACGCCACTACGAGATCACGATTGAACACTTCTTGCTCGCGCTGCTTGACGATGCGCAGAGCGACATAGCGTTCATCGTTAGCCACTACGATCTCAACCCATCTTCCTTGCGGGCGACATTGCAGCGCTCGCTCAACGACCTACGCGAAGGAAACGCGGGACGCCCCACGTTCTCACCGGTCTTGCTCGACTGGCTCCAAGACGCCTGGCTGCTCGGCTCGTTGGAGTTGGGCTACCAAAAGATTCGGAGCGGTGTGCTCGTGCTCCGACTAGTGCAGCAGCCGAGCCGCTACTCCACTAGTGGAATTGGCGCTGTTCTCGACGGCATTCCGAAGGAGGACATGAAGAAGAACCTGCCGACGATCCTGTCTGGGTCCAAGGAGGGTGAGGAGGCTGCAGCCGCGCAAAACGCATCGGGTAAAGACGGCAAGGCTCCGGCTGGTTCAAGTGCGGTGTCACCTGACAGCGCCTTGGGCAAGTTCTGCATCGACTACACGGGCAAGGCCCGTGCGGGCCAGATTGACCCTGTCTTCGGCCGCGAGCGTGAGATCCGCCAGATCATCGATATCCTGGCTCGTCGCCGAAAGAACAACCCAATCATCGTTGGTGACTCGGGTGTTGGTAAGACTGCGTTGGTGGAGGGCATGGCCCTCATGATCGTCAACAACGACGTCCCGCCCTTGCTGCAAGGCTGTGAGATTTTTGGTTTGGACCTCGGACTCCTGCAGGCTGGAGCAAGCGTCAAAGGCGAGTTCGAGAACCGGATGAAAGGCGTCATCCAAGAGATCAAATCCTCGGTCAAACCAATCATCCTCTTCATTGATGAGGCGCACACCATCATCGGCGCTGGCGGAAACCAGGGCGGCGGAGACGCGGCAAACCTTCTCAAGCCCGCGCTCGCACGCGGCGAATTGCGAACCATCGCTGCCACGACCTGGAAAGAATACAAGAAGTACTTCGAGAAGGACGCCGCTCTCGAGCGAAGGTTCCAGCCCGTGAAGGTCGATGAGCCAGACATTCCGACGGCGATCACCATGCTCCGCGGTCTTCGCAACAAGTTCGAAGAAGCTCACAACGTCATCGTGCAGGATGAAGCTGTTACAGCGGCTGTGCGCCTCTCCGCACGCTTCATCTCTGGCAGGCAATTGCCGGACAAGGCGGTTGATCTCCTCGACACCTGCGCTGCCCGCGTGAAGGTGGCCCTCCAACAAAAGCCCGCTCAGGTCGAGGACGTTGAGGTGTACATCAAGAACACCGAGCGTGAGGTCGCTGCGCTTCACAGCGATCGCCAGAACGGCGTCAAGATCGACGAGGAGCACTTTGCCGAGCTGGGTGCAAAGCTAGAAAAGGCTCGCGCCGACTTGGTCGCGATCAGCGAGGCCTTCACTCGCGAGACCGACGGCGCAAAGAAGATCCTCGAGCTTCGCAAGAAGATGAGCGACTGCAAGACCGACGCCGAGCGTGATGAGGCTCGTAAGGAGGTCGTCGCTGCGATCAACGAGCTCGACAAGATTCAGGGTGAAGTTCCGCTGATTCGGCCTGACGTCGATGAGGCGATGGTGGCGAACGTGGTCTCGGCTTGGACCGGTATTCCCGCCGGCAAGATGGTTCAAGACGACGTCAAGAACCTGCTCGAAATGGAGGCTCGTCTCAACAAGCGCATCAAGGGTCAGGACTACGGCATCGCGACGATCGCCAAGGAGCTTCGGGCAGCGCGAGCGGGCCTCAAGCCGCAAAGCACCCCGATGGGCGTCTTCATTCTCGTTGGCCCCTCGGGTGTCGGAAAGACCGAGACTGCGCTGAGCTTGGCCGACATGCTGTACGGCGGTGAGCGGATGATGGTCACCATCAACATGTCGGAGTTCCAGGAGAAGCACACCGTTTCGCGGCTCATTGGTTCTCCCCCTGGCTACGTCGGGTTCGGTGAGGGCGGTATGTTGACCGAGGCAGTGCGCCAACGGCCCTACACCGTCGTGCTGCTCGACGAGTGCGAGAAGGCCGACCCGGACGTGATGAACCTCTTCTACCAAGTGTTCGACAAGGGCATGCTCTCCGACGGTGAGGGGCGCCTGGTCGACTTCAAGAACACCGTGATCATCATGACGAGCAATCTCGCCACAGACAAGATCACCAATATGACCGTCGCAGCTTGGGAAGATGGAGGCAAAGACCCGCCGATGGCCGAAATCATGGAGGCGATCAAGCCGACGCTCTCGTCGCACTTCAAGCCGGCTCTCTTGGCGCGTATGACCATGGTGCCCTACCTGCCGATCTCGCAGTCGGCGCTCGGGTCGATCACCAAGCTGAAGTTGGATCAGCTGCTCAGCCGTCTCAAGACGAACCAACGCATCGAGGCGACCTACTCTGAGCGGTTGGTGGAGATGATCGCTGCTCGCTGTACCGAGGTAGATACCGGCGCCCGCAACATCGACCATATCTTGCGCTCGTCGCTGTTGCCGATGTTGTCGTCAGCCATCCTGGAGAAACTCGCGGAGGCAAAGCCGCCGCGCAAGCTCTTCATCGACATCGACGACTCCAAGAACTTCACGGCTGCCTTCTCCGACTGAGGCCACCCAGACTCACGATACGCCGGCGCGCCCGTCCTCTTTCGAAATGAAGGGGGGCGGGCGCTGCACATTACTGGGCTTGAGCGCGATAACGTGGTTGGATGGCTCGGCCATGGCTGTTGGGCCCCTAAAACAACGTTCTCTCCTCGCCGCATCTGTCTCGATGAGCGTCATGCTCGGAGCAGCCATGCTGGTTGGCTTCGCTGGTGGATGTTCTGCGGGGCCGCCTCCCGTCGAGGAGCCGAAGCCTTGCGATCGTCAGATCATCACTCTGGACATCTATGCCGCGGGAAACATCAACCCCAACGAGACCGGCAATCCTCGCCCCGTTGTGGTGCGGCTGTACCAGCTCGTGAGCGACCTCAACCTCTCCAACGCTCGCTACGACGACGTGCTGCTTCGTTCGGAGGAGACGCTCGGCAAAGACGTGATGAAGGTTGACGAGGTCAGTGTCTTCCCCAATGACCATCTCGAAATAAAGTTCGAGCGAATCAAGGAGGCCTCGTACTTAGGAGGCGTCGCCCTCTTCCATGGCCCACGGGGGCAGAGCTGGAAGACCTTCTACGAGTTCCCGTTGCCCCCAGGCGAGGCGGCCTGTGGCGGCAGAGATGCCAAGGGCGCTCCGGTTGCAGATCCGCGCACGGCATTTTTTGTTGAAGGCGCAAAGATCGACAACGGCGCCCAGATGGATGAGTCAATGTTCCCCGAGGCGAAGCCAATTCGTAAGGTCAACCTGCCAAAGAAGGCTGCGACCGCCAAGTAGTACGGCTGCAATGGCGGTGAAACGGCCGCGAACGCAGCGGTTGGGGACGAATGATGAACCGTTCTCGCTCGCCTTGGTTGAACCTCGTGGACGAGCGGCTGGCAAATCTCTATCGTCAGCCCACTCGTTCTTGATAGGGGTTAAAGCCGCTCGATGATTCAACCGCGCAAGCTCGTCTGGACGGAGGGTCTGTTCATGACCCCGCAGCACCTGCAACAGTGCGACCTGTACCACGAGGCGCTGGTCCACTCTCGGGTGCACTCGATTGTTCCCTATGACTGGGGAATCACCGAGGTGCAGTTCGATGAAAGGGCGCTGTCGGCTGGTCAAGTTCGACTGACCAAGTGCCATGGGGTTTTTCAAGACGGCGCGGCGTTCTTTATTGGCGACCGCGGCGAAGATCAGATTGAAGCACGCCCACTCGAAGGCGCTTTTCCCGCGGCTCTTGAGGCGCTTGATGTCTTCATAGCGATTCCCATCATTCGCGAAACTGCAGCCAACGTCGCGATGGACCCTGCGAAGGCTGGGCCGGCACAACGCTTCGTAGCCAGTCAGGTGTCGGTCCCTGACGTAAACACGGGCCGCAACGAGACGGCTGTTACGTGGGGCAGGAACAACCTCCGAATTCTTTTTGGCACGGAGCCTCGTGACGCGTACGAGACGATCCGAATCGCTCAACTCGTTCGCGATCGAACGGGCGCGATCGTTCAGCGCAAAGACTTCGTTCCGCCGGTGCTGCGCATCAAGACGAGCGATCACATCATGAACGGTATGCGCCGCGTGCTGTCTGCTCTGGTGGGCAAGCAGAAAGCGCTGGCGGAAGGTCGGCGGCTTCGCACCGCGGCCTCGGTGGACTTCCAAGCGTCCGACACTGCAAAGTTCTGGATGCTCCATACGATGAACTCGTACATCCCGTTGTGCTCGCACATGGTGGACCACGGGCTCGTTCACCCAGAGGACGCTTATGTGATGCTAGCTTCGCTGATCGGCGAGCTCTGCACCTTCTCTCCTGATGGCGATCCGACGAGCATTCCCAAGTTCAACTACCTTGACTTGGGGGACGTGTTCGAGCCCGTTTTTGACCGCGCGCTGACTCTCATCGGTAACGTGCTTGCAGAGAGCTTCATTGTCATTCCGATGGAGAAACGCGACGACGGCATGTACTTGGGCAAGTTCGACGATCCCAAGATCCCGCGCACGCATGAGTTCTTCCTCGAGGCGAAGGGCATCGATGAAGCCATCCTGCGCGAGCGGCTGCCGCGGTTGCTCAAGGTTGGTTCGTGGACCCAGATTGGCTACATCTTGAACGCCGCCATGCCGGGTGTGCGAGTTTCCGTGGAGTATCGCCCTCCCGGTGCCATCCCGATCAAACCCGGCCTCGTCTATCTGCGCGTTGAGCAGGCGGGCGACTACTGGAATGACATTCTGGGCTCGGGCAGCATCGCAATCTACCAGCCGATCGAGCCTCAGAAGGTGGACCTGCGTTTGATCGGCGTGCAGGTTACCAAGTAGCGTCTACTGCGAGGAAATCGCCGATCGTTCCATCTCTTCTGCGTGAATCTTGGAACCTCGGCTCAGCTCTGGCACCATGGCCGTCGTTCGGGCTGGTAGCTCAGCTCTCGGTTCTCAAGGAGTGTTATGGCGAGCATGGCGCAAACGATGTACTGGGTCTGCTCGGATGTGCTTTCGCTCATCCTGCAGCTCCGCAATTCGAGGGACTTGCCAGCCCCCGACATCCTTCAGCGGCGCGTGCTTGGTCTCTTCGAGACCATGATGCAAAACGGGCGCGAGCAGCGGATTCCCGAGCAGGACATGATCGACGCGAAGTTCGCTCTCGCAGCGTTCGCTGACGAGGTGATCTACCACTCGACGTGGCCTGGCAAAACCCAGTGGCTGTCGAACCCGCTCCAGCTTCAGTTCTTTGGGATCAACACCGCCGGCGACGGCTTCTTCGTTAATCTCGATAATCTGCACGGCGCTCGCGGGCGCAACCACGTGGCGCAGATCTACTTCCTCTGTTTGGCGCTTGGATTTCAGGGCAAGTACCGCCTTCGCAACCAAGAGGGTTTGCAGCAGGTGGTTGAGGGGTTGGGCAACTACGTTGCGGTTCAAGAAGGCGGGGGCGATATCATTGCACCCAATGCCGAACGCAAAGATGCGGGGTCCGGTGTTGTACGCCGGGAGCTACCGTTCGTCGGCATCGCTATTGGCATCTTGATCGCGGCAGCGCTGGTCGTCGTCGGTATGCGCATGATGATTCAGAGCAATGCCACCGAGGTTTCGAACACGATCAACGGGTTGGTCGGCGGCAACTAGCCTCTCAAAACCGAGGTAACTTTTGGGGGCGCGTCAGCACCGGTTGGCGCGCCCGTTTGCGTCCATCAACCGCTTGCCGGTTGGCCATCGTCGCCGCGACAGCAACGGGTGAACCGAGCTTGGCTCGCGATGCCGAAAGCACGTGCTCAAAACTGCAGCGTTCTTGAGGCGTCACAGAAATAATGCGGCGAGAACTGCTCAAAAGTTGGCTCCGCGCGGGAGAACCGCCATGCTTTCAACGAAATGTGGCTCTGGATCTTCGGCATACTCGTCATCCTCGCAGTCTGGGTGGTGTGGTTCATGTTCCCTCCAGTCGAAGAGGGGGCACCCGAGTTTTTGCCGCTTTGGCTGGCGATAACCATCACCGGAATCATTCTTGGCGGTCTCATCGCCCTGTGGCTCATTCGCCGCATACGAGCAGCGAGAGCTGCAAGAGCGCTCGAGCGAGCCATCGCGCAACAGGCGCAGGAGCAGGCGATCGCCAGCCCGAAAGATCGGGAGGAGATCCAGGCGCTTCACAAGCAGATCTCCGAAGGCATCGCTGCGATCAAGAAGTCGAAGCTGGCCGGTGGTCGCTACGGGGAACACGCTCTTTACGCTCTCCCTTGGTACGCGATCGTCGGGCCACCGGGTGCAGGCAAGACCACCGCACTTCGTCACTCCGGGCTTGAGTTTCCGCTTTCGGACTCAGCGGGCGTGCGGGGGGTTGGCGGTACGCGTAACTGCGATTGGTGGTTTGCGAACGACGCAATCTTGCTTGATACGGCTGGTCGCTACACCACCGAGAGCGATGACCGCGACGAATGGATTTCGTTCCTCGAGCAGCTGATGAAGTACCGCCCGGAGAAGCCGCTCAACGGCGTCTTCGTTGCCATCAGCGTGGCTGAACTTCTCGACGCGACGGAGGATCAGATCCGTCAAACGGCGAGCAAGGTGCGTGCGCGCATCGAAGAGATGCAGACGACGCTCAAGATGACGCTACCGGTGTACGTGCTGTTCACCAAGGCCGACTTGGTCGCAGGCTTCGTCGAGTACTTTGGCGATCTCAAGAAGAGCGAGCGTGGGCAGATCTGGGGCTCGACCTTCAACTTGGCAGAGCCCAAGGCGGAACCCGGTCGGCTGTTTGATCGCGAGTTTGATTTACTTGTCGAGCACCTCCACAACCGTGTGACCAAGCGCGTCAGCGGTGAGCGGAGTCGCGCGGTCAAGGAGCGCATCTACCAGTTCCCGCTCGAGTTCGCTGCAATCAAGCGGAATCTCTCCGAGTTCATGCAGTCGACGTTTGCTGCGGGAACTGGGCAGCTACCAATCCTTCGCGGGTTCTACTTCACCAGCGGAACGCAGGAGGGCAAGCCTCTCGACCGCGTGGTTGGCGCGATGGGTAAAGCCTTTGGGCTAAAGGGGAGTGTTCAGGAGGAGACCGATCAGTCGAAGGAGGCGCGAAGCTACTTCCTGCGCGACGTCTTCCTGAAGGTCGCTTTCCCGGATCAGGACCTCGCGGCGATGAGCGCTGCGGAGTTGCGCAAGCGGTTGCTGCAGAAGCTGGTCGTGGCCGCTGCCGCCATCATTCTAGCCGCCGTGTTCGTCGTTCCTGGCGTCATCTCCTACATGAACAACCGCGAGTTGGTTGCTGAGACTCGCCGCATCAGCACTGCGGTTGGGACGGTGCAGTGGAGTGATTCCTCGAGCGCGTACGATAAGGTCCAGCGCCTCGACGAGACGCGAGCTCAGCTCGAGATCCTGAAGGACTGGAACGACAACGGGAAACCCATCTCCTACTCGTGGTTCATGTACCAGGGTGAGAACCTGTTTGATCCGCTCAAGAACCTCTACATCAAGAACCTTCAGGAAGGCTTCATCAAGCCCACCAAGGCGGATCTCGAGGTGCGGGTTGGTGAGATCAAGGGCGATCCGTATCTTCCCGACTACAACAACCTCAAGACCTACCTGCTGATCGACGACGCCGCCCGCTTGAAGGATCCGGAAATCTTCAACTTCCAGGTGGGGCGACTCACGCAGCTCTGGGCTGAAGTGTTGGTTCGGGGCGGCGGCGGAATGAGCGAGCAGGACCTCAAGGCTAAGCTCCAACCGCACGTGAAGTTCTTCGTCGAACTCCAACGCGACGGTCTGGTTCCTGGACTCACCCGAGATCCGAAGCTCGTGGAGTCTGCGCGTGAACGGTTGCGAACCGCTGACCGTGTGCAGGCCTACTACGAGATCTTCGTGACGGCTCGTATCGACGAGAAGATCGATGAGCTGGGCCCCGACGACGTCAACAACCGCAAGTATCCACCGATTGCGTTGACGGATGTCTTCGATGACCGCCCCGAAGTGCAGACGGTACTCTCGTCAAAGCGTGTGAAGCAGGGTCGTCCGGCTGCAGAGATTCGCGGGCCGTTCACCATCGAAGGCTTTCGCGTGATCGACAAGCTGCTCGAGGAAGAGGGAGCCAAACTGCTCGAGCGCGAGGCTTGGGTCGTGCCCTACGATCGCGATGAGAAGGAACAGGCCAACACGATCAAGAAGCAGTTGAAGCGTGTGCGTCAGCGCTACGAAGACGACTACATCTCGGAGTGGAAAGAGTTCTTCCGCGACATCGACGTGAAGGTCCCGGCGATCAACTCCGAAGCCGTTGCCGAGTACAAGGTTCTGTCGACGCCCGAGTGGGCCTACCGACGGCTGCTTCAGACGCTGTCGGACAACACCCAGTTCCCCGACGACAACAAGATCCCCGCAGGGCTTCGTGAAGACGGCGGTGTGGTCGACCAGATCGAGCGTCGCATCAAGCGCCGATTCGAGTCCGGCTCCGGCGTCAAGGTCGAGGAGCTTCAAGCGGCCAAAGACCTCCCGAGCAAAGAGCGCATCAAGCGCGCCTTCGCCAACGTCGTAGCGTTCGGTGTTGCAGCTCCGTACGTCCCGCCGAAGATGGGGCCCGACGGTCAGAAGCCGCCGGAGAAGCTGCCGCCCGACCCCGAGCTTGCCAAGTACGTGGGGCATCTCGAGAAGCTCAAGACCGAGATGCAGGTGGTTGAGGAAGGTCCTGCTGACAGCGACACCGTCAAGGCAACCGAGCTCTTTACGGTAGCGGTCAAAGACGCCGAGTCCATGCTCTTGCGGCTGGATCCACTCGGGCAGGAGATGATGTCCGAGCTGCTGATGAACCCTCTGCGCCAGGGCTACCGGGCCTTCGTCAAGGGCGCAGGCGGGGCTGCCAGCGGACTCTGGGAGGTCATGGTTTGGCCTCACTATCGCGACAAGATCAAAGACCGCTACCCCTTCAACGTGGCAGCAAAACGCGACGCTTCGTTTGAGGACGCAAAGACCTTCTTTAGGCCGAGCGAGGGCGTGCTCTGGGGCTTCTACGACAAGTACCTGAAGACCTTCCACCGGCAGCAGGACCACAAGTTCATCCCAATGGCCTATCTGCAAGGAGAAGGAGCACCTAAGGGCAAGCCGTTCACTCCGTTCAATCCGCTGATGTACAACTGCCTCGAGCGCTCCCACGAGATCACGGACGCACTCTGGCCTGGTCTCAAGGGCGACGATCCGAACGTAAAGTTCCAGATCAATCTGAAGACGGTCAGTCCCATCGTGAGCGACATCATGTTTGAGCTCGATGGTCAGAAGCGGACCTATCGAAACGAGAAGGAGTTCTGGTACCAATTCTCCTGGCCGGGAGCTGAGCAGAGCGGTGCACGGATTCAGATCCGTGGTGCCGGTGGGCTCGACGAGGAGATGGTTCGTGAAGGTCCCTGGGGTATCTTCCGTCTGTTCGAGGCTGCGGATACTTTCACCGCCGTCAAAGACAGCGACCAGCAGTTCCTTGTCACCTGGACGATGAGTGCTCCTCCCGTCACGGTCACGATGCAGGTCCGGCCACGACGCGGAAATCATCCGTTCCCGTTGAGCTTCTTCCGGGCCACGAACTGCCCACCGAGCATTGGCGACAAGTTCGGCGGCGGGAAAAACTAAGCCCGAAAAGCTGAGAATCCGAGGCGCCCTCCCTGGTTGGAGGGCGTCCACGTTTTGTGTCTCAATTCTGGGCTGTTGGTGTAGCCTCGGGGGCCTCTCCGATGTTTTGGCGCAAGAAAAAGAGTTCTGGCCCGCCGCTCGTCGGGTGCTTCGGCAAGCTGCCCTCCACCGGGGACTTCATTCGTCACAACGCTGGCGGTGATGAACTCGCGGCCTTCGACCGATGGCTCGGCGGCTCGATGGACTTCGCCCAACGAGCACTCGGCCAAGGTTTTGAGGAGGCGTACCAACGTTCGGTTGGCCTCTTCATTTTCCGAGGGGACGCCAAAGGGGAGGAAGGGCCCGCTCGCGCACTCGTCGGGGCGTGGGCAGCCAGTGGCGACGGTGCGGGTCGACTCTACCCGATGGTGGTCTTCGCCTCCTATGACTACGGGCAACTGGCGAGTTTGGGCGGTGCGATTCCCATCGCGCTGTGGAAGTTTCTGACCGGTGCTTACGAGCTCGCTACGCAAGGGCGAACGTGGCCAGTACAGGCCTTTCTCGAGCGTGTTGCCCGGCTCCAGGCTCCTTCGTTGGATGACGTCGAGGGCAGCACTGCGGGCTATCGAAAGTGGCTTCAAGAAAACACCATGAAGGCCCTGTGGGAGACTGGCTTTGGCAGTGACTCCAGTCGGTTTTGGGTGCTTTCCAATGTTGCCGAGTCGGTTGAACCGTTTCGCGGGCAGGAGCTGCCCCAAACAGGTCTCGCGCTCCGCCTTCCGATTGGCGCGGGAGACGCCTATGCCACCGCGGTGTGGATCGATTTGGTCCTGCGTCTCGCAAAGTGGAAGGCGACCGTGCCCAACACGTTCTGGGTTCCTCAACAAACGGCGTTGATCCATCTTGGAACGCCGCATGTGAGTTCTCTGCGTGAGATCTTGGCGCCTACCGGCTCGGCGGACCACGTTGCAGAACTTTGCGGGTTGCCGACCTGCGACGAGAAGGCTGCTCGCGCTCGTCTCAGCGCAGAACTCGATACTGCCGTGTCCAATACCGACATGCCGATCGCTAACTTCCTGCGCACGCTCGACTGAGTATTGGGTTGCCACCGTGAAGCGGAGGCCCTCCCGTGCGTAGCGCTACAACCCACGACACTTCATTGCCAAGGCGACGAGAAGCATGAGTGCAGAAGACGCAGTCAACGAAGCAAAAGCGCGAATCGAAGGTCTGCTTGCTCCCGTAAACGGCGGCGTTGGTGAAGACGCTTCGTATGACGAGGCGTTCGAAGCGATCAAGACCGAGATCGACAAGGTCAACGCGTTGGAAGGTGGAGCTACCGACTGGTCGGTCGTTCGGTCAAACTCCGAGACACTGCTTGCAGAGAAGTCGAAGGACTTCCGAGTTGCGCTCTACTACGGCGCCGGAACTGCTCAGCTGAAGACGATTCAGAGCGTTCTGGACGGAGTGGTTCTCCTGAATGAACTTTGCAACGCCTTCTGGGAGCCGATGTACCCGGCGCTCAAGCGGCCGCGCGCTCGCGGTCTTCTGTGCGGTTGGTACTCCGACGTCGTGGGGCCGGTGGTTCAAGGGCTAACTCCTGTCGCAGGTGATCGGTTCAAGGTGCAGGCCCTCAACCGTCAGTTTCGAGAACTCGACGGCATGCTCGCCGACAAATTGGGGGACGCGTACTCGGGAATGCTCGGGTTACGCGAGGCGATCGCCAACTTAGAACGCCGCGTTCCTGCGGATGCTCCGCCACCACCGCCACCGCCACCACCGCCGCCTCCGCCTGCTCCGCGTGTTGCCGCTCCAGCCGCGGCACCTGCTGCTGCGAGTTACTCGAATGATGGCTCCAACACCGAGCCACCGCCGGCTGATCCTTCCTACGATCCTTCGGCTGCGTATGCGGCGGTAAGCGGCGGCGGCTTCTCGCCGTTGGACATCGTGGACGCGGAGTCGGCTTCTCGAGCGCTCGCTGAGAGCGCACCGCTGTTGGCCCGAGCCGCCGAAGTATTCTTGGAAGCAACGCCGACCAGCGCTGACGGCTTTCGCCTGCAGCGAGTCGCAGGTTGGCTGCTGATTGGCGGCACTCCGTACAACGAGGGTGGGCGAACCCAATTTGACGGGCCGTATGAACATGTTCCGGCGGCTCTCGTGGAGCTCGCGGCCGCACAAGATTGGTCCACGCTGCTCAGCACGGCGTTGCAGAACGCTGCTGAATTCCCCTTGTTCCTCGATGCTTCGCGAGCCATCGTCACTGCGCTCGAAGGGCTTGGCTCCGACTATGACGCTGCTCGAACGGCTGTGCAGCGAGAGGTAGCCGCTCTCCTAGCGCGTGCCCCCGAGCTACCCCAACTCTCGTTTGCCAACGGTGTACCGATGGCAAGCGAGGAAACGAAGTCGTGGTTGCAAGGCTTGGCCGCGGGCGGTGGAGGTGGCGGGGGAGCGCGGACGCCGGTGGACAAGGCCATCGCGGAGGCCGCCAAGCTCGTCGCACAAGAGCGTGGCAACGACGCTATTGGCATGCTTTCGCGAGCGGCCGGGCAAGCTAGTTCAGGTGGTCAGCGCTTCAAAGCGAGGCTGGAGATCGCGAAGGTTGCGCTGAAGCTGCAACTGCTGGAGGTCGCCAAGGCGCAGCTCGATTCGCTAGAGCGAATCGCGGACGAGCATAAAGTGGCGCTTTGGGACCCAGAGCTTGCGGCGGACCTATACGCCAACTTGTACCGCGCTCAGCGGATGCAGCTTGGAATGGGAACCGATGATGGGACCCTTGCCAAAGAATCAGCTCGCACCTTTCAGAAGGTGTGTGAGTTGGATGCCGCGCTTGCCCTACGCCTCGGTCAAGAGACGCAAGGCTGAGGGCGAAAGGGGAGACGGGCGACCGCGATGAAAAGCAATTCGTCGCACGTTCATTTCGCTCTTCCTTGAGGTCGGACGCTTCCGTATCTTATGCGGCGGCTCCCGACCGGTTTGAATCAACATCGATCGTGTCGGGTATTCGGGGTTCAGAACTCTCGCGCTAGCAGAGTTTCAGACCCAGTGAGTTTCTAGGTTCAGGCGCCCACTCGCAGTTTCGATAGCGGTCGCCGAGAAGTTATTGTCCGGGAAAGGAGCTGTCAGCGATGAAAGAGGGAAGTGTCGCGCCGAAGGAGAGGGTGAACATCACCTACAAGCCGGCCATCGGCGATGCGAAGGAAGAAGTCGAGCTGCCGCTTAAACTGCTCATGCTTGGCGACTACGCAATGAGGCCGGACCCGCGTCCACTCGAGGATCGCAAACCGATCAGCATCGACAAGGACAACTTCTCCAAGGTCATGGCGGAGCAGAAGCTCAACCTGAACCTCAACGTGAAGAACGCCTTGGGGGAGAACCCTGATGACGAGCTGTCGGTCAACCTGAAGTTCCGTCGTCTCTCGGACATGGAGCCCGAGGCTGTGGCTAACCAGGTTCCTGAGTTGAAGAAGCTGCTCGAGCTTCGTGCAGCACTCACTGCACTCAAAGGCCCGCTCGGTAACGAGAAGGCCTTCCGTAACAAGATTCAGGGAATTCTCAGCGACCCTGCGCAGCGTAACAAGCTCATCGGCGAGCTTGGCCTCACGAAAGAGGGGGAGTGATCGATGGCATCGGAAACGCAGGCCCAAGGCGGTTCGGCCGGGCAGTCCCTTGAGGGGGCATCCCTCCTCGATGAAATCCTTGCAGAGGCGAAGCAAGCGCCGGGCAATGAAGGCTACGACGTTGCGAAGAAGGGCGTTCAAGCTCTCATCGCTGAGCTCATCACTCCCAAGCGCGAGGGCGAGCGAGTTGATAAGGCCTTCGTTGACGCGCTGATCGCTGAGATCGATCAGAAGCTTTCTCGTCAGCTCGACGAGATCATTCACCACGCACAGTTCCAGAAGCTCGAGTCGGCCTGGCGCGGACTCAAGTTCCTCGTCGACCGCTGCGACTTCCGCGAGAACATCAAGGTCGAGGTCGTCAATTGCTCGAAGGAAGATCTACTCGCGGACTTCGAGGACGCACCCGAGGTTCCGAAGAGCGGCCTCTACAAGCTGGTTTACTCGGCTGAGTACGGTCAGTTCGGTGGTCGCCCCTACGCCGCGATCGTGTCGAACTACGACTTCGGTCCGGGCCCTCAAGACATCATGTTGCTGCAGAAGTGCGCGAGCGTTGCGGCCATGTCGCACGCGCCGTTCTTCGCGGCGGCCGGTGCCCAGTTCTTCGGTCTCAAGGACTACGGTGGTCTGCCGAACCTCAAGGATCTTCGAGCCGTGTTCGAAGGGCCCCAGTACACCAAGTGGCAGTCCTTCCGTGAGACGGAAGACGCCCGCTACATGGGTCTGTTGTTGCCGCGCTTCCTGCTTCGTCTGCCCTACGGCGCCAACACGGTTCCGGTCAAAGGCTTCAACTACGAAGAAGACGTCATCGGCAAGCACGACGCCTACCTCTGGGGCAACGCCACCTACGCGTTTGCCTCGCGCATTGCGGACTCGTTCGCCAAGTTCCGTTGGTGCCCGAACATCATCGGTCCGCAGGCCGGTGGCTCGGTAGAGAACCTCCCGCTTCACCAGTACGAAGCGATGGGTGAGATCCAGACCAAGATCCCGACCGAGATCATGATCACTGAGCGTCGTGAGTACGAGCTTTCGGAGGAGGGCTTCATCGCTCTCACCTACCGTAAGGACTCGGACAACGCCTGCTTCTTCTCGGCCAACTCCGTTCAGAAGCCGAAGTACTTCGGCCAGAGCGAAGAGGGCCGAGCTGCAGAGCTCAACTACAGGCTCGGAACGCAGCTGCCGTACATGTTCATCATGAACCGCATTGCGCACTACCTGAAGGTCCTTCAGCGTGAGCAAATCGGTACCTGGAAAGAGCGCGCTGATCTCGAGAACGAGCTCAACGACTGGATCAACCAGTACGTCGCCGATCAGGACGTCGTGAGCCCGGCCATCCGAAGCCGTCGGCCGCTTCGTCAAGCCCGCATCATCGTGACCGAGGTTCCCGGCAACGCTGGCTGGTACAAGGTCGATATGCAGGTTCGCCCGCACTTCAAGTACATGGGTGCGTTCTTCACGCTCAGCCTCGTCGGCAAGCTCGACAAGGAGTGATCGCGGATTGGGCAGGGCGCTATGCCTTGTCCAAGCGAATGTGGCCGAGGACGAAGGTCCTCGGCCGTTTTTGCTTTTGTCGCCTTCGTTGAACCGCTGCTACAGCAGTTGTCGCGCCTTGATCTCGAGGTAGCGGTTGATCAGCGCAGGCGTGAGATCCATTGGGCTCGTATCGATCACGAGGGCCCCATGCTTCCTGAGGTCCCGCAACAAACGGTCATGAAAGCTGATGAGCTCGGCGGCCGCAGCGCGAATGTACGGTCGAGCATGGTCGCTTTCGCCAGCCTGTGCGCCACCGCCTTGTGCAAGGGTCTCGAGTTCAACATCGCGTAGCGGGATGAACAACGGTAGGTGCTTGGGCAGCAGCCCCCGCAGTAGTCGCAACAACTCTTTGGCCGCCACTTCATCCATGATTTGGGTGAACACCACGACGAGCGTGCGCTTCTTCACGCGAGTTCCCACGTGCTCGACCGCAGCGTTGAAGTTGGTCTCAGTGAGTTCCGGATGCAGGTGATAGGCGGCCTGCACGATACGAGCGGTTGTCTGGGGACCACCAAGGCACGGCGCGTGGCTCTTAACGGTGTCGCTGAAAGCTACCAGGCCCACGTGGTCTCCACCTCGTGCGGCCACGTGCGAGAGCATCAGGGTGGCGTTAATCGCATGGTCGAAGAGGCTCAGGCCATTGGTCTCGGCGGTCATCAAGCGACCAGCATCGAGTAGGAAGAGCACGTTCTGATTGCGCTCCATCTGATACTCGCGGGAGATCAGCTTGCTGTTGCGTGCCGTCGCTTTCCAATCGATCGAGCGAAACTCATCGCCCCGACGGTATTCTCGCAGCCGCTCGAACTCGCTTTCACCGCCGCGCTTCCTCGTTGCTCGTACGCCGGAGACCGCGAAGTCTTTCTTGGCGCTCAACTCGTAAGCGCGCACCTGCTGAATGTCGGGGTACACGCGAATGGGCGTTTCCGCCGGGATGACGAGCTCGCGGATCCACAGACCGAGCGGCGAGCTGTAGCGAACCGTATGGTTGCCGAGAGAGTAGGCGCCGCGGCGAGTCGGCACGACGCGGTACTTCTCCGATACGCGGCCTCTGGCTGGTAGCTCGACTCGCAGCGGCAATTCGTCGGCCTGCGCGTACTCGAACAGATCATTCATCACCCAAACGACGAGCTTCCGCTTGGCCAGCGAGCGCAACTCGAGCACCACGCCATTGGGCTTGTTGATCGACATCACCCGCGGCGCGCGGCGTTCCACCACGACCAGTCGCTTGCGCGCGAGGAAGGCGTCCACCACCGCCAAGAGGACGACAATCCCGTCCACCCAAAGCATCGGGCGCAGCAGCGTCTCGTCGACCAACGTGGCGATCGCGAGGAACACAGGCCCGAGGGCGATGATGACGAAGGCGCGGGAGGGGATCATTCGTGACGGACCTCACGCGGCGGTCTGGGGAACCTTCACTTCACGAAGGATCTCGTCGACGATGTCGTCGGCTGAGATGCCCTCGATCTCCGCGTCGGGGTGCAGGATGATGCGATGTCGGAGCACCGCTGGAGCGAGCGCTTTGACGTCATCGGGGATCACATACGTACGCCCCTCCGAGGCCGCGTGCGCCCGTGCGACGGCGAGCAGCCCGATCGACCCGCGCGGCGAAGCTCCCAGGTAGATCGAGCGGTGGGTTCGGCTCTTGGCGACGATCTCGGTGATGTAGTCGAGGATGCCGTCATCCACTCGAATGCTGTACAGCAGGTGGCGCATCGCCTGGATTGCTTCGGCCGAGACAATGCGATTGAGCTGCATCGTCTCGAGCTTCGCGGGCTGAAACCCCTGCGCAATGTTCCGCAGCATGACCTTCTCCACGCGTTGGTGCGGGTGCTTGACCGTCAGCTTCATCAAGAAGCGATCGAGTTGGGCCTCTGGCAGCGGGTAGGTGCCCTGCGATTCAATCGGGTTCTGCGTGGCGATTACGAAGAAGGGTTCAGGCAACGGCCGGGTGGTTCCGTCGGTCGTGACCGCGAGATCTTGCATGGCCTCCAGCAGCGACGACTGGGTCTTGGCCGGAGCACGGTTGATTTCATCTGCGAGCAGCAGCTGGGTGAACACCGGACCCTGGTGAAAGACGAAGCGATCTTCCTTTTGGTTGAAGATGTTGCCGCCGGTGACGTCGCTTGGCATCAGGTCGGGCGTGAACTGAATGCGTCGAAAGGCGCAGCCAAGAACATGGGACAGCGTGCGCACCAGCAAGGTCTTGCCGAGGCCCGGGACGCCCTCGATCAGCACGTGCCCGCCGGCAAGGATGGCGATCAAGGTGTGCGCGACCACCTCCTCTTGGCCGAGCAGCACACGCTCGGTCTCACGCCGCAGCAGCTGAAATTGATCGCGAAATTGGGTGGCGTGATTGGACGGGTCACCGGAGTAGCTCATCGGGAGCCTCTTCCTCTTTTGGGGTTGCCTTTGGTGGTGGACAGATAGCGTTCAAGTTCTTCCATGACCCAGAACGTTCTTCGGGGAGGAGCATGGCCCGGTTGGGCCATCTCCGAGCCTCGATAGGAGGACGGAGGCGCGACCTCGTCGCGGGCGCCTGTGGCCTCGACCAGGACATTCATGACCTCACCGAGTGGGCGGCCCGTGCTCGCTGCGATCGACTCGGCCAACGGTGCGAGGCCTTTGCGACCGCCTTTTAGGAAGCGCTCGCGAAGCCTGTCGAGCGCCCACACCGAGTAGAGTGAAGTCGCATGGCGACTCGCGTTGGCCCGCGCATAAATCAAGCCCAGGGCTCGCGAGTGGTCCGCGTAGGCTCGACGTGAAGCCTCCTTCGGTTCGCGTGGTTTTCCGAAGCGCGAGCCGCGGTAAAGGAGGTAAAGCAGCACGAGCGCAAGCAGCTGCAGGATGATTGGCAGCAGGTGCGCTTTGGCCAACGAATCGAGCGGATTTTCGGCCCCGCCGTTGCCTTCGCCCGGTGCAGGCTCTTCTCCTGGAAGGATGGTTCCGTCGCCGCCCAGCTTGCCTTGCGGTTCATCCCAGATTTCGATCGTCGCGCTGGGTTGGGCACGAAAGAAGGCGACCAAGAACGCTGCGTTGTCTCCGAGCGGGAGCGCGATGTTTGCGAACAAGCGATCGTCGGCGAAGGCGTAGATCTTTCCCTTCGGGTACGTTGCGCCCTTCTCAATGACCGCGGCATACACGGAGCCGTCGCTGCGTTTGAGGATCGGCTGCACCGGACCTGGCGGCGGCGTGTAGTAAGGCCGCTTGGGATCGGGCAGTGACTGCGGAATGCTGAGCGAGCCGAGATACGGTACCGAAAGCTGCAGCGACGTATCGAGGTACAGCGGGCTGAGGTCAGCGGGTCGAATCGGCGCGTTGCTCGTGGCCGGTGTGAAGCCGACTCGGTCCGACTGAAGCTCGCTGCGGTAGCCCGCGAGGACGAGCGTGCCTCCTTTGACTTGCACCCACTCGTAAAGCCGCGTCCACGTTGGATCGTCGATCGGCGTGCCTGGGAGAATGACGATGACGCCTTCGTCCTCGAGCTTTTCCTCGCGCGGACGCGGGCGCCTTACGTCGACCGTCTTGTCGTTCTTCTCAAGCAACCGCACGAGCGCCGACAGGCCCGCAGGCGCAGAACCTCCGATATGAGGTTGTCCAACCGCGAGTGTCGTTTGCTCCGCGGGAGCGCTGACGGGCAGCGCTTCACACGATGATAAGTAGGCGGATGAGATGAGCACAGCGAGCACAGCGCTGGTGCGGCCAACCAGCGGAAGCACTCGCCGATAGATCGAGTCGAAGATGGAGGGCGAGGCTTCGCTATCGCCGAACTGAACGCTCTCAACGTCATTGGCGATCTCTCGTAAGGCGGACCTGAGATCGGAGCGGTCGCGGATGGACCGCACGTAGTCACCGTTGGTTCGCGAGGGATGAAGGTCGATGACGCCATCGCCCTCGAGCCGACGCAAGAGCGCCGCATACGCAGCTTCGATCGCGGGCTCGTACTTGCCTTCGGCCGCGAGCGCCCGTGCTCTCGCCAATAGTCTGTCGACGTCTGTTTCGATCGGGCCGCGCGGTATGGCCGGAGCTTCTTCGGATGGTGCTTTCGGCTCACCTTCAGGCTCGTCGGACTCTTCCGCGCGACCTTTGATCAGGTTCTTCGCGACGTAATAAATGATGAGCCCGAGCACGACCGCCACGATGGCGTAGAACAGGATGCGGAACAAAACCGCGACCCACGTCGGCACCTCGACGACCTCCGGC
The DNA here is from genome assembly GCA_044376115.1 of Polyangiaceae bacterium. Taxonomy (GTDB): domain Bacteria; phylum Myxococcota_A; class Polyangia; order Polyangiales; family Polyangiaceae; genus Xiheicaenibacterium. The sequence continues at coordinate 137,072 of JBILLK010000014.1, read as the reverse complement.
TCCGGCGGCGGTTCGGGTTCTTTCTCCGACGCAGCGTCCTTGTCCTTCGTGTCCTCTGAGTCTTTGTCCTTGGGGTCGCTGCTCTTGCTGTTCGACCCGTTGCTGCCGCTGCGATTGCCGCTACCACTGCGACCTGTCTTGCCCTCGTCGCCAGCACCCTGCTCGCCTGAACCAGACTTCCCATCTCCCCCGTTGCTTCCGCTGCGGGAGCCGCGATCCTGTGAGTAGTCAGCGTAGTCCTTCGGCTCTTGGTTGGACTTGGGACCGTAGTCTTTGCCCTCTCGGGCGAAGCGGAGCCGGCCGCGCGGGAGATTCTTCAGCACGCTCGGATCGAGCTTGTTCTTGCAGACCTTGGGCAGCGCGGGGCAGACGTCGTTGGTCTCCTCGACCAGCTCGCAATACTCGTGGTCCAACGGGAAGAGCCCGCCTGATTCGTCGTGGCAAAAGGAGTAGCCCTCGTCCTCGAAGACGTCCTTCAGGTCGCGCTTGATGTTCGGTGGCGTAGCAGCGCCGACGGCGAGGGCAGGCGCTGGTAGCCCGAGCAACGCCCATAGCAGCAGAAGCCTCAAGCAGCTGTGAATGCGGCTCATGCGAACGCTTCCTCGCTCTGTGCCTTGGCTTGGATCGCCATCAGCTTCACCTGAATGTCCCAACCGTCCGCGCGCGTCCGCGTGTCGACGTAGAAGAGGAACCGGACGGTCGCGGTGAACGGCACCGAGAGCAAGAGCCCGAGCAGCGCGAAGGGAGTGAAGCCATTTTCGTACAGGCTTCCAAACGGCTTCCCCAGTTGAAGCAAGTCGGTGGTCAGTGACTGCCCAAGCGCCTCAAGCAAGAGAACGAAGCCTACGCGAGCCGCAAAAATCGAGGCTGCGGCGCCAAACCCGCTCTGCGACTGCTGCACGAGGTTGCGGCTTCTCCCCCACGAGGCTGTGCCTGAGGCTCCCTCGAGCAGCACAGCCTCGTTTACGAGCGTTCCCGAGGGCCACGAAACAAACGGGCCAATCAGAAAGATCCCTGTGAGGCAAAACATGAAGGCCTTGACCAGAATGGCCAACGTGAAGGCCCACAGCCGGCCCAGCACCAACTTGAGTGCGCCGCCGAGCGAGAGCTTCTCGCCAAACAGGTGACGCGAGAGCGAGAGGGTAAACGCGGCCTCCAACCAATTGGCGAGCGGCAAGGCAATCAGCCAAAGCCACACCGCATCCACCTCGAGCAGGTAGCGCGCGGCCAAGCCCAACGCGAAGCTCGGTAGCAGCACTGCCGCGCCAATTCGCACGTTGCTTGCGGCGGACTCCGAGAAGGTGAAGCGACACGCTAGATCCAAGAGCTCCGCCACCGTGCGAGGCCGAAGAACCAACGAGCACGCGTCGAGCTTCATTGGCTGCCCCACATTCGCGTGCCTGGGCCCGCCATGGAGGACGTCGCGCCGCGCCCTCCGAGGCTCAAGAACAGTACGACGATCGTAAGGTTGATGGCGCCAAACGCCCACTTCACCTCGTTGGGGAGCGCGCTCGGAGACCAGAATCCTTCGATTGCGGCCGCGATGGTCAGCATTGCGGCCGCGCCCACGACCTGCGCGACGATCGAGCGCAAGTGCCGCTTCATCGACGCGAAGCGGGTCAGCCCTTCAGTGGCGATGAGCGAGTAGCCCATCTGGAGGCCCGCACCACCGGAGATGAAGATGGCCGTGATCTCCCAAGGGCCGTGGCCGCACATGAAGGTCCAGATGTTGGTGCCGCCGCCGGTGGTCATCACGTACCCGGTGACGGTTCCGATCATCAGGCCGTTGTAGATGAGAAAGAAGATGGTCCCGACGCCGAACAAGATCCCTGTCGCGAAGCAGCGGAAGGCGATCCCAACGTTGTTGTAGACGTAGAACCCAGCCATCTGCGCGTCTTGACCGCCATCTCGGCCTGCGGAGAAACCGTGGCTATACGCGTCGGCCATTTGGTCGAGCATGGCGCGCGGTAGCACTTCCCCCGCGAACGAACTGGAGGTGAGCGCGCCGAACAGTCCGATGGCCCACGGTACGAGAAAGAGCGCGCAACTGATGACGAACAGCCGCCAGTTGCGTCGCAGTTCGATCGGAAAGTCCACGAACAGCAGCTTGGCCGCCGAGAAGACTCGCATCGGCTTGGCGCCGTACAGAACGTTGTGCGTGCGCCCTGCAAGGCCATGCAGGTAGTCGAGCAGGTCGGGTGTGTAGCGTGAGCTCTCGGCGCGGGTCAGATCGTTGCACAAGGAGCGGTAGAGCGAGGCAATGCGCGAGATGACCGGCCCGTCTTTGTGGTGGAGCGCGCCGCCAGAACCAATGGCGTGATCGAGCTCGTTCCACTCTTGGCTTCTTCGTCGAATGAACTCGTCTTGCGGAATCACGAGGCACCTCGCGGGGGCCAAGCGCCATAGGGTGGCCGTTGACCAGGTTGCCCCGGTGGCGCCCAACCTGGGCCTGCATGAGGCCCGTGCCAGCCCTGACCTTGAAGGTGGGGAGGCGCCCAACCGGCCGCTCCGAAGGGAACGTTGGAAGGAGGCGCGGGTGCGTTGACTTCCGCGGTCATGCCGCGAGAGCGAGCGTAGAGCACCTTCAGAAAGCGCACTGGATCGTGAACTCGCACGTGCAGACGCTTGGCGAAGATGCCCGCGACAAGCGACGCAAGCTCGTAGATCCGGGCAGGTGAGAGCCGGTACTCACGGCGCAGCAAGAGCTCGATCGCCTCGAGTTCTTCCCCGTCGATCGGTAGTCGCTGCGGCAGGTTGGCGAGCTCTTGTGGCGAGGGTAGCGGGTGAATGTTGAGAGGCGCATCGACCGTCGTGCGCTTCTCGACGATCACCATGGTTCCGGCAGCCAAGTCCCCGAGCCTTCGGAAGCGCTCATCTTTGCCCATCACCAACACGCCGATTCCGTAGGTGGGAAGGCTCCCCGCGGTAGGCAGTAGGTCGGCGGCGCGTAACAGGTTGCGGATCAAACTCTGACCGAAGGTGAGAGGCTGACCACCATCCCCGATCACGCGCAAACTCAACGCACGCTTTCCAGGGGTTCGGCCGCTCCAAACGACCTCGAATAGGATGTAGTAGAACCACTCGAGCAAGAAGGCCACGAGCAGCAGGACGCCGACCGAAGCTTGACCGAGACTGTCTCCAACGGCCACGCCCCCAAGCACCAGAGCGAAGCCGAGCGCCGCGAGCAGCGCACCGCGAATCATCAAGTCGATCAAGTACGCAAAGAAGCGACGTGCTGGTCCCGCAACATGGTGCTGGAAGCGGATGTGCTCCGGGGTCTCGATCTCCGTCGTTGTGTCGACAGGCTTGACTGGCCCCATGGTTCTCCCCGTGCTTGACGTACCCGCAGAATTGTTCGGCGGCTACCAGATGTTGAGGTTAAGGCTCATTCAAGCGAGGCGGGGATTGTAGCCGCGGAGCACTCCGTAGGGCTTCGGCCAGGGAAGCTCGTAGCTTTGGGCCTGCGCGGCGTGCCTAGTCCAATACGGGTCGAATAGGTGAGCCCGAGCGATGAAGCAGAGGTCTGCGCGACGGGCCGCCAGCACCGTGTTGACGTCGGTGTAGCTCGAGATATTGCCAACGGCCGCGACCGGGACGTTGACCTCGCTGCGAACGAGCTCGGCGAAGGGGACCTGGTAAAGCCGGCCGTAACGTGGCTTCTGCTCAATCACCATGCTGCCGCTCGAAACGTCGATCAAATCGCAGCCAGCGGCCGCGAGCGCTTTGCAGAACGTCAGCAGATCGTGCTCGCTGGTTCCGCCGGGCGCCCAGTCGCTCGCGCTGACGCGGACCGTCATCGGCCGATCGCTCGGCCATTGCCGCCGCATCGCCTCGAAGACCTGCAGCGGAAACCGCATGCGATTGTCGATCGATCCGCCGTATGAATCGGTCCGTTGGTTGGTAAGCGGCGAAAGAAACGTCGAGAGCAGGTAGCCGTGCGCGCAATGAAGCTCGACCAGATCGAAGTCGGCAGCCAACGCCATTTCAGTGCTGCGAACGAACGCTTCGAGCACCGCTTGCATGTCGTGCTCGGTCATTTCGCGCGGCAGTACGTTGCGTTCGCTCCAAGGGAGCGCGCTGGGAGCCAGCAGTTCCCAGGCTTCTTCCGCGTCGGGAATCGGCACGTCGGCGCCCTGCCAGGGCGGAAGCGTTGCGCCTTTGCGACCTGCGTGGCCAAGCTGCAACCCGATCAGCGCAGGACTCTCGCGATGAACGAAGTCGGTGATTCGGCGCCAAGCGGTAACGTGCTCGGGCTTGTACATCCCCGTGCAACCGGTGGTGATGCGACCGTCCCGTGAGACGTCGGTCATCTCGGTCATGATCAGGCCTGCTCCGCCCACCGCGCGACTCCCGAGGTGCACCAGGTGGAAGTCGCTCGGCGTGCCGTCCTCCGCGCTGTACATGCACATCGGCGAGAGCGCGATGCGATTGGGGATCACGCGCCCGCGCAGTTGCAACGGATGGAACATGGGAGGGGCTTCGGCTCGCCCCTGCGCAAAGTCACGATCCACTCGGGCCACGAACTCTGGGTCTCGTTTGGCGAGGTTCTCGTGGGTGACGCGCAGACTTCGGGTGAGCAAGGAGAAGGTGAAGTGAAGCGCGTCCTTCTTGATGTGGCGCTCGGTGTTCTCGAACCACTCGAGGCTGACCTGGGCTGCTCGCTGAATTGAACTTACGCCTGGCCGGCGCTCGCGATCGTAATGCGCAAGTGCGACCTGGACGCTGGGATGGAGACCGAGCGCCTCGTGGAGCGCGACCGCGTCCTCCAGGGCGAGCTTGGTCCCCGAGCCGATCGAAAAGTGGGCTGTATGCGCTGCGTCGCCGAGTAAGACGCGGTTGCCGCTCACCCAGGAAGCGTTGGAAACGACGGGGAACTGACGCCAAATCGACCGGTTCTTCAAGAGCGGATAGCCGGCTAGTTCGACTTTGAAGACGTTCTCGAGATAACGCAGCGTCGCGTCCTCGTCGTTCTCGCGCAGACCCGTTCGTTGGAACACCGCCTCCGAGCATTCGACGATGAAGGTGGAGCGACCCTCCTCATAGCGATAGGCGTGAACCTGAAAGAGGCCGGCCTCGGCCTCGCGGAAGTAGAAGGTGAAGGCTTCGAAGGGAAACGTCGTGCCGAGCCACACGAAGCGATGGGGACGGAACTCGATCGTCGGTCGGAAATCGGCTTTGCCCGCTTCGCGTAGCGCGCTGTTCACGCCATCCGCGACCACCACCAGATCCGCACCTTTGAGTCGCGCGTCGTCGTCGGCGACCTCGGTCTCGTATTCGATCTGGACGCCGAGTTCGACCGCACGCTGCGCGAGGATCGAAAGCAACTTTGGCCGGCCGATGCCGGAGAAGCCATGCCCCCGCGAGGTGAGAACTTCGCCGTGGACGTGCACGTCGATCGCGTCCCAATGGTGGAACGCGCGGGTGATCGCTTGGTAGCTCTCAGCGTCGATCTCTCCGAGGTTCTCGAGCGTCTTGTCGGAGAACACGACGCCGAAACCGAAGGTGTCATCCTTCTTGTTGCGTTCGTAAACGACGACCTCGTCCGAAGCGTTGCGCTTCTTCGTGAGGATGGCGAAGTAAAGTGAGGCGGGCCCGCCTCCGACACATACGACTCGCACGCTGCACCTCAGCCGATCGGCATTTCAAACGAGAACTCTTCGAGCGAAACGCCAAGGAACCGCCTTGGTTCAACGATGAAGCGAGCGACTGGCCCGTCGCTATCGTGACTGACGGTAACCTTGAGTGAAGGCCCCGAGGGCGGCGCTTTCTCGAACAAGGCCCAAGTCGCCGCTGCCAGAATTTCTTGCGCCTCTGCGCTGGAGGTCTCTCTCGGTAGCTTGCTGCAGATCGCCCGCGCAAACTGGACCAAGCGAGCGACGAACAACTGGTCGACGAGGGACATCGCCGGCGGTCGGTTCTCGAGCTCTTCCCCAGCGATATCGTAGGTCTTCTTGTCCGGCTTTACGTAAGCCGTGGGCGCTGTGTGCAAGTAGACGGCGTCGCTATTGGGCGCCGATGAAAGCGCAAGAATACCGATGCGCGAGAGCTCTCGTTGCGTCTCTGTGCTGATGAAGGCTTGGGTGGGAATGGCGATGGGCACGCCGTCGTCTTCGATCTCGCGCACGGGGAGGTTCTCGACCTGGCCATGCCGTGCGCCGGTGATACGGCCCGGCCAGCCCGTATCTTTGAAGCTTTGGATCGTCACCGCTGCCACTGCGAAGGCTGGCGCCATCCAAACGAAGGCCTCCTGGTCGTTCGGCGTCTCACGGACGTTGGCTTCGCGAACACGAGAACTCTGTTTGTCGTAGGGCGCGCGAAACAGCACCCCGTTGATGGCGATCGCCACCCAGCGCAAGGCCGGCTTCTCTGCAGCGCTTCGCCAGGGCGCACGATGCGGCGCGGTGTAAAGGTTGAGCTTGCTGTCGAGCTTCTCGACTCGCTCGAGATCTCCGACGCCCAGCAGCTTCTCGGTGCCGTTGACGATGGCCGGGCAAACTGCGTCTTGCGCTGCTTCGGCGATCGCTTCGAGTTCGGAGAAGGAGCGCCCCGTTCCGTCGATGTCACTATCGACGACGGCGAGTGAGAACGGTACGTCGCGACCGAAGCCGAGGGCCTGTTTGAAGGCTGCCGCTGCGCCGTCCGCGCCAATTCCCTGAACGTCGAGCAGTACGCCGGGGATGCGTTGTGCACGTTCGCAAAGGAAGTTGATTGCGCGGTAGGAACGCTCGAGTCGGCGAACCTCCGGGTGTTGGAGGATGGCACCGAGCTGCGCAGCGATGGCCTCCTCCACGAGCGGGATGCCCGTCTTTCCCCGGCCAGCTCGTGCGCGGCCTCCGAGCGCAAACTCCGAAATGATGCGACCGATCTGGTCCGTGTTCTTCGGCGCATCATCGACCACAGGGGCTGTCGACTCGGGGATGTCCACCATGTCGAGCAGAGAGTCGAGGGCCGATGACCCCGCGGTCTGAGGCTTTGGTGCTGCTGGTTGCGGCAAGAGCGCGGCCTCCGGCTTGCGCGCCACCGGCTCGCGTCCAAGGACGTCGGTCACGAGGGTAGAGCTACCCCATGCTCGTTCGAGCTGACCGTAGGCTTGATCCTCGGTGATCTCTGCGGCGCGCAGTCGATCGATGATCAGCTTTCCGTCGAGCAGGGTGCGCAAGATCGATACCTCCGCCAGCAACCCATCCGGCCGGAAGCTACGAAGGTTCTGCGGCGCAAACTCGACCTTCACCGGCCGCCCGCCGTCGAGCACGCTGGGCACCTCAATCACCGCGCGCGGCCGGATCTTCGCGAACAGGCCTGCTGGGTTCGAGAGGTCAATCCGAACGGGGCTCTGCGGTGCAGAGGCTCCTCCGTTGCTGTCGTCCGACGGGACGAGCGAGGTGACCAACAACAGCCGAAGGGGAAGCAACGGTCCTTCGGGAACCTCAGCAGGGCCGTCGCCCTCTCCAACCGCAAACTTCATCGAGCCGCCCATGAAGCCTTTTTCCGACATGGCGGGGAGCATACACGCTCTACCGTCACGTACATGCGGGAGAAGGTTTAGACTCGCTGACCTCATGAGCCCGTCCGATACCGAGGTCACTCCAGCTTCCCCAACCGGCCGTCCCGCAACGGAACGGCGCCGCCCCCGCGGCGGAAACCCCATACGCGTAGGCCTACTCGGGTGCGGGGTGGTCGGTGGCGGCGTGCTCTCTTTGTTAGAAAAGAACTCGGCGCAGCTTGCCCAGCGCGTTGGCGTTCCCATCGTAGTTTCGAAGATCCTTGTCCGCGATCTGGCCAAACCGCGCGCACCGCAAGCGGCGGGCATCGCGCTGACCACCAACCCGGATGAGCTGCTCAACGACCCCGATATCGACGTTTTCGTCGAGGTCATGGGCGGGCTCGAGCTTTCTGGCCGCCTGATCGAGGGCGCTCTCAGCCGAGGTCGTTGTGTCGTGACGGCCAACAAAGCTTTGCTGGCCGCCCGTGGCACCGCGCTGCTCGAACTGGCCGCTCATCACCAGGTCGATCTGGCGTTTGAAGCAGCGGTAGGCGGCGGCATTCCGATCATTCGGACGCTGCGCGACGCGGCCGCGAGCGATGAGGTGTTCGCGCTTGCCGGCATCCTGAACGGTACCTCGAACTACATCCTCACGCAGATGAGTGACGCTGGCGTTTCCTTCGAGAGCGCGCTCGCCGAGGCGCAAGCGAAGGGCTTCGCGGAGGCGGATCCATCGCTCGATATCGGCGGTCACGACGCTGCGCAGAAGCTCTTGGTTTTGGCGATGCTGGCGTTTGGCGCAAAGCCGCCCAGCGATCTCAACGCCCTTATGGTGGAAGGCATCGCTGCGCTTTCCTCGGTTGATATCGAGGCAGCGAGCAAGCTTGGCTACAGCGTCAAACATCTGGTCGTGGGCCGCGACCATGGCAGCGCCGTCGAGCTCCGTGCGCACCCCGCGTTGGTTCGCCAGTCGAGCGTGTGGGCCAACGTTTCCGGTGCGCAGAACGCCGTGAAGTTGGAAGGCCGGGCGCTTGGTCCGCTGTTCATCTCCGGACGCGGCGCAGGCGACATGCCCACCGCTGTCTCGGTGGTAGCGGATCTGATCGAGGTCGGTCGGTCGCTGGTGGCTGGGGTTCCTGGGATGGTGACGGGGGCCCGCCCGATTCAGGCTCGCAGCCTGATGCCGCGCTCCGACTTCGAGCTGCGCTATTACCTTCGTTTCGAGGTGAGCGACCGTCCCGGGGTGCTCGCGCGTATCGCCAGCTCCCTCGCCGAACATGGCGTCTCGCTTTCCCAAGTGAGCCAATCGGAGGGGAAGGGCGAGCGAGCGCGCATCATCCTTGTCACGCACCAAGCGCGAGAGGGCGCCGTTCGATCGGCGCTACAGTCGCTTACGCCCCTGCTTCCCGAGTCGCCAGTCGTGTTGCGGATCGAGGAGCTTTGACCTGCTAGAGGTTGGTCCGCCGGAACTCAGTCTAGCGCTGCGGTTGCAGCCTTGAGCAACGCTCGTGAAGCCTCTTCACGTGGCGCAGCGAGCACCGCCTCCGCTTCCCCAAACTCAACCACCTTGCCTCCAGCGAGCACCGCAACTTGGCTTGCAGCGCGAGCTGCGAACTCGAGATCGTGAGTTGCGGCTAGCACTGCAAGGCCACGCGCTGCGAGGCCGCGTATGAGTTCGTAGAGCCGCTCTCGCGCTTGGCGATCGAGCGCTGCCGTAGGCTCGTCTAGCAGCAGGCAGCTCGGCTCCATCATCAGTGCGCGGGCGATCGCCACGCGTTGCTTTTGCCCGCCAGAGATCTCGCTTGGCCGACGTGCAGCGAGCTCCTCGAGTTCGAACTCACGCAGCAGGTCGCTCGCGCGCCGATTCACTGAATCGGCTGGTTCGCGCTCAACGATGCGCGGGGCCAGCGTCAAATTCGCGAGCACGTCCAAGTGCTCGAACAGCTGGTAGTCCTGAAAGACCAAGCCAACCTTGGCCTTACCGGAGCGCGGGTTCACAGACTCCGGGCCGTAGCTGTCCTCTCCTACTTGGAGGGTGCCTGCGGAGAAGCGCGCGAGTCCCTGCACGGCGCGGAGCAGCGTCGTCTTGCCAGAGCCGCTCGCTCCGACCAGCGCTACGACCTGACCAGGCTCGACGACGAGTGAGACGCCTGCAAGTACGGTGTTCCCCCCGGCGTGAACTACGAGCTCAGCTACGCGCAGCATGTTGCTCCTCGAGCGCGACAGGCCGTCGCGCTAGGCGTCGTTCGATGCGTTTGGCCAGCGCACTCGCGGGCAAACTCATGGCCAAGTAGAGCACCGCCGTCGCGAGCGTTAGCTCCAGCGTTGCTTGCGTGCTCATCGACAGGACCGAGTAGCGTTTGGTCAACTCGACGATGGTGATGACCGAACAGACGCTGGTGTCTTTGAACAGCGCGATGAAGTCATTGGCCATGGGTGGCAGCACGACGCGCAAGGTCTGCGGCGCAATCACGTAGCGAAGCGTTTGCATGCGGGAGAGACCAAGCGCGGCTGCTGCTTCCTCTTGTCCTTTCGGGATCGCGGCCAGCCCCGCGCGAAAGATCTCCGACTCGTAGGCCGAGTAGTTCAGGCCCAGCCCCAAGATGGCTGTCGCCAAGGCTGGCAGCCGCAGCCCCCACTCCGGAAGCAGAAAGAAGATCACATAGAGCTGCAGCAGAAGCGGAGTCCCCCTCAGAAATTCCACATAAGCCGTGAGCACGGGGCGGAGTACTCGCGGCCCCGAGTGTCGTAACAGCGCGACCAACGCCCCGAGCAAAACCGCCAACGGAAAGGCGGTGACTGCGAGCAAAACCGTTAGGCCGGCCGACCAGAGCAGCGTCCCGGCGTGATCCCAAACGACCGAGCCAAACGCTCGCTGTCGCGACGGCGCAGCCTCGCTGGATTCTGCGACACTTGGTGGAGGCGGGTCGCTCTTGTAGGCCTCCGCCAGCTTCTTTTGCGATGCGGTCCACAAGCCATAACGCTCATAAATCCGCTCGAACTCCCCGGTGCGATAGAGCTTGGTCAGCGCCGTATCGAGCGCGTGCTGCAGGCGCGGTTGCCCGCGGCGGCTGTAGATCACGTAGGTCCCTTCGGCCTCCGGTGCACCGACCGCGAGCAGCTCCGGAAAATCGCGCGAGTAGAAGGCCACGATCGGCGTGTCTTGCACCGTGGCATCGATCTTTTGGGTGCGTACTTCGCGCATCGCGTCGGTGTTGCCGTCGTAGGTCACGACCTCGACAGCGTCGCCAAGCTTGCTGCGCACGAGGCTCTCGGCGGCGGAGCCGTTCAGCACCCCGACGGTTCGCTTCGGTGTTGCAGGGCGCGCGAGCGTCGCCCAACCGATCGCTGCGTCGTAGTGAATGAGAAGCTGCAGGCCGTAAACAAAGTAGGGCCGCGAAGTCGACATCTGCTCGGCCCGCTCCGCTGTGTACTCGTAGCCGTTGAGTACACAGTCAACCTGCCCAATTCGAAGCAAGTCAGGGAGCTTGTCCCAGTTGCCTTGGGTGAAGGTGGCCTTCACCCCGAGCTCCGCGGCGATGGCTTGCGCTAGCTCCACTTCGAAGCCAGTTACCTCGCCACTGCCATCCTCTTTGGGATAGACGAACGGCCCGCCACCCTCTTGATCGGCTCCCCAGCGCAGCTCCCCTCGAGCTTGGATGTCAGCCAAATCGTCGGCTCGCGCGGGCCTCGCAATGACGCACCACACGGTCGTCAGCAAGAGCCAGAGTGCGCGCTTCATGTCCGCGCGAAGATACTTCAGGTCTTGATCGTCTTGGTGGCGATCTCGATCTGCTTCTGCACCGAGGCATCGAAGAAGTCGCGATCACCCGCTGCCTCCACGACGATCACGCGCGTGTCGGTGACGAAGACGGTGACCCAATACTCGTGCGGCCTGCCAGCGTTCTCGAGCTTGTAACGCAAGCGTTTGCCGGGCAAACCGGCCTCGGAGGCAACTGCGACGGCGCCGTCCGCTTGCGGCACATAGCCCGACTTCTGCAGCCGGTGGTCGATCGCGCTGGTCCAGAAGGCGAGGTTGCCACGAGGCTCGTTGGCTTCGGTGCGGACGGCGATCACGACACCTTCTGCACTCGTGGCGCGGTAACTGTAGTCCTCGCTCGAATCAAGCTCAGCGAAGCCGTCGGGTGCAGTGACGTGGGCCCCACTGGAGCAGGCCGCGGTGGTGGCGAACAAGGCAGCGGTAAGGATTGTACGTAGCTTCACGTTGAACTCACTTCTTCTCGGGGAGGGTCAGGAGGGGGCCAATGCCAAGTGTGGCGAACCAAGGCACCGGCAGATCGACCGTGCGTGCCGGCGGGGCAGGCGGTGGTGGTGGGGGCTGCGCCGCGACGACCGGAGTGGGCCTCACGATCGCCGAGAGAGAGATGGTCAGCGTGCTGAACGCTGTGTGCTCGCGAAGAAAACGTAGCCTCCCGGAGATGCTGTCCATCTCCGCCGCGATGCGCTCGAGTTCGCGTTGCACAGTCAACATGTCGGCGAGGGTCGTCGCTCGCGCGAGGAACTCTTCCACTCGCTTGCGGGTGGCCTTCAGGTTCTCCAAGCGCACCTCGAGGTCGTGAAACTCCGCGGTCACGTCGTCTGCGTTGATGTTCTCGTGCCCAACGACGCCGAGCTTCTCGATCTCGGTCAGCGCTTCCCGAAAGCTCCCCGAAGGGATCTTGAGTTTCACCGTCGCATTGGTTCTTCCGCCTAGATAGCCGCCAAATCGCTCAGCGATCGAGACAGCTTCGTCGATGCTCTTGCTGATCTCGCCTTCCGGTACCTGCAGACTCATATCGCCGGTGTAGAGGATCATCACGTTCGGCTTCGCGGGCCGTTCTCCACTCTTGGCGAGCTCAGTTGCGCCGCGGGTCACGCTCTTTGCGGGGACCTTCGTGGAGATGGGCGCGTTGGGCGCCGCGGGAGTCGCGGGAGTCGTTAGTGAGCCCGGATCTGCAGCAGGCGCCCCGGGCGAGTTCATTGCCGGCCCACTCTGGGGCGGAGCTGCAAGGGCTTGGCTGGGTTGCATCCCGACCCGATCCGGCGAAATCGGCGCGTCCGGGGAGCTGGCTCCGCAGGCGATGGAGAATGAAAGTAGGCAGCTGACAAGCAATGGGCATGCGCGCGAGCCGCGCCAATGGGTCGTGATGAAGCGCACGGATTCCTCCTTAGGGAAGCGAACTTTTTCGACGTGCACTCGAAGGGGAGCGTCAGCGTCGATACGGAAACGAAGGTCCGGTGGCCTCCTTACACGTCCCCGGCAAAATCGTACCGCCTGCAGGATTGAATGGTTCTCCGCATCCCGGCAACAGATCGCGCGGACGCCTCTGGCTCGGTCGGACAACCGCCGTCTACGGGCGGATTGCAGCAAAACGAAGTCCCCATCAGGTGTAAGGTGGCCGCCCCGTGATCTCGACGAAGCTTGCTACGGATTGGGTAGAGGGCGTTCTGAAGTCGGTGCCGACTCGCAACGCTCCGGTTACGACAGACCCCGCGCGGAGGGTCGTGCTTGGGCTCAACGCCTATCACGGTGACTCTTCGGCTTGTCTGGTGGTGGGTGGCAAGCTCGTCGCAGCGGTGGAAGAGGAGCGCTTTCGGCGCATCAAACACTGGGCGGGCTTTCCGTCGGAGGCCATTCGCTACTGTTTGGCGGCCAATAAGTTGAAGCTCTCCGACGTGGATGCTCTGGCCGTCAATACGGACCCAGCGGCCAACCGGTTCGAGAAGCTGAGCTACCTGTTGAAGCGTAGGCCCGGTCCCGACTGGTTGTGGCAGCGTCTGTCCAACACGATGAAGAAGGCGACCATCGCCGACGAACTCGAGCGTGCGTTTCCGGGTGAGCGCTTCCTCGGTGTCGTGCGCAACGTTGAACATCACCTCTGTCACCTCGCGTCGGCCTACGCTGTATCGCCATTCCAAGAGGCCGTGACGGTCTCGGTGGATGGCTTTGGTGACTTCTCCAGCGCAGCGTGGGGCTTTGGCAGTCGAGGCGACGTAAAGGTGGACGGTCGAGTGTTTTTTCCGCACTCCCTCGGCGCCTTCTACCAAGCGATGACGCAGCACCTCGGCTTTACCCATTACGGGGACGAGTACAAGGTGATGGGCCTCGCGCCGTACGGAAAGCCAACCTTTCTTCCTGAGATGCGGAAGATCGTGCAGCTCGTGGAGGGCGGCGAGTTCAGGCTCAACCTCGACTACTTCGTCCACCACAAAGAGACGTTCCATTACACCTGGAACAACGGCTCGCCCGAGGTCGGACGGCTTTACGCACCGGCCCTCGAGTCGTTGCTAGGACCGGCACGCAGCAAGGAAGAGCCGCTCTCCGACCGCCATCGGGATCTCGCGCACTCCGCACAAGCCATGTACGAGGAAGCGTTCTTTCACCTGCTCGAGGAACTGCATCGTCGTTACCCGTGCGACAACATCGCGCTGGCAGGCGGCTGCGCAATGAACTCGGTCGCGAACGGCAAGGTGGCGCTGCGCTCGCGCTTCAAGAACGTCTACATCCAAGCTGCGGCTGGTGATGCGGGCGGCGCCATCGGCGCGGCCATGGTCGTCGCTCGCGAAGGTGGCGGCAGCGTGCTGCCAACCCATGCAATGGATCACGCCTATTGGGGCCCGGAGTTTGATGACGCCGAGATCAAGAAAACGCTGGATGCAGCGGGCTCGCGGCTGGACGGTTTGCAGCGCCAACACTTCGCTGACACGGCCTCCCTTTGCGAGGTCGTCTCGGAGGCCGTCGCAAACGGTGAGGTGATCGGCTGGTTTCAAGGGCGGATGGAATGGGGCCCGCGCGCGCTCGGCAATCGCTCCATCGTCGCGGACCCCCGCCGCGCCAACATGAAGGACATCCTCAACAGCAAGATCAAGCGGCGCGAATCGTTTCGACCGTTCGCTCCTAGCATCCTCGCCGAGGCCTCCTTCGACTGGTTCGAGCAGCAAGGCGAGGTGCCGTTCATGATGCAGGTCTTCCAGGTCCGCGAGGAGAAGCGCGCCCTAGTTCCGGCGATTACGCACGTTGATGGCAGCGGTCGCTTGCAGACGGTCAGCAAGACCTCCAACCCCATCTACCATGAGCTGATCAGCGCCTTCGCTAAGCGCACGTCGGTGCCCATGGTGCTCAACACTTCGTTCAACGAGAACGAGCCCGTGGTCTGTCGTCCGGAGGAGGCGCTCGACTGTTTCTTACGCACGAACATGGACGTGCTTGTACTTGGGCAGCATCTGCTGCGGCGGCCCAGTCAGAGCTGAGTGCGTCGCACGCTGTGCGGCAATGTGGCTTTCTGCGGCTACGCAGGTTTCCGCCAACCTTTGGACGCGGCTCAACTACCATTCGAGCATGCGCTTGCGTTGGCTGCTCCTTGCTGCCGTTGGGCTCGTCTCCGGATGCATTGGCGACATCGGCGAGAACGAGTCGTCCTCGCCCGACGCTCCGATTCCAACCAATCCCACCTCCTTCGAGTGCGATCCGTTAGCGGTGCCGCAAGCGCTGCCGCTGCGGCGTCTTTCGAGCGTGCAATATCAGAACACGGTGGCAGATTTGATCGCCGTCGTGGCGCCCGCTGAGGCCCCCGGGATCGTTGCGACGTTGACGCCGCTGTTTGCACAGGTCCCCGATGACCGAAGGGTCGGCCCTGATAAACACTACGGTGGCTTCACCCGACTCGACCAAGCGGTGCACCAAGAGCACGTCGACGTAACGTACGTCATCGCCAGCCAGGTCGGCGCGGCGCTGACGTCCGCTCAGCTCCTGCCGCAAGTCGTCGGGGAATGTGCAACCGACGCAGATTCGACTAACGACGACGCTTGCCTGGACGCCTTCATCCAAGGTTTTGGTGAACGCGCCTTGCGCTCCGCGGTGTCTGCAGAGGATGTGGCGTTCTATCGTGAAGTCGCTGGTGCGGCTCCGTTCGAGCCGGCCGACTACGCTGACGTGGTAGCGCTGCTGCTCACAGCACCGCAAATGCTCTACTTCGTCGAGCATGGTGAGGGCGCCGAGGACGCCTACGTTGACCTGAGCGCCTACGAGTTGGCATCGCGGCTCTCGTACCACTTCTGGCAATCGATGCCCGACGATGAACTGCTCTCCGCGGCGCGCTCCGGAGAGCTACTCACACCCGCTGGCTACCAAGCTCAAGTGGAGCGGATCTACACGAGTGAGCGTACCCGCGATGCGGTGAACACGTTCTTCACCGAGTGGCTCGAGAACACCACGCTCGAGGAGCTCGACTCACGTGTTGGAGATCCTATCTTCGACGCCTTCAGCAACGGGTTTACTCCGGGACCTGATCTGCGCGAGCACATGCTGTCTGAAGTCGCAGACGCCGCAACCTACTACGCGTTCCAAGGCGGCACGTTCGAGGACCTACTCACCAGCGACAAGTCGTTCGCTCGTACCGAGGACCTCGCGACACTTTATGAATCGCCGATCTGGGACGGCACCAGTGAGCCTCCGGCGTTCGGCTTCGATGGCCGCCGCGGTCTGATCTCGCGCGCAGCCTTTCTTTCGACTGGTTCGGCCAATACTCGTCCAATCATGAAGGGCGTCTTCATCCGCAAAGCGTTGCTCTGCGACGAGATTCCCCCTCCTCCGCCCAACGCTGCGGCCAGTCCTCCGCAACTGAGTGAGTCATCAACGACCAGGGAGGTTGTCGAGGGTCTGACCGGCTCCGGCTCGTGCGCAGGCTGTCACGTCGGGCTGATCAATCCGCTCGGCTTCGTCTCCGAGAACTTCGACTCGCTTGGTCGACCGCGGACCGAGCAAACCTTGTTTGATGAGGCGGGGAGTGTGGTCGGCTCGGCGCCGATCGACTCGACGGCCGTTCCGGCTGTCGACGACTCCGAGGTAGCCGTCAGCTCGGTCTCCGAGCTCACTGACTTGATCGCAGCAAGCAAGAAGCCGCGCGCGTGCTTCGCTCGTCACTACTTCCGATTCACCTTCGGTCGCATGGAGGACTTTGAACTCGATGCTTGTGCGCTGGACGCTCTGACGACCGCGCTCGACGAAGGTCAACCGATGGCAGAGGTGCTGCGCACGGTCGCACTCACCGATGCGTTCAAGCGACGGTCATTCCAGGAGGCGCCGTGATTCTTTCTCGCAACCGCCGCATGTTCCTGCGCGGAGCCGCGGGTTTTGTACTCGCCGTTCCTTTCCTTTCGTCGCTGGCAAAGAAAGAGGTCAAAGCGGCGCCGGGCGACCGCAAACGCTTCGTCGCGTTGGCGACGAACCACGGCGGGATTTGGCAGGCGAACATGTACCCGAACGAGGCCACGCTGACTCAGTCGATGCAGTACGCCGGGCGCGCCGTGCGCCGAGGTGCGCTCGCGCTTGAGGTAGCGAACGGCGTCGCCTCGCTCTCCCCGGTCCTCTCGGCGGATTCCGGCGTCTTTACCAGTGCCCTGGCCGCCAAGATGAACGTTCTCCGCGGGCTCGACGTGAGCTTTTATCTGGCTCACCATCGCGGTGGGCATCTGGGCAACTTCGCCGAGAATGACGGCAACGGTACCGACGCGCAGATGATGACACGTCGTCCAACGATCGATCAGATCCTCGCGTGGTCCAACACCTTCTACGCCGACCTCGCGACGATCAAGGAGCGCAGTCTGGTGGTGGGAAGCAACGGCATGAGCGCCTACTACACGAGCCCGATCGACCAGTCGGGCGAGATCCAGAATCTCGCGCCCGAGAACGATTCACTGGTGCTCTTCAACAAGATCTTCGTCCCCGAGGAAGACCCTGCCACGGTGAGGCCGCTCGTCGTCGACAGGGTGCTCGAGAACTACAAGCGCTTGCGCAATGGAAGTCGTCGCCTCTCGAACGAAGACAAGCAGCGGCTCGACGACCATCTCGAGCGGCTCGACGAACTCCAGCGAAAGCTCAACGTGGAGGTTTCCTGCGGTGAGATCACTCCGCCCAGCGAGAGTTCGGTTGACCAGTACAGCAGCACCTTCGGCGTGGACCCGAGCGCACAGCGCCGCTTCTGGCAATTGCAGAACGACGTGATCGCCGCTGCGTTCGCCTGCGACACCTCAAGGATCGCGACCATGTTCGTCGGCGATCACTTCTCCTCCTACGCGGGAGATTGGCACCAAGACATTGCCCATCAGGCGCAGTTCCCCTCCGGTGAACAACAGCAGACGATCGCCGCGGCCCATCGCGAGTTCTTCGGCTCCGTTTTCCTCGATCTCATCGCCAAGCTCGACGCCATCCCCGACGGCGAGGGAACGGTCCTCGATGGCACCTTGGTGCAGTGGACCCAAGAAGCTGGTTGCCTGACGCACGACCCGATCGAACTGCCCGTCGTCACCGCGGGAGGCGCTGGTGCTTTCTTCACCACAGGCAACTACGCGGACTATCGCAATCTCACCAAACCAGCGCACCAGTCGAGTGGGGACAGCGCAGTTAGTTCGCACACTGGGCTGCTCTACAATCAATGGCTGGGCAATGTCCTCCAAGCCATGGGGCTCAGCCCCTCCGAGTTTGAGTCCCCAGACCATGGGGGATACGGTGAAATCAAAATCGGAACAGAGACTTGGTACGCCGGTTATCAGAAGTACGAGAACGCTGAACTCGCGGTGATGAGCGAGATCCTGCCATTCATCAAGGCCTAGTCGGGAGGCTGCCAAACCTCCCGGCCCTTCCTCTCCTTAGAGTCCGGCGTGAGTCTTGAACGCCGCTGCGATGGCCGCCATTCGCTCGGTGGCTCGGGCCTCAGCCGCGCTCATCGCTTCACTACCAACCACGGTCTCGCGAACGTCGAAGTAGATCTTCAGCTTCGGTTCAGTCCCGCTCGGCCGCGCGATGATTCGGCTTCCGCCGACGAGGTCGTAGATGAGCACATCGCTTGGGGGCAGCACCAACTTCGACTCGCTGCCGTCGGCTGCGCGCTTGGTTCCGGCCTTCACGTCGGAGAGCGCAAGCACCTCTGCCGGGCCGAACGCCGCTGCAGACGTTGAACGCAAGTGCGCCATCACTTCCTGGATCTTCTTGAGGCCGTCGGCGCCCTTCATCGTGACGCTCAGCTGGCTGCTTACAAAGCAACCGTAGGCACGCGCGATGCGCTCGAGCTCATCGAACACGGTCTGCCCTTTGGCACGCAACCCGGCCCACAGCTCAGCGAAAAGCAACGCCGCGCTGATGCCGTCCTTGTCACGCACCAGCGGACCCACGGTGTACCCGAGCGCCTCCTCGTAGCCGAAGACGAAGGACTTGCCGGCCGTCTTTTCCAACTCCATCGCTCGGTTGGCGATCCACTTGAAGCCTGTGAGCGTCTCTTCGTAGTGCACGCCAAGCGCTCGCGCGATGGCACCCAGCTGCGGTGAGGAGACGCAGGAAGCGAGCGCCGTACGGTTGTCTCCGTGGGGCCCCTCCGTCAGCAGATAGTGGCCGAGCAGCACGCCGACCTGGTTGCCGGTGAGCTGCGTAAACGGCTTGTCTCCGTTGGCCTTGCGCACCGCAGCGGCCAGCCGGTCGACGTCGGGATCGCTCGCGAGGATCAGATCAGCGCCGACCTGCTCGGCTAGCGCATACGAAAGATCGAGCGCACCTTTCTCCTCGGGGTTGGGGAAGGCGACAGTGGGGAACTCGCCATCCGGCTCGGCCTGCTGAGCCACGCTGTGCACGTTGCTGAAGCCGGCTCGTTTCATCGTCTCACGCACGAGTCGATCGCCCACGCCGTGCAGCGCGGTGTAAACGATCGCTGCGTCGCGGGCGCCGCCCGATTTGATCGAGAGCGCCTGAACAGCGTCCAAATAGGCGGGCTCGAGGTCGAGCGGGAAGTCCTGCAACAGGCCCGATTTGCGCGCCTGCTCAAAGCCGACGTTGGGAACCTGGTCCGCATGGGGCGCGCGATCCACCTCTGCCGCGATGCCCCTGTCATGAGGCGGAATGATCTGCGCGCCGTTGCCCCAATAGACCTTGTAGCCGTTGTATTCGGGTGGGTTGTGGCTGGCCGTTACCATGATGCCTGCGGCTGAGTTCAAGCGCGTGACGGCGTAGGCGAGTACCGGCGTTGGGCACACCCCTTGGGAGAGCTGTGACGGGATGCCCATCGCTGCGAGCACCCCCACCGCCGCCTCAGCGAACTCGCGACTGAAGCGCCGCCCGTCGTACCCGATCGCGACGCCACGGACCTTCACGTTCGCCTCGGGATCGTTCAATAGGTAGGTGCCGAGACCGAAGGTCGTGCGCAAGATCACCGCAACGTTCATGCGGCTTTCCCCTGCACCGATCACTCCGCGCAGGCCCGCCGTGCCGAACTCGAGCGGACCCACGAAGCGCTCCGCGAGGTCCTGCGACGCCGCATCGTCACCGGCTTTGGTTCGCTCTATGAGGGCGCTCAGCTCCGCGCGGGTGCCCGCCTCAGGATCGTGAGCCAGCCAGGTTTCAGCGCGTTCAAGGAGCGTGGTCATCGATAGGTCCATCATTTGGCTGCGGCCTTGAGCGCCTTGGCCAGCGTCTCGGCGGTGGTGGTGTCGTAGGTGCCGGCCGCGAATTCAGCGGTTTGGGCGAGCTTGCGCAAGAACTCGAGGTTCGTCGTGCTGGGACCTGCAGGGCCGGTGAGCGTGATCTGCGTGCTCTCGAGGCAGCGGTCGAGCTTTGCCAGCGCAGCTGCGCGGTCTTCGGCCCAGACCACCAACTTGGCGATCATCGGATCGTAGAAGGGCGTGACCGAGTCGCCCTCTGTAACGCCGGTCTCGATGCGCACGTCCTCGCCGCTCTCGGGCCATACGATCTTGTCCAAGCGACCGGGCTGCGGCGCGAACATCTTCAAGGGGTTTTCTGCGTAGATACGCGCTTCAATCGAATGACCCTTGCGCTTGGGGGCCAGCACCTCGGCGGAGAGCGGCTCGCCTGCTGCAACGCGCAGCTGTTGCTCGACCAAATCTATGCCGGTGATCATCTCCGTCACGCAGTGCTCGACCTGCAGGCGCGCGTTCACCTCAAGGAAGAACAGCTCGCCTTCCGTGCTCGCGACGAACTCGACCGTGCCAGCGCCTTCATACTTCACGCTCTGGACCACGTTGAGCGCGGCCTCGAGCAGTTTTGCTCGGCGCGCCTCACCCTCTGCGCCACTGAAGAAAGGCGCCGGTGAGGGCGCTTCTTCCAAGACTTTCTGATGGCGCCGCTGGGCACTGCATTCACGCTCGAACAGCGCCACTCCCTTGCCGTGTTGGTCGCACAGAACCTGCACCTCGATGTGCTTGGGGTTCTTTACGTAACGTTCCATGTACACCCGGGGATCGCCAAAGGCGCTCTTGCCGCGGTCCGAACAAGTCTCGATGGCGCGTGCAAGCTTGTCTGCCGTTTCAACGATTTGCATGCCGATGCCGCCGCCGCCGCCTGCGGCTTTCACCAGCAATGGGAAGCCGATTCGCTCGGCCTCCCGCGTGATCAACTCGCTGTCGCTCGCGTCGACCGGACCGTCGGTTCCGGGCGGAGGCTGTAAACCCGCCGCGCGTGCAACAGCGCGCGCACGGATCTTGTCTCCGAAGGCGTTCAAGCAGCTCGCCGGGGGCCCGATGTACACAAGGCCGGCTTCTTTGACCGCTTGGGCAAAGTTCTCCTTCTCGCTCAAGAGCCCGTACCCCGGGTGAATCGCCTGGGCGCCCGAATCCTTGGCCGCCTTAAGGATGGCCTCGATGTTGAGGTAGCTCTCACGCACCGGCGCGGGCCCCACGCAATAGGCGGCGTCCGCGGCTTTGACGTGCAGGGCGTCCTTGTCCGCCTCCGAGTACACCGCAACGGTCTCGATGCCCAACCGTTTGCAGGTCCGTTGAATGCGGCAGGCGATTTCGCCTCGGTTTGCGATCAAGATGCGATTGAACATGCGCTCTTCATCTCCGTCGAATCGGGGTTATTGAGTCAGCCGGTGCCGAAACCGCTCGTGCTGCAGGCGCGTAGGGGGGTCAAGCGAGTGCGTCCACTTCGACGCGACCAGGCGGCTGCGAACGCCAGTTCGCAGCAAAAGTGAGGGATGCGCGAGGCTTGGTTGTGCGGCGAGTTCGAGGTAAAGACCAGGCGCCGTCTTGGGCGACGCCGGTCGTCTGCGCTGGGGATGGGGTCCGAAATGAAAAAAACAAGCGAGCTTCCGGGATTCTACAAACTCGACATGTCCGCGCGGCGCAAGCTTGCTGCGGAACACTCCGGACTCGCTTGTGCGGACCTCGAGGTGCTCGCCGCTGGCAAGGGTCTCGCCGACGGCCAGGCTGAGCACATGGTCGAGAACGCCGTGGGCGTGATGGGCCTGCCTCTCGGGTTGTGCGTCAACATGCAGGTGGACGGTAAAGACCACATCGTGCCGATGGCCGTTGAAGAGCCGAGCGTGGTGGCTGCGTGCAGCTACGCGGCGAAGCTGCTGCGCCAAGGCGGCGGCGTGCGCTCTACCGTCTCAGCGCCGCTCATGATCGGCCAGATCCAAGTCCTCGAGGTCCCCGACGCAGGCGCTGCTGAACAAGCTCTGCTCGCGGCGAAGGCGGAGTTGATCGCCGCTGCCAACGCAGGCCACCTTGGTCTGGTTAGCGCTGGGGGCGGCGCTGTCGACGTTGTGGTTCGGCACCTGCCGGCTGAGCCCGAAGAGGACAATCTCGGGCCGATGCTGGTGGTTCACCTCGTGGTCGACGTGCGCGATGCGATGGGGGCAAACGCCATCAACTCGATGTGTGAGAAGCTCGCTCCGCGCGTGGCTGAGCTCACCGGTGGTCGAGTGGGCCTGCGCATCCTGTCCAACCTCAGTGACTTGCGCACGGTGACGGTTGAGGGCCGGGTTCCGGTGAGCGCCTTGGACGGCAAGGGCACCGGTGGTGGTCGCGAACTCGCGAAGGCGATCGAAGAGGCCAGCGTGTTTGCGGAGCGAGATCCGTATCGCGCAGCCACGCACAACAAGGGCATCATGAACGGGGTGGACGCGGTGCTCATCGCGCTGGGCCAAGATTGGCGCGCGATCGAAGCGGGGGCTCACGCCTTCGCGGCTCGTCGCGGTCGCTACACCGCGCTCGCTCGCTGGCGACACGAGGGCGACTTCTTGGTCGGCCGCATGACCTTGCCGATGGCCGTCGGCACCGTCGGTGGCGTCGTCAACGTGCACCCCACGGTCAAAATCAATCGTCGGCTTTGTGATCTCGCTTCGACGTCCGAGCTCGCGGCCGTGGTCACGGCGGCCGGACTCGCTCAGAACCTGTCGGCGTTGCGAGCGCTCTCCGCGGAGGGCATTCAAAGCGGTCACATGCGTCTGCACGCACGTAACATTGCGCTTCAAGCCGGTGCAGATGAGTCCGAGATCGCCCGGGTCGCGAGCGCCATCGCAGACCGCAAGACGGTGAACCTCGAAGCGGCGAAGTCTGCCCTCGCCGAACTCCGAAGCGGCGCTGCACCTGTGGAGGTCAGCGCTGCCTGCCCAAAAGCGGCAACCGCTGAAGCGAGCCCGCCGGCGTCCCCGGTGGCTGGACCGCGTTTGGCGGATGAGAATGACCAAGCGTTTTGCTCAGAGATCCTGCCCTCGGTTTCACGCACCTTCGCCCTGTCGATTCAGGCGCTGCCGTTGGAGCTGCGTGACGCTATCGGGGTCGCGTACCTGCTTTGCCGCATCGTCGATACGGTCGAGGATGATCGTCGTTTGCCGCCCGCGGTTCGCGGCGCTCTCTTTGATGCGTTTGATGCAGTGCTCGCGCGGGCAGCCGAAGGGGACGCCTCTTCAGCCTCGGAGTTTGAAGCGAAGAGCGCAGCAGCAGGCCTCGGTCCCAAGCCTCATGAGCGGCTGCTCTGCGATCGAGCAGGCGCGAGCTTCCGCGTCTTTGCAAGCCTCCCCGCCGAGCAGAGAGCCGCCATCTTCCCCTCGGTGGCCGAGATGTCGAAGGGGATGCGTGCCTACTCCGAGCGCGCTGATGAAGAGGCGGGGCTGCGGCTGCGAACGCTGCCCGATCTCGAGAAGTACTGCTACTACGTTGCCGGTACTGTCGGCGAGCTGCTGACGCAGCTGTTCGCCCTCTCTTTTCCGGTGGCCCCCGCTGCCCGCAAAGAGCTGCAAGCGCGCGCTATCAGCTTCGGGCTGGGCCTTCAGCTGGTGAACATCCTGAAAGACGTCGCCGAAGACGCTGAACGGGGAGACTGTTTCTTGCCGCAAGCCGAGGCAGAGGCACACGGCATCGCGCTTGCGGACCTGCTCGTGCCGTCAGAACGATCGAAGGGGCTCGCCCTGCTTCGGCACCTGTCTACTCGAGCTCGTTTCCACTTGGATCAGGCGGAGGAGTACACGCTCTTGTGGCCTGTGCAAGCGGCGCCAGTGCGGCTGTTCTGTGCTGTACCGCTCGCGTTGGCGCTCGCCACGCTGCGTGAGGTGGAGTTGGGGGAGGACGCCCTCAGGCAAGGCCGTGCACCTACCGTTTCGCGTGCGTTGGTCATGCGCGTATTCGAGGACGCTTTGGTTGCGACCGGGGACGTCTCTGCTCCGGACCCCAATCGCGCGTTGGCGTCTCTCTTCGATCGCGCGCGCACGGGTGTGGTTGGTCGGCCCGCGCGGCCGAGCGGCGCCGCTGGAGCTTTCTCGAGCGCCAACTCGGGGCACGACACGACGAATTCGCATGACGCCTCCACGCGAGGCCTTGAAGGAGATCCGATGACGACATCGTTCACCCCGAAGACGTATGGCCTGCAACCCCGGCGCGAGTTCGGCGGAAAGGTGCTCGTGACGGGAGCCGCTGGCCACGTGGGAGCGAACCTCGTTTACAGGCTTCTTTCGGAAGACCGTGACGTGCGTGTGCTCTTGCGAGAGGGCAGCAACAACGACGCGATCGATGCGATCGAGGCTGCGCTCGGACGTAAGGTCGAGCGTGTGTTCGGAGACCTGCGGCAACCGGCCGCAGCGCTTGCGGCAACTCGCGGATGTGAAGCTGCCTTCCACGTGGCTGCACGCGTTTCCACGGCATCGGCCAACGAACGTGACCTGCTCGACATCTATCAATGCAACGTGCTCGGCACGGCCAATCTGCTGCGGGCAGCTGGTGAAGCGGGCGTCAAGCGCACGGTGGTTACGGGGTCGCTCTCTGCGGTGGGGCTCGACATGGAGGACCCCTCGAGGCCCTGCGATGAGACCATGCCGTTCTACCCGTTCGCCGAGCACTTGCCCTACGGTCGCACCAAGTCGTTGGTCGAGCATGAAACGCTCAAGGCGGTCGTGGAGGGTGTTGACGCGGTGATCGCCACGTCGTGCGCGGTGCTTGGTCCCTGGGACTACAAGCCGTCGCGCATGGGCCGCACGCTGATCGACTTTGCGCAGGGCAAGCTTCGCGCGTTTCTCCCGGGGGGGTTCGACTTCGTCAACGTGAAGGACCTGGTGGACGGTCACATCGGCGCGCTCGAACGAGGTCGCACTGGCCAACGCTATATCCTGTCGACGGCCTTCGTGACCGTGGACGAGTTGATGGACATCTTCGAGGAGGTCTCGGGTCGGCCGCGACCGAAGCTGCGCTTGCCGCCGACGCTGATGGCTGGGGTCGCGGAGGTGACGTCATTGTTTATGTCGACGTTCTTCCCGGAGACGCCGTTGCGCTTTACGCCCGCTGCCGTTCGGCTGTTGCGCATGCAACGGAAGGCGGACACGTCGAAGGCCCAGATCGAACTCGGGTTCGCTCCCACCGACGTGCGCTCGGCTATCCATGAGGCCTACGCGCACTTTGCCGAGCGCGGTCTCGTGCCGCAGGGGCCAGCGCGCGGTGGCGTTGAGAGCATTCCCCCGGCGGCATCCGAGACCAGCTCCAAAGAGAAGGAAGGAGCTGCCGCGTGAGCCCTCCCAGCTTCGAGAATGCCAGCAACAAGCGCGAGAAGGCTCGCGCTGCTGGGCTCGACCCGAACTACTGGTACGCGGTCGAGTTCGACAAAAACATCGCCAAGAACCAGATCAAGCGCGTGACCTTCTGGGGCACCCATGTCGCGCTCTATCGCGATGAGCGCGGCTCTCTACGCGCGGTTGAAGACCGCTGTGCCCATCGTCATTTGCCGCTCTCCATCGGTGAGGTGCGTGGCGAGCGCGTGGTTTGTCAGTATCACGGCTGGGAGTTCGACGCCGATGGTCGGCTCGCGCACGTGCCCCACGACTTGTTCGGTTTGAAGGTGCCGCAGTGCAGGCTGAAGACCTATGCCGTCCAAGTTCGCTACGGCCTGGTCTGGATCTTCTTTGGTGACCGTGAAGCTTCAACCAAGGTTCCGCTCCCGCTGATTCCGGATTTGGAGGGGCCAGAGCCTTGGGCGTGTGTGCCCGTCGAGTTCACGATCAAAGCGCATCACTCGATGATCATCGACAATGTGAGCGACTTCACTCACGAGTACCTGCATCGCAAGTTCAAGCCGTTCAGCGAAGCCAAGCTCACCCACCTCGAGTCGACCGACGACGCTGTGTTCGTCGAATACGACACCAAGGTCGGCGGTGGGAAGGTGACGGGCATGTTCGTCGACCGGCGCGCCGTCGATACCAATCACATGAAGCTCGGCTACCAGTACCCCTACCAGTGGTCGAACACCGACGACGCGATCAAGCACTGGCTTTTCAACGTGCCGATCGATGAGCGCACGACGAAGAGCTTCTACTTGTTCCACTTCAAGAGCTTCCGAGTTCCGTTCCTGCCGCTGCGCTTCCCCAAGCGGCTCATGGTGCCCTTGATCAAGGCCGCCAACGAGCTGCATGTAAAGCCGCTCCTAAACGAGGACGCAGTTGCTTGCGAGGCCGAGCAGGAGGGTTGGGAGCGTCATTGGGACCAGCCGGTCGCCGAAATCTCTCCGGCCGTACACGCCTTCCAGAACCTCACCATCCGCAAGTGGGAGCAGCATCTGGCACGAGAAGCTGCGAAGAAGCTGTCCAAGCAACCGCTGAACCTGCGAAGGCGCGAAGAACAGCCGAGCGAGTAGCGGCGTTCCTCGCAGCCGCTGATGTGGCGGCGAGGAGGCTGCGGGAAGCACGCATCCTCGCGCGATCAGGGCTTCCCATGTCAGAAGTTTTCTTATTTTATCAACAACAGGTATGAGCATGCTTCTACGTCAGGAGAATTCGTGATGCGAAGGGACATCCGCTCGTATGACGTCGCCGTCATCGGCGCCGGACCGGTCGGTTGCGTTACAGCGCTGGCTTATGCAGCTCGAGGCGCAGAGGTTCTGCTGTTGGAGGCCAATCCCAAGGCCTGTGGTCGGCTTGCGGGCGAGTGGTTGCACCCAGCTGGCCTCGAGATCATCCAGCGGCTCGGCGTCGATATGGGCTCCTCCCGTCCGTACCCCACCGGCAAAGGCTTCGTGGTCTTCCCCGACGATGGCACCTCGCCCATCGTTCTGCCCTACGCTGCCGGCTCCTTCGGCCTGTCCTTCCATCACGAGCGGCTCGTGGATCGCCTGCGCGACCACGTGCAAAAGCAGTCTCGGATCGACTACCAGGAGCCGGCCAAGGCGACCCGCATCGTCGGTCAAAACCTGACCTTCAGCTCGCGCACCGGCGCTACCAAAACCATCTTCGCCGAGCAGATCGTCGGCGCGGCCGGCCGCTCCGGCGTTGCTCACGCAGCGCTTGGTATCGGTGGCAACGTGGGCACGTACTCGCGCATGGCGGGCCTGCTCCTCGAGAACACGGATCTCCCGTTTGAAGGCTACGGTCACGTCGTTCTCGGCGCGCTCGGACCCGTGCTCATTTATCGCATTTCGGCGGACCTCGTGCGCGTGTGCATCGACGTTCCGCTCTCGCTGCGGATCACGCGGGACAAGGAGGCTGTGCTGTACGAGAGCTATGCGTACGCTCTGCCCAAGAGCCTGCGCGAGCCTTTCCGTCGCGCGCTGCTTCACGGAGAAATCTCCTTTGCCACCAATCAAACCCGCGCGCGGTGTGCCTTCGGTCGTCCGGGGTTGGCGCTCGTCGGGGACGCCGTTGGTCATCACCACCCGCTCACCGCCCTCGGTATGACGCTTGGCTTCCAAGACGCTGTAGCGCTCACCGAAGCCTCGAGCTTTGCCGCGTATCGCAGGCAACGCTCGATCGAGAGTCGCGTGCCCGAGATGCTTGCAATCGCGCTCTACGAGGTCTTCGCCGACACGCACGATGAGGTGGTCGAGCTGCGCCGAGCCATCTACGATCTGTGGCGCACGAGCCCAACCGAGCGTCTTCGTACGATGCGCTTTTTGGCCTGCACCGAGCATCGGCCGCTCGCCTTCGGTGGCTCGTTCGCGAAGGCGATGGCGCTTGCTGCCAAGCGCTTGGTTGGTCGCGGCGTTGCAACTTCGCAGTGGTCTCACGTCGCGTCGATCACCGAGCAGATTGGTTCGCGCGTTCGTTGGCTCGTTACCGGTGCGCTTCACCTTACTGAAGCCCGGCCGGCGAAGGAGCTTCCGAGAAGCGGTGACAACAAGGAGACCAAGGAGGCCCGTCCGAGTGAAGAGCGCTACGCGGGCGCTTTGCGCGCTTCGACGGCCAAAGCCGACGTGGTGGAGCTGCCTTCCGCCCGCGAGCATGCTGCGCGCACCGGTCGCGATCGTTGGGATCCCACCCGCGCACTCGAGCGTGGCCGCAAGACGTTGCGGGCACTTCAGGACGTTGATGGGTCGTGGGAAGGCGAGGTGGTCTGGTGCCCGATGCTCGCCGCTCAGTACGTATTGGCGTGGCACATGATGGGCCTGCCCATCGACGAAACCCGCCGCAAGCGGCTCCTCCAGCACTTTGAGCGTACCCAGCTGCACGACGGAACCTGGGGCCTGTCTGAGGTCTCCGAACCGAGCTTGTTCGTCACCACGCTGGTCTACGTTGCGAGCAGGCTGCTCGGCTGTAGCGCAGACGCAACGACGTTGGCGAGCGCACGGCAGTTCATCGTGCGCGAGGGCGGAGCAACCTCCGTTCCTTCGTGGGGCAAGTTCTGGTTGGCCATGCTCTCGCTCTACGCCTGGGAA
The DNA here is from genome assembly GCA_044376115.1 of Polyangiaceae bacterium. Taxonomy (GTDB): domain Bacteria; phylum Myxococcota_A; class Polyangia; order Polyangiales; family Polyangiaceae; genus Xiheicaenibacterium. The sequence continues at coordinate 108,678 of JBILLK010000014.1, read as the reverse complement.
GGCGTAAACCCGGTGATCCCGGAACTGTGGGCGCTACCGAGTGGCTTGCCGATCCACCCGTCGCGGTTCCAAAGCCACACGCGGGTCACCTATTCAGCCATGGCGGCCCTTTACGGCGAGCGTTTCCAGGTCGCGCTTTCGCCGGTGATCGAGGAGCTTCGGGCAGAGCTATTTCCAGAGGGCTTTGCCAACGTGGACTTCGCAGCGAGCCGCAATCAGGTGCGGCGCGAGGACCTCTATGAGGTTCCGGGCGCTGTGCTCAAGGTCGGTTATGAGCTCGTTCGCCTGGTGGACAAGCTGCAAACAGAACGAGGGCGCAAGAAGACGCTCGCGACCATCCGTGAAGACATTCGTTGGGAGCTCACCACCTCCAACCACGCGTCCATCTCGGCGCTGAGCGGGCTGCTTTCAACGCTCGCGCTCTATTCAGCCGATCCCGACGATGCTGACGTTGCCAAGGCGGTGCGGCAGTTTGAGGGGTGGCTTTGGGAAGATGACCGCAGTGGGACCCGGGTGGCCGGTGCACGCTCGGCAGTTTGGGACACCGCCCTCGCGGCGCAGGCGCTCGCCGCGGTGGATTCGGCCGACGTCGAGGACCGCAAAGCGCTGCTACTGGCCGAGCGTTTTCTTGCGGCGCAGCAGATCACCGAGACACCCGCGGACCTCGCGCATCACCACCGTATCGATCCGCGCGGCGGCTACGCAGTCTCCTTCCGTTCGCAGGGCTGGCCGCTCAGTGACGCCACCGCAGAGGCGATGGTCGCGCGGCTTGCTTCGCCCTTCGGCGAGGGTCCAAGCGATCTCGCGGTGGAGCGCGCTGCCGAGTTCATCCTGCGCGCGCGCGGGAAAGACGGCGGCTTCGGCTCCTACGAGCCAACTCGGCCGTGGCCCTCACTCGAATGGCTCAACCCGGCTGAACTGTTTGGGGACCACATGACGGAGCGGAGCTACGTGGAGTGCACCGCCTCCTGCATTGCGATGCTTGCGCTCGTGCGCACGAAGCGGCCCCATCTGTTGCGACGCAATAGCTTGAGCGAGTTGCCGCAGGTGATTGACCAGGCTGTCGCATGGTTGCGCTCGACTCAGCGGCCTGAGGGCTGTTGGCAAGGCGCGTGGGGCGTTCACTATGTTTACGGCACGCTGTTCGGTCTTCGCGGGCTGCTTGCTGCCGGAGTTCCCCCGACAGATCCCGCTGTGAAGAAGGCCACCGCGTGGTTGCGTGCACACCAGAAGCCCGATGGCAGCTGGGGCGAACGTCATGCGCCGCACACCACGTCCTATGTGGAGTCAGAAGAGGGCCAAGTGGTGCAGACGGCTTGGGCACTCAACGCCTTGTTGTTGGCCTCGGAGCCCGACTGGGATTGTTTGGATCGGGCGGCTCGCTTCTTGGCGCGCACGCAATTGGGCAGCGGTGAGTGGCCGCGTCAGGAGCCGCACGGGGTGTTCTTCCACACGGCGCTGCTCGACTACTCTCTCTACAAGAGCTACTTCCCGTTGGCGGCGCTGGCAGCATTCGAGAAACGTCGCGCTGAGCGTGATCAGTTGATTCAAGAGGCCAAGCGCGCAACCGTGGCAGCCGAGTAGACGGCTCGTAGTCGTCGCTGGATCCAACAGGCCCTTTGGTGGATCCACGTGCACCCTTCGGTGGATCCAGATGGGAGGATCCACCCCGCGCGTGGAGACTTCGAAGCAGGCATAAACTGGGGCTTTGACGTTGGCGCCGAACTTGCCTACACGAGCGCCAACGTGAACCTTCGAACCTGCTTGATCCTCGCTCCTTGGATTGTCGCCTGCGCCACCACCGACGTCGTTGATGACGGTTCGGTCTCGACCGGAACCGAGGACGGCGGCGTGCGTCCGGAGGGCGGTGGAGGCAGCGGCTCGGGGGGCAACACCACGAGTTCCGGCGTTGCCGGCCAAGGGGGTGGCTGCATCGCTGAAGACCCTTGTGGGGACGGCATCGACAACGATTGCAACGGCACGGTCGATGACGGCTGTGAGTGCACACCAGGGGACGTCGCTCCCTGTTTCTCTGGCGTGCCGGAGCTCGAAGGCATCGGTGAGTGCGCAGCAGGAAGCTCCGTCTGCAACGATGACGGCAAGTGGGGAGCCGAGTGCGACGGTGAAGTGTTGCCGGTCGCTGAGGTGTGCAACGGCCTCGATGACGATTGCAATGGCGTCGCAGACGACGGGTTCGGCACGCTCAGCTGCGGTCAAGGCGTTTGCGCCAACACCACCGAGGAGTGCGTAGACGGAGCCATTGCGCATTGCGACCCCCTCCCGCCGCCCGACGCCGTCGAGGACTGCGATGGCGTTGATGACGACTGCGACGGTACCGTCGATGAGGGCTGCACCTGCACCAACGGGTCGACGCAAAGTTGCTACACCGGTCCGATGGGCACGGCTGGAACGGGCAGCTGCAAGACCGGCACGCAAACCTGCGTCTCGGGTCAATGGTCCGCCTGCATGGGCGAGGTCGTGCCAGGCACAGAGACCTGCGACGCACTCGACCAAGACTGTGATGGCAACGTCAACGAAGGGGCGTGCAACGCGGCGAACGGGCTCGCTACTTGTCAAAACGGAGGCTGCGTCCTTTCCGGTTGCAACCCTGGCTTCTCCAACTGCGACGGCTCGAGTGCGAACGGTTGCGAGACCTCTCATCCCGGCCATTCGAATAGTGCTCCCGGTGAGTTTCTAGGCAGCGTGGACTCGGATGCGGTGTACGGACTCGGCTGCTTCTTGGGTGGCACGTGCGAGGGCCCGGTCATCACAGAGCAGGGAACCACCGGCCGCTTCTTTACGATTGAGGCCTACGAGGACAGCAGCTGCTGCGCGTATGTCGGCATGCGGTTTGAGCTCATTGTCCCAGCCGGCGTCGACTACGACCTCATTCTTTCGGGCACGGCCTGCCAAGCAGATCCAGCGTTCACGTCGGTCAACGCAGCGGGCGTCAATGAAGTGATCAGCGTTTGGTGCGAGGACGACTGCGGTGGCGCCTCCAATACCTTCGACGTGAACGTTGAGGTCCGCTACTTCAGCGGCTCCTCCTGCGAGCCTTGGACGTTGAACGTTCTGCGCGGAGCCTGCTGAGACTAGGCGGCTCGTGAGCGCTTGTCCCCTAACCAGCGCTCAATCTCCTCACGCTGCCAAAAGTTTACGACCTGGTCCGTGCCGACCCACGCGCGCATCGTGTGAAGCGCGGCGTTGTCGACGCGATCGAGTTCGTTCGTGCGATGTGCGTCGCTGGTCAACACGACGCGAATGTTGCGACCTCGCAGCGCGCGCAAGATGTCGACCGTGAGGTCGAGCCGTGGCAATCCGCCGTTCACTTCGAGGGCCGTCCCGGTTCGCTCCGCCGCATCGAGCACAGCGTTGATGTCGAGGTCGATCGGCGGCCGAGCACCAATCATGCGCGCCGTAAGGTGACCGATCATGTGGATGTTGCGGTCCTCCATCGCGCGGACCACCCGCGCAGTCTGTTGCTCCCGCGTGAGATCGAAGTGGTCGTGAATCGAGGCTAGGCAAAAGTCGAAACGGCTGCGGAAGTCGTCGTCGTAGTCGAGAGAGCCGTCCTTGCCGATGTTGAGCTCGGCGCCGAACAGCAGCTTCACTGCGGTCGTCTTTTGCTTCTGCGCGAGGTCCTGCTGCTGCACCTCGAGGGCTGCGCGCTTGACGCCGATCATCGAAAGGTTCTCGGCGTGCTCGGTGATGGCCAGGAAGGAGTAGCCGCGCGCTTCGGCTGCGTTCACCAGGTCGTCGAGCTCGGCGTGCCCGTCTCCCGAGAGAGCCGTGTGGACGTGGAAATCCCCGGCGTTGCTTAGCTCCGGAAGCAAAGGCGGAAGGGTACCCGCCTCGGCCGCGGCGATCTCACCCTTGTCTTCGCGCAACACGGGGTGAATCCACTGAAGGCCGAGCGCTGCATAAATGTCGGCCTCGGTGTGGCTCGCGACGACCTTGCCCGTGGCGATCTCGCTGAGCGCGTACTCATTGAGCGTCAGCCCTCGAGCGATGGCACGCTCACGTAGCTTGATGTTGTGGCTCTTGCTGCCGGTGAAATAAAGCAGCGCTGCGCCGAGCTCGTGCTCCTTCACCACCCGCACGTCGATCTGAAGACCGCGCTGGGTGACCACGCTCGTTTTTGCTTCGCCCTTCGCTAGCACCTCGGCAACGAAGGGCATCGCGGCGACGTAGTCCATGATCGGCACGGGCGCGTCCGAGACCACGACGATATCCAGATCCCCAACGGTCTCCGAGAAGCGCCGCAAGCTGCCGCAGAAGTGTGCGGCTTTAGCGCCTGGAAGCCCCGAAAGTTCGGCGACGAGGCGTCGCGCGAGCGGCAGTGCAACCGAGATGGGTGTGCGGCTGTCATCCCCGGCCCTCGCCATTCTTTCGAGGGACTTGGCGAGGTTCTCCTCGGTCTTCTTGCCAAAGCCCTTGATGCCTTGCAGCCGTCCTTCGGCCACGGCCTGCTTGAGGGCATCGAGCGAGTCGACCCCAGCCTCTTTTCGTAGCTTGGCCACCATCTTTGGCCCTACGCCGGGAACCTTCATCAACTTCACGACAGACTGTGGGTGTTTGAGCCGCAGCTCCGTCAGCTTCTCGACCTTCCCTGTGTCGAAGAGTTCGCGGAGCTTGGCCGCGGTGCTCTTGCCGATACCATCGATCTTGGTCAGCTCGGTGGCGGTCATGCGCGACGGGTCCGCGGTGAGCGCTTCAATGCCGTGAATGGCGCTCTCGTAGGCTCTCACGCGAAAGGCCTGTGGGTCCCCTTCGTCGAGCAAGGTCAGTTCTTTGAGCTCTTCAAGAAAATCGAGCGCGCGCCTTTTTCCGTCCACGAGCCGAGTGTAGCGGAGCCTGCACACGCAAGGTAGGCGGGCTATTCGAGTGCTGCTCGGCGTTTGCTATCGTACGGCCGTGACGAAAGAAGAGGCGCCGCACATCTTGTCGGTTGGCGACCGTGAGCTGCGAGTCACTCATCCAAGCAAGCTCTACTTTCGCGAGGCCGGGATCTCCAAGCTGGAGCTGGTCGACTACTATCTCGCGGTCGCCGAGGGGGCGCTCTTGGGCATTCGCGATCGTCCGCTCGTGCTCAAGCGCTACGTGAATGGTGCCGCAGGTGAAGCCTTCTACCAAAAGCGTGCGCCCAAGCCTCGACCCGAGTGGTTGCGCACGGTTGAACTCGCGTTCCCATCGGGGCGCACGGCCGAGGAGCTGGTCATCGACGATGCTGCGGGGCTCGCTTACGTGGTCAATCTGGGCTGCATCGAGTTGCATCCGCACGCCGTTCGCTCGCGCGATCTCGAGCATCCGGATGAGCTGCGCATCGACCTCGATCCTGGGCCTGGGGTGCCGTTCGCTGACGTGCGGCTCGTCGCGCTGGAGGTGAAAAAGCTGCTCGACGAACTCGGCTTGCGCGGCTTCCCGAAGACCAGCGGTTCACGAGGAATGCACATTCTCGTTCGCATCGAGCCGCGCTTCGGCTTCGAGGAGGTTCGGCGTGCTGCCCTCGCGCTTGCTCGTGAGGTCGAGCGGCGGGTGCCCAAGCTCGCGACCAGCAAGTGGTGGAAGGAAGAGCGTCACGGCGTCTTCATCGACTACAACCAGAACGCCAAGGACAAGACCACCGCCTCGGCGTACTCCGTGCGGCCTTTACCCGATGCACGAGTCTCCACGCCGCTCTTTTGGGAGGAGGTGCCCGACTGTGATCCTGCCGCGTTTACGGTCCGTTCGGTGCCGGCGCGCTTGCTGTCGTTGGGTGACCCTGCTCGCCAGCTGAATGAGACTGCCGGGTCGATTCAGGAGCTGCTTGCGCTGGCAGAGCATGACGACGCGAAGGGCTTACCCGATGCGCCGTGGCCGCCTCATCATCCCAAAGGCGCGCAAGAAGCGCCGCGCGTTGCTCCCTCGCGCGCGCGCGGCGGCGCAACGAATGCCCGTGCACCCATACCGATCCTGATCATCGCCAACGCGCAACGCAAAGAGGACGCTTTGCTCGGGCTCGAGCGCTGGAAGCAGCGGCATCCGCAGGCGGCCGCACACGTTGCCGAGGAGGACGTCCTGGTCGACAGCATGCGCGGGCGCTCATCCACGTGGACGCGCATCCGGGTCAACCTGCGCAACGTGCCGAGCGAACTCCGCCCGGCACAGGCAACGCCCGACCCGAACGAAAGCACGCACACCTTCCGCTGAACGCTTAGAGCTTCTTTCGCAAGATCTGCGAGAGCTCCTCGGGCGGTGTCACCTCGAGTTGGGAGTAGTTGCAACTCTCGGGCGTGCGGTCGCTGCGAAAGCGTCGGAACTGCGCCGTGTGGCGGAAGCGAGAGCCCTGCATGTGATCGTAGGCCACCTCACACACGAGCTCGATGCGCAGCGGTTCCCAGTCGAGGCTCTTGTTAGCGTTCCATCGACTCTTCATGTCAGGGCGACGACCAGCAGCGTCAGCTGCCGACCACTCCTTCCACGGGTGGCTCTCCTTCGCGCCCTCGCGGTAGGGCGCAAGAAAGCTCACCAACTCTTTGCGTTTGGCGGCCGTGAAGCTCGCGGCGACTCCCACCGAGTGCAGCACTCCTTGGTCATCGTAGAGCGCAAGCACGAGGCTCCCTACCAGGGTGCCTTTCCCATCCTTGTGCCAGCGAAAGCCGGCGATCACACAATCGCAGGTGCGCTCATGCTTCACCTTGAACATCGCGCGCTTGCCCGGCTGGTAGAGGCCGTCTTTCGGCTTGGCCATGATGCCGTCGAGCCCAGCGCCCTCGAAGCGGTGAAACCACTCGGTCGCGAGCGTGCGGTCACTCGTCGCCGGCGTGATGTAGACCGGCGCTTCTGCGAGCTTCAGCACCTCTTCGAGTTTGCGCCTTCGTTGCTCGAACGGCGTCTGCATCAGGCTGTCATCGCCGAGCGCAAGCAGGTCCCAGAAGACGATCGCCGCAGGGGTCTCCTCGGCCAACATCTTTACGCGGGAGGCCGCTGGATGAAGTCGCAGTTGCATCGCCTCGAAGTCGAGGGCGCCGTTGCGCTCAATCACGATCTCGCCATCGAGGACCGCTCGCTCGGGCAGCCACTTGCGGAGCGGCTCGTCGAGGTCGGGGAAGTAGCGGCCCATCGGCTTCTTGTCGCGGCTTTGCAAGACAAGCTCGTCGCCGTCGCGGAAAACGAGCGTTCGGAAGCCGTCCCACTTCGGTTCAAACAGCAAGCCTTCTTGCTCAGGAACGGCGGTGAGGCGGTTGGCCAACATCGGTTCGACCGGGGGCGAGACAGGGAGTTTCACGGGCGGCAGGATACGACTGCTTTGGGTTCACCAAAGCTGGATGGCGCAAAAAGTGAGACCCCTTAGGCAGGACAATCAATGTCAGCTCTCCGGTGGGGCCAGGATTGGCAATCAACGCCATAGATGCTAATCCGTTCAGTATGAGGGCCTCCGCACCTGATCTTCTTAATTCCGCCGAAGGCGGATGCAGTGAACAGAATGACTCGGGCCCTCTTCGATTAAAGCGGCCGAAGGCCCCGGTGGAGCTTCGACTTGGCACGAGTCATTTAGCGAGCGGGATCCCAGGGGTTTGGGTTCGGCAGGCGGAGCCTGCGTCCAGCGCAGAGGTTCTGCACTTTGATCGGGCTCCTGCTGCGGCCAGGGTTGAGCGGACGTGGCTGTCTTCTCAAGTCCAGCCGGTGGGAGGCGGCCCTTCCTTGGATCAGGTCCTTCCAGACGGTGGGCTTCCTCGTGGAGCCGTTGTGGAAGTGAGCGCCTATCGTGGGCTTGGTCGCATTACTTCGCTTGGTTTAGCGGCCTGTGCTTCGGCCCAAGCTGAAGCCCGATCGCGCGGGGGTGATGAGAGAACGCTCGGGGCGATGTGCGCCTTCGTCGACCCGTGGGGCACGCTTCATGGGCCGGCACTTCTTTCTCACCGCGTCGACCCAACACGTTTGATCGTCGTGAGACCTCCCTTGGAGGCCTTGTCGCGGGTGGTCGTCAGAATGGCCGAGAGTCACGCCTTTGCGGTGATTGTGGTGGACACCGCAGGTGTTCCAGGTGCGGCTCAGAAGGGCCAGTGGTCAACCGTCTCTCTCGATCGCTGGGGCACGGTGGTTCGGCGTCTCGCGCTTGCGGTTGAACGTGCTGACACCACCATTCTGCTACTCACAGACAGCGCCCAGCGTCGTGCACTCCCGCTGCCCGTCTCCCTCCGCTTGGAGGTGGAGAGCCCAGCGCCCAAACGGTGGCTGGTCAAGGTTGCCAAAGATCGCTTCGGTCGCGTTGCGCCAGCCATCCAAGCTGCGTTGGCCGGTTGATCTCGCTACTGTTATATGCTCAGATGTTCAGTGTGAGGCGTTTGGCTGCTGTCGTTCTTCCGCAGCTCGCATGTGAGCTTGCGCGCCAACACCATGCAGGCGGAGCGGTTGATTTGTCTCCGCAGGGGGATGGGGCTGCCAAAGCGAGTGGACTTGCCGTCCTCTATGCTGAAGAACCAGCGCTTGCTTCCACAGAAAGAGTCGGCGCGGGGCCTGCGGGCACAAGCTGGGTTTCTGCTGTTGATGACAAGGCCGCCTCTCTCGGTATTCGGCCTGGGATGCGCGTTTCCGCTGCTATGGCTCGCTCGGCAAACGTTCGTTATGTGCATTTGCCACCCGGGCGGCTGGTGCAGGCCCTTGGGGAGCTCGCTGAGGTCGTCATGGGCTTTGGCACCCCAGTTGAAGTCGCCTTTGAGGACACTCTTTGGGTAGATGTTTCGGGAGGCGCGCACCTCTTCGGCGGAGAAACCGGCCTGCTCGAGGCCATGCAGCAGCGTATTGGCCAATGGCTGTCTGCGGCTGGCCGGTCAACACGTGTTGAGGTGGGTCTCGCAGACGGGGCCTTCCACGCACAGGCTCTCGCGCGCTATTCATCTATCTATCCGGGGGTCCAACGCATCGCTGAAGAAGGCGCGAGTAAGAGTGCTATCGCTCCGTTGCCGCTGTCTTCGCTCAGTCGCGCCCTTTCCCTCCAAGCCATCCCGGATAGTGAATGGCTACCGGCAAAAGAGTTGCTCGTGCCAACGCAAGCAAGCCCCTTGGTCGAGACGTTTGCGCGGCTCGGGGTTTTTACGCTGTATGATTTAATGTTGATTGATCGGGCGCAGCTTTCTTCTCGGTTGGTTGCTTTGTTGGGGGTAGAGCCAGCCGAACTCGTGATGCGTTGGTTACAAGGCTATGATCCGCGGCCGCTCGTGCCATTTTCACCAGCGGTCGTACTTACGGACAAGATGGTCTTTGAGGACGGCGTGGAGACTGCACCTCAGTTGGTTTTTGCAATTCGAGGGATGATCTCCCGGTTGTCCAGTCGCTTGACCGGTAGGAGGCAGGCGACCAACCGTATCGATATAGTGCTTCATTACGACAAGACGATGGCGCGGTTCTCTGCGGCGGAGGCGTCTGCGCGCGCATCAAACTGGCGGGTCTCCAACCTCGTGGAGGACGTGACGCGCGTTGCCCTTTCGGTGGATTTGCCGGCTCCGCTTTCCTCAACGGAGGATCTGTTTCGGGCGATCAAGGCCAAGGTTGAAACACTGAGCCTCTTGGCGCCTTGTGTTGCCTTGGACTTATCCTTGTCACGTTTGATGGAGGCTCCAGCCCTGCAACTGGATCTTTCGCGAGCTTCCAGAGTGAGCCCAGAGGCGTTACCAGCCCTCTTGTCCGAGTTATCCGCAGAGCTCGGCGCCGAGCGAGTCGGCATGTTGAAGCTCGAGGATGATCATCGTCCTGAGCATGGGGCTCGCCTGGAGTGGTCCAACGTGCTCAGTGAGAACCGCGCTCGCACGGCTCGTCGAGCAAGCGTGAAGGCTCAAACCGATCTGAAGTTTTCCGTTCCAAAGCCTGAAGAGCCCTCGAGGTTATTACCCACGCCAGTGGCACTTGGCCCTTTTGGCGCAACCAGGGATGGCTCCAAGCGCGGCTCTTCGAACTTCTTGAAGAGCGGCGGGACGTTGGTCATCGATTCAGAGACGTTTACCATTCGTAGTGTTCAGTTTGACCGGCGGATGGATTCCGTCGTGTGGTGGACCAAGGTAAGCCCCAGCAGAGACTATCTGCGTGTAGAGCTGGAGCTTCCCGCAAGCACGAAGCGGAGTGCAGAGTCAGCCGCGACCATCCTGGCTTGGATATATATCGATAGGAAAACCGGAGAAGCCTTTTTGCACGGCTTCTGGGAATGAGCGGGTTGCCCAATGAGGCCTCCGTTTGTAGAACTCTGTGCGCGGAGTAACTTTTCGTTCCTCGAGGGGGCCTCCCACCCGGAAGAGCTGATTACACGTGCGCGAGAGCTAGGCATGCCTGCTTTGGGTATCGCTGATAGAGACGGTATCTACGGTTTAGTAAGAGCCTATCGCGAGGCGAAGGAAAATGGGGGCCGGCTGATCAGCGGTGCGGAGCTGACGATCGCCTATGCTGGCGTGGACGCGCACGTGCCTTCAGGAGCGGGGTACCCCAGTTGGTTACCGGGGATGCCGTTACGCGTGATTCTTCTTTTGCGCACCCATGCTGGTTATCGCAACCTGTGTCGGCTTTTGACGCTCTCTCACCAGCCGTATGAGAAGGGCATTGCACGACTTGACCTGCGTCATCTCGCGGAAAGCTCAGCGGGGCTTGAATTGGTCTTTGGTGTAGACGCAGAGCTGCTCTCTGCGGGTGGGCTTGCGCCTAGGGATTGGGCTCCTGAATGGGCCGCGGTTCTAGCCGCGTTCGCAGGTCAGACACACGTGGCCATTCATCGCGCGCTGGACGGCCTGGATGGTGACCGCGCGAGTTGTGGCACATGGCTCGCGGAGCAGCTCTCTGCCAAGCCGTTCGCGACCATGCGTCCACTTTTTCACTGTGCGAGTCGTCGGGTCCTTTGCGACGCGGTGGCGTGCATTCGTCGCAAGCAAACGTTGGATCAAGCTGGGCGCTCTCTACTGGTGAATGCTGAGGCAAGGCTCCGCAATGAGGAGCAAATGTTGGCGCTATTCCGTGATCACCCAGAGTGGGTGTACAGGGCAGGGGAGCTGGCCGAGGGGCTGACCTTCTCTTTTGCGGAGTTACGCTATCAGTTTCCGTGCAACCAGTATTGTCTCGAAGGAGAAACGCCTGACAACACCTTGCGTAGGATGACAGAGGCAGGGCTGCGTGCTCGCTACGCTCCGCCAGTGTGGTCCGCAGGGCCTCCCGCATCGGTGGTGGAGCAATGCAACAAGGAGCTGGCACTCATCGCCAAGCTCGGGGTGGCGCCCTATTTTTTAAGTGTCTATGAGGTGGTGCAGATGGCGAAGCGCAAACGGATCCTCTGCCAGGGGCGAGGTAGCGCTGCCAATAGTGCGGTCTGTTTTGCACTGTCCATTACGGCGGTTGATCCAGCTCGGTCAAATCTGCTTTTTGAGCGGTTTCTTTCCGCCGAGCGAGCTGAGCCGCCAGATATAGACGTAGACTTCGAACATGAACGAAGGGAAGAGGTAATTCAGGAGATCTATTCCACCTACGGCAGGGACCGCTCCGCGATGGTCTGTGAAGTAATATGCTATCGCGGGAGAAGCTCGCTGCGCGAGGTGGGGAAGGTCTTCGGCCTATCGAGTGATCAGCTCGATCGCTTGACGGGGCTGGTGCTCCGTTATGATTTGGCGGACGTGACAGAGGCTCTGGTGAAGGAGCTCGGGCTCGATCCAAAGGAAGAGCGGCTGCTAAAGACGATCCACGTGGCCAAGCTGCTCGAGGGAACGCCGAGACACCTGGGCATTCACGTCGGTGGGTTCATTTTGAGTGCCGAGCCGCTCGACCACGTGGCCCCTGTCGAGCCTGGCCGCATGGAGGGAAGAACCGTCATCCCCTGGGACAAGGATGACCTCGATACGCTGGGGTTCTTCAAGATGGATGTGCTCGGCCTTGGCATGTTGACCTGCGTTCGTAAGAGTCTGGCCTTGCTCCATGAGCTTGGGCTCGATCCCGCCATTCGGTCGAGCGCGGAGGAGTTGTTCGATCCGCTCGAGGTCGTATCTCGCATACCGGCGGAAGACCCAAAGACGTATGAGGCAATTGGTCGAGCCGACACCGTGGGTGTATTTCAGATTGAGAGCCGCGCACAAATGTCGATGCTCCCGCGGCTCAAGCCCAAGTGTTTTTATGACCTCGTGATCGAGGTGGCGATCGTGCGGCCAGGCCCCATTCAAGGTGGGATGGTGCACCCTTACTTGCGTAGGAGGACCGGCCAGGAGCCTGCGCGTGCACCTCACCCGTGTCTCGAGGGCATCCTCGAGCGAACGCTCGGTGTCCCGCTATTTCAAGAGCAGGTCATGCAAATAGCCATGGTCGGCGCCGACTACAGCGCAGGCGAGGCCGACCAGCTGCGACGTGATATGGCTGCTTGGAAGAAGCATGGGCGGCTCGAACGTCATCGCGATAAGTTGCTTGCGGGCTTTTCCCGGCGCGGAATAACTGAGGAGTTCGGAGAGGCGCTCTTCAAGCAGATCCAGGGGTTTGGCGAGTACGGCTTCCCGGAGTCCCATGCCGCTAGTTTTGCTTTAATCGTTTATGCTTCCGCTTGGCTAAAGACGCATCATCCAGGCGTATTTGCCTGCTCGCTGCTCAACGCTCAGCCCATGGGCTTTTATAGTCCTTCAAGCATTGTGCAGGACGCCCAACGCCATGGTGTCGAGGTGCGGTCGCCCTGCATCTTGAAGAGTGGTTGGGATAACGCGTTGGAGCCCAGCCTGGTTTCCTATGATGAATGGGCTTTGCGGCTTGGGTTTCGGCAGATCGCTGGCCTCGGTGAAGCGGCAGGGCGTCGGATCGAGGCTGCTCGAGCCAATGGTGATTTTCGCAGCGTCGGGGAGTTGGCGCGGCGAGCAGACCTGAAGAAGAACGAATTGGTCGCGCTGGCAGAGTCCGGCGCTCTCGAGGCCATTGAGCAAGGGCGGCGCCACGCCATGTGGCGCGCCTACGCTCCTCGGCTACCCGGTCTTTTTGCCGAGCAGGATCTTGAGACACAAAAGGATCTGCCGAACTTGCCACCTTTGCGGAAGGTGGAGCAACTCGTCCTGGACTATGGGCGCATGGGTCTCTCAGTGGAAGATCACCCAATGCTTCATATGCGTGAAGAGCTGCGCAGGCGTGGTTCATTGGGTACCGAGCGGCTGTTTCGGCACGAGGAGCTGCGGCATTTGGCCCATGGGCATCGGGTTACGATTGCTGGGCTAATCACGGGGCGGCAGCGACCTCAGACCGCCAGCGGAGTGACCTTCGTTTCCTTGGAGGATGAGACGGGCGTTCAGAATCTCATCATTACGGTCAGTGTGTTCGAGCGCTTTCGGCACGCGGTGCTGTTCTCCAAGTTGGCGCTCGTGCGTGGCCTGCTCGAGCGCGAGGGAGAGGTGCTCCACGTTCTCGTTCATTCGCTCGAGCGGCTAGAGTTGGACGGCGGGGAGTTACCGACAAAGTCGCGGGATTTTCACTAGAGGAGCGCGTCGCGCTTGTGGTTTTTTTAAGATGGCGTCACTCTGAAAGAAGTTTGGGAGCAGCGAGAGAACGATGACGAAAGCGCCGGATAGCAACGCCAAGACCTTCGTTGTCGACGTCGATCCGGTCGCCATGAGTCGAGTCGGCGTTTTCACCGTGACCAGCGGCTTGGATGCCGGCCGCGTCTTGCCGATTCCGAAGGGCAGCATGGTGACCTTTGGCCGGTCGACTGACTGCACCTACCCCTTCGAGGACCCGAGCCTTTCACGGGAGCACGCGATCGTCATGCGCGTCGGGAATGACTACACGCTCAAGGACGGTGGCTCGACGAACGGAACCTTCGTCAACGACCTGCGCGTACCGACTACCGCGATACTTCGCGACGGAGACCGTCTCCAACTTGGTCTTCACACCATGTTGCGCTTCGCGCTGGTGAGCGCCGATGAAGAGGCTGCGCTGCGTCGCGTGTATGACGCGGCGATCAAAGACGGGCTCACCGGAGTCTACAATCGCAAGTACCTGGAAGAGCGGCTGATGAGTGAACTCGCCTTCGCTGCTCGCCACCAAACCTTGTTGAGCGTGATCATCATCGACGTCGACCACTTCAAGAAGGTCAACGACACCTTTGGCCATCTCGCTGGTGACGCTGTGCTGCGCAGCGTAGCGCGCGTGTTTGGCGGGGGAATGCGGCCTGAGGATGTTGTGGCGCGCTACGGTGGGGAAGAGTTCGTCGTCGTCCTCCGCGGCATCCCCTTGCAGGAAGCCGCGATGGTCGCAGAACGGCTCCGTCGTGAGGTCGAGGCGTCCGTCGTCGACTTCGAGGGCCAACCCATTCGCGTGACTTCAAGCGCTGGCGTCGCCTGCTCGAATGAGTTCCCGGCTGCTGACAAGGCAGGCCTTTTGGGCGCGGCCGATGCGCGCCTTTACAAGGCAAAATCGAGCGGCAGAAACCGCGTCGTCGCGTACTAGCCGGCCACGGTTTCTGCGTCGCTGACGCGACAACCCTTAGTTGCAGCTGAGGGAGATGGGCGTTCCGCCAAAGCTACTCGGCGGCCATTGTACGTCCTCAGGCGTTCGGGCTTCGACGAGAGGATTATCTGCCGCGTCGAAGGGCGCATTCGGATCCTTTCGTTGCACGACGCCTTCGACGAGCCAGCACATCGAGCTGAGCTCATCGTCCTCGACCCGCGTCTTGACGCAGCCTTCGGGGCGCTGCTCGGGATCCGTGGGGCAAACCGTGAGTGAGCCCTTGGGTGCAAAGGTGTTGTCTCCACCTTCCGTGAGGTTCTGGATGGTTTGGGAAAGCTGATCGCGAAGCGTTCCGGAGAATGCCTGCTGTGCTGGGTTCAGCGTTAGGTTGACCACGCTGCTCTTGGGGTCGCTCTGGATCGAGTCGCGAATGGGCAGCGCCGAGTCGAAGGTGCCGTGCTGAATCTCCTGCACGATTCGCGTGTAGAGCGGGCCCCAGTTCCAGGTCGGACCGCCAAGGCAAAAGTCCCCACGGTTTGTGCAGTCAGCATTGTCCAGAACCGCGACGTAAGTCTCATCGTCGCCGTTCGCCTTGTTGAACTCTTCAAGCTTGTTGATTACGGCGGTGTTACGCGCGCCAATGCGGTTGACCAGGAAGCGGTTGCCGTCCTCGAGCAGATAGTCGACAGCCGCCTCCGCTTGCCCGTCAGCAGGCACGAAGCCACCGAGCCAGACCACGTCGACTTTCGCTTCCGGATCCACCGAGCGTGCGCCCAACGTAAAGGCGTTGAGCTGCGCGATAACCTCCGGAACGGGCAGCGCTCCGATGAAGCCAAAGTTGTGGCGTTTGGTGTCACTCGCTGGTAGCGAGGCCGCGAAGGAGGCGAGCGCTACTCCGGATAGATACCAAGCTTGGTGATAGCGCGGGACGTAGCCAGAGAAGTTCCCGCCATCCCAACTCGGGACACCGAAATTCAAGAAGCGGACGTTCGGGTTGGCTGCTGCACGCTCTTGCGCAACGCTGCTGAAGCGGGTCGTTGTTACGAAGATCACCTCGGCGCCATCGGCAATGAGTTGATCCATGGCCGTGGCTTCTTGGTCCTTCTGAATGTCTTGTGCAACCAGCGCAAAGTCCAGCCAAGGAACAGCGTCCTTGGCTGCCAACCGTCCTTCATCATGGGCTCGTGAGAACCCCGAACTGACTGGGTTTCCGTCGTAAACGAAGCCAACTTTAAAGGAAATGTCGCAGACCTCGGCAGCGCAGCTCGTCCCAGCTGGACACTCGTCTGCAGCGCTACACGCAAGTACACAGCGACCTTCCACGCAGTCCGCTGCTTCACCTTGGCACTCCGCTGCCTCCACACAACCTTCGCCCACTCCGCTTTTGAGTTCGGAGTCTGCGACGAGAGAGCAGGCCGCGAGCAGCCCAGTAAGAGTGACGGAAGCAAGCTTGAGTTGAAGTTTGTGGGCACTCATTTCAAAACGCTCCTCCGAGCACTGCACCTGCGAAGTCGGGGCTCACGGCCGGCGATAACCAGACAGCCTTTTCCGGCTGGCTATCCGGCGAGTACGTGAGCTGCAAAATCAAGGTGACGGCGCCCGAGACCAAAGCACCGGCAATCAACGCATCGGTTACCCCCGCGAGCACCTGCGTTCTGGACTCTAGGCTCTTGGCTTCTTCGCTGGGCTCTCCGCTGTAGCTTTCAGCGGACAACTCTCCGGATGCATCGAGCGCGAGAATGCCGGTCACTAACGCTGCGGCAGACAAGCCACCCGTGACAATCCAGCCAATGAAGAAGGGCGGACTCTCGGCTTCAACCGCGGGCGCCGGTTGAACGGCTGGCTTGGGATCGGGAACCGGCGCGACTGGCGTCGGCGGTTGCGCGGGCTTGGGAGCAGGGGGCTCGATTTGATTTTGCTGGCGTAGCAGCTCGGTGATTCGTGACGTCGAGGTCGCAACGAGCTCAGCTTCGGTGGTCGTCGACTTGAGGTAGCGACGGTAGTACTCGACTGCCAAGTCTCGATCCTGAACCTTCTTGTCGTAGATCTGAGCGACATTGAACAGGATCCGAGCGTCGACTGACTTCTCGTACGCCTGCATGTAGAGCGCAACGGCCTGGGCGTAGTCACCGGCCTCGTATTTGGCGAACGCATCGTTCGCTAAGGTGGTGGCGTCGGCGGGCGGCGGCGGCGCTGCCGCTGCGGCCGTGGGCAGCGCGATGGTTGCAAGGGCACCACAGAGTGCGACGAGCGAGGCGGTTGTGTATCTCATTGAATGACCTTCACTGCAGAGGGCCCGTCGGTGATCAGCTTCACCGTCGGTGGAGCAGTCGGAGCGCTGGTCTGCTGCGGCGCGGGGGCCGGGGCAGGCGCAGCTGCAGCTGCGGCTGCGGCAACTGACTTGGATTTCTTCTTCGAATCGGAGGGCGCTGTACTCTCACGCTCGGCTTGCTCGTTGGTTTTGGACGCGAGCTCCGGCTTGGCTACCCCACCGGCTGACCTCAACGCGAACTTGAGCGTCGTCCCTTCGATGTCGGGGCGAGCTTCAACGATGCGCGTGGAGCTTTCGTATCCGCTCATTGAAAGCGTGACTTCGTGTTTCCCGGGTTGGAGCTTCGCTCGGTAGGGCGCTTCACCAACTGCCATGCCGTCGATCAAAATGGACGCACCAACAGGCTCGGATACGACCTCCACCGCAACGCTGGTCGCCGCCGCCGGCGCGGGCGCTTGTGCACTCTCCACGGGCTTTGAGCGAAGCGCAAAGAAACCAACTGCGCCAAGCAGGAGGACGACGGCTGCGAGCCCCACGAACAGTCCGCCCCGGCTCTTCTTCTCGGGCGGTTGAGCTGAAACGGTGGTGAGCGGCGGAGAGGACGTCATGAGCGCTCCAGGGTGTGGCAATTCCGAACTCGGGCTCGCAGAACCGCCAGGGCCGGTGGAGGCCGTCGGCGCCGGAGCACTTGGGATGGCCGCTACAGGCTGGGAGCCCGAGACGCTGAGTCGCGGCTCGTCATTGTTGTTCGCGGGCTCCAAGGCCTCCGTGAGGCCGGCGGAGCGCAGCAGACGCACGGTTCGACTGACCGAGGTTCTGTCCTGTGGACGTGCGAACGGATGAAGGTCGACCGCAAGATCTGCCACGCTCGGATAGCGGCCCTGCGGCTTGATGCACAAGCAGCGTTCGATGATCTCCACCATCTCGATCGGCAACGTTGGGCAAAGAACCCTTAGATCCCGACGGTCGCCGTTGAGGATCGCCATGCACGTCGCCTCCGGCGTTTCTTTCTCGAAGGGCGTAATCCCCGCAAACAGCTCGAACAGCAGGACTCCCACCGACCACACATCCAAGCGGCAGTCCGCTGCGCGGGAAGAGGTGATTTGTTCTGGCGCCATGTAGCTCGGCGTTCCGAGCAGGCGAAAGTTCCCGTGCTGACCCGAGCCCGGCTTCATCGGGTTGTGTGCAAGTGCAGCTCGCGAGATACCGAAATCGAGCAGCTTGACGACGGTGCGCCCCCCAATCTCATCAGCCAAGAACAGGTTCTCAGGCTTCACATCGCGATGCACGATGCCGTTGGCGTGCGCCACTGCGAGACCAGAGCAGGCTTCGATCACCCAGCCCGCTGCTACCTCGAGTGACGGGCCTCCATTGGTCTGCGTCCAGGAACGCAGGTCTTCACCGTCGAGGTACTCCATCACGATCACCGGATCTCCATCGTCGGTGGAGACAACGTCGAACACGCGCGCCACGTTCTCGCTGCGAATGCGCGCTGCTGCGCGGGCCTCCGCTCGGAACTTTTCGGTGAAGCCACTGTCAGCTCGGAAGTTCGGTCGCATCACCTTGAGGGCGACGCGCTCGTCCAAGTCTTGGTTCACAGCCTCGAAGACTTGCGCCATCCCCCCCGCTCCGACGAAGCGTCCCACCACGTACTTTCCAGCGACCAAGGTCCCCGGTTTGAGTGCGGCAGTCTCAACCAGCGTGATGTCCTCTTGTGGTTCGCGGTGCAGGGCGGGTTGGTTCATCGTTCCTCCGGAAAGACCCGACGTTGGCAGTAAATGCGACCGCCAGCAATTGGAGGATTGGACCCCGCAGCTCGAAAAGGGTGAATCAAATCGAGGCTTTCGGAATCGCAATGCGGCCTTGCAAACGCGCAATGCGGAGCCCGCTTATGAAGTAGGCCCGAACGACAAGACGCGCGCTCGATCGCACAAGCATGTCATTGCAACCTTGCAGTGCTTCGCGCGACGATGCTGCCGTGACCCTGCCCGATTTTTCTCCCATCGACGCTCTCGACGACACCATTTTGGTCAAGCTCAAGGCGCGCCTTGCGGCGGTCGGGCTGACTGCGGGCGCGATCGAGCCAATCCTCGGGGCGGCGCGCGGCGTGCACCCGCTGCTTCGTCGGCCGGTGCTCCACCATCACCTCCGAGCGCTCGCCGAGCCGTACGCCTACGCGGCGCGCGCGCTCATGTTTGGCGACCCGATCGAGCACGCTGAACTTCGTCAGACGTTCGGCGAACTCGCAGCGCCGCTCGTCGCAAGCGGGCTGATCCGTGAGGTCGGTGCGGGCTTCGTCTCGCCCTTCACCATGTCGGTCGTGGACGGCCTCTTCTGTATAGCCGACTTGCTCGAGCACGCTGGTGAAGCGGTGATGGGGCTCGGCCCTTTGACCATTCCGCTTTGCGCTGCGGTCAAGCCCGCTGGCGCTCTTGGCAAGGCATTGGACCTCGGGTGTGGTGCGGGCGTGGTCGCCTTACTGCTCGCTCGTCGCACGGTGAGCGTGATCGCTACCGACATCAACCCGCGCGCGGTGGCGATGACTCGGTTCAACGCCCGGTTCAACGGCGTGAGCAACGTCGACGTTCGCCTCGGGAGCTTGTTCGAGCCAGTCGCTCGCGACCGCTTCGACCTGGTCGCCTCACAACCTCCGTTCATTCCGCAGTCCGACGATGCGCGCAGCGGTGACTTCATGAGCGGCGGTAAGCTCGGCGACGAGCTCGTGCTTTCGCTCTTGGACGCGCTGCCCGACCATCTCGTGCCTGGCGGTCGAGCCGTGATCGTCGCCGAGTGGGGGCATGGACCTCGCCATGCAGCGCCGGGCGAGCGCGTGAAGAAGCAGCTGCCGAACGTCCCTGCCGACGTGATGCTGTTCGAGTACGCGCCCGTTCGGATGGAGGTCCATGCTGCTGAGTATTCGGCGGCGCTTCACCCGACGCTTGGTGACGCTTACGAACGCGAAGCGACGCGCAGACTCAACCACGGCGTCACGATGGGCATCGACGAGCTCGTGCCTTCGCTCGTGGTCCTACGCCGCGTGGACGATCGCCGCCCGCGCTTCGAGGTCTTACGCGGAAATACGATCGCCACCGCGAACTCGCGGCGCCTCGACGCTATGCTCCTCGCGCGGGAGGCCGTGCGCTCGATCGACTCGCTGCTCGATTCGATCGTTTGCTTGCCAGAGGGTGCAACCTCGTTCGATATGGGGAGCAGCGTTCGCCTCGAGTTGGCGCCTGAGGCGATGCTCGGCCCGATCGAGGTAACGAGCGAATTGATGGCGCTCTACGCGCGATTCAGTCAACCCGCCACGGTCCGTGCAGCGATCGATCGTCACCTTGCGGCCGGCGCCTCAACCGAATCACCCCAGGCCTTGGCCAAGCAGGTTGCCCACGCGTTGCTCAACGGGCACCTGGAGGTGCAACCAAGAACGCTGATTATTGCGCCGGGATGATCGGCCCACCCTGTTGGGGCGAGCCAACAGGGTGGCCGCTACCAACAGCTTGCCCCGTGAATCTGACTACAAATTCGTATCGACCAGATGGCTCGAATGTTGCGAAAGGCCGCTTATGCGGATGATCGAAGCCCCGAGTGAAGAGTCTCCCCTGCTGCTTGAAGTGGATGGCCAGGCTGCGCACGCAGCCCCGTTGGCCGCGCCCGCTCGCAGCTTCTCCGGCTTTCCAGCCTCTTCGTTCCGAACATGCGTGACTCACGGTCTCCCGATGGATGCCAGCGGTGACTGTGCCCAGTGCTCGCATGAGCGCACCGTCGCGGCGGCTCGCCTGGCGCGCAGGAGGTGGATCACCGCCCTAGCTGCTTTCATCGCGCTACTCAGCCTCGCGGGCTTTGGCTATTGGCGTTCAACGCGTGCAGAAAGGCTCAGCAAGCTTGCCGCCACCACCATCTCGCAACGCTATCCGGGGCAGCTCGTGGTTTACACGATGCAAGGGTGCGGGGCTTGCTCGCTCGCTAAGCAGCATATGGACGCACAGGGTATTCCCTACGTGGCTCGTCCAATCGACTCGGACCCAACGGCTGTAGCGGAGATGGAATACCTCAACGCGCGGCTCGTAGTGCCCACGTTCGTGGTCGGTGACGAGGTGATGGAGGGCTTCGACCCAAGCGGAATCACTCTCAACCGCGCGATGGCGAAACACGGAATCAAGCGGCAGCCTGGCGCTAATCTCTAGCGATGGATGACTCGACGCGCATCGGCGGTAGCCAGCGGACGCTGGACGCAATCTCTGCCGTTACCATCGCCGTCGCGCGCGGCCCTGACGCTGGTCGGCTCCTTGAACTAGCCGGTGGCGAGTGCGCGAGCGTTGGCAGCGCTGACGGTAACTCGCTGACGCTTACGGACCCAACGGTGAGTCGCTATCACCTGGAGATTGCGCCAACAAAGGGAGGCCTGCACCTAACGGACTTGGGTAGCACCAACGGTACGTATCTCGGCAGCGTCCGGCTCGAGTCAGCGTTTCTGCCGCGAGGCACTCAACTGCGCCTTGGGAATACCGTGATCGTGGTCGATGCAGCTGGCTCGCAGTTGCATAGCGCAGCGACCACCTTGGAGTTGCCGGGGATGGTGTTCGCCAGCGACGCTATGCGAGAGGTCGTTCGGCGCACCCATGCCCTCGCCTCGGCGAACTCGCCAGTGTTGATCTCCGGCGAGACCGGCACCGGTAAAGAGCTGATCGCTCGGGCGCTCCATGAACTCGGGCCGCGTCGCGCAGGTCCGTTGGTGGTGGTCGATTGTGGCGCGCTGCCGTCGACGTTGCTCGAGGCTGAGCTGTTCGGTCATGAACGCGGCGCGTACACTGGGGCAGAGCGGGCGCGTGCTGGAGCGTTTGAACGGGCAGACGGCGGCTGCATCTTCCTGGACGAGATAGGCGAGCTCCCGGCGCCTGCGCAGGCCGCTTTGCTCGGGGTACTCGAACGGAAGCGGTTTCGACGAGTTGGCGCGGAGCGAGACCAGAGCGTCGACGTTCGCGTGCTGAGTGCGACCAATCGCGACCTTCGTTATGAGGTCAATCGCGGGACGTTTCGCGCCGACCTCTATTATCGATTGGCCGGAGCGAGCCTTTGGCTGCCTCCGCTGCGGGAGCGCAAGGAGGATATTGCGCCTCTTGCCCGTTACTTCGTGCGGGACCTTACTGGTGATCCTGGTGCGTTGGATGAGGAGGTCGTTGCCGTGCTCGCGGCGCGAAGTTGGCCGGGCAATGCGCGCGAGCTGCGAGCGATGGTCGAACGCGTGGTTTCGTTTGGTGCAAGTGAACTTGGATTGACCGATAGAGCGGACCTAGTGACGGCCAACCCTCCCTCATCGACCACTTCCGAGACAGTGCGGTATCGTGACGCTAAGGCCGAGGCCGTCGCCGCTTTCGAGCGCAACTACCTGTCCGCGCTGCTGGCTGCCTCCTCAGACAACGTGTCGGAGGCTGCCCGACGGGCCCAGATGGATAGGCCATATTTGATCGCGTTGCTCAAACGCTACGGTTTGCGAGCACCACGTTAGCTCTCGCGCGAGCCGGCAAGGTACGCGACGAGCCCAAAGAGCGAAATCAAGCCAAGCGCCACCAGCACCCACGTGGAGACACGAAAGAGGGCGAGGAGCAGCACCAACAAAAGCGCAGGATAGGCGGCTACTCGTTTGGCGATTCCCGGCGGTACGGACGCAAGCAGGCTGGGATTTCGGGAGGTTCGCCCCTCTCCATGCAGAAGCCCTGGTTGATACAGCGTTTGTGCTTTCTCGGACTGGCGCCCACGATCCACCTCGAGCGTGGGCGCAAGCTCGCCTAGCGTGGGGTTGGAAGCAGCGACTTCCAAGGCGAGTTCATTGCGCGTCTCCCACGCCAGGTTTGGCACGGGTGGCAGCTCCGGCCCAGCCTCGGCGGCAGGCGGTTCTGCGTCGAAGAGACCCAGCAGTTCCGTTCGCGCCGTCTTGGCGTCATTGGGTCGGTCCGAACGCTGTTTTGCAAGTAGCCTTTCGAGTAGGAGCGAAAGTCGCGAGAACTCGGGGCTCGCGTCGCTACCCGGCAATGGGCTTGGCTTTACGCTGATATGCGCAAAGAGCAGCCCAGCCACGGTGTCTTGCTTGAAGGGCCAGCGGCCGCTAGCTGCGCGGTAGAGCGTTATCCCCAACGAATAGAGGTCTGACCGGCCATCGAGTGCTTCGCCGCGGATCTGCTCCGGCGACATGGTGATAAAGGTCCCCACGAGCACGCCAGGGTCGGTCTCCAAGGTAGAGCTGTCGATCTGTTTTGCTACGCCAAAGTCGAGCACCTTCACGTCTGGCTGCGCTGCGTCATTGGTGACTAGGAAGACGTTGGCTGGCTTGATGTCCCGGTGAACGATCCCCAGTTCATGCGCCGCAGCAAGCGCTTCGCAGACGCTGGCACCGATGCGCGCAACCTCTGCGACAGGCAGCGCGCCGTCGCGCGCAAGTCGGCGTTCCAGGGTCTCGCCCTCCAAGAGCTCCATCACCATGAAGGAGGACGTGCGGTCTTGCCCAGTATCGAAGATAGAAACGACGCTTGAGTGTTTGATCTTCGCCGTGCGCCTGCCCTCTGACAAAAAGCGCTCCGACTGACTTGGATCTGAAAGTAGCTTGATCGCAACCGTGCGTTGGAGTTGACGGTCCCATCCTCGATGGACCGTCGCCATCCCACCCTTGCCAAGCACTGGACCGAGCTCGTAGCGACCACAAAGTAGAGTCCCCTCAGGCTCCTCAGCTACCTCGTTCGTCGGCACTCGCGGCGAGCGTAGCAGCAATACGTTGGTCGAGGCTTGCCGCCATGCTTGAAAGCGGAGGGCCTGAATCGCTCACGCGGCGCCTCGTGGGCTAAACCGCTCACGGAAGACGCAAAGAGCCTTGCCGCGAGGCCGCAGTGCAGTAAGGCTTTTCACGCGATTCTGGAGCCTTGGAGGAACTGATGCGCTTGCCTTACTCACCCGTAGTTGCATTCATCCTGGCCGCCGCTTGTTCGGCAGGGAACGACCCTGATGGGAACGGTGGCACTGCGGGCAGCGGTACCGGGGCCACGGGCCTGGGCGGAGGCGGTGGCTCAATCGCGATTTGTGACAGCTGCTTCGGGGACGCGTACACGCCCTGCAACCCCGATGGCACTCCTGGTGAACCGATTCCCTGTCCCCAGCAATGTGCGCCTGGAGCTGGCTGCGTTGAGTGCATCCCAGGTGAAACGGGTTGTGTAGGCAATGAGGTGCACCAGTGCTCCGAGGATGGGACGCCGAACGGTCCTCTCGTAGAGACCTGCGACGTCAATGCGGGTTTGACCTGTGACAATGGCGTCTGCAAGACCGCCTGTGAGATCGCCGCAGATTCGCCCTCTAACGTTGGTTGCCAGTTTTGGGCCGTCGACCTGGATCAGCAAGACGGCTTCAATGACCCGGCTTCAGAGCCGTGGGGGCTCGCTTTTTCGAACACCGGCAACGTCGCGGCGAACATCACCATCGAGATCAATGAGGCTCCCTACGGTGAGCCGCAGCAACTCACGGTCGTAGCGCAGGAGACGGTCCCGCCGCAGTCGCTGTTGGCGCTCAACATGCCAACGCGAGAGCTCGACTGCGGCACGATGCCTAATGACTATGCGTCACCGGGGACATGCCTCTCCTCGAGAGCATTCCGCATTACCGCTTCGGCACCGATCATTGCCTATCAGTTCAACGTCTTCGAGAACACCTACTCCAATGACGCCTCGCTGCTCCTTCCGACGAAGGCGCTGGGCACCAAATACCGGGTCCTCGGTTGGAACGCAGGTCATCCAATCAAGCTTGATTTCGGCGGCTTCGATCTGCCGCTGGACCGTTCCTACGTAACGGTGGTCGGCACAGAGCCTGGCACCACCGTAATCGTCAATCCGAGCTGGAGGATCAAGGGCAACCCTCCCATTGATGCAACTCCCGCTGGTGGCGAAATCACGGTGACCCTCGGGCCGTTTGACGTGCTCAACCTCGAGACCGACGATGGCACGACAGCCGATGACGTGCAGACCGTTGCCGACCTCAGCGGCACGGCTGTGACTTCGGACAAGCCCGTGGCCGTATTCACCGGGGTCGAGTCAACCGGCGCTCCGGGCTGGCTCGAGGTCCCGCAACCGCCAGGGTGGACCTCCGACAACGGTAACTGTTGTCTGGACCATCTCGAGGACCAGCTCTTCCCGCTTGAGTCGGTTGGTAAAAACTACGTCATCAATCGCAGCCCGGTACGTTCAACGTCCTCATTCCGCGAGCCCGACGTGATTCGCTTTGTTGGCGCGGCCGAGACAGCCAACATCACGACGAGCCTTCCTGCGCCCTTCAATCAATTTACGCTTCAACCCGGTGAAGTGAAGACCACCTGGACGCAGAACAACTTCACGGCGACGGGAGATAAGCCGTTCATCCTTGGCCAGTTGCTCGTGAGTCAGGGCTACGTGGATGGGCCGTCGCTTGGAGACCCGGCGCTGACCATCTTCCCCCCGATAGAACAGTACCGCTCGGACTACCTCATCCTCACGCCGCCCAATTGGACGCAGAACTACGTGGTAATCTCCGTGCCAGTTGGTGTGGAGGTTACTCTCGACGGTGGATCCACGGCCTCCTGTTACGTTGAGCCCGCTGGAATGGTTGGCTCAGTCGCTTACGAAACGCGAGAATGCCCTGTTGCTACCGGCGTTCACTCAATAACGTCTGCAGAACGCGTGGGCGTTGTTGCGTATGGCTACGGCTCGGCAGGTTCATACGCACTCGTTGGCGGCGCCGACGTGGAAGTCATCTACGAACCACCGCCGATTCGCTGAAGCGGAGTCGCAGACCAAAAGAAACGCTCGGGTGGATTGGGTTGGGCGAACCCATCCACCCGACCTGTTTCAGTTCATTACTTGCTGAATCTGTAGTTGGAAGTTGCCCTGGCTGTTACCAAAGCCGTCGACGACGACGGTCACCGGTACCCCTTGCTGCAGATTGACGGTTACTTGCCCCTGGGTTGAACCCATGAAGTCATCATTGCAGGCAAGTGAGCCCCCCTGGCAAGCTCCGCCTAGTACGTAAACGACTGTGTCGTAGCTGGAGCCGGCGGTATTGAAACGGTAGTTTCCGGTTGCCGGCGGAGTGAACAGGAACTGTTGGTCCGGGGCATTCGAGCTTATGCAGCTTGGGGTGAAGCTGTTGCCTTGCCCCGTGGTACTTCCAGAGACGGTTTGCGGAACCGTGGTGCCAAGATCTTGTGTTGGACATTGCGCCACGGGAGCGGACGTTATCGAAAGCGTGTAGTTGCCGGAAAAGGCCGCATCCACGACGATCGTGACGCTCTCTCCAGCGGTTAGATTCCGCTGAACGCGACTTGAGTTGCCAGGGCCCGAATTATCGTCGCAGGCCAACTCTGTGCAGGTTCCGCTGAGCAGCGTTAACACCGTATCCAGTCCGAACGAACCGGCTGTGGAGAATGTGTAGTTACCGTCTTCGGGCGCGGTAAAGGTGTGGCCGACTTCCGTTGTCGGTCCGTTCCCACAACTGGGGAATAGTCCGCTATTGAGCTGCCCAATCGTGCCGTTGACCGTTTGCGGAACTGCCGATTGCAGCGCGAGCTGCCCGCCGCACGTTCCGCAGCTGCCGACCAAACAGGTGGATTCACAGTTACCGTTGATGCAGTGATCCCCAACGACGCACGCGATGTTGCAGTCCCCGCAGTTTGCGTCGTCGGCTAGGGTGTCCACACAATCGCCATTGCAGACCGTGAGCCCCGCCTCGCAGCCTTGAACGAATGCTCCGCTGAGCTGGAAGTCTCCGTTCTCGAAGCCGTCGACAACCAACAGCACAGTGTCCCCCTCTGCGATGTTCGTCGAAACCACGGCATCGACGCCGGAGGTGTCGTCGTTGCAGGCGATGGTTGAGCAGTTGGCGTTGAGCACCGAGAGGGTGGTGTCGTAGGACGAGCCGATGGTATCGAATTCATACAGGCCGCCTTGGGGAGCGGTAAACCGAAACACGGTCTCACCCGCCATCGTGGGTGCACACGCTGGCGAAAAGACGTCGTTACTTCCGAACGTTGAGCCAAAGGTGGTGAAGCTCTGATCCTGCGGTAGCTCGATCAGGTCGCAGAAAAGCCCGCAGGTTGGATTATCGCAGGCAGGAGGTTCGCAGGCGAAGTTCAAACACGACCAGCCGGTCGGGCATTCGATGTTGCAGCCCCCACAGTTGTTCTCGTCGGTGGACGTATTCACACACGTGCCAAGGCACTCCTCGAGTGGTGGTGCACATTCGGTGCTGCAGATTCCACCCGAGCAGACCTCCCCGTCGAAGCAAGGCAAGCCACAGTCTCCGCAGTTGTTCGGATCGGTGGAGAGATTCACACACTGACCAGAACACTCAGTTAAATCTGGGGCGCATCCTTCTTTGCAGCTGCCTGCAACGCACACGGTGCCGTCCACGCAGACCGAGTCGCAGTCCCCGCAGTTTTGCGAGTCGTTTTGCGCGTCGATGCAGGTCCCATTGCACTCGAGCAGGCCGGCGCCGCAGGCGTTGCCGTTGCATACGCCATCAACGCAAGCGAGCCCGCTCGGGCACACCTCACCGCAGGCTCCGCAGTTCTGTGGGTCGCTTTGGACCTCGGTGCAGCCGTCCGTGCAGAAAAGCTCCCCCTCTTCACACGGGTCAACCACGATGACGCTGGAGCAACCAGCCAGGATGAAAGAGACGGAAGCGAGAAGGGTAAGGGTTCTTCCAAGCCGCATGACGCGGATTATCCCACACGCGACCCACTTCCGTCTGTTGCTGATCCGTCTGTTCCTGATTTAGCGGCCGACCGGAGCGGCCGCTGCAAGCTGTGCCACAGCCATGTCTGACGTGGAGCCCTCAACCTTGTACTTCACGATGCTGAGCAGCGCCTTGAGGCCCATACCCAGTACAAAGACGATCAGGAAGCCGCCGATCAGAAGCGCAGGCGCAGGCAGCAGCGCCAGATTCCAGTTCCACTCCTTCCCCTTGGTGGCGATGTCTTCGAGCTTGTCGGCAACGAAGGCCACGATAACCATCGTTAGTGTGGGCAGCGCGATGCACCAAACGACAGCGAGTGAACGCCAACCGAAGAAGGCCTTGTGCTGGCCCAACGGTGCGCCGTCGATGAAGCGGTTGCGCATGATCTTCTGCAACTTGCCGAGATAGAGAATGCCGGAGGCGATGGTTAGGCCAATTGCGATAATGAGGAAGCCAAGGACCCCAACCAGCGCGAAGTAGATGATCCCCTTCGAGGCGTCCTTCTCAATGAAGACGTATTGCAGCGTCGACAATAGCTGTTGAATGAACACACCCATCGTCGGCACGGCGACGTAGCCGAGCGAGACGCTCGTAATCAGTGTGATGACGAAGAACGCCGCCAGCGTGATTAGCGTGGCGATCATCTCCGCGGTTACTCGCTTGAAGACCAGGCCAAACACGTCTTTGGCTGCAATCTCACCTCGCATCGCTCGCTCGGGTATGGCCAAAATCGCTTTGACCAGGTCCTTGATGCTCACCAAGAAGAGCACCACCGCTAGACCAGTAAGGATCACGGGAACATAACTAAGCGCGCCGCTGATGCTCTTGAAGAAGTCCCCAACCTTCTTGAAGACATCGACGTCTTCTTTGAACTTGGACGCATTGTTGAGGATGGCAACGCCGAGGTCCTCTTCTTTGCCGTTGCCAACGTCTTGAAGCGGAACCAGGAGCAGTCCAGGGGTAGCTGACACTTCCTCAAGCTGCTCATCGATTGCGTCAAACGTTGCGTCTTGAATGATCACCTGCGGGTTTGTGAGTGACGCCATCGAGGCCTGCACCGTACGGGTCGCAACCATGACTCCCGTAAGGAGCAAAATGGAGACCGTGAGGGCCGCTCCAGCCAACGCCGAATAGGCGAATAGCTTGCCCATCTGGCCGGGATACTTCTTCCCGCGAATGAGCGGTAGCAGCAATAGGAGCAGGCCAGAAAGGCTGAGTCCGGCGAGAATCTTGGCAATCACATTGAGTTTAGCGGCCTGTTTTGCGCTCGCCTTTTCAACGGTCTTGTCGTGGGTCTTCTCCTTGACCTCCGCGAGCTTCTTGCGAAGCACAGGCATGTACATGGCGGCAATCTTGGCCATGTCGTCGGGATCGAGGCCCTCGAGTGCTTCCGCCTGCTTGTCGAACTGCGCCTCGGCGGCTTCGCCCATGTCGCGGTCCATGTCGAGCTCGCCGAGCTCTGCAGGCGTGACCTCGGTCAGTGCCTCCATATCCGCGGCATCGAGCCCCTCCATGCCCTCGAACGTTGATGCCGGAAGCTCGTAGTCCTTCCCGTCAACGCCCAATCCGTCGGCTGGGTCTTTTGAGGGCTCTCCAACCTCGTATCCGGCAGCTTTCGCATCTTCGATGTCGTACTCGTCCGTGCCAGGCTTCTCCTCACCTACGACAAGCCCATCCTCGTTAGGAACGTCGTCAGCGGGCTTGGCGTCGTCAGCGGGCTTGGCGTCGTCAGCGGGCTTGGCGTCGTCAGCAGGCTTGGCGTCGTCAGCGGGCTTGGCGTCGTCAGCAGGCTTGGCGTCGTCAGCAGGCTTGGCGTCGTCAGCAGGCTTGGCGTCGTCGGCAGGCTTGGCGCTCTCAACAGGCTTAGCATCGTCTGCTTCCTCGTCGGCGTACACGCTCGTACTGCCCAAACAGGCAAGCAGCGTCACTAAACTCAAGCCCCAGCATTTTGACATTCGCGCAAGCTACCCCGCCGTCTCGATGGATCTCAAGGGGGCGATGCAGCGCTTTGGGGCGGCGTTGTTGGAGCATCGAGCACTACCAGTGGGCGAATGCGTTCAATGAACCTACGTTTGATTCCTCTGACCCGGGCTAACTCTTCCAACTTGCGAAAGCGTCCGAGCTTGGTTCGCAGGGCGACGATGGCTTCAGCTTTCTTGCGGCCTACGCCCGGTAGCTTGTCGAGTTGCTCAGCATCGGCGAGGTTCAAGACGATGCGGCCATCCGGTAGGAGCGCCGATAGAGGCGGCGCTGCGGACGCGCTGGCCTGCAGCACTGCTGCGGACGCGCTGGCCTGCAGCATTGCTGCGGAAGATCCCGGCTCCGTTCCCAGCATTGTGGTCGCACGAGCGGAACGGCTATCCGCGGTCGCCCGCGGATCGGCTTTGGCTTGAGCCGGCGTTGCCGAGAAGACGCGGTCCCCCAATCCCGACCCGAGGACGGCCAGCAGACCTAGGATGAAGCATGCGCCTACGGCCTTGGCGAGGAGCGGTGCCCACGCGGTGCTTGCAACGTTTTGCCAAAGGGCAACCAATCGATGAGGGCGTTCGTTGTGGTTCATGCGCCCGCAGATTGCGATGCGCGTGCCAAGCTTAAACAGCCAAAATCCTGGTGTTTTCTTGAGCGGATGTTGCGCGGCCGGCGAATGGGGCGTGGCGCCCGCCAGCTCCGTTGTTAGGGATTGGTGCGAGTGAGCACTCGACTTTTGGGAGCCGCGTTGGGCCGAGTCACATGCCGTGCTGACGTAGCTTCTTGTGCAGGCCCTCGCGCGTGATCCCAAGGCCCTTCGCTGCGGAGGTCTTGTTCTGCCCATGCTCGCGTAGCGTCTCGAGCAACAGGTACTTCTCCACTGAGTCCATCATCTCGCGCAGCGTCCCCTTGGCGACGCTGGCCTTTGCAACGACTCCGAGAGCCTTCTTGATTTGTGGGGACAGGAGCTCCGGCGTTACGAAGGCTCCCTCATCGAGTTGGATCACGATGCGCTGGATCTCGTTCTGTAACTCGCGAACGTTACCCGGCCACTCATAGCTCGTGAGCAGCTCGAGCGCCTGCTGGGAGAAACCACCGGCGGGCTTACCAATCTCTTGCGAGTAGCGTGCGAGGAAGTGGGTCGCGAGCAGCGAAATGTCGTCTCGCCGTTCGCGCAGCGGAGGCAAGCGCAAAGGAAAAACCTTGAGTCGGTAATAAAGGTCCTCCCGAAATAGGCCCTTCTCCACCAGCTCCTCGAGGTTGCGGTTGGTCGCAGCCACGATGCGAACATCGACGTGCTTGGAGACGGTGCCACCAACGGGCCGGATCTCCCCCTCTTGCAGCGCGCGCAGCAACTTCGATTGCAGCGAAAGGCTGGTTGAGTTGACCTCATCAAGGAAGAGCGTGCCGCCATCGGCGATCTCAAACAGGCCCTTCTTCTCGTCGACTGCCCCAGTGAATGCGCCCTTCTTGTGCCCAAAGAGTTCACTCTCGAGCAGGCTCTCAGCGATCGCGGCACAGTTTTGAGCGACGAACAGCTTATCCCGCCGACGCGAACGGTAGTGCACGGCCGCAGCTATCAACTCTTTTCCGGTGCCTGTTTCGCCTTCGACCAACACCGTGACTCGAGTATCGACGACCTTCTCGAGGTGTCGGTTGAGCGCCATCATGGCCTCACTCGTGCCGATGATGGTGGTCTCCCGGCCCCCGCCTCGGCGCTTCTCTTCACGGCCCTTCAGGAAGCTGTTCTCCTTCTTGAGCTGAACCTCAATCGTCGAGAGCCGCTTGATCAATCGCGCGCTCGATACGGCAAGCGACGCGTTGGATGCGAGCAGCAGCAAGAGCTCAACGTCATTGGTGCTGAGCATTCCTGGCGCGTTGCGGTTATCCGCCTGCAGCACGCCAACCACTTCGTCGCCGCGCCACAGCGGGACACCAATGGTGCTGCGGATCGACGCGCCCATCATTGATTCGCTCGCGAAGGCTTCGGAGGGCGCGTCGGCGGCGAGCACGGCGGCCCGTTCTTTGACCACCTTCCGATAGATGCTCCGCGCTACTGGCACGCTACCAACAGGGTGCACAGGGGCACCGCCAGGCGATCGCACCCGGGTGAGCACGGGGACGAAGGTTGTGGTGTCCCCTCGACCAAGGTCATCGTCGCGCAGGATGAGGGTGAGGTGGGTTGCTGCGGGCACCAACTCAAGTGCGCTGTCTGCCACCTCGATCAGCACGTTCTCCAGCCCTTGTGCAGCCCCGATTCGCTTTTGGGCGGCATACAGCTTGGTCAGAACGTTCGGGTCGGCCTCTCGCACGCGCACGTTCGGCAGCGCGTCGAGATGGGTCATCGACAGGACCTGTCGCTCGTCCCCTTCATCCAACAGGGTTACGAGCAGCGTCGTTACGGCGTCTCCCGTCCCGAGCTCGATCTGGTCACCAGCCTCGAGGTCGGTCGACGGCATCTCCGCACTCAGTCGGATTCGCCGATCCCCGCGGGCCAGCGTGGTTCCATTGGTCGAGTTGTTGTCGACCAGGAGCACCCGGTCTCCCTCCCGAACAATGAGGCAGTGCACGCCCGAGACATGCGCTTCTTCAAGCGCCACATCGTTCTCGGGATGCCGCCCAATCGAGACGCGAGGGCCACGAAGCTCGAAGGCCGTGCCGGCTGCCAAGCCTTGCACGACCTCCACCGAAAGTGCGAGCTCGAAGCCCATCGACAGGGCTATTGAGCCCGCGACCGCAGTCGCGCTGCCGTCTCGACGCACATCTTGTAGTCGCCCATGAGCTTGTCGTCCTTGGCCTCTTCGGCCTTGTCGAACAGGGCGTTGAGCTTGTCAGCGATCGCCGCATCACCCTTCGGGGTGATCGCCTCGAGAGCCTTGAGCGCGGTTCCGCGCACGAGGTCGTTCGAGAGCTTGGGCAGCGCGTCCACGAGCTTGGCCCGGTCGGCATCCTTCCCAAGCACGCCGATCATGTATGCCGCCTTGATAGCGGTAAACTGCTTGTCTTTGCCCTGGTTCTCATCGAGCGTCAGTGCGGAGAAGTAGCAATCGACGTTCTCTTTGCAGTTGTTCACCAGGTCCTTCGCCTGCTTGAACTCCTTCTCGAACGCCTTGCCGATCTGCGTCTCCTTCTTCTTGCCGCCCTCCTCCTCAATGAAGGCCTTGGTGTCAAACAGCGTCTGCACCTCGGCGACCTGATCAGCCTTCATCACCTTGGTGGCGGAGACGAGCGCAATGCTGCGGATCGGGTCGAGCTCGGCAGCCTCGCCCTTGAGCTCCGCCGAGTTCTTGACGAGCCAGCTGGCGATGCTGGCATCGAAGAAGTCACTGGCGCGTTCCGCGAGGATTTCACGGGCAGGGCCGGCCACCGTATCGAGATCCAGCTTGGACTCTTCGTACGTCTTCTTGAAGGCGTTCAGGGCCTCCTCGTTGCGCGGCAGCAGCGAAAGCACGAGCGCGATGATCACCTTCGTGCTTGCGTCCTCACCGGCTTTCTCCTGAGCCGAAAGCAATGGCTTGATCGAGCCCTCGGAGCCGAGCGCTCCGAGCACCTGGGCTGCGGTGGAGATGTGTGCCTTCTCAGCGGCCTTGGTTGCGGACTCAGCGATCTTGCCGTTGGTGTCCTTCTGGGCGCCCTTGAGCTGTTCAGCGATCGAGAACTTCACCATCTCGGCGTCGGACCCATTCAGCAGGGCCTCTGCGGGCGCGATGCTCGCCTTCCCGATCTTCACCATGGCGACCAAAGCGGTTGAGGCGATGGGCCCCTTGGAGGGGTTGATCACGATCTGGAGCAAGGGCTTGGCTGCCTTCTCGCTCTTGAGCTCACCGAGAGCTCGAGCAGCGACAGTCTGCCAAAAAGCTTCGTTCTGCATTGCCTGCTGGTTGGCCGGATCAAAGGGCTTCTCGAGGGCCTTGATGAAGAGGTCCTGGTGGCTCTTGTCGGCGAGCGCGAGCACGGCCGTTGTCACTTCCTTCGCGATCAACTTTGCCTTGGGCCGCGAGAACTCCATGGTTTGGTAGACGCGGATGACCTCATTGGCCAGCGTCTTGTTGTTCATCGCGGTGACAGCGCGAACGACGTTGACGACATCGTCTTCATTGGTGTCCGGCTTGAAGTCGTCGAGCGTCTTCTTGAGGCAAGCGTCAGCCTTCGGGTGACGCATGTCGGCGAGGAGCTTAACGAGCTGGGCTCGCGTCCGATCCTTCACCTTCTCATCCAGGCAGACCTTGGTGAGCGGCTCGACGATCTTCTCGAGCAACGGCTTCACGTTGGGACCGTTGCGGTCCTTCTTATCCTTGGCCATTGCGTCTTGGTAGAACTGGTCCAAGCGCTTGATGGCCATCGCCTGCCGATTGGGATCGGCCAGATCTTCGGCGTGCGTCATGGGATCGTCTTCGTCGCGGCAGCCCGCAAGCGTCATCGCCGATCCCAGCGTTGTGGACGAAATCACCAGGCCCAACATGAGCGAACGGGCGAGCGGGGCAAACCGGCGGTCCTTGCGGAGCATTTCTTTTCCTCCCGATAGACGGGCAAGAGCCTTTTGAGTGGACGACTGGCGCTGGCGGTCGGTCTCGGGATGCCCCCGCGGACCCCACGGCACAGCCGCTGCACCGTATTCAGCGGTTAGTTGGGTGTCAATCTTCCGAGCGGGAGCAGCTCCAGTTGCCGCCTTCCGTGGGGCCTGTCAGTTCGACGCGCTGCAAATGAAGTACCCATCGGGCAACAAGGCGCTTTGCTTGCAGACGGGTTGAATCACGAAGCCGGCGATCTCGAAAGGATCACATGGCGGACCGTTCGGGTCGCAAAGGACTCGGCTTGGATCGTAACATTCCTGCACGCAGGCAGTTGCGTCATAGGCTTGCTGCCCAAAGTCCCGCAGGGCACAGCAGACGGTCCCATCTGGGCAGTCGGCCGGCTGGTCGCAGGTCAGCACCACCTCGTTTCCGCTGCAGTTGTCGTTGGGCGAGCACTGGACCTGTTCATCCTTGAGGTCGAAACAGCAGCTTCCACCCATGCTCACGTCACACGCAATGCCGCCGCAATCCACGCTTGGACCGGGCGGGTCACCGCTGGTGGTCGCAGTCACGTCGGGGCTGCTCGTGGTCGACGTCGCCACGGTCTCCGAGGTGGAGGTCGTCGCCGCCTGGTCAGTGGTTACGCTCGAATTCGTCTGCCCGCCTACACTCGAGGCTGTCTCAGTGGTCGAACTCGAGTTGGTCGACGTTCCACCCATCGACGAGGTCGACGAAGAGCTGTTGCTGGAGGTTGTTGCGTTGGTCGCGCCGCCTTCCCCAGCGCCGCCCTCCGAGCTCCCGCCGAACACGCCCTCCCAATCCGGCGCGCAGGCGCAGATCGTGAGGGTGATGAAGCCCAGCCCGAGTCGTCGCCTGAACTCCGTACGCGGCATGGCCGGCAGTTTCCCATAGTTTGCCTTCGCCTTCGAGAGTTTCGTTGTCGCGACGGAGTTCCCCACAGAGTAGCGTCAGCGGCGATGTCTCCTTCGCGCTCCCCAGACTGGTTGCCGGCTGCACGAGCTTTTGCTGAGGCCCTTTACGCTACGAACGAGGGGCCCCCGCCACCGGATAGAATCCGGTACCTGCTCGATGAACTAGTCGACTTCGTTGCGCACGCGGGTCTCCGCAGCGAGCTGGTGTTGCGGCTGGGGCTTACGCTAGCCATGTGGGGAGCGCCGCCGTTGATTGGCCGCGCCCCCCCGCTAGCCAGGCTAAGCATCGACGAACGCATCGTCGCGCTCACTAAGCTCGAGCACTCGCCAGCTGGTTTGCCGCTGCTCGCGGTCAAGGCCATCTTCAGCATCATCTACTACGAGCATCCGGACGTGCTTCGTGAGAGCGGCATCATCACGCCAGAGCAAGAGAAACTGAGCTGCATGATCGAGGTGAAACCGTGAGCTTCGACGTTGTTTCTGCGGCGGGAATCGGCCGCTCCCTCGAACTCTATGTCGATGACGTGGTCGTAGGGTCAGGTGCAGGCGGCGCGGTGGTCGCCTGTTTGCTGGCCGAGGCGGGTCGCAACGTCCTCGTTCTCGAGGAGGGGCCCCACCTGCGGGCCGCCGAGATCGAATCGATGCGTCCAAGTCAGCATCTGCGCAAGGCGTGGCGTGATGGCGGTATGACCGTCGCCGTCGGGCTTGGCGGCGGGCCGTCGATCAACGTGACGATGGGACGAGCTGTCGGCGGGTCTTCCATGCTCACGGGTGGGGTTTGCTTCCGAACGCCCGCGCACGTGCTGAACGATTGGGCCCAGAGACTGGGCCTCAAGGGCTTCGGCGCAGAGGAGCTTGCGCCTTACTTCGAGGAAGTGGAGCGCGCCATCCATGTTGAGGAAGTTCCGGCTTCATTGCGCTCCCTCTCAACCAAGAAGTTCATTCAAGGTGCGGAGAAGCTTGGCCTCGTAATCGAGCCACTTCGACGCAACACCCGCGGCTGCAATGGTTGCGGTCGCTGTAACTTCGGTTGCCCTCATGGCGCCAAATTGAGTGTTGATTACACCTATCTCCCGCGCGCCGTCGCGGCGGGCGCACGCATCTTTTCGGACGTGCTGGTCAATGAGGTCCTGATCGAAGATGGGCGAGCGCAAGGTGTCAGCGCTACGATCGTAGACCGCCAGCGAAGTCCGTTTCGACGAGCGCAGACCGTGAAGGTCCGAGCAAAGAGGGTCGTGCTCGCGGCAGGAGCCACCCACACGCCGCTCATCCTCGCACGCTCTTCCGTCCGGGATCGTTCGGGACAAATTGGTCGCAACATGACCTTGCACCCTGCCTTCCGTATGTTCGCTCGGTTCGACGAGCGGCTCGATGGCTGGCGAGGCGCGCTACAAAGCGCCTATTCCCGCTCGCTCGAGCACGAGGGCATCACGTTGGTGGGCCTCTTCGTTCCGCCCGGCGTGCTTGCCGCGACCATGCCCGGCTTCGGTAACGAGCATGTTCGCCGCGCGGCCGATATTCCGCATCTCGCCGTGTTCGGTGGGATGATTCACGACGAGGGTGGTGGTGCGGTTCGGCGCGGCCCAGGCCGCGAGCCGATCTTCACGTACTCCATGTCGGAGACCGATAAGCAGCGTATTCCGAACATGATCCGCAAGATGGGTGAAGCCTTCTTCGCAGCTGGCGCTCGTGAAGTGTTTCCGCCGATTCTCGGTCAAGCAGGCCTTACCGCGGACGCATTTCGGGCCAAGGACTTTTCCCGCGTGCCCGGCCTAAAGCTCGAGTGTTCCTCGCAGCACCCGTTGGGTAGCGCAAGGATGGGCGTTTCTCCTGACTCGTCGGTGGTTCAAGCCTCGGGTGAGACCTGGGGAGCCCGTGGGCTCTACGTCGCTGATGGGAGTGTCGTTCCGACGAGCTTGGGCGTGAATCCCCAATTAACCATCATGGCGTTGGCTACTCGAATCGCTCGCGGCATGCTCAGCCGCACCTCTTGAAGAAGGTCGAGCGCGGGCTGAGTCGGAAGGGAGAGACGGACTCTGCAAGTGGCTCCGTCTTCACGATGGCCAAACTGCTCGCGCTGTTGGCGCCTCTTCATTGTACGGCGCCTGCCCTCAACGAGCCTTTGCGTTCGCCTGCTACTGCAGAACTCCCCGCCTCGCTCGTCGAGTCGCTTGGTGTTCACGAGACGGTGAGCGGAAGCTATCCGGGGGCGGTCGCGCTAAGTCGCAGCGTCAGCTCCGAGGTTGCCGATTGCTTGGCTCCCGTCCTGGCCCGCGATCCAACGCTCGCAGGCACGCTGCAGCTCAGGACGAACGTTGGCAGACATGTCGCTCCGGAACTGACTGGCAGCTTGCGTCAGCATCCGTTGGCGGCTTGCGTTTCGGGCCCGTTCGAGAAAGCGGCGCGGACCTCATCGGGAGAGGGTTGGGTCGGCTACGAAGTGTCGCTAACGGGGAAGCGCATTGGTGCGCCGGTTGGACCTGGCCTCGATAGCCAACTAGCCGCCTTCGACTGGAACACGCCGCAACCGCTTGATGCTAAAGCGTTCGGCGCCGGCCTGGCCTCTGTTCAAGGCGACCTCGAACGCTGCGCTTTTGGCGCGCTTCCCCACGTGACGAAGGAAGCGTGGATCGTCCTCCGCGTTTCACCAGAGGGCCGGCCGAGAGCTGCCTCCACGCTCGCGGACAAGTTCATTGGGGCGTGCTTTGAGCGGCACTTGCGGCGCGTCGACTGGCCGAAGAATCCCTATGACTATGCGATAAGCGTGCTGCTCGTACCCAAGGCCGACCTCCAGGAGAGTAAAAACTACTTGCCAGTAGAGTCGGCACAGGCGCCAGCTTCAGAGCTGGCGAAGGCCCCGCTTCGGTATCCACCCCCGCGAACCGGTGGCTGGCTGGCCCCAGAGGTCATTCAACGCACCGTACGCAGCCAGAATGCCGCAATCAAGCGTTGCCACGCTGAAGACCTTGCAACCGCACCAGCGTCCGCAGGTCGCATTAGCCTGACCTTTACAATCCTCGCGGACGGTACGACTGCACGGGTCAAGAACGTAAGGAGTGGCACGCTCTCCGAAGCTCTGGGGCGCTGTGTGGAGAGCGAGTTTTCGCGTCTGCGATTCCCCAAACCGGAAGGCGGCGCTCTTGAGATCGTGTATCCGATTGAACTGTATCCAAGTGAGACCGGACAGATCAGCGGAGTTCCGATCGCCAATGCGACGTTGGGTATGGTCGAGCTGCGGCTTGCTGACCAACGAATAGACTTCATTGCGATCCCTACGACTGCGGAGGACGCAAGAGCTCCAGGGCTCTTTGCTCGCTTCGACGGTGTGGTGCACGGCGTCTGCTTGGCCACGGGTGGCGGTCCGCCCAACCAATGTGCGCGTGGCGACCGGACCAAAGCGCTCACCTTGTTCGGTCCATCGTGTGAGAAGCTAAGCCGCGCTATTGTCGAGTAGTTGCTTGACCCACGGCGGCGACTGGGCGCAAATGTTACTATGTTGATGTCTTGGAGAGGGTCGTGCGCATTGTCGCTTGGCCTAGGCTACCTATCGTTCATTGGCTGTGCGGATGACGCTTCGAGTTCGGCGGGCGGCGCAGCTGACGGCGGAGGCGGTTCCGTCAACTCGGGCGGTTCAGGAGGCTCAGGGGCCATTTCCCAAGGCGGGGCTGGTGAAGGTGGCGCGGTTCAAGGTGGTGAGGGCGGGGCAGGCGGCGACCTAACTCTCGTTGACCCACTCGCCGACGTGCCCGCGGTTACGCTCGCGCTTGGCGACTTTCAATTCACCGAGGGGACGGTTTGGCTCCCAGCGCTTGGTGTCTTACGGTTCAGCGACATACCGGCAAGCCAAATACTGGAGCTTGACCCAGCTACCGGCAACTCAACGGTTTGGCGTGAACCTTCCAATCAAACCAATGGCAACGGGCTCGCACCCAACGGTGACATCATCATGTGCGAACATGCTGCTCGTCGCGTCTCTCGATCCTCGGCGGCCGGGGCACCCAACGTTACCGATGTTGCCACAAACTACATGGGTATGGCGTTCAACTCCCCGAATGACGTCATCGTGCGCAGTGACGGTCAAATGTATTTTACAGACCCAACCTATGGTCTGGGTGGCGGCTCACAAGAGATCCCCTGGCGAGGGGTCTATCGCGTCGATACCTCGGGCGGCGTCTCCCTCGTTGGAGACGAGTACGGTCAGCCCAACGGAATCGCGCTATCTCCCGACGAATCCAAACTATATGTCAGTGATTCTCAGGACGGCGGCCTATTCGTCTATGACGTCGCTCCGGATGGCTCTACCGGAGCGCGAAGTCTGCTGATCGACGCACCGCCTTCCGATGGCATGGCCGTCGATGACGCTGGCAATCTCTACCTAACGACGTCGGCCGGCGTGGAGGTCTATCGAGCGGACGGTACCGCTTGGGGAACGCTAGCCGTCCCTGAGCAGCCAGCCAATTGCACGTTCGGCGGGGAAGGTCGCCGAGAGCTATTCATCACCGCGCGCACGAGCCTCTACCGTGTACAACTCAACGTGCCGGGGTTGCCGTGAGCCCGCTCCAGGACGGGCGCCTGGCCATCGATGCCGTCGATCGCCAGATCATCGCCCTGTTGGCGGAACGCAGACGCATCGTCGCCCTCGTTGCCAAGAGCAAGCAATCCCTTGGCCTGCCGGCGGTGGATCTGGAGCGGGAGCACGCACTCCAAGAACATTGGCGGAAGGCGGCCGAGGAGCACGCGGTGCCAACCGAAGTTGCGCTGGCCGTACTCGGCGCGTTGCTGGCTCCCAGTCGAGCTCACGTTCAGTCGATCTTCGAGGGTGACGGCGGCCCGACTAAGGGCTAGCCAATGCCGATGACCATGCGACGACCCGAGATATTGGCCCCGGCAGGCGATGAGGAGTCCCTTCTTGCGGCGATTGCGGCGGGTGCTGACGCAGTCTACCTCGGACTTACGGCCTTCAGTGCGCGTGCACGCGCGACCAACTTCGGAGAGGACGCTCTTGAGCGCGCAATCGAGACCCTCCACCGACACGGGCGCAAAGGCTATGTAGCGCTCAATACGTTGGTATTCGACAGTGAACTACCAGCGCTGGAGGCCTCCATCCGTCGCTGTGCGCGCGCTGGTGTGGATGCAGTCATCGTTCAGGACCTCGGCGTCGCACGGCTCATTCACGCTATCGCGCCCGAGTTACCAATTCACGCGTCTACCCAAATGACCTGCACTGATGCTGACTCCGTGGAGTTGGCCCGGGAGCTTGGTGCAAGTCGCGTCATTCTTGCGCGGGAACTGTCGCTGCACGATATCGAAGCCATCAAGCAGCGCACTTCGGTTGAACTCGAGGTCTTCGTCCACGGTGCGCTGTGCGTTGCTTATTCGGGCCAATGCCTTACCAGTGAGGCGATCGGCGGTCGCAGCGCGAATCGCGGTGCCTGCGCACAGGCCTGCCGACTGCCGTACGATCTGTTGGTCGATGGGCAATTGCATGACACGCAGGACCGGGCGTTCCTTTTATCCCCACAGGATCTCGAGGCAAGCGAGCTTGTCCCCCGGCTCGCCGAGCTAGGGGTAGCAAGCCTCAAGATCGAGGGGCGGTTGAAGGGCCCCGCGTATGTTGCTTCCACCACGGCGCTATACCGCCGTGCCGTGGACGCTCTCGATGGAGCAACCGACGCTCCCAGCGATCATGATCGGGCGCTGGCGTTGGCAACGTTTAGCCGCGGTTCGGGCCCAGGGTTCCTCGCCGGGATTGACCACCAGCAACTCGTGGAGGGGCGTTCTTGTGATCATCGGGGGACGTTGATGGGCGTCTGTACCGGTGTGAAATCGGAGGCTGGCAAGCGTTGGTTGGTAATCGAGCAGGCCAAACCAATAGAGCCCGGACACGGCCTTTTGGTTGAAGGGGGGCGAGCCGGCGCGGGGGAGGTGGGCGGTCGTGTATGGCTTTGCCAGAACCAGGGAGAGCACTCGCTCGTATGGTTGGGACCTGACCGCAGCTTGCCGCCGAGCGCGGTAGTTGCTGGCCGTCGCGTGTTTCTCTCTGACGACCCGACTTCGGAGAAGGAGGCGCTGGCGTTGGCTTCGGCGCCGCCCGCGAAAACGCCTGTAAACATGGTTCTGCACGCAACCGTTGGCGAGCCTTTGCGATTGCGAGGCAGCCTTGCGGATGGCGTCGAGGCGAGCGTCATCGGAGACGCACCCATCGAGAAGGCGCTTCATGGCGCTGCAACAG
Organism: Polyangiaceae bacterium; assembly: GCA_044376115.1. Taxonomy (GTDB): domain Bacteria; phylum Myxococcota_A; class Polyangia; order Polyangiales; family Polyangiaceae; genus Xiheicaenibacterium. Next base: position 67,593 of record JBILLK010000014.1, on the reverse strand, counting down.
AGTCCCTCATTCGCGAGAAGCTTGGCCGACTCGGGGATACCCCCTTTTCCTTGGCGGACCTCAAGCTGGAGTTGATTGGGGAGCCTATGGTGCCACCGGCCGCCTTGAATCGGCTTCGACGTGCCCTCGCGGTAGAGCTACTGGCTCGCCGCTCGCGCTCTTGGGCCACTACCTCGATAAGCGCGGCGGAGTTGGCGGCGCGCCCCTTTCCCAATCCGCCGAGCGCAACGCCTGGTCTCTATGTACTTTGTCGCTCGCTCGAGCAGGCGCGGGCTGCCCGTGCGGCCGGAGCAGATGGCGTATGGTTAGATATTCTCGAGCTGCAGGGAACCGGTGCTGCGGTCCGCTCACTGCGCGCCGAAGGCCCGGGGTTCATTGGCGTCGCGCCCCCGCGAATTCGGAAGCCCGGCGAAGAGAAGATAGACCATTATTTGTCTGGGCTAAACCCCGACGGAATGCTCATCCGTGGTCTCGGCGCGCTGCGTGAGGCGGCGGCGCACTCTACGCTCGTACGCGTGGGCGACTTTTCGCTCAACGCAACCAACCAACTCTCAGTCCGAGAACTCCTGAGCCGAGGGCTTTCTGCCTTCACCCCGGCCTTTGATCTCGACTCGGGCCAACTCGTGGCGCTGCTAAAGGCCGGCTTTGCCGCCTACGCTGAAGTAGTGGTTCACCATCCGATGCCGCTCTTCCATATGGAGCATTGCGTGTTCGCTAGGGAGCTATCCACCGGCAAGGACCACAGAGATTGTGGGCGTCCCTGTGAGCGGCATGCTCTCTCTCTCCGAGACCGCGCCGGCATCGAACATCCCGTGATTGCCGACGTCGGTTGCCGCAATACGGTGTTTCACGCGAGTCCGCAGTCGGCAGCGTCCCTTGTCCCCGAGCTGCAATCGTCGGGGGTTCGTAGATTTCGTGTGGAGCTCGTTCGCGAAAGTGAAGCTGATACGGTAAAGGTTGTATCCGCCTATCGAGAGTTGCTCGATGGAAAAGCTACGGGCGCCGAGATCTACCGTCGTCTCCGTGCGGAGAGTAGCTATGGCGTAGTCCGTGGCTCGCTGCGTATTCTCTCTGATTCATCTCAAGCGCTTCATTGACGTCTTTGCGCCGCAAGGCAACGAGCGGAGCGCCGGCCTTAGGAAACGCATGCGGGTGCTTTGAACCGCAAGCAAGTTGGGCTACCGATGGGGCATGACCGGATGGCATTCCTCTGATTCCGTTCCTAATCAAACGGGCAAGTCCTACCTCATAACCGGCGCAAACAGCGGTTTGGGCTACGAAGCCACCCGCGCATTGGCAAGAAAGGGCGCGCACGTTTTTCTAGGCTGTCGCAACCAAGCCAAGGGAGACGAGGCCATCGCTAAGATTCGCTCGGAGGTTCCAGGCGCAGAACTCGAGCTCTTGCCGATGGATCTCGCAGACCTTTCGAGTTTGCGGGCCGCTTCGCAGCAGCTGGCCGAACGGACGGAACGCCTCGATGGTCTAATCAATAATGCCGGCTTGATGGCGTTGCCACGTTCATCCACCAAAGACGGTTTCGAGATGCAGCTCGGTACCAATCATTTGGGTCACTTTGCGCTCACGAGTCTTGTCTTTCCCCTGCTGCTACGGGCGGGTAACGCCAGAGTCGTCACCGTCTCGAGCCTCGTGCACAAGTTCGGAACGGTAGTAATCGACGATCTCTTCTTTCAGCGGCGACGCTATGACAAGTGGCTCGCCTACGGTCAAAGCAAGCTCGCCAACCTGCTCTTCACGTTCGAACTCGATAGAAGGATAAAAGCAAAGCAGCTCGACGTCCTTTCGCTAGCAGCCCACCCGGGCTACGCGGCCACCGAGCTACAAACCAAGGGTCCCCGCCTATCGGGGTCTTCATTCGGCGAGTGGATGATGAAGTCGGGCAACTCGCTCTTGGCCCAGTCTCAAGAACGCGGTGCGCTTCCTGAGCTGCGAGCGCTGACCGACCCAGCCGCTCAGGCGGGGGAATACTATGGACCGGCTGGATTCATGGAGATGGCGGGGGACGCCGCACTGGTAACGCCAGCCAAGCGGGCGCTCGAGGTTGAGCCAGCGCGAGCGTTGTGGGCGCGTTCAGTCGAGCTCACAGGTGAGGGCTTTGGCGGGCTGCTCTGAGTCACCCATGAGACTTCCTGCATTCGTTTCGCGCGAGGACATCGTCTCGCTCGAGAAGCGGTTCATCTGGCCGCCTTACACCTCGAGCGAGGTCCACGAGAGTAGGCAGCCGCTCGTCATCGTGTCTGCGGAAGGGGACCACGTCCACGACGCCGACGGTAAACGCTATATCGATGGCGTCTCCTCATGGTGGTGCCGGACGCTTGGACACAATCCGCCTCGGCTTCGTACGGCCATGCATCGTCAGCTCGAGGAACTGATCCATGTCGCGGCTGGGGGCATGACGCACGCCCCTATCGCGTTGCTGGCTAGTGAACTTGCCGAGGTGGCTCCGGCAGGACTCATTCGTACCCATTTTAGCGATAACGGCAGCACTGCTGTGGAAGTAGCGGTGAAGATCGCCTTTCAGTATTGGCAGCAAAACGGCAGACCCAATCGCCATCGCTTTATAGCTCTATCAGGCGCGTACCACGGGGATACCCTTGGCGCCGCCAGCCTTGCCTCGATCGAGGAATTCAATCGGGTGTACGGGCCGCTTTTGTTTGAGATTGTTCGCCCGCCCGATGTTAGCGCCGGCTGGGACAAGGTGCTGTCTGCGATAGAGCATCAGCTGCTTACGAGGCCAGATGAGATCGCGGGGGTGGTTATTGAGCCATTGATTCAAGGCGCCTCAGGTATGCAGATCCATCCGCCCGAAGTTGTGACTCGCTTGCGTGAGCTGACGCAGCAGGTCGATACCTTCCTAATTGCCGATGAAGTCTTCACCGGTTACGGCCGCACAGGTACCATGTGGGCTGTGGATCAGGCTGGGGTAACCCCGGACTTGCTCTGTCTCGGGAAAGGCTTCACCGCAGGTATGTTGCCGATGGCGGCGACGATGGCGACCAGCCGGGTTTACGACGGCTTTCGCGGCGGAGATGAGCGCGCGCTGATGCACGGACACACCTTTTGTGGTCACGCCCTTGGCGCCGCGGTCGCCCGGGAAGTTCTGGCGATCTATCGCGACGAGCCGATCCTTACGGGAGTGGCAACGCGCGCGAAAACGATCGAGCGCTTCTTCCAGGAGCGGATTGCGCGGCTCCCCGGTGTTCGTCGCGTCAGGTCGCTTGGGATGGTAGGAGCAGCAGACCTCGGAGCTTCAGGCTATCGAGGTAAGGTCGGGCCCAAGGTCTACGAGGCAGCGTTGCGGTTGGGGGCCTATCTGCGGCCGCTCGGCGATACGGTTTACATCGCACCGCCGCTCAATGTGGATAAAGGAACACTCGATGAACTTCTCGTGATTCTCGAGGCCGCCATCCTTGAGACCACACAGGAGTCTCCACGGTAAATCCATATCCTCATCGGCCGGGCGGCCCATACTGTCACCATGACCCATGATGAAGGTCCTCGAGTAGCTGAGCACGAGTCCGCGCCAGACCTCGAAGGTCCGCGAACAACCTGGCTTCATGCAGCCTCGCTCTCGCTCTTGATTGTCGTTGGCTACGTCAGTCCTCCACTGACACTCGTGTCGCTGCTCGTTCTGGCCGTCCAACCCGCGATGGGAGCGTTGCTGGGTATTGCAGCTGCCAGTGTGTTGCTGCTGCTGTTGGTGAAAGCTCACAAGAGGATCCGGGCGCGCGGAGCACATCCGTTTCAGGCGGCAGCCGACGTTTTGGTGTTTGGCTTGCTGCCCATCTGGGGACTCTTTTACGCCTTTGGGTTAGCACGAGACAGCTGCATTCAATACTCCTGTGACGACGCGGGCAATGTTCACCGACCGTTCGCGGCATCCGGCATTCTTGGCCTCGTTGTGCTGCATCTCATCGTGGTGTTGGCTTATGCTGTGTCGAAGAAGCGGCCGGAGGCCTTGCGCCCTTGGACTGAGCTCGCGGTGCTTTCGACTCTGCTCTTGGGCATGCTGCTAAACATCACAGTGGCGGTCCAGTTTGGCCCGTGGATCTTGGCTGGCTTTCTCTTTCCGCCGCTTTTCATTCCCACGCTCACACCGGTGCTCTCTCTTTTCTTTCTAGGTGTCGAATTGTTGCAGCGCTTGCGGCGTCGTGGACGGGAGTCTCTCGAGCAGGAGCTTTTGCAGCGGAACGCCAACCCGGAGCAACCGGTCTACCGTGGTGCTGCTCCGCCGCCAGCTCTCGTCGAAGTGCCACTCGTGGTGCATCGAGGGCTGCTCAAGCGAGCCATTGTGGGAGCGCCTGCGCTAATTGGGCTGTATTTTGTCGTTCACGCCGCTGCGACTGGCCGCTCGGGGGCTGCTCTCGAGGTGTTTACACAGACTTGTGGTCACACCCTCTCGACGCTTCCAATCGAGACGGTCACCGTCAATTGCCATTACTTATGTACCGTGGCCGCCCGAGGTCATGATTGGCTCGTGAGGCCGGAACGTTTTGGGCAGCGCGGCGGGCTGGTGATCGTGGTGAATCGGCAGCTTGCAACGGCAAACGCGTTTGAAGATCTTTTGCACGAACGCTGGCCGCGGTTTGGTCGGCTGGCGCGGCGGGTCTATGACCGCTTGGGGCTCCCCGTGAGCCGATACCTTCGCTGGCGTTGGTTGGCCGACTTCGTGTACCTGGCGATGAAGCCGGCGGAGTGGCTGTTTTACGTGGCGCTTTTGTTGCTCGACCGAGGATCTCCCGAGGCCCGAATCGACCGGATGTACCGGTGAGCTTCGCCAGGCTTGTCAGGGTGTAAGGCGCATGTGCGGCGCTCCGTTCTTTGTACATGCGCCTTTTCGTCTCATCGATCGTCGTCGTTTCCGTCCTTGGAATTGCCACCGCCGCCTGCAGCGACAAGCCCGACGCTCAGTATCCCAATCCCGGCTATACAGCGACGGCCCCCACCGCCACGTATCCCGCGCCCACGACTCCCTATACCACGGCTACGGCGCCTGCCACTGCGACGCAGCCAAGCATCTTCGGAATTCCGGTGCCCAGCGGTCTACCTATCCCTTCGGGTTTGGCTATCCCAAGTGGCTTGCCGGGCTTCCCAACAAATCCCCCGGCCCAGTAGCCGGATTCGAATGACGCCTATCGGCGTAGGCCTTTAGTTCATTAGCAAGGGCGGTACGCTCCTCGTCGCTCTCCTTCGTGTGGGCAAACACGTGAGTCGGGTGCTGCTCGCGGTCGAGCCAGAAGCAGCCGCTTGCCTGGCCCGCTTCAGTCGCGCCCGCGAGCCATACGATCGTATCTGCTCCTTGTTCGGGACTACGAAGAAAGGGCTGCGTAATGCGATAAAAAAGCGGTAGCGAGCTCACCACCCCGGGCGTGTCGGCCCAGCCGGGGTGCATGGCGTTGACCACGATCCCGCTGCTGCGCCATCGCTCGGCCCAAAGCTCTGTCATGATCATTAGTCCACGCTTCGCGCGCGCATAGCTAACCGCTCCTGAGTAAGGAGGCTTGCTGCTTTGCAGGTCAGCGACGCAAACTCGTTGTGAGTACATGCCTCCAGAGAGGACGTTGATGACACGCCCTTTCGCGGCTTTCAGCAGTGGGAATAGTCGTTCTGTGAGTACGTAGGGACTTAGCAGGAGCAACGCGAAGCTCTGCTCCAAGCCCTCGCGAGTAGTCTTGCGGGGGTCGATCAGCGCTCCCGCGTTATTGATGAGCGCATCAATTGGGCGGTTGCGCGCAAGGAGCCTCTCAGCGAGCGCTTCGACCTCGGATATAAGACTAAGTTCAGCGATCTCGACGTTGATCTGTTGGTTCCCGGTAGCTCGTTTTAGCTCGAGGGCCACCTGAAGGACTTTGGCTTCATCCCGTGCAACCAGCGTGAGCGCAGCTCCGCGCGCAGCGAGCGCTCTCGCCGTGGCTAGCCCCAAGCCCGATGTGGCACCGGTGATGACCATGTGCTTGTCGCGTAGAAATGCCGAGAAGGGCTTCCAGTGCCTGCGAGCCTGCCAGTATCCAAAGCGCGTGAAGCGGGCTAATCCCGGTAGGACCAACTTGTCAGCGACTGCAACGCTCCGAGACGCCGTCGGAGCTTTCTCGCGGTCCTCGAGGGCTCTCTTCATCCCCGCGGCGGTTCTCGCTCCTACCTGAGCCATGATCCCCGGGAACGCTTGGGCCATGGCTGCGGCGGCCATCGAGAACTCGAACTCTGCTGTGTACTTAACCTGCGTCCCTCCTGGAATCCGCTCGAATTCGAGGGTCTCCAGCGCCGAGAAGGCGACGGACGTCACCGTCATGCGCAGCAGTTGGTCGGGAACCCAATCGATCACTCGATAGTGCAAATCGATTCCGAGCTTCAGCTCGATCAGAAATTCACTTCCGACGCCGAGCGGTTGGTCGTTGACCCTGCTGCCACGAGCTACTGCAGGGTCCCACTCTTCGATGTGCGAGAAGTCCGCGATGTAGGCAAAAACCTCATTCAAGGGCCGGGCAACCTCGATGGTCTCGGCGAGGGTCAAATTGCGATTCATTTCCGCGCCATCATGGCACGCACGGAGCAAGTGTCGAGTCGAGCTCACTCTCGGCGAGGTCGCGAAGCCGAATGGCCTCGCTAGAGTGTCTGTGCGATCGATTCTTCAGTAGCGGCGAAGCGCGACGACTTTTTCGACGTTCTTGTCGTAGTAGTTAACGCAAGAGGCGCAGCAAAAATAGAGTGTGGCGTTGCCGTGGACGCGCTTCGGACTATGCTCCTCTACGAGAAATGGGGCCCCGCTTATTGGGCAATAGGCCGCATCTCCAGGGCTTGCGCCGGGCTGAGAACGTACCGCCGAACCGGCGGGGGGCTTGGTCCCTCAGCCTGTGCACTCCGTAAAGTTAGGATCCACGGGTGCAGCTGCTGACAAGTCATCATCGGGCCGCTCGCAGCCAATGAGACTCAGCGCAGCAAGGCAGTGAGCGAACGTACGTCGGTCCATCACAGCGATCTCTAAGCGTATCGCGAAGCGTTGCCTAGGCCTGATGGTTTGGGGCGAAGGAGGCGTGGGTCAGCACATCCCGAGCGAGATCCGCTAGGCTTCGCCGGTGACTTTTCGCGTAGGCGTGCCGCTGCTTGGACTGATCGGGTCGTGCTCAGCCGAACCACTCCGGCTCGAGCAGCCAGTGACCCACGCTAAAGCCACGGCTGCTTCAGTCGACGAACCCTCCGCTCGCAAGCTTGGTGCTACAGAGCTCAACGCGGAGTGCGAGCGCTGCCACACGGCAGTTGCTGAAGAGTGGCGAGGGTCCTTGCATCAACAGGCTTGGACCGACCCAGTGTTTCTGGGGGCTTATGCAATTGAGCCCTTACCGTTCTGTCGTGGATGCCATGCGCCCATGGCCGATATCTCGAACTCGAATGACCCGGCCCGCTTTCTTGGTGTTGGCTGTGTGACGTGCCATCTCGAGGGGGAGCACATTCTTGGAGTGCGGGACCTCGAGGCCCGTGCGGGAGGGCACGCCGTGGTTGGCTCGGCGCAGTTCGCAAGTGCCAGTGCCTGCGAGAGTTGCCATCAGTTCGAGTTTCCGATCCCTCAGGACGCTTCAATGCAGGACACCGCGCGCGAGCATGAACAATCTCCCCAACGCGATAGCTCATGCCAAGACTGCCACATGGCTTCGCCTGGACAGGATCCGACTCGCCGGAGTCATCGCTTTCAAGTGCATGGAGACCCTGCGCGCTTGAGGTCCTCGCTAGAAGTCAGCGCGAGGCTGACGTCGCCGCGCTCGCTCGAGGTTTCCTTGCGTACTTCGGCATTCGTAGGCCACGCGGTGCCCACCGGCGATATGTTTCGTCGTCTCGAGGTCCAGGCTCGGGCGCTGGGAGAGTCAAAGGAGTCTCTGGAGCCAGTGGTGCTCGCTCGCGAGTTTCGAATGCAGAGGAAGGACCAGGCAATGCTCCGCATTCAGGTGGGGGATTCGCGGGTACCTGCCAATGGCGAACCCAAGACTGTCCAATTGAACTTTGCGCATCCAGTTGGAGAAGCGGGCGCTGAGTGGCGAGTTGTCTATCGACGTATGGGGCCTCAGGAGGCAGCGCTCTTCGGCGTTGACCTAGCCGGCGAAGAAGTGGAAATCGCTTCTGGGACTTTGGTGGGAACGGATGCCCACCTAGTCGGACCCTAGCCTGCTTCTTACAAGCGACTTCTACGCAGCACTCTCCCGAGGGCGACCACGAGCAGCGACTCCGAGTGGGCTTCACTAGCGTCTTCGCGCGGCCTAACTTCAACCAGGGCCACGATTGGAAACGAAGGTAGCAGTGGGAGTTTCTGAGCAACTTCTTCAATCACGTAGCAGGGCCAGGCTGTAGCGCTCGGAACCAGCAGATCACAGCGAATGCGAGATTCGCCAAGGATGCCACGTTTCCTGTAGGCGCGGGTTTCCAGCAGTGACTTCTCCACGCTGTCGGCGACGTACCGAGCGGGAAGATTGAGGCCCGTCGTAGCTGATTCGATTTGCTTGAGCAGCGATGATGTCGTTTCGCTGCTGGGCGGGCTACTCCCAGCCAACACTTCATTGGCCACGGCGAGCACGGAGAGCAGTCGTTTATCGTTTGCCGCCAAAGGCTGAGAGATTCGAACGGCCGCTTTGAGCGCCGCCAGTTCATCAAAACTTGGACGAAGCTCCCCGCTAACCAGAAAAACTGGGATCTCGAGATCGTTGGCGTCCTCCATCTGCTCGTCCGCCAAGCTGCTCAGGTCACTGATTCGCGCTGGCTCCCCGCACGACAAGACGCGCAGAACATCCAGCTTGGCGCGATCCTCTCGGTCGCGGTCCGCTTCAGCCTCGTCCAGTCTTCTGTGCCCCTTGGGTGGCGAGAAGTCGGCCAGTACTTGGGTAAAGCTCTTGCCCCTGCGGAGCCGCCGGGGAAGTTGCGCATCGTGCCACAGTAGATCCACCAAGCAGCGCCTGACGGATGTTTCCGTCTTGGCGTCCTTGTCGGCTAACTTGGTATCCGGGCGCCTATCAGCTGCTCCGTCGGAGGCTGATTTGGCGCTCGGAATCATCGCCGGTTTTGAGCGGCTCGGGAATGCAGCTCCAAAGGGCGCAGGTTCCGTCGCCTCGCGTCGCGGGCTCTCGAGGGCTTGAAAGGTAGCGCGTAGCGGAGGGCTCGCCTGCGGAGCGCTGTTGCTCGGGCCAGGCGTCGGCATCGGCGCTTGCTGAACGATTGGCGGCGGGGGACGAGTCAGCGGTGGATGAAGCTGAGTCCCCAGCGGCTGCGGCGGAGGAGCCGGTGGGGGGGGCGGTAGCGGAGGCGCAGCTTGTTGCGGGATAGGCAGCGACTGAGGCGGAACAGAAGCTGGGGCCTGCAGCAGAGGCGCGGCAATGGGCGGTGGTTGAAGCGGCACACCAACCGCCGATGGCTTCGGCAGGACCGAAGGCGGTGCGGACAGCGTTGCACTAGCGACGGTTGCACCTGGCGTTCGGGACGAAGTAGCCGCAATCGATGGTGGAGGCGGCGGCACAGTGCGATGGTTGCTTGGCGGCGCAGGTGGAGCCGAACGGAACGGAAGGCCGGCCTCTGGCAGCCCGCTTTGCCGCGGAGCACTCGGTGCGCGAGTGAGGAAAGGCAACACGGCAGCGAGGTCAGGGTTGCCATCCGCGCTCGTTGTGTTGAGCGCCTCCAGTAATGTTTCCCCTTCGCCATCGTGCGTTTCTGCTTGAGCGAACGACTGAGCAGAGATGGCCGCGCTCCTCTTGTTGACCCAACTATTGCCACGCGGCCGAACCGCGATTCGCGTTTGTCGACGAAGGTCGATCGCGAGCTGGGCACGCCAGGTGAGCGTTACAATTCCGCGATCCGAATCAATCAGCAGGGTGTCCGCAACGAGCTCTGGCAACGCTCCCCCGAGGGAAGACGTCAGCATGGGAGTCGCGGCTGTAAGTGTGGTTGTCAGTCGAGGATACTGCGGATGAAGGCACTCAAGCACCAATCGTTCATCGGCGCGGAAGGGTGCGTCAGCGCGTTGGTCGAGCGGGGCAACTGTAAAGTAGTTGGGATCAAATCCGTTCGGCTGCGGCTTATGCGACATAGCCTGCAGCCACTCTCTGTCCTCCGTTCGCAACAGGCTATCGCGGGTCGGCCAGGTAGGTGCAATCGGGCCTAGCCCAACAAAAGGCAGCTCTTGGCCCGGTTTGACCGCGAGGTCGGGAGGCAGCAGTTGCGGCAAGCGGTAGTTACCAGCGACCTTGTCGTAGACCCTCGGATCGATGCCAACTGGATTGGCCGCTGTGAGTGGAGCCACCTCATAGCGCAGTGGAAATCGTAACAGCGGCGGGCCGGCTTCAACTTTTCCATCTGCGGACACGCGGCACGGAACACGCGCCTCAACGCTCTTGTCGATTGAGCTGATGACGAGCCGCACGAGCACACGCGTCGCAGCCTTCGGAGCGTGAGCGTGGCCTACGACGAGGACGTCGTAGCCGCACTTGATAGGAGCCAAATCGGAGGGGACTCTTACGCTCCTCCCTGTTTGGTCGTCCCACGTCTCGTCGATCCGCTGGATGGCGTCCGGCTCTTCTAAGAGCGGACACACCTCGGGCTCGAGCGCGTACGTCGCCTTGGCAATGACGGTAGCGACTGTTTCGCCTCGTCGTTGCCAGACAACCACGGCTGCATCGAAGGGGGCATGCCCGCGAATCTCGACGGCTTCTCCGCGACTCGACACTGGGCGGCTATCTCGACCTTCACTCACCGGCTCCTCGACTACCTCAGAAGTGCGCCCCAGGTCTTCTCTCCCACGACGCCGTCGACACGCAGGTTATTCGCCTTTTGGAAGGCGCGCACTGCCGCTTGTGTCTTCGACCCAAATAGTCCGGTCGGCGAAACCCCAAGTTTCCGTTGCACGAGCTTCACCATCTCGCTGCTCTCGCCACGCCGTAGCACTTCGAGCGGGACCGCCTTGGGAACGGGCGCCTCTTTCTGGAGCTTGGCGCTGGAGGGAGGGCCAAAAACCTGAACCTCCGGATTTCCCGTCTTTACGTTGAGCTGATCGGTGGTCTTGTCGCCGACACGAGCCAACGGGCTCTCCCCAACGAAGATACCCCACGCGCCCTCCGCAACGGAGCCGCCAGCTTCATGTTCGCAGGCGGCATCAGCGTAGCCAGCACAGTTGAGTTCAGGCCCGATGGCGACGGTTGGAAAACCGGTCAGGAGCAGCGGCCCAGCACCGGCGGGCGGGGGAGGCGTGGCCGGCGGCGCTTCAGTCGTAGCCTTTTTCCCTGGATTCTTGGGATCAAGCCCCAACGCCTTGGCTTTGTCCTCAGCCTCTTTGCCTACCTTGGCGATGGCATCCTTGAGCTGGTCGTGCGTACCTATGTGGTTGACGCCCTTCTTGTCTATCAACCAGCCTGCGAGTTGAATCTCCTCATTGTTGAGGTCGTCCACGCCAACTTTGTAGCCGCCCGCATAGGCGGGTGGGCGCCCAATCGGCTTGAAGGTTATGTCGCCGATGTCCGTCCCGGTTGGGCTCACCGACTGCCCGGGCGCCGCAATTGCCTCAAGTGCTTTGAGCGACGCTTCGGCTCCGTGCTTCCCTGTGGGCCCTCCCTCGAGCACACGCGCATAGGTGGTTCCTCCGCCCTCCGCAGGGTTGGTCACCTTGACGAAGGAGCCAAATGTCGGTGTGAAGATGCCCGGTCGGTGGACGACATAGGGCACAGTCAAAGGATCGGGATAATACTTCTTCTTTACCACCGTGCCGTCCGCAGCCTTGGTGGTCTGGACATAGGAAACGCTGGTCTCGGGCTGCCAGTCGGGATCGTAGATAAGACCCTTCGTCCCGAGATATCCAAACATCGGGCGGCGTCGCGAGCTGTACTTGTCGGCAGTGAATTCGTTCGCGGCCCCCGGCAGCGTGCCGTTGAGTAGCTGCTCGAGCTGCGCTGCTGATTGCCATTTGAGGTTGCCGGACTTGTCGGGCCCAAGCGCCTTGGATGCAGCGTGCATCGCGTTGGCTTGTCCCTCTGTTAGGGTCACCTTGGAGCGGTTCTTTCCCGTGCCAGTTGAGTAGCCCGCGTAGTCCCCCTCTTGTGCGCTACCGAGCTTATCAACGACGGAACGCCGCCAATCGTTGATGGTCAGTTGTGAGGCCTCTTGGGCGGCTTGAGCTTTGGCGGCCGCTACTGCGTCCTTGCTCGGCTTTTTTCCCAGCTTGCCGATTAGCTCCTTCTCGCCGGCTTCGCGACGTCGGCGTCGCATCTTGGCAAGTGAGAGTTCCTCGGCCTTGGCTGAAGTGAGGCCATCGACACAGGTTGCAGCAGCATATTCATACGCAGCAGTCATGGACGCCTCGACAGGTGAGAATTCAGAGCGGTCAAAGGTGGGTGAATCGAGGACTACTCGCGGAGCCGAAGGCTCGCGAGGACGTTGTCAAAGAATGCGTCACAGCCCTCGCGCGCTGCCGCTGCAACGGTGGCATTGAGGATTAGCCAGACCCCATTGGCAGGAAGGTGGCACTGGCGTTGGTACACCATCGTTCCGTCGCTGCCGCGCCAGAACGCCGCGCAGTCGATGGCCGAGGCGTTCGTCAGCTCGACATCACGTAGATGTACCGATGAGTATCCACGTAGAGCCGTGCGCTCGCGTAGCAAATGTTCGTCTACGAATTCACGAAAGGGCTTGTCGTCGCCGAGAGGACGACGTGCGACCGCAAAGCCAACGGCGTCGCCCGACTCGAGCCCAACGCTCAAAGTGTGGACGGTGTTGTCGATGACATCTCCGTCGGGCAGGTCGAAAGCCGCCTCATTGAGATAGTAAGCGGGCATCGCGTCAGGCTCCTAATTGAACGACTGCGCGCGGTTCAAGATTCGCCATTAAGGTTGTACTCGAACTCGCCAAGATGACTTGGGCGTTTGGTGCCATGGCGTGCACCCCGTCGAGCCACTGGGCAAACCCCTTATCCTCTGTCCCAAGTTCCGGTCGGTCGATGAATAGTATCGACCTGTCGAGTCGGACGAGGACCGCCGTAGCAGCCAGAATCAATGCATCCGTCTCCGTTCCGCAAAGCTCGTGCGGGAGCGAGGCGGCGCCGCCGCCGCTGGAGAAACAACGCAATGGATCTGCAGGTGACCCGGGCAGAAACTGCAAGGTCGGGCATAGCTTCGATAGTGTGCTAGCGAAGCGTTGGCTCAGCTCCGGCGCGCCTGCCATGGCTGCAATTAGCCGCGGTACGAAGCTATATTTGCGCGGGTCTCTGGTTGTTCGGAGCAAGCGTTGTTCTGCGGCGGAGAGGCCAGCAGCAACCCCAGGTGGTGGAAGTGTGCGGTTAGCCGGAAAGTATTCAAACTTGCCGAACCGCGGATCATGCTCATAGCGCTGGAGCAGGGAGATGAGGCCTTCGGGTGCCTCTCTTTGACAGCGCTTCTCGGTAAAGATGGTTTCAGCGGTTACGGTGGCCTCGGTGAAGCCTGCATCAGCGCACTCCTCCGCGTCCAAGACGAAGGTGAGCTCTACCTTTGCCGCTGAGTTGCCTGGCCCGACCCATGGCGCCCCACGCGTGGGCGCTCCGTACGGTGCAAGGACATCCTTTGCTGCCAAGAGCGCCTCAAGAATGCGCGTCTTGCCGCTTGCAGGTCCGCCAAAAAGCAGGACGGTAGGGTGGGGATGAGAGTCACCCGCGGCGAAGTCGATCGTCAGATCACGTAGCCCTCGAATGCCCAGGAATGTAGCGCGCAGGAGCTTCATGAGGCGGTGGCGGCCGGAGACGGTGTCTGGCCAGTCAGAACCGCTTGCTGTGCAATCTCTTCCCCCGGGTTCAGCAAGATCTTCGGCGATTGGATCACGATGGCGTCCGGAGTCATGTGGATCATCGATTGGCCTACCGATAGGGTTGTCCCCGTCTCACTGGTGAACCGGTGCGCGAGCGCGCTGGATGCCATCTCCAAGGCGGTTTGAAGCACCCGCTGACCACCTGCTGACGATATGAGATCGCCCAAAACGCTAGCCATCTTGTTGCCCAAGACCGAACTTAGCTGTTCGCCGAGCACCGACTGGGTCTGATTGCCGTCTACAGACTCGCTATCACTGCCGGCAATAGCATTCCTGCGGTCTCCTCCCACTTCCTGAACCTTGTGCCGCAAGATCTTCTTGGTCTCATCATTCTTGACGAGCTTGTTGAAGTCCTTCTCGGCTTGGACAGCCATCTCTTCCTGGCCGGGCGTGTCATCGGTTCTAAACATATTGAACTGATCAGCCGAGCCGCCAATTGTCCGGCTCTTGAAGCCATTTTGGTTGACGTTCCCGGGGAGCGGCCACGGTGGTCGGTTCAAGTTGGTAAACATTCTACCAACCACCATCGGCTCTTCTGGATCGCCTCCCAGAAAGCTCACCATTACCTCCTGTCCAATGCGCGGAATATTGATGCCGCCCAGTCCGCCGCCAGCCCAGGGTTGGTTGACTGGGATCCAGCAGGAGCTCATCTCGTCCATACGGCCGTAACGGTCCCAGTGGAACTGCACTCGCACTCGTCCGAATTCGTCGCAGTGGAGCTCTTCACCAGCCGGCCCAACAACGGTAGCGGTCTCAATGCCGTAAATAGCGGGTCGCGGCGTCCGCATCACGGGCTTGTAGGCGGCCGCCGCAGTGGCGGCCTCCACAACCACCATACCGTGAGTGTCATGCGTGCCCGTGATCGTGGTGCCGGTAATCAGCAGTTGCCCGACACGTTCAGCGATGGGGGTATTGGTAACGGTGACCCGCAGGCCCGGCCACAGGTCGAGCGCGTTTGACTCAAACTGGTAGCGTCGAGCGCGGGCCATCGACGCGGCGGCGACTTGACTCGCTATTCTACGCGCCTCGGTCATATCGGTGCGAGTCCTGCCACGATCGTCTGCTGTGGGCGTGTCATTGGGCCCAGGCCCGCCGAAGCGGAAGGCGCCGGGGGAATACATGAACTTCTCTAGCCTGGCTTCGGTTGATTGCTGGCTCGCGATTGCGCTGCTGACAAGGGGCGCGTTGGGCATGCGGTGGTCGTGATCCGCTATCGACACATGGCCGGAGGTAACGGCGCGTGAGGCGCGCATCTTGGTTGCATACCTCGTCGTAGCCATCGGAGCGTCCTGATGCTCGAGCGAACCCGCCCGCTCTACACCGCGCTCCGGCGCATCCATCAGCAGCACCTGCGCGCCGCTATCACTCGACTCAACTGTATAAGTAATACCTGCTGACTCGAGCAGTCTGCTCACGAACGCGAAGTCCGTCTCTTGATATTGGACGCGATACTTCCGAGGTTTGAAGCTGGAAGCGCAGCGGTCCTCCACTTGAAGGTTCCACTCACCAAGGAGCGTCTTGACGATGTCGATGTCGGTCATCTGTTGAAAAACGCGACAGTTCGAGCGCTGCGTGAGCAGCCAGAACTCGGGCGAGACAGTCAGTTGGTAGGTGGAGAGACCGTGCTCTTCCGCTCGCAGGTGATGCATCTCCGAAACAAGCCGCGAAAGTTGCGTCGCGAAAGGCCGTAGCTCGCCTCATCGAGCTCGATCGTGAATCGGGCTCCTTGCCCAATGAGAGCCTCGAGGTCCAACGCTGCATCCTTTGAGACGACCACGAGTTCCACGCTGAAGAGCTCGTTGAGACGGTCGACAATTCTGAACTCACGAACGTCGAGTCCAGCCACGCCTTCTACCTCGAGGCGGAGCGAGGAGGGCTTGGTCCAAAAATCAGTGTGGTCCATCGGCTGAGCTGGAGCACGTCCATGCCGCAGTCTTGGGCCCTTTGCTCTGCTGAATCCCAAACCGAAGCTTTGTGCTTCTTTGCGAAAAGCGGTGCCCCGATGCTCAAGCTGTTGGAGCTTTGGACATTGCGAAGGCGCGCCTGTCTCGGCCGTTCTCGAGGCCAGCGATCCAGTGGGGTAGCTCTGATCCAGTCGGAGCGGGTGCTGCAATGATGCCGCACGTTCGACAAGGGCGCTCGGCTCTGGTTCACTAGGAAGATGCGTCTTCTTAGCGTTCGCTCGTCTGCGCTTACGACCCTTGCTGGAAGTCTTTTGTCGCTGCTTAGCTCTGGCTGTGCAGCAGGAGAGTCACCTTCGGAGGGTGGAGGCGGCAGCGGAGGTAGCGAGGTTGATCCCGAGGGCGTTCGCCTGTGCGTCTTGGAGGAGCAAGTTCCCGAGGCGGACTGCAAGTCGCAGGCTGAACTCGACTTTGGCCAAGTACCAGCCGGAGAGCTGGAAAAGAGGCTCTTTCGTATCGACAACGAGACGAACGCGGATGTGGTCTTCCGCCAGGCAAGCGTGGACGCTCCGGAGTTCGAGGTAAGGGTGCTTCGCTTCGAGCCGGATCCGGGCGCGCCAGAGACCTTGTTGCGTGTTGAAGAGTCGCTGCCCTTCACCAGGGCTTCAGGCGAGTCCCTTTGGTTTGAGGTGAGCTTTGCCGCCACGGAAGCAACGAGCACGCTCCCCGCCGAGAACGTGGTGGTGGTTCACGATGTCGCAGGCGTCACGGTTGCAGACACGGTGGTGCCGATGGTCGGAAGCGTGTCCAACTGCCCCACCAACTTTGGCGCGTGCGACGCAGACCTTACGAACGGTTGCGAGACGGACCTCAGCAGCTCGAATAAACACTGCGGAGCATGCAACAAACCCTGTAGCCCAGCCTTTGGCTCAGGCGAGTGTGTACAGGGCGAATGCGTCATAGAGGCCTGTGACGAGCTATTCCGGGATTGTGATGAAAACGCAGCCAACGGCTGTGAGACCAACGTCTTCAACAATGCGCTAAACTGTGGCGGCTGTGGCATTGCCTGCAGTACGCCCAATACCTCGGCCAGTTGCGCCGGAGACGTCTGCGTTATCGGGCAGTGCTTGAATGATCACGACGACTGTAACGGTCTGTCTTCGGATGGCTGTGAAGTCGACCTCATGGCTGACCCTGCTGCTTGCGGCTCCTGCGGCAACGATTGCGCCGCCGTCATCCCTAACGCCGAAACCAGTTGTGTCGGCGGTGGCTGCACGTTCGTTGCTTGCCTACCCGGGTTCGTCGACCTCGACGGCTCCTCCACGAACGGATGTGAATATGCATGTACGGTGACCAGCGCAACCGACGAGCCGGATGATGCCTTCGTCGACGCGAACTGCGACGGAATCGATGGAGATATTGGGGACGCCATCTTCGTGAGCGTCGATGGAAACAATCTAAATCAAGGTACGATCTTGGACCCGGTAGCGAGCGTGGTCACGGGAATCTCGTTGGCTCAGGCTCAGGGAAAGTCGAGAGTCCTGGTCTCCGATGGCGTCTACAACGCACGCGTCGTGCTAGCGGCTGGGGTTTCGCTTCACGGCGGCTACTCATCCTCCAACGGCTGGCAGCGAAGCGCTCTCTATACCGCAGAGTTGCGCTCATCAACGGTTACTGGAGGTCGAGTGACCGCGTTGGATGGGAGCAATATCTTGTCCACTACGACGGTGGACTACTTTAATATCCGGACGCTAGATACCTCCGTCGCGGGTACCAATAACTATGCTGTTTACTGTAACAATTGTGACGGCCTGGTGCTGAAGAACAATACGATCTCTGCCGGCAGTGCAGGGCCAGGCGCTGCCGGTACTGCAGGCACCGCAGGGGACGATGGCGGCGATGGGGTCGTAGGCAGCGAGACGACCTGCGATGACGATGGGCCTGGAGGCCCGGGCGGCGCGGGCGGGATCTCAACCTGCGGTCGGACCGGCGGTGTGGGGGGCAAAGGCGGCGCAGACGGTCAGAACAACGGATCAACCGGCCTCTCCGGCGTCTCCGGCGTCTTGGGCGGCACTGGCGGTATGTGGGGAAACCCTGGTGGAACTGGTCAGAATGGCACCAACGGTGGCGCAGGAGCCAACGGGTCGGGTGGCACCGGCGGGTCGAGCGGGAGTGTCGTCGGGGGCTTCTGGGCCTCTTCAGTTGGAGCGGCCGGTGGACTTGGCGTTCATGGCAACGGCGGTGGAGGCGGCGGCGGTGGCGGTGCCCAGAGCTGCGCCTCGTGCAATGACGCTCAGGGGAATGGCGGCGGTGGCGGTGGCGCTGGCGGATGTAGAGGCACGGGCGGCGCCGGCGGCGCTGGCGGCGGTGGCTCGTTCGGGGTGTTTCTGCTGGCCAGCGGCACGACCGTAACCCTAATCAACAACGTTATCGAGGCGGGCAATGGCGGAAACGGTGGCAACGGCGGAGTAGGCGGAATCGGCGGAGCCGGCGGCACTGGAGCGCTGGGGGGCAATAACTGTACAACGCAGATTGGCCAAGGCGGTAAGGGCGGTAACGGCGGTAAAGCCGGTAATGGCGGCGCGGGCGGAGGCGGCGCCGGTGGTCCTAGCTACGCGGTATTCCGATTGTCGACGACCGGTGTTCTCACGAATAACACGCTGTCGTTTGGTCTCCCTGGCGCGGGTGGCACAGGTGGTGGAACGGGCTCCGCTGGAGGCAGCGGACCGCTCTACTGACCGGCATACCCGTCGACGACGACCTTCCCTGTGTCGCCACTCGACTGCCTTTGCGCCTGTCTCGAGTGGCGGAAGTTCAGCAGCAGGGCCGAAGATGCTGTAGTACATGGCGCATCTCGCTCTAAGCATGCCGAATCGGTGCGACATTTTGTCGTTTGTGCGGAATATGCTCGCGCGTCTCACGCCATCCGCGTCAGCCCGCGGTAAAAAGGGTCGGGTCTGACGATTGCTACTTGCCCGATATGCGCACTGGCATAGCCAAGGGCCCAGTCGTGGTCGTCGCCGAAAGCAAGCAGACCACCGGGGGCTTACAGGAATACCTAGCAACGGTAGGTGTCTCGTGTCGCGCGACCACCGAGCTTGGCGCGGTGGAGGAGCTGGGGGTCGCCGTCTCAGCGGTTGTCCTCTTTCCAGACGAGTTTGCCCCAGAACGAGTAGTTCGCTGGATTGACGGCGTTCGGGCTGCGCGAACGGGCCTGTTGCTCGTTGTCGTTACCAATGCTCATCAGCGCTTGGCGCCCGCTCTCGCGTCAGTTGGCGACGCTATTGCCCCCGTTATCATTTCCAAACCCGTATTCGGTTGGGCCATCCTAGATGCGCTGCGGCACCACTGGAGGCGGTTGCCATGAGCAACGGATACTCGCTGAACGCGGGGCCATGATGTTAGCGCTGGTCCTCGCGAGTATCCCCGTGTTGTTAGTGGGGGCGGGGCTGTCGTTAGCGCTGCGTTCCAACGCCGCGGTGCTGATGGCAACTCTCGTGTCTCAATTCGTGGGCGTGCTGTGCGTGTTGATCGGCATTGCGAGCACTCTTGGCGGCGGCACCCCAATAGAGGCAACTTGGGCTTGGTCCTCGCCAATCGATAGCATTGTATTCCGCTTGGACGCACTCGGTTCCTTCTTCCTCGCGTGGTCCCTGCCCTTGACCTTTCTTGGGACGCTATACGCGTCAGGCTATCTCCAAAGAGCAATTCTAAAAGGGCGGCGCGGCGGCCCACACTATGCCTTGCTCAATACGACCATGGTCGCGTTTGTGTTGGTTTACACCGCCCAAAATGCCTTGGTCTTTTTGCTTGGCTGGGAGATCGCCGCAGTCTCCGCCTGGCTTTTGGTTATCTGGGACTATCAGAATCAGAGGACCCGCTTTGCTGGGTTTAGCTATCTGGTGTCGACTCACGTAGGCCTCTTCGTGCTCGTAGCTGCCTTCATGCTGCTCCACAGCAAGACCAACTCGATGGACTTCAGAGACTTCGGGGAGTTCTTACGTCAGCCCACTCCGGCGAGGGGAACGCTGTTCCTGTTGCTAGGAACCTCCTTTGCAATCAAGTCAGCGTTCTTCCCATTCCACTTCTGGCTGCCGAGAGCGCACGCCGCTGCTCCAGCACATGTCTCAGCGCTGATGTCCGGAGTCATTCACAAGGCCGGGCTGTTCGGGCTACTCAGGTTCGTCTTCTTGATGGGGAAGCCGGACGAATGGATGGGCTGGAGTGTCCTCACTTTTGGCATGGTATCCGCCTTTTTTGGAGTGCTTTACTCAACAACCCAACGGGACCTCAAGCGACTGCTCGGCTACTCATCCACAGAGAACGTCGGTATTGCCGCAATAGGTATTGGCGTGGGCCTCTTGGGCTGGACGTGGGACGAACCCGCGCTGTGTTTCGCCGGCTTCACCGGTGGGCTCTTGCACATCCTCAATCACGCAATCTTCAAGTGCTTGCTCTTTTTTGCGGCTGGCGCGGTTCATCGTGCGATGGGCACGGTAGACCTCGAGCGGCTAGGTGGCTTGAGCAAGAAAATGCCGCGCACGGCGATGTTGTTCCTGTTTGGAGCGATGGCCAGCTGTGCACTGCCGCCACTAAACGGCTTCGTGGGTGAGTTCGTAATCTATGGTGCGTTGCTTTCGGGCAACGCCCCGTCTCCTTCCTCGAACGTTGGGTTGGCGGCCTGCGCCTCAGTGCTGGCTTTTGTCGGCGCAGTGAGCTTGCTGAGCATGGTGCGAGCCTTTGGCATCGTGTTTCTGGGGAGTCCCCGCGAGACAACCTCGAGAGACGCACAAGACCCTCCTCGAACAATGATGCTAGCGCTCGTACTTCAGGCGCTCGGCGTCTTGCTGTTCGGGCTTGTTCCAGAGTTAGGTCTGCGACTCTTGGGAGGCGTCTTATCCCGATTGCCGTTCTCCACTGCGCCGCCCCAGGTACTCGAGCCTCTCACTGGAATGCTTTGGGCAAGTCGCGGTCTAGCCGTGCTGCTGTTCTTGGCGATGGTAGGTCGGGCTTGGCAAGCCCAGAGCCAAAAGAAATCGGCCGTGTGGGCTTGCGGGTACACCGAACTCAACTCTCGAATGCAATACACCGGTAGCTCCTTCTCCGAGCAACTTGGCCGAGTCTTCGACTCGTTCATTCCTAGCGAAAGAAGCGCTAGCCTTCCGGTCGAGTTCTTTCCCACGCAGCCCGGCCATCTCGCGACGCGTGTCCCGGATGCTGTGGAGCAGCGCGTCTTTGAGGTTGTCCTTCAAGGCGAGAAGCTCGCGGGCCAAACCGCTGGTCGGATCTCCGAACAGCCAAAGTTTGCCTTTGCCGCTGGGCTCATCGCCTTGGCGCTGATTGGCGCGCTTGCGCTCGGTACAGGGGCGTCATGGTGATGCTGATAATCAAGTTGAGCTTCGCGCTAGGGGTGCTTCCATTTTTTCTCCACGGCACAATCCAGCGGACGAAAGCGTTGTGGTCGGGTCGCAAGGGGCCCCCGCTGTTTCAGCTGCTCTTTGACGTTATTCGATTGTTGCGTAAGCAGAGTCTAAGCGGTGATGGCGTCACACACGTCTTCAGACTCGGCCCCTGGGTATTCTTGGCAACGAGTCTCGCCGTCGTCCCGTTGGTTCCACTTTGGGGCGGTGACTCGTTGGTTAGCTTCCGCTACGACTTCGTATGGCTTGCCTACGTATGGGCGCTTGGTCGAGGGGCGTTGATCCTCGCTGCGCTGGATACTGGTAGCTCGTTCCAAGGTATGGGCGCTGCACGTGAGGCAACGTTTTCGGCCTTGCTCGAACCAGCTCTCTTCTGTGTTTTCGGCGCGCTCTGCCTTGGTTCTGGGGCGCACTCGTTAGGGGAGGCCGTGCATGGCGCTGGGAGCAGCGTCTCCCCAGTGGTGTGGGCACTGAGTGTATGCGCGTTGTTGCTCATCACGCAGGTAGAGACGGGGCGAATCCCGGTTGGGGACTCCGCTACACATCTGGAGCTGACCATGGTCCACGAGGTGATGGTGCTCGATCATTGTGGCCCCGATTTGG
The DNA here is from genome assembly GCA_044376115.1 of Polyangiaceae bacterium. GTDB lineage: Bacteria > Myxococcota_A > Polyangia > Polyangiales > Polyangiaceae > Xiheicaenibacterium. The sequence goes on along the minus strand of JBILLK010000014.1, from coordinate 45,854 downwards.
CTGCTATTCAGTGGGGGCTCGCCCTGAAGCTAATGGTGACCACCTCGCTCGTGGCTAGTCTCCTCAATCCGCTTGGCGGTACATCGACTGGTATCGCTGCCCTTGCGCAATTAGGGGTTTGCCTGCTTATCGCCGTGCTGTTCGGTACGGTAGAATCCTTGGTGGGCCGCCTAAAAATGCGGGCAATACCAAGCTATATAGCGATAGCGCTGGCGATGTCGGCCGTAGGTTTGTTAGCCACTGCTTGGCGGCCGATGGTGCAACCGTGAGCCCACTACTAGTTGCACTCTTGGGCGTATTGGTGCTTCCCCTGTTCGTCGCGACGTGGCGGACGAGCCTCCTCGGGCTGTCCTGCCAAGGCCTACTGATGAGTCTGCTCGCGTCCCGGCTCCACTCTCCCGAGACCGCTGCGGATTGGTTGGACACTCGCCTTGGCGATTGTGCTCAGTTCCTTCAGCTTCTCCGAGGTCATGGTGCCCGCGCCGGGTGACCAACGGACGCTCGTTGCGGTTGCCGCCTCCGCGGTGCTTCTGGGGTTCCTGGTGCTGGCGAACCAGTCAGGGCCGTTTGCGCAAGTCATAGGCGCCCTGCGCATCGAGAACGGTATTGCATTGATGGAGCTTGGTATCGAGGGACATCGGTTGCCTTGGGGTATCAAGCTGGCATTGGAGCTTGCGTTCCTGGGGACGGTACTGCTCTTTCGAAACTACCTCGCTGGAATTCCAGCAACGACCCCGCTGTCGGAACGAGGACTCGCCGAGTCCAAGGGTCGAGGCCTATGACCGCAATGCAGCCGGAGCTGCTTGCCCGGCCTCAGCGAGGCTCTGCTGCTGCGCTTGTGCTTGTAGCCTGCGGGCTGCTGGCTTCCGCGCTGTCAGTTTATGCGGCCGCCCGCCCGTCCGTCGCGCCGCTGCTCAACGGCTATCTATGCGTTGACGCTAGCTCCCGCCTCTTCCTCGCCTTCGTAAACCCGATCTTTCTCGGTATCGCTGTTTACGTTTGGAGCCGTCTCCAGGTGGTGCCGGAGCTTGGCGCCGAGATGAAGCGCTTTGTTCCGCTTGCGATTGTATTGCTCGTCGCGACCAATGTGGTCTTCCTTGCCAATAAACTTTACGTAATGTGGATAGCGTTGGAGTGCACGGCTCTCGCTGCAACGTTGCTTATCGTTCGACCTCATTCTCCTGCGTCAAGGCAGGCGTCTTTCCACTATCTGCTCTTTTCCTCAGTCGGCTTGGGTCTGGTTCTGCTCGGGTTCACCTGCCTCGCGAGGTCGGATGGCGCTAGTGGCGAATTGTTCATTAGTGAGATGCAGTCGCGGGCGAGTGGGAGCGCAGACCGCTGGGAGAAGTTGGGCGTCGCGCTCATGTTGCTCGGCTTGGGTACCAAGCTTGGGTTGGCTCCTATGTACTCCTGGCTCCCGGAGGCCTACGATGAGGCTCCCCCTGCGGTGACTGCGCTGCTAGGGGCCGTGCAATTCAATGCGACGCTGCTGATGATCTTCCGTGTCGTTGAGATGTTTAGGCCCGGGTGTAGTCAGCTTGTCTCGTCAGAGCTGATGACGATGGGGGTCATGTCAATGTTGGTATCGACCTTCAATATAGTAGCTGTTCGAAATGTTAAGCGATTGGTTGCCTACGCTTCGATCAATCATGCGGGGGTAATTGCGATCGGCTTGGCGATCGGCGACGGTGCATCTTACGGGGTGCTGCTCTACGTCTTGAGCAACGCCTTTATCAAAGCGATCTTGTTTCTGACGTGCGGAAAGATCAAAGACCACTACCGAACGAAGGACACGCGGAAGATATCGGGACTACTCAAGGATCTGCCTTATAGCGGTCTCTTTCTAATGATAGGAACCTTCGCCTTGCTTGGGTTCCCTCCCTTTGGGAGCTTCTTTGGCGAGCTGCTGATTCTCTCGGCACTGGTCAGCTCGAACCACATGTTTGTGTTCGCGACGTTCTGCGTGCTCATTACCGTAACGTTTGTTGCAACAGGCAGAACCATCTTTCCGATGATCTGGGGTGAGCCGCAGGCACACGCGGCTTGGCCACGTCAGACCTTGCTCTCTGCCTGGCCGAAGGTCGTCTTCCTTCTGGCTTTGGTGGTTCTCGGTGTGTACATCCCGCAATCGGTCAATCAGCTCATACGTGAAGTGGCCGCATCTTTGGGGCAACAGTGAATCCTCTACACGCGGTTTCTTGTGTAGCGCTGGACTCGATCGCCACGTGGGACGCCGCTACGTGGCGAGCAGACTGTCTAGAGCGGCGTAGCGCCGGGCAGCGGCTGCTGATCGCCTTTGGTCGAAGGTCAACGCAAGGCGTGCTCGTGACCAGTGTATTCGTCGATCCTACTGGCTCGATCTCGGCTTCGCGCGTGCTCCTCGATCCGCTCAAAGGCTATGTGAGCCTGACGCCGGATTGGCCAGCTTGGCATTGCTTTGAGCGCGAGATTTTCGAGCAAACGTCAGTTCGGATCGACAATCACCCCTGGCTCAAGCCCGTCCGTTCGCCACGGGGAGCCGATATGGCCACGTACCCGTACTACTCAATCGCCGGTAAAGAGGTGCATGAAGTAGCCGTCGGACCTATTCATGCGGGCGTAATCGAACCGGGGTCATTTCGTTTTCAGTGTCGTGGGGAGCAGGTCTTTCACCTTGAGGTCCAGCTGGGCTACCAACATCGGGGGGTAGAGCCGCTTCTCTTGCAAAGGGATTCGCGTCTGCTAGCGCCCCTGGTCGAGACGATCGCCGGAGATACCAGCATAGGAAATAGTTGGGCGTACTGTGCTGCGCTCGAGTCATTGGCCAACGTTGCGGTTGCTCCTGGGGATGAATTGATGCGCGCAGTCCTGCTCGAACTCGAACGAGTGGGCATGCATATGGCTACTCTTTCGGCGTTGGCAGCCGACATCGGCCTGCTTCAGGCCGCCACGGGTTATGGGCGTCTGCGCACTATAGTGATTAACGGCATGATGCGGCTATGCGGCAGTCGGTTCGGTCGAGGCGCCGTGAGGCCAGGTGGCTTGGGGGGCCGCCCGCGGCTTTTGGCGCTGGAGGATGTTGCCACGCAGTTGAAAGGAGTAGTCACAGACCTGTCCACATTGAATGACTACTTCGTTAGCACGCAGAGCGCACATCACCGATTCGTCGGCGTTGGGGCCCTAAGTCCCGGTGATGCCCAAGAGCTCGGAGTGGTGGGCGTTGCTGCTCGCGCGTCGGGAGTTCCAGTGGACGCGAGATTCGGGCTGGCCGACGGGCCATACCGTGAGATCTCGTTAGAGTGCGCAGCGGCCAAGGACGGAGATTGCTTTGCGCGAGCCACTATCCGAATCGACGAAATGACGGCCTCGCTCGGTTGGCTCAGCCAGGCGCTTGCTTGCAATGTGTTAAAGACCTGCACGAAGGAGGCCGCGGTAGGGGCCGCCTCCAGCCAGCCTCCTTTGAAGCTTTCTCCTGCGTCCCTTGCTGTAGCGATCAAGGAGGGCGTGCGAGGCGAGCTTCTGCATTGCTTGGAAACAGGGGCTGACGGACAGCTCGTTCACTACAAGGTACAGGACCCTTCTTTTCGGAATTGGATGGGGTTGGCCATCGCCCAGAGAGGCGACGAAGTCTCCGATTTTCCCCTCTGCAACAAGAGCTTCGACCTCTCTTACTGCGGGAATGACCTGTGAGCTTAATCAAGTCCCTCCGGGTTCGAGTGGCGCAAGGAAGTCCTGTCATCAAGGATCTGCGCGCGGCGGTTCCGCGCGGTTTCCGTGGGCTCCCGGTCATCAAGTCTGATGACTGCGAAGTTGACTGCGTGCGCTGTAAAGACGCGTGTCCCACGCAGGCTATTTCAGTGGGCCCCGTTCGTTTGGACCTCGGCGCCTGTGTGTTTTGCAATGCCTGCGCTGACGGTTGCCCGGTTCAGAAGATTTCCTTTAGCGAAGAGACGCGTATGGGCAGCGTTCGCAGAGAGGACCTTTTAGTGACCGCGGGGGACTCTGGCCTCCCGCCGATCGCTGCGGCGAGCGTGGCCTCAATCTTTGGGCGCTCATTGAAGATGCGGCAAGTGTCCGCTGGCGGCTGCAACGCTTGTGAGCTTGAACTGAATGCTGTGGCGAACGTGAACTTCGACCTGCAGCGTTACGGAATTGAGTGGGTCGCTTCACCCAGACATGCCGACGCGTTGGTCGTCACTGGCCCACTCACAAGTAATATGAGGCAGGCCATTCGGCTCGCGTGGGAGAGTATGCCAGCGCCAAAGTTTGTTGTGGCGGTGGGCGCCTGTGCGATCTCGGGCGGCCTTTACCGAGATGGGGACGGGGTAGACCGCGCGTTCTTCGATCAGGTAGGGCCGAGTCTGCTTGTCCCTGGTTGTCCACCGCACCCATTGACGTTCATTCACGCCATCTTGGACTTCCTGGGCGTCCATTAGCGGGCCAGCTGGCTCACCAGCCCGCCAGTTCGGCCCATTGCCCGAGCTGCAAGGTTGCATTGCATAGTAGGGATCCACGTTGCGCCCCAGGCGTGCTACGAAGGCGGTCGTGACCGGAAGAAAGCGACAGCCTGACGTGGTGTTTGCGCCGGTAATGCATTCGCTTGCGATGCGAAAGGCCGACAAGGTCCTGCGTCTGGTCGCCGCTAAGGAGGTAACTCTTACGCTCATTGGCGAGAGCGGGGCCGGGAAAGAGGTCCTTGCGCGACGCGCGCATGAGCTATCAGCGCGCCGCAAAGGTCCGTTTATCCCGATCAACTGCGCCGCTATCCCGGAGAACCTGTTCGAGAGCGAGCTATTTGGTCACGAGCGCGGCGCGTTTACGGGCCCAACCGAGCGCGCAAAGGGTAAGGTGGAGGCCGCCGAGGGAGGGACGTTATTGCTCGATGAGATCGGCGAGATGCCCTTGGCGATGCAGGCGAAGCTGCTCCGGTTCCTCGAGAACCGACGCTATATGCGTGTAGGCGGCGCTATCAAGATCGAAGCCGACGTACGGTTGATGTTCGCCACGCTTAGGCCTCTCGAGCGCGAGGTGCATGAAGGCCGGTTTCGCGCTGATCTCTATTATCGAATACAAGGTATCACCCTGAACGTTCCGCCTTTGCGCGAGCGACGCGCAGACATCGCTCCGCTCTTGTCCCAGTTCGTTTCTCAGCTGTCAGGGAAACATAGTGTGCCTCCCCCTCGGTTTAGTCGCCCGGCGCAGACGCTGTTGCTTCGCTATGACTGGCCAGGGAATGTTCGGCAGCTGCGCAATGTGGTGGAGACCATGTGCCTCTTGCGTGCAGGTCGTAGCGTGCGCGTTGCAGACCTTCTGGAGGTGATTCGTGTCGAAGAAGGGCCTGCCGGCGACCCGAAACCTTTGGATAGTCGGGTAACGGTGAATGTGGATGACGGGCTCGAGGCGATTACCCGTCAACTCGTTGCGGCGGCGCTAGCCCTCGAAGAAGGGAACAAGGCTCGGGCGGCGGCGCGGCTCAAGGTCAGCGTACGAAGCATGCAACGTTACGTAGCAACCGGCCGCGTATTCATGCCATGAGGGTCGCTTTAGCCCCGATTTCGGCTTAGTGATCAATCCCCCACTGCGGGTGGTTCTGCAGCCGGTCAAAGTCGCTAGGCGCAACATGGTATAGGCCCTTTGCCATCTCGAGCAAGCCTCCACAGTCGTCGCTCGTGGGGCTGGTCTCCAATGGGTCGCTCGCCAGGTCGTAGCAGGCGTAGCCAGGGTCTCTATGCCTACCGATCAGCTTGTGGTTCCGGCGCATCAATCCAAAGCTAGGAAGTCCTCGCTCCCAGTAGTGGGCGACGTTGCTGAGCGGGACGACGGTATCTCGCGGCGCTGGGCGCGTGAGGGGGCTCCCCGGCATGTTTCGTCGTTCATTCGCGAGGGCCGGCAGGTCCCAAAGCCCAAGGAGGTCGAGCACGGTTGGAGCGAAGTCCAGATGAAACACGTATTCGTTGCGTGCAGCCTCAAGGCTCTCTTGCTCGCTCGCCGAGAGAGTCCCCAGGGGCGCGTCGACCCAGGCTGGAACGCGGACGTCTTCCTCAAAAAGGCTACATCCGTGGTCACAGCCCTGGCCGTGCTCCGAGATCGATTCCCCGTGGTCTGATGTGTAAAGCAAGACGGTGCGGGCGCCGGCGGGAGTCCTTTGAATACTTCGGATGAGCTCCGCTACGGCTGTGTCCGACTCGTAGACGCTGCTCTTGTAGTTATTAAAGTACGCCTCTTTGTTCTCCTTGCTGTCTGACGCAGGAAGGAAAGGGCCGACTTCCGCGAACGAGCGGCGGGGCGCGTGAACGTTAGAAAAATGCACGACGGCGAAGAACGGTTCCTGCAGAGATTGTAGTTCCTGTTGCACTCGTTGGGACAGCGCAGCGTCACTCGCGCCGGTGAACATGTCGGGGCTCGGGTCCAAGTGCGACGCGAGCAAGAGTCGCCCTGAAGGGATGTCCTGGACCGCTAACCACATATTGGCGAAAATGAGATGTTGTGAAGTGAAGTAGGCGGTGTCGTAGCCTGCTGCGTGGGCATACTCAAATAGGTTGGGAGCGCCGGCTATCTGTGCAGCAGGCGCTGTAGGAGGTAGGCCAGTCAAGAGCACACCCATGCCGATCGTGGTGACGCTAGCGTTGGAGCGAACGTTCTCCAGGGGCAGCCGCTGCGGTACCGCGAGGTTGGTCGCTTGTGTTGCAAGTTTGCAGTTGGGATTATAGGCAATGCAGGTAACGTCTGCGCGCTGACTCTCCTGCAGTAGGAGCACAACGTTGCGCTGGCGAGCTGGGGCTGGGTCGAGCGCTGGCACTACCCGAGGGGCACGGAGTTGCACACTCGACATGCCACTCCGTTCTGCTTCGGGGCCGCTCGCGGCTCGTGCTGCCGCATTCAGCCATAGGAGGTCGGGGGATGTGGCTTGGTGATCGCGGTAGCTAACGGGGATAAGGAGCGCGCCGATCAGCGAAACTCCCAGGGTCACTGCCGCCCGTCGACGAGCGCGTCGGTTCGGCCTGACGAACTTGCGAGCGACCGCCACGGTGAGCGTCGCAATCGCCAGCCCGAGCACGACCGGCCACAGGCGACCAGGCTGGCCGCGGTGACTGCCGAGGACAGCCCAGAGCGGGTGAGCGCTGAGTTCGGTTGCGTCGCGCGTCAGGTAGGTGTGCCAACGGGTATGAAAGGCGAGCTGCGCGCCATACAGGGTCGCGAACAGCGCTACGAAGCCAATGCCGGAGACGTGGCGTAGCGAGCCACGCCGTGAGCTCGCTAAGGTCAAGAGCGACCCCCACAGCAAGGCGCTGTGAAGCAGGCTGAGCGAATACGAAAGTGCGTGTGCGCCCCGTAACCTTTCCACAACGGAGTTCGCGTTGGCGAACCAGCGAAACTCTAGAATGGCTCGGCCCCGGAGCAGCACGTCAAGAGCTAGCAGGGTGAGGGTTGGGGCGAGCATGCTCAGCCAACCCAAGCGACACCGAGGCCCAACCTTGCCCGTTGAACGCTCCCGTCTCAGCCGACGCTTTGCAGCCAACGGGTGGCTCATGCGGTCAGAGGTAGCATTGGCTCATGCGGTTCGCAGTGGACGCGCGCGCGTTCCGGCCTGGCGCGGTTCTGTGGGAGCCGAGATATCGGAGCTGCTCAGGCGCCTTGAACGATGCATGCGGTATGGTAGGCGATTCTTCATGGCCTGGAGAACATTCCCGAGTGCGGACCACAACAAGGTCTCTACGCATCCACCATTCGAGAAAATCAAATGGTCATCTCGCACGGCGTGATGACCTTCAAGCCTCCGACAGGTTCGGGCTAGAGTGCGCCGCGTGGTCATCAGACAGGGCGCTTGCGCGAAGGATAAATGAAGGACAACTCGCTTCCGTATTTGTTTGAGAGTCTCGCTGCGCCGCTGCACCATCAGCTTGACCCTGAACTACTACGTAGTGTTTCCCGGCGACCCATCGAGGAGGACGAGAGTACAACCATCGATCTTTTGGCAAAGCGCGCTGGGGTGTTGGGCCTGCGCATCGTGCCACTTTCTCTTTCTGCGGGCGCGATCGCCAGGCTTTCCGGCCATGAGCTTCCGCTTGTCGTGGAGCGGTCAGGCCAAGGGCCGCTGCTCGTGCGAGACGTGCGGGCTCAGCGGATTTCTGTTTGGACCGAGGACGGTGAGAGCCGCTGGCTGTCCGTGCGTGAGTTTCAGCAGGAGGCTGGGGTCGCCTCGGACAGCGAGGCGCTGAGCTGCGCAGCGGCCGAGCTGGCGCTCCCGTTGACCCACCGTGGAGAAGGCAGCAGCGGCGATGACCACGGCCATCACGGTCATGGCGGAATCGAGCGGCTTCTGTCGTTGATGCGACTGGAGCGCGAGGACCTGCTCTCGGTGCTCGTTTATGCGTCGTTCATCGGACTCACTGCGCTGGCAGTGCCGGTGGCGGTTCAGGCTGTGGTCAACACGGTGGTGTTTGGCGCCCTCGTCCAGCCGCTGATCATGTTGACGCTGCTCGTCCTGGCTTGCCTCGCCTTCAATGGGCTGATGCGCGCGCTGCAGGCCCGAGTCGTCGAGCGGGTGCAGGAGCGGCTCTTTGTTCGTGCCGCGACCGAGTTTGCGTACCGCTTGCCACGTATCAAGGTGGACGCCTTCGATCGCGTTCACGCGCCCGAAAAGGTCAACCGTTTCTTCGACGTGATCACCGCGCAGAAGGCGGTGAGTTCACTCTTGCTCGACGGATCGCTGCTTGTGCTCCAGGCGGTCGTCGGCATGGTGCTACTGGCGTTTTATCACCCGTTCTTGTTGGCGTTCGACTTCGTGCTCATCATCGCGGTGGGCACGATTGTCTGGGGCATGGGGCGCAAGGCGGTGCCGACGAGCTTGGAAGAGTCCGCGGCCAAGTATGAGCTCGTAGCCTGGCTGGAGGACGTTGCCCGGAGCCCGATTGCGTTTCGCATGAACCAAGAGGCCGCGCTCGAAAGGGCGGACGACCTCGCTTCGCGCTACTTGTCAATGCGCCGGGAGCATTTTGCAATATTATTTAGGCAGATTGTCGGCGCGGTCGTGCTTCAGGCTGTTGCCAGCGCTTCGCTACTGGCTATAGGCGGCCTGCTGGTTCTCGAGGGCCAATTGACAGTCGGACAGCTCGTCGCGGCTGAGCTAGTGGTGACCAGCGTCGTTGCTGGCGTGGCGAAGCTGGGTAAACACCTCGAGAGTTTCTATGACTTGCGTACTTCGCTCGAGAAGATCGGTAGCGTCACCGACCTCCCTCTGGAAGGGGAGGGCTCGACGCGCAGCCTCCCGTTCTCAGGCCCAGCCAAACTCGATCTGACCTCGGTTCGATTCGCCCACGCGGGTCGGGCACCTGTATTTGACGACTTTTCGATCTCGGTCGCTCCAGGGGAACGGGTGGCAGTCTTTGGCAATCATGGCGCTGGGAAGAGCGCCCTTGCTGACATCATCTTTGGGCTCCGGACGGTCTCTCGCGGGTCCATCCTCGTGGATGGCGTGGACGTCCGAGAACTCGGCTTGAACGAGCTTCGCCGACATATCGGACTGGTGCGTGACGTGGAGATCTTCGACGGTACGCTTTACGACAATGTGGCTCTCTGGCGGCCCGATGTCTCGCCGTCGGACGTTCACGCTGCGCTCGCCGCAGTGGGCTTGAGCGATGCTGTAGCCCGCCTGCCCAATGGGGTGCGGACGCGGCTCCTTGCGGGCGGTAATCCACTTTCGTTGGGACAGGCGCAGCGGTTGATGCTCGCACGCGTGCTCTCCGGCAAGCCTCGCCTGTTGGTGATAGACGGCTTACTCGACGGTTTGGAGGAGGGCTCGTTACACGACTTGGAGGCGTGTTTGCAAACAGTGTGTAAAGGAAGGACCACGTTGCTCGTGCTGACGGGTCTCGAGAGTGTGGCGAGCTTCTGTGACCGTCAACAGGTCATAGGACGACGAGCGACCGCGACGATCCCGCCCAAGGAGCTCCGATGAGTGCCGTGAGCAAGTCTGATAGCCACTTAGAGCGAACCTCTGCGATGCGTCGGGTGCGGTCGCGCCCCAGCACCCATCTACTCGCGCGGATCTTGTCCTTGTTGCTGGTGGTGACCGGCCTTGCGCTGGCGTTCATCCCTTGGGTTCAGAACTCGACTGGTACCGGCCGCGTCGTCGCCTACGCGCCGCTCGAGCGACAGCAGCTGATTGAGGCTCCAATCGAGGGCCGGATCCTGCGCTGGCACGTCCGCGAGGGCTCACGAGTTTCGGCGGGAGATCCTGTCGTTGATATTTCGGACAATGACCCGCTGATGCTTACCCGCCTTCAGGCAGAGCGCACCGCAGTGGAGTCTCGCATCGCCGCCGCAGTAAGTCGGCAGGGAAGTATCGAGAAACGGGTGACTGCACTCAAAGCATCACGCGAGAGCGCCATCAATGCCGCCAACTCGAGGATCGCGATGGCGGTTCAAAGGGAGCTAGCTGCCGAACAAGCCGTAGAGGCATCTCTTGCGACCGAGAAGGTCGCGACGGCTAACATCGCAAGGCAGGTCGAACTCGAAAGCAAAGGCATCGCTTCCCGGCGCAGTCTCGAGTTGGCCCAACTCGATCATGCGCGTGCGCTAACCGATCTCGATCGAGCTCGTGCCTCTTTGCGCGCGGCTGAGAGTGACGTGTTTGCAGTTCAGAGCGATGGCCTAAAGGTCCGTTCAGACGGTTCAGCGCTGGTCGAGGATGCTGAAGCCAACCTAGCCTCAGCAAAGGCGGAGCAGGCCAACGCTGAAGCGGAGCTATCGCGCATTGATGTACGCTTGGCGCGGCAGAGCACCCAAGCCGTCGTCGCCCCAAGAGATGGCGTGGTGCTTCGGCTCGTCGCTAACCAGGGTAGCGAGCAGGTGAAGTCGGGAGACCCTCTCGCCGTGCTCGTACCCGATACCGACGCGCGAGCGGTCGAGCTTTGGATCGACGGTAACGACGTTCCGCTCGTTCATGAGGGACGACGCGTGCGCCTGCAGTTCGAGGGGTGGCCGGCGGTGCAGTTTGGGGGCTGGCCTTCGGTTGCCGTTGGAACGTTTGGGGGAGAAGTAGCGCTGGTTGACGCAACCGACGACGGCAAGGGGAAGTTCCGAGTGTTGGTCGTGCCAACAGAGGGCGAGCTTTGGCCGAGCGGGGCCTACCTACGCCAAGGCGTTAGGGCCAACGGCTGGATCCTGATGGAGGAGGTCCCACTTGGTTGGGAGCTTTGGCGACAGTTCAACGGCTTCCCGCCCAACTTGAGCGAACCACCGACTCAAGCCTATGCAACGGGCGGAAAGAAAAGCGGGGATACGAAGAAGTGATGAAGCTCGTTAGTGTGCTCGCGACAGCTTGTGTAGGCGCTGTGACTTTTACGGCGCGCGCCCAGGAAGCCCCCGCATTGGATACCCCGATAACCGTCGTTGAGACGGCTACGGCGCAAACAGTGAGCCCCGCGGTTACTTGGGAGGACGTCCTTGCTACGCTCGATGCGCGACACCCGTTGCTCGACGCCGCCGCGCGCGAGCGAGGGATGGCTGACGGCGATCTTCAATCCGCGGAAGGCGCGTTTGACGTCGCATGGCGAACACGCGGGACAGTCATCCCGCTTGGCGGTTACCCCTCTGGCCGTATCGATACAGTGATTGAGGTGCCCACTCCTTATTGGGGATTGACCCTGTTTGGCGGCTACCGCTGGGGTAGTGACTCCTTTGCCGATTATGATGGTAAACAGATAACCAACGAGGCTGGAGAGGTGCGAGCGGGGGCCATTCTCCCGATTTGGCGCAACGGTCCGATCGACCGGCGGCGCGCAAACATCGAACGCGCCGAGATCGGTGCGCAATTCGCGGAGCTCAGCGTCGCAGAGCGGCAGATTGAGCTCGCTCGGTTGGCAGCTCTTCGGTATTGGGAGTGGGCAGCGGCCGGCCGGCGCTTGACGTTGGTTCGCGAGATGTTGGCGATCGCCGAGGAACGCGACTTAGCCATTCGAGCGCGTGCGCTGGCCGGAGATTTGCCCGAAGTCGAGGTGATCGAGAATTCACGCGTGATTCTGCAGCGTAAGCAGCAGGTCGTTGCTGCCGAGCGCAGCCTCGCCCAGGCGGCCTTCGAGTTATCTCTCTATTATCGAAGCAAGGACGGTCAGCCGATCGTGCTTTCAGCCAAGGACTTGCCAGCGAACCTGCCCAAGCCGGTTCCCGAAGTGTTTGCCGAACAAGCGACGATCTCCGACGCGCTGGCGCGAAGGCCGGAGTTGAGTCGGTTGCGTGGGCAACGCGATCAGTCGCTCGTGGAGCGCGAGTGGGCGGGGAATCAACGGGCACCGGCGATCGATTTTACTGTGTTGGGGTCGCAAGATCTGGGTGAAGGGTCCGACAAACGAAGCCCGTTCGAGTTGGAGCTTTCGCTATTGGTCGACATTCCTATTGAGCGGAATGTGGCTGATGGGCGGGTCAAGGCGGCAGAGGCGCAAATCGCGCGAGCAGAAGCGCAGTCTGCTTTCACCGCCGAGAGGATTGCAACGGATGTGCGAGATGCCGCCAACGCTGTGGAGTTCAGTCGCAAGCGAGTATCGATTGCGCACGAAGAGGTGGACGTTGCGCGGGTGCTGATGCAAGCGGAGCGAGACAAGTTTGAGCTTGGTGACTCGAGCTTGTTGTTCGTCAACCTGCGGGAGCAGACCGCACTCGAGGCCGGGCTCCGTGAAGTAGACGCCTTGTTCGAGTACCACCGCGCTCGCGTATTGCTTACGGCCGCAGTTGGTACGAACGCCGATCCAAGCAGCGTTCGGGCGGGGAGATAGCTTTTCAAGCCCCAGCCTTGGCGGTGGCTCCCGCTCAGTGCATCCTAGCGACGTGAGGTCTCTCTTTGCGCTGTGGCTGGCACTCGTTGCTTGCTCCGATTCTCAGCCACCGACAACGGGTGGCCAGGGCGGCGTCCCGAGTGGTGGCGCCGGCGGGCTAGGCGGTGAAGGGGGTGTGGCGGCCGCGAGTACCACCGGGGGCGGAGGTGCTGGCGGGTCGTTTGATTGTCTGTTAGCGCCGGATGCACCCAGTTCGGTCAAGGTGCTCTCGGGGCCCCGCGGCTATCACGGTTTGGCTTTTACGCCGTCCGGGGAGGTGTTTGGCCTCGACTCTTCGAACAACTTGATTCGGTCGACGTATGACGGTGCCTGGTCTCCATACTTGGCCAACGTCTTCGCCGAGCAGATCGCCTTCAATGGCTCGGGCCACCTCATTTTGGCGGCGCCCGAAGGGGTCTTAGGGATAACGCCTGATGCTCAGCGATACACCATCAACTCCGAGGTATACGGGTATGGTCTGCGGATTGGACCAGACAGTCGCATCTACCTCGCTGAGGCCACCGCGATTCGCCGACTCAACGGCATAACTGGCTTGGCACAAACGGTGGTGGGCGTTCCGGATCTGGCCTCCGGAGCGTACGCCCACGTATTCGACTTCAGTCCGGACCTTCGAAAACTATACGTCGGTATGACTGGGGTATCGGCAGGCGACATTCGTGTGGTGGAGTTGGACGAGGATCTCAACGCGACCTCGGAGCTATTGCCGTTTGCGGAGCTCTCCGAGGAAAAGGTGTGGATTGATGGCGTGGCCACCGACGTATGCGGCAACCTCTACGTTGCGAACTTTTCGTCGTCGCAGCTGTTCAAGGTCACTCCGGGGGGCGACGTCTCGGTGTTCGTGGACTGGTCGGCCGACCCAACGCAATACGGGCACGGCGCCGTGTTCGGCAATGGAGCCGGCGGATTTCGCATCGACGCCTTGTATTTGCCTATGCCGTACAACGACCACACCGTTCAGGAGGTGGTGGTGGGGGTTCCCGGTCGTGACTGGGGTGGCACGGTGTTGCGCCGGGACTAGGACCCGGGTGCCCATGAGGGTGGCACAATTGGACACGTTTGACGCGAATCCGCCGGCCATCCTCGACGGATGAAGCCTTGGATTTTGTGGCAAGGAGTTTGCTGTAGGGTCGCTCGTGACCAACTCGATGCGTGCAATCGGTTCTCTTGGCTTCGCAACCTTGATGGCTTTCGCAGCGCCAGGGTGTGACCCTGATATCTGCGAGAGCGCAGATTGCTGTGTGGACGAGTGTTGCGGCGAAGATTGCAACCCCGCCGTTTTTTCCGGAGTCGCGACCCCGTGGGAGAGCGTTGCAACCCGCTCGGGAGCAGCGCCTTCCGGCACGCTGTTGATCAAGCTATCGAGCGGTGAAGGATTTTGCGCAGAGCCCTGGGTCAGCGAGTTTTCGTGTTCGGTGGCGGGTGCTTGGGAGGTCGAGGTGCCTTTGCCTCCTGCTCTCCAATACGCTGGAGCCGTGGTCGCGCTCGATCAACTTGAAGAGCTTGGAGCTGGGCCCACCATTATCTCGACGACAGGAACGGACGAGGGTTGTGTGGAGGGCGTGCTGCTAGGCAATCTCGAGGTGGTCGCCATCGACGAGTTTTCTGTCGAAGTCCGCTTCACTGAGATCTCACCGAGCATCTCTGAGCTCGAGGGATCAAAGCTCGTCCCGCGTTGTCAGAACCCAGACCTGCCACAACAAGCCGTCGCGTTGAATCAGAGCCAGTTGGACTCGCTCTATGCGGCGCGGATCGCCGGTGGCTCTGGGGCGGGCGGCGGCGATGCCGCACCAGAGCCCATCACCGAGCCTCTGCATCTCTTCATCGACCGTAGCGAGCCCGCGGAAGGTGCGTTGTGTGCAGACCCCTTGGCGCGCTTGGGTGAGTGCAGCGACACGCGCGCCACGCTCGAAGTTGTCTTGGGTATCGACAATCAATTCCCCGGCACGTTCGCTATCGGAGACAGTGTCAGCGTGAGCGAGCTAACCACGGCGAGCGGTGCTCTGTGCAGCAGTGAGGCCGCCCCTTGGACTGTCGGCTCCGTGGAGGTCGTGGCCATTACTCCCACCCTGGTGCATGTCAAGGTGGACGGAGGTGCGCAAGGGGTCGTTGATGCGGTCGCAACCCGTTGCTTTTGAGCGATTGGGCCTTCTGAGCGGGCGAATCAAGTCGTGGGGGAATAACCGCGCTTCACTTTCGTAGCACGCAGCCAGTTGACGGTGTTGGCTCCGTGTTCGTAGCCTCCCGCGAAACGAGGACGCTTGCTGGTTGCGTCCTTCTGGTAACGGCCCGCTGCCTTCTGAGAAGGTGGCTGCACAAGGAAGAACAAATGACAAAGCGAAGCGCGGTAACGGTCTTTCTGCTCAGCTGCGTGACCTGCGGTCTCTACAGCCTGATCTGGATGCTGAGCACGAAAGATGAGATGAACACGCGCGGTGCGCAGATTCCGCCGGGCTGGCACCTGCTGATCCCGATTCTCAACATCCTCTGGATTTGGAAGTGGGCGCAGGGAGTTCAGCACGTCACCGGAGGCAAGGTTTCCGCTGGGCTCGTGATGGGCGTGTCGTTGTTCTTCGGACCGGCCGTTCCTTTCATCGTCGTCAACGCGTTCAACGAAGTTAACTGAAGTGGCGCAATCTCCCGTCCAATCGGGCGGGCGATGGTCGTCTCGTGTCGGCCGCTCGGCAACGCTCCTTGGCGTGGTTGGTGCGGCCGTCTTGTTGATTGGGTCACGGGTGCCGCTCTGTCCCGTGGCTCGTCTCACCGGTTGCCCTTGCCCCGGTTGCGGGCTCACGCGAGCCACGCTGGAGATCCTACGCGGCAACCTGAGCCTTGCTTTCGCGTTGCAGCCCTTCGCCTTTCTCGTTTCGCCGTTGCTGGCTTCGCTGTTGCTGGTTGCGGGCTTTCGCTATTGGTCGCTCGGGTCGCCGCGTTTGCCCTTGAAGCTGCGCCGCGTGGCGGAACGTGTTGCTGTGCCGATCGCGCTGATCATGGTGGTGTTCTGGGCCCTGCGCTTCGCTGGTTTCTGGGCAGGGCCAGTCCCTGTTTGATGCGCTCGAACGCCGCTGGTTCTCGGCACAAAGTTCTTGGATAGGGTAGTCTCCCGCGCCGCGGGGGGCGGCTCCCGCTCTTCGAAGGATGAAGCGATGAACGGACCTGTTGGACAAGATGCACTTCACACCGCCGGCGGCCCACCGGGCGGCTACGGCGCTCCGCCTGGTAGCGGTGGCTACGGCCCTCCTCCGGGAGGCGCTCCTCCGGGCGGCGGAGGCTACGGCCCTCCTCCAGGTGGTGGTGGTCCTCCCGGTGGTGGTGGTTATGGACCGCCTCCAGGCGGAGGGGGCTTTGGTGGACCGCCTGGCCCGACGCAGGCTTCATCCCCGGGGGCGCCGCCTGCTGTGCCGAAGGCCGGCAAGAGCAAGACCGGTCTCATTGCGGGGATCATCGCTGCGGTGGTGCTGATCGGCGGCGGAGCCGGCGCGTACTTTTGGTTCATGTCGGCGGGCTCCAAGCTTGCGAAGTATGCCCCCAAAGACACCGAGACCTACATTGAGGTGCCCAGCACCACCAAGGCGCTCATCAATGCGATTGGGATGGACGTCTTCAACGAGAAGGAGCTCGATGCTGACAAGTCCAAAGGGGACATCATCGACGCCTTCGCGTCCTCCTTCGACCTGAAGAAGGACGAGGCCGAGGACATCCTCACCGGCGTTGAGTCCGCCGCCGTCGCCACTCGACGGATCGAGCGAAAAGATGACGACTTTGGCCCATCCAAAGAAGGAGTCACGCTGATCAAGATGAGCAAGGCGAGCGTCGTTGAGCCGCTGCTTGGCTCCAAGCGCTTCGAGAAGTCCGGCTCGCTCGCAGGCGGCACTCAATACACCATCACGCGCAGGGAGGTGGACTCCGACAAGCGCGAGAAACTCAGCGTGTTTGAGTCAGCGTTCAACGACTTCGGCGACCCCAAGCAAAAGAAGTCCAAAGGAGACGACGACGAGGACGACGGCGACAGCAAAAAGAAGAAGAAGGACAAGAACGCAAAGGTCCTGGTTTGGTTCGAGGATGAAGCGCTGTTTGTCGCCGGTGAAGAGAGCGTCGTCGAAGACGTCGGCAAGATCATCAAGGACGGAAAAGAGAGCCTGAAAGACAACGAAGCCTTCAAGAAGGCGAAGTGGGAGAGTGGCAGCTCCGTTCTGTTCTTCATGAATCCTGAGTACGCCGACAAGTCCGACAAGAAGGATCTCTTCAGCGACGTCGGGCCGATGCTTGGCTCTGTAAAGTTCCACGACGGCGGCCTGGTGATGAACGGTCACGTCGAGCTCAAGGGCAAGAAGGTCCCGAAGAGTGATGATCTCATGGCTGAGGAGACTTCCTACAAGCTCTATGAGCGGCTTCCCGCAGATACGATCGCGTACCTGGCGTTCTCCGCGAAGTTCAAAGGCGACGGCAAGACCGTCCAAAAGGCGCTGATCAAGGCTGCTGAATCGGACAGTGATTCGTCTGGCAAGGCGCTCGAGGAGTCACTTGACGAACTAGACAAGAATGTTGGCTTCAAGCTCGACACGCTGATTGACGCAGTCGGCGATGAGGGTGTGCTGGCGATCGCGTCAGACAACAAGGTCGACGTGAGCACGCTCATGAAATCGAGCGGACGCCAGGGCAAGCTTGATGCAGCCAAGGAAGCTGCTGAGCACATGGGCTTCATCGCGATCTTCGACGTCGAGGATAAGGACAAGGCCGAGAAGCTTGTCAAAGGCCTCAAGGACACGATCGAAGAAAAGGGCAAAGAAGCTGTTGAGATCAAGAAGAAGGACGGCGGCTTCACCGTAGAGGCTGGGGAGCAACTGCAGGACTTCTTCTCGGGTCAATTGTCAGTGACCGTTGAGGACGAGAAACACATCCTCGTGGTCATCGGCAGCAAGAAGCGTGTCGAGTCCGCCAAGGAGGCCTTCAAAGGCGAAGGAGACACGCTCAAGTCGGACAAGGCTCACAAGAACGCGCTGAGCGCAGTTGGCGACAAGGGCCAGGCCTTCCTCTTTGTCGATGCAGGACGGATCGGGAAGAAGCTGCTCGAAGACGCCGACGATATGAAGAAGGAGCTCAAGAAGAAGGGCTTCAGCCTCGATGCGATCGTTCTGGAGGGCGACAACCGAATGGTGATCGCTGCAAACGCACGCCTCAAGTTCAAGGACGACCTGCTTACGATTGACGTGAGCACCTTGAATGCTCCGTTGCTTGGTGTAGCTGGGTTCGTCGGCCTGCTGAACGCGGTGAAGCCCGAACCTGGGCGGCGCACAGACGGAGACTCCGAGGAACTGCCGAAGCGAGACGGCGGAGACCCGGGGGGTGGTAGCAGTGGAGGCCCGGCGGTAACGGGCATGAAAGACTGCGATTCGTACCTCTCCCGAATGTACAAGTGTGCTGACAAGATGGGGTCGGGCGGTGACCAGATTCGCAAGACGATGATCGATACTGCGGAGACGTTCAAGACCAGCGCGGCAAGCCCAGCTGGGCGGGCGGCGCTGGAGGAGAGCTGCAAGAAGATGCTCGAGTCCATGCCACCCATGTGTAACTGAGTGAGCTAGGCTCATCCGCTCACGCGCATGCAGAAAGACGTGGGCGAGCCTGCAACTCGATCGAAGAAGACTGTCACGTTCGTCGTGGCAGTCTTCGCTGTTTTGTTGGTGAGCGCGCTCGCGGTGGGCTTTCACTTCCTGTTCCGGCGTGCGGAATCGCGGCTGGCGGTCTTCTGCCCACGTGACGCCCAGCTCTTCGTGGAGATTTCGGACCCTCGTTGGTTTATCGCGCAGGCCGCGAGTATCGAGGGCATCGACGCAAACGAGGTCGACTCGAAGGCCGAGTTCGAGAAGCTCGCAGGGGCTGTCTCCGACGCTTTCGGATTGAGCCGTGCTAACGCGAGAGAGTTGCTTGAGAGCATCGAGTCGGTGGCCTACGCGGGGCGCGGGCTCGAACCGATTGGGGCGCGGCGCGGTTCGAGCTTCGAGCAGATTATGCTTGTTCGATTTTCCTCCGAGGCGAGCCTCGAGACGCTGCTGCGCAGTGACCGCTTTGAACGGAGTGACGGCGTATTCGGCGCGTACGAGTATCAGGTGACGGCCGCGCCCGCAGAGGATGTGGGCACCGACCTCGACTACGCGCAGCTGCTGACCGAGCAGCTTGCAGCGCTCGCGACCACGAAAGCTTCCGACAAGCCCAGCCGCGCTGGCGGCAAGACGGCTGTGGTTGCTTTGCGTAAGCAACAGCTGCTGGTGATTGGGACCCGCGAGATGGCGTTGGATGTTGCGCGTGTGGCAGCAGGAGACAAGGCCGCGCTAGCGGACAGCGAACGTTTCCGCGAGGCCAGGTTCGAACGTGGTGCAGCTGTGCTCGTGTTTGCGGATCCCGAGACATCGCTCGGTGTTCGCGCCAATTTCTTCGACCAAACCGGCCCCTGGTATGCGAGCGCTCAGTGGGGCCCTTCGGGCTTGCTTACGACCGGGCAGGTTGAATTGAAGGGAGATGCAATCTACGAAGGCGCCGCTCTCTTCAAGCCGAGCGAGCTTACGCTCGCGGACCGCCTGCCTGACGACACGCTCGCTTACGTGGCGATCAGCTGCCAACCGGAGGCTGCCCCGAAGGAGGCGGCGCGCGAGATCCTGCGTACGATCGATGCGCTCGACCCCGAGTTGTCCCGGGCTGCGCATCAGCTTCTGGCGGATTTGGAGCGCGAGTACGACGGAACGTTGATCGCGCTGCTCGAGGCGTTGGGAGCCGAGGTCGTGGTCGGCTTCGTGCCCGACTCCGGGTTCGATCCTCGGGCACTTACAGGCCCTTCTCGCCTGCTCGAGCAAGGTTCGATCGCGGCGCTGATTGAGGTTCGAGACCCGTCTGCGGCGGAAGATTGGCTGCGCGATCTGCGCGCGATCTTCGAGCGTGAGACCCAAGGCCAATACGTCGTAGAGGGCGATCGAGGTGGCTTCACGGCGACGCCGCTGAAGAGCGGAGAGGGCCTACCCGAGCTTGCCGTCTCGCTCGAGGACCGCACCCACGTCGTGATCGCGGTGGGAAAGCGAAGCGCGGTTCAGTCGATCGCGACGACGTTGCGGGGAGGGCGGGACACGCTAAAGAAGGATGACGCTCATGGTCGTGCGCGGCGCGCCTTGCCCAAGCGATTGAACGCGCTCATGTGGGTGGATGCGGCCCGGCTGGCGGAGGTCGCGCTCAAGCAGCCACCGGCGCGGCGTCAGGCGATCGAAGCGCTCGAGTTACCGCTCGAGGCCGTCCGTCTCGAGGGCGACCGTCGATTCACCTCCGCCGTTGGGTTGGTCGTTGCCGAGGATGGTGGCGGTATCGCGCTGGAGTGGACGTCGCTCAACGCACCTCTCCTGCTATTGCTAATGCCGTTTTCGTCGCTGCCCGCTAACCCGTCGGTTGCGGTTGCTCCGGATGGCAAGGGAGGTCCCCTATCGCCCGCTGGGCCTCCGCTCGAGGGCACCGGGATTCGGGAGTGCGATGACTACTTAGCCACGGTGATTGCGTGTTCGAAGAGCATGTCCGATAGCGTTCGCGCGTCGCTGGAGCTGACGGCCAAGAACTTTCGCGAATCGTTTGATCGCAACCCCGACCCTCTCTTCATGCGTGGCCTTTGTGTGCAGGCCAAGGAGAGCTTGTTACAAACGGGCCTTTGCAAATAACGCTCGATCAGCCGAGCGAGAAGAGCTTCTTGATGCGGCGGATGAGCACGTTGGACTCACGCTCGACCTCGAGCTTCTGATCGTCGACCGACATCTCCGCTTCGTGATGGCCGAGCTCAACCTGACGCCGCGCGAGCACATGGCCCAACGCCTCGACTGCTTCGGGCGCTTTGCGAAGGACCTCCTCGAAAGCGACGCGGGTGATCACCAAGAGCTCGCATTCGGTAGCTGCCTTGACGGTGGCTTTGCGCCGTTCACCCGTGACCAGCGCCATCTCGCCGAAGAACTGACCTGGGCCCAGCCGAGAGACCTCACGTTCGGCATTCTCCACCGCTAGGACGACGCTGACCTCTCCGCGCGTAACGATGAAGAGCTCCGACGATTCCTCCCCTTGCCGAACCACCAGCTCACCGGTCGAGAAAAGGCGGGTATTGGCACGGGCTGCAAGCTCACTCAGCAGATCGTCCTGAATGACCGACAGGAAATCCACCTTCGCCAACACCTCTCGCTGCTTCTGGACGATCGCCGATTGCTCACGTTCTCGGGTTTCATCGGAGTGCTGCTCCACGTGAACCACGCGCTGCGGGAACGGGATCGAAAGCCCGTGGCGCTTGAAGGCATACCAGAGGCGGTCGCGCACGACCCCGTCGGCGATGTCGCGCTTGGAGTAGTCATCGATGTAGACACGAATCCAATACTCGATGCCCGATTCATCGAAGTTGTGGGTGACGATGTTGGGCGGCGGCGACGTGAGTACAAGCTGCGCGCCTTTGAGGGCCTCGAGCACGATCTTGTGGACCCGCTTGGGCGGAATCGCGTAGCTGACGTGGACATAAACGTTGCGACGAACGACTTTTGTCGGTCGCGTGAAGACCCGCAGCGGAGCTTTGGCGAGCAGCCCATTCGGTACCACGACGTGGAACTCGTCGAGCGTTTGCAGCGTGGTGGCGCGCCAGTTGATCTCGACGACGCGGCCGACGTTCTTTGGATCGGTGTCGAACTGAATCCAATCACCGACCGTAAAGGGCTGCTGAACCTGCACCGATAAACCGGCCACGAGGTTGCCTAGCGTGTCTTGTAGCGCGAGGCCGACCGCCGCCGTGAGCAGCGCGCTGGTGGTGAGCAGTTGACCTGGCTCAACGCCGAGCTGTTGCAAGAAAGCCAGCAGCAAAAAGAAGTAAACGACGGCTTGGATGATGTCGCGGATGATCTTGGGCAGCGGCCGGCCGAGCCGATGACCAAACAGAGCTTCGACGACTAGCAACACCGCCGCGCGGCCCACCGCCAAGAGCAGGAGCGTCAGCGCGACGAGGTTGACCGTGGTGTGCAGCGACGACGGCGCTTGGAGCAGCCCAAGCAGCCCACGCATCAGCACGTGGCCCACCAAAAACAAGAGCGGCTGCTTCGCCGACTTGGCCTCCGCCTTGGGCAGGAGCAGGTACGCGAGCCCCGTCAGCGCTACCGCAAACACCAGACCGAGCGATTGGCCCGAGGCGCTCGAGAGCTGGGCGACGAAGTCTTTCACCGGCGCGGAGAATAGGCTTGGTCAGGCGTCCACTGGAAGCTTCTTAGGCCGACCGCACGTCGGCGCGCCGCGACGTCGTGCTCCGGCGGTTCTGCGACTTGGGGAGGACGTCCAACTCGACGTCACGCGGATCCGCCATGCCTCGTAGCAGCGTGCGCACATAGCCTTCGACGTAGCGGTCCGACTCGATGCGGACGCTCGAGGTGCTCTGCGCGATCAGCTCGCTGAATACGTAACTCGAGAGCGCGCCAAGAAACGCACGTGCGACAGTTTGCGTATCAACGGAGGCATCGAGCCGCCCGAGCCGTACTTCTTCCGCGAGGTAGTCGGCGACGTGCCGTTGAGCGCGAAGGGGAGGCGGTTCATCCCCACCGCACTCAGCCACCAAACAGCTCTTCGGATTGGCCCAACGCATCATCATGATCGGCATGAGCCGTTGAAAGAAACCGATGGTTTGGTGGGCGGTCAGCACCAGATTCTCCTCGACGGTGCTGGTCCCGGCGAGGCTGGGCAACACCTCCAAGGCCTTCGGCAGATCTTCAACGTTCATCCCCATCGCTGCCTGAAAGAGCTCCGACTTCGTCTTGAAGCGCTTGAAGATGGAACCCTCTGAGATGCCGGCGCGTTGAGCCACCTCAGCGCTCGTGGCTTGAACTCCGCGCTCCAAAAAGACGATGCGAGCCGCCTCGAGAATGTTTTCTGTCTGGATGACGGTGGGTCGTGCCATCGCCGCATAATTGAGGACTCACTCATTATGTGCAAGTGAAGAAGTGTTCATTGACTGATCATTGTTCTCCAGACGACGGTGACGGGTCGTCAGATTGAATATTGCGGCTATAAACGCGCCATGAACCGAACCGTGGACGTGGTCAGCTCATCGCTTGTAAGCGCCGCTGCGTGGGGCCTTGGCTGGAACGTCGCGACGCACGCACGCACTCCCGCTCGCCTACTCGAGCTGTACGAGTTCGAGGCGTGCCCGTTTTGCCGCAAGGTTCGCGAGGCGCTCACGATGTTCGATCTTGGGGCGATGGTTTATCCGTGCCCGCCCGGCGGTACCCGCTTTCGTCCGCGCGTGGTCGAGATGGGCGGAAAGGCGATGTTCCCGTTCCTGGTCGATCCCAACAGCGAGCGTCAGATGTACGAGTCCGACGAGATCGTGAAGTATCTCGCGCAGACCTACGGCACGGGAGAGGTTCCGCTCGGCCTGCGCCTGGGGCCGCTCACGACGATGCGCTCGGTGGCCGCCAGCGCCCTCCGACCGACGATGGGCAGGCTGCGACCTTCGCGCGAACCCAAGGAGCCGCTCGAGCTGTACAGCTTTGAGGTGTCTCCTTATTCGCGCCTCGTGCGCGAGGCGCTCTCTTCGCTCGAGCTTCCGTATCGCCTTCACAACCTCGGGAGGGGCTCCGCCTTCCGCGCCGAGTTCGTGGCGCGCTCGGGCAAGATGATGGTGCCCTATCTGGTAGACCCGAATGAGAACGTTGAAATGTTCGAGTCGGCCGAGATTGTGCGCTACCTCGAGCGAACGTACGCCCAATGAAGCTTAGCGTCGCCGCGCTAACCGTCTATCCGCTCAAGTCCGGCGCGGGCAACGCCGTACCCGAGGTGTTCATCGGCCGGCGAGGCCCTGCGTTCGACCGCGTGCTGATGGTGGTGGATGAGCGCGGTAACTTCCTCTCCCAACGTGAGCACCCCGAGCTCGGCAAGATTCGCTCGCACGTTTCCGATGAGTCGATTGAACTCTCGGGCGCGGGTGAAGTGGTGCGCATCGAGAGCGCGGCCGGCCCGTCGGTGAAGGTCCGCGTCTGGGAGGATGAAGTGGTGGCGGAGGATTGTGGCCCGGTGGCAGCCGGCTTCATCACCCACGTCCTCGGTCGCTTGGCGCGTGTGGTGAAGCTTGGCGCCGGCTACTCCCGGCCGGTGGACGCACGGTATGCCGAGGGTGAGGTCTCCTTCGCCGACGGCTTTCCCCTGCTGGTCGCGACCAGCGCCTCGGTGGCCGCCATCGCC
Organism: Polyangiaceae bacterium; assembly: GCA_044376115.1. Taxonomy (GTDB): domain Bacteria; phylum Myxococcota_A; class Polyangia; order Polyangiales; family Polyangiaceae; genus Xiheicaenibacterium. The sequence continues at coordinate 21,816 of JBILLK010000014.1, read as the reverse complement.
AGCGCCGTCGCCACGCCGATCGACGCGCGGCGCTTTCGGCCCAACCTCGTGATTGATGGGGCCGAGCCGTTTGCCGAAGATAGCTGGCGAGAGCTCGCGATTGGCGAGGTGCGGCTCGAGTTGGTCAAGCCGTGCGCGCGCTGTGTGGTCGTGGACCTCGATCCGGACCGTGCTGTACGAGCGCCCGGCGTGCTCGCGGCTCTCGCGCAAAGCCGCAAGCGCGGTGCCGAAGTGATGTTCGGTCAGAACGCGATGGTGACGGCGGAGGGCACCATCGCTGTGGGGGCGCCGGTAACCGTCCTTCGCTAACTCCTCGGGAAGAACGGGATCAGCCGGGAGACGCGGCGTTGATAGTCGGCGAAGCTCGGCCGCTTGGCCAAGGCGCGCTCTTCCGCCATCGGGATGCTGGCGAACAGAATCATCGCGCTAACCCCGGCTGCTCCAGCGCACATCAGGAAGGACGGGCTCACCGCCAGACCGAAGAGCGCGCTGGCCCACCAATAGAGCGCTTCACCGCAATAGTTCGGGTGACGCGAATAAGCCCATAGGCCGGTCTGAAGGAAGTTCGCCGGGTCGCGGTTCTCTTTGCGGAAGCGGCTGAGCTGGACGTCCGAAACAGCCTCCAGCACCGTAGCCACCACGCCGAGCACGAGGCCCGCGTAGTCCAAGGCGCCGAGCGGCGCGGTGCTGTGAATGGCCGCGTGAAGCGGGAGGGTGCCGAGCGAGACCAGGGTGAAGGGCAGGCCGTAAAGCGCAAATAGGCTCGCTATTGGATAGGCGCGGCCAGTCTTCTTGCGCAGATCGACATAGCGCCAGTCCTCTATGTCGAAGGTCTTGAAGTGGTGGGCCCAGTTGTACGTGAGCCGCAGCCCCCAAAAGACCGTGACGAACAACGCCAAGAGCGCGCGAGGCGAGGACCAGGCGTTGGCTTCACCCATCCATAAGAAGCCGTAAAGAATGGGGACGATGCTCCAATAGACGTCATAGGTACCGGAGTTCTTGAGGTAGAGCCCCGCAACAAACAACGCGCCGCTGGCGATGGCGCTAGCCAAGAGCAGACGCTGGATAGAAGGCTCACCTGGCAATAGGCGGTAGGCGACGGCGGCGATCACCACTGCGACTAGGTACAACGTGAAGTAGACGAGTCGCGAACTCTGCGTAGACCAGGGCTTCATCGTAGAAACGCTCCGTGCGTGGCCTCGAGCCCGGTGCTCGCCAGCATGCCCACAGCGAAGATCATCATGCCAAACCGCTCATCTTGGGTGAGGCCCAGCTTGAAGCGGCGATAGATTTGTTGGGCGACGACCGCGTTTTTGAACAAGGCGAATATGTAGTAAAAACGCATGTCGTCGGGCACGAGGCCCGGGCGCCGCTTGTCATACATAGCCAGTAGCTCTTCACGGCTGGGGCCTCCCGGGAGGTTGGTAGGGCCGAACGTGTAGGTCTGAAAAGGGGCCGGATCCGAGGCGGTGATCCAGTAGGCGAGGGCCGTCCCGAGATCCATGAGCGGATCGCCGATCGTCGACATCTCCCAATCGAGTACGCCGCGCACGAGAACCTGGCCGGCGCTCTCGAAGGAGGCTGGGTCAAACAGCAGATTGTCGTACTTGAAGTCGTTGTGGATGAGCGCCGCCGCCGATTGCTTCGGCTGATTGGCGGTTAGCCACTGCGCGAGCTCGACCATCGCGGGGATGTCGTCGGTCTTAGCGTCTTCATAGCGTTTGGCCCAGCCGAGCACCTGCCGCTCGACGTAGCCCTCCGGGCGACCCAACGTCGCAAGGCCGAGGCGCTCATACGGCAATTCGTGGATCTCGGCGAAGGTCTCGATGAAGGCGGTGGCCAAGGCGTGGAGCTGCGGCGGCTCGAGGCGGAGCTGGGCTGGGAGCTTGCGGCGCAACACCGTGCCGGAGATGCGCTCCATCAAGTAGAACGGCGCGCCGAGAATGGCCTCGTCTTCGCAGTGGGCCAAAGGCTCGGGGACCTTGCTGAAGGCCGGCCGAATGGCAGAGAGGATGGTGAACTCTCGGCCCATGTCGTGAGCGCTCTTGACCTTGTTGCCGAGGGGAGGGCGACGCAAAACGTACTCGATCGGGCCGGAGGGCGTGTGCGCCTCAATCAAGTAGGTGAGGTTGGAATGCCCACTCGGGAACTGCTTGAGCTCCAGCGATGAGAGCTCTGGCAGCAGCTTTGCGCGAATGAAGTCAGCGAGCCGCTCGAGATCGACCGTTTCGCCTGCGCGCACCGGTTTGGCCTGGTCGAGCCAGGCGCTCTCCGCGCTCATACCTGGGCTCCGTAGCGCTTGAGGATGCGCTTGGCCAAGCTCACCTTGTGGACCTCGTCGGCGCCGTCATAGATGTGGGCCGCGCGTTCATGGCGATAGAAGTAGGCGAGGATGGTGTCGTCCACTAGGCCGAGCGCGCCGTGCGTTTGGATGGACCGATCGAGCACGAAGGTGAGCACGTCAGCGACGTAGAACTTGATCGCGCTGATCGCGTCGCGCGCTTCACCTGCGCCCTCCTTTTCGATACGCCAGGCCGTGTGCTGCACGTACAGCCGGGCTGCGTCGATCTTGGCGCGGCTCTCGGCGATCCAGCTTTGCACGATCTGCTTGTGGGCGAGCTTCTTACCCGGGGCGATGTCGCGTTCGGCTGCGCGTTTACACATCATTTCAAAAGCCCGTTCGGCGATACCAATCCAGCGCATGGCGTGGTGGATGCGGCCGGGGCCGAGCCGTTCTTGCGCAATGAAGAAGCCAGCGCCATCGGGCCCGAGCAAGTTGGCTTTGGGCACGCGGCAATCGACGTATTCGACCTCGGCGTGGCTTGCGTAGCCGTCTCCTGCTTCGCCCATCACCGGCAGATTGCGCACGAGGCGAAAGCCCTTGGTGTCGGTGGGGACGATGATTTGGCTGGCCCGCATATGCGGCGGGGCGTCCGGCTTGGTGACGGCCATGACGATAGCGAAGGCTGCACCGTCCGCGGCTGTGGTGAACCACTTGCGGCCGTTGATGACCCATTCATCGCCGTCGAGGACCGCCTGCGTTTCGAGCCAGGTGGGGTTGGAGCCCGCGGCGTCCGGCTCGGTCATTGAGAAGCAGGAGCGAATTTTGCCGTCGGCCAAGGGGCGGAGGAAGGTCTCCTTCTGCTCGTCGCTGCCGAAGGAGAGCAGGATCTCCATGTTACCGGCGTCGGGCGCCTGACAATTAAAGTGATAATGGCCTAGCGGACTTCTGCCGAGGACCTCACTTACCGCAGCGTGCTCGGTGAGGCTGAGGCCCATCCCGCCCCACGCCTTCGGCAGTTGCGGTCCCCAAAGTCCGAGCTCCTTGACTCGCTGACGCCCCGCTTCGAGCTCGGGCAAGAGTGAGGTGAAGGAGCGCCCCTCCAACATCCGCCGTTCGAGCGGCAGAATGTGCGTCTCGAGAAAGTCATTGAGCTTGCGTACGAGCTCGGCCGTGCGCGGCGACGGGGTGAAGTCCATCAACAACGGATAGACGACCCAGCGAGCGCTACAAAGCCCTACTGCGTTTGGGTCGCGCTGATGTTTTTGCAGCAGCGAAAACCGAGGTGGTAGTTCTGGTGGCTGTCGTGCGACATCAGCTTGGTTGCGTGCCAATCGGGCGCACGGAAGCGACAGTCATCCTCGTGGGCGTCGTACTTTTGGAAGATGAACCAGCTGCCTTTCATCTCGGTCTCGCCGCTGCCGCCGCGACTCGCGAGCTGCTCAAGCTTCATCGGGAAGTTCATGTGCTCGGCCGCGTTGCCGTGGAGATCGTAAACGCCGAAGCTGCTCTTGCATTGAGGGAAGGCGCCGGCTGGGTACGTATTGGAGCCACATTTGCGGAAGCCGCTCGGCTTGCAGGTCGGACTCTTGTTCGAGTTGGTCGCGCATAGCTCGAGCTTGCGCTCACTGCCGTAGGACCAGATCCGTTCGCGGCTGCTGTTGTGCCGTGACTTCATTTCCTTGCGAGGCTTGCCGAAGGCGTACTCCTCCTCCGGCGGAAGCAGCGAACCTGCGCACGCGCCTTCCCACTCGTGGGCGTCGCAGATGCGTTTGCCAACGGCCTCACACAGCTGCGCGGCCTCTCGCGCGGAGGCCCAGGTGAGGGGGTAGTCACAGGCGATGTTGGGGAACTCGTAGCGGTCGACGCAAACGGTGGCCTGCTCTTTGGTCTGCGTCTTGGTGTTCCAGATCGGCACCATGCCGTAGGCGCCGCAGCTCGGCTCGGGCGCATCGAAGAGGCCGGCTGCGTCGCGACGGCTGCGACACTCGCTGCGCGTCATCGCGTAGCGGCTGATCTCCGGGTTGCCCTGGCTGATGATCTTCGACTTCTCGATGATCGCGCGCACCTTGGCGAGCTCGGCTTCACTGAGCTTGGAGACCGCAGCCAGCCGCTCGAACATGGCCTCTCGCTGGGTCTTGAGGTCCTCGGCGACGAGCTCCTCTTTGGGCAGAGGCTGCATCGGTGGAGGCGGCGTTACAGCGGCGCTCGCGCTGGCGCTGCCGCTGCTGATGACGGCGCTTGCGCTGGGGAGCGCGCTGCTCACCGCGCTCGTCACTGCCGCGGCGCTCGCCGAACTCGCTGCTCCACTTTCCTCGCCGCAGGCCGAAGCCAGCGCCAATCCTAACCAGCTCGGCCCCCAAAGGCCGAGCCGGGTCGCTCGCTTAACCAGCACTTAGCACTTCGTGATGAAGCCCTTTTTGCAAGGTGGCTTTCCACCACCCGTTGAGGGCTTGCTGGTTGTGGTCGGCGTTGTTGGGGTCCCCGTCGACGGGCGTTCTACCTTCTCCGGGGTGAGGGTGAAGGTCTGCTGCAGCGGCGTGCCAGCCTTCACTTCGATCTTCTCGCTGGCGGTGAGGAAGCCCGCCTTCTTGAGCTCGAGATTGTGCGTACCGGGCGCCAACTTGAGGGGCTTCTGCGCGTCGACCACCTCGTTGTCGACCTTCACCTCATCGCAGCCGGGCTTGCACTTGATGGTGACGTCCACGGTGACGGGAGGGGCACTGGCGGAGGCTGTCGGTGTTGTGGCCGTCGCCGTCTCGGGTGGTTTGGCGGGTTGCGACGTTGCTGGCGCTGCCGTGGCGGTGTTGGTCACAGCGACCGGCGTCTCATCCAACGCCTTTTCGGAACGGAGCTTGAGGAAGATGACCGTTCCCACGAGACCGAGCAGCGCGATCGCTGTGAAGCCGATCACCACCGGGATGAGCTTCGACTTCGGCGTGGGGTTGGGGTTCGGCAACGGCGGCGGCGGATAGCCGGGATCACGCCCCTGCGTTTGTGAGTATGCGTAGGCACCGGCTTGCGAGGGTGAAGGCTGCGGGATGTTCATGCCGGGGGGTTGCTGCATCCCTAGCTGCGTCATGCCTTGCTGGCCCTGCGGTTGCCCACCGTATTGTTGCTGGCCCTGAGGTTGCCCGGCGTATTGTGGGTTGCCGTAACCCTGTTGCGCGTACTGGCCGCCTTGCTGCTGGCCCGGCGGCATCAGTTGGTCCGGCGTGAGCGCCATGGTCGGCGGCGAGCTTTGCTGTTGGTGTTGCTGATGCTGCTGCATCATCGGCCCGGAGTTCGGCCGCGGAGCCTCGGGGTTGCGCATGTCCGCCGGGAGCGGGGAGGGCGGTTGATCTCCGATGATCGGAAGCGCCATGGTCGCAGCGGTGCCCGCGGATTGGCGCAGCGAGTCCTCGAGGACGCTGGCGAATTCACCGATGCTGCGGAAGCGCTCGTTCGGATCATTCGAGAGCGCCTTCCAGATCACCATGTCCAAGCTGGGGCTGAGCGGAACCCCGAGCTCTGCGGCGCGCGCGGAGGCAGGCGTTCTCGGCGATACGAGCTCTTGCTGCCAACCGTTCAAGTCGAAGGTCTGCCCCTGGGTGGAGCGCCAATAGGTGCGGCCGGTCAAGGCATAGAACACGAGCAGGCCGACGCTGAAGACGTCGGCGGCGGGCGTAACCGAGCCGCTTTGAGCCTGTTCCGGCGCGATCCACGGGGCGCTGACGAGGAAGCCTTCTTGCGTGGGGACAGCGGCCTTCGGCAGGTTGGCCGCGAAGTCGGTAACGATCACCGGGTTGCACGCGGCACCAGCAAAGACGTTGGTGGGCTTGATCGCCCCATGAACGACGGGGCGGACGTGCGCCAGATCCAGCGAGCGCGCCAAGCCCTTCAGCAGGCTGACGACCTCTTCAACACCGAAGCGACGTTGCTGAGCGGCGAGCGACGGAAGATGAATCAGCTCGGTCACCGAGAAGGGCGCGACGGTGGCTTCGTCGAAGCCAGCGTCAATGATGGGGGCAGCCGAATTGAGCGGCGAGTTGTTGGTCGCCGCGTACGCCTGCTCCAGCGACTTCATCACCGTGGCGTGCGCTGCAACCGCAGGGTCATAGAGCTTGACCGCGACCTCTTTGCCGTTGGCCGAGGCGCAGTGATAGGTAACCACGGCGCCGCCGTTGCCCAAGATTGAGCGCACGATGTAGCGGTTCCCGCCCCCGTTGGTGGGGACGATCATGCCGCCGGCCGTGAGTTTGGGTGCGCTCACTGGTAGCTCCCCGGCCCGATGGTCTCGAGCGCGGCGGAGATCTTCTTGATCGAATCTTCATCACCTTCGGGGGAGAAGGCCACTCCGACGATCTTCTTACCAGCCGGATCAACCGTCATCAGCACCAGCAGGTAGCCCGTCTTGCCTTCGCGTTTGGCGGCCTCGGCCTGCCACAACTTCAGCTCCATGTTGCCGTTCTTGCGAACGTCATCGGGCTTTTCCCACTTGGGCATGAACTTCTTTTTGAACTTCTCGGGCAGCGTGATCTCGAGCGCCGTAACCAGCTTGGTGTAGGTCGCCTCACGCGCTTTGGGTTCCTCGGCGCCGGTCGCGTCAAACCCAGCCAAGACGATGGCTGCCGCTGAGCCCTCGATCTTGGAGATGGTGTAGTCCGACTGCTGGGCGTAACCCCAACCCACAGGCGGGATCATCACGGCCTCTGAGCCGGGCACCTTGGCCTGGGTATCAGCGGTGGCGAGGCAGTTCTCACTGAGCGCCTCGCACTTGGGTTTTTTGCGCTTGGGTTTGGCCGAAACCGAAGGCTCGGGTTCAGCCGTCGGAATTTCGGGATCGGGCTCCTGAGTGCTTCCACAGCCAGAGATGGCCAAAACAAGGGAGAAAAGGGGACCGGCCCACACGGAGGGACGACAAGGCATGCTCGACCTAGGCTTTCAGGACTTCACGATTCACGCAAGGGTGTGACAGCTTGCAGGGAGATGAGCAAAGCGTACCCGTTGGCAGGGCAGCTTCAACAACTTCGTTCGGGGTCCGCCGACGAGCTTCTTGAGGGATTTCTCGAGTATGTGGCTGCGCTAAAGCTGGATTTGTACCCAGCTCAAGAAGAGGCGGTGCTCGAACTCTTTGCGGGAAAACACGTGATTCTCGCGACGCCGACCGGTAGCGGGAAGTCGCTGGTGGCGTTTGCCATGATCTTTCGAGCGCTGGCCCACGGCGGCCGGGCCTTTTACACCTGCCCGATCAAGGCGCTGGTGAACGAGAAGTTCTTTCAGCTAGGAGAGGCGTTCGGGCCAGCCATGGTGGGCATGATGACAGGCGATGCCACCATCAACCCGACCGCGCCGATCATCTGCTGCACCGCCGAGATCGCCTCGAGCATGACGCTCCGAGAGGGGATTGGCTCGTCGATCGACGCGCTGATCATGGATGAGTTCCACTATTACGGGGACCGCGAACGAGGGTCGGCCTGGCAGATTCCGCTGCTCGTGTTGGCGCGGACGCACTTCTTGCTGATGAGCGCGACGCTCGGGGACGTGACGCCGTTCTTGGGCCGGCTGACCGAGCTGACGAAGCGGCCTGCGGTGCTGGTCGAGAGCACGCACCGTCCCGTCCCGCTCGACTTCAACTACAGCGAAGAGCCGCTGCTCGACGCCCTGCGCAACCTCGTTCAGACCGGAAAATCCCCGGTCTACGTCGTCTGCTTCACGCAGCGAAACAGCGCCGAACAGGCGCAAAACCTGATGAGTGAGAACTTCACCACCAAGGAGGAGAAGAAGCTCATCCTCGAGGAGATCGCCGAGACCCACTTCGATACGCCGTACGGCAAGGACGTGCTGCGCTTCGTCAAACAGGGCATCGGGCTGCACCACGCCGGCCTCTTGCCCAAGTACCGCTTGCTCAGCGAGCGGCTGGCGCAAAAGGGCCTGCTCAAGGTGATCTGCGGCACCGATACGCTCGGCGTCGGCGTCAACATCCCGATTCGAACGGTGCTGTTCACCAAGCTGTGCAAGTTCGACGGGGAGAAGGTGGGCATCCTCACCGCGCGCGAGTTCCACCAAATCGCTGGTCGAGCTGGGCGCAAAGGCTTCGACAACTTCGGCACGGTGGTGGTGCAGGCGCCGGAGCACGCGATCGAGAACCTGAAGATCGACCGCAAGAAGGACTCCGATCCGAAGAAGTACAAGAACCTGCAACGCGCCAAACCCCCGGTGAAGGGCTATGTGCATTGGGACCGAGCGACCTACGACAAGCTGCTGCTGGCCAAGCCCGAGCCGCTGGTGCCGCGCTTCAACATCAGTCACGGCATGCTGGTGGACCTGCTCGACAGCTCCGAGCCGCGCAAGCGCGGCGGCTACGGTGCGTTGCTCGAGCTGATCGAGAAGTCGCATCTGCGCGAGTTCGACAAGAAGAAGGAGCGCAAGCTCGCGCCGCAGCTGTTCCGCTCCTTACGACGCGCTGGCATCGTCGAGCTGGTGCCGCGACCCTCGGGAAAACGCGGCAAACTAGCGCGGGTCTCCGACTCGCTACAGCGTGATTTCTCGATGCACAACGCGCTCGCGTTGTGGCTCATCGAGTTCATCCCGGTGCTGCACGAAGGGCGCGTCGATGAGGAGAGCTATGCGCTCGACGTGCTCTCGGCGGTGGAGGCGATCTTGGAGAACCCCAAGGCGATCCTCGAACGGCAGGTGGACAAGCTCAAAGGCGAGAAGCTGAACGAGCTCAAGGCCGCTGGCGTCGAATACGAAGAGCGCATGGCCGAGCTCGAGAAGGTCGAATACGAAAAGCCGCTGGCCGAAGTGATCTACGCCACCTTCAACGAGTTCAGCAAACACCACCCGTGGGTCAGCTCGGAGAACATCCGCCCGAAGTCGATCGTGCGCGCGATGTTCCAGCAGTTCCTCGGCTTCAACCAGTACGTGCGCGATCTCGATCTGGCCCGCTCCGAGGGCTTGCTCTTGCGTTACATCACCGACGCTCTGCGCACGCTCGAGCAGTCGGTGCCGGAGGCGCTCAAGAACGACGCGCTCGACGACGCGATCCACTTTCTACGCAGCGAGCTGCGCATCATCGACTCGAGCCTGCTCGACGAATGGGACGCGCGGCTCAACGACGGCGGTCCCCGAAAAGAGATCGCGCAGGCCGAGTTCATCCCGCTGGCGCGCGATGCGAAACGGCTGCTTGTCACGGTGCGCAGCGAGCTTCACCGCCTGCTCAAGTGCCTCTCGGATCGCGATTGGCTCGGCGCATCGGCGCTGCTCGCGAACGCCGCCGAGTGGCCGCCGGAGAAGCTCGAGGCGGCGCTCGCTCCTTACTTCGAGGAGCGCAAGGCGATCCTCTGTCACCATGAGGCGCGCAAGGCCGAGTTCACCACCTTGAGAACGGCCGGGGATTGTTCGTGGGACGCTTGGCAGACGCTCGTCGACCCGGAACGCGAAAACGATTGGCGGATCGAGGCGACTGTCTCGCTCGATCCGGAGCTCGAACATGCTCCAGCCCGTTTCTTGAACCTGCTAGCCGTCACGTCGTGAGGTAGCGGAGCTCAGCTTGCTCACGGCCTTCGGCTTGGGGGCGGCTACGACCGGCGCTGCGGGCTTCGCTTTCTTCACCGACAACGGGAAGAACTGGATGCACAGCTGATACACGCGCTCGGGCTCGGTTTCGCTGTCGCAGCGTTCCATCAGCTCCTCGCGGAAGCGCCGAATGCGCGCCTTCACGTCGGCCAAACTGGCCTCGCGGATGCAGACGGTGAGCGCGCTGACGTCGCGCTCTTCGGGCGGGATGGTGGTCACCGAGCTGCCGGCGCGCTCGATCATCTGCAGGTGGTAGGCCGGGATCACCACGGCGCGCACCTCGTGGCCGGTGGTCAAGCTGGCCTCTCCGCGCACCAAGCGCCCTTCACTCGAGCGCACGAGTAGACCCAGGTTCTCGAGGCTCTTGAGCGCGCTCTTGGCTTGGCGCGGCTCGATCTCGGGCGTGATGGCCTTCGCGATCCATTGCGGGTCTTCTTCGAAGTCGGGGCGCGCGGCGAGCTCGCGAATGGCCGGGTAGTACCAATGGGCCAGATAGTCGAAGAGCGGCCCATCCAGCTTTTTTGCCGCGCGAAACCGGCGGTTGGCGGCCACGCGTTCGAAGGCGCGGTTGCGCTCGGCGACCGTCGGCGCTTGGTTCAACTGCACCAGCGTCTCGAAGAACACGGCGCCCTCGGCGCTGAGCTTGAGCGCCTTGGCCACCTTCTCGATCGCCTGCGGACCGAGGTTGCGCTGACCGTCCATCACCAGCTTGATGAAGTTCGACGAGGTGAAGCCCGCTTTGCGCGCGAGGTAGCGGAAGCTGTAGTGCGGCAGCGTGGCTTTGCAGGCCGCGTAGTGATCCCGCATGAAGGCGCGATAGTCGACGTACTCAAATACGCTGGGCAGGCTCGACATGCAGCCTGAGGCTACCGCAGACGAACCTCGCTGGAAGCCGATGCCTGGACCTTCTGTATTCCCGAGGAATACGGACGCGCTCGGGAGGACCTCACGCCCGCCTGCTGCTCTGGTACGATGACCGGCGTGACTCTTCGCTGGTCTTATCTGCTTGCTCCTTTGCTCCTTGCGCTTGGCTCGTGTGGTCCCCGTGGTGGCACGGACGTCGGCAACGGCGCGAACGTCACCTTCGATGTGCGCGGCTACGAGCGAAAAGAGCCCGCGACGAAGAGCCTGACGCTGGGCTCGGGGGACGTGGTCGACGAGCTGTGGATCGCGGTGGAGCAGTTTCAGGTTCGAAAGGGCGCTAATTGCAGCGACTCCGACGACGAGAACGGGGAAGAGCCTGTAGCGCAAGGGCCGTTCATCGCTGAGGTGATCGAGGGCGGCATCGTTGGCGGCCTACCGAGCGGCATGCTCGACCCGGGCGCTTATTGCCGCGTGCGCCTCGATCTGCACGAGCTCGAAAAGGATGAGGTGCCCGCGGGCGCACCCGCCGAGCTCGCCGGCGCCACCGTGTTCATGCGCGGTACGCGCGCCGACGGCGTGCCCTTCACCGTCACCTCGAAGCAGAGCTTCGAGTTTCGCTTGGACGCCAAGGAAGACTCGTTCGAGGTGGTGGACGGCCGGCCGTTCTTCGTTGGCATCGAGCTAGGGGCGCTTATTGCCGCGCTCGAGCTCGATACGCTTTCCGGGGCCACGCTGATCGTCGATCCGGAGAACAACACCCCAGAGCTGCAAGCCTTCGAGAAGGCGCTGCGTGAGGCTTCTCGGTTGTTCGAAGACAAAGACAAAGACGGCGAACTCACCTCGTCCGAAAGTGGGGACGATGATGAGCTCGCCGTGGGTAAGTAACGGGGCTCTTCAGCCTTCTTGAACGGTTACGCGGATCATCTGGATCGGCGGGTTCGGCCGGTCACCGGGGACAGTGGGGGCGTTGCCGAGCTTGGTCACAACGTCTTGCCCCTCGATCACTTTGCCGAACACCGGGTGCTTTGACTGGCCGGGCGTGAACCAGTCCAGGTAGCTGTTGTGCACGGTGTTGATGAAGAACTGGCAGCTGCCGCTGTTGGGCCGGCCGGTGTTCGCCATCGACAGCGTCATCGGCTCGTTGGAGAGCTTGGCGTTCTCCGGGTGCTCGTCCTGGATGGTGCCGTCGGGACCGTCACCGGTGCCTGCGAGACGGCTGTTGGGATCCTTCGAGTTCGGGCAGCCGAACTGGATCATGAAGTTCTTGATGATGCGATGGAAATGCAGCCCATCGTAAAAGCCGCTCTTTGCGAGCTTGACGAAGTTGGACGCCGTGATCGGCATCTTGTCGACGAAGAGCTCGACGCGAAACGAGCCGAGCGAGGTCTCACACAACGCAGTGGGGTTTGCCATGGCCGGGACCCTACCAGAACTTCAACGCCGATGGATTGCCGCTAGCAGGGTCGTAACGACTCAGGGGCTGCAAATCCCGGTCAGGCCAGCGTGGAAATGGGCCGCAATGCGTTCGGGCGAGAGCGCTTGCGTGTAGACCGCGAACTCGTCGATCACGCGCCCAGGGGCGCTGGCGGAGTCACCTAGATCGCCGCCGATGAGCAGCGTCGTGAGGGCGAGCATGGGCTCCTTTGTGCCGTTGGCCGGTGTGGTGGAGGCCACGCCGTTGACCCAGATCTCGATGTCGTTCGCTGCGCCGCTGCCGTCAAAGATGGTGCTCGCCTCCTGGTGATAGACGGCCACGATGTGGAAGACGGGAGCGGGGTCGTCGCTGAAGAAGTCAGTGTTGCCGCTGTTGAGGTAGGCCGTTCTCTCGCCCGTCTGGGTTGCTAAGTGCACCGAGACTTGATCCTCGGCCGTGCGGTCGTTCGGGTTTATCTTGCGGAACAGCTTGATCTTGCTCGCGAGGGAGCCTTCCTCCACGACGCTCACGTCCTCCCCATCTCCAAGCGTTCCCGGCTGGACCCAAAGCTCGATGGTGATCGGCTGGTAGCCGCCGAGGAACTCGGCGGTAGCGAACTCGAGTACGCCATCGTTGATAAACTTGTGGGCGACGGGTCGATCCATGGTGCCGAACACAAGGCCGGGGCTGAGCACGCTCTCGCCTTTGTAGCTGCCGTCGCCCACGAACGAACCGAGGTTGGGCTCGCTGGTTTCGCTAGCGTCGAGCTTGAAGTAAACGGCGGGCTGATCCGCCTCGATGCAGTTGGCGTAGAGCGTGGCTGGGTCTTGGCCGCCGCCGCCAGTGTTACCGCCGCTGTTGTTCGTGGCTCCGCCGTTGCTCGACTCTGCGCCGTTGCCCCCGTTGCCGCCGACGTTGCCACCCCCGTTGACCGAGGGCTCGCTGCCCGATTGCAGATCCTCCAGCGAGAGCAGGGTGCAGCCCGAAAGGAGCAAGCAGCACAGCATCTTCAGGCGGGCGGGCATGATAGGAGGATAGAGATGAACGGCGAAGGGCTGCAAGCAGGGCGAGGAACACGATGAGCACGTTGCGTGGGAAGAGGTTCGTAGTGACGGGGGGCTCGGGGAATTTGGGCCACTCTACCGTGCATGCGCTCTTGGCGCGCGGGGCGAAGCTCGTGGTCTTGGACCGCGATGATTCGCGTCCACGCGCGGCCTTTGCAGACGCGATCGAGGACGGGCGCTTGCTCACCGCGCGCGTGGACCTGACCGACGCCAACGCGGTGGACAAGGACGTGAACGCCTTGCTCGATTCGCTCGACGGGGTGGACGGCCTGGTGGCGACGGTGGGCGGCTACAAGGGCGGCGTCAGCGTGCTCGATTCGAGTTGGAGTGATTGGGAGGCGATGTGGCGCATCAACGTCGCAGCGGCGCTGCACGTGACGCGCGCGGTGGTGCCTCGGCTGGTCGCTCAGCGGGCCGGCGCGATCGTGCATGTGGCGAGCCTCGCGGCGCTCTCCGGCGAGAAGAACCAGGTCGCGTATTCGGCGTCGAAGAGCGCCCTTTTGCGGCTTACGGAGGGCCTGGCCGAAGAGCTCAAGCCGCACCGCGTTCGCGTCAATGCGGTGCTGCCGGGGACGATGGACACCAAGGAGAACCGCAGCTGGATGTCGCCCGAGTTCGCCGAGCTCGCGATCGATACGCTGGCCGTAGCCGACGCGATCGGCTTTCTGCTCTCCGACGATGCGCGCGCCGTCACCGGTGCTGCGCTACGCGTGACCGGCTTTCAGTGAGCGACAGGGGCCTCCGCGGCAGGGCGCGCGGGGGCAGCTGTTTGAGCGCAACGCGGTAGCAACGCTTCAATCGTTGAACTGAGCTCCTCGGCGTTGGGCTGCTCAAAATCACTGGCCTTCACCGACTCAGCGACCTTGATCACGCGGCGAAGGTCCTTGCCGCAGGCCTCATACAGCCGTCCGAAGTCTTCCCGCGAGCTGTGGTAGGTGGAGAAATTGGCCAGCGTTGCGTTGGTGATCGGCCGGCGAAAGCCGACATCAGCGCGCGTCTCGGCGAGGATCTTCTGCTTCTCGGCGAGCTTCTCGCTGCGCGGCTTTTTGCTTTTGTAGAGTGCCTCGAGCTGTTTGTAGGCCTGATGAAAACGCAGGTGCACCTCGCGCCCGCGCGCTTCACCCTCGAGCCATTCGGCGAGCTCCGCTGAGTTCTGGCCGAAGCGCAGATCCAAATAGCGGATGGTGAGCTGGTCCCCGAGGTAGGTCGCCAGGCCCTCGTTGAAGGAGGATTGGCCGGGGATGTAGACGGTGGCGTGGACCGACTCGTGAAGGATGGTGTTGGCGAGTTCGGCCAGCGCGTCGGGCGCGTTTTCGATCATGGTCGAGAGCACCGGATCGTTGAACCAGCCGAGCGTGGAGTAGGCGGCGGCGCCACGAATATCGACGTCGAGACCGTCCTCCTGCAGCCAGCGCGCCTGTTGCACCGCGAGGTTTTTATCGAACCAGCCGAGGTACGGCACGCTGCCGGCGACCGGGAACCACCAACGCTCCGGCTCGAGCGAGAGCGGTGGCGCCGCGCTGACGACCCACACCACGGCGGGCCGGTCGAGGTTGACGAAGGTCTCGTAGCTGGAGGTCGGCGTGAGCCCGCTCTCGGTGGCGAAGGCTTTGACCTTCTTCACGTCGCGCAAGAGTTCACGCGTGCGTTGATCGAGCTCGTCGTTCTCGATCGCCGCGTCGATCGATTGGGCGCGACACGCGAGATCGAGCTGGCCCTCGGCGGCCTGCAGTACGTAATCGAACGAGACGCAGCCGTGCAGCGCGAGGGCCGCGACAGCCGCTGCGAGTCGTTGGGTTGGCTTCACTTGGTCGCGGCCGGCTTGGGGCCGGGCGCAGGCTTGGCCGCGGCTGCGGCGGGTTTGCCCGCAGCCGGCTTGTTCGCGGAGGGCTCTGCAACGAAGCGCGCCGATTGTCGGATCAGCGCGTCGACGCTCTCGAGCCACTTGCGGAAGGCCGGATAGTCACTGACCGGGATGGTCGACTTGTCGAAGATGACCTCGGTCTCGATCGTGATCGAGCGCGGGCCGCGGCCGGGCTTGAAGTTGACTTTGGCGGTACCAAAGGGGCCGCCTTTGGCTTCCCCGCCGGGCGGCAGGCTCTTCCAGGTGAAGCCCGCCGGCAGGTTGATGGTGAGCGAACGACGTTGATGGCCGGGCGCGAGATAAGGCGGGAGCACGACGGGCAACGTGCGCGTCGAGAGCGACGCGTAGTTGGCCATGAAGCTGTAGCTACCGAGCGTCTGAATCGACCACTCGTCGCCCTCGTTGCGTGCAAAGTCTTCGGTCTTGACCGAGTAGCCGAGCTTGCCGGTGTCGGGGGAGTAGGTGATGCCGGGGGATAGGTCCAAGGTGGGCAGCCAACGGCTCAGATAGCTCTCGACGTATTGTGCGCGGGCGCCCTCTTCTTTGAGGTTGCGACGCAGCTCGAAGGCCCAATCACCGAGGTGGTTCTCGCTGCCTTTGATGGTGGCACCGCCTTGCGCATCGACGTTGACCTCCCAGTTGAGCGTGACGCCGTTGTCGTTGAGGTTGCCCGGCGGCGTATCAATGATCTTGGCGTCGCCCTCGTAGATGAACAGCGCTTTGGCGCGCGCATCCATCGAGGGCAGCGGCCCGAGTCGGCTCTCCGGGCTGGTCGCGTCGAGCCAGGTGCCAGCGCTGCCGGCCTTGCCCGGCAAGAAGGCGATGCCGTGATCGAACAAGGGCGCGGCAGCCGTTTTGCCGGCCAAAACGCTGGGCATGCCGGTCATCCGCGTCTGCACCAGCACCGGCGTGGCGGTGATGCCGACGGCGCGCAGCAGCGAGATCAGCAAGATGGCTTTGTCATCGCAGTCACCCTTCTTGAGCGAGAGACAGACCTGCGGGCGGTTGGGCAGCCAATCTTCGGCGCTCACGTAGTTCACGTAGCGAATGTCGTCGGCCACGTAGTTGAAGAGCGCCTCGAGCTTCTCTTTCTCGCTCTTCTTGCCCTTCGTCAGCTCGGCGGCGAGCCGTTTGACCTGCTCGTCGGGCTCGGTGAAGCCCTCGATTGCGCCGCGGTACCAGCTGCGGAAGTCCTCCCAGGAACGGAAGGTGGAGCCGATCACGATCGGAAGGTTCTCGGTTGGGGCGGGGGACATCGGCTCTTCGGCGATGATGGGCGGGTTGTCCCAGGTCTGGACGATCACGCGCTTGCCCTTTTCGATGCGGTCGCTCGTGCGATCGGCCTTGCCGTTGATCACGTCCACACCGAGCTGCGCGCCCTCCGGCGAGATCACCACCACCTCGTTGAAGAGCACCGGTCGAGTGGAGGTAGAACCGACGTAGTCGATGAAATAGAACGGCGGATCACCGCGGCGACCGACCGGCTGGCTGATCCATGAGCGCACGGCGTATTCGACGATGTCCCCGGTGCGCAGCTGCGGCCATTTGATGTAAGCGCCCACCGAGCTTTGCTCCTCCGGCTGGGCGACGGTGCCGTCTTTGCGATGCACCCGCGCGAACAAAAGCTCGACCTCGTCCCCTTCGGCCTGGATGCGGCTCTCGTACAAATCCTGCTGCGTCCGCGGCTCGACCACGATCTCACGCGCTTGGTGGACCAGCTGGGAGACGCGTTGATCGTCGTTGTAGGTGACGATGCGTTGGTAGTGGACGTGACGCTCGAAGGCCTCTCCAACTTTGGCCGGGGACTTGCGCGCGCGCTCGACGATCACGCTGGGCTCGACCAAGTAGGCTTCATCGGCGCCCTTCTCTTTCACGGTGCTGGTCTTGCCGTCGAAGACGCCATCGCGGAAGGCGATCTCGGCTTTTTTGCCGGCGTCGCCGCGGCGCAAGGCCAAGGCGCGTTCGCGAGCACGCGCCGCGAAGCGCGCGTCGTCGGTGGCGGGCTTGCTATTGGCCTGCTCCTCGAGCATGACCGCCTCGCGTGCGGAGGCCAGCGCCTCCCAGGTCTCCGGCAGGTTGGGCGCGATGCGAGTGGCGACGAAGGCCGCTTCACGCGCCCAGGGAGCCCGACCGCGGCGCTCGAGCGTAGCGGCCCAGCCGACCAGCGGACGCGGATTGGCCAAATACGGAATCACCTGCGAAACGGCGCGCTCGTACGCGAGGTTGCCGTCCAAGGATGCAGCCCATACCAAGGCGTCCCCACGCGCCGAGACGCTCACTTGCGCCAGCCGACGCAGGTAGGCCGTGCGCGCTTCGGGGTTGGAGTTCGCCACGCCGGCCAGCTCGCGCAGCGCGACGATCGGGATGCGCTGCTTCATCTCCAGATCCAGGTTGGCGAGCGCCTGATAGGCGTCGAGCGTGGAGCGCGTGCGCCCGATCAGCGAGGCGCGCAGCACCTGCGCCGAGACGTCGTTCTCTTTGCTCAGCGGTTCACGCTCGAGCACGCGCATCGCTGAGTCTTGCGCGCCACCAGCGAGCAAAGCCTCGGCGAGCCGACGTTGGGCGAAGGAGACGGTGGAGGTGTCGGACTTCGCCGCGGCGCGCTCCATCGCCATGTTCAACCACGCGCTCTTGTTGGCGCCGAAGTTGGAGAGCCAACCGGCCAGCGCAAGTTGGTTGTCAGAGACCGAAGGATCTTTCGTGATGCGATCCAAAAGGCCGGTCACCTTGGGCGAACGGGTGTCATCGGCGCCGCCGTACGAACGCACGATGGCGGCGGTGATGGCGTGCTCGTTGGAGATCGATTCATTGTCGAGCGCGCGGTTGAGCAGCGTCTTTTGCACGCCGAACTTGGGCGGCCCGCTGGTCACCGGTTTGCGCGGAATGACCGGCGGCGGCGCAGGCTGGCTCGCGCCTCCGCCCGGCTTCTTGGGGGCGATGGACAAAACGGGCTTGGCTTTGTCTTTCGCTGGCTTGGCGGCTTCATCGGCTTTGGTCGCTGCTGCGATGCCGCTCGCGCGGTCCTTCGGCAAACGCGACAAATCGCTGGAGGCGGCGACCTTGAGCGGCGCGCCGCTCGCGTCGGTGAAGCGCATGCGCACGCGGCCCTCATCCGCGAGGGCGGTGCTGCAGGTCTTGACGGCTAGCAGGTGGTCGCCGGCCTGCGGCTCGATCGAGATCGCGAAGCGGTCGAGCATGGCGCGCGCGTTGACGTGCTCATCCGAGACCAGCGTGACGCCGTCCCAAATCACGCGCGCGGAGCCGGTGGAAGCGACCCGCAGCACGACCTCACCAGGGTTGCCCGGGAAGCTCACGCGCGAAGCGACGTAGGTGCAGCTCTCTTGGCGCGGTGAGATGTAGAGATCGAGCGGGACGCCCGCGCCGGTCACCCAATCGGTTACCACGCGACGCGGCTTGACCTCGAAATCGCCCCACGAATAGTCGGCCGCGGCGTCCGCAAAAGAGCCGCCTTCCTGCTCGGGGCCCTCATGCAACGGCAGCCCACCTCCGGTATCCCCGAAGGGACCGAACACCGTCACCGCGCGCACGAAGCCGTTCGGATCATCGGCCACGTCGAGCGGGGCGTTGGCCCAGCCCGTCCACGTTTTGCCGAAGGGCGCCGGGGTCAGCGCAGCGACGAGGCCAGCTGCGTCTACCGCCGCGCTGGTCTTACCGCGCGCGATCGCGTTCAGCGCCTTGAGCGTCTCCCCGGGGCTGGCGAATTCTTGCATCGAAGCGGCGAGCAGCAGGCCGGCCACCGCGTCATCGGCGTTGGCCTCTACACGCCGGACCGCTGCGGAGAGCAGCGCGTCGGGCGTCGACTCGACCCAGCGATCGAGGCCGGAGGTCCTCGGTTGAACGAGGGGCTCTGAAACCGCCAAGGCTGTCGGCGGCTTGCCCGGCTTGGCCGGTAAGACCGGCGGCTTCGGCAGTTGCGGCTTCGGAATCGGCAGCAGCGGTGCACGGCGCTTGAGCGCGTCCGGACCCGGCTTGGACGCGCCCTGGGCGAAAACGCTGGCCGTGTCCTGCGATACCCCCAGCGCTCCCACGAGAATGAAGGTGGAGGTGATCCAAACTGAACGTTTGTTGATAGCCATCGTGCTGCCGATCCTCGCGCGCAGCCTACCATGGGTGGCCCCCTCGGTGTGCTCGCGCAGCGGAGCTGCGCTGCGCGCACTGCTCCCCCAAATCCGTGCTCGCTCCACTGCGTTGCGCTGCGCGCGGATGGGGGAGCCGGCTTGGGGGAGGCGGACGGAAGTGTGGAGGTTTTATCACACTGTCTGGGCTCGCTTGGAGACAGTGGCTACTGGGTAGTACGGGAGCGGCTTGTGGCTTCTTGCAGGCGTGGGGCTGCGGGCACGCAGAAGAAGACGGAGAGGCAGCGAGCTGGGGCCAGCTTGCAGGGCATGCACTGACGAAGGGCTAACTCCTTCGCTCAACCAAGGAGAAGGGCATCTCCCTGACGCGCACGTTCCGCGCCGG
Organism: Polyangiaceae bacterium; assembly: GCA_044376115.1. Taxonomy (GTDB): domain Bacteria; phylum Myxococcota_A; class Polyangia; order Polyangiales; family Polyangiaceae; genus Xiheicaenibacterium. The sequence continues at coordinate 2,287 of JBILLK010000014.1, read as the reverse complement.
GCTTGGGGTCGATAGGTGGTTAGCGGAATTAGGACGTTATCGCATGTGACGGTCCCAAGTCCGTCACGGAGACCTGCGCTTGATGGGGAGAAGCCCTTCTCCTTGGTTGGGCTCAGGAGTGGTTTATGCGTTCGTTTCCTCGTCCTTGTTCTGCACCGTCTGCAACCAATCTGGCCCGTGCGGCTGTGAACCGCCGGTCGCTCACGCTTTCGGAGGCGCGGCTTTGGGAGTCTTTGAAGGGGTCGCGGCTGGGTGTTGGGTTCCGTCGTCAGGTGCCGCTGGGGCGGTACATCGCTGACTTTGTTGCGCCGTCTTGCAAGCTCGTCGTGGAGGTGGACGGCGGGTATGTGCGCCGGTGAAACCGGCAAGGTGTGAAAGGTGAAAGTCCAAGACAGCGAAGGAGTAGCGAACCACGCTGGCCTCGAGTCATGCGCCGGCGCCCGTAAGGTCGCAGGTGAAGCGTTGACAGAGGAACGTGTAGGCAGGGTATTGAGCCGCGAAAGAAAGTCTACAACCTCGGGGTGCCCAGGCCGTGTACCCAGCCGAAGGCAACATTCGAGTCGCCGCAATCGCGAGGCGCTTCGGAACCCCGCGCGGTCGGAGACCCCTCGCATGCACGGAAGCACCTTGCGCGGGAACCGGGAGATCCCTCGTCTGCCTGTGGCTGAGGGCGCCACAGGACGCATCGGGAAGTCTGAGGACGTACGCCGATGATGAACAGGCGAGGGAAGTCGGACAGCGTCGTAGTACCGACGAAACCGCCGAACAACGCCGGGCAACCGGCCGCGGAGGCGGTGGAGGGAAGGATGCTGGCCAAGGGAAACTCGCTTGAGCGCAACACACTCCGGACACTGCGCCGGGATGGTGTGCCCAGCGCGCTCGAGCGGGTACGTCAGGCAGCAAGAAGGGACAAGAAACAGCGATTCACTGCGCTCCTTCATCACGTGTACGACGTTGAGCGCCTGCGCAAAGCGTACTTCGCCCTGAAGCGAAACGCGGCGGCGGGCATCGACGGAGAAACGTGGCTCCACTACGGGCTGGGCCTGGAGGACAACCTCCGCGACCTGTCCGAACGGGTGCGTCGAGGAGCGTTCCGGGCGAAGCCGGTTCGTAGAGCGTACATACCGAAGACGGATGGGCGGCAAAGGCCGCTTGGGGTTCCCACGCTGGAGGACAAGATCGTCCAGCGCGCCGTCGTCGAAGTGCTCAACGCCATCTACGAGCACGACTTCCTCGGATTCTCTTACGGCTTCCGACCTGGGCGCAGTCAGCACCACGCGCTGGACGCGCTCTGGGTAGGCATCGTAAAGAGGAAAGTGAACTGGGTGCTCGATGCCGACCTTCGTGATTTCTTCGGAACCCTCAATCACGAATGGCTGGTGAAGTTCGTCGAGCATCGTGTGGCCGACAAGCGCGTCGTGCGACTGATCCAGAAATGGCTGGTCGCGGGCGTGCTCGAGGATGGGAGAGTGACGCGGAGCGAAGTGGGTACCATCCAGGGCGGCAGCATTAGTCCGCTTCTGGCGAACATCTACCTTCACTACGTGGTGGACCTCTGGATCCAACAGTGGAGAAAGACGCGAGCACGAGGCGACGTGATTGTCGTGCGCTACGCGGACGACTTTGTTGTGGGAATTCAGCATCGCGACGATGCAGAGCGGATCCTGGCCGCACTTCGTGAGCGCCTCACGAAGTTCGGCCTGGCCCTGCACCCCGACAAGACGCGGCTCCTCCAGTTCGGCAAATATGCGGCCGAACACCGGAGGCGGCGCGGCCTGGGGAAACCGGAAACCTTCAACTTTCTCGGCTTCACGCATAGCTGCGCGACGACGATGGAGGGGTGGTTTACGGTGCTTCGGCGAACGATGCGAGAGAGGTTCAGGGCGACGCTGCAGCGAGTCAAACTTGAACTGCGGCTGCGCCGTCACGCCCCGATCTTCGTAACCGGCGCGTATGTGCGAGCGGTAGTGCTCGGGCACATCCGATACTTCGGAGTGCCGCTGAACTTCCGCGCGCTCGACGCGTTCCGTCAAGGTGTCCGCTGGCTGTGGGGCCGATCGCTCCAGCGTCGCAGTCAACGCGGACACCTGTCGTGGGCGCGGATCTACCGCATCACTGAAAGGTGGATTCCGCCAGCCACCATCTGCCAACCCTATCCACTCGAACGGCTTGGCGTCATCACCCAAGGCAGGAGCCGAGTGCGTTAGCAGCGCACGCTCGGATCTGTGCGGGGGGCGGCCCGACCCTAATGTGCTAAGGGCCGTCCCTACCGCGACCACGCTGAGCG
>JBILLK010000072.1:0-6387 GCA_044376115.1 Polyangiaceae bacterium | reverse complement strand
CCGCGAACACGAGCCAGAGCGTCTTCGCGCCATCCTCGTCCTCGTAACAGTTGGGCATCTCGGGGAGCGTGGCGGGCGCGAGCACAGGACCGAAGCGCTCGACGCCTGCATGGTTGGATGCGTCGCTCACCGACTCGCGAAAGACCGTGGTCTTGAGCGCAGCGGCCAGATCGCTCGCCAGCGTGAGATCGCTCGTGTAGCCAAAGCTATCGACGACGTGCACCCAGCCCTTCTTCGGCGCGGTCACCGCGATCCCGAGCCGCACGACCTTCTTCTCCGGGTGACCGCGCTCGAGCGACGCGTCGCGCTCGCGGCTTTGCAACTTCGCCCCGCGCGCCGCATACGAAGCGACGATCGCCGAAACCACCTCATCGGCCGTGGCGCCATGGACCGACAACCACCCCTCGTTCGTTCCCATGCGCGGTAGATGAACCAACGGCTCTAGGCGGTCAACTCCACCGTCGACGCCCGCGGCCTCTTCTAGCGCTTCTTCTTTATTCCACCGTAGAGCTTGGAGTTGAGGTCCTTTCGTTCGGCGAAGACCGGCTTGGGTGGGCTCACGGCCTCGACGTCAGCAGGCGCGTCTTTGCGCCATTGAGCGGCTTGGGGCGCAGGGACCTTCAGCGCGACCTTCGGCTCAAGAGCCAGCTCCGGCTCCGTCACGACCGCCGCCGCGGGCTCCACCGCTGGCTCTACGACCTTCTCGTCCTTCGGCTCTTCGCGCACGACCGGCATCACGCCGGAGGCGCTTTGTGCGCGGGCGCGGCTGAGCTCTTTGAGTTGGTCGAGGTCGAGCTCGCTGAGGGCCTGAAGCTCCTCGAGGCTAACCGTCTGTTGTACGCCGGAGGCTGTCTTCGTGCGCAAGGCTTGGACGGGGGACCACGGGGCGCCGGCGATGGGGCCGGCCTCGAGCGGCTCGGCGTTGGACGCGTCGCTGCGCGCAAAGGGCAGTGTGCCGCCCTTTTTAACCTCCATAGGCGGCAGCGGGCTCGTGACGTTGCTAACCGCGAGCGCGACGGTATCGGGGATGGGCTCTTCCACCTCGACCTCGGGCGGCATGGCAGTATCAACGTACGTCTCGATCACGGCCTCCCCCAGGCGCTCGGGCTGCTCAATCGGGACGCTACCGCGCCACAATACGTAGAAGCGACGCGTCTCGGTCTCTATGATGTAGGCGTCAGCGACGAGCGGCACCACCGCGGCCTTGCCACCGATGATCACCTGCGCATGAACGGCGGGTAGCCGCGGCGCGAGCTTCAGCACCGGCTGCGTTGGGTCCAGCCCAACCAAACGAATCCGCTCGTTACCACGCAATTGAACGGTGGCTTGATCCTCGGCGGCGCGCTGAAAACATTGCGAATCGAGCGAGGCCTCGAGCGTTACCAGCCCCTGCCCTAGTTCACTGGGAGGAAACGGCCAATTGCGCATTAGCGGCCCGAGCGGAGTGGCCAACGCCCCACGCTGCAAATCCAATTGTTTATCAATCAGCTTCTGGCCCTCGCGCTCCACGCGCAGACTGACCGCGATCTTCTCGCCGGCGCCATGAGCGCGGCCCACCACCAGCACCTCCGGCGAGCGAATGAACGGGGCATAATCACAAGCCGCGAGCAGCTGCGTGCCGTCCTCCGAGCACTGGTCGACGCGCTGGAGTTCGGGCGTCTCGAGCAGTAAAAAGTCACCGCTCGGTGTGTAACCAAAGGCCGCCTTCAGAATCACCGTGGCCCGTACGCGGGAGCCCACGCGCCACACCACCGAGCCGATGGCGAGCGGCGAAGGTTCCTGAGGGGCTTGGGCTTCCGGTAGCTCGCTCGCTTCGCTCATGAGAGCCAAAGGCTAGCGTGCGAAGAGAGCCTGGCCCAAGGGCAAACCGTGCATGTGAGCAGGTTTGAGGCAAGCTCGACTGCTTGAAGTTCGCTCCCCGCGCGCAGCATGCTTAGGCTGCCGCTCGCATGAGCGCTCCCTCCACGTCCTTTCTTCAAGCTTCGCCGCGCGCCTTTCTGTTGGTCGGGCTTTCGTATGTGCTTTCGCTGGGGGCCGCTTGGGCGGTGATGCGCTTTGCGCCGCCGATGCATCCGCTATGGGCGCTGCTCTTGGCGGATGTGGCGGCGACGCTGGTGGTGTTCGGCTTCAGCCGCGCCTTCGACAACTCGAGCTTCTACGATCCGTATTGGAGCGTGATGCCGATCGTGCTCGCGGTGTATTTACCATTCTCCGGCTTACCCGGCGTGGTGGGGCTCAACGCGCGCCAAGGGCTGATGATCGCGGTGGTCGGCTTTTGGGCGCTACGTTTAACCGTCAATTGGATGCGCGGTTGGACGGGCCTCGCGCACGAGGATTGGCGCTACGTGAACTTCCGCAAGCAGTTCCCGCGCGCCTATTGGGCTGTGAGCCTAGGCGGCATTCACTTGTTCCCGACCGTCTGTACCTTCCTCGGCAGCCTCGCGATGTGGCCGGCGGCGACCAGCTCTGCGCCGCTCGGTCCGCTCGACTTCATCGGCGCGGCCATCGCTATTGCGGCCACCATCATCGAGTACCTCGCCGACGAACAAATGCGCGCCTTCCGCGTCGCGCAGCTCGAAGGCCGCACCACCACCAGCACCTGTGAAGTCGGCCTTTGGGGCTGGTCACGCCACCCCAATTACTTTGGTGAGATCGCCTTCTGGGTTGGAGTTTGGCTAATAGGCCTCACCGCCAGCAAAGCGGATGCATGGTGGACCGCCTCCGGCCCTGTCACCATGATCGTCCTGTTCGTGTTCGCCTCGATCCCGATGATGGAGAAGCGCTCGGTCGCGCGCCGCCCCGAGTATGCGGACCTGCAACGCCGCGTCTCGATGCTGATCCCGTGGCCGCCCAAGTCTTAAGCGCGTTTGCACACGACGTGAAGGAACGGCAACGTCTCTCCGGCGTGGGCCGGCTCATCGATCTCGCTCCACTCGACGAGACCGTGCGGGCCGAACTCGCGCTGCACCGACTCGGGCGAATAAAAGTACATCGGCAAGTTGGGTAGCCGCTCGTACCAGTCCTCCCCGAGTGCCGGGGATGGTCGGCTCCTTTGGTTGATGAGTATCACCGTTCGCCAGCGGCGGTTTCTCCCGTAGTATCCACGGATGGCAAGGACCGCTCCTGTCCCCAATCTCCCTCCCCTTCCCGGAATGTGCCCGAGCATCGCGGTGCTGGGAGGCGGTGGCGGCGCTGGCGGGAAAGGCGGAAAAGGCGCTGGCAACGGCAACGGCAACGGTCCCGGGGATGGTAGCGGCGAGGGGGACGGCGCTGGCGGAGATGGCACCGGCAACGGGACCTGCGGCACCGGAACAGGCGGATCATGTACCAACTGCAGCTCCGGGACCGCCGCCGGAGATCCTGTCGATGTACTGACGGGCGAGGTCTTCACCCTGGCGAAGACGGACCTCTTCCTCAAGGGCCCGTTCAACCTCGTGATCGATCGTACCTACAGCTCCTTCGCCACGGGGCGCGACGTCGGCCTCGGCTGGGGCTGGACGCACTCGCTCGCGTGGCATGGGGAGATCCGCCGCGAGAAGATCATCGTCTGGAACGGCCTTGGTCAGACCATCGAGTTCCCGCGGCTCAAGAACGCTGGAGACAGTTCTTCGCTCGCCGGCTGGTCACTGCTTCGCACGACGAACGCGTACGTCCTCCGCGCCGGTGATGAGTTCTTCCACACCTTCGCGCCGAACCCCGAGGCCAAACACGAGCTCCAGCTCCGTTCGATCAAGTATCGCAACCTCGGTGAGATCCGCCTGGACTACCGCGGTGGGAAGCTCTCGACGGTAACCGACGCGGTTGGCCGCGTGATCTATCTCGTACGTGAACCTCATGGTCGAATCGCGGCGCTCCAAGTTCCGAACGCGACGGGGGAGTCGCTGGTCTTCGCGCGCTATGCCTACGACGACGCAGGCAACCTGATCGAGGCCATCGACGCGGACGGGCATCGCTTCGAGTACCGCTACGACGATCACCATCGTCTCATGACGATGGTCGTCCCCGGAGGCGGAGGCTCGCCCGGCGTGGTCTTCAACTATGTGTACGACGACAAGGGTCGCTGCATCGAGACGTGGGGCGCACGTCCGGATGGGCTCGTCGACCCAAGCCTCGACCCGTCCCTCCCCGAGTTCCTGGCGGACGGCGTAACGCGCGCGAAGGGCATCTACCACGCTCGGATCGACTTCGTGGGCGAGGGCTACGTCGAGGTCACCGACTCAGTGCGCGTGCAGCGCTTCTTCGCCGGCGAGGGTGGCAAGACGGCGAAGGCCGTAAACGGTCGTGGTGGCGTTACCAGCCGCATGATCGACCCGGAAGGCAACATCACCTCGCACACGGATGCGAACGCCTCGACCTGGACCTACGCCTACGACGAGCTCGGCAACGTCACGGTGTCGATCGATCCCGAAGATCGCACGATCAAGTTCAGCCGCGACAAGGAAGGCCGCGTCATCCGCGCCGAGGACAGCTCGGGGCGCGTGTTCGAGTACGGCCGCGACGGAAACGGCCATATCGAGTGGGCGCGCGGTCCGCGCGGAGGCATGACGGTGCATCGCTATGACCGGCGCGGGCTACGCCTGGAGCGCATCGATCCGAACGGCGGGCGAACCCAGTTCGAGTACGACGCCCACGCCAACATCGTGAAGACCACCTATCCGAACGGCGGGGTCGCCACGCGCGCTTACGATTTCTGGGGCCGCATCGTGAGCGAGACGTTCGCTGATGGGCGCGTCTTCCAGTACCGGCATACACCTGCGGGCCGTCTCCTCGAGGCTCGGGATTCCCTCGGCCGGACGAGGCAGATCACCTACGACGCGCTCGGCAACATCGTCAACGAGCGCGAGCCAAACGGTAGCGACTGGTCGTATCGCATGTCCGGCCTGGGCTGGCTCGCCGCCTCCTCCGACCCGATGGGGACGGAGGTTCGGGCGTTCTACAACCGGGAAGGCTGGCTGCTGCGGCTCGTGAACGAGCGCGGGGAATCCACCGAGTACGAGCGCAACGCGAACGGCGTCGTCGTCGCCGAAAAGACGTTCGACGGGCGGAAGGTGAAGTACCTGCGCGACGCGCGCGACTACATCGTCGGGATCGTCGATGCGCTGGGCAAGACCGTGATCGAGCGCAACAAGGTCGGTCAGGTCGTGGCCATCGTCGGTCCAGATGGCGCGACGAAGGAGTTCGAATACGACGGTCGCGGCGCACTCTCCGTCGCGCGTTCGAACGGCGTCACGCTCGCGTGGACCCGCGACGCAGACGGCGAGATCGCGCGTGAATCGATGAGCGTCGGAGCCACCACACATTTCGTCGAGACCGCGCGCGACCTGATGGGCCGACGCATCGGGACGACGACGAGCGCAGGGCACTTCGTCGAGGTCAAGCGCGACGCCGCAGGCAACCCGACCGAGCTCTTCGCCGACGGCGTCGAACTCGTCCGCTTCACGCGTGATGCAATGGGGGAGCCGGTGCGTCGGGACCTGCCAGGCGGTGGGGCCGTGGTCGACGAGCTCGATGGCGCGGGACGGCTCGCGCATCGCTTCGTCGTTGCTGCCGGGGACACGCTCGATCGACGACGTCCTGATGAGCCGGAGCGCGTTGGATCGCATGGGCGCGCGGTCGACAAGACCTACACGTACAGCCCGGTCAACGAGCTCGTCAGCGTGACCACGAGCGCCGACGGCACCGTGGAGTTCGAGTACGACCTGCGGCGGCGGATGACGTCGAAGCGCGGGCGCGCGGGCGATGAGACCTTCCGCTATGACGAGACGAGTAACCCGTTCGAGACAGGGCCGAACAAGCCCGCGCGTTCCTACGACGCTGGCTCCAAGCTCACGCAGCGCGGGCAGGTCGACTACGAGTACGATCGTCGCGGTCGTCTCGCAGCCAAGCAGGTCCGCAACGAGGACGGTACGCGGACGACGACGCGCTACCACTACGACTCCTTCGATCTACTGCGCAAGGTGGAGCTCGCCGATGGGCGCGTGGTCCACATGGCTTACGACGCCTTCGCCCGAAGGATCGAGAAGCGGGTCACCAAGAAGGTCCAGCGCCGTGAGCGCGTGGTTTCGACGACGCACTACGTGTGGGACCAAGTCAGCGTGGTTCATCAGATCGAGTCCAAACCAAACGGTACGCGTGAGGTCTCGAGCTTCGTCTACCAAGAGCCCGACGAGCTCGTGCCGCTCGCCGAACGAACCGCAACGCATGGAGGAACGGCGAGCGCCTCCGAGTGGATGCACTACGTGCACGAGATGAACGGCGCGCCTGAGGAGCTTGTCGACGGAACCGGCCGCGTGATCGCCAAGGCCAAGCACGAGGCCTACGGAGCGTGGGCCTGGTCCGGCACGACAGCCAACGTTCGCGCGCCCTTCCGCTTCCCTGGCCAGATGG
>JBILLK010000052.1:0-21294 GCA_044376115.1 Polyangiaceae bacterium | reverse complement strand
CCACCGCATGGCAAAAGAAAGACCTCTACGGTCGCGTGGAACTCCAGATCACGATTTGGATCGGCCCCGACAAGAAGGTCGCACCCGGCCTCGCCCGCTTCCTCGAGGCGTGCAAAGCCCTGCTCGCTTCAGGCTCCTTCGCTCGCGAAGGCGTCGAGCGCAAGACCCGGCGCGGGACCGTCGCCGTGTGCTTCCCCTTGCCCGACGGCACGTGGGCAGCGCTGTGTTTGCGCGGCAACCTGCGGTCGCTTCACGAGTAGCGTGGGCCCAGGCTATCCCCTGGGCCCAGGCTATCCCCATAGACGGTTAGCTGCCGATAGTCGCATAGGGGACGCCGTGTTGCGCGCCTGCATGATTTCGAGTTGTCAGCTCTGCGCGCTTCGGGCGACGCTGGGAGGTCGTCTTGGACGTAACCGCGGCCTTTGAAAGGAGCTACTTATGAAACGGACCTCAACCACTTCAGCCTCGATCAAGCAGGGCGCTTCCGCGCCGCGGCTCGCCGCTCTCGGTGTGCTCTTGTTAGCGCTGCAAGGCTGCTCCGACGATGGTTCGGGGGGGCGCGGGCGGCTCGGCTGGGGGTGATACTGGCGGAGCCAACACCGGCGGAGCCAACACCGGCGGAACTGGCGGAGCCAACACCGGTGGGGCCGGGGGAGGGGGCAACGCCTCGGGAGGTTCGACAAGCGGTGGTGGTGGCTCCGGCGGAGGCGCGGTCTGCGGCAACGGTGAAGTGGAAGCGGATGAAGAGTGCGATGACGGCAACGACATCAAGGACGACGCCTGCACGAACGACTGCACGCTCCCGGCTTGCGGAGATGGCATCACGCAAGACGGCGAGGGCTGCGACGACGGCAACGCCACCGATAACGACAAATGCACCAACGCATGCACGCTCCCGGCCTGCGGTGACGGCATCACCCAAGCTGGCGAGGGCTGTGACGACGGCAATCAGGTGAACACCGACGAGTGCACCAACGCTTGCGCGCTGCCTACGTGTGGGGACGGCTTCATTCAGGCCGGCGAGGTCTGTGACGACGCCAACGACGTGATGACCGACGCTTGTATCAACTGCGTTGCGGCCAGCTGTGGTGACGGCTTCACGCAGACCGGCGTCGAGCAATGCGACGACGCCAACGACGTAACGACCGACGCTTGCATCAGCTGCGTCGCGGCGACGTGCGGGGACGGCTTCACGCAGGCCGGCGTCGAGGAATGTGACGACGCCAACCTCTTGGAGACCGATGGCTGCCTCTCGAGCTGCACCATCACGCGTTCGTGCAAGCAGATCCTCGCTGCCAACCCCTCCGTCGCGTCGGGGGCTTACACCATTGATCCAGACGGGCCTGCGGGCGCCAATGCACCGCAGCTCGTGCAATGTGACATGACCACTGACGGTGGTGGTTGGACGCTCGTCGGCGCCAGCCGCAACGGTACGCTGAACGACCAGGCGAGCGCCTACTACGCCGATCTCGCGGCGGCGAACCCTACCGTGGCCAACGCTGGGGTGTGGGATGGAATGAGGCCGCTCATCGCTGCGAACTCGGACATCCGGTTTAGCTGCGCGCAGAACCCGGCGTCCTTGACGCTCAACGTGGATCTCTCGTTCTACAACATCGGCTGGTACCGCGAGATCACGACCGGCACCGAAGCGCAGAGCTGCTTCAGCGAGAACGACGGCTTTGGCGACGACCAACCCACGCCCGCGCGTCGCAACAACCTCACGGCCGTGGTTCTCCCTTTGAACGATCAGTGGAACGCGAGCGGCTACTTGGAGGGGGAGGACTCGTGCGCTGCAACCGACGACTTCACGGTGGACTTCGACGATCGCGGGATGGACAGTAACCAGGCGGACGGCACCGATTGGGGCGAAGACGATGGAGCCTTCAAGTGCGGTGTGAGCGGCCTCGCAGCCGGCAAGTGGTTCATCTGGGTGCGAGAGCCCTGACGGGAGCTAACGATGGAGCGCGCGGGCCCTTCCGGCTCGCGCGCTCACCGCACTCCGCACGTGCCGAGCCCGGGCGCCAGCTGGTTGCGCACGTCCTTCGTGTAGAGGTGGCAGACTTGGCCGGGCTTGCAGTCGCTGTTCTGTTTGCAGACCTCCTGCGCATACGCGAGGCCCTCGTCGACGTTCGCTGAGGCGCAGCAGCGTGTGTGGCCCGAATAGGAGCAGCAGGTACCGCCGGGGCAGTCGCTGCGGCTATCGCACTCGAACACGCCTTCCTCCCCGCGCCACGGCCCGCGCGCGATGCATTCGCTTTGGGTGCGCCCTGAATCCCATAGGCACCAGGGCCGTTCGGCGGGGCATTCACCAGCGCGCCCGCAGCTCGCCCGCGCGCTGGAAGAGACGCACTGCCCGCCCGAGACCAGGCTGTTTGCATCCGCGATGCAGGTGCGCGCCGCGCTCTTGCAGCTACCGCCGCGCGCGCAAATCTCCTCCGCCGGTAGACCGAAGCCGCCGGGCCGATCCCAAAACTGATCGCAACGCGCTTTGGTCGCGCATTCGCTCTTGAAGTCGTAATTATCTATCCGGCCTAAACAGCAATAGAGCGAGGTGCCGCAATCGCTCGACTCGTCACAATGCAGTAAATTAATGCACTCGCCTGGCGCGTCCGCTGGCACACAATGCGGCGTTGGCGGTTCATTGCAGCAAGCCTCCTTCGCCGCGCACGTCTTATCGCCGCAGAACACCCCCGGCCCGTGCGGCCACGCCTCCTCCGGCGGGAACTTCGCCTCGAGCGCCGCAAAGCCGGAGAGCGCTGGCTGGGCCGCCGAGGCGCTCGGGGTTGCGCTGGCGGTCGCGGTTGCCGTTGCAGTCGGCACCGGCGGCGCGGAGCTCGGCGGTGCTGAGCTCGACTCTGGCTCCGGCTCCGAGGGGAACCCAACGACGACGCTCACCGCGCCGTTGTTGCCGGCGTTTGGTGCACCCCTGCGACCAGCGCCCGCCGAGCTCGCGGCGTCATCGCTGTTCGGCGCGTCGCAGCCGTATTGCGCCACAAGCAGAAGCAGCGCCGGCGCGAAAGGACGTCGAGGGGGGAGCAAGAGCTGCAGGCTAGCAGGCGGTCGAGCTGGGAGCGCGCGCGCCGGGGATCGCCCCTGCGCCGGGGATCGCCCCTGCGCCGGGGATCGCCCCGCGAAGTGGACGTTTTGTTGAGTTCGGGCGCCCATCCCCTGCCGATCGACCGTCGAATTCCACAAAACGTCCACTTCGAGCGCCCATCCCATCGCGGGCCATCGCCGTAGCGCCGGCGCCCCGCCCTTGAAGGTCCGCGGCTTTGGACCAAGCTAGCGGCGCATGTCGGTTGTGCTCGAAAAAACCTGCGTTGCGTGCGGTCGGCGGATCACGTGGCGCAAGAAGTGGGCGCGCGATTGGGAGTCGATTCGCTATTGCAGTGACGCCTGTCGCAGCCGCCGTGTGCGCAACGTTGATAGCGAGCTCGAACAGGCCATCCGTGCGTTGCTGAATGAGCGCCCCGGCGACGCTTCGATTTGCCCCTCCGAGGCCGCACGCCGCGTCGGTGGTGAAGACGCCTGGCGCGACCTCATGGAGCCCGCGCGCGCCGCGGCCCGCCGCCTCGTCGCCAACGGCGAAATCCAAATCACCCAGCGAGGAAACGTGGTCGACCCGTCCACCGCGCGCGGCCCCATTCGACTGCGCTGGGTACGGCGATAGATCGAGCGCCCATCCTCGCCTGGTCGACTACCGACTGCACCCAGCGAAGTAGCCGCGCTGTTCAACACTGCGCGCTAATAGCCATTCGGTGTCCATCATGCGATGGGCATCTTCAGCTGCCTGGATTGTGCGTTGGGCTGCGCGAGCTTCTTTATCCTTGCCGTCGGGAATGAAGGGTAGGGGCTTGGAGCGCAGGCTCGCATCGGTGGTGCGCTTAAGGTCCTCGGAGATCGCGATTAGCCCGTCGTTGCAGGATTGCCAGTCGTCGCAGCTCAACTTCGCCATGCGGTCAATCACGGGGGTGACCGCGACGCGCTCGGGGCTGCTTTGCCGAATGCCGTCGTCGCGGCGCAGCGCGGCGAGCGTGACCTGCCAGCGATGGTTCGCCGATGGTAGTTGCTGCCCGAGGCGGTCGCGGCGCGACTCGAACCGCTCGAGCAGCGCGCGATCGCGGCACAACCAGCCATCCAACGTCTTCACCCAGCGCTCGCTAGTTGCATAACGCCAATGCGGTGTAAAACTATGGCCGAACGCGAGGCTCGCCTCGGCGCCGGCAAAGAGCGCTTCGATCATCCGGCTCTCGTCGTCCAGGTGCGCGACCTGCAAGCCGACCAGCGCCCGATCGAGTTGCTTCGTGTGCTCCTGGCGCTCTTGCACTGTGGGCCACATGACCGTGCGCGCTGAAGCGTCATCAAGCGGCTCACGCGAAGCGCCGTGCGCGATTAAAGCGTTCGCCCAGTCGGTGCACGCGCTCAGCTCGAACTCGCCGCCCACCATCTCGAGTTCACGCTCCAACTTCGAGCGCTCGAACTCGACGTGATCCCCAACCCGCAGCCCGCTCAGCGAAGGTCCCACCGCCGCGGCGCATTCGTCCATCGGCTCGCCATACGTCGCCTCCCACGCTGGACTGTGCGGCGCCGCAACGTGCGCCGCCGGAGCCGAGGAGGGCGCGTCACATCCGCTGGCGGCCAGCGTCAGTCCCAACCAGGCGACAAAGGCAGTGATGCCAACGTGATTGAGCTTCACCGAGCCATGCGCTGCCAACATCGTCTGTGCATCCTCCGACCCAGCTCGCGGCTGGGCTACGCAAGCCAAGGACGCCGGGCGGGGCAGAGTGTCGCAACGATTTGTTGGTTGGGTTCGTGTTTGCACAAAACTAAAGTCTGGCTTACGTTCTGTGCATGGTCGAGGCTCCAACAGGGCCTCCTGACTGGGACCTCCTGTACGAGACGGCGGCAGGCCAGCAGGGGATGTTCACCACGAAGCAGGCTGCCGAAGCGGGCTACTCGCCGCAGCTCCTCGTACACCACACGCACGCCGGCAAGATCGTTCGCGTGCGCCGTGGGATCTATCGGCTGGTCCACTTTCCCGCGGGCGAGCATGAGGAGCTGGTCCTCGCCTGGCTCTGGTCGGAGCGGTCGGGCGTGCTGTGCCATCAGACCGCGCTCGCCCTGCACGGGCTGACGGATGTGCTGCCCGCCCAGGTCCATCTCACGGTGCCGAGCGCCTGGCACCGTCGTCGCTTCAGGCTGCCGCCCGATGTCGTGCTGCACCACGCCGACGTAGCCGCTGCGGACCGCGCATGGTTCGGTGCAGTGCCGATCACCACGCCACGCCGCACCCTGACCGACTGCGCAATCGCCGGCCTCACGCCCGAGCTTCTCAGACAAGCCTCGCGCCAGGCGCTACGTCGCGGACTCGTCGCGCGGAGCGAGCTCGCAGAGGTCGAGCGCGCGCTCAAGCCGTTCGGAGGAATCGGTAAGTGAAGCCGCCCCGCACCTACGCATCGCCCGAGCCGTTCAAGCAGGCGCTGGAGCAACGGCTCAGATCGTTGTCGAGGAGCGGCCTCGACTTTGCGCGCCGCCGGCAGCTACTCGTATTCGATCGCTTCCTCGCCCGCGTGGTTGCCACCGTTGGCGAGGCTGCGACGCTCAAGGGCGGACTTGTGCTCGAGCTTCGCCTTGAGCGTGCGCGGACTACGAATGACGTCGACCTGCGCATGGTGGGGGCGCCCATCGGGCTACTCGCGAAGCTCCAGCAAGCTGGCCGTCTCGACCTTGGCGACTTCATGGCGTTCGAAGTCATACCGGACGACGAGCACCCCGAGATTGTGAACGATGCCGTGCAGTACGACGGACTCCGGTTCCGCGCCGAATGCAAACTCGCGGGCAAGATCTACGGCCAGCCTTTCGGGGTCGACGTCGCGTTCGGCGATCCGATCTTCGGCGAGCCCGACGTCGTGGTCGCCGAGGACGTGCTCTCGTTCGCGGGCATCGCTCCGCCGACGTTGCGGCTTTACCCGATCGAGACCCACATCGCCGAGAAGCTCCACGCCTACACGATGCCGCGCAAGCGTCCGAACTCGCGCGTCAAGGACCTCCCAGATCTCGCACTCCTCGCCTCGGCGCGAGGTATCGAAGCGGACCGTCTACGTGCGGCGCTCGAGCAAACCTTCACCTTCCGCAAGACCCACGCGCTGCCGGCGTCGGTACCCGCACCCCTCGAGGCGTGGATAGCGCCGTATGCCGCCATGGCGCTCGAAGACCAGCTCGCGTGGCCCACGCTCGATGAAGTGACGAAGGCGGCCAGCGACTTCCTCGACCCGGTCCTCGACAACCCGCTCGATGCGACCTGGGAGCCCGCCGCGTGGACCTGGCGACGGCGATGATTTCGCCGCTTGCGTCGAACGGCCCAATGCGAAGTAAGTCGGGGGGGCTGCGGTAGCCCCCGGGGGTTAGGTCCCTCCAAGCGAAGTAAGTCGGGGGAGCTGCGGTAGCCCCCGGGGGTTACGTCGTTCAATGCGAAGGAAGTCGGGGGAGCTGCGCTAGCCCCCGGGGGTTACGTCGTTCAAGGCGAAGGAAGTCGGGGGAGCTGCGGTAGCCCCCGGGGGTTACGTCGCTATCTGTGCGTCCTCCGTGTAATAGCGCTTTAGTGCGCGCTGCTCGATAGGCGGTTATCCAGCGGAAAAGCCGCATGGCGGATGCAGTGTGCGCGCCCAGGCTGCTGCTAGGCGCGCTCTGGTGGGCCGAATACCGCCCTGGATGCGAACTAAGTCGGGGGGCTAGCGCAGCTCGCCGGGGATAGTTCGCATTGGGCTGCCAGTGCCGTCCGGGATGCGAATTAAGTCGAGGGGGCTGCGGTAGACCCGCAGGGTTAGGTCGCTCCAAGCGAAGTAAGTCGGTGGGGCTGCGGTAGCCCGGCGGGGTTAGGTCGCTTCAAGCGAAGGAAGGCGGGGGAGCTGCGCTAGCCCCCAGGCGTTACTTCGCTATCTGGTGCGTTCTCTGTGCGATAGCGCTTTGGTGTGCAGGTTCGATAGGCGGTTATTCTGCAGAAAAGCCGCATGGCGGACGCGGTGTGCGCGCCCGGGCTGGTGCTAGGCGCGCTCTGGTGGGCCGAATACCGCCCTGGATGCGAACTAAGTCGGTGGGGCTAGCGCAGCTCGCCGGGCTTAGTTCGCATAGGGCCGCAGGGCTTAGTTCGCATTGGGCCGGTGGGCCGAATCCCGCCCTGGATGCGAACCAAACCTGTGGGGCTAGCGCAGCTCGCCGGGTTCAGTTCGCATTGCGCCCCCCTCATTGCGCCCCCCCCATTGCGCCCCCCACCGTCGCGCCGCCCCTAACCACCTATCTGCGGCTCCACCCAGCGGGATACGACGCGGGTCATGTCGATGGCTCGGATGGTGCCGGCGAGGTCGCGGGTACTGACGCCTTCGGGGAGCTCATTGCGCGATAGGTAGTCCTCGGGGCGGCAGGTGAGGACGATGACCTGGGTGGAGATGGCGGTTTTGAGCAGGACGTCGCGGAACCAGAGGAGGCGTTTGGGGTCGGTGTGGACGAGGTGGTCGTCGAGGACGATGGTGGTCTTGAGTTGGCTGGCGATGGTTACGCGGATCAGCGTTGCGAGTTGGTCGCGGGTGCCGACGGAGAGGGCGCTGAGGACGGTGGCGCCCGAGACGACCCCGGTGGCGGCGTCGAGCGCTTCGGTCTTGAGCTTGGCGTCGAGGCGCAGGTTCTTGTAGCGCCCGGCGGTTAGCTCGCCGAACTTCATGGCGACGGGGCCGGCCAGTGCGCGGCCGAGATGGGAGCCCTCCTCGTTCTCGACCGCACGCAAGGTGTCGCGCAGTAGCTTCCACGCGTCGGCGTCGATCTCGAGTTCCTTCTCGCGAGTGGTAGCGGCTTCGATCGCCTCGCGTACTCGTTCGACTTCCTCGCGCACGGCGGCTCCGCCTACCTTCGATAGCGCTCCTTCGCTCTTGTGCAGCTCCTCGTTGGCCGCCTCCAATTCGCGCTGCGTCTCTACGCAAGCGCGCTCGGCGTTAGCGACGTCTTCCTCCGAGGCGACGGGGCTCGCGGGGAGCGCGCGCAGCTCGGCATCACGCTGTTCGCAAAGCGCCGCCGCTCCGGCACGGTCCATCGCCTCGAGCTGGGTCTTCAGCGCATTGCGTTCGCCGATCCGCGCGTTGAGCGCGGCCTTGGCGGCCTCTGCGGCGGCGACCGCGCTTTGGTGAGCCTCTCGTGCCGTGCCGAGCTGCGTTCGAGCTGCGTCCACCGCACGCGTCGCGCCCTCGACCTTTCCGCTGGCCTCCGCAAGGAGCGCCTCGCCGGCGGTAATCAGCTCGGCCTCGCGTGCGGAGAGAGCAGCCAGCTCCTCGTCGATCAAGCGCAGCAGCGTGCCGGCGTCTGCTGCTCCGAGTGCGGCCAACGCCGCCGCTGCCGCCGAGGCGAGCTTCACGGCGTGCTGTTCGGTATCCGCGACGCGATACTCTGCGACCTTCGCCTGCTGCTCTTGCGCCGCGAGCTCCGCTTGCAGCGTCTTCAAGGCAGCCAAGGCCTTTGTGTGTTGGGCGTCGGTCTTCGACTCCCAGGCTGTGCCGAGCTTCTCGAGCTCCTTTTGCAAGAGCTGCGGGTCAGTGGGTCCGATCGCACGTTTGCGTTGAGCAAGGTCGCTCGCATTGGCCGCGCCCTTCGCTGCGGTTGCCTCATGCTCAGCTGCGCGATCGCGGCAGGCCTTTGCATCGCTGCGCAGCTGCGCGGCGCGTCTCGTGAGATCAGCGGCTTCCGCCGCCATTTTCGTCACCACCGTGAGCGCGCCAAGCAGCTCTGCGACCGAAGCCAACCGCGCCCGCGCGAGCACAGGCACCGCCTCGCTGTTCCAGCGCGCCCGCAGCTCAAAGGCCGCCTTGCGCTTGTCGGCAGCGCCCGCCGATATCTCGATATCAACGAGCTCCCCGAGCGAGAGCCGCACGCTGCGCTCTGCTTCGATCGCGCGCTCCACAGCGAGGCTCGGCTCGTCGATGACTTCGTTGTGATCGATCACCGCGTGGACGTGAACGCCGGTGCGCGGCCGCACGCGCACGCTGAGCCCTCCACCCAGCGCCGCTTCGGCGATCTCGAGCTCGCGCTGAAGTTGGTCCAACTGCTTCGCGTTCGCTTCATCGGGCAGGTCCGCGCGCCGCAGCGTGAGCGCCTCTTCGATCGCGCGGGCTTGGTCCTCGAGCGCGCTCGCCGCGGCGTCCTTCTCGGCGGCCTCGCGCCGGACTGTCTCCGCCGTCTGCGCGGCGCTTGTTGCCTGCTTGGCCGCAAGGGCGGCTGCCTGCCAGCGCCCATACGCCAATAGCGCGCGCTTCAACTCAACGTCCGCTTCGGCCTGCTTTGCGCGCTGTCGCAGCTTCTCGAGCTGCTTCAATGCCTCTTCGGAAGCAGCCTTGACCGCATCGGCCTCGACCCGCGCGGACTGTGCCTCCGCAGCGCTCGCCACGGCCGCTACAGCCGTCGTTCGCCGCGTCTCGGCGGCCTGCCGCTTCAGGTTTAGTTCCGCCGCCTGCGTCGCAAGCTGCGCACGCCGCAGCTCCCGCTCGCGAACGCCGTCATCGCTCGTCGCGACCCGATGCGCCTCTTCGGCGTCACGCAGCGCGGCCTCGGCCAACGAGACTTCGCCAAGCGCCCGCGACACGTCCTCCTCTCGCAGCTTGACGGTGGCCGTCAGCGCCTCGACCTCCACGCTCAGCGCCGTGACGGATGCAGCGTGCGCGTCGATCAAGCCGAGCGCATGTTTTGCCGCCTCGAGACGTACGCGTGCCTCGTCTCGCGCCTTCGTCGCAGTGAGCCGACCACGCAGCGCGGCCAAGGACGCCTCGGCCTCCGCAACCCGCGTGAGCGCCTGGTCGCGTTGTTTGAGGTGGGCGGCTACGGTGTCCTCGATCGCAGCTGAATCGGCCATTTGACGTTCGAGCGCGCTGAGCTCCGCCTGCAGCTGCTTGATCACGCGATCCGCCTCCATGAACTTCGACGCCTGTCCGCGTTTCCGCTTCCCGGTGGGCGTAAAGCACTGGTCGACCTCGCGTTGCGCGGCGTCGAACACCGTCTTGAACAGCGGATCCTGCGCCAACGCGGCGAGCGCCTTGGTCAGGCGCAGCTCCCCGGTGGTGTCGATATCCTCCGCCAGGCTCTTGCCCAAAATCGTGTCGACGTCGGTCTGCGCCGCCAACAAAACGTTGGCCAGAAAGCTTGTTGGAAGGCCGCGTGGCCCGCCCTTGCCGCCCGGGGCTGGAATGCCCCACGCCAAGAGCGCACGCAGCCTCTCCTCCACCTCACGCGCCTTGCAATCGAGACTGAAGGAGACGTTGTCTTTCGAATGCAGGAGCTCCGCCGTGGTGTTGGCCCCAGCGCTCCCGAAGCGCTTGTTGACCTTCCAGTAGTGCTCCGAATCGTCGGCGAAGGAGAGCGATACGTAGGGCGTGGCGTCGGCGTACCACGGCGCGTAGTGCAAGGACTCTGTGGAGCTCGGCGTTACCAAGAGCGCAGCGCGTAGCGCCGTTGCCAGCGTCGACTTGCCGAGATCGTTGGGGCCATAAAGCACGTTGAGCCCGGGGCCGAACTCGACTTCGGCGCGCCGAATGCCTTGGAAGGCCTCCACGGCCAGCCTGGTGAACCTCATCAGGAGGCCTTCTTTCGAGAGACCCGATAGAGGTGGAAGAGCGCGCGCTGGGCGGTCGCCCGCTTCAGCGGATCATCGGCGTCGAGCTTCAGCCTGCGCACCGCCGAGCGCAGGATCTCCGGCAGTTCGGTGCAGAAGCTATCCACGTTGCTGGTGTCGAGTTCGAGGCCCTGCCGATCGAGATCGAGCACGCCGACTTTGCCGTGCCTGGCCTCGGTGCCCTCGAGCGCCTCCAGCAGCTCCTCCGCTACTTCGTAGTCCGGCGCTGCTAACTGCATATCGACGCGGAGCCGCAATACACGCTGCCCGAGGTCGCTGCGCTGCGCGAGCTCCTTCAGCGCAGCGAGCGTCGTCACCTCCAGCTCCTCCCAGGTCCAGCGTGCCACGCGCTCCGGTTTGACGGTCGCGCGCCGCTGCCGGTTCACGAACACCACAGCGACCGAGCCGGGATCCTTCTCGTCGAAGGCTGTGGGCTCGGGGGCTCCGGGGTAGATCGTCGGCGGATAAAGCCTGTCCGGCGGGACGAAGCGGAAGCCGTGCGTATCGCCAATAGCGAGATAGTCGAGCCCGCGGGTGAGCGCCGCGTCACTCGCGATCGGAAAGTTGGTTTGGCAATCCTTCACGTCGAAGGTGCTGCCGTGCACCATCCCGACTCGGATGCGGTCGTCGCCTTCGGCGCGCTTCGGGATCGCCTGCGTCGGATCCCGCTGCCCCGCCTTGGACATACACGGCACGGCGTACAGCACAGCGTTGTTCGGCAAGGCGAACTCGAAGTCCTCGCGGTCGACGACGTGGACCCAATCCGGCAGCAGGCTGCGAAACTTGTGCCCCTTCGCCCACACTGAATCCACGAGGAAAGGATCGTGGTTGCCCGGCAGCAGAAAGACCGGACGGTTGGTCCAGCTCCGCTTCTTGAACAGCGCTGCGACCTGTTCCCACCACTCCGGCTGCGGATTGGGCTCATCAAAGAGATCCCCAGCGCAAAGCACCGCGTCCACCATGTGCCGCTCGGCCGTAAGCAGAATGCGGTCGAGCACGTCGAGCCTCGCTCGCGTGAGCTTCTTTTCGTTCTCTGCGGTGAAGCTCCGGAAGCGTCTTCCTAAGTGCCAGTCCGCTGTATGAAGAAGCCTCAACACGATCTCGTCCTCCGCCGCGCTTGTCATTCGATCACCAGGTTGAGGTCAAACACACGACTCACCTGCGGTGGCGCATACCTGCGGTGGTGGATGTGCTCGGTGAACAAGCGAAAGGTTGGGTCGTCGCGCGACTCGAGGCGCGCGATCGCTGCCTCGAGCTCCTCCTTCGCCACCTGCGCGGAGAGCACCGCGCGCTCCGCCTCGGTCCGCGCGTCGGAGCCGGTGGCGCCATCGCGCCGCAGCTGCGCCGCTTCGAATTGATGGGCGAGCACGCTCTGGCGCCGCCGCAAGACGAGCAGTCGATCCTCCACGTAGCGCTCCGCCTGAGCCTGCGCCTGCTCGAAGCGCGCGTTCTCGGCGGCATCCACCGAGGACTGCAGCGAGAAGAGCGTCTCATCGCTGGCGTCGTCGAGCTCCGCATTGCTCACCTCCGAAAGGCTCACCTCCGAAAGGCTCACCTGCGGGAGGTCAACGGCATTCGACTCGAGCAGCGGGCTGCGCAGCAGCGCCTCACCAACCTCCGGCGCAAGCAGCTCGCCGCCTTCGAGCACGACGATCGGTACCAACAATTCCACCTGCTCGAAGCCGTTGAACGAGACCTTCATCAGCCGCAAGCGACCGCGCTTGCCTGAGAGCGCACGCAGCTCCGCCGAAGCGTCGGCGGAGGGGCTCACGATGACCGAGCTGTGCGGCCACGGCGCGCGCGCCGCGCTCACCGCCGCAACCACCAGCGGGTGATTCGAGTGAAGCGAGGTGTGCTCCTTCGACGGACCAATCGCTGCCGTGATGCCCGCGCGAAGCTCCTCCGGCAGCGCGGGGGAGGGCGCCACACAGAGCAGCTCAACGCCTTCCTGACTGACCCGCTGATAGGGGATTAGCGCCGAGTCTAGATAGGTAAGTACGACGGAGGCTAAGTCGCGATCGAGCTCCGCCAGCGCGGCCGGAACCGCCAGCTGATGGTTGCGGAAAACCCGCTTCACGCCCTCGTCGAAGCGGTCCTCGATCAGGCTCGCTGTCCGGTTGTGTGTCTCTTGGAAGCGGGCGCGCTCCTCGGCGACCCTATCGCGCAACGCGCGCAGCTCCGCGGTCACCTCGTCGAGCGTGCGGGCTCGGTCGTAGATGCGACGCAGCTCGGACTCGAAGCCGGCGCCCAGCGCACCGACCAGCGTTGCACCATCCAAACCGTCCGCCCGATCCAACACCTGGTCGGAGGCATCGAGCACTGCTCCGAACAGCGCCAGCTTCTGACTTAGGATCTCGAAGGTGAGCCGCTGTGCCTCGTTGTCCTTCGCGAGAAAGTTGATCACCGTGACGTCGTTCTGTTGCCCGTAACGATGACAACGACCGATGCGCTGCTCGATGCGTTGCGGGTTCCACGGCAGGTCGTAGTTGACCACGGTGTCGCAGAACTGAAGATTGAGCCCCTTCGCGCCGGCCTCGGTGGAGATGAAGACCTTGGAGCGAGTCTTGAACTCGTGCACCAGCGCGAGCCTCGCGATGATGTCGCGGCTCGTGGGCCTGCCCTCGTTTTGTGGCACCTCCGCTTGCCAGCGCTCGAGCGCCAGTTGCACCCGCGCCGAGTCGTTCGTCCCGCGAAACAGGGTGATGTCAGCCTCGGCGAGGAAGCGACTCTCGATCAGCCGATCGCGCACGTACTCTTGGGTGACCAAGGACTCTGTGAAGATCACCAGCTTGCCTGCGCCGAGCCCGTTCTGTGCGCGCTCACTGACGAAGTTGAAGGCCTGCAAGAGCGCGCGGAACTTGCTGTCGTCGGCACCAAGAGCCTCCGCTCGCCTTACGAAGCCTTCCACACGGGCAAGCTCTAGGCGGATGGCCTCCGGCGTGTGCCCGGGGCGCTTGTTGTCCGAGTCACTCGGCTCGAGCGCCTCCGCCGCTGCGCCCCACTCTGCGTCTTCCTCCTCGAGATCGTCGAGCAGATGCCGCGCGTCCTCACGCTCTGTCTCGACGGTCTCATCGCGACCCAGCTTGCGACGCAGCCGTTTGGCGACGCCCGCGAGGCTCGCCGCGAGCGCTCGAGTCGATGACGCCATGCGACGGTGAAAGCCGAGCAGCAGCAGCTGACGATGGCTGCCCTCGAACGCGACGATGCCCGGCTCCAGCAGATAACGCGTGACGTCGTCGTAGAGGCCCTTCTCCACCGGACCCATCGCGTACTCGAATAGCTTCGCCTGGCGGTTGACGAACGGCTTCTCGAGGAAGTCTTGCGCCTGCCGCCGCAGCGTACGCTGCACGACCACGCGCAGCCGACTACGCAGCTCATCCTCTTGTCCCCGCGCGAGCTGGCGATCGTCGACGCCGCAGAACACGTCGCGGAACGTCGGCAGATCGCCGACCAGCGTGCCGAGTGGATCCACAAACTGGATCAGCCCCCAGAGCTCAGCCAGGTTGTTCTGCATCGGCGTGGCCGTAAGCAGCAGCACCGGCGTCCGCGTAGCGAGCAACACCTCCCTCAAACGGCCCGCGGTCCGCGCATGAGGCGCTTCATCATCGTACTGGCCCAGCTTGTCGAAGCGCTTGTAGATGCCCGCAAAGACCTCGTGCGCCTCGTCGACCACGCACAGGTCGAACGGCTGGGAAGCAAGCAGCGCATTGCGTCCCTTCTCGCTCCCCGCCGCCTCGCGCCCGATCAGAAACACCCCCTCGCCGTCGAAGCCACCGATGCGCGGCTGCCCCTCGCGCGCGGCGATATCAAACAGCTGGAAGAGCTCCTGCCGCCACTGCCCAAGCAAAGGCTTCGGCGCCACCAAAAGCACACGCCGCGCCGACTCCGCGAACAGCTGCGCGATCACCAATCCCGTCTCGATCGTCTTCCCCAGCCCAACCTCATCCGCCAGAATGCAGCCGCCCTCCCGCAGCCGCGCCAGCGCAAAAATCACCGCCGCCACCTGATGCGGATTCGCATCGATCTTCGCCGCCCGCTGCGGCGCCGAGTAGCGCCGCTCCTCATCCGAACGTCGCCGCCGCACCAAGTCCTCAGCGAGATAGCGCCGTTGAGCCGGATGCAGCCGGGTAGCCGGCCACTCAGAAACGGTCACGCAGATTCCCCTTTCTTTGGTGCTGGTGCTGGGACGCACGGGCTGGCGAAGTGGGGGCAGGATACACGGGGGGCGAGGGGTACTCGTCGGGTTCGTGTTTGCACAAAACTAAAGTCTGGCTTACGTTCTGTGCATGGTCCAAGCCGCAGCAAGGCCTCCTGACTGGGACCACCTGTACGAGACGGCGGCCGGCCAGCAGGGGATGTTCACCACGAAGCAGGCTGCCGAAGCGGGCTACTCGCCGCAGCTCCTCGTCCACCACACGCACGCCGGCAAGACCATACGCGTGCGTCGTGGGATCTATCGGCTGGTCGACTTTCCCGCGGGCGAGCATGAGGAGCTGGTCCTCGCCTGGCTCTGGTCGGAGCGTTCGGGCGTGCTGTCCCATCAGACCGCGCTCGCCCTGCACGGGCTGACGGACGTGCTGCCCGCCCAGGTCCATCTCTCCGTGCCGAGCGCCTGGCACCGTCGTCGCTTCCGCCTGCCGGCCGATGTCGTGCTGCACCACGCCGACGTAGCCGCTGCGGACCGCGCATGGTTCGGCGCAGTACCGGTCACCACGCCACGCCGCACCCTGACCGACTGCGCAATCGCCGGCCTCACCCCCGAGCTACTCAGACAAGCCTCGCGCCAGGCGCTACGTCGCGGACTCGTCGCGCGGAGCGAACTCGCAGAGGTCGAGCGCGCGCTCAAGCCGTTCGGAGGAATCGGTAAATGAAGCCGCCGCGCAGCGTGCACGCGCGAGGGCAATAGGGCTACTGCGTTGAACGGCCCAATGCGAAGTAAGTCGGCGGAGCTGCGCTAGCCCCGCGGGGTTACGTCGCTCAATGCGAAGTAAGTCATGGGAGCTGCGCTAGCTCCCCGGCGTTAGTTCGCTATTGGGCCCGTGCTTCGGGCACTCGCGTGTTAGCCGCTCTGATCGATAGGCGTTTATTCCGCAGAAAAGCCGCATAGTGGACGCGATGCGTGGGCCCGGGCTGGCGCGGGGCTGGGTCCGGTGGGCCGAAGACCGCTCGAGATGCGAAGTAAGTCGGGGGGGCTAGCGCAGATCACCGGGGTTAGTTCGCATTGGGCGGCCCGTGCCGTCCGGGATGCGAAGGAAGTGGCGGGGGCTACCGCAGCTTGCCGGGGTTACTTCGCTCGGACGCTCGGCGCTGTCGGTCGACGCTGCGACTGGCGCCGCGCTCGACTGGAAGGGCGAGTGAGCGGGTCTCGGTCATAGGTCGAGGTGGGCTGGTTTGGGGCGCGCGCATGGTAGAGTCACCCAGCGATGCTCATTCAGTTCACCGTTGGGAACTTCCGCTCGTTCCGCGAGAACGTGACGCTGAGCCTTGTCGCGAGCGACGCGATCAAACATGAGCCCGGCCAGGTGATCGATGGTCCGGGCGGGCTCAAGGTCCTTCGCTGCGCGGCCTTGTACGGTGCAAACGCCTCGGGCAAGTCCAACCTCGTGCTTGCGCTGGGCTGGCTGCTGCGGACGTGTCTGCGTGGTCGCAAGCCGGACAGTGAGCCGTTCAGCGAGTGGTTTGCGTTGGATCCCGCGTTGGCTCAAAAGCCGAGCCACTTCGAGTTGGTGGTTGGAACGGAGCAGCGTCGCTACGAGTACGGCCTGGAGATCGGCTCTACGGTCGAGGCCGAATGGCTTTACGTGATTGAAGACGGAAAGGAGCGCGCGCTGTTCGAGCGGCAGGGATTGGAGCCCACTGACACTAGTGGCCTATCGCTGGATCCATCACGAACCGAGTTCCTTCGCTTCGTCGCGCAGGGCACTCGGCCCGAGCAGATCTTTCTCGCTGAGGCCCGCGAGAGGAACGTGGCTGAATTGAACGAAGTAGTCGAACTGCTTCGAACGCTGAAGCCAGTTAATGCCGGCGGACGACTCGTCGACCCGCTCAAGTTCGTCGAGGCAGGGCCCGTAGAGCAGCAGCTTCTCACTGACCTGCTGCGCGATGCGGGTACGGGGATCACCGGCCTCGAGGTCCTCGCCAACGAGGTGGTCGACGACACTGACGACTTCCCTGACGAGGGCATCTTTGACCGACTCAACCAAATGCATGCGACCCGCAAGGACAACAAGCGCTTTGACGTCCGCGTGCTCATGGCCCAACGACGGAACGTCCTCGGTGAGCCGGTCCAGTTCGCGTGGAACCTCGAGTCGGATGGGACGCGGCGGCTCGCAGAGCTCGCTGAGCTAGCGCGATCAAGCCGGAAGGCGTTCATCATCGATGAGCTTGAGCGCAGCATGCACCCCGTGCTGGTCCGCCGCCTGCTTCAGCGCTTCGTCGATCTCGGCGCACAAGGCGTGAAGAGCCAACTCATCTTCACCACCCATGACACCAACCTGCTCGAGCGGGCACCGTTTGGCGCGGACTCGACGTGGTTCATGGAGAAGCAGGTGGACGGCTCCTCAAGGCTCTATTCGCTGGCCGAGTTCAAGCCCGAGCAGCTCGAGCAGCTGAAGGGCCGCATCGACGACGGGTACCTTGAAGGTCGCTTCGGCGCGCTACCACAGCCGGCGCTGCGGCTGATCTCGACGACGCGACGTCATGGCTCCTAAGTTTCGCCGCACCTCGCTGCTCGACCGCTCTGCCGGTGTGAAGCGCGACGCTCGACTTGTGGTCATTGCCACGGAGGACTCGCTCGGCGGCGGCGCTAGCTACTTCCGTATCCTGCAGGACAACGGGCTGATCGATCGGACGCGCGTGCGGCTCGTGGTGTGCCCGTCGGCTGATGGGCGCAGCGCCCCCGCCGACTTGATCGCCAGCCTGGACGCGCATCGCAAGGACATCAATACCGCGCTCGACACCGACGAATATTGGGTCGTTTTTGACGTCGATCACCACCGGGATGCCGAGCTCGCATCGGCCTGCTCTTTGGCGAAAGGAAAAGGTTACTCGCTCGCCGGTAGTAACCCCTGCTTCGAGCTGTGGTTGCTCTTCCACGAGACCGAAGACGTGTCGCAGGTGGTCACCCAACGCGAGCGGCCATCCGCGAGCCAGGAGTGCACCAAGCTGCTGCGCGAGGTCCTCGGTCAGTACTCGAAGAGCGGACTGCCCCCCGAACGCTACACGTTAGAGCGTGTCAGAACCGCCAGTGAGCGAGCACGACGGAATGACTCGGGGCCAGATCAACCTTGGCCGCAGGTCGTCGGGACGCACGTTTATAGGGTGGTTGATGTGGTGCTGCCGGCACCGACTATGACGTAAAAGACTGACTACTGAGCTCCTCAAACGCAGCGAACTTGGAACGCTCGCAAACGCTCAATCGGGCTGCGCGTGGCCCGAATCAACTCAGAGGATACTTGGGCGTAGCGTGCCGTTGTGGCGATGGTTTGGTGACCCAGTAAAACCTGAATCGTCCGTAAGTTTGTCCCGCCCTCCAACAAATGGGTAGCAAAACTATGGCGCAGCACGTGGGGCGTTACATGCTTGGCAACGCCACTTGCCCTGCTGGCACGGACGAGCGCCCTGCGGGCCACGTCCGGGTTCAAGCTGCCAGCGCCGTTGTTAGAGGTGAACACCCAAGGCGTACGCCAGGGCTCCAACCTTTGATGGCTACGCAGTATGGATAGTAGAAGCTTACTGAGCATAACCAGACGCTCTCTATTGCCCTTGCCGCGCCGGACGAAGATCACCTTGCGGGCCGGATCGAGGTCGAGCCAGCGCAGCTCGCACGCCTCACGCAATCGCAAACCTGTCGCGTAGAGCGTCGCGAACAACGCTTGATGTTTGGGCTGTTCAAAAGCTTCAAGCAGCCGCTGAATCTCCTGCCGCGATAACACCGTTGGCAACCGCGGGTGGTCGCTCGGCCATGCCAGAAAAGAAACCGCCTCCGGACGCCATAACGTCTTCGTGTAGAGGAACTTCAACGCGGAGAAATGTTGCCGCAAACGCTGCGGACCGCGCACCCGACGCGTCGTGAGCTCATCCACCCACATGCGCACGTCCTCTGCGCCTAGCTCCACCGGCGAACGCCCAGCGAACGCCGCGAAGTCTCTGATCGAATTCACGTAAATCAACCGCGTCTTCGGCACATAGCCTGCCATTGTCAGGTCCTGCTCCAACCGACCCAGCAAGTTCACTTCAACCTCCCAATGACCGAAAGCGGCCCGAGAGGGAGCGTGCGAGCTTTGCGTGACCGAGGCCGGTCAAAGTTCATCAAGCCTGACCAGCAGCGCACGGTTAGTAAGGAAGAGCGGACGAGCACTAGGTGTGACGCCCGCCACTGCGAGCAACAATTGGGCCGTTGCATAGGCAACGGAAGGTGAATCATCACAATCACACCGCAGATGATCTTGAAGCCGCTTCGATCAGGCCGCTGTCGTTCAACAGCGGAAGGATCGATGACATCGGCGACTTCTTCACCAAAACCATCCCGCTCCAATGAGGCCACTGTCGTTTAACAGCGGAAGGCCGCGCACTGATCATGATGACGGTCTGCACATTAGGCGCGCTTCAATGAGGCCGCTGTCGTTTAACAGCGGAAGGACCTGGGACGGTGCGGTCGAGACGTACCGCCGAATGGTTGCTTCAATGAGGCCGCTGTCGTTTAACAGCGGAAGGTCACGAACTCGTGCCAGCTTGGGAGAAGGCACTGGCGCGTGCTTCAATGAGGCCGCTGTCGTTTAACAGCGGAAGGTTCCCAGTTCTTGGGCGACGAGCGCGTGGCTGACGCCACGATCGCTTCAATGAGGCCGCTGTCGTTTAACAGCGGAAGGTCACGATGTTGTGCAGGACCAAGCAGCTACGAGCGCGCGCTTCAATGAGGCCGCTGTCGTTTAACAGCGGAAGGCTCGTATGTGTGGCGCTGGCTGGTCTGGTTCACCAAGTCGCTTCAATGAGGCCGCTGTCGTTTAACAGCGGAAGGCGGTGATGACGTTGACCTCGCACTCGTTGGGTAAGTCTACGGGGCTTCAATGAGGCCGCTGTCGTTTAACAGCGGAAGGCCATCTTGGACGCGAGCAACGCGCTCGAGAAGGCCAACGCTTCAATGAGGCCGCTGTCGTTTAACAGCGGAAGGTCGCGCTCATATCGACGGTGCCGCCCGATGAGCCGTACCCTCGCTTCAATGAGGCCGCTGTCGTTTAACAGCGGAAGGGTTGGTGACGTCCTTGGCCGAGGCTTGCAGGTTGTCGGCTTCAATGAGGCCGCTGTCGTTTAACAGCGGAAGGGCACTGGAGCCCTGTCCAACGTGGACTGGGCCTACTGGCTTCAATGAGGCCGCTGTCGTTTAACAGCGGAAGGCATGCCCGAGCCTTGGACCTGCGCGCGGATGTTGACGAGGCTTCAATGAGGCCGCTGTCGTTTAACAGCGGAAGGCGGCTTGGCGGACGGCGACTACGCGAGCTGCCCGAGCTGGCTTCAATGAGGCCGCTGTCGTTTAACAGCGGAAGGACGGCCGCGATCCTCTGCCGCTCGAGGCTGGAGAAGCCGGCTTCAATGAGGCCGCTGTCGTTTAACAGCGGAAGGCCGCGCGCCGTCTTTCGATCCGTCAGCCCAGAGGCTCACGCTTCAATGAGGCCGCTGTCGTTTAACAGCGGAAGGACAGCCACCGAGGTCTTCCGCGGGACCGCCGTCGTTGCTTCAATGAGGCCGCTGTCGTTTAACAGCGGAAGGCTCCGCTGGTTCCGAGCAGTGCTAGCCCCTCGCCAGATGCTTCAATGAGGCCGCTGTCGTTTAACAGCGGAAGGGGAATCGTGTCCAAGCACTAAGCCGCCAGCCTACCGGTGCTTCAATGAGGCCGCTGTCGTTTAACAGCGGAAGGGGAAGGAAGGCGCGGTTCGTGACCTTCGACGGATCTTGCTTCAATGAGGCCGCTGTCGTTTAACAGCGGAAGGCTAGGGTGCGAGCGTGAAGGCCCCGAAGGGCCGTGGCTCAGCTTCAATGAGGCCGCTGTCGTTTAACAGCGGAAGGCGCGGGAGCGACTTGGAACGTGGCCGCAGATACGCCCGCGCTGCTTCAATGAGGCCGCTGTCGTTTAACAGCGGAAGGGTTCGCACGTAGTCGACGCCGCGATACTCGCCTTTGTCGCTTCAATGAGGCCGCTGTCGTTTAACAGCGGAAGGTCGCTTCGCCGTCTGGCCTTCACGACTACATGCGACGAGCTTCAATGAGGCCGCTGTCGTTTAACAGCGGAAGGGCGAATCAAGCCCGAGCAGCTTCTTCTGGACGACGCCGCCGCTTCAATGAGGCCGCTGTCGTTTAACAGCGGAAGGGCGACGGCATCGCTGGGCGCGTACCAAACAGCGTTGCTTCAATGAGGCCGCTGTCGTTTAACAGCGGAAGGTGACCACTACTGCGCAATCGGTACCGTTAGCACCGCCGCCCAGCTTCAATGAGGCCGCTGTCGTTTAACAGCGGAAGGCCCTGGCCACTCGCGATCGTCGATGACGACCTTGTCCCGCTTCAATGAGGCCGCTGTCGTTTAACAGCGGAAGGGTTGGGGGTCCCAACGAGAATGACGAAGACGCGGCCATCGTGCTTCAATGAGGCCGCTG
>JBILLK010000041.1:0-64726 GCA_044376115.1 Polyangiaceae bacterium | reverse complement strand
TCCTGGCCGCATCGCCGCCTCGCGCCGCCCACTCCCACTCTGCCTCGCTTGGCAACCGCTTGCCCTGCGCCTCGCAGAACCCTTTGGCTTGCTTCCAGTCCACGCAGTTCATCGGGTGACGTCCCCGCCCCTTCCCGGCGTTGCAGTTATTGTACTCGGTCGTCCCCTCCTCGCTGCAATCCCCTGCCTTTACGCAGGCTGCATAGGCTGACGCGGTAACCTCCGTCAGGTCCAGGCAGAACGGTTTCACCTCAACGGTGTTCTTATTTTCGCCCATCACGTAACTGCCGCCGGGCAAGCCAGCCATTCCTTCCCCGCAGTCCGTGGGTGCTGCTGCGGCCTTCGGCGGCGGTGGGGTGCTTGGCTCCTGGGTGGGCGGCGGCTTCGGCGGAGCTGGCTTTTGCGTCGGCGGCGGCTTCGGGGCTGGCGCTTTGCAACAGCCGCGTCCGTCCTTCTCCGTTGGCGGGCACTGGCGGTTGCACGACTGCGCCTCGGCCTCCGGGATCCCCGTTCCCCCCGCAAAACCCAGCCAAAACGCACTCAGCACCAGGCCGAGCCCGAGCCCCAGCTTTGCCGCACGTCCCGCCAACGCTTTGTGCTTCTTCATTCGCAGTCGCTCCTTGACGGACTCCTAGCGCTTCTCATTCTACGCCGGGTCCACTTTTCAGCGGTGGCTCTTGGCCGGCTGGGCCTGCCAACAGGTTCAAACGCTCCAGGAGGTTGGTACGTAACCTGTAACTGTCCGCGTGGGACCAGTGAGCGAAGACAGCACGCAGCCGTTCTCCGAAGCGGAGATCGCCGGTGGCGGCAGCCCTTGCCAAGAGCCGTTCGGCGCGCGCTACCGAAGAGCGCCGGATCCGGACCTCGGTCGGCAGAATGCGGAAGCCGAGAACGTTGACCCCGGATCGGGTGGGCCGGACTTCCCACGGGTGCAACCGCAATCGCAGAGCCAGCGCCCGGGCTTCGATTGCTTCGGCCCAGCGCCGAACAACAGAGGGATCGTCCCCAAACACGAGCATGTCGTCCATGTACCTGAGATAACCGCGAGCCTGCAGCCGATCCTTTACCAGATGGTCGATCGGGGAGAGGAACGAGTTCGCGAAGTGTTGGCTCGTCAGGCTGCCAATGGGCAGCCCCTGCGGCCGCATTCCCGGCGCAAGCAAGTCATCGCCGGGGAAGTGGAAACGTACGGACAGCCGGTCTTCGCCCGCCGCAAGAATGTCTTCGATCACCTTCAAGGTGAGGCGACAAGGGACGGCCCGCATGAGCTGCTTGAGCAGGATGCCGTGATCAATCGAAGGAAAGAGCTTGCGCACATCAAGGTGCACAAAGTGGCTGAATCCTCGGGCCCAAGCCGTAGCGCGGCGCAACGCGGCGTGAGTGCCGCGGCCCTCACGACAGGCGTAGGTATCGTGAACAAGAGAGCGCTCGAGTGGCCCGGCGTAGGCGCATAGCGCTTGATGCACCACCCGATCCGCAAACGGAGCGACGGAAATGACCCGAGGCTTCGGATCGCGAATGTCTCGAAACGCCAGCTTACCAGGACGCCAAGTCTGGGAGCGCAACGCGTGCTGCAGCGCGATGACTTCAGCCTCTCGATCGAACAAGAACCGCGCAACCGTGGCCCGGTGCCTCTTCCCACGCGCCGCACGCTGCGCAGCAGCCCACAGCTCCGATAGCGACGTCCAACGCTGAAACGGAGCAGGTTCTGCAGAGCCTGGCCCAGTCACTTGGCAGCCTCGCTGCGAATCCAGCCGCCAAGTTGGCGTCCCCACGCATCAACCCTTTGCATGACGTGCTCGTGTTGTGCAATCGAGAGCAACCGGCGATCCCTGGTAGCCCTAAGTAAGATCCGAGCGACCGTAAGCGCACGATTTGCTTCGCGGAGCAGTACAATCCGCGCGGCACCACTCGTCATCGCCGCTTCGACTGTCGCCACGAGCGCATCGAGAGAAGCATTGGTGAGGCGCTGCCCAGCGTCCGCCTGGCCAGAACGGGGAACTGCGCCACGCGCTCGTCGACCCATAGCCACGTTCCGTAGGCGTCCTCCACAACGATCGGGGTACGCCCAAGTTCGGTTTTCATGGTGTCATGGTCTCGCCTGGGTCAACAGACCGTGTCAATCGTGGTGGCAGTTGGAACAACAATGACGCGTCGAGGCTCTCGGCTTCGAACCGCAACAGGAACGCGCCGTCGAATCGCAACAACAACCTCGGCTTTCGCTGTGCCCGCTCGAGCTCGGCCATCGGCATTTGGGTCACTACCCTTGCCCCGTCCCCGCTCGAACCGCGACCCAGGGCCGCGGGGATCAGAAGGTCCCTCGGCGATCCTCCCGAGCCCACGCAGTGTCTCCCGGTTGAGCGGCCGCTGCGTGGGTGCTGGGACTTGGGTCAAACACAGCACTAACCGCCGCATGGTCGGGCAGCACTTCCCTGCCCTCTCGGCTTGGGTCGTCGCCAATCGAGCGCAGTCCTTCAACGCGCGCATCAACGCTCGCCGGTAAACGCCGCTTCAGCGTCTGCCCGCTCTCCCCGCGGCCGGCTACCCCAGCGCCGTTCACGGCCTCACGCGGGAGGAACTCTTCCGACACAAGGATATGGTCGAGCATCTCGCCGTGGCCGGCGTGTACGCGCGAGAACCTCCTCTCCGGCGCGATCAGCGCGCTGAGGTTCCACAGTCGCTGCGCGTCGCCAGCGTCAGCTTTGTGAAACCCTCTCGTGTCCACTCGGCTGCCGCTGGGGCCGTAGAGGATCTCGGTGGTTGCGGCGGCGAGGCCGTCGTTGAGATCGCCGAGTACGGCGACGGGGCGTGCGGCGTTGCGCAGCTCTGTTACCGCGTGGCGCACGCATGCGGCCTCGGCTGCTCTGCGGGCGAGCGCTTGGGCGGCGACACGTGCTCGCAGTCCTTCATCGTTGGTGGAGAACAAGCCGCCCGGGAAGGTGAGCAGCTTGCTCTTCAGGTGAACGACGATGATGTCGGCGCTGAATCCGGCGCGGGTGACGCGTACGTGGAGGCCGCCGCGGCCCATGCGTACGATCGGCTGGCCGTCGATCTCGCGCAGGCCTAGTGCGAGTACGTGCGGTGGGAAGTCGTCGATGTGGGCGGGCTTTACGTCGAAGCGAACGCGCGAGAGCACCGCGCAGGCGATGCCGCGCGCATCGGGACGGCCGATGGCGCGGTGGTCGTAGTGGTCAACGCCAACAGCGGCTTGCAGATCGCTCAACGCGTCATCACCTCCTACCTCTTGCAAGGCGAGCACGTCGGGCTTGAGCTCGGCGATGACCTGCGCGAGCGCGGCGAGCTTCCGCTTGTAGACGGCGCGTGCGTCGGCGTCTTTGGCGTCGGGACGAAAGAGGTTTTGTAGATTCCACGTGGTGAGGCGCAACGTGGTCACAGGCCTCGCCTCGCCTTCTTGATCTCCGCCCTCGTCATCGGCCCGCGCATGAAGGTCATGGCCCAGCGGGCTTGGAAGAGGACGGTGTCGGGGCTGTGGGCGTTGCGGAGGACGAACCAGCGGGGGCGGAGTCTTTTGAGGAGGTCTTCGAGTTCGGCGGCGCTAGTGCCGACGTGGGCTTCATTGATCAGGCCGTCGAGGACGCGGGCGCGGTCGGCGTCGGTTTGCAGGCGGCCGAGGCACCAGACGCCGGCGTTGCTGAGCGATCGGTAGTCGAGGTCCATCGGGTTTTGCGTGGCGATGACCACGCCCACGCCGAAGGCGCGAGCTTGTTTCATCAGCGCGACGAGCGGCTTTTTGGTTGGTGGATTGGCGGGATGCGGCGGTAAGAAGCCGTACACTTCGTCGAACACGATCAGCGCACGCAGGCGCTGCGAGCCCGAAAGCCCGCGCACCCAGGTGAGCACTTCTTCGAGCACGAGGCCGAGCACCAGCGCTCTTTCGTCGTCATCGAGGTGAGCGACGCTGACTACTGTGACCGGCGTCTTGCGTCTGCCCTCGCCTTCGACCGGCTTCATCCACGCACCCACGTCGAGCGTCTCGCCTTGCCGCCAACTCTCGAAGCTTGGCGAAGCGAGCAGTGTGTTGAGCGCGGCGGCCAACTCTTTGCGCGCCTTCTTGGAGAGGAAGGCGTCGGTTTCCAGTGCACCAACGCGCTCGAGCGGAGGGTCGAGAACGTCGGCGAGCAGTGAGCCGAGATCCGCCGTCTGGCCCTCGAGCAAACGACGCTCGGCCAGCAAGGACAGCAGCACGTGCTCGCGACTCTTCGCCGGATCCGGATCGCGCCCGAGCAGCCGCAACACCAGCGAGATAGCCGCCGAGAGCGCCGCACGCGCGCCGTCTCGATCGGTGTCCCAACGCGGTGAACGACGCTCGAGCGAAGAGAGGACATGCAAGAGCTCGCCGGCGTCAGCGCCGGGCGTGATCACCCGCACATGCACGTCCTCTGTGAACGCGGCGAGGTCTTGCTCACCGAGGCCGAAGGCGGTGATCCCTGCCTTGCGATCCTCGGCGAGCTTGTTCGCCACCGGCACCGGATCCTCCTCGAGCGTGGTGCCCTCCACCCAAGGAATCAGCGGCGCGGCAGCAAAGGTTGGGAAGCGCAGCAACAGGTTGGGCAAGTCCCCTTTGACGTCAATGATCAGCACCGGCACCTTGCTGCGGGTCGCCTCTTCAACCAGCACCGTCACCAATCCGGTTTTGCCGGAGCCAGTCATCCCGACGACGACTCCGTGAGTGACGAGTTGGTGAGCCGGAAGATGCAGCGGCTTGATCTCCCCGCGGCGATCGAGCGGCCTTGTTACGCCCAAGTGGAACGTTGCTGCCATGGCGCTCACCCCAGAGGATCACTGCCGGGCAGGCCTTCACCGGGCCCAGGACGTGCGGGCGCTGGATTGGTCGCCAGCGCGATCGGCTCAGCCACGGGCGTCACCGGTCCCACAGGTGCGTTGGGTGCAGTGGGCCCATTGGGCGCAGCAGGTTGTGAACGATCCGACGCGCTCGCACGCCTCGGTTGATTGAGAAAGAGCGACGGCATGTACTCCTCCGCATCGCGCTGATCCCAGCGCACGAAGGTCACCGCCGAGAGCACGCGGTCATACGTCTTCATCAACAAAGTGAAGGCCTGCTTGCGCGCCAAGGTGGCGGGCACCAGCGCCTCCGGCCCACGCTCGCGCAAGGTCAACGCGGCGTTCATTCGCGCGGCGAGATCCTGCGCGTCGGCGAGCTCGTCCTGCGTAACGCCGGTGCGATTCTGAATGCTGGTCCAGTTGGTGCGCAGCAGCGCCGCGAGCGCGAGCACGCTGGTCGAGAGGTTCTTGTAACCGTTGGGGTTCTTCAGCTCGTCGAGCTTGCTGTTGTCGATCAAGCCGCGGCTCGCGAGGGCGTTGATGTCCGCGAGGAACTGCGTGCGCCGCAGGTTGAGCTTCTCATCCAGCTCGCTGATGGTCTTGTTGATGCTGCTGGTGTCGCTCGCGAGCGTGAAGTTGGCGTGCGCTTGCGCAGCTGCTCCGGCCACGTGCTCCAAGTCGTCAAACAGGTTGATCGGGAACCGCGGCAGTTGCTCCACACACGCAGCGCGCAGCGGCTTGATCTTCTTCGCTGCCCACAACGCCGTGTTCGCGGCGAAGGGAATGTCCGTGTTGACCGTCAAGCAGTCCTTGTCCGCAATCAGCGCGAACTGCGGCTGCATCTTTTCGTAGGCGCGCGTGTAATCAACCGGCGTATCCAACCCTGCGGGCACATTGCTGCTCATCTCGATGTCCTCTCTTGCGAGGGCAGCTGACAAAGCTCCGCCCACCGAGCCGCATGCCCGGGGCGCTCCACCTTCGCTGCCCTCAAGGACAAAGCGTTTTGAGAAATCGCTTTTTCCGCCCAATCGACCGGCGCCCTGTCGATTTCTAAAAAACGCGCAGAAATGGCCCACCGAGGGCCCCGATCGGACTTCAAATGTCTTTTGGGTGCCCACCGAGGGCCCGGATCAGACTTCAAATGTCTTTTGGGTGCCCACCGAGGGCCACTTGGAGACTTTCAAAGTCTTGTCTCCTGCCCACCGAGGGCCCTCTGCTGACGCGGCGCATTGTTCCGAGGGCCCGACTTGGGCCGCTCAGAGAAATCCAAAGTCTTCGGAGGGGGGCTCAGAGGGCCCAGGCTGTAACGCACTGCGGTGTCCCAGCAGCCCACCGAGCCCCCTACCAAGAGATCCAAAGTCTCGACCGAGCCCAACGTGGGCCTCCGCATAACGCATCGCGGTGTCAGCTGGGCCCTCGCTGGGTAGCTGAAGAGACTTTGGAAGTCTCAGAGGTGCCCTCGGTGGGGGTACCGACCGGGCACATGGGTGGCAGACCAGACCGGGCACATGGGTGACAGGCCGTAGCTCGTTCCGCGGCGGGGCGGCGGGGCGGCGGGGCGGCAGCGCTAGTGGCAGTCAGCAGCGTCTTAAGTATCCTGGCCGCATATTGCCGAAAACTACCCTCGAAGTCCCGCACCTCGGCCCGGTAACCAGCGACGAGCTCGGCTGGCTCCGCAGCATCCCGATTCGCATCCCAATGCTCGGTCGCACCAAGCGCACCATCGTGCTCGGTGGGTACGAGAGCGATCGCAAGAAGGGCGAGTTTCACGCAGCCATCAAGAACTTCCTGGCCGGTGACCGCACGGTGCTCGAGCGGGCTTCCAAGCACGTATACCGCTACTACCTGGACGTGAGAGAAGACGTGGGCCCCGACGAGGAGGGCTTCCCGCGCATCAGGAGTGCCGCGACGGTGTGGAAGCGAGTGCGCTTCGGCCCCGAGCCGATGGTGCGGAGGCGCCATTACGGCGACAAGAAGGTCTACGTTTCGCTTGAATGCAATTGCGACTGGGACGCCGAGCACGGCCTGCAGCTCGTGTTCAAGAACGGGCGCAGCATCAATAAGGTTGGACCGTACGACGGCCATCTGACGAACTCGGACGCATATGCGAAGCGCGCGCTCGAGCGCGTCGTATACGTGGCGCACTAAGGCGATGTCGTCACCACGAAGGTAGGCCAACGTCGCGTGGCTTCCATAGGCGACGAGCCCCGTGGTATCCGACCCGCCATGGGCGCCTGGGGATCTGGTCCTTTCGAGAACGACGCGGCGGTGGACTTCCTCAGCGAGTTCGAGGTCGCGCCGGTGCGGGTGATCAAGAAGCTCCTTCGTGGCCTCGCCGAGCTGCCGGACGGCGAGTCCCTCGACGTCGATGACGGCTGGGCCGGCTGGGCCGCCTGCGAACTCGTCGCCCTGGCGCTCGGTCGCGTCGGCGAGCGAGCCGTCCCCCGCCCGATCCTCGCGCTGGCGGCGCGCATTGGGCCCAAGGAGGAGCTCCGCAATCTCGCGGCGCACACGCTGCCGCGCATCGCTGCGCGGGAGACCTCGGAGGTGGCCGGCCTCTGGCACGAGGGCGCCGACGGTGCGCGCTTCGACGCGCTCATGGCGGAGCTGCGCGACCGCCTGGGGCCCGCGAGCACGGCGCGGCCGCGATCGCGGCGGAAGCCAGCCGCCCCGCGGCCGAAGCCCGGCACCTTCGTCCGCATCCGGCTCGAGGACGGCTCCTTCGCGTATGGCAGGGTGCTCGCCGATCCCTTCGTGGCCTTCTACGACGAGCGGACCGTGCAGCCGGCCGCGGACCTTGACGCAATCGCCGCGAAGCCGCTGCGGTTCACGTGGGCAGTCATCGACCTCAGCGCCGAGCGCTGGCAGGACATCGGGTGGAGGGAGCTCGAGGGCGAGGTGGCCATGCCGGTGGTGCGCTTCAGGCAGGACATCCTCGACTACAGGAAGTGCGTCATCTTCGACTCGACGGGGATGGAGCGGGAGGTGGGCCCCGAGGCATGCATCGGGCTGCGCCGCCACTCGGTCTGCTTGATGCAACACATGGAGGGCGAGCTGACCGCGACGCTCCTGGGCCGCCCAAGCATCTTTCGGGCGCCTGACTCCGTGCGCTTGAGCTGACACGCCACGCATCAATGGGGGCGCACGCATGGCTTCGACTTCGATCGGAGGGCGTGCGATTTGATTTCGGCGAATGCTTCACTTAGCGCATCGGACCAACCTGTCTGAGGAGCGCGGCAATCGCGCGATGCTGCCCTACGCAATCTCAGCGATGCCCAGACGCGGCACCAGTATCTCGCCCTTAGACACCGCTTGCAGCGCCGAGCCACGTTTACGCAGCCGCCAGCGCGACTTCCGCTGGGGCTCTGTTGCAGGCAAGGCCGACTTGTGCTCGTCTCGCGCCCAGCCTCAGTTGCTTCCGGAGGATTCCGTGTCAAGGCCCGCTCGCCCGATGTTTGCGCTGCTCGTCGCAACCTTTCTTGCTGGTTGCTCGATCTCTGTTCAGGCTCCGATCGCAAAGCCCAACTATGTCGCTGGAACGCAGTTCCCAAGCCCGGCGAAGGGAAGTGTGACGGGCGCAACAGACGCAGAAACCTGCAGCCAGACGCCAGGAATTAAAGAACTGTGTGTCACGGGGCTCAAGAGTGCACTGGAGGGGCCATTCTCGAAAATGGTTTCAGAATTCTCTGGAACTGGCGATGGAGTCGTCGACGCGACGCTTGAGGTCGTGGAGGTTACGCTCGCCCCAGCTGCCGTGGATGCGCGAGGGCTAGTCGCCGATGCGTACATGCAGATGAAGTGGAAGCTCATTCTCAAGGATTCTTCGGGCAAGACCGTCGCGGCTGTCGCAGAGACTACGGTCGCGGTTGGGAGCGCCTTCGCCGCAGAAGATGCCTTTGGCGCACTTGAGGCTGCCGTACTTGAGCGTGCAGCGGTCGTCCTTAAAGAGAGTGCCGAGAAGATGTCATCGCCATCCGGCGCCGCCGATTCAAATTAGACATGAGCTAGCTGGCGTTGAAGCTGACGATAGCGCCAAGCTTCCTCCGTTATAGCGACATAGAAGGTCGACGCGGCGCGCCAGGACGGCGACCTGGGCGTGCACATTGAAGCCGAGCGCAGCGGGCAGGCGGGGCGCCTTCCCTATCAATCCGGGTCGCAGAAGCCTGCCCAGGCCTCGCCTTCTTGCGCGCAATGAAAGCCCTCCGGGCAGCCGCTGCCACAAGGCGCTAGGCAGATACTCGAGCCGATTCCCTCCGCACAACCAGTGCCCTCCGGGCATTCAACGGTTGAATCGGTGCAGTCCTTGGTGCAAACGTAGTTCTGGTCCGTGCCGAAGGTGTTGCACGGGCATTCAATCTTGGGCGTCTCGTTGTGGACCTCAAACGGGCAACTCTCACCGCCGCCGCCACCTCCTCCACCACCGTCCCCAGTTGAATCCCCGCAGGCGGCCACAGTCGCGCTGATAGCGAACAAGAATAGTATCTTATAATCGGTGCTCACGGTTCTTGCTCCTGCGTATCAAAGGCACAGCGAAAGCCCACCCAGCCCTGCAACGAAGGCTCACTGAGGATGTTCTCGAAGTAAGGCTGAAGCGAGCCGCTGTATCTCGGCTCTCCGGGGAACACCTTGAGACCGTCGAGCATGGCGAAGCCAGGACCATAAATAGTTAAAATACCATCGCCCAAGTCGACAGGATCTTCGAGCTGGTCCTCGTCGCAAGCGCTAGTAGTAGGCCTGGCCTCAACCCCATCGAAGTTTGAATGAGAGCGCGTCCACTCGAGCTGTCCGCCAAAAAGATCATAGTGCCCAAAGGGACCTACGTCATTGGGGTCTGACCGCGGCGCCCAAGTGGGCCGAAACTCGGCATTGCGTTCGGGTGCCCGCGATCGATATCGACAATCAGCGCTGGACTCGTTGAGGCACTCTGCCCAATCAAGCAAGACGTTACGCGGACCCACGCTCAGCGACTCGGCCGAGCCAGCGCGCGCCAGCTGCGCATAGCTGGGTAGATAGCCGCCGCGATAAACGCAGAAGGCCGCGGCCGCTTCGGCGGAGACAGATAGAGCAGGTTGTTCCTCGGTCGGTGCAGGCGCTGGCTCACACACGCCGTCTGCCACGCACCGCTCGTAACAGGCGTGCGATACCTCGTCACTGTCCAGATAATAGTCATTCACGTGAACGAATCGATTGAACTCAACTTCATTGCAAGCATGGGGCTCAAAGGTGAAGAAGGACTCACGCCAGCTTGCGTAAGGCTTGGTGGCCGCCACGTAAATCCCACCATAGTAGGCTTGCCCCGCCGGAACCCAGAGCGGTGCACTGCACTCTGCGAGCGGCTGGTAGCTCGTCGCAATGGGTGGCGCCTCCTGCTCCAAGTCTGACCGGCCACTGCAAGCGACCAACGCGGCCGCTATCAGCCAGCATGCATGCTGAGCAAACGACCTCACGGCCACTCCCCCTGCTTGTCGGGACTCGCAGCATTCGAGCGGGCGGTGGAGCACTGCGCGCTAGTGAGTGTGGTTCCGGCCGAACTCCCGCCGGTAGAAGTCATCAGATTTCCTGTGACTTCCATATGACCGAGGTTAAGCACATGGCCCAGCTCGTGGGCAATGGTTCGCGGGCTCGACACTGCGCTGTTCTCAACCACGGCAGTGTTGGAGGCTTGCGCCGATAGTCCGGTAGCATTGGGGTTGCAGCTATCTCCATCGATCAGGCCCGCGACAACCAGCTGAATACCCTTGGCCTTGCCAACACAATCATTGACTGCGCTCTTGATGGCATGTCCCGTGCTATAATGGCATTGCCGCTGCAGAGGTTGAGTGGGGCTTCCATCAACTGCGCTGGAACCCTACAAGCTGTGTAGTTCACCATGCGGAACTGGATGTCACATTGAGTCCAGACCGGATCAGGGCTCGCGAGGCCTGATGCCATTTGCCAGTGGTACGTAATGTTGTCTGGACTTGCCGTGGGTGTAGTGTTCAGGTCGGTGTCTACTGAAGCCACGTCGTCAAGAACTCTCAACGCATCAAAGCTCGACCATGGCAGCCGAAAGGCAGTCAGGCTTGATTCAGGCGCGTAGAGCGCAATGAAATGAACAGGCACCAGACGGACGTTCGTATCGAGCTGGATGTTGACGGGTTCCGTAGCCTGATAGGCACCAATCTGAACGTCAGCGGGATCGTACCAACCTGTATAGCTGAGGATTCCCTCATTTGCGGCCTGGGTGATACGCCTCGGCAAGAGCATGCCGCGGCTTTGCCACTTCATTGTCTCTTCCACATTCACGGCAGAGCCCGAGAAGGCCGGGAGAACGCTTCTATTCCCCGCGGCGTCCATGACCTGCCCAAAAAGGTTAAAGTGAAAAAGAGTGTAGCCCTGTGAGCCGGTCACAACATACTCGTCCGACCGCAGGGTTCTGGCCCCCCGAATTGCAGGATTGTCTCGCTTGGAGATCCACTTGTTGTCGCGCAGGACGGCTGTCCCCGCTTCCGGTTCTGGCGCCGGGAGCAGCACCAAAGCCTCGGCCGCGGTTTCGGTCTCTTCGCTCGAACTATCCGTTGGTGTGCACGCTAGGCAGAGGAGGGATAGTCCGAGGAAACTTAGAGAGAACGTGAGAGACAGACGCATTGACTCCACTAAAGCTGTCTTAATGCCAGCGTCAACCCAAATCAGGCGCACCCGTTACTTACTTTACTATCATCTGACACAGGGCGCGATGCCGAGCTACCCGCCGGCCACATTAACGGTGGTGGAGCCTTGAATTACGATGACGTCTCTGCGACCTGGGATACCCAACTAGCGACGACTAATGTCGTGACG
This sequence comes from Polyangiaceae bacterium, assembly GCA_044376115.1. Classification (GTDB taxonomy): domain Bacteria; phylum Myxococcota_A; class Polyangia; order Polyangiales; family Polyangiaceae; genus Xiheicaenibacterium. The sequence goes on along the minus strand of JBILLK010000041.1, from coordinate 53,104 downwards.
TACACCTCAAAGACGTGGCGGAACGGCCAGGCCGCGTTCTGCGTGGCTCGTTGCCGGGTTGTCGTCGTCTCCGAACAGCTCAAGCTGCACCATGCGAGGACGAGGCGCCAGTACGCACGCCCGCGCGATGAGATCGAGCGGCTCCAGCAACCAGGGTAGCGTTACTACAAAGTCGCATCGGATTGCCCCACACGCCGATGTTACCAGGCGGCTCGTGAGCTGCAGGGACGAGAGGCCGCGGGCTGGATCACGACGATCACGACGAGCCAACCGGCTTGAGCGGCTGCTACGGTCCACGCCTGTTCTAGCTTGTCCTCCGTGCCCAGCTCCAAGCGCCCACTTGCACCCTCCCCACTCGCCTGGTTCAATGACGTTGGTGAGCGGCGAGCCGAGCACAATCGAGGAACTGGCGGAGGAAGAGGCCGAGAGCTGGGATCACCTGCTTGGACCGAGCACCCGCGATGCGATGAAGCGCCTATTGGCCGACTTGTACGCGACGCATCCGGTGATGAAGCGGCTGGCGGAAGAGCGCCTGGGCGATCGGGAAGCCGTGAGCACCTCGAACGAACGCAACCTTTACGGCGTCGAACTCGAACGCAAACTGCGCGGTGGCTGAGCCGTTCGGGCCCAGACACCGCATGATCGCCGGAACGCAGCTCGCCGTTAGACAGATGGCGAGGCGTTTCACGACGAACGCTGCGCTCGCCGAAGAGCTGTTTCAGATCGGCATGGAGGTCGTGTGCAAACGCGCAGCAGAACAGCTGCCGCAAAACGCTGACGCGTTCGTCATCGCCCACAACGAACGCATCCGCGGCGCCATGTTGGACGTGCTGCGCGCACAGGGCAAAGCGCGGCGCATCGAGCTCGAGATGCACAAGGCCGTGGCCCCGGTGCTCGTCGTTTCAGAGGTTGGAGACATGTTCGCCCCGCCCGAAGTGCGGGCCGCTCATCAGCGCGAGGCCAACAACGCCGTCGCCGCCGCCGCCGCCCTCGTGCTCTTCCGTCCCAACCTCGCCGAAAGCGCCGAAGAGCTGTACGAACAGCGGGAGAGCAAGCTCAAACTCGAAGCCGCCCTCGCCACCGTCACCCCAACCCTCGACCCCCACGAGTGGGAACTCACCCGCCGCCACTTCATCGAAGGCGTCACCCTCGAGGTCCTCGCCCAAGAGCACGGCGTCAGCGTCAGCACCGTATCGCGCAGAATCGAGAAGACGCTGAAGGAGCTTGGGAAGAAGCTGAAGGGGTTGAAGAAGAAGGTCCTGTAACGGAGACCTACTCGACGCGTCGAGATGGAGGTCAGCGGCTACTCGTAGACACGAACCACAACGGTTGACTTGCCGTCTGAATCCTTCCAGGTGACCTCTGCTCCCCCTGGAATTTCCGTTACCGACGCGATGCTCTCACCGTAATTGCCCGCGCGGGACATGAGAGCTCCGTCATTCTTTGTCTTGAAACTCAGCTCCTTTCCGACTTCACCTTTGTCAGAGCAGTCGAAGCCCTGCTCAAAGTTCGAGCGGTCGCGCGCTGGTTGCGTCTCGAAAGTGAGCCCGCAGGAGTAGACAGAGCCTCTCACCAACTTCACCTTGACGGTCGTTCCTTTTGCAACCAGTGCGCTCGTCTTGGCCCAAACCTTGGATTTATCGGTGGGATTCTCCCATGCCGAGATCGATGGGAGCGCAAGTGCGGAGGCTGAGAATGAGATCGCGCACGCCAGCAAGGCGGCTTTGGCGAAGAAGTGTTTCATCTGGTGTCCCTCGGCGTTGCCTATTCCGAATATCTACTTGCAGGAGACCACGTTGGCGTGGATGTGCTCACCCCCGGCGGCCGACGGTTCTTCAAGTATCTCGATGCCATGTTTTCCAAGAATCTCGACAAGCTTTGCCTCGTCCGATTCGCTCAAGTCCCTTGTGCGAATATCCGCTCCGTTCTTGGATAGGTGCCGGGAGACAAATTTCTTAGCCGCGACCTGCTTCACGATCACCGCCTCGATCACGTCTTGACCTTTCGTGGGACGATCTTCAGCCGGGATCGCAGTCCATGCATCCTGTATCTCTTTCGCCAGGGCCGCTTCGCGAAATCTAAGCTTCTCGCCGGCCGACAACTTCTTGTGCATCTCCTCGGCCTGTCGACGCGGAGTCCTCGTTCCATCAGTGATAACGATGCCTCTGCCTGTGGCGGCAAAGAGTGCCTCACCGACCTTCCCGAGCGCTTCCTCGACGCACGAAGTGAGCACAACCGAGGAATCCTTGATGCCGAGATAGACGTCAGCGTCAGCTCGACAGCCCTCGTCCACGTCACACGCCAACATGCGCCACTTGCCCGAGCCGTGACATGTCCAGGCCCCATTGTTTTTTGTGCCCGGCTTCAGTTTTGAGTCGAGCCCGCAGTCCAATTTTCCGTTGCTTCGCTCAAGACAGTAGCTAACGCGAACGGTGTCCGAACAGGTGTTCGTGAAGTCGACCCCGAGACTGTCGCTCTCGCCGCAGTGAGTGCCGCGCGTCTCCTCTATTTTGAGGCAAGAAGCCCTTGTCCCGGCCAGGCCAGACTTCCATCCAGCTTGCCAGGCCGAGTACGACTTCAATTTGTCGGCGCGAGCGGACTGTGCACCACCGGCCAGCACAACGACGACCCCAGCCAACACGCTCGCAACAATGTTCTTCGCGACCGCCCCGTTTGACCTTTTATCCGGCAGAATCCCCATGTGAGCCGGGTATCACCCTCGCGCGAAGCGAGCAACACGCCCTGGCTCCAGAACCTAGGAAGAAGACCTGGCCCTGGCTCCTCAGGTACATCTTCTTGGTCGAGTGTACCGCGTACTCGAAGCGCGTTGTCGTCGAAGCACGCTGCGTCGAACTTTGGCGCGAGTCATTGGGTTCACTGCGACAACCTTCGGTTGTAAGGTGCAGCTCATGCGCGCTCTCGCGGTTGCCCTCAGCCTCAGCCTCCTCCTTTCGGGTTGTTCGGCCGTTTTCCCGGAACTGTCGACGCGGTTCTCCGAAGCTCCCGATCTCGGCACGTTTGATCCACCGCCGCCTCCCGACCGCATGCTTTTGCGCGTCGTAAGCGGCAAAGTCCCTGCAAAAACGCGTGACGGTCGCGATTGGGACAAGGCCTTCGGCAGCCTGCCCGACCCTTACGCGAAGGTGTCGGTCAACGGTGTGGAGCTGTTTCGAACCAAGACGGCCACCGATACGCTGGAGCCGACCTGGGAGGACTCTCCCAAGGGCAACTTCAAGATCTCGGTCGGTGACAAGGTGGAGGTTCAGCTGTGGGATTCGAGCCCGCTCAACGACAGCCCTGTCGGCGTGCAAGAGCGCACGCTGACGCTGGACCACATCGATGTCGGCGAAATCCGCTTCGACTTCTCGAGCGGCGGTGAAGTGGTTTTGGCCATCAAGCCCGCCGAGGCCGTTTGGGGTGCGGGTTTTTGGTTCGAACTGCGCAACGACTCGGTTCATGTGACGCGGCTGATTGAAGGGAGCCCGGCCAGTCGCGCGGACATGCGCCCCGGCGATCGCATCGTGAGCATCGACGGTCAGCCGCTCGCCGCGCTGCCCATCGCTGAGCGTCGCAGCCTGCTGGGGGCGTTCCCGGTTCGCGGTTACAGGATGGATCTCGCGCGCAAGGACGGCACCACGCTGCAGGTCGACCTAAAGGAAGGGCCGATCTACCCGATGTTCTCTGACTACTCTCGTTTGCCCGTCAAACCGAAGTGAAGATTCCGGACTTCGGCTACTCGACTGAGGAGATTCGCGCTGAGCTTGAGAAGCTCCGGCATCCGCTTTCCATCGCTGTCATTCGGGCGAAAAATCCCTTCAACGTGGGAGCCATCATCCGCGTCGCGCACTCGTTCTTGGTGCGAGAGATCTTCCTGATCGGCGTCGAGCCCTATTACGAGAAAGCCTCGATGGGCATGCAGAAATACGAGAAGATCGTCGACTGCGAGAGTGAAGAGGTCTTTCTCGAGCGCGTCGCCGGCCGGCCGCTGATCGGGGTTGAGCGCGACGCTGCGACCTCCACCCTTTGGGACGTGCCCATGCCCGACAATCTCGTGTTCGTCTTCGGTAGCGAGAACGACGGCATCCCCGAGTCGCTGCTAACAAAATGCGATTCGGTGCTCGCGATACCGATGTACGGAATCAACCACTCGTTCCCGGTCACCGTGACCACTGGCATGGTCCTTTGTGAGTGGGCGCGACGCCGGGACCCTCTCGGGCGCTGACAGACGCGGATTGCGTCCTTCGTGACACCTAGCGATGATGGCGGCCATGTCGAAGCCCTTTCGCTCTTCGTTGCCCTTCTTCTTGTGTGCGACGCTTGCAGCAGTCGCTTGTGGTGACTCCGGCGCTAGCGGCGGCAACGGCGGCACCAGCTCGAACGGGGGAGCGCCGACGACGAACGGTGGCGGGGGACAAGCCGGCGGCTTCATTACTGGAACGGGCGGAGCGAGCGGCGGCGGCGAGCCGTGCGCACAAGACTCGTCGGAAGCCACGCTGATCAATCAGCCGGTGGACATCATCTTCGTGATCGATAACTCGGGCTCGATGTCAGCGGAGATCGAAGAAGTCGAACAACAGATCAACGCGAACTTCGCGGCCATCATCGACAGCGCAACGCCCGCAATCGACTACCGCGTCATCATGGTCGCGGCCTTCGGGGATAGCGGTAACCAGCAGATTTGCGTTGCTGAACCGCTCGGCGGTATCCCCGACAACGACGGGGACGGTCACTGCGACAACATCCCCAATCAGCCGGTCAACACCGCAAAGTTCTTCCATCACAGCGTGGATATTTCGAGCCACGATGCGCTCTGTCAGCTGATCGATCAACTAGCCGCTCCCGATCAGTTCGACCTTCAGCCAGCGGGCTACGCCGCTCTTTTGCGGCCGGAGGCGTTCAAGTTCTTTGCCGTCATCACCGACGACAACGTCAGCTGTGACAACTACGACGACGGGAATTCGGTGGCCGAAGGGGAGGGGGTCGCGACCGCCTGGGATACCAATCTACGCACGGCGTACCCCGCCGAGTTCGGCGCGTTGGACGGGCCGCGCAAGTACTCGTTCTGGAGCATCGTCGCGCTCGAGCCGCTCGGCCCTTCAGCCGCCGATCCTTACGGCGCCCCGCACGCGCCCAGCGACCCAATCACCACCAACGAGTGCACGCCGTCGGCGGTTAACCCCGGCACCGGCTATCAGGCTCTCAGCGTGCTCACGGAAGGCTACCGCTTCCCGACCTGCGGGCTCGACTACACCGACATATTCACGCTAATGGCGCAGGGCGTAATTCAAGGCGCAGCCGTGCCGTGCGAGTACGACGTCCCGGCCGCCCCGGACGGCCAGACCATCGATCTGGCGACGGTTCAGGTGCAATATGCCTCGGCCGGTCTCGCTGTTTCGACCTTCAATCAGGTCGCTGACCTCGCCTCCTGCGCTGCTGATTCCTTCTACATCGAAGCTGCCAAGATCAAGCTCTGTCCGGACGCGTGCGCCCTGGTTCAGGCCGATCCGGATGCGTCGGTCAACATCCTCTACGGTTGCGATATCGACGTGAGGTGATTGGATTTGCGTCCGGCAGTGAGAAGCGGTCTCCTTCGCGAATGCGTACAGCCCGCTTTTCGCTTCTTCTTTGGCTAGGACTCGCTGCGGTTGCTTGTGGTGACGACGAGTCGGACGGCCCTGGGGGGACCGGGGGCGTCAGCAGCGGAGGCGGCGGAAGCACCGCTAACGGCGGAGAAGGCGGCAGCGGCGGTAACTCGAGCGAGCCGGTCGCGCTTACCTCCGTCGTGGCACCAACCGAGTTCAGCGTCGTGCTGCAGCTGCAAGGCGAGTTCATCGCCGGGCACCCGCAACAGCCCTCGATGTACGAGCTGACGAGCCTGAACGGGGATCTCGAGGTGCTCTCGGTCAGCTTCGACGCGGCGGCCAACACCATCACGCTCGAGACCACCAAGCAGAAGCTCGGCATCGAATACACGCTGACGGTGAAGGCGCCGGGCAACGAACTCGACTTCAAGTTCCAGGCCTTTCTTTCGGCAGACACCGCCACCTTCTGGGCCGTCGATTTTACCGACTTCAGCAACTACCAAGTCACGGCTCGCCGCGAGCGCGTTGGTGAGCACGTGGTGGTTTACGCCACGCCCGACGCAGAAGACGCCGACGACCTCGATCAGACAGTCGCCTACTTTGACGAGACGATCTTCCCGATCGAGACAGCAGCGCTTACCGCCGCGCCCGACCGGGACGGCAACGGCAAGGTGCTGCTCTTGGGGCTGAACGGTAACCAATACTACGGTGGCTACTTCTCGCCGCTCGACTCGATCACCGATGCCGAAGCCATGCAGTTTGGTGGGCACTCCAACGAGATGGAGATGCTCTATGTGAGCGTTCCCGACAACGGGAATAACTATCTACCTATACAGGTCGTGGCGCACGAGTTCTCCCACCTGCTCTACAACGAGACTCACGATTTCAGCCAGCAGGACTGGAGTTGGCACAACGAGGGCATGGCAGAATGTGCGGTCCACCTCGTTACAGGGATGCAAAACGAGTACGCCACCGATACCTACTTTGCACCCAATACCCCGTTAGCGGCGGGGCAGTCCTTGGTGCAATGGGAGTACGCCAACTACTACCAATACGCGCAGGCCTACATGTTCCTGGCGTACTCGGCGTCACGGTTAGGCGGGGTTGATTCGTTTGGAGACCTGTTTGCGCTGGAGGGCTCTCCAGCCTCGCTCGAGGCCGTCTTCCAAGCCGAATTTTCGCGGTCCTTCAGTGAGACGCAGCTCGACTTCTTGACCGCCGCCTGGCTCGATGAACCTTCAGGTCCCTACGGCTTCAACGGTCTGGTTTCGCCGCCCAATCAGCCACCGACGCTACCGCTCATTCCGGGTAGTTTGCCGCCGTTTACCGGGGTGTTCATGGGCGTCTCCCAGACCATGGCCTCGCCTGTTGGTGCGGGGCCAGACGTCGTGCACCGCGGCGTGAGCGGCGCTAGCTTGGTGGATGACGTCGCTCCGTTCGACTCGAGCGGGGGCGCGCTGATCGCCCTCAACACCGACAGCACGCTGAACGCTGCGCCTCAATCCACAGGAACGTTCTCCGTTGGTTTGGCGGCCCCCGTGGCTGAGGCCAGTGCCGACGCCGGCGTTTGGCTCCATCCCCCTCCGGTGAAGCCCGCCAATCGCGATCAGCTGCTCAAGTGGAGGAAGCGCGTTCACGGTCATTGAGCGGCGCTGCGCGTTGCCTGCGGCCGAAGGCTCGTGTAGCCAGCGTTCATGGCAGGCGGAGCAGCAGGCGGGGCCCTCGCGGGCATCATCATTGCCAATAACATCGTACGTCTGCAAAAGGGAGTCGCGCTTGCGCGCACCGCTTGGCAGGGGCTCGAGGCCAAAGGTTTACAGCTCGGCTCAGAGGCCGTGACTGGCTTTGCCGCTGCTTCGGGTGAAACGCGGCCGTTCTTGTCGGGAGCGATCCAAGGCTGCGAGTGCTCGGTTCGGGTGGTTTCGGACTTCGTTCACTCGGCCCACACCCGCGTCGGCGCAAACAGCAGGCAGCCATACGAGGCGCTGGTGGGAGTTCATCCGAGCCCTGCGGGTCTCTTCGGCTCGATACGAGCTTGGCTCGCGCAAGATATCGAGATCGGCGACCCGGAGTTTGATCACGCCTTCTTGATCACCGCCAAGCCCTCCGAGGCCGCCATCTCCTTCCTTACGTCCAGCATGAAGGAGGCAATCTCTGCCTTGGCAGGAACGAGCTTTGCCGGCCTGGTGATCGAGCGAGGTGAAGTTAGCCTCCTGTTTCAGGGCGTCGAGACCAACCTCGAGCTGCTCTCGCTCGCCCTGGACGTCGCTGTGGCAGCGGCGCATTGGCGCTTCGACTGAGCGCTCGCTAGCGCGTAAGTCCCGGCTGCGGTCAGCGTGCCCACACCAGCACGAGCACGCCCAACACAATGCGGTAATAGCCAAAGGGCGCTAATCCGAATTTATTGAGGTATCGCAAGAAGACGGAGATCACTGCGAGGGACACCACAAAGGCTGTTACCAACCCGATCAGCAAGGCGAGTACGCCACCTTCTGAGGCGAACAGCGCGTCCCCATCCTTCACCAAGTCCAGCACCGTGGCGCTGCCCAAGACGGGTATCGATAACAGGAAGGAGAACTGCGCAGCCGTCTTGGCTCGCAGCCCTGAGGCTTGCCCACCAACGATGGTGCTCATCGAGCGCGAGAACCCGGGCCAAAGCGCCGCACACTGGCAAACCCCGATAATGAGCGCGCGTTGCAGCGTCACCGCCGTCAACGATTCCTCCTTCGGCTCGTGCTCGGTGCTGGGGAACAAATAGGGGGCGGCGATCATGACCAGCCCCCCAACGATCAACGCGGTGGCCACCGGCGTTGGCCCCATCAGCCGGGCTTTCACGAAGCTGTGAAGGAAAAACCCGATGCCCGCAGCTGGGAGAAAGGCCACTCCAAGCGCCAAGAACAACATTTGTTGTTCCTTCTTCTTGTCGAGCAGCCCACGAACGAGCGCCCAAAGCACATCGCGGTAATAGACAATCACCGCCAACACCGCGCCCGCCTGGATCGCAATCTCCAGGGTCTTGGCGGCGTCGTCGTTGTGGCCAAGCGATTCGCCCAAGAGGATGAGGTGCCCGGTGGACGAGACCGGGAGGAACTCAGTTAGGCCCTCAAGAATGCCGAGCAGAACAACGTGAAGAGGGTTCAATTGGGTGCGGGCTCAGGGGGGCAGGAGCGTGAACTCAACGGTGTAAGGGCCGGACTCGCCGAGGAAGCCGTCCACGAAGACGAAGTACTGGTTGCCCGCGGTCACCGGGACGTTGATGAGTTCGAGCTCGCCCGTGTTACCCATCTCGGAGCATGCGAGCTCGGTCGCTGCGCTCGAACAGTTGGTGCGAACGTACAAGGAAGCGTCAAAGGACGGATCCAACGCCGCAACCAGCTTGCCGTTCTCGGGCGGGACAATGCGGTAAACCACCTCGGGCGTGGTGTCTGAATCACAGTTACCAGTGCCTTGGTGGTCCGCCGACGCAACCGCTGTATTACCACTTACCGTGTACGGGTCATTGAGTCCGGACAACGGGATATTCACTCCCGGGCAGTTGTCACCGGCGGCGCCGCCCAAGAGCGTTGCCCCCAAGAGGAACTCACCGGGAACGTCATTGTAGCCGTCGGCGAATACGTAGTAGGTGGTACCAGCCTGCACGGCGAACGTCGCGCTCTCGACCCCGCCGGCGAAGGTCGCGTCCACGCAGGCGATTTCTGCCCCGTTCTCACAGGCGTCCCGGACGTAAAGCACTGGGTCCAAGTCGTTGTTGACGGCGAGGAAGTCCAACGTGAGCACGCCGTCTTCCTCTGGGGTCAACGCATATACGTATTCGGGCGCATCAGCGCCGCCGCAGCTGCCCTCGTATTGGGGCGTTGCGTCGGCGGTGTTGCCACCGAGCGTGACGTCTCCGCCAAGCGGCACCGAAACCGCGACGCCCGGACAGCCGAAGGTGTCGGGCACGTTGACGAAGCAGCCGTTGGAGCAGGGATCGTCGTCGACCGAGTTGCCGTCGTCACACTCCTCGACGCCGGCCTGCGCGTAGCCGTCTCCACAATAGGCCGTGAAGCAGCCCTCGACGCAGTCATCGTTGTTGTCGGTGTTGCCGTCGTCGCACTCTTCACCGCCGTCAACGATGTTGTTGCCGCAGCCAACGCCCGCGGTGCAGGTCGAGGTGCAGGCGTCCCCGTCCTCGGTGTTGCCGTCGTCGCAATCCTCGACGCCGGCTTGGATGAAGCCGTCACCGCAGCTCGCTACCACGCACTCTCCGACACAACCGTCGGTGTTGTCGGCGTTGCCGTCGTCGCAGTCTTCAAAGCCCAAATGAACGACGAGATCTCCGCACTTGGGCAGCGTGCAGTTGGCGAGGCAATCGTCTGTGTCTTCGAAGTTGCCGTCATCGCACTCCTCGCCGAGGTCCGGGTCGGCGATAGCGTCTCCACAGAAGATGTCCGCGCCACCGGAACCCCCAGCGCCAGCGGCTCCGGCTCCGCCTGTGCCCGAGTCACCACAAGCGAAGCTCAGCCCAAGGGTCAAAAGCAAGGCGGGCGTAAGAACAGAGCTCATTCGCATAAGGGAGTCCTCAGTTGCACTCGGGATCGCTGATGCAACAGCCGATCACTTCGCCATTGGAGTTGCAGTCGGCGTTGGGGCAGTCGCTGTCCTCGTAACAACCCTTTGTACACGTATCGAAGGTGCAGACGTTCTGCGAGGCGAGACCGAGGTCGCAGGACATCTCGATCACGTCGTTCAGGTAGAGAACCTCGCCGGAGTTGGAGTCACACAGGGTGCCGTAGGGCATGCCGGTGGCTGCCTCTCCCCAGTTGGCGCAGCCGGCGAACGCGAGGTTGATGTCATCGAGGGCGATGGCTCCGTTGCAGACGCTCGTGGCGCCGTACCCCGAGCACTCCTCCTGTTTGATGCAGTAGGGCACGCAGCTAAGCCCGACGCCCGAGCTGAGCGGCACCTCGGCGCAGTCCCCGTACAACCTCTTTGCGTCGTCGTAGCACTCCACATACGACTCACAGCTGCGGGTGCAGTAACCGTTTTCACATACGCCGGTGAGGCACTCGGAGGCGCTGTCACAAGGCGAATACAGCTCCTCGGTGCCGGTTTGGCTCGAGCCGCAGGGGCCGTCAGGTGTGGTGCAATCGGTGAAGCTCAGCCCGTCTCCACTGCAGGTCTTGGTACCCTGATCCGCGTTGTCACAAGTGCAGGTGATGACCTCATCGGGGGTGCAGATGCCGATCGGCCCGTCTGTGGTTCCGGTTCCGATGCTGGGGCACTCGCCCTCGGGAGTGGTGCACTCCCCAAGACTCTGGCCGTCGTCTGCGCAGGTCTGCGTTCCTTGAACACTGCCGCCACGACACTTGCAGAAGACCTCGGTGCCCGGCGTGCAAACCTGCTCCGAGGTTGAATCACCGCAAGCGGAAGCGAAGAGCCCAACCAGCAGAACACAGCAAAAGCGAAGCGATCGAATCATCATCCATCCCCTTTGACGGCTCGGACCAGGTTCCGCGAACGGCGAACTCTCCGGGCACCGGCGAAGGCACATAGCACAAGTGGTGCAAGCCAAGCGGCTGCACCGTTTGATCCGGCCTGCGAACAGTTGGTACAGCCCCCGACTCCACCCTCGTCCACCGCGTTGGCCTCGCCACCACACTCGTTGCCCAACCCGCCCCGTGGCTCGGGCGTGCATTGCGCAGAGCGTGAGGCCGAATACACCTCGCAAGCAGCGAGGATGTCGTCCTCCTCGAGCGTGCGCTGGTCGTTCGACCCGGGTTCATAGCCAGCGAACATCGTCGCTGAGACGTCGGGGGTATGGTCCAGCCCGATCAAGTGGCCCATCTCGTGGGTCAGGACCGCCTCGAGGTCGTATTCGATCACCATATCGGAGATGGTGAAGTTGTTGTTGGCGTGGTTGATCTCGATGTCGGCGTCGAGGATCTCCCCGGTGTCGTCGCTGAAGGTGACGGTGGTCTTGGCCAACGTATTGTCGATGCCCTTGTAGACCCACTTGGTGTCCTGAAAGAGGACCACGTTCGCGTTGGTTCCACCGCTGTTGTACTCGGTCTGTTTGCAGGCGATGTTGTCCAGCTGCGAGAAGCCGATGCTCGCCGGACCGTCCGCGCACTCGAGGCCCGTCCAGCTCAACATCGAGCGCTGGGCCACCTGCTCGAAGTACTTGAAGGCGATGTGGACGCTGCTGTCCTGTTGCAGGCTGATTCCGATGCAGCTGGTCGGCCAATACAGCGGCTGCCCCGAGGTCTTGCAGCCGTTCTCATCCCGCGTACAGTCCTCACCAACGCAGGTGGTACTGCGACAGAAGGCCAGCGCCTCGTTGGGCGCCAAGCCGAGAAGAATCACAGGAACCGCAAACACGAACCGCCAGGACATGAGGCCTCATCCCAAGACAAGCTGAAGTTCGCCCAGGATGCTAGCACGAAGGCTTATCGCCACCGCGACCGCGCAGCCCATCCCTAGCGACTTCCCGGCTATGTTGAGGTGGCGCCAAAGTTCGACGCAATCACGGCTCGGCCTCCAGCGCGGGCTGAGGTGCTGGCGTCCACCTTGAAAGTCGCGCACACTGTTGAGCAATGGCTCGTCTCGTCGGTTTCATCGCCAACCGCCCAGACCTCGGCTCACGTGCCTTGGCCGTGGACGCGTCCCTCTACTCCGTACGCCCGCCGGAACCGGATCCTACGCAGGCAGAAGCGCCCAGCAGCGTTAGCTGGGGCGTAGGCTTCTACCAAGGCGGGGAGATCTTGCTGCAACGTCGCCCGTTCGATGACCGGCGAGTGCTTTCCTTCGGAGAGCTGGTCAAGGACATCCGCGCCGACGTGCTCGTGGGTCACATTCGGACGGCCACCGTGGGCGCCTTGCGCACCGAGAACACGCATCCGTTCCGCTACCGCAATTGGCTCTTTGCCTCGACCGGCACGGTGCCCAACGCGGAGAAGATTCGCGGTCGGCTGCTCGAGTCTTTGCCGCAGTTCCTCGCGCGCGATGTGCGGGGGGAGACCGACGCAGAGCTCGTATTTTACACCTTCCTCTCCTTCCTTCATGACGCTGGCAGGCTCGACCGCGCCGACGTTCCGGCGGCTGCCGTGCGCGACGCCATTCGTTCTAGCCTTTCGTTGGTTTCTCGGATTTGCGCCGAAGAATCGAGCGAGCCGCTGCGGCTGAACTTGATGCTTGGTTGCAGCGACTTCGTGATTGGGACGCGCACCTTCTCACCGATGGGCTTCAGCGTGCTCGCTGGCCGGCAAGGGCTCGAGCGCATCTTCGACAAAGAGAGCCTTTCACGGACGAAGGTGCCGCATCTCGTCTCGGCGCGGCTGGGGCTGATCGCCTCCGACTTCGAAGACAACCGTCTGCCCGCGTCGCTGACCGAACTCAAAGACGGTCACACCGTGACCATCGCGCATGGCAACGCCGCTGGGGATGGCGAACCGCACGTCGAGGCGCTGTAGGTGTGAAGCGCGTCGCGTGGGCCGCGCTTGCGGCCGTAGCTTGTTCACCTGCAACCACCTATCGAGAGCTCGGAGAGCGCCGGCAGCCTGACGGCGTTACGGTGGATCCTGCGACGGGCTTCGGAGCGCCGCAGCGGGTGAGCCACGCTGCCGAGGGTGTAGTGCTGCTGCGAACTCCGCCCGAGGATCGCGTGGTCCTCAAGGTGGTAACCAACTTCCTCGAAGCGGTAACGCGTGAAGATGTCGAAGCTGCACGCGGGCTGATGACGAGCGACTGCCACCAACTCGATCCCGAGCGTGGCGCTCGGGAGAACGCCATCAACACCTGGGCCCGGCGCTTCGCACGCCTCGACTACACCCCGCTCGAGAGCCTGCAGTTCTACGACGTGAACGACTTTCGCTTGCTGCGCAACGACGACTTCGTCGCCGAGTGGCCCGCGCAGCTCGGCGACCTTGCGGCGAACGGGCTACCACCAAGCGAGCGAACCGAGGCTTCCGACGTGCTCGTGGTAGTGCCGATCAGCTTGCCGAACAGCCGTCAGGGACGCTTGCTCGGGCCCACGCTCTCGTTCCTGCTGCGGCGCAACGACGGTGGTTTCGTCATCCACCGCGTTGTCGAGGACTTTCCGCTGACCCGCTGATCGTCGCGCTCGGGTGGCGACCTTTCAAATAGCGAGCGGCGATCCCAAAAGAAGTTTGCCACCTAGCCATCAGATCGCGAAACTACTGAGCATGGTCCCTCTGAAGGTTGCTTTCGTCGGGTCGGGTGGCGCCGCCCGCGGCCTCGCACACTTGGGTGTGCTGAAGGCGTGTGAAGAGATTGGCATCGTTCCTACGATCTTCGTAGGAACCAGCGCCGGCGCCTTGGTCGCCTCGACGTACGGGCAAGACATTCCGCTCGACGTGCTGCTCGACGCCTACCGATTGCCGTGGCGGCGCCGTCACCAGGGTCCGCGGCTGTACATGAGCACCTTTCTCGGTGCGCCCCGGCTCGAGGACTTCCTCGATCCGGGCTACCTGCTGTCCGGCGCCTTCTCGACGCACAAGCTGGAGCGGGTGCTCGAGCGCTTTTTGCCCGAGAACGACTTCAACCGAATCGAGAACCAAATTCTCGTGACCGCCGTGGATGTCGACTCAGGCGAGCGGGTGGTGTTCGGCCGCGGGCACCGAACCGACGTGCCGATGAGCCGCGCCGTCGCGGCGAGCTGCGCCATCCCGGGCGTGTTCCGCCCGCTCAAGGTCGGTTCGCGTTACTTGATGGACGCCGAGGTGAAGCGAACCTTGTCGCTCGATCTCGCGGTCAACGCCGGCGCCAACGTGGTCATCATCTCGAATATCTATCGGCCAGAGGAGCGTGCCCCAGGCGAACGCTCAATCGCCCGCAGCGGGCCCTTCGGCATGATTCGGCAGGCCGTCAACCTCGTGATGTCGGAGAAGGAGCGGCGCGGCGTCGAGCTCACGAGCCGCACGCACCCGCGCGTGGTGTTCCTCGATATCGCGCCGGACATCGGCGCCTTCAGCTACCTCAACCGCTTCAACGCCCGCTCGCTCGTGTTGCGCGGCTACCGAACCGCGCTGCGCTCGTTGACCGAAGCCAAGGAACGCGGCGTGTTCGACGACATGACTTCCTCTGACCCCGCGCTCAACTGAGAACGCCAAAGCCTCGCTCGTTAGAGCGAGGCTTTATGTCGATCCCGGCCGCTCACGTCGCAGCCGATCACGAAGGGCCTACGTTTACATGCCGGAGACGATCTTGAACTCACCGCTCTCATCGCGGACGAGCTCAAGCCGGTTGTCATCCACCTTGCGCTTCCAGGCGTCGGCTTTGCCGCTAGGAACGCGGAAGCTCGCGCTGTAGGTGTAGTCAACGAACACGCGGTCGGTCTCGCGCACGATGCGGCGATAACGAATCTCGTGTCGAATGGCGGTGGCGTCGCGGAAGGCGATGCCTTCTTCATCAACGCCCTCTCCGGTAAGCCACGACTTGAACTGCTCGTAGTCCATGTCGTCGGAGGCGTCGGGGTTGCCGCCGTCCTCGTAGTATTGGGGCGACACGAGCTGAAGCATACCGCCGGCATCTCGCTTCTCGACGGCTCGGCGATAGCGCTCGCAGAAGGCGATCACCTCTCGGTTGTCCTCGTTGTCTTCGACATCCGTGTTGGGGATGTAGCTCTTCGCGCAGGCCGACGAGGTCAGCCCAAGGCCGACGACCAAAACCGAGAGACTTCGTGCGCCGAAAGGAAGCTTCGACTTCGGGGGGAATTGTTTGCTCATGGGCATCTCAGCAGTCGAGAGAACCGGCGTGCAGGCTCAAGCATTCCACGAACCAAACGTTCATTTCCTCGCTGAGCCTCAGTGACCCTATTTGGGAAAATGATGCGCAGCAAGCAAGATTGTCGTCTCGCGCGGGAAGTTGTCAGCGTGGCGCAAACGCTCGATTCGCTGAAGGTCGTGCTGCCAAAATGTCACGCTCACGAGCCTTGCCCGCGCAGGTAATCAAGCAGGGCGATGCGGCCGAAGCCAACGCGCGGTGGCTCGCAACGGAGCTCGAACAAACTGCCTTCAGCTACGCAATCAACGAGCGCAACCGTAGCACCGTGCTGCACGTCCTCGTGCGCCGCGAACGCCTCAGCTTGCACGAACCGCGACGTCTCCCCCAGGTAGTCAATCGCCACGACGACCACGCGCTCGCAGTCTCCGCAGCGCACCAACGTCCGCGCGAGCGCCATTGGATCGAGCGCCGTATTAGGGCCGCCTGCAAGCGCAGCGCTCGGCCCGCGCAGGCCGAACAGGATGGCCAGTTGACCTGCCACCAAGTTCGGCGAAGTGGGCGGAAATAGCTTCGGCTCGGCGAAGCGCGGACCTTTGCCAAGCACCTTGGAGAAAAAGCGCTCGTTGATGTCGAGCGTGGCCAGACTGTGGCCCACTACGACACCAGCACCATCCCCCGCGAGCGCGCCTCTGTCTTGGAGTTGCGCGACGGCGCTAGCAGCGAGCAGCGAAAGCGCATCGAGCCGTTCGAGCTTGTCTTGGGCTTGGCCGGTCACCAGCGCGAGCCGCTCGAGGTCGACCGCGTCCACCTGAGCGAAGTTGCGCACGAAAGCGCGGCGAGCCGGGCGAACGTGACGCGAAGGCGCAACGTCCGCGCGCTCGACGATCAGCGCAGCGTTGGCACCACCGAAGGCCGCCGACAACTTCAGGCCGGCCTGCAGCGGTGCTGCACAGGTCACCGGCGCGAGCCGCGCTGGCGTCTCAGGATCCGGGGTGGCTGGGATCACCGCGGCGGGAATGCAGCCGAGCTCAACGGCGCGAGCCAACGCCAGCGTCTCGAGAACGCCGGCCGCTCCCAGCGTATGGCCGATCTGCGCTTTGAACGGATGAACGTACGGCGCATGAACGCCGAACAAACGCTCGATCGCCTTCCATTCCATGGCGTCGTTGAACGGCGTCGCCGTCGCGTGAGCAGATACCAGCCCGCACTGCTGCGAGCTCAAACCGGCGTCAGCGAGCGCGGCCGCTCCCGCGCGATAAAGCCCGTCCCCATTGCGATCCGGGGCGGTCACATGAAAGGCGTCGGTGGAGGCGCCGAAGCCACTCACGAACGAACGACGGAGCGCGCGGCCCTCCTCCCCTTCCCGTACCAGCGCGACCACGCCGGCGCCCTCTCCGAGAGCCATGCCGTCACGAGTGAGGGCGAAGGGCGAAGGGCGTGAGGCGCTGGTTGCACGCAGACACTCGAAGCCGGCCCCAACGAAGACCGTCAGCGCGTCGTAACCGCCGGCGAACACGAGATCGCAATCGTCTTCCTGGAGCCAGCGCAAGCCGACCCCGAGCGCCCAGGTCGACGCAGCACAGGCTGTCACCAAGTGCAGCGCGCGTTGCGGTGCTGCGCCCGCAGCCTCGAGCCGTGCGACCGCGCGCTGGTGGGGCGCGAAGTAGGTGGACGCTAGAGCCGTGTCGCGGACGTCGAGCTGGGCCGGGTCCGCAGCGGCGGCGCGCAGGCGAAAGAGCTGCTCGGCCGCCTCCATACCGCCCGACGAAGTACCGAGCACGAGCCGCACCCGCTTGCCCTGCAAGAGCCCCGCTGCGCTCGCTTGATCGATGCACGCGCCGAGGGCGTGGAGCAGCAGCCTGTCCGCGACACGGAGCTCGGCCGGCGCGGCGAGTTGCGCCGCACGAGCAGCGAACGGCCGTGCGAAACCAGCCTCGACGAAGGCACCATCTCGCTCGATCGTACAGCGTACGGGCTGGTCCAAATCACCGGGATGGAAGGCGGCTTCCCCTTCGCCGAGCGGCGAGATGGCGCCCACGGCGACGATGCTCGCGCGTGCTAGCACGCGGGCCCTCGACAGACGGCTTGGGGCTGTTCAAAGGCCTTGGCGTTGACGGTCCCGCGCTCCGACTCGCAACGAACCGTCGAGGTGAGCCGCGTCGAGCGTTGGCTGTAGCGCACCTCGCCGCAGCCTGCCTTCGACGCGTGCACCGTCTCCTCGTCGAGACGCACGATCTCTCCGTCCCGGCGACGCACGCTACTGCGCGTGGCCGAGATCGACCCGTCTGGTTGCAACCAGAGCTCGATGGTTGCGCCGTCTTCATCGCGCAGCAGCAGCTCGAGCCCGCCCTCTCGCGGACGCGCCGCTTGCAGCCGCGCCGAGAACGGATGCAAGAGCCACCAACGCAGAAAGCCGATCGGCAGGCCGCGCTCTTGTTGCAACTCAGCGTTCGTGCTGCCTGAAACTACGCGCTCGAGCGCCGGGATCTCCAAGCGATAACGCTGCCCCGAGATCCAAACGTCGAGCGCCGTTGCGCCTCCGGGGCCGAGCAGAATCATGCGCAGTTCGCCGGGCGGACGCAGCGCAACCGCCCCGCGCGAGGAGACCTCGCTGGGCAAGTAAGGCGCTGACATCGAGAGCTGCACCGTCTGGGTTCGCGACGTGGCCGTCTCCTCGGCCAAGCGTTGCAGCGTCTCGCGCGCTCGCACGAAGTCCTCCGCGGAACCGGGCTGCACCGGCTCGCGCGAGAGGCCCGAACAGCCCACGAGCAGCGAACAGCAGCCGAGAACCGCGCGCAGACTCACGCTATTCGCTCTCGAGCAAGAAGGCGTACGCCCGATCAGGCGCCGCTCCTAGAACCAGCGCGCTACCGGGGGTGGACGCGAGCCGCTGGGCAGCAGCCGCCAACGCTACGCCACCCAGCCCGACGTGTTCACCTGCAGCGCGGGCCAGCGTAAAGCACGGCACGTCTTGCCAGGCGCTGCCGACGAGCAGCGCGACGACGTCGACGTTTGGCTCCGAAACCACGATCGCGCCTGGAGGCGGAGCCGGCAACGCTTGGAGCAGATCCGCTTGGCGCGTCGAACGCCACACCACCACCGCAGCCAAGGCTCGCTTGCCTCGTGCCTGCGCATCGGCGGCCGTCTCCAAAACCAACGCCGAGGCGCCCTCCGAATGCGCCGACAAGGTTCGAACGCCGAGCAGCGGAGCCAGCACGCGCTCGGCGAGGTCGCTCACCTCCTCCACGCTACCGACCACAGCCGTTTGTGAAACCCCGCCTTCGATCAGCTCGAGACCGGTCGCTAGCGCGCTCTCGGCGGTTGCCGAGAGATCCGGCGTTGCCAAAGCTGGCCCACGCAAACCGCAGTAAATGGCCGCGTGGCTCACCGGCGACGATGGCACCATGTTTGGAAAATCCACCGGGCTCGCGAACTGCGCGCCCTTCTCGAGCATGCGCTTCATGAAGCGCATGCTGCCGTCTACGTTGCCGAACGCGGTGCCGCTCACCGCCGCCATGCGGTCTCGCTCGACCTCACGGTTCGAGGCAGCGTTGGCGTTGTCGAGCGCGGCCGACATGACCAGGGTAGAGAGCCGCGCTGAACGGTCCATCCGACGAGAGCGGCCTGCGTCGAGCACGTTGGTCGGATCACTCGCGGGCGGCGCGGCGGCCTCAACAGAGGCGCCGCCGACGACCGGGACCAACAGCTCGGCGAGCTCCGCGCCTTGCAGCACCTTCCCCAAGGCGACCACCGCAGCTCCGGTGATTACGGTGCGTGGCAGCACACTCGGTGGGAACTCGAACAGCTCGGGCCGCGAGCTGATCACGACTGTACCGCCGGTGCCGCCAAAACCAAACGAGTTGGACATCGCAGTGAGCGGCGCCGATTGCTGCACCGTCTCGCGCAGGTGGTTGAGGTCGCAAGCCGGATCGACCTCGCCCAAGCCGACGGTCGGCGGAAGCGTTCCGGTCTCAACCGTCTTCACCGTGATCACCGCTTCGATCGCGCCAGCGGCGCCGAGCGTGTGCCCGATCTGCCCTTTGGACGAAGAAACGGGCACCCGAACTTCGCCAAAACAAGCGCGGATGGCGGCCGACTCAGCGGCGTCATTGTGTGGCGTTGCAGTGCCGTGCGCGTTCACGTAGCCGATGTCCGCGGGCGTCAGCTGCGCGGCTTGGATCGCCCTGCGCATGATGTCGGCCGCGGTAGCGCCGCCGGGCTCCGGGTTGGTGATGTGATGCGCCTCTCCGCCGAGCGCCACGCCGACGATGCGGGCCAAAGGCTTGACCGCGCGACGCTCGGCCGAGGCTTGCGACTCGAGCACGAGGAAGCCCGCGCCCTCCCCCAGATTGAGCCCAGCGCGCGTCACATCGAAGGGCCGACACAGCGCTGGGTCCAGCACGGCCAACGCGCCGAAGCCGCCGTAGGTCAGCCGACACAATGCATCCGCGCCGCCTGCAAGCACGACGTCCGCGCGGCCGCTGCGGATCCACGACCACGCCAACGCCAACGCTGCGACGCCGCTCGTACAGGCGCAGCACACGGTGCGCGCGCTCGCGAACGGCCCAACCTCGCGACACAACACGTCCACCGTCGACGAGAGCGGATGCGTCCGCAGCCGGTGACGCAACTCGACGTCCAGATCGATCGAACCGAGCTGGGTGAGCAGCTCTTCGGTCTCGAACATGCCGGCGGTGGTGCCGCCGACCACCATATGCACGGCCGCTTCACTCGGCGAAAGGCCGGCCATGCCCAGCGCTTCACGCGCCGCCTGCACGGCCATCGCGTCGGTGCGCGCGGCGATCGACCCGCGCTCGAGCTGTTGCACCTCGCCAGCGACGCTTGAGCGAGCGCCCTGCAACTTGAACAGGCTCAGCTCGCCGATACCCCGCTGCCCAGCCCAAAGCCCGGCCATGGTTTCTGCGACGGTGCCACCGAGCGGCGTCACCGCACCGAGACCGGTGACCCACACTGGTCGAGCCTGCGCGCTATCGAGCTTCATCTGCGCTGAGACGCACCGCAGCGATATGAGCAACCAACGCGTCCACCGACGCGAAGATCTTGCGAGCGGGCTCCCCTTCGGGGACCTTCACGCCGAACTTCTCCTCCACCACCATCGCCAGTTGAAGCGCGTCCAGCGAGTCGAGCCCGAGCCCAGCACCAAACAGCGGCGCCGCGTCGTCGATGTCCTCGGGCTTCTTCCCCACCAGATTCAGCTCGACGATCATGAGCTCTTTGAGATTTTTCCGAATTTCGTCGCTCACAGCTGGCTCCGTTCCGCCGCCGGGCGGATGACATTCTCGAAACAGCTGTGTACCACTGAACGCAGCCTTTTGCGCAGGCACCTTCGTGCTTCTTTTAACGGCGGCGCACCCGGGCTAAGCCCCCGGCATGGCTCTTGTCGACTACACGACCTCCAACGGTGTTGCGTTTCTCACGCTCAATGATCCGCCCACCAACGGCTACACCTTCGAGATGATGAAGGACCTCGACTCGGCGATCCTCGAGGCCCGCTTCGATCCCGACGTGCAGGTGTTGGTGTTGACCGGTCACGGCGAGAAGTTCTTCTGTGCCGGGGCGAACATCAACATGCTCAAAGAGGCCGATGAGCGCTTCAAGTACTACTTCTGCCTGCACGCGAACGAGACGCTGCTGCGGCTCGAGCACACGCCCAAGCTGACGATCGCAGCGATCAATGGTCACTGCGTCGGGGGTGGGCTCGAGATCGCGCTGGCCTGTGACCTGCTGGTTGCGCGGGCTGGAGCTGGGAAGATGGGCCTGCCCGAAGTGAACCTCGGCGTACTGCCAGGAACCGGCGGCACGCAGCGGCTGGCCCGCGCGGTCGGTAGGGCCAAGGCCATCGAGTTGATGGTGGAGGGCACCACCTTCGCGTTCGACGAGGGCAAGAAGCTCGGGCTGCTGCACCACGTCTGGGAGACCGAGAGCCACGCCGCCTTCATGACCAAGGTCGAAGAGTACGCCCGTCGGTTCGCCAAGCCGGAGCGCGCCAGCCTCGCCGTCGGCGCCATCAAGCGCGCGGTGATCTCCGGGCTCGACGTAGGCATGGAGCAAGGCCTCGCGCTCGAGCGTGAACTGCAAGCGGCGCTGTTCGCTTCGAAGGACTGCAAGGAAGGGCTTTCGGCCTACCTAGGCAAGCGAAAGCCGTCGTTCTCCGGCTTCTGAGCCTTGAAAACCATGGGCGCTCGGAGCACACTCCGGGCGCGCTGCCACGAGCGTAGGAAAAGGACGTTGCAATGAGTGACCGCATCGGATCGTTCGAGGAGTTTTGGCCCTTCTACGTGCTCGAGCACGCGAACAAGACCAACCGGCGCTTGCACTTCGTCGGCACCACCGCGGCCGTTGCAGTGCTCGGCGCAGCCGCCATTCGGCGCCAGCCGGCGTTGATCCCGCTGGCCTTGGTCGCAGGCTACGGCCCCGCCTGGGTGGGCCACTTCTTCGTCGAGAAGAACAAGCCGGCGAGCTTCAAATACCCGCTGTGGTCGCTGATCGGTGACTTCAAGATGTGGGGCAAGACGCTGCGCGGGACGATGGATCGCGAGGTCGAGCGGATGCAGGCGCGCCGCACCCAGAGCGAAGCGAACGCCAAGGCCAGCACCAAAGTCAGCGCAGACCAGGTGAACTGACGCTAGAGTCGGCGGGCGATGGCAGCTGCCATCGCCGCTTCGGCAGCTGGATAGCGGCTCAACATCAGCCACGGCTCGGTGATCTCGAGTTCCATCAGCTGCGGCTGGCCGTCGTTATCGCGAACGAGGTCGACCCGAGCGTAGAGCAGCCGGCCCGAGAAGCGCCGCATCAACCGCGTAGCGAGTTCTAGTTCGTCGGCGGCCGCTTCAACCGGTCCCTCCACCACCACCGGCCCGCCGAGAAAGCGCGGGCTTTTGCGCATGGCGTGGGTGAATGCCCCGTCGATGAAGACGAGCGAGCGCTCGCCCCAACTGTCGATCGAGGGCTGATACGGCTGAATCATCATCGCGCGTGCAGCTCGCTGCTGATCGAGGAAGGCGATCGCACGCTCGCGCTCGGCGCCTTCGAGCTTGAAGCGATCGGTCGAGAACGACCCAGCCGAAACCACTGGCTTGATCACCACGTCCACGAGACCGTCGAGCAGCTCCGCCGAGGAGCGCGCGTCCTCACGCTCGACCCAGCGCGTTGGCACCACCGCCAAACCATCGCTCGCGAGCTCACGCAGGTAACGCTTGTCGAGGTTCCACAAAACGTCGGCCGCCGGGTTGAGCAGCTTGGTGATCGAGCTCACGCGCGTGAGCCACGCGCGAAAGGCCTCCAGCTTGTGGATGTAGTTCCAGGTCGAGCGCAGCACCACGAGCGGGTAGCGCGACCAATCCACCGCTGGGTCATCCCAGGCCACCACCTCGGCCTCGACGCCGCAGCCCGACAGCGCGGCGATGAAGCCGGGCTCATCCGGATCCGGCTGCGGCAAAGTGAGCGCAGTGACGTTCGCGATCATGAACTCGACCTCACGCCAAAACGCGCCATCAGCCGCTGAAGATGACGTCGATCCACCCCAGCCTCACGCGCCGCCTTGGACACATTACCGCCGCTCTTGGCCAGCACCTGCTCGGTGAAGGCGCGCTCAAAACGCTCGAGCAGCGCCTCGCGAGCCTCGTGATAAGGCAACTCCAAGACGCCACCGAACGGGTCTCCACTGGGCGTTTGCACGGCTCTCACCGAGGCCGGCTGATTCTCCCCCAGCGCTTCACCGGAGGACGCTCCGAGCACCGCCCAACGCTCGACGATGTTGCGCAGCTCGCGCACGTTGCCCGGGAAATCATAACGCGCGAGCATGGCCATCGCGGCCGCGTCCAAACGCTCTGGTGCCGGCATGCCTTGCGCTCGCCGCCGCCGATCCAGCTCTTCCCAAATGGTATCGACCAAGAGCCGCAGATCCTCGATGCGCGTACGTAGCGGCGGGATCTTCACCGTCACCACCGCTAGGCGGTAGTAAAGGTCCTGGCGGAAGGTGCCGGCCTTCACCTCTTTGGCCAAGCTGCGATGAGTCGCGGCGACGATGCGCACGTCGATCGAAAGCGTCTTGTCTGAGCCCACCGGCTTGACCTCGCGTCGCTCGAGCGCCCGCAGCAACTTGGCCTGCACGTCGAGCGGCAGCTCCCCGACCTCATCGAGAAAGAGCGTCCCGCGATCGGCCGAAAGAAAAGCGCCTTTGCGTTCACGAATAGCGCCGGTGAAGGCGCCCTTCTCGTGCCCAAAGAGCTCGCTCTCGAGCAGCTCTTTGGGGATCGCCCCGCAGTTGACCGCGGTGAACTCGCCCGAGCGGCCGCTGGCGTCATGCAGGCCCTCGGCGGCGAGCTCTTTGCCGGTGCCGGTCTCCCCTTCGACCAATACCGTGAGGTCGCTCTTGGCGACGCGTTCGAGCAGCGCGAAGGTCTCGCGCATCGACGCGCTGGCGCCGAGCATGCGCCCGAAGTTCGCCCGCGGAGAGACCTCGTGCTCGACCGTCTCGCTCAGCGGCGAGAGCTTGAGCACGGTGGAGCCGAGCCGCAGATGGGTCTCCGCGCTGATCCACACCTCGCGCACCCGTACGTCGCCGACAAAGGTGCCGTTGGTCGAGCCGAGATCGGTGAGTAGAAAGCCCTCGGGCGTGAGCCGAATGGCGACGTGCTCGCGCGAGATGCCCGCGTCGCTGAGCACAACATCGGTCTCGGGGCTGCTGCCGAGCCGCACTTCATCCTGGGCGAACGAGTAAACGGCGCCCTTCTCTTTGGCGTTGGGCGAATCCAGCACGCTGATTTTGAGCTTGCGGATGCGACGAATGCTGGGGCCCGTCTCCGGAGTGATGACCTCGGTGACGCGCGGAACTCTCGCGGGCTTATCGGACGGTTGGCTCACGCTCTTCTCCTCAGCGACGCATGCTGCTGGCGTAGTGGTCGACGATCGAGGCTTTGCACAGCGTCGAGAAAAACGAGGAATAGGAGAGCCACACCGCGAGCCCGTTCATGTCCTCGAAGATCGGCGGCATGAACGGAGGCGGCCTCACGATGCCGTCGCTCACGTGACGATGCAGCACCGGTACGTCCTCATGCGCGACCTTGCCCACGAACAAGAACGGGATCAGCTCGGGCCGATCATGTTGAATGGCCGCCAACATGAAGGCCTGGTTGAGCACGATCCCTTTGCAGTAGCAGGCGTCTTTGGTGAAAGGCGCGCCGCCGTCCAAGGTCCCCCCGCGGAAGATGCGCGTCGCGCTCTGAAAGCACTCGTCGTCCTCGTAGCCTTCGGTGCGGTACCACTCGAAAATGTCAAGGAACGAAGCTCCGTCTTCGGCCTTGTCCACCGCGATCACCCGATCGTTGATCTTCTTGGCTCGGCGCGGCGTGCTACGGAAGGTCAAGATCTCGACCAGCGCCGCCAAGCCTTCTTGCACCGCCGCGGTGCGCGGCGGGCCTTTGGCGAGCCAGCGCGCCACCGGCTGAGCCTGGCCGTTCAAGCTCGTCGCGAGGTGCACCCAACCTTCATGCACCTCGAGGATGTCAACGTCGCGGCTGGAGAAGGTCGCGCCGGAGCGGATCTTCACGTAGTCGCTGCCAGCCGCAGCGTCGGCCACGAGCTGATCATCGACCTGCACGCGCACCGAGGTCTCACCGAAGAAGCGCCCCAGCCGTTCGTTGAGCACCAAGGCGGCCGTCTGCGCATCGATGTCGCGACGCCGAGCCTCGCCGAGCCGCTCCCAGGCGATGTTGGTCAAGAGCTCATAGAGCTGAAAGCCCATCGAACGAACGGTGGTTTTGCCATCCGGGAGGACGTCCTTGGCCGAGCCGTAGAGCTTGCGCGAAAACTCGTAGAAGCGCTTGGTGCCGCGCTGTTCGAGCATCTGTACGACCAGCAGGTACTCCTCGGCGGTGGAGCGCAAGATCGCCGCGAGCTCGTCGTTGGCACCGAACTCCTTGTCGATGTCGCGCAAGATCTCGGTGAATTCGAGCTTCTTGCTCTCCGGATCAAAACCGAGATCGGGATCGTACTCGAAGGGCGGCAGCTCGCGGAAACGCGAGCGGGCAAACGCCTCCTCCACGCCGTCCGGCCAACGCAACGACTGCAGGATGCGCAGCGGCCGTTGGGCCTCGAGTACGCGCTGGGCGAGCTTGGCGAGAATTTCTTTGTAGGAGCGCCAGGGCCCGGTGGGCGCCGCTCGTTCACCTTTGAGCGGCTCCTTGGGCTCGTCGGCGCGCCGAACCTCTTTGGCCAGCGTCAACGGCGGGGCCGGGCGAGCTTCGGGTCGGGGCTCTTTGCGCGGCGTCTCCGGGACCTCGGGGAGCACAACCGCGTCGTCTTTTTCTTTTGCGTCTGCGCGGGCCATGTTCGCTCGTACAGTGCTAGCACCTTCGCCCCCGCGAACGAAAGCCACCTTGCGCAGTCCGGTGCGGAGAGGTACAGCCGGACCCTATGGAAACTGCACGAGATCCGAAGAGCGCCACGGTGCTCTTGGAGCGCGCTAGCGAGGCGGTGGCTGCGCTCCGCGTGATGATCGGCAAGGCGGTCGTCGGGCAAGACGCGGTGATAGACGCCATGCTCGCGGCCTTGTTCGCTCGCGGTCATGCCCTGCTGATCGGTGTTCCCGGTTTGGCCAAGACACTGCTCGTCTCCTCGCTAGCCAAGTCGCTCGATCTTTCCTTCGGCCGGGTGCAGTTCACCCCCGACCTCTTGCCGGCGGATATCACCGGCACCGACGTGCTCGCCGAATCGGCGGCAGGGCGTTCGCTGGTGTTCGCCAAGGGGCCCATTTTTCACAACCTCGTGCTCGCCGATGAGGTCAACCGCACTCCGCCCAAAACGCAGGCTGCGCTGCTCGAGGCGATGCAAGAGCGCCGAGTGACGGTAGGCACCAAGACCCACCTTCTGCCCGATCCATTTCAGGTGTTCGCGACGCAGAATCCGATTGAACAAGACGGAACCTACCCGTTGCCCGAGGCCCAGCTCGACCGCTTCTTGGTCGAGATCTTCGTCGATTACCCGTCGGAGGCCGAGGAGCTCGAGATCGCACGGCGCACCACCAGCGGCGTCAAAGCGCACGTGGAGCCGGTGCTGACGATCGAGGACGTGCGCGCGCTGGGCGAGCTCGTGCCGATGATTCCGATCACCGAAGAGGCGCTCAAGCTCGCGGTGAAGCTCGCTCGGCTCAGTCGGCCCAAAGAGCCGCAAGCCCCGGATGAAGTACGCAACTACGTGCGGTTTGGAGCTGGGCCGCGCGGTAGCCAAGCGTTGGTTTTGGCGGCCAAGGCGCGCGCGGTGGTGCACGGCGAGGCCGCGGCCGACGTGGACGACGTGCGCGCGATGGCGCTCTACGCCTTACGACATCGCATCGTGCTTTCGTACCGCGCCGAGGCCGACGCCGTGCGCGACGCTGACATTGTCGCGGCGCTGATGCGAGCCGCTGGCCGTTAGCAGGCGGGCGGCTGAGAGGCCGGGCGGTTAGAAGGCGGTGGGGCAGCCGAGGACGATGTTGACGCTGGCGGCATCGTCGGACTCCACCGCCGCACAGGTTCCCTCGCAGAGCACGATGCTCTTCGGATCGCTTTCGTCATCGAAGGCCCAGCCCTCTCCGCCGTTGCAATCGGGGTTGGAGAGCACGACCTCGGCGTTACCACCGCCCGGCGTCAGCGAGACGTTGACATCACCGCTATCGACGGTGCCGTTCTCGAGATCCGTAGGCAGCTTGAACACGCAACCAACTGCCGCGCCTTGCGCCTTCTTCAGCGCCGCCGCGAAGGAGTTGGCGGTATCGCTCGTACCCACCACGATCGCCTTTTCACTGCCACCGGCCTCCGCGATTTGATCGGCGATCGCGACGTCCACTCCCGGCAGGCCGACCACCAAGGTACGAATCGACGGCGAAAACGCGAGGCCGCTTGCGGCCAAGGCCGCGACCACGCTTGGGTCCGATGGGTCTTGGCCGGCGCAAACGGTGCCCGGGCCATCCGGCTTGCCGTCGGTCACGAGCAGCACCGCCGCGACCTCGTCTGGGTTCTGCACCGTGAGGTCGATGCCTTTGAGAATGGCGCCGCCTAACGCTGGAAACATCGGGGAATTGAAGCCGTCGGGGCTGCGAGCGTCCATCGCCGCGAGGATCGCGGGGCCGTTATCCGGCAACGGGCCGAACGCCACCGCTGGCTCTTTGTAGGCCATCTGATCGCAGGCCGGCGGGCCTCCGGCAGGCCGCGGGAAGAAGTTGATCGCCACGTCCACGTTGGTGATCGTGCTGTCGGTGAGAAAGGTCTCCAGACCCGCGCGCGCTGCTTCCCACTTGCTGCCTGCCATCGAGCTCGAGGCGTCCACCATGATGTACAGGTTCAACGGCTTGTATTCGGCCGCGTAGGTCGTTCCCTCACAGGGCGAACCACCCTGCCCTGCCCCACCACCGCCGGTGCCGACGAAACTCCCGGTGGAGCCACCTTCGGCGGGTGCACCGCCGCTCTGTTCGGTGCCGGGCGAACAAGCGGCCGCAAGCAGAAGAGAGATCCCGAAGCGCGCTGAGGGAGAAGCGGTGGTTCGCAAAGGAGGCTCCAAAAGCAAAAGGTCTGTCGAGTGTAGCCCGGGAGCCTGCCCGATGAAGCCCGAGAACCAATGCTGGGTGCAGTTCGCGCAGGCGCTGCTCGACAAACCACCTGCCGCCACGTAGTTTGCTGGTCTCACGGTGCCCTGGGCAGGTTCGATTCCTGTGCGTTTCCGCCCAATAACTCGAGGTCACATAGCTGATCGTGGACCGCAGAGGAACAACGCTTGCCGGGTGCTATGGCCTGCTAAGTCCACTCGGGAAGGGTGGTCAGGCTGAAGTCTGGCTTGCCCGTCACCATGCGCTCGACCGTTTGGTGGCGGTGAAGATCCTGCTCGCGACCGACAGCCCGTCGCGGGAGCGCGGGCGCTTCGAGCGCGAGGCCAAGGCCTGTGCCCACCTGCAGTCACCGAACATCGTCCAGGTGTTCGACTTTGGCGTTGATGGGGAAGACCCGTTCTTGGTGATGGAGTTGCTCCAAGGCCGGGACCTCGGGCGCATTCACGGTGACAAACCGCATTGGAGTGTGGCCGAGATCGCCCCTTGGATCGAACAGATCGCCCGCGGTCTCACCGTCGCTCACAAAGCTGGCATCGTTCACCGCGACATCAAGCCGGGCAATCTATTCGTCGCCGAATTTGATAACGAACGCGTGCTCAAGATTTTGGATTTCGGCATCGCCCGCTCCGCCAACACGGACGAGCAGTTCACCCGTCCGGGCCTCACGCTCGGAACCCCTACCCACATGAGCCCCGAGCAGCTGACGGGCGGCGTCCTGGACGGTCGCACGGATCTCTGGTCGGTGGCCGTGGTCGCCTACTCCTTCGTCACCGGCAGGCTGCCGTTCAGCGTCGCAAACGAAAGCCCGAGCAAGATCGCGCAGAAGGTTTTGCACGGTCGCTTCGCCAAGCCGAGCGAGCTCGTCCCCTCGCTTTCAGCTGCCACCGACAGCTTCTTTCAGCGCGCCCTGGCTCTCAAACCGGAGCATCGCTTTCAAACCGCGGCCGAGTTTGCGCACGCCTTCACCAGCCTGGCGAACGGCGAGCCCGCTGTCGATGTCGAGCTAACCCAGGTCGACGTCCAACCGCTCGATCTGCCTGTTGCGAGTGAGCCAACGTGGGTTCCGCCTGCGCAGAACCTACCCGCAGAGGACGCGACGATCACCCACTTGTTCAGACCGCACTTGCTGGTAAACGAGCCGCCTACCTCGCATACGCGGCGGCTCCCGAGTCAAGCGGCCGAAGCGGATTCGCCTCCACCTTCACAACCTGGGCATGCCGTGGCTCCAATCAGCGAGCCGACGTCGGTCGCACCCGAGCCACCGCCAGCGGACACGGCCCCATACGCACCAGCCGCTGTTGGTTCGACGCCCAACGTCGTTCGGCCAGCACCACGGCTGAAGCCGGTCGCTTTCGGGGCCGCCGCGTTCGGTGCATCGATCGCGATCTGGGGCGTAACTTCGCTGGGAGAGTCGCCGTGGCAAAGCGGCGCAGAACCCGGCTCAACCGCGCCGACGTTGCCTTCGGTTCGGCCACAACTTTCGACCGCCGTTGAGCCTACGACGACGGCCAAGCCCTCCGCGACGGCCGAGCCCTCCGCGACGGCCGAACCCTCCACGGCCGAGCCCTCCGCGACGGCCGAGCCCTCCAAACCGGCGACAGACCCAACGACCAAACCGACTGGCCCCACACCAAGTGGCCCCAAACCCAAGCCGAAATACAATCCTTCAACAATTTGAGCAGATTCCGCCGGTGCGCTGTGCTCGGTTCGGGGCAAGGCGGAGAACCATCGTTCGCGCAAGCGCTGCTCGACAAACCGCCGGCCGCCACGTAGTTTTCTTTACGGAAGCGCGTGGTAGGCTGGCGCCGCCCCCGGTCTTCAAATCCGGTGTGGGGCATCTCACGGTGTCCTGGGCAGGTTCGATTCCTGTGCGCTTCCGCCAATTAACTCGAGTTCGCCGGACATAGCTGATCGATGGACCGCAGAGGAACAACGCTCGCCGGGCGCTATGGCCTGCTAAGTCCACTCGGCAAGGGTGGTCAGGCTGAAGTCTGGCTCGCTCGTCACCACGCGCTCGACCGGTTGGTGGCGGTGAAGATCCTGCTCGCGAGCGACAGCCCGTCACCGGAACGCGGCGGGCGCTTCGAACGCGAGGCCAAGGCCTGCGCCCAATTGCAGTCGCCGCACATCGTCCAGGTGTTCGATTTTGGCGTGGACGGCGAAGATCCATTTTTGGTGATGGAGCTGCTCCAAGGCCGTGACCTTGGGCGCATCCACGGTGACAAGCCGCGTTGGACTCCAGCCGAGATCGCCCCGTGGATCGAGCAGATCGCGCGCGGCCTCACGGTCGCGCACGGCGCTGGCATCGTTCACCGCGACATCAAGCCGGGCAATCTGTTCGTCGCTGAGGTCGGCCGCGAGCACGTGCTCAAGATCCTGGATTTTGGCATCGCCCGCTCCGCGGAGGCCGACATCGAGCAGTTCACCCGGCCGGGGCTCACGCTCGGATCGCCCAGCTACATGAGCCCCGAGCAGCTGATGGGAGCCCCCATCGACGGGCGCACGGATCTTTGGTCGGTCGCCGTAGTGGCCTATGCCTTCGTTACCGGCAGGCTTCCGTTTACCGCCGCTGGCGCGAGTGCGAGCGAGATCGCCGACAACGTGTTGCGCGGACGCTTCGCCAAACCGAGCGAGATCGTGCCCTCGCTCTCGGCCGCAACCGACGCCTTTTTTGAGCGCGCGCTGGCCTTCAAACCACAAGCTCGCTTTCAAACCGCAGCTGAGTTCGCTCAGGCGTTCACCCGCCTCGTGACGAGCGGGCCCGCGGTCGATGTCGAGATGACGCAGGTCGACGTGGACCCACTGGGCGGCGAAGCCGCGAGTGAGTCCACCTGGGTTCCGCCAGCCCATAGCCTCCCCGCCGAGGACGCCACGGTCACCAACCTGTTTGCGCCGCACCTGTTGAACGCGCCGCCAACGTTGCAAACGCGGCTACTCCCGGTTCAAGCCGCTGAGCTGGTTGCGCCTCCACCTTCGCAACCTCGACTCCAGGTTGCTCCTCCGCCGCGCTCCTCGGTTGCGCCGGGGCTCCATCCCGCACCGCCTTCCCAGCCTGCGTACACGCCGCGTGCGCATCAGCCTGGACGCACCACCGATCGCATGTACGTACCGGCCGCAGTCGCCATCACGCCGAGCGTGCGGCCAGCGCCCCGTTTGAAGCCGGTCGCTTTTGGCGCGGCCGCGGTCGGCGCGTCGATCGCCATCTGGGGGGTGATTTCGCTGGGGGAGTCGTCGGCGCAGAGCGCCCCCGAGGCGAGCCCGGCCCCGCGCGAGCTGCCGTCCGCTCGGCCGCAACCTTCGGCGCCGGCCAGCAGCCCGCTCGTGCAAGCGCCAACATTGGTAAGCCACACGGTCAGCGCAGCCCCAACTGCGGCGCCCTCTGCTCCCCTCCCCAAGCGAGCCGCCTCCACCGTGACCACGCCCAAGTTCGGCGGGCGCCAAGGCAAGATGAACCCGACCATCTACGATGGCTCCGGCAATGGCAGCCGCTAACAGGCGCCTGCTGCGATCGGTGGCGCTGGCTGGCGCACTCGGAGTTGGCCCTCACGCGCACGCCGGAGACAAACCGACCTCCCCCGATCCGGCCGAGGTCTTCTTCGGTTCGGGGGTCGCTGCCTTCAACAGCGGCCGCACCGCAGACGCTTGCATCCTGTTCGAGCAGAGTCTGGCCGTCGAAGTGCGCGGCGGGACGTTGTTGGCCTCGGCGCGCTGTCATGAAGAGCTCGGTAAGTACGTGCTCTCCTATGACGAGTACACGCGTGCGCTCGAATTTGCACAAAAGGCCAACCGAAGAGACCGCATCGCGGAGGCCAACGATGGCCTCGCCCGCGTCGCAAAGCGGGTAGGCCGGCTGAAGCTCGAAGTGCCGGCGGGCCACCCGGTCGAGGAGATCTGGCTCGGCGGAGAACGGCTACCGCGGCCCCAGTGGAACACCTTCGTGGTCGTCCCGCCCAACAAGCAGCTCACCGTCTTGTTCGAGCCGCAACACGAGCGTAGCGTGGTCAGTCTCGGTCCTGGAGAGACGCTCGAACTCAGCGCGCCGGCCTTCGAGGCGAAGGCGACCGACTCGAAAGCAAGCGGCTCCGGGCTGGGCGGGCTGGGCATCGCTGGCATCGTCCTCGGCTCGGTGGGTCTGCTCTCGTTTGGCGGGGCGATCGGCTTTGGCGTAGCCGCCAATAACCAACTAGCGCTCAGCGACGAGCACTGCGATCTGACGCGCGACCCCGTCACCTGTGACGCCATCGGCGTGCAGGCCTTTGACGACGGCCAGTCCCTCGCCGCCGGCGCGGACATCCTGCTCACGCTGGGCATTGTCTCCACCAGCGTGGGCTTGGCGCTGTTCATCGTCGAGCGCGTCGATAGCCCGCCGGTGCAGCTCTCGCTCGAGCCGGTGCTCTCGCCGAGCCACGCTGGACTGCGACTGCGCAGCGTCTTTTGAGTGCGCGCCTAGGAAGCCACCGTGGCCAACGCGAGCACCCACAATTGAGCAGGATGCCCGCCCTCGAGCTGGAGCGTCGCGCGGCCGTACATCTTGGCGTCAAAACTCGCGTGGGCGGGCAGAAAGTCCGCCGCGCCATCGGGCAGGTGAATCGGGATGGGAGCTCCGCCCGTCAACGGCGCGAGCGAGCCGATGAGGCAGCTCTCCCCGCGTGACATCCGCTTCCAATACTTGCGCTCCTCCGCGAGCCATCGTTCTGCGTTGGTCTGCAAAAAATCAGGCGGAACTTGCCGTGAAGAGGCGCCGACAAAAGCTGCGCGTACACGTTGCACGGCGTTCTCGATCATGGTCATCGGAACCGCTTTGTGCGCCTCTTTGAGCGAGGCAGCCGCATCGACGGTCTCTTTGAGTCGCCGGTCCACCGCGGCGTGAGGCTCGGCGAGCGCGAGCGTCACTTCGAGCAAAGCGAACGGGTCGAACGCCAACGTCAATACGCCGCGGCATGCAGCGATTACGTCGTCCACTACGCCATCACTGGTCGCCGAGCTGATGATGGTCTTCTTCAAGCCCGCAGCGTCGTGCGGCGTTGCTCGGGCCAGCGCCCGCGCGACCTTGGCGCGGTCGCTCTCACCGCCGACGGGACGGGCCTCTCCTTTGCGCTGCACCCACTCCTCATCGGCGCGCTTCTCGCGCCGGGGCATGAGCGTCGGAGCGTCACCATGCGCCCACAGCAGCGTCAGGAACTCCGTCGCTTGCCGCTCTTCGGGCTCGGGATCGCGTTTCACTGCCTCGCGCTTCACCGGCTCGGGTTGAGCGTCTGCAGCCGCTTGGCTGGCCTTGAGTGCGCCGCCGCTGGCTGCGTCTGCGGCGTGTCCCAGTTGCACCCGCGGGGGCGCCTCCTGCGTACGGTCACGCATGAAGGTCGGCAGCGAGTCTCTGCCGCCCACAGCGGCCGCACCCATGGTTGGAAGCGACGACGCGGCGCTCGGCGAAGGCTGCAGCACCACGCCCGCCAAGACCGGCGCTGGTGGAGCGGGAGGCACGGTTCGGGGACGAACAGGCGGCGTAGAGAGCGATGATCCAAGCCCCGACAACGCAGGCTGCGGAGACACCGGGAGCGGCGCTGGCGGCACCGCGGACGGCCTAGCCGGCGCCGGCGGTAGCGGGAGCACAGGCGCTTGTTGCAGCGGAGCTGGCGGTGCGGCCTGGACAGGCGCGGCGGAGGCTGGAAGTGGAGACGCGAGCGGAAGCTGCGAGAGCGGTGGCAAGGGGGGGAGCTGCGGCATGGGCGGTTGCAGTGGAGGCGATGGGGATGGTGGTGAAGCGAGCGCAGGAGCGGGCGATGGGGCGGGCTGCGGCATCGTCGCCGGAGGGCGCGCCGTTTGGGGTGGGTTCGAGGTCGGCGCAGCGGTAACCGAAGGCCGAGCTGGAGGTGGCGGAGGAGCCGGGCGTCGCGCCGCCTCTGCATCGGCGGCGCCGATCTCGGCGCGGGCCGCAGCGCCCAGTTCTCGCGTCGACTCGTTGGGCCGCGGCGGCTCTACATACTGAGCCCGAGCTGCCCCTGCGGCGAAGGGCGTGCCTGAGTTATCGGCTATTGGACCACGCTGATTCGCGGAGCTCCCCAGCTGACCGCCACCAAAGGGCAACCCCGTCGCATTGGCACCGAGCGGGATCTCGAGCCGCGCCGTCTCCTCCGAGAGACCGCCCGCCGCAGCGGACGTATCCGCCTCGAGCGTCACCAGCAGGCGTTGCACTTGGTGCTCGCGCGCCCAGAACCCCGCGCGCCAAAGTACGCTCACTTGTTGTCGGTCGGTGTCGATGACGATGGTATCCAAGCGCAGGTTGAGCGTCGCCGCCGAGGGCTCCATCACCGCGTACGGAACGACCCGAGGCAAGCGCGTGGAGAGCTTGGGAAATGCCGGGTGTAACCCCTCGAGATAGAGCGGCGCCTCGAGATCGACTCCGTCGAGTTGCTGCTCGCGAGGGGCGATTTGAAAGAACGCGAAGTTGAAGTCGTCGGCTAGGCCGGGCTGCTGACCGCCATGAAACTGTGGCTCGGGGTAGTGCCCGAGCAGCGATTTGCGCACCGGCCACGCTGCGGCAAGCGGACCAAATCCAGCCGGTTCGACCGTCCAATCGGGCGCGCTCGGATCGGTGGCGAGCGGCTGCACGTTGGGCAGGTGCAGCTTGCCGGAGCTGCTTCGCTCGGCGCGCCTTCCCGCCGGATTGTGCGTATGCGGCCCGCCCGCCGCGCGCTCCCAAGAGATCGGCATGCGGGTAAACGCAGGCCCCTGTTGCAACGTCTGATCGAGATCCACCCAGCGGTCTGCGCAGACCTCCACCGCCTTCTCGAAGCTGCCGAAACAAAGGTACGTCACCAAGCGATGCACCGGCCGAGCCGAGTACGCCGACCCCATCAGCACGAGGTCCACACGCGGTTTGGGCGGCGTCAAATCGGTGGGGGCATGGAACATTCGCTGCGGCCCCTCCGACCAAAGCTCGCGTTCGATCAACGGCGCGGGCGTGTTCTCCAAGGTGCAAACCCCGGGTACTAAGCCAAAGGTCGCCTTGACGACCAGGAAATGCCCAACGCCGTGTCGCGCCGACTGCCAGCTGCCCACTCCGCAGGCAACAGCGCCCAACGAGGAGACGTTTGGTGCCGCGTGACTCGTGCCGAATTGAAGGTTCATGGGAGCCTACGGCCGTCCTTCTCGTGAGCGCGCGAGGTCCGTTCCACCCGAAGGTGGACCTCGAAACATGGGCCTGAGGTTAGCTGGCCTTTGTCGTCGGCGTCGCAGAAAGCACGCGACGACCGCCTTGAGCTTTGCTACTATTGACCGATGGTCAAGCGTCCCTTCGGATCGATGGTTGGTCTGCTGCTGGCGGCGTGTGGTGAGGAAGCTGCGGCGCCCGAGCCCGAGGCCTGCAGCGCGGAAGAGGCCGCAAGCTGCCTGGAGAACCAAAAGGGTTGTGCCGATGCCGAGTGCGTCGATTGCGCAGTTGGTAGCTACGCTCAGGCCTCCGGCCAGTGCGTGCCCATCGCCGGCGAAGCTTGGAAGCACAGCTTCGATGAGTTCACCGCCGAGCCCGGCGAGGAGATCTCGGGGCTGTGTCAAAGCTGGACGTTGGGCAACGACGAGGACCTCTGGGTCAACGCGGTCGAGCTCACGCAGAACCAAGCCTCCCATCACTCCAATTGGACCTTCGTCCCCGAAGACAAGTTCGACGGCCCCGACGGCGTTTGGAACTGCGACGACCGCGAGTACGACCAGCTCACCGCAGCGATCGTTGGTGGCGTGCTCTACGCCCAATCCACCCAAGCCACCAAAGAGGTGCAGAAGTTCCCAGACGGCGCCGCCGTGAAGATCCCCGCGCGTTCGCGCATCATCGGCGACGTCCACATCATCAACGCTAGCAACGAGAAGGTTACCGGCCGGGCGAACCTCGCCATCTACGCGGTCCCCGAGGCCTCGGTCAGCTCGCGTCTGCGGCCTTTCCACATGACCTACCACGGCCTGGCGATTCCTCCGCTCGCCTCCTCGCGCTTTCACGGCACCTGCGAGGTCGGTAAAGAGTACGAAGAGAAAAATCAGAAACCGCTTCCACTGAAGCTCTTCTACGCGTTGCCCCACACCCATTCGCTCGGCACCCGTTTCTTCTTCGAGGCCAGCGGCGGAAAGCATGACGGCATGAGTTTGCTCGACATCAGCGGCTACAACGGGGAGGCCCGCGGCAAGCTCTATGATCCCCCGGTCGATCTGACCGGTCTCGGCGGGCTGCGCTTCGGCTGTGAGTTCGAGAACCCTCGCGACGAGGTCATTCACTACGGCCTCGGCGATCAAGAGATGTGCGAGATGCTCGGCTTCATCGAGTCGCCGATCGCCTTCGAGAGCCGCATCGACGAAGCGCTGGAGGACGGGCTCGACGGCGACATCCAGGTCTTCACCGGCAACTGCGACAGCATCGCCGGCAATTTCTGAGCCCGCTGCGACCAACACAATCGCTAACAGGCCAGCACGAGCGAAGCCCGCAACGACTCGTGCCAAGTCGATGGGTCAATCGGGCCTCCGGCCGTTTCCTCTCGAAGAGGGGCACGAGTCATTTTGTTTGCTGCATCCGCCTTCGGCGGAATGGGGTGCTACGCTGTGACTATGTCATTGTGCGCATCGCGCGTTGGGAGAGGGTTCGGAGTCATCACGGTTGTTTCGCTTGGTCTATGCGCGGTTGGCTGTCAGCAGCAGCCGGCCGCGGGCGCTGAGCAGTTCGCGGGGGAATCGCCGCAACTCGGGCAAGCCCAGCTTTACTTGCCTGGCGTTGCAGGGCCGCAGATGGTGAGCTTCCAGGTCGTTAACGGCATGGCGGTGATGGAGGGGGACATCTTGCTGGGGCCGCCGGAGCAGCTGCTCGGCCGCTACGGCGCCCCGACCTACAACAACGCGATGGGAGCCGTCGCCATCAAGAACACCGACTTCTTGTGGCCCAAAGCCGTCATCCCTTACGAGATTGCGTCCTCCATCCCTGGGGACACCGTCAATGACATTCAGTGGGCGGTTCAGGAAGCGGCGAGCGCCGGCATTACCCTGCGCCCCAAGGGCTTTGGCGATACCGATTACGTTGTATTCCGTGCCGACGAGCCGGGCTGCCACTCCTTCATCGGCCGCATCGGCGGGCCGCAGACCATCAACATCAACGAGTGTGGGCGCGGCAGCATCTTGCACGAGGTGCTTCACGCTGCTGGCTTCCATCACGAGCAGAGCCGCGGGGATCGTGATCAGTTCGTCACCATCATGTGGGACGAAATCATGGAATCGCACCGCGGTAACTTCGAGCAACGCGGTGCTTCGGCGCAAGACATCGGCCCGTATGACTACGCCAGCATCATGCATTACGACCGCACCGCCTTCAGCAAGTCGGGCCGGCCAACCATCCTACCGCGGGACCCCAACGCTCCCATTGGTCAACGTAACGGCCTATCCCAGCTCGACCGCGCGGCCATCTCACAGCTCTACGGTGGCTCTGCTGGCCAGACCGCCATGCCGGGCTTTCCCAACTTCCCCGGCCTCCCCTTCCCCATACCCGGCACGGCGCCGAGCGGCGGAGGCACCGCGCCCACGGCCGCTCCCGGCTGGCAAACGCCATTCGGCACCTTGCCCGCGCCGTCAGGCCTTCCGCTCCCCACGAACGGCGGCGGCTTTCCTTTGCCCGCCGGCGGAGCGCTACCGCTGCCCCTTCCGAATGGAACACCGGTCGAGCTGCCGCAGATCTTTCAATAGCGGATCACAGGCCCCAGGCGCGCGCTACTCACACGCTCGAGCGCGTGCCGAGACCTGCTCCAGGGCGACCACACAGCCTTTCTCGGCCAGCCGCATACTGATCGCATCGCCTTCAGCTGTCTGGCCCTCGAACGAACCCCCAAGCACCGTCGTTTGCAAGGTCAGCAGCAGCTTGGCCTGGCGGCCCAAACAGCGAGCCTGTGCGTTGCGGCGGTTGGCGAGTGAATTCTCGAGCGCGACCAGCACCTCGGCTCGCGTGCGAGCGATGGCCGCGGGACACATGTCTTCCTCGAGCGCGTAGACAGGCCGCACCACATTGGCAGGACCTTCGACCCAGTCGCGGGGCGACTCCTCGTCCGGCGCCTCTTCGTAAAAGGTAGCGGCGCCACAACCAATGAGCCCCCAGCCGATAGCGACGCACAACGACTTCACCTCTCAACCCTTAGCGCGAAGCCGCACGTCTGCGAAGGGTGAAGGAGCAGCCCTCCCTCGTTGCAGCGCCGCCTTCCAACGACCGGCCGATTCTTGTAACAAGCCCCATGGCGAACGAACCGGGGAGCCCCTCAGAAAAGGCCCAACGCGCGGAGCTCGACGCTCTCGCCAAACAGATCGTGCTGCATGAGGCGGCGTATCGCGCTGGCAAGCCGGAGATCTCCGATGGCGCCTTCGACGACTTGGTGGATCGCTATGAGGCGCTCTCCGAGCTGCTCAACGTCCCGCTCGAGGAGCGCGTCAACGCCAAGCCCGGCGCCGATCACACCGACGGCTTCGTTCAGACCGCCCATCGCGTACCGATGCTCTCGCTCGAGAAGCTCTCCCCAGCGAAGAAGGACGCCAAAGGCAACGACGTCAGCGTGCTGGAGCAGCTGCAGCAATGGGTGCAACGCCGGCGAGGGGATCTCGAGCGGCCTGCCGCTGCGCTCCCGCTAATCGTCGAGCCGAAGATCGACGGCATTTCGGTCTCGCTGATCTACGAGGCAGGCTCGCTGACGCGCGCGGTTACACGCGGAGACGGCAAACGGGGCGACGACATCACGCGCCAAGTTCGCGAGGCCAAGGCGGTGCCGCTCAGCCTGCGTGGGGTGGGCGGCAAACTCGAAATCCGCGGCGAGCTCTATTGGCCGCGCGCGAAGTTCCAGGCGTGGAACCAAGCTTTGATCGAGGCCGGGGAGGAGCCGCACGCCAACCCGCGCAACGGCTGCGCCGGCATCATGAAGCGCAAAGACCCTGCGGGTATCGAGCGCGCCGGCGTCGCCGCGTTCCTCTATCAAGTACCGTGGAGCGAGGGCGTTGAGCTGCCCAAGACGCAGAGTGAGGTACTGCGCTGGCTCGCGGCGGCGGGAGCGCCCGTCTACCACGAGTCCTTCACCGTGGTGGAGACGGCCGAACAGGTCGTTAACTTCTGTGAGAGCTGGGCGCCGAAGCGCGGCTCGCTCGAATACGACATTGACGGAATGGTCATTAAAATTGACGAGCTCGCACTGCATAACCAACTAAGCGGAACAGGGCATCACCCGCATTGGGGCGTCGCCTACAAGTTCCCGCCTGAGCGCAAAGCAACCAAGCTGCTCGATATCGAGATATCGGTCGGTAAGAGCGGTAAGCTGACGCCGGTCGCGCTACTCGAGGGCGTGGAGCTCGCGCAAACCACGGTAACCCGAGCGAGCCTGCACAACTTCGTCGAGCTCGAGCGCAAAGACGTGCGGGTCGGGGATACGGTCTTGGTCGAAAAGGCGGGCGAGATCATCCCGCAGGTGGTGGCCTCGGTGGCCCACGCAGAGGGCAGCACGCCGTTTGCTCGGCCGACCCATTGCCCCGCATGCGGCTCCGCAGTGGTAGCCGACGATATCTTCATCTCCTGCCCCAGCCCAACCTGCCCCGCTCAGGTGGACGGCCGGCTCACCCACTTTGCCTCGCGCCGCGCGATGGACATCGAGGGGCTGGGAGAATCGCTCGTCGCCCTGGTAACGAAGGAGCTCGGCATGCGCGCTCCACATGAGCTCTATGCGCTCACCAAGTCGCAGCTCGCTGGCCTGCCGCGCATGGGAGACAAGAGCGCGGAGAACGTGCTCAAGGCGCTGGAGACGAGCAAGAGCCGCGGCCTTGCGCGCGTACTCTACGCGCTAGCCATTCCCAACTTGGGCGAGACGATGGCGGGCCTACTCGCGCGTTACTTCGGTACGGCGGAGGCCCTGCTCGCGTTTGCTCGTCGTTATTGCGCTGGAGACGCCGAGGCGGTTGCGCAGGCCGCCCCGGAGGAAGGCAACGGCGTGATCGAAGGCATGGGCAAAAAGACCGCCGACGTGATCTTCGGCGCCCTCAACGCAGAGGCGATGCGCGCGGTGCTGGCCGGGCTCGCACAGGCCGGCGTGTCGCTGGTGTCGGAGGTCAAAGCGGTGGTGCAAAAGGAAGGCGTCGCAGGGAAGACCTTCGTCCTCACCGGCACCTTGCCCACGCTCAAACGAGATGAAGCGGGGGACCGCATCAAGGCGGCCGGCGGCAAAATCTCCGGCTCAGTATCGAAGAAGACCAACTTCGTCGTCGCCGGCGAAGAAGCCGGCAGCAAGCTAGAGAAGGCCAAAGAGCTGGGCGTCGCAGTGATCGACGAGGCTGAGCTCTTGCGGCTGCTCGGCTGAGGAGCCGTCCCCTGTGCGCTCCGCGCAGCCCCTGAACGATCCAGATCGAACTTCGGGTGGTTGGTCTATCGTGATCACGTGACTCGAACGGCCGCAGCGCTCGTCCTCCTCGCCTCGGGTGCGTTTGCGCCCCAGCAAGCGCTCGCAGGCGACCTGCAAACGATGGTCGTCCTCGACTCGGTCATCGACGAGAAGGTGCGCAACACGCTGCTGACGCAGGCCGCTACCTTGCGCAACCTGGTCGAGCCCTTGCCGCTGCCGAAAGCCGCAGCACCGCTGCCCACCCAGCGTCTGACCGACGTCCATCGAGCGCTGCAAACTGCGCGCGCAGCCGCCGAAGAGGCGAACTGGGCCGAGTGCGTCCGCGTGGCCGGAGACGGGCTAGCCGAGTCGAGCGCGCTGCTCGAGGAGCTCGGCGACATTCGGGTCTTGCGCGACCTGCATCTTCAGATCGGCGTGTGTTTGGTGCAGGCCAGCGTGGATGCGGGTACGGCAGACGGCCTCGCAAGCGCGCGCCCCCACTTCGAGATGGCGACGCTCGCGCTCGAGACCGAGCTCCCGACCGGGCTCTTTCGCGCGGAGGCCGAGGCGGCGTTGAAGGCCGTTCGCGAGGAGGTGCTCAAGCGCCCGCGCGGTGAAGTCTTGGTTGAGACCGATCCACCGGGCGCGAGCGTGTGGATCGACGATCGCGAGCAGGTCGGCGTTACGCCGTTGCGGGCCGAGGTGCGGCTGGGTGAGCACTTCATCACCGTGCGCCGTTTTCGTTTTGCGCCGCTCACCCAGGCCAAATTCTTCCAACCGTCAGCGACCCTCCACATCGAGCTCGATCCGCCGCGTCGCTCCGAGTTGGGCGTCCAACTCTTGCAAGTTGGAGACGGAGTTCCTGCGCTCGAACGGCAGTTGGCCGAGGCCGCGTGGTCGCGCGCAGACGAGCTTTTACTAGCCAATGCCACCGGCAGTGGTCTGGCCTTAACCTTGTATGATAGCGGTTCGGGCGCGCGGCTGCGCGAGCTCGGCACGGCCGATCTCTCGGCCGAGGGCCTGAAGGACGCCTTGTGTCGCGTCTTCGGCGAACCTTGCGGCCCAGTCGAGGTCGAAGCCGGGATACCGTGGTATGTGTGGCCGCTCGCCGGCGCTGCACTAGTCGGTGGCATCGTCACCGCGGCGGTGCTGGCCGAGACTTCGCGCGACGTGGTGCTGTGCCCGCGAGAGGGCTGCTAACCGTTCGTCCCGGCTCCGTGCCGGCGGAACATGCGAAAGAGCGTGCCGCGGTCCACGCCGGAGAGCCGGGCTGCCTCGGCCACGTTGCCGTTGGTTCGCGCTAACAGGCGCTCCACGTAGATGCGCTCGAACGCTGTGATCGCCTCGTTCTTCGCCTGTCGCAGCGGCAGCTCCAAGAGGTGCAAAAACGCGGTCTCCGAGTTCGAAGCGCCCGGCTGAGCTTCCAACTTCGGCGCGAGCTCCGGCGGCTCAGCGAACACCAACCACTGCTCAATCACGTTGCGCAGCTCACGCACATTGCCCGGCCAATCATGTTTGGCCAATAGCTCAATAAAACG
The DNA here is from genome assembly GCA_044376115.1 of Polyangiaceae bacterium. GTDB lineage: Bacteria > Myxococcota_A > Polyangia > Polyangiales > Polyangiaceae > Xiheicaenibacterium. Next base: position 11,289 of record JBILLK010000041.1, on the reverse strand, counting down.
GTCATCAAAATCGACCGCCGCTTGGATGCCCCGCTCGCGTTGCAGCTTCTCCACCAGCGTCGGCAACAAAAGCGGCAGGTCTTCGAGACGGTCGCGCAGCGGAGGCAAGCGCAGCTCAATCACCGCTAATCGATAATAGAGGTCCGCGCGAAAGAGCCCCTGGTTCACCCGCTCACGCAAATCTCGATGGGTGGCAGCCACCACCCGCACATCCACCGGCACCTGGTTCTTTGCCCCGATCGGCCGCACCACCCGCTCGCCCAGCGCGCGCAACAACTTGGGTTGCACCTCGAGCGGCAATTCACCAAGCTCATCGAGGAACAACGTACCGCCCTCCGCGCGTTGAAACGCCCCCTCGCGATCGCCGTTCGCCCCGGTGAAGGCGCCGCGCGTATGACCAAAGAGCTCACTCTCGATCAGCGTCGGCGGCAGACCCCCGCAGTCCACCACCTCGAACGGCCCATCCTTCCGCGAGCTCTTATCGTGAAGCGCGCGCGCCGCGAGCTCCTTGCCCGTCCCGCTCTCGCCGGTCAGCAGCACCGTCGAGAGCGTCCCAGCCACTTTGGCCAGCCGCGCAAACACAGCCCGCATCGCGCTCGAGCCGCCCACCAGCGCGCCGAAGGCCGGCACCGTCGATACCTCGATCGGCTTGCGTGTGGTGACGGCCACGCGCATCCGTGAGCGCCCTGCGCGCAGCTCCGCCGGCCCCTCGAGCACGGCCTCCATCACCCGCAGCGCGCCTACGTAGGTACCGTTGGTGCTGCCCAAATCACGCAGCAAAACACCGCGCGGCGTTGCACGCAGCTCGAGGTGAAAACGCGATACCGACTTATCCGAGAGCACGAGCCCGCAGCCTTCGGCCGTCCCCACCGACAGCTCGCCCTCAGCGGCCTCCACGTGCTTGCCAGCGTCGGGCCCCTCGATCACCTGCACCGAAAGCGTCGGGGTCTCATAGGCAGCCGCGCTCGAATGAATCGTCCAGGTGTGATCGACCATGCAGGCTCGAAGCTACCACGGACTACCGCAGATCCACCCGAGAGACCTGGCCCTCTTTGATCACGGTAGCGGCACTGCGCGTGCTGCCGTCGAGCCGTGACGTCACGGTGAGCCCGTAACTCCCGCATGGCCACTGATAGCGCCCCGGGGCCTCTACCCGCTGCGGGCCACCGCTGATCAGCCAGGCGTGAGTCGCCGCAAAGATCACACTGCCGCTGCACGCGGGCGCAGCCGCGCTGGCCGAACGCAGCAACGTCGCCGAGGCGCTGCGCGAAGGCAGCGTGCCGATCGGTTTTGCCGATGAAGTTGGCTCTGTTGGGGCGACCGCCGAGAGCACCGCGCTTGCGGGCGATCGCTCGCTCGCAGCAGGTGGCAAGCTCGAGTCAACGCGGATTGCGACCGCCGCGGGGCTCGCTTGCGAGCCGGCCGGCGATGAAGGCCGCAACAAGATCGCCGCTGCGCCCAGCGAAAGGAGCCCGGCCGCGACGAGCGCCAGCGGGCGAGCGAGCCTGCGTTTCGCGGTAGGCGCTGGCGCCGGCTCTACCTCGGGCAACGCGGCTTGCGGGCTCAAGGCCTCCTCCGACAAGGCCAACGGGCCCAAGGACGGTGACGGCGACGGCGGTAACTCTTGCAGGCCGCCCGTGATGGTGGAGGGCAGCGGCTCAGCTGCATAGCTCACCGTAAACGCTGATCCCGTCGCGCTATGCGTGATGCGCGTAGCAACCGTCCCAAGCTCCCTACCGAGCACGATCGGAGCTGGGCGAGCAGCCGGTGCGCTCTCCAGCGCCTGCGCCACCGCGCTGGCGATGCTGTCTGCGGAGGCAACGATGGCCTCAGCTTTTAATGCATTATCCAGAGCAACGCTCATCTCCTTGGCGGTCTGGAAGCGCGAGTCGGGCGAGACCGCTAATGCTGTATCAAAGAAGGTCTGCAGGGTTGCTGGCAGCTCCGGTCGCAGCGAAGCGAGCGCCACCACCTCCCCCGCGAGCGTGGCCTGCATTCGCTCCGCCGCCCCGTCCCCACGAAAGGGCGAGCGCTTCGTCAGCATGAAGAAGAGCACCACCCCCGCCGCGAACAGATCCGCGCGCTCATCCACCGCGCCCCCTTGCAACTGCTCCGGCGCCATGTAGCCCGGCTTGCCAACCAGCACGCCCTTCGCGTCCCCAGCGCTGGAAGCCACGCCAAAGTCGGCCAGCTTTACCTCCCCAACGTTCGAAACCAGCACGTTACCGGGGCTTATGTCGCGGTGCACCAGCGGGCCGCCTTGCGCGCGTCCTCGACTGTGCGCGTACGCCAGACCGCGCAGCATCTCCCGCGCGATCGTCCACGCTAGGTCGAACGGCATCGGCTCTTGCATCGCCGCCACGAAGCGACCGAGATCGAGCCCCTCGATCCACTCGAGCACGAGGAAGTACGAGCCGTCCTCCGCCTTCCCGAAGTCGAGCACGTCCACCACGTTGGGATGCGAGAGGCTGGTCATCAGCTTCGCCTCGTTGACGAACAGCTCGATCATTTCGGGCCGGCTCGAGCGCGTGGGCAGAATGCGTTTGACGGCGACCTGCTTTTCAAAGCCGTTCGCCCCGCTCACCACCGCGCGAAAGACCTCCCCCATCCCGCCGCGAGCCACCAACTCTTGCAGCAGATAGCGGCCTTGCAGCGGTTCTTCGGAGAGCGCGCCGGACTTCATCATTGAGCGAAGACGTCAGCGCAGCCTTCAAAGAAGCAGCGCGCCTCGGCGAAGGCCGCACACGAGGCGAAGTCCCCGCCTTTGGCGACCTTGCGCCCCGAACATTGCGTGCAGGTAATGCCAAAGAGCGTTGGGTCATCGGCGTCCTCGCGCAGCCGACTGCAGGACATCAGCCGCTCATCCCCTTCGCTGTCGCACTTGCACTCGCCGCTGACCGAACCAAACAGCCCCAGCACGAAGAACGCATCCTCGGCGCCCTCAACGTCATCCACCGCGAGGCCGTTCTTCAGACTCGCTTGCACCGCCACGTCGAGCGCCGCGCCGAAAGACATGCCGTGTTCAAGCTCGACGCAGCGAGAGAAAGCGCGCCGATCCTTGGGCCAGCTCGTTTTACCCTCCTCCGGCGTCGCCACCATCGCCAGCTGCACGGCGAGGCAGACGCCCTCGTTCAACCCTTGCTCGGTGCTCGCGAAGAACGGGCCAAACGACACATCGTTGCCGCATGGCTCCCCTCCGAGATCGGTCACACAATCGGCGACCGCGCCCTCCACCGAATCGGCATCGATGCTCACCCGCAGCTCGATCGGCGGGCAAGCAATGAGCACGCAGCTCAGCGCGATCGGCAAGCCGAGCAGCAGTCGTGAGCGTTGAGGAGCGATGGCCATCAAACGCCCGCAAGCATACTCCAAGCCGTCTCGGCGCGAGCCCTCCTGCTACGATGCCTCGGTCTTCTGTAGCCCTTCGGCGATCAGCGCTTCGCGCACATGAGGTCGCTCGCTGACCCGGGTTTGAAAGGCCATCAAGTTGGGGAACTCCGAGAGATCCAGCTTCACCAGGGCGGCCCAGCGAGTAACCGTATAGAGGTAGGCGTCGGCTGCGCTGAAGCGCTCGCCAAACAGGTAGTGCTTCCCCTCGAGCTGCTGCTCAATCAGCGCATAGCGCTTCTTCAGATAGGCCACGCGCTCATCCCGGACCTCCACCGGCGTCTTGCGGTTGAACAGCGGCCCATAGGATTTGTGCAGCTCCGAGTTGATGTAGCCGAGCATCTCCTGCTGACGGTAACGCTCCATCGTGCCTGCGGCCGGGACGAGCTCCGACTTCGCTACGTCGGAAAGGTACTGCACAATCACCGGCCCTTCGGTCAGCAGCTGACCGTCCTCGAGCTCTAACACCGGCACATAGCCCTTCGGCGATATGGCCAAAAAGTCCGCACCGCTCGCGGTGCGCTGCGAGGCAGGGTGGACCTTCACCAGCTCCAACGCGATGCCGGCCTCGCGCGCCACGATATGCGGCGATAACGAACAGGCGCCGGGGAAATAGTAAAGCTTCATACGCTCAGCTCCTCGATCATTGAGTTCATCAACGTTGTAGCGCTGCGGTGCTCGAGGTTGGGCGCGATTTGACCGCTCCAGAGCGAGACCAGGTCGCTGCGCCCGGAAGCAACACACGCGGCCTTGAGCTGCGAAACGAACCAGCTCTGCATCGGGTAGGGCGCAAGCTCATCGAGGCGGGTGCGAAGCTCGCGCGTGAAGCGGTTCTCGATGCCGCGTGCCAGCCGCCCGGTAAACGCCCGCGTCAGCACCGTGCGCTCCGCTTCAGCGCCGAACAGCTGTACGCGATGCACGTCACTTGCGCCCGACTCCTCGCAAACCAAGAACGCCGTCCCCAACTGCGCAGCGCTAGCTCCTAGCGTGATCGCCGCACGAACTCCGCGCCCGCAAACAATACCGCCGGCCGCAATCACCGGAACCTTCACCCGGCGTGCAACCAATTGGGTCAAGGCGAACGACCCCACGAGCGAGTCTTCAGCCGGAGCGAGAAACGATGGCCGATGTCCGCCGGCCTCCATCCCGGTCGCGACGACCACATCAACCCCCGCCCGCTCCAGTGCCTGAGCCTCAGCGACTGACGTCGCTGCGCCTACGGTGAGGATCGAGCGACGCCGACACTCCTCGAGGATCGCCGCACGCGGGACGCCGAAGACAAAGCTGAACACCGGCGGGCGCGCCTCGAGCAGCGCCTCGACTTGCTGTTCGAAAGCGGGTTGATAACGCTGCGGCGGCGCCGGGTCGTCGAGCCCGAGCTCTCGAAAGTACGGCCGGAACAGCTGCAGCATGCGCTCGAAGCTGGCCTCGCTGGTATCCAGCCCACCCGGGTCGTGATCGGAGACCCAGAGGTTCACGGCGAAGGGCGCGGCGGTGAGGCTCCGCAGCTCGCGCACCAACGCCTCGAGCTGCGCCGGCCCGAGCAAGTGTGCACCGTACGACCCAAGCCCACCCGCGTTCGAGACCAGCGCCGCGAGCTTGCTCGTCGATAGGCCGCCACCGAACGGCCCTTGCACGATGGGGTAACGAAGTCCGAGCACGTTCGTAGCCGAGGGAGTTTGCTTCACGAGCCGAAGGTACTCGCGAGCGCGCCCAGCGCACGTGGTAACTTCGGGTTACTACGATAATGAAGTAACCGCGAGGTAACCACGATCGAGCATGGCCCTTCGAGTACGCAAAAACCCAGCTCCGCCGGAGCCCGCCGACTGTCCGCTCGGTACCTGCATGAAACTGCTCGGCGGAGTGTGGACGCCCAACTTGATATGGTATCTGCGCGCCGGCCCGCGCCGCTTCAGTGAGCTGCGGGTCGACCTGCCGAAGATCTCGGCGAAGGTGCTCACCTCGCGGCTGCGTGATCTGGAGGCGCGCGGCGTGGTCGCGCGAACCGTCCGGCCGACTTCCCCTCCATCGGTGGAGTACGCGCTCACCCCGCTCGGCCGCGAGCTACTGCCGGTCATCGACGCCATCGTCAGCGTCGGGGGCCGGCTCAAAGCGATGGAGCAGCCTCGTCGCAGGCCAACCAAACGCAAAGCTCTACCGGCGAACTAGCGTCGCCGAACCGCCCCGGCTGGCCAATCGTGCACGGTCGCTTATTGCTATTGAATTCGACTTTCAACATCGCTAATAAGACTCCCATGCGAATGGTTAACGGTCTTGGTTGGGCAGCATGCTTGGTCGCAGGCATGGCGGCATGCGGTGATGACAGCTCCAGTGGCGGAGCCGGCGGCACCGGTGCAACGGGTGGTACAGGTGGCAGCGGTGGCGACGGCGGTTCCACGACGACGGGCGGTAGCGGCGGCACCGCTGGCGAAGGCGGTATCGCGACGGGTGGTGCAACTACCGGCGGCGGCGGAGCAGGTGGAGGCGAGCCCTTTGCGCCCCCGGATCCGTTCCCGATTCCCCTCTCCTCCGCAGGTCCGGACCAACTGCAGTCCGTGACCGCCGGCCCCGACGGCAGCTTCCTTGCGGCGGGCTTCTCCGCTCCAGCCGTCGGTGGCACGCGCACCGTCACCGTCGTCCGCTTCAACGCCAGCGGGCTCGATGCAACCTTCGCCAACGCAGGCGTCGCCACCACCAACGTGGTCTTCGCGGGCGGTGCCGACGAGATCGATATAACCACCCAATCCGACGGCAAGATCATCGTCTCAGCGAGCGTAGCCAACAGCGTCAACGCAGCCGACCGCGACGTCGCCGTCACCCGCCTCAACGCCGACGGCTCCACCGATACGACCTTTGGAACAGCTGGCGTCACCGTCGTAAACCTCAATGACGCGGTCGACGTGAGTGGCACGCTAACGGGTATTGATCAGGCGCGCGGTATCGCCGTCGACGGCAACGACAATATCTTTGTCCACGCCAACTCGCGCGCGCTCGGCACCGTGGCCGGCGGTGGCCCGCGCACCGATACCGACTTCACCGTGCTCAAGCTCACGCCAAGTGGCAGCGTGGCCTCGGCCTTCGGGACCGCGGGGCAATTCCGCTTGGACATCCAAGAGGTCAACGCCACCGCCCGCGGCATTCAGACGCTCAACGACGGTACGGTGATCGGCAGCGGCTATGCCGATACGCCCGACCTCGGCTCTGTCCAAGTGGTGCTCTACAAGCTCACGACGGGCGGCCAGCTCGACACCAACTTCGCCAACGGCGGCCTCTATCACGACGCGATCCTGGCCACCCAAACCGAGATCTACAACTTCGTCGTTCATGGGCAGAACGTCGTAACAGCCGGTTATGGCCGCAACATCGGCGAGACGAACGACTACGTCTCGCTGCGCTTCGACGCTACCACCGGCGAGCGTGATCTGACCTGGGGCGGAGCCGCCAACGGCGCCGTCCTGGTGGACCCTTCCGGCACAATGCTCGGAAGCAACGCACGCAGCGCCGTCGCCCTCCCCGGCGGAGAAACCATCATCGTCGGATCCACCGGCCCCAGCAACATGACCACCCAAGACGCCGTCTTCGTGGTCCTCGACGCCAACGGTGAGCTCGATACGAAGTATGGCACCGGCATCCACGTCCTCCCCCTCGGAGCCAACGGCAACGACCAATTCTGGAGCGGCGCCGTATCCGGCACCAACGTCGCCCTCGTTGGTTATAAGGGCGGCGGCATGACCCAAACCGACGCCATGAACGACGACGCCTGGGCTTTGGTCTTCCCAATCCAATAGCCAGCGTCAAGGCGAGCCGCCTAGCTCCAATACGAGGTAGGCGGCTGCATTGCGAGCCGGCCTGGCTGCGAGGCGGCTCGCTGCGAAGTAAACCCGGGAGCTGCGGCAGCGCCCGGCCTCGGGGATGGGCCGTCCAATTGGACGTTTTGCTCAATTGAGCCCTCGATCCGTCGCCGAACGACCTGCGAATTCAACAAAACGTTAAATTCGACGACCGATCCCCGAGGTTGCACCTTCTCTAACCCAGAGGCGGCAACGGCAACCACGGCCGCTGAACGATCCAGTTCGCGCCCGCCCCTGCGTGCCCGCAGCCCCACGCCTCCAAGAAACCACAAGCCGCTCCCGTACTACCAAGTAGCCACTGTCTCCAAGCGAGCCCAGACAGTGTGATAAAAACCGCTGCACTTCCGCCCGCCTCCCGCAAGCTGACTCCCCCATCCGCGCGCAGCGCAACGCAGTGGAGCAAGCCCGGATAAGGGGGAGTGGTAGCGCAGCGTAACGCAGTGGAGCGAGCACACCGAGGGGGCCAACCCAGTCTTCTCAATCCAATAGCGTTAGGTCGAGCCGCCTAGCTCCAATACGAGGTAGGCGGCCGCGCTGCGAGCCGGCCTGGCTGCCAGGCGGCCTCTGCGAAGTAAGTGGGGCGCTCGATCGCCCAGGAGCTTAGCTAAGCTCCCTTTTACTCCGGGCCTCGCCAGGGAGCTTAGCTAAGCTCCCTTTTTACTCCAGGCCTCGAGCAGGAGCTTAGCTAAGCTCCCTTTTTACTCCGGGCCTCGGTTTAGACCTTAGTTAAGCTCCCTCTTTACTCCGGGCCTCGGTTTAGACCTTAGTTAAGCTCCCTTTTTACTCCAGGCCTCGGTTTAGACCTTAGTTAAGCTCCCTTTTTACTCCGGGCCTCGACAGGAGCTTAGCTAAGCTCCCATTTACTCTGGGCAGAACGCCGAGCCGCTGACGAAGATCCGGAACAGGCTGCGAGCTACGAACGGCTGCGCCAGTACTGCGGGCGCCGCTTCTGGTGACAGATCGCGATTACGCGAACCATGTCAGGCTCGACTTCGTAAATGACCTTGAACGGGAAACGATCGAAGAGGGCCATGCGCAGGTTCGCGCGTTTTCGCAACCGCTGAAAATGAAGTGGCCCCTCGGTGATGAGTCGCAGGGTCCGTTGCAAGTCGTCGATGAATGCGCGCCCAAGTCCGATCTCCTCTCCCTCGTAGAAGTCGGTCTCCCTTGCAGCCTCGTCCTCCGCCTCACGGAGAACCTCGAGCTTCATCGTTCAAGCCGAGCGCGAAGTCGCGCGATCACCTCATCGCCAGGCGATGCCGGAGCCCCGGCCCGCGCGGATGCAACCCGAGCATCGAGCATCGCGAGGAGGTCTGCGTCTTCATCGTCATCCGGGAGGCTCGCGTCGAGCTCATCGCGAAACCTCTCACGCTCCTCGACTGGAAGCGCGAGAACGGCATCGAGAAGTTCGCGTGTTGTCACGACCCAAGACTACCACGCAGACCGCTTGTGGGCATCCGCGCCGGCAGTCGAGCTGATAGTCTCGCTCCGCGATGGAGGCGGCGGTCAGCGACACAAGAACGGCCCCGCGGCGACCTGCACGATGCGGCCCTTCATTGCGTCTGCGACCTCCGAGACCGCCCCTTCCCGGCCCTTCTCCACGCCTTTCCTGGGAGCCGCTAGCGTGAAGGGCTCGCTATTCTCGCTCAACTTCTTGCTGCTCCTGGGTTGCTGCGGCTCGAACGAGGGAGTCCCCCTTGGGCGAGCCGCCTTTGAAGGCATTCTGTCTTGATACCTACGAAGTCACCGTGGCTCGCTACGTGAAGTGTGCCGACTGCTCGATGCCCGAGTGCGCGAGACGGGACCCGACGCTAAACTGCAACTGCGCAATCCCCGGGAACGAGCAGCACCCGATGAACTGCGTAGACTGGGCAAGGGCGGATTCATTCTGTAGTCGGGCGAAAGGTCGTCTGCCTACCGCAGCGGAGATGGTCTGGGCCATCGCAACGGACTACCCGGCTTCGTTGTATCCTTGGGGGCTCGCCGAACCCGGCGACTGGCTCTGCTGGAAGCGTGTATCGAAGGGTCGTTGGCTTGGAACATGCGGAATGGGCCCATATCGCGCGTTCGTTCGCGACGACCCAACGTTATGGGACGCCCAAACCGGCCGATGAACGGGAAAACCGCTGGACCAGGCTTGAGGGATGCCCTTTAACGCCCGCCGGACGCGAAGTAACCCATAGGGCTACCGCAGCTACGAACGGCTGCGCCAGTAGTTGGGCCGTTGATGCTCGTGGGCGACGGCGACCACACGAACACGATCGTCCAGCACGAAAAAGATCACGAGATACGGGAAACGTGAGGCGCGTGCGCGTCGCGCCTTGGTCCCCGGGACGACTGCGAACTGCAGCGGCGAGTGTGCCGCTCGCGCCATCACCGCTTCAAGGTCTTCGAGAAACTCAGCGCCGAGTCCTGGTCGTTCAGCGTCGTAATAGTCTTGGCCAGCGAGCAGGTCTTCGCGCGCAGCGAACGAGAGTTCAAGCTTCACCGAGGAGGCGTTCCGTAGCGCGCTCGCAGCTCAGCGAACACTTGCTCCGCCGGAATACCGGGCTCGCCCGCCTCGGCCGCGGCCACGCGAGCATTGATCATCGCGATGAACTCCGGATCTTGCTCAGCCGCGGTTGGCAGCGTCGCGTCGAGCTCATCGCGAAACCTCTCACGCTCCTCGACTGGAAGCGCGAGAACGGCATCGAGAAGTTCGCGTGTTGTCACAGCCTAAGACTACCACGCAGACCGCTTGCGGGCATCCGCGCCGGCAGTCGAGCTGATAGTCTCGTCCCGCGATGGCGGCGGCGCTGAGCGACACGAGAAGGCCGTACTCCGTACCTACGATCCATCGCCATCCATCCGGCGCGAGGGACATGCGTGCTTTGGGCGCCAAAACTTGCGTCTGGAAACTCTTACGAAAAGAGTACTCCCCGTACGAAGCTTTACGTATCAGAGCAGCAGAGGCGGGTGGACGTTAGCGCGCGACCTGGCGCGCCCACTTCAGGCGCAGCCTCAATGCTTGATTGGATTCAGAGCATCGCAACAGCAAACGAGATAGGTGCGCACGTGAAAGATCCGAGACAGCTTGCTCTTGAAGTAATCAACGGGACTGAAGGAAGCGTGAAGCTTGACGCTGCGTTCGGCGAATTGTTGTCCGCATACGCGATGTTCAACCTCTGGTCTTACCAAACTATCAAGGGAGATCTATACGTGAGTCGAGCTGCGCTGGAGGCAGCCGACACGACGTACACGGAACTGGTAACCGAGCTCAATCAGGCCTGGGACACATTTGTAGCTTCCAGCGACAAGCACCTAGCGAGCGGCGCACTGATAGCCGTCGCGCTTCGCGTCGCTCGCGACCTCAAGGGAATCTTAGGCGACATTGACTTCTATGATGACTCACAGATGCCGCCGTGGATGGGTGACAAGCCTGCACAAGCTCAACATGCAGCTCCCGCCCAATCAGACGTTGCACCCGACAACACTCCGTCCCTCGCGCCTCCCAACGCTCCGCCCTCTACTTCGCGGGTGAACGCGGGCATTGGACCTGCGCCCGAGAGCGACGGCAGTGACGACAAGAACGGCCAGTGAGAGAACTCACTGGGGTTCGCACTGATCGCAGCTCAACGCTTGGTTCTCCGGGCTCGCTCGGGCGTCGAACTGCAGCGTGCGTACCGTTTTCGCAGACTGCTTCGAGATCGCCCGCTCAAATCTCCCTCGCTCCTTGATAACCACCGAGCACAAGCCGGAAGCGGGCCGCCTCACGCGCTCCCGGCCTTTGCACCTCAACAGCCTTACGGCACCACCGCTACAAGCGCCGCCCGAATCACCGCGAGCGCCTCTTCATGCCGCTGCATCACCGCCTCATGCGATACCCGGATAACGCGGTAACCCAGCCGGCCCAGCACCCGGTCCCGTCGCGCATCTGCCGCGCAACGCTCAGCGTGGTCGCGGTAGGGACGGCCCTTAGCACATTAGGGTCGGGCCGCCCCCCGCACAGATCCGAGCGTGCGCTGCTAACGCACTCGGCTCCTGCCTTGGGTGATGACGCCAAGCCGTTCGA